>NZ_JAFKCZ010000007.1 GCF_017255185.1 Parahaliea mediterranea
GGTCAGTTGTGGGCACAACTCAACCTCAAGAGATAGCATGAGCCTTTCTATTCGTAACAGGCAGAGCCTGCCACTCATGACCACGTCCGTAGGACGTGGTTTCCCACGCTTAAATGAATGACCCGAAAAGAGGGGCAGGCCCTCCGCCCTACAGGGCACCCCCCCCTGTAGGGTCGAATTCATTCGACCGAGCGGAGTTGGCGGAATGAATTCCGCCCTACAGGGCACGCGCCCCCGATGTCCCCAATGTCCCCAATGTCCCCAATGTCCCCAATGTAGGGTCGAATTCATTCGACCACCCGGCCGCCCGGCCGGGTCGCGCGCGACAAACGCCGGGGCCTGCGCTAGACTCGATGGCATGGGCCAGCTGCGCGTCGAACCGAGGGTTCGCGGGCCGGCGAGCACCACACTCTGACGCAACAATTTCACGGGGAAGCCAGATGGAATACAACCCAGAGGTGCACAGCATCAAGTGTCCCAAGTGCGGGCATGGCATGGAAGAAATCGGCTATGGCGGTGTGACTATCGATCGCTGCACCAACTGTCTCGGCCTGTGGTTCGACACCGGCGAGGCCGAGGAGTTGAAGAAAAAATGGATGGGGGACGCGCTGGACTCCGGCAGGGCGGATGAAGGCAAGAAGTGGGACACCGTGGAGGACATCGCCTGCCCCCGCTGTGGCAAGGACATGGATAAAACCTCCGATCCCAAGCAGTCCCACATCTGGTACGAGGTCTGCAACGAACACGGCATGTTCATGGATGCCGGTGAGTTCACCGACTACAAGCACGAAACCCTGGCCGACCGCTTCCGCAGCCTGATCAAGGGCAGCCGCTAGCGCGGCGGCCGTAAAGCACCGGCGCGCGCGCCGGTGCCGGGCATTGTTCAGGCTGCGTTCAGGCCCTCCCCCCACCATCGGGCCAGCGCAATCCCACTGACTCCATAATAAACGCGGTCGCGGTGGCGACCGACGAGGCGGAGTACCTCCATGACAGGACCGGGCAGCCGCCTGCTCTATGGCGTTGGCGGCATCGTTTACGCGGCCAAGGAGGCCGCCTACACCGCCTTCGTACTGCTGTTCTATACCCAGGTGCTGGGACTCAGCGGCACCGTCACCGGCACCATTATCGCCACCAGCCTGGTGTGGGACAGCATCTCCGACCCCTTGGTCGGCTCGCTCTCCGACCGCCTGCGCAGCCGCTGGGGCCGCCGCTTCCCCTTCATGGTATTCAGCATCCTGCCCCTGGGACTGGGTTTCATCGGCCTGTTCGCGCCACCCGCGGCGGTGGTCGCCGACCACGCCCTGCTGGCGGGGTGGCTGCTGTTCTGGTCGCTGTGGGTGCGCACCTTCGTCACCACCTTCGCCATTCCCCACCTGGCGCTGTCGGCGGAAATCACCCGCGACTACCACGAGCGCAGCCAGGTACTCGGGGCGCGCCTGGCCTGCATGTTCCTGTTCGCGGTATTGCTGCCCGCGGCGGGACTGCTGTTGATCTTTCCCACCGTAAACGGCGGCGACGGCCGCTTCGACGCGGCCAACTACCCCTGGTACGGCGTGCTGAGTTGCGCCGTGGCCTGGACCGCCGCCATCGCCTGCACCCTGGGCGCGCGCCGCTATATCCGCTCCTCGCGCGACGCCCCGGAGCCGCCCGGCGACAACGCCTCCCCCGCGGCCCTGGTCCGCGACCTGCTGCGCACCCTGGGCAACAAGACCTTTCGCATCGTCATCGCCTACGAATTCGCCTGCATGGTCGCCTACGGCACCATTGTCAGCCTGAACATGCTGGTGTGGACCTACTTCTGGGAGTTCTCCCCGGAGGAGTCCTCCATCGTCCTGTCGCTGCCCAGCCTGCTGGCCATCGTCCTGGTCATGGCGAGCCTCAAGTCCCTGAGCCGCCGCTTCCCCAAGCACCGGCTGATACAGCTCTCCCTCGTCGGCATGTTCCTCAATTGCCTGTGGCTGTACCCGCTGAAGCTGGCCGGCCTGCTGCCGGACAACGACCACACGCTGGTGTTCGCGCTGAACTTCCTGTTCATGCTGGTGTTCATGTACTGCTTCCTGTTGCGCAGCATCTGCACCCAGTCGGTGGTGGCCGACCTCACCGACGAGCACGAACTGGCCTGCGGCCTGCGCCAGGAGGCCAGCTTTTTCTCGATGACCAACCTGATGAACAAGACCGCCACGGTGATCGGCCCGTTCTACGGCGGCCTCGCCCTGGACGCGATCGGCCTGCACGCCGGCATGCTGCCGGGACAGGTGCCCGCGGCCACCGTCGAGGGGCTGGGCTACGCCCTGGGCCTGGGGGTGCTGCCGCCGCTGCTGGTATCCCTCGTGCTGTCGCTGAAGATTTCCATGAGCGAGGACAAGGTCAGGGCCATCCAGCGCGCCATCGGCCAGCGCGCCGCGGACAGCGCCTGAACTGGGTCCGCGCACTTGCCCGGCACAAGCCCGGCGCGCGACAATAGCCGGCCCGCAACCCACTCCCGGCAAGGGCATGACCGAACGCACCGACGACATACGCATCAGCCGCGCGCAGCCGCTGATCACCCCCTGGATCCTGCAGGAAGAACTCCCCCTGGGCGATGCACAGGCGGCGGCGATCGCCGCCGCCCGCCGCGACATTGAAGCCATCCTGGCGGGGGACGACCCGCGCCTGCTGGTGATCGTCGGCCCCTGTTCGGTGCACGATCCCGAGGCCCTGCTGGACTACGCCCGGCAACTGCAAAGCCTGTGCGAACCGCTGGCGGACGCGATACTCCCGGTACTGCGGGTCTACTTCGAGAAACCGCGGACGGTGGTGGGCTGGAAGGGGCTGATCAACGACCCGGACCTGGACGACAGCTTCCACATCAACCGCGGACTGCACCTGGCGCGCAAGGTGTTGCTGGATGTGGCGGCGCTGGGACTGCCCGCGGCCAGCGAGTTCCTCGACACCACCTTCGGCCAGTACTACGCCGACCTGGTGAGCTTCGGCGCCATTGGCGCCCGCACCGTGGAGAGCCAGGTGCACCGCGAGCTGGCCTCGGGCCTGTCGATGCCCGTGGGCTTCAAGAACGGCACCACCGGCCAGGTGGACGTGGCCATCGACGCCATTCGCAGCGCCCGCCACAGTCACTGGTTCCCCTCGCTGACCAAGGAGGGCACCCCCGCCATCCTGCGTTCCAGCGGCAACCCCCACTGCCACCTGATTCTCCGCGGCGGCAGGGACACCGGGCCCAACTACCATCCGCAGGCGGTACAGGCCGCCGCCGAGGCCCTGGCGGCGCACCGGCTGCCGGCCTCGCTGATCGTGGATTGCAGTCACGGCAACAGCGACAAGGACCCGGCGCGCCAGGCCCAGGTGCTGTCCAGCCTCTGCGACCAGATCGAACAGGGCCAGCGGGCGATTCGCGGGGTGATGCTGGAGAGCCACCTGGTGAGCGGCAACCAGCCGATGGCGGCGCGGGAGGCCCTGGCCTACGGCCAGAGCATCACCGACGCCTGTCTGTCGCTGGCCGACACCGCGCCGCTGCTGGAGCAACTCGCGGCCACGGCGCGTCGCTGCCGCTGACTACCAGGTGTAGCCGAGGCGGAAGCGGTAGGTCTGGTCGACTTCCTCGACGTCCGCGGGCACGCCGCTGTCGTACTCGATCAACACTTCGGCGGCGGCCTCGATGCTGAACATCAGCGGGAAGGCCAGGCCGAAGGTGGTATTCATGATCAGGTCGCCGGCGTCGTCGAGGTTGAGGATGCCGTTGTGATCCAGGTACAGGCGTGAATCCCCCCCGAGCACATTGCTGGTGGCATTGACCGTCCAGTTGAGACCGGGGTATTCCTTGTCATCGGCGACGATGAAGTTCTCGTTCACGTACACCGCGCCGGCCTCGGCGGAGAGGGTCAGCTTCGGCTCCTCGTAGAACTGGTGACCGATGTAGGGACCGACGTAGTAGCGCAGGTCGAGGTCGGCGAAATCGTCCGCCTCGGCGGCGGCGTTGATGCCGGTGTACCAGGTCGGGTCTTCCAGGAAATAGTCGTACTTGGCGATGGCCTTCCAGTTCTCGGCATTCTTGACGCCGTTGGCCTCGTCCACCTCCCCGTTCATTTTGGTGGTAAAGCGGTCCCGCAGGCTGCGCCACACCGACTCCAGGCGGTAGTCGAACTCCTCGGTGTCGGTATTGCCCTGCTCGATGGTCAGCGCGGCGCTGACCAGGCCCGTCCACTTGTAGCCGTCACCCAGCTCCCAGGGCTCGGGGTTGACCACCAGCAAATTCGCCAGGGGGTAGCGGGTCTCCGGGGCGAGGCCGGGGGGCAGCAGCAGCTCGTCGTCGCGCACCACGATGGGCTGGTTCTGCACCACGATGCCGTCTTCCAGCTGCATCACCACGGGCTCGTGGGTCGACATGGCGGCCACCTGGTCCTGCTGGATGCTCAGGGTGCCGGCAAACTCCGTCTCCACGGTGATCACCCCGGCGCGGGTGTCGGTCACCGTGCCGATGATGCGCGAGCCGTTCTTCAGGGTAATCTCGTCCGACGGCTGCTGGCCGCCCTCCGCGGCGCCGGCCAGCGCCACGTGCGCGGCCAGCAGGCTGGCGGCGCACAGCGACGCCGGCTTGAAGTTTTTTCCTAGCATATTCCCTACCTTTTTCTCTGCCACGGTCGCTAGCGAGGACACGGGCGATCCAGTCCCGGGCGCACCAATCGAGGGCGGCCCATCCAAAGCGGCGACACCATACCCGATACCGGGGCCCCGCCAAACCCAACTATTACCGCGATTACCCCACCGCGGCGCCCTGGGCCAGGACCTCCACCGGGTCGCCCCGGCGCAGCTCCCCCCCACCCTGGTATAGCAGATTCTGGCCGAACAGAATCTGCCGCTCGAAGCGGCGGAAATCCGCCAGGGCGCGATTGATATAGGGGTCCCGCTCTCCAGTGGCCTGATCGATGGAGGGAATCGCGCAGCGGCTGCAGGCCTTGACCACGTCCATCTCCACCGCGCCGATGCGGATGCGCGACCAGCCGTCCTCGGCGAAAGGCTCGCAACCGGAGACTACGAGATTGGGGCGAAATCGGTTCATCGACACTTCGTGGGGCAGGCGCTCGTTCAAGGCCCCCAGGGAAGCCTCGGATATCAGCAGCAGGGGAAAGCCGTCGGCGAAGGACACCGTTTCCCCCCTTCTGGCGTAATCCGGGTCCACCGCGCGCCGGCTCTCCCCGGGCATGTACACCAGCCGGCATTCGGTCGCCAACACCTCGCTCAGCCAGGCGGCCGCGCCATCGCCGGCATCCACCGCGTTGACGCGGTCGTCCCACACCGTGACCTCGGCGAAAGGCGCGCCGGGGCCCGGCACCGCCACGCCGCACTCGGTGTCCCCGAGGGACAGCAACAGCCCGCCCCCGGGCAATTGGCTCACCCGCACCAGCGCCATGCGCGCCAGCTCGCGCTGGCTGAGAAAACGGCCGGTTCCGTCCACCACCATCCAGCGGCGGTCGCCGCGGGGGCCGAAACGGTCCAGGCTGACCCCTTCCAGGTCGATACCCGCGCAAGACTTAACCGGGTAGATGTGGATCGCGCTCAAGCTAATCTCAGTCATGTTGGAGAACTCCTTCGTTATCGGTCGCCAGTGCATTCGCGACGGCCGCCAACAGCTCGGCGAG
Organism: Parahaliea mediterranea; assembly: GCF_017255185.1. Classification (GTDB taxonomy): domain Bacteria; phylum Pseudomonadota; class Gammaproteobacteria; order Pseudomonadales; family Halieaceae; genus JAFKCZ01. Next base: position 5,634 of record NZ_JAFKCZ010000007.1, read on the forward strand.
ACCGCTGTCGACGCCGTCCGCGGTCAGCCCCAGGCGAACCACCACTGTTTCCTGTTCGGGCAGTACCACCACCGCCTGGCCGCTGTTGCCCGACGCAAAGAACAGGGTATCGGGCAATGCCGGAAAGGCCACTCCGGCCGTGTTGAGCCAGAAGCCGCGGCCGTAGGCGCCATCGGCGGCGGCACTTCGCGGTCGCACCGCGGCCCGCTGCCAGTCCCGCCCCAGCACCGGGCTGCGACCGTGCCAGGCATCGAGCCACAGCTGCCCCACCCCGAGCCAGTCCCGGGCCGTCATAAACGCGTAGGAGGACCCCACCTGAACACCGGAGGCGTCGGCTTCCGCCACCAGCGAATGCAGGCCCAGCGGCCCGGCAAATTCGCGCCGCAGCCAGGTGGTATACGGCGTGTCACCCAGCGACTGCTGCCAGACGAGCGCGGCGAGGTTGGTGTCGCCGCTGGAATAGCTGAAGCGCTCACCGGGGCCGACGGCCTGGCCGGTGGCCGGGGCGGCGGCCCACATGGCCTCGCTGCGGTACAGCATCCGCGTGGCGTCGCCCCCGGGCAGATAGGTCTCCTCGAAATCCAGGCCGCTTTCCATATGCAGCAAGTGTCCCAGGTTGAGGCCCGGGTCCACGGCAGGCGCCAGCGCATCGCCGCCCGGCGCCCGCGCCAGCGCGGCCCGCACGGGCTGATCAAGAGTCAGCTGGCCGCGCGCCACCTGCATACCCACCCAGGTCGCCATCAGGCTCTTGTTCATCGACCAGCCCTGCAGTGGCATGTCGGGCGACACCGGCGGGAGATAGCGTTCGGCAATCAGGCTGCCGCGACGGGATACCAGCACCGCCAGGGTGTTGCGTCCGCCGCCAGCGGGTTCGGCAAAGGCCTGGTCCAGGGCCGCCTCGAGGGCGCGCGGAGCCACCACCGGGGCCGAGGGCCTCCGCGCCGCGGCGCGTGGCGTGGCGGCTTCGCCCCGCGATTTGTGCAGGCTGCAACCGCGTCCCGGGGCATAGCTGGCGCGGGCGGTGACGCCGAGGAAGGTGCTGCTCACCCCCGTTCGCTGCGGCGTTATCCCGCCGCGCAGCCGGTCACGCAACGGCCCGAGGATCGCCATGCGCGGCGCCACGTCCCGCTCCCAGATAAAATCCGCGGGCAGGCCCGACACCAGCAGCCCGGAGCAGGTCTGCTTGGCGGTATAACCCACGGCGACCTCGAGCGCCGGGCGCAGCAGCACCCAGGCCAGCGCCACCAGGCCGATGAGTACCAGCGAAACGATAAGCGTGGCTCGCTTCATGCCTGTCCTTCCAGGTGTGGGCGGACCATGATACCCGGCCGGCGCGACAGCGCCCACCACACCGGGTGCGGTTGCCGCTATTGGCGCCGGCCCTGGGCTGCTACACTCTTCGACATTTGCGCATCACCCCGCAAGCTCACGACTGGAGGACTTCATCAATGTCAGCCCTGGATTACGATCTGTTTGTTATTGGCGCCGGCTCCGGCGGGGTGCGGGCAGCGCGCATGGCCGCGGGCTTCGGCGCCCGGGTGGCCGTCGCCGAGGATCGCTACATGGGGGGCACCTGCGTCAATGTGGGCTGCGTGCCGAAAAAACTGTACGTCTACGCCTCGGAATACGGCAAGGCCTTCGAGGACGCCCGCGGTTTCGGCTGGGACAGCCAGCGGCCCGCTTTCGACTGGGCCACCCTGCGCGACAACAAGAAGACCGAGATCGGACGGCTGAACGCCATCTACGAGCGCCTGCTGGACGGCGCCGATGTCGATGTGATCGACGGCCGGGCGCGCATCGTCGAGGCCAACACCGTGGCCGTCGGGGACCGGCGCTTCACCGCCCGCAAGATCCTGATCGCCACCGGCGGCTGGCCCTATATTCCCGAGTTCCCGGGGCGCGAACACGCCATCACCTCCAATGAAATCTTCGATCTCGAGGAGTTTCCCGAGCGCCTGGTGGTGGTGGGCGGCGGCTATATCGCGGTGGAATTCGCCGGCATCTTCAACGGCCTCGGCTCGCGCGTCACCCAGCTGTACCGGGGCCCGCTGTTCCTGCGCGGCTTCGACCCGGACGTGCGCGCCCACGCCGCCCGGGAAATCGCCAACACCGGCGTGGACCTGCGCTTTGAGGTCAATGTGGAATCCATCAGCCGCGAATCGACGGGCCTGCGCCTGACCCTGACCGACGGCAGCACCCTGGAAGCGGACTGCGTACTCTACGCCACCGGCCGCAAGGCCCACCTGCAGGACCTGGGGCTGGAGAACGTCAGCGTGGAACTGACCGAGAGCGGCCATATCGCGGTCGAGGAACACTACAGCACCAGCGAACCGGACATATTCGCCCTGGGAGACGTTACCGGCGGCATGGAACTGACCCCGGTGGCCCTGGAAGAGGGCATGGCTTTCGCCCGCCGCCAGTTCGGCGACATGGACCAGCCGGTCAGCTACGAATACATACCCACCGCCGTGTTCAGCCAGCCCAATATCGGCACCGTGGGTTATACCGAGGACGAGGCCCACGCCCGCTTCGGGCACCTGCGCATCTACAAGTCGACCTTCAAACCGATGAAGCACACCATCAGCGGCCGCGAGGAGCGCTCCTTCATGAAGCTCATCGTGGACGACGCCTCCGACCGGGTGGTGGGCGCGCACATGGTCGGGCCCGACGCCGGCGAGATCATGCAGGGCTTCGCCGTGGCCATGCGCGCCGGCGCCACCAAGGCCATGTTCGATGCCACGGTGGGCATCCACCCCACCGCCGCGGAGGAATTCGTCACCATGCGCGAGGTGTGGAACGCGGACTGACGACACGATGATCGAGGCCCAATCCCTGACCCGCCGCTACGGCCCGGTGACCGCGGTCAACCGGGTCAGTTTCCATATCGGCAACAACGGTGTGGTGGGATTGCTGGGCCACAACGGCGCCGGCAAAAGCACGGTGATGAAAATGCTCAGCGGCTACCTGGAACCCACCGCCGGCAGCCTGCGCGTGGCGGGGCGGGATTACGCCCACGGCTGCCGGGAAGTCCAGCGCTCGCTCGGCTACCTGCCGGAAAACCTGCCGCTGTACCCGGAAATGATGGTGGCGGACTACCTGGACTACGCCGCCACCTGCAAGGGCATCGGCCGCGACCAGCGCGCGCTGGCGGTCCGCGAGGCGATGCAGGCCACCGACATCGCCGGGCACATGCTAGCCAAAATCGCCACCCTGTCCCGCGGCCAACGCCAGCGGGTGGGTGTCGCCCAGGCCATACTGGGCAACCCGCGATTGCTGATCCTCGACGAACCCGGCAACGGCCTGGACCCGGAACAAACCGGGCATATGCGCGCGCTGATCAAGCGCCTGGCGCGGCGCGCCACGGTACTGCTGTCCACGCATATCATGCAGGAGGTCGACGCGGTCTGCGACCGCGTGCTGATCCTGCACCAGGGGCGGCTGGCGCTGGATGCCACGCTCGAGGCCCTGCGCCACAGCGAGGCCCTGTCACTGCGGGTGAAAACCGCCTCCGAGCCCCTGCGCCACGCCCTGGAACTGGTGCCCGCCATCGCCAGCGTCGAGGCCCTGCCCAACTGCGACGAGTACCGCCTGCTATTGCGCCGCGACGAAGATCCCGACGACGCCTCGGCGGCCATCGCCCGGGTGGTCATCGAACAGGGCGCCGAACTGTGCCAACTCCTGCCCTTGCAGCGGGACCTGGAGACCGTGTTCCGGGAAGCCACCGGCGGGAGCGCGGCGCCGTGAGCCGAACCGCCGTCGCGCGCCGGGTCGCCGCCAAGGAGACGCGGCTGTTCTTCGCCTCGCCGGTGGCCTGGCTGTTCCTCGCCACTTTCACCGGCGCGACCCTGTTTATCGTGTTCTGGGTGGAATCGTTCTTCGCCCGCAATATTGCCGACCTGCGCCCGCTGTTTCGCTGGATGCCGGTACTGCTGGCCTTTCTGTGCCCGGCGCTGACCATGCGCATGTGGAGCGAGGAACGCCAGCGCCACACCCTGGAACACGTACTCACCCAGCCGGTGGGCATCAGCCGCTTCGTGTTCGGCAAGTTCGGCGCCTGCCTGTTGCTACTCGCCCTGGCGCTGCTGGCCACCGCGCCGCTGCCGGTGACCGTGAGCCTGATCGCGGAGCTGGACTGGGGGCCGGTGGCCGCGGGCTACCTGGCGGCGCTGCTGCTGGGCAGCGCCTACCTCAGCATCGGCCTGTTCGTCTCCGCCTGCACCGACAACCCCATTGTCAGCCTGATCGCCTCGGTGGCGCTGTGCATCGCCCTCTACCTGCTGGGCAGCCCGCTGCTCACCGGCTTCTTCGAGGCCGGCACCGCCGACTGGCTGCGGGCCCTGGGCAGCGGCTCACGTTTCGAGAGCATCGCCCGCGGCGTGGTGGACGTTCGCGATCTCTACTACTACCTGGGACTCACCGGCGTGTTTCTCACGCTGAACGTGTACGCCCTGGAGCGCGGCCGCTGGTCCCGGGCGCACAGCCGCCGGCACCGCTACTGGCGCTCGGTCGCCGCGCTGCTGGTGGTCAACTTCCTGCTGGCCAATGTCTGGCTGCACAAAGTGCCCGGCCTGCGACTGGACGTGACCGAGGGGCGACTGTACTCGCTGTCCGACACCACCGGGCAGTTCCTGCAGCGATTGGAGGAGCCGTTGCTGATCCGCGGGTATTTCAGCGAGCGCACCCACCCGCTGCTGGCGCCGCTGGTACCGCAACTGCGCGACCTCATCGAGGAATACCGGGAAGCGTCCGGCGGCAGGGTACGGGTGGAATTTGTCGACCCCGCGGACAACCCCGACCTGGAGCGCGAGGCGATCGAGCGCTACGGCCTGCGCGCCGCGCCCTTCCAGGTGTCGGACCGCCACCAGTCCGCCGTGGTCAACGCCTGGTTCCACCTGGTGGTGCACTACGGCGACGAATTCGAAACCCTGGGTTTTGGCGAACTGATCGAAGTGCGCAACGCGGTCAACGCCCAGCCGGAGGTGCGGCTGCGCAACCCGGAGTACGACCTCACCCGGGCGATCCGCGATGTCCTCTACAGCTACCGCAGCGGCGGGCAGCTGTTCGCCGGCATCGACACACCGGTGGAACTGGTGGCCTATGTCTCCGACGACGTCCTGCTACCGCCGCTGTTGCAGACCTACCGCCAATCCATCGCCAGCCAGCTGCAAGCTATCGCCGCGGAGTCTGGCGGCAAGTTCAGCTACCGTTTCGTCGCGCCGGAAGCCGATGGCGGCCTCGAGGCGCGCCGCATCGTGGACGAGTGGGGCTTCACGCCGATGGCGACCGCCATCGGCGAGGGTCGGGAATTTTTCTTCTATCTCACCCTCGAGGATGACCACCAGGTGGTCCAGCTCCCCAACGACAGCTTCGACCCCGGCGATTTCCGCCGCGACCTGGAGACGGGGCTGCGCCGCTTCTCCAGCGGCTTCACCCGCACTGTCGCCCTGGCGGTGCCGACCCCGCGCGAACAGGGATACCCATTCAACGGCGGCGCACCGACCTTCAGCCAGCTGGAGCAGATGATCACCCGTGACTACAGCATCCGCATGGAACAGCTGGCGGACGGCAGCGTGACCCCCGAGGCGGATATCCTGGTGGTGGTGGCCCCGCACCAACTCGACACGCACGCGCGCTACGCCATCGACCAGTTCCTGATGCGCGGGGGCACCGTGCTCCTGGCCACCTCCCCCTGGACCGTGTCGCTGGCCGGCGAAGACATGCGCCTGTTGCCCTGGCCCAGCGGGCTGGAAGAGTGGCTGGCCCACCACGGCCTGCACATCGGCGACGAGCTGGTCATGGACGATCAGAACGCCACCTTCCCCGCGCCGGTCATCCGCCGCGTCGGCGACCGCGAGTTTCGCGAGCTGCAGCTGGTCGACTACCCCTACTTTATCGACCTGCGGCCACCGGGACTCAACCCGGACCACCCGATCACCGCCAACCTGCCGCGACTCACCATGGGCTGGGCCTCCCCGGTAACGGTCCAGCGCGGTGAAAACCAGCGCCTTACCACCCTGCTGCGCAGCTCGCCGGCCGCCTGGCTGTCCAGCGCCGGCGATGTCACCCCGCGGGCGGACAGCGACGGGCAAGCAACTTTCTACGGCCAGGGAGAACGCAAGCCGCGCACGCTGGGGGTGATTCTCCAGGGGCGCTTCCACTCCCAATTCACCGACCGCCCACCCCCGAAGCCATCGGAGGCCGGTGATGCCAGCGACCCGCCAGCGGAAGAGTTGCAGCCACTGGTGGAGCTCTCGCCGCTGTCGGCGCGCATTATTTTGTTCAGCTCCAACGATTTCCTCGACGACCAGACGCTCAACGCGGCGGCCGGCGTCTCCGGTACCCGGCAGCAGGAGGGCCTGGAGTTGCTGATGAACGCCATCGACTGGTCGTTGCGCGACAGCAGCCTGCTGCGCATCCGCTCCCGCGGCCACTTCAATCGCACGCTGCCGCCAATGAGTAACCAGGCACAAACACTGATTGAGTATTTCAACTACGCCCTGGCGCTGGCCTGGCTGGCACTGCTGGCCCTGGTGCACTGGCTGCGCGCGCGCCTGCGCATGCGCCACTACCGGAAAACACTGGCCCTATGAAGCGCACCATCGTCAGCCTGCTGTTTCTACTGCTGGTGCAGTGCGGACTGGCGGCACTGTTGTACTGGCCGGGAAACAGCGACACCGGCGACGCCCGGCACCTGCTGGACAGCCGCGCGGCCTTGCGGGTCGACGCGATACGGATCGCCGACGACAGGGACAACGAGGTCCTGCTGCAAAACCTTCACGGCCGCTGGGTGCTACCGGATCTGCACAACCTGCCCGCGGACCACGCGCACATCCAGGAGCTGATCGATACCCTGACGCGGCCGCCGCGCGGTTTTCCCGTGGCCGAGAGCGCCGCCGCCCGGCAGCGCTTCCGGGTGGCTTCCTACCACTACAAGCGCCGGCTCACCTTCCTCGGCAACGGCGAGGCACTGGCCACCATCTACCTCGGCCGCTCACCCGCCTACCGCGCGGTATACGCCCGCAGCGACAGCTACCCCGCGATCTACCGCCTGCAATACAACAACCACGACGCGCCGGCGACCCCGGACGCCTGGCTCGATCCCGGCCTGCTCGCGATCGAGGGGCCGCGCGCCATCGCCATCGACGGCACCCAGTTGCGCCGCGACGACCAGGGACGGTGGCGCGGCGCCGCGGGAAGCGCCCCGGAGCCGCGGGAGCTGGCGGCCCTGCTCGACGCCCTCGCCACGCTGACGGTGCAGGGGCTGGCGGACGAGGACGCGCAGCGCAGCCTGGCGGAATCGGGCCGCGCCGCGCGCCGCCTGCGCGTGGAATACAACGGCCAGTCGATCCTGCTGGAGCTGTTCCGCGACGGCGAGCGCTACTACGTCCACGACAGCCGCTATCCGCCGTTTTTGAGCCTCAGCAGGCGGCAGTACCAGCGGCTGATGGACATTGACATAGCATCGCTCGCGCCTTTGATTGACACCAACAACTGACGTCCGGCCGCGCCAGGTTCAGCCCTGGAGTTTGCGCAGGATGCTGGAGAAATCCAGTTGGCCATTCCCCGCCGACTGGTGCTCGCTATACAGCGCCCGGGCCAATTGCCCCATGCGGTTGTCGACGTCGCTGTGCTCGGCGATATCCAACGCCAGCCCCAGGTCCTTGACCATCAAATCGACCATGAAACCGGGCTTGTAATCGTTGCTGGCGGGGGCCTTCTCCATCACTCCCGGGTAGGGGTTGTAGACCTCCAGCGACCAGTTGCGCCCGGAGCTGGCAAGCATGATCTCCGACAGCACCTTCGGGTCGAGGCCGTTGCGCGCGCCCATCTCCAGGGCCTCACAGGTGCCGATCATGTGAATCGCCAACAGCATGTTGTTGCAGCCCTTGGCCACCTGGCCGGCGCCGGCGGGGCCGGCGTGGAAAATGTTTTTGCCCATGTCGGACAGGATGGCCTTTGCCTTGGGGAAGGTCTCCGCCTCGCCGCCGCACATGAAGGCCAGGGTGCCCGCCGCCGCGGCGGCCACGCCACCGGAGACCGGCGCGTCCATGAAGCCGATACCCGCCTCGCGGGCCGCCTCGCCAACCTCGCGCGCGGTGGCGGCGTCGATGGTGCTGCAATCCAGGACCGTGGTGCTCTTGTCGAGTTGTTGCAGCAGGCCTTCGTCGCCGAGATACAAGCCGGCCACGTGTTTGCCGGCGGGCAGCATGCTGATGACGTAATCGACACCGCTCGCGGCCTCGGCGGCGGAGGATGCGATGCTCGCACCCACTGCCGCCAGCTGTTCACAGGCCGGCGCCGAGAGGTCGAACACCTTCACCGCGTGACCGGCCTTGACCAGGTTGGTGGCCATGGGGCCACCCATGTTGCCGAGGCCAATAAACGCTACCTTTGCCATGTCGGAATTCCTCGTTGTTGGTGACAGCCGCTTACAGATCGGCCAGTGGATTGGCGGGCCAGGGGGCACGGAAAAAGCCCTCGAGTACCTCCTCCGGCACATCGCGGGAGGTGGCGTACTGCCAGGCGGGCTTGCGGTCCTTGTCGATCAGCAGCGCGCGCACACCCTCGGCGAACTCGGGGTGGCGCACCACGTTGGTGGCCAGCTGCGCCTCGGCCTGGAACACTTCGCGCAGCGAGGCGTGACGGGTCTCCCACAGTTGCCGGTGAATCCACAGCGCGGCGAGCTTCGAGCCGTGGGCCAGGCTGTCCCGGGCCCGCGCCAGCCAGGGGTCGTCGGTCTGCTGGGCGATGATATTGTCGATCACCTGGTGCACGTCGTCGCCGTCGCACAGGCGGTTGATGGTGGCCATGTGCGGCTCCACCTGGCCCGCGGGCTGGCTGCCCAGGCTGCGCTCGGCGAAGGGCCGCAGGCAGTGGCGCACGGTCTTGTGGTTGTCCCGCGGGTCGTGGCTCCAGTCCTGCTTCAACAAGCGCTCGATCAGGTCCGGCTTGTGCTCGCTGGCGATGAAACGGTCCGCCAGGCCGGTAAACAAAGCGTCGGCGGCGTTGATCGAAGCCCCGGTCAGGGCCAGGAACAGGCCCGTACTGCCCGGCATGTGGTTGAGGAACCAGCTGCCGCCGACATCGGGGAACAGGGCGATGGTCACCTCCGGCATGGCGATGCGGGTGGTCTCGGTCACCACCCGGTGACCGCAGCCCGCCATCACGCCCAGGCCACCGCCCATGACGATGCCGTGACCCCAGCACACCAGCGGTTTGGGGTAGGTGTGCAGGGTATGATTCATGCGGTACTCGCGGGTGAAAAAATCCTCCGCGTACTCGCAGGGGCCGCCGGGGGTCGCCACCGCCGAGCGGTGCAGCGCCTGCACGTCACCGCCGGCACAGAAGGCCTTGTCGCCACTGCCCTCGATGAACACCGCCGCGACGTGCTCGTCGTCGCGCCACTCGTCCAGCTGCGCCTGCAACAGGTCCACCATTTCCAGGGTCAGGGAGTTCAGGGTGCCGGGGACATTCAGGGTCACCCGGCCAATGCGGCCGGCGTTGGCCGGCAGTTCCTCGAATACGATCGGGGCGTCACTCATACCTGTGGCCTCTTCGGGTTATTGGTTCTTCCATTGGGGCTTGCGCTTTTCCAGGAAGGCATTGACACCCTCGCGCTGGTCCTCGGTGGAGAACAGTTCCACGAACAGTTCGCGCTCGCCGGCCAGGCCATCGCCCAGGGCCTTGTCGCGGGCGGAGTGGATCAGTTGCTTGCAGCGGCCGATGGACGAGGGGCTCTGCTCGCCCACCTGCTCGGCCAGGGCCAGCGCCTTGTCCAGGGCCTCGCCGGTGCCGACCACTTCCTCCACCAGGCCGATGCGCTCGGCCTTGTCGGCCTTGATGCGCTCGCCGCAGAGGATCATGCGCTTGGCCCAGCCCTCGCCCACCAGCCAGGACAGGCGCTGGGTGCCGCCGGCGCAGGGCAGCAGGCCCACCTTGGCTTCCGGCAGGGCCATCTGCGCCTGCTCTTCCGCGATGCGGATATCGCAGGCCAGGGCCACTTCCAGGCCGCCGCCCATGGCGAAGCCATTGATGGCGGCGATGGACACGCCGCGGAAATCCGCCAGGGCCTCGAAGGCCTCGCCGAAGTAGCGCGCCATCTCGCCGGCTTTTTCCGGGTCGCCGTCGGCAAAGATCTTGAGGTCGGCGCCGGCGGAAAAGAACTTGTCCCCCGCGCCGGTCAGCACCAGGGCGTAGACGTCGCGGTTGGCGTTGAGCGCCTCCACCAGCGCCTTCAGCGCCGGCAGGCTCTCGACATCCCAGGTGTTGGCCGCCGGGTTGTCCACGGTAACCAGCGCGGTGTGACCGCGCAGCTCGACCTTGATCTTGTCGGATGTGCTTGCAATAGGACTCGGGCTCATTTGATAACCTCCAGTGCGCCTTCCATGAAGAGTTTGCGCGATATGATCACGCGCATGATTTCGTTGGTACCCTCGAGGATCTGGTGCACGCGGGTGTCGCGCACATGCCGCTCCATCGGGTACTCGCGGATATAACCGTAGCCGCCGAACAGTTGCAACGCGTCGTTGCAGATGGCGAAACCGGCGTCGGTGGCGAAGCGCTTGGCCATGGCGCAATAGGTGGAGGCCTGGCTGTCGCCATGGTCCAGCTTCCAGGCCGCCAGGCGCACCATCTGCCGCGCCGCCACCAGCTCGGTGAGCATGTCGGCGAGCTTGAACTGGGTGTGCTGGAAATCGGCGATGCGTGTACCGAACTGCTGCCGCTCCTGGACATAGCTCGTGGCCTCCTCCAGCGCCTGTTGGGCGGTGCCCACGCTGCAGGTGGCGATGTTGATGCGTCCGCCGTCGAGCCCCTCCATGGCGATGGCGAAACCCTGGCCCTCCTCGCCGAGGCGGTTGGCCACCGGTACGCGCACGTTGTCGAAGGTGATCATGCGCGTGGGCTGGGCGTTCCAGCCCATTTTGTCTTCCTTCTTGCCGTAGCTGACACCCTCGGCATCGGCCGGTACCAACAGCGCGGTGATGCCTTTCGGGCCCGGATCGCCGGTACGCAGCATCACCACCAGGGCGTCGGTGTGACCGGCGCCGGAGATGAAGACCTTGCTGCCGTTGACCAGGTAGTCGTCGCCCTCGCGTACCGCGGTGGTGCGCAGGGAGGCGGCGTCGGAGCCGGCGCCGGGCTCGGTGAGGCAGTAGGAGGCGAGTTTGGCGCCCGTCACCAGCTCGGGGCACCAGGCCTCGACCAGGGCGTCGCCGCCGTACTTGCCGACCATGCTGGTGGCCATGTTGTGGATGGTGAGAAAGGCGGCGGTGGTGGTGCAGCCCTTGGCCAGTTCTTCCACGATCAGGCTGGCGTCCAGGCGCCCCATACCCAGGCCGCCGGCGCGTTCGGGCGTGTACATGCCCATGAAACCCAGTTCGCCGGCCTGGGCGAGCACGTCCTTGGGAAAATGAGCCTGCTCGTCCCACTCGGCCGCGTGGGGGGCCAGGGCGCCCTCGCTAAAGGCGCGGGCGCTGTCGATAAAAGCTTTCTGGTCGTCGTTGAGGGAAAAGTCCAAGGTTGGGGACCTCCATTATTGTTGACGGACACCCTGTAGGGTCGCATTCATTCGACCGGCACACCGGCCGACCGCGCGGCATTGGCCGGATGAATCCGGCCCTACAAGGGGACCGGTTTGCCACCCTGTAGGGTCGAATTCATTCGACCATCACACCGGCCGACCGCGCGGCAATGGCCGGATGAATCCGGCCCTACAAGGGCCGGTTTGCCACCCTGTAGGGTCGAATTCATTCGACCATCACACCGGCCGACCGCGCGGCAATGGCCGGATGAATCCGGCCCTACAAGGGGTCGGTTTGCCACCCTGTAGGGTCGAATTCATTCGACCATCACACCGACCGACCGCGCGGCAATGGCCGGATGAATCCGACCCTACAAGGGGTCGGTTTGCCACCCTGTAGGGTCGAATTCATTCGACCATCACACCGGCCGACCGCGCGGCAATGGCCGGATGAATCCGGTCGTACAGGGAGCCGGTTTGCCACCCTGTAGGGTCGAATTCATTCGACCATCACACCGGCCGACCGGCCGCATGGCCGACACCCTAGCGCAGGTTAATGCTCATGTTCGGCTGCTTCGAGGTGCTGGCCTCGGAGTGCGTCCAGCGCGCGGTGATGGTCTTGGTCTCGGTGTAGAAGCGCACCGCCTGCTTGCCATAGGCGTGCAGGTCGCCGCGGAACGAACCGCGCCAGCCGGTAAAGGAGAAGAAGGGCAGCGGCACCGGAATGGGGATGTTGATGCCGACCTGGCCCACCAGGATCTCGTGCTGGTACTTGCGCGCGGCGCCGCCGGAGTTGGTGAAGATGGAGGTGCCGTTGCCGTAGGGGCAGGCGTTGATCAGTTCGATCGCCTCCTCCAGGGTGTCCACGGTCACGCAGCACAGCACCGGGCCGAAGATTTCCTCGCGGTAGATGCTCATCTCGGGGGTGACGTCGGTGAACAGGGTCGGGCCCACCCAGTTGCCGTCCGGCAGGCCTTCCACCACATAGTCGCTGCCGTCGAGCAGGCAGGTGGCGCCCTCTTCCTTGCCCTTGCCGATCAGGCCGAGCACCTTCTCGTAGGCCGGCTTGGAAATGATCGGGCCGTAGCTGGCGCTGGCGTCGTCCCAGGCGCCCGGGCGCGCGGTGGCCATGCGCTCCTTGAGTTCTTCGATCCACTGCTTGGACTCGCCCACGAACACCGCCACGGAGATCGCCATGCAACGCTGGCCCGCGGCGCCCACGGAGGAACCCACCAGGGCGTTGAGGGTGCCGTTCTTGTCGGCGTCGGGCATCACCACCATGTGGTTCTTGGCGCCCATCATGCACTGCACGCGCTTGCCGGCGTCGGTGCCGGTGCGGTAAATATGATCGCCGACCTTGGACGAGCCCACGAAGGACACCGCCTGGATGTCGGGATGGTTCAACAGCTGGTTCACCTGGTCGGCGCCACCGTGGACCATGTTCAGCACGCCCTTGGGCGCGCCCGCCTCGATGAACAGCTCCACCAGCCGCACCGGGGTCAGCGGGTCCTGCTCCGAGGGCTTGAGCACGAAGGTATTGCCGCAGGCGATCGCCAGCGGGTACATCCACAGCGGGATCATCGCCGGGAAGTTAAAGGGCGTAATGCCGGCGCACACACCGATCGGCTGAATGTAGCTGTAGGTATCGATGCCGTTGGCGACGTTCTCCACGGTCTCGCCCATCATGTTGGAGCCGACGTTGGCGGCCTGCTCGACCACCTCGATGCCGCGCCACACGTCGCCCTTGGCGTCCTCGAAGGTCTTGCCGGTGTCCTGGGACAGGATCTCGCCCAGCTCGTCGTGGTGCTCCTTGAGCAGGGCGCAGTAGCGCATCATCAGGCGCGCGCGCTCCGCCACCGGCACGTTGCGCCAGGTCTGGAAGGCTTCCCTGGCGCTGGCCACGGCTGCCTCAACCTCGTCGTGGGTGGCCAGGGGCACCTCGGCCAGCAGCTGCTGGTTGGCGGGGTTGGTGACCGGCAGTTTATTGCTGCTGCCGCTCTGGACGAATTCACCGTTGATGAACAGGGGGACCTGACGTGTCATGACTGCGTACCTGCGGGTTTGTTAGGGATTTCAGTCACTACAGTAGCAGCTCCCCGGGAAAGCGCACATTGACGAAGTTGCGGTGTTTATGGACTATATTGCGCCAAAAACAACGCTCAGACTGGCATTTAGGGATTATCGACCGGTTCCTGCCAGGTCCGGAGGTAGGGCCCCTCCGGGACCAGGACGGGGCCCGCACAAGGCGCGCGCGGTAACGGCAGGGCCAGCACAACGATGGAAGGCACTCTTTCCCACTCAACGGTTTTGGGCGAAAAGCATTGGGCCTGTTCTAGTTATCATTATCCAAACATAGCAACAGTCCACCTGGACGGCAAAGGCCACCAAGACGCTACCGCCGGCGGACTGGTACCATCCCCGGTAGCCAATACACGCCGGAGCACGCGCGCCCCCGTCATGAGCAGCCCCTCACAATGGCCCCTCCCCCCCCAGGGCGTGCGCCTGCTGACCCCCGCCTTCCTGCTGGAGCAGCTGCACCGCCACCCCCTGACCCGGGACTGCTACCCCACCGCCATGGGCTACTATCCCCACGCGAAGGGGCACCGCATGCGGCGGCCGCGGCACGACGACAACCTGCTGCTGTACTGCGTGGACGGTGTCGGCCGCCTGCGCGTCGGCGACACCCGCTACCCGGTCGGCGCCGGCGACCTGATCCTGCTGCCCCAGGGGGTCGCCCACAGCTACGCCGCCGCCCAGAGCCAGCCCTGGACCCTGTACTGGGTGCACTTCCAGGGGGTGAGCACGCGGATCTTCATGGAGTACCTGGGCTACCGCGACAACCGCCCGGTGCGGCGGGTGGGCCTGGCGCCGGCGCTGGCGGCGAACTTCCACAACCTGCTGGCGGTGGGCAAGACCGGCTACAGCAGCGGCGCCTTCATCAATGCCGCCAACCAGCTGCGCCACCTGTTCACCCAGTTTGCCCTCGAGGCGAACCGGGAACAGGCCAGCCACGCCTCGGGCATGGACCTGGAGGCCATCCGCACCTACATGCAGGAGAACATTCACGAGAGCCTGGACCTGGACGACCTGGCGGCGGTGGCGCACCTGTCCAAGTACCACTTCTCCGGCCGCTACAAGGCCCTGACCGGCTATTCGCCGATCAAGCACTTCCTGCACATGAAGATCGAGTACGCCTGCCAGTTGCTGGACAGCTCGGACCTCAGCGTGAAGGCCATCGCCGGCGCGGTGGGCTACGACGACCCGCTGTACTTCTCGCGCCTGTTCCGCAAGACCATGGGACTGTCGCCGCGGGCCTATCGCAGCTCGGTGCGTAAATAAGGCCGGCTCAGGCGGCGCTGGTGTTGGCCTGGGCGGTCAATTCCGGGGAGGTCAGGTGCTTCATCAACAGGGTGCGCAGCCATTGGTGCGCGGCGCTGCGCGAGGTGCGCGTGTGGCGCATCAGCGACATCTTGCCGCGGTGCTCGCTGTGGGAGTTGCGGATCATGCGCTGCAATTCCTGCGGCAGCTCGCAACCGGTGATCAGGTCCTGGTACAGGCCGCTGCCCTCGAAGCCGGCATTGGCCACCAGCAGGGATTGGGTGCGGTTGAGCACCCCCACCGCGGCGGCGAACTGGGTGGTCTCCAGGGTGATGGTACGGTGCACGCCGTACTGGCCGAGCACGTCGTCGACCATGGACGTGTTTTCGCGGGTCAGCCCGGGCAGGTAGAGGCGCACATGGGGATAGTCGAGAAAGTCCTTGAGACTCATCTCCCTGGCCATCAACGGATGACTCACCCCCATGTAACAGCGCGGCGGCAGCGCGGCGATCGGCTCGGCGAGGATATCGCGCTCGGTCTCCTGGGCCACGAAGGCGGCGAAATCCACCTCGCCCTTTTTCATCCGCTCCTGGTAGTCGGGGGTCACCTCGCCGGCGACGATCTGGACCTGGGGGGCAATCTCCCGCAGCTCGACCATCAGGCTGGGCAGCAGCGCCTCGCTGAGTATTGGCGGCAGCAGCAGTTTAAAGCTGCCGGCGTAGGTCTCGGGGCTGAAGACATCGCTGCCCAACACCTGCTCCACCCCCTCCAGCAGGGGCGGCAAATGCTGCGCCAGGGCCTCCGCCCGCGGCGTCGGAATCAGGCCGTGGGCGGTGCGGGTAAACAGCTCGTCCTCGAAGGCCTCGCGCAGTTTCTGCAGGGTTTTGCTCAGGGCGGGCTGCGACACCGACAGCCGTTCGGCGGCGCGGGTGACATTGCGCTCTTCCAGCAGGATCTGCAGGGCGACCAGGAGATTGAGATCCGTGCGAATCAGTTTTTTGGAAATCATCCCCTCGCCTCTGGCAACGTATTGTGCTTATTGGTGCGATCGTACCAGAGCCCCGCCCCCGCCGCACCGCTTTTCCCAAGCCGCCAGTGGCCGCCACTACGCAGTACTGCTACCATTTTTCGTCACATCATAGGCAATGAAGAGGCCGGCCATGCCCACCTGGAAACTCCTGCTCACCGCGCTGTTGTCGCTGGCGCTCGCCGCCTGCAGCGGCGTTGAAACCCGCCCCGCCGACACCGCCGACTTCGAGGCCGGCCACTACACCTATTACAAGTGGCGCAGCGAACCCCTGGGGAGCCGCAGCGGCTCGGCCGACCCCATCTACCGCGTGGACCCCATCCTGCGCGCCGCGGTGGACCGGGAACTGGCCGCCAAGGGCTACATCCTGGACCCCGAGCGCGCCCAGTTCAGCGTCGACTACGTCTACGCCGAGGGGCTGCGCATGGGCGAGACGGGCGCCGAGGCCAGCAATATCTCCCCCTACCCCGGAACCATTCCCAACCGCAACATTGACCAGGCCAGCGTCGACAACGCCATCGCCCTGGGCGGGGTCAAGGAAACCAGCAACATCGGCCTGCAGTTCAACGATGTACAGCGCCGGCAGGAGGTGTGGCGGGTGATCGTGACCAAGATCATCGAGCGGGTGAACAACACCGATACCGAGGCGATGCGCAAGACCATCGACTCGGCCATCAAGCACGGCCTGCGCCCGCTGCCAGACGCGGGCTGAGGGCGTCTAGACCCCGGGGTTAACGCAGTGGGGCATGGGCCGCCCCTTGAGCGCGGCGATGGCGTTCTCCACGGCGATGTCGGCCATCTGCGCCCGGGTAAAGGTGGTGGCGCTGCCGATGTGCGGCGTCAAGATGACGTTGGGCAGGTGCAACAGCGGATTGTCTTCCGGCACCGGCTCGCGCTCGAACACGTCGATCCCGGCGGCGTAGAGGTCGCCGCTCACCAGCGCGGCCGCCAGGGCCCGCTCATCGACGATGCCACCGCGGGCGGTGTTGACCAGCACCGCGCCGGGCTTCATGGTGGCAATCCTGTCGGCATCGAGCAGGTTGCGGGTGTCGGCGGTGAGCGCGCAGTGCACGCTGACGAAGTCGCTGCGCAACAGCAGTTCTTCCAGTGACACGCTCTCCACCCCATCGACGCTGCGCCCGCTGCGAGTCCAGGCCAGCACTTCCATGCCGAACCCGGCGGCCCGGCGCGCGACCGCCTGGCCGATTTCCCCGAGGCCGATGATGCCGAGGGTGGCGCCGTAGACGTCTTTGCCGGTGAAGAAGTCGGGGGCCCAGGCGTTCTCGGGCCGCCAGCTGCCCTGGCGCACGAAGTTGTCGGCCTCGGCGACCCGCCTCGCGGCGGCCAGCAGCAAAGCGAAGGCGGTGTCGGCGGTGGTTTCGACCAGCACGCCGGGGGTGTTGCCCAGGGGGATGCCGCGCTCGCTGAGTGCGTCGACGTCGACGTGGTCGACACCGACGGACATGCTGGAGACGAATTCGAGCTGGTCGCAGGCCTGCAACAGCTGGCGGTCAACGCGGTCGGTGAGCAGGCACACGAGGCCCTGGCAGTCGGCCAGTTCCGCGGCCAGTTCGCTGGCCGGCAACAGGCCGGGGCCCATCCAGACGTTGAGGTCGCACAGCTGCGCCAGGTCGTGGATACGCTCGCCGGGCAGTTGGTGCGTGACAAACACTTTTTTGCTCATACCTTGAGAATACCCCAAAGTGTTTTTCCGGCAATAGCGTGATGTTTCAAAAAACGCGATTTTCTGGCGCTGTTCTCGAAACGGTTGATTTTCGGTTGGCCGGCTTGAGGGTGTAACGGAATACGCTATCATGGTGCGTACTGTTCACGGATGGCTGTAGTTGTGAATTGGGCGTGGATTGCGGCGTTCGAGTGTTCACTAGCTGCGGTGGCGGCGCGCGAAGCGGGTGGCCCCCTGCCAGACACGCTACAAGCATGACGTCCATGTCTCGCTCGGCAGCGGCCGTCCCTGGCCGCTGACGGTCTGGCAGGGGGCCACCCGCTCCTCACGCCTCTCGTCCACTGCCAGTGCTTTCGTTCGGCTTACCGAATCCCCATTTGCATGAATTAAACACTCTTGGCTGTACTCGTTCAAAGTACCTATCGTTGACTGAGAGGTCCGAGGGCGGGAGGGCCGCAGCGAAACCACATCCGCGGCCGAATCAGCAGAGTCAGCTCGGTTATTCCCAGCTTTGAGCTTACCCCCATCCCGACTATGATGAAGGCATAGTCAAAGTCGTGCGTCACCCGAAAAAACCAGCCCGGGGAACATAGCCGATGCACACCAGTCCAAATACAAAGGGCCGGCGCCAAGACCGGCCCAGACAAGAGTTACCCGAATATGACTGACAGCAACAAAGCCATCAACGGCGACCTCAGCAAACGCGTGGCCGTCGAAACCAGTGACATGCCCTGGAGCGCCAGCCCCGGCGTCGACGTGTGGCGCAAGCGTGTACACCGCGTCGGCCCCACCGAATCCGGACAGGTGACCTCCGTGGTGCGCTACGAACCCGGCGCCCGCTTTCCCAGCCACGACCATCCCCAGGGCGAGGAAATCCTCGTGCTCGAGGGCGTCTTTTCCGACGAGCAGGGCGACTGGCCCGCCGGCAGCTACCTATTGAACCCCGAGGGCTTCCGCCACGCCCCATGGTCCGAGCAGGGCTGCACCCTCTTCGTCAAACTGCGGCAATACCCCGGGGCCGACCGCGAGCGGGTCGCGCTGCAAACCCGCGACAGCCAGTGGCGGCCCTCGGTGCGGCGCAACGTCCAGTGGAAAAAGCTCTACGCCCAGGAGCCCTACAGCGACTTCATGCGCCTTGAGGCCTGGGACGCCCCCGCCGAACTGGGACAGATCAACTTTCCCCGGGGCGCCGAACTGTTCGTCCTCAGCGGGCGCTTCGCCGACGAACACGGCGAGTACGGCACCCACTGCTGGCTGCGCATTCCCGCGGGCGGGTCTATCACCCCCACCAGCGATGACTACTGCGAGCTCTATATCAAAGAGGGTGGTTTCACCTACCTGCGCCAGGCCCCGGACCTCGACGGCACGCCCCGGGCGGTCGGCCAGTAGCGCCCGCCCCGGGGACAGCGGAACCGGTCTAGATCGTGACCCCGCCGTCCACCACGATACACTCGCCGTTGGTGTAGCTGCTGGCGTCAGACACCAGGTACAGTATGGTGCCCGCCATTTCCTCCGGCTCGGCGTGGCGCTGCAGCGGGATGCGCTTGACCACCTCCTCGTAGATGCCTTCGTTCTCGAACAGGGCGCCGGCGAACTTGGTCTTGGTCAGCCCCGGCAGCAGGGCATTGCAGCGGATACCGAGGGGGCCGCACTCCTTGGCGAAGGCCTTGGTCATGTTGACCACCGCGGCCTTGGTGATCGAATAGATGCCCTGCATCGCGCCCGGCTGCAGGGCATTGATCGAAGCGGTGTTGACGATGACGCCGCCGCCCTGTTCGCGCATCAACTTGCCCGCTTCCACCGACATGAAGAAATAGCCGCGGATATTGACCTCCACGGTCTTGTTGAAGGCGCCGAGGTCGGTGTCGAGGATATGCCCGAAGTAGGGATTGGCGGCGGCGTTGTTGACGCAGATATCGAGGCGGCCGTGGCTGTCGCGGATGTGCGCGAACATCGCCTGGATATCGTCCATGTTGCCGACGTGGCAGGCCCGGGCCTCGGCGCTGTGGCCGGCGTCGCGGATGGCCTGGGCCACCGCCTCGCAATCGGCTTGCTTGCGGCTGGATACAATCACATGGGCGCCGTAGCGCGCCAGTAACGTCGCCGCCGCCTCGCCGATGCCGCGACTCGCGCCACTTACCAGGGCGATTTTACCACTCAGGTCGAACAGATCTTTTGCCATGCTTGCCTCCCGCGATGCAGCCGCCCGCCGGATCGATTCGACCCGCCAGGTGGTTTTTTCAACTTTGAGTATGCTCCCGGCGCCATCATACCATGCGCACCGCGCTTGTCACCCGTGGGCGGCGGCATCCCGCCACGGGCCGTCCCACAGGGCCCAGGCCAGGTAGCACAAGAGGATGACGAAGCAGCCCAGAAAGGCACCAGCGTAGCCGAACCAGGCCAGGTTGACACCGGCGAGCAGCGGCCCGCACACCCGCCCCCAGGACGCCGCGGCGCTGGTGGTACCGAGCATGCGCCCGCGCAGGGCCGGGGGAATGCGGTGGCTGACGATGGTATTGAGCAGCGGCATGCACAGGGTGCCCCCGGACATGGCGATGAACACCGCCGCCACCATGGCCGGCATCGCCGTGGCCCACGCGGCGATGGCGACCCCGGCGAGGAATATCGAGATCTGCAGGCGCAGCAGCGGCCACTCGCCCAGCGCGCGCACCAGGCGCCCCAGCAGTCCGCCCTGGAGGACCACCATGATAGCCCCCTGGATGCCGAACAGGATGCCCACTTCCCGCGCGCCCCAGTCGAGCAGGTCGCCGGTCCACAGGGGCACCAGGTAGGTGAAGGCCGCGGTGACGCTGTTGTGCAGCAGGAATTGCAACACCAGCAGGCGGTTGCCGGTATCGCGCAGCAGTTGCCAGGTGGAGGTGCGGGGGCCGGCGCGGTGGTCGGCGCGGTTGGCGGCGCGCCGCTCACTGCTCACTGATTCCGGCAGGAACACCGCCGCCGCCAGGATCGCCAGCGCCGACATACCGCCGGCGACGATGCAGGGCAGGGTGAAGTCCCCGTCGTCGCCCGAAAGCAGGCCGCCGAGCAGCGGACCGAGCATGATACCCAGGCCCCAGGCTGCACCGATCATTCCCATGCCGCGGGCGCGACTCTCGGGCCGGGTGATATCCGCCATCATCGCCGAAGCCACGCCGAAGTTGCCCGCCATGACCCCGGCGAAGGCCCGGGCGGCGTAGACCATCCACAACTCGGTCGCCAGGCCCAGCATCACGTAGGCCAGCGCGGCGCCCGCCAGGCAAATCATGATCACCGGCTTGCGACCGAGGCGGTCCGACAGGCGCCCCCAGAAGCCGCCGCACAGCCCCGTGCCCACGGCGTAGGCCGCGATGATCAGGGCGATGTCCATTTTGCTGGCCCCGAGTTCGGGCGAGAGAAAGGGCAGGATGGGAATGACAATGCCGAAACCGATCAGGTCGAGCAACACCACGCCGAACAGGATGGGCACCGCTAACTAACCCGCCATCGGCCGCGGGCCGCGGACCGCGCCCGTCTCGCCGCCAGTGGCCATTGTCGATCGCTGGACCATGCAACTACCCGCACCCTGAGAAAGTGCGCACTTTAGCAGGGCGGGGCGTGGAATTCATGGCGCCGAAGGCTGTTCGGGTGGGTTATTGCCCGACCAGCGATTAGAATGCCGTGCGTTTTTCCCTTCACAGGTCCAGGCAATCGTGCGGCACAGTTTTCTAGCGGAGCTCAAGCAACTGATCAGGCTGGCCAGCCCCCTGCTGGCGGCGCAGTTGCTGGGGACCGGCATGGGGGTCGTGGACACCCTGATGTCGGGCCGCTACAACGCCAACGACCTGGCGGCGGTCGCGGTGGGCAGCAGCATCTGGCTGCCCCTGTACCTGCTGATATCCGGGCTGCTGATCGCCACCACCTCGATGGTGGCGCGCTATAACGGCAGCGGCGACTACGGCGCGCTGGTGACCACGGCCCAGCAAAGTGTCTGGCTGGCGCTGGCCGCGGCCATTCCCTGCATCCTCCTGCTGCTGAACGTGGGCACGCTACTGGACTGGCTGGCGGTGGACCCGGCCTTTGCCGGTATTGCCGGGGACTATTTGGCGGCGATCGCCCTGGGGCTGCCGGGGGCGGCGATATTCAATAGCCTGCGGGCCTTTACCGAGGGTATGGGTCGCACCATGCCGTACATGATCAGCAGCGCGGCCGCGTTCGTGCTGAACATCCCGTTGAACTACGGCCTGATCTACGGCAACTGGGGCCTGCCGGAACTGGGCGGCGCGGGCTGCGGCTGGGCCACGGCCCTCTGCCTCTGGGTGCAGACAGCGCTGCTGTTCTGGTTTACATCGCGCCCGGCGGACTACGACGGCGTGCGCCTGTTTCACCAGTGGCGGCGCCCGCACTGGCCGACCATCCGCCGGGTGGCGCGGCTCGGCCTGCCGATCGCGCTGGCGGTGTTTGCCGAAGTCTCCATTTTCTCGGCCATCGCGCTGTTACTGGCGCCGCTGGGCGCCCTGGTGGTGGCCAGCCACCAGATCGCCCTGAGCGTGTCACACCTGATCTTTATGTGCCCGCTGAGCCTGTCGCAGGCCATTACCATCCGCGTGGGCTATATTCTCGGCCGCGGCGACCAGGCGCACGCCAATTTCATTGCCCGCACCGGGGTGATCGGCGCCGGCCTGCTGGCGATCTCGACCATGTCCCTGATCCTGGCCTTTCGCCATACGATCGTCGGCTGGTACACGCCCGACATCGAGGTACAGGCGGCCGCCGCCGCGCTGTTTGTATGGATGGCGATCTACCAGTTCCCCGACCAGATCCAGGTCGCTTCCAACGCCTGCTTGCGGGCCTATCAGGACAGCCGCATTCCGCTGCTGCTGATCCTGTTCTCCTACTGGGGCGTTGCCATTCCACTGGGATTCCTGCTGGCGCGCACCGACTGGCTGGGGCAGGCGATGGCCGCCAAGGGCTTTTGGATCGGACTGGTGGCGGGCCTGACGCTGACCGCGGTAATGTTGAGCGGCCGCCTGCTGCGCATCGCCCGACGCCCGCTGGCGGACGGGACCGCGCCGGAACGCATCGCCACCTGACACCGCGCGCCGATGCCGGCGCGCAGCCGTCGCGACTGGTGTATGCTGCGCCGGGACAAAGGAGCCTCCCCCATGCCAGAACTGCTGACCGCGCGACTGCGGATCAATCACCTGGGCGCCGATGACGCGCCGTTCATGCTCGCCATGCTCAACGATCCGGACTTTATCGCCAATGTGGCCGATCGCGGGGTGCGCACCGAGGAGCAGGCCCGACGCTATATCGAGGACGGGCCGGTGGCCAGCTACCGGCAACACGGCTTCGGCATGTACGCCGTGCGCCTGCGCGACAGCGGTGAAACCGTCGGCTTGTGCGGGCTGGTAAAGCGCCCCGAATTGACCGACGTGGATATCGGCTACGGCTTCCTGCCCGCGGGCCGCGGCCAGGGGCTGGCGCTGGAAGCCGCCCGCCGCGTGTGGGAACATGCGACCGGGGAGCTGGGATTGAAGCGGTTGGTGGCCATCATTGCACCGCACAACGCGCCCTCTATCCGCCTGATCGAGCAGCTCGGCCTGCGGTACGAGACCACCATCCGGCTGGCGCCGGACGGTGAGCCCGTCAAGGTGTACGGCTGGACTGCGGTGTAGGGCGGGATTTATCCGGTCGTGCCGGCCGTTGGTCGAATGAATTCGATCCTACAGGGGCGGGAGTGATGCCCGCGGTGTAGGGCCGGATTTATCCGGCCGTGCCGGCCGTTGGTCGAATGAATTCGACCCTACAGGGGCGGGAGTGATGCCCGCGGTGTAGGGCCGGATTTATCCGGCCGTGCCGGCCGTTGGTCGAATGAATTCGACCCTACAGGGGCGGGAGTGATGCCCGCGGTGTAGGGCCGGATTTATCCGGCCGTGCCGGCCGTTGGTCGAATGAATTCGACCCTACAGGGGCGGGAGTGATGCCCGCGGTGTAGGGCCGGATACATCCGGCCGTGCCGGCCGTTGGTCGAATGAATTCGACCCTACAGGGGCGGCGCTCAGAAGCGGTAGCGCACGCCGGCCTCCACGCTGCGCCCGGCCTCTGGCGCCACATCGCGCAGGAAGGAGGTGCTGAGGCGGATCTCCTCGTCGCTGAGGTTGTTGAGGGCCAGGAACAGGGTGAGTTCGTTCTCGCCCATGTCCAGATTATAGTCCACCCCGGCATCCCAGCGGGTGTAGCCGTCGGTGGACTCCTCGTTGGCGCCCGGCTTGTCCTGGTCGGCGGCGTCGATCACCCGACCCCAGACTTCGAGGCGCTCGCCGACCCAGCTCAGGCGGCTGCCCACGCGGGTCGGCGGCAGGCGCGGCACGTCGTCGCCATTGTCCAGCTCGCCGTCGATGGCGTCGCCAAACAGGCGCAGCAGCACCGCGCCGCCGGCCACGCTGGCCACCGTGAATTGGGAATCCACCTCGACACCGCGGAACGTGGCGTCGCCCTGGATATAGGCATGCACCGGCGTTTCGTCCACCTCGATGCCGGTGTTCTCCAAATCGATGTAGTCGCTGAAGTCATTGTAGTAGGCGGTGACCTCCACGTAGTGGCTGCCGTTGTCCCAGCGCACGGAGAGGTCCGCGTTGTTGGATACCTCGGTGTCGAGATCCGGGTTGCCCAGCTCAATGGCATTGGTGGCGGCGTGGACCACCCAATCCGCCGGCCCGCTGTTCTCGACATTGGAGAACAGCTCTTCGATGGAGGGCGCCCGCTCGGCGCGCGACAGGGCGAGCCCCAGCTGCCAGTTGTCGGCGACATCCCAAAGGGCCGAGGCCGATACGCTGAAGGCGTTGAAGTCCTGGCTATCCGCAAAAGAGGTATCCGGGTCGCGCTCGTCGCGGTCGTAGCGCAGGCCGCCCTCGAAGGTCCACGCGTCGACGTGGTAGTCCTCGAGCAGGAACAGGCCGAAGTCGCGGCTGTCGGTCAGGGGAATGAAGGCCTCCTCCCCCACCGCGCTGAACTCGCGGTCCCGGGCCTGCAGCCCGATCACGCCGTGCATCCCGGCGATGGGTTCGTGCACCAGTTCCAGGCGCCCCTCCCAGGTATCACTGGCGTAGCGCGTGCCCACCTCGCCACCGGGTTCCACTTCCTTGTGCTCGTAGTCGGTGTAGGTCAGGAAGGCGCGGGCCACCTCGAAGGCCGGGATCGGGTCGTGCAGGTGCATCGCCAGGTCGTAGCGGGTTTGCTCCAGGTCGATGCGCACGCCGCCGTCCTCGTGGCCGTGATCCTCGTCCTCGTGCTCTTCCTCGTGGTGGTCCTCGCCCTCGTGCTCGTCCTCGTCGTGATGGTGCTCGTGGGCGCCGGCGGGAATGCCGTACTCGTTCTCGAGGCGATTGACCGCGAAGCCCACAAAGCCCTCGTCAAAGTGGTAGCTGGCGCCGACCGTGGCGCTGCGGGTGCGGCCATCGGTATTGGCGATGTAGCCGTCGCTGCCCTCTTCCTCGTGATCGTGCTCTTCGTGTTCCTCGTCGTGCTCTTCCTCGTGATGCTCGTCATCGTGCTCACGGGCCGCTTCGCCGGGGATCTCCAGGTTGTTCCAGTCGCGGTAGAGGCCGTCGATATGAAAAGCGAAGTTGCCGCTGCCGCCCTCCAGGCGACCCACCAGGGTGTCCATGTCGCTCGCGGCGTCGTGCCGGTACTCGGCGCCGCCATCGAGACCCTCCTGACGGGTGGTGGGAATGCGGTTGTCGACCACGTTCACCACCCCGCCAATGGCGCCGCCACCGTAGAGCAGCGTCGACGGCCCGCGCAGGATCTCGATGCTGTCGGCGAGCATCGCCTCGACCGATACCGCGTGGTCGGCGGAAATGTTGGACGCGTCGGCACTGGAGGTGCCGTTCTGCAGCACCGTGACCCGGGGACCCTGCTGGCCGCGGATCACCGGCTGGCCGACACCGGGGCCGAAGGAGGCATTGGCCAGCCCCGGGGCGTTATTCAGGGTGTCGCCGAGGGTGGAGGCGGCGGCCCGACTCAGGGCGTCGCCCGTCAGTACGGTAACCGGCAGCGCGGTCTCGGCGGTTTGCTTGTGCAACGGCACCGAGACCAGCACGTGTTCCATGGGCAGCTGTTCGGCAACAGCCGCGTTCGCGCCGGCAACGGCCAGCGCGAGGGGCATCATACGTTTCATTGTTTGCTCCTGTCAGTGAAAGGGGGACGGATCAGGAGCGGGCGGGTGGTCCCCGTGTCTGGCGCGGCTGGAAGAGCGGGGACAGCGGCACGGCGCGGTAGGCCGATGGCGCCGCCTGGCTCGCCAGCAACAGGGCAAGGGCAAGGGCCGCCGCCACCATGGGCAGCAGCGCGGGGGATTTGTACAGCAGGCACTCGGTGCCACTGTCGGCCAGGCCGTGCAGGTGGCCGGCCTCCAGCACGGGGATACCCACCGCGCACAGCAGCGCCGCCAGCGCCAGAATCCTGGCGAGGCGCGAAGTGCCGTGCTTGAACGAAAAGGTGGACCGCATGGAGGCTGCAGATGACCGGCTGCTTACAAAACAGGCGGATTATACGGCGTCAATCCCGCGGCCGCCAGCGCGTGACCGGCGCTGGCGGCGGCCCCACGGCGCGGGACTGCCCGGCCCTATTGCCCGGCGCCGCCCCGAAAGCTGGCGACCACGGCATCGCCGGACAGCAGGGTCAGCCGGTCACCCGCGATGCGGAAGCCGTCGACGGCCCCCAGGGCGTCGAGGTAGGCGCGCTCCAGCTCGCCGCCCTCGGCGCAGGCCATCAAGGTGCCGGCCAGCGGCCCGAGGCTGAGTTGGCCGCCGCTGGAAGACGCATCGTCGCGGCGGTAGGGCCCCCCGTACTGATTGCAGCCCGAAAAACCCGCGGCCCGCTGGCTATCGGCCTCCAGCAGCAGGTCCGGGACGCGGCCGCCGGCGCCGGTGACCGCGGCCACCCCCTCCAGGGCGTTGAGGGTCCATTGCGTGCCTTCCAGCGGGAGCGCCGCCTGTTCGTGCGTCGACTCCTCCACCGCCTGCACCCGCCGCACCATGATCTCGATGGGCCCGCCGGCGAAGGGATCGATGTAGTCGGTGCTGGTGAACATCAGCCTGTCATCGAGCGTAATGGTGGCACGCAGGGCGTAGCGGTGGCGTGGATCAATGTCCCGCGGACTGTAATCGATACTGAAATCGTAGGGCGGGCCCGCCGAGGCCGGCATCATGACCGTGGCCAGGGTGGAAGCGGGGGCGTCCGCGCGGGAGATATCCTGGAACTCAACCGTCACTTCCGCAGCCGGGGGCAGGATCATCCGCTCCCGGTACATCACCTGGCCAGTGATCGCTTTCACGGCGTCAGCCGGCTCCGCCGCGCTGTTGTCGCCACCCTCGCAGGCCGCCAGGCCCGCAAGCGCCAGTAACAGCAGCACGGCCCGCCGGCCGGCCGCTATCCCTGAATGGAGTATTGAACGGATCGTCATGAGTCCTCACTTGGTTGGCGCTTGCCATCCCTAACAGGCGAATAAATGGGTTCAATGGACCACCGCCTAGGCGGAAAGTTGCTCGAGCATGGCGCGCATTTTCGCATGCATCAGCTCAATCGCTTTCAGCGGCCGGATCATGACCTTGAACTCCTGGATCAGCCCCTCTTCATCAACGGTGATGATATCCACCCCGTTGATCACTATGCCGTCCACTTCGCACTGGAACTCCAGCACCGCGTGGGGCGCCTGCACCACTTCCCTAGTGTAGGCGAAACTCTCGTTGAACACCTGCATCGCGCCGGCGAGGTACAGCGCGGTGAGATCGCGCCCGCGCTGGGGGGTATGCACCACCGGGGAGAGAAACACGCAGTCCTCGGCGAGCACGCCAGCCAGGGCCGATGCATCTCGCCGCGCCACAATGCGGTGCCACTCCCGCAGTACCGGCATACTTTCCACTGACATCCGCATTCCTCCCGCGCCCATGTCACGGCCCCGCCGGTTGGCGGACCATCGCACTATTCTGCCCGCCCCGCCCCCCTTTGCAAGCGGACTGTCACCCGCCCTTTCACGTTTACCCGGCATGCTCTGGAAAAATCCGGCGCGCAACCGGGCATTATTCCGGGCCCGGGTGAACGCATGGTGTAAAATAGCCGCAACCCGACTGGAGCAGCATTTGCAGACACCCCTCACAATCTGGTGCGTCACCGATGGCAAGCCCGGCCACCGCAGCCAGATGCTGGGCCTGGTGGAAGCGATGGCGGAGCGGGCCGAGTGCCAGGTCGGCTGGCTGACGGCGGGGCGTGACACACTGGCCGAGGCCGCGGCCCTGAAGCAGCGGCCCGCCCTGATTCTGTGCACCGGCCACCGCACCCACTGGCCGGCCATCCGCCTGAAATGGCGCTTTGGCGGCATGCTGGTGGCGCTGCTGAAACCGAGCCTGCCGCTGCGACTGTTCGACCTCTGCGTGGTGCCCGAACACGACGGCGCCAGGGTCCACCGCCGGATTCTGCGCACCTGTGGTACCCTGAACGACATTCGTCCCGCGGAGGAAAGCGCCGACCCCGGGCGCGGCCTGATCCTGATTGGGGGTCCCTCAAAGCATCACGGCTGGGATGACCGGCAGATGCTGGACCAGATCGCGCGGTTGCGCGACGCCCTGCCGGCGCTGCGCTGGACGCTGACCACCTCGCGCCGCACCCCCGCGTCCTTTGTCGACGTGGCGCGCCAGCTCGCGGACGAGCGCCTGCGGCTGGTGCCCGTGGAGGACACGGACCGCGAGTGGCTGCGCGACCACTACGCCGGCTGCGGCGTGATCTGGGTGTCGGAAGACAGCGCCTCCATGGTCTACGAGGCCCTGACCAGCGGCGCCCGGGTGGGTATCCTGCCGGTACCGAGGCAGCGCGAGAGCCGGGTCAGCCGCGGGCTGGACGCACTGCTGCGGGATGGCTGGGTCACGGGCCTGGCGGACTTGTGCCGGACAGGCCACATGGGCCGGCAACGGCGCGGCCTGCGCGAGGCCGACCGCGTGGCGGACTACCTTTACTATTGCATACGACGACAGGATTCCACCGTTTCCCATGAAAGTCCTCCAGGTGTTGCCTTGCCTAAATAGCGGCGGCGTGGAACGGGGCACGCTGGACTTCGCCAGGACACTGGTCGCGCAGGGGCACGAGTCCCTGGTGATGTCCAACGGGGGTCGGCTCCAGCCGCAGCTCGAAAGCGAGGGCAGCCGCCACATCGCCTTCCCCGTCCACGCCAAGTCGCCACTTTCGCTGCTGCGGGTGCGCCGCCTGCGCCGCGAGCTGCTGCGGCTCGATGCCGACGTGATCCACGTGCGCTCGCGAGTCCCGGCGTGGATGGTGTGGCTGGCGCTCAAACCGCTGCCCGCCGCGCGGCGGCCGCTGCTGGTGTCCACCTTCCACGGCCTGTACTCGGTCAACCGCTACAGCGCCATCATGGGCCGCGGCGACCGGGTGATCGCCATTTCCGAATGCGTGCGCGACTACATCCTGGAAAACTATCCGCGGGTCGAGCCCACGCGCATCCGGGTCATACACCGCGGCGTGGATACCGAACAGTTCGGCGGCCGCCCCCCCCTGGCCGAGGGCCAGTGGCTGCGCGATTTCGAACGGGACTACCCGCGGACGAAGGGCAAGGCCCTGCTGTTGATGCCCGGCCGGCTGAGCCCCTGGAAGGGGCAGCGGGAGTTCATTCACCTGGTGGCTGACCTGCTGCGCGCCGGCTGCGAGTGCCACGGCCTGATCGCCGGCGAACCGACGCCGGGCAAGGACGACTACCTGGCCCAACTGCGTGCCCAGGCGCGCCAGCTGGGCCTGGACAACCACCTCAGCTTCCTCGGCCACCGCGCGGACATGGACCGCCTGTACCGGCACTCGACGCTGGTTTTCAACCTGTCGCAGAAACCCGAGCCCTTCGGCCGCACCGTGATCGAGGCCCTGGCCACGGGGGTGCCGGTGGTGGCCTGGGACGAGGGCGGCCCGGCCGAGTCCCTGCGCGCGGCCCTCCCCGAGGGCCTGGTGCCGCCGGGCGACCGGGCGGCCCTGGTGGCGCGCACACGGGCCCTGCTGGAAC
This sequence comes from Parahaliea mediterranea, assembly GCF_017255185.1. Classification (GTDB taxonomy): domain Bacteria; phylum Pseudomonadota; class Gammaproteobacteria; order Pseudomonadales; family Halieaceae; genus JAFKCZ01. The sequence goes on from NZ_JAFKCZ010000007.1 coordinate 35,224, forward strand.
ACCCCCCGGCGCACATCGAACTGCCGCCACAATTCACCCTGCGGGCCCAGGCGGAGGCCACCCTGGAGGTCTACCGGCAGGGCCTGAAAGACCTCGGGAGATCCGCCTGATGCGCATCCTGCACGTCGCCCACCAACAGCTGCGCAAGTACGGCCACACCCGCGTAAGCTGGGCCCAGAAGCTGTACCACGGCCTGGTAAAGAACGACTACCTGGTGCAGCGCTTCTCCGACCGCGACGTGGCGGCCTTCGAGGCCCCCCTGGGCATCCGCGACCTCGGCGCCCGGCAGGCCAACAAGCGCCTGCTGCAAACCGCCGAGGCCTTCGCCCCGGAACTGGTGCTGGTGGGCCACTGCGACATCATCGGCAACGACACCCTCGAGGCCCTGCGCCGGCTCTGCCCGGGAGTGGTCATCGCCGGGCTCAACAACGACCCGCTGTTCGTCCCCGAAAACTACGCCAAGATCGAGCACCGCTGCGCGGTGGTGGATTACATGTTCGTATCCACCGGCGAGCGCGAACTGGGCGCCTTCGGCGGCCAGCGGGCACAGCTGCGGCACATGCCCAACCCGGCGGACCCCGCCATCGAGAGCGCCGACAACAGCACCCGAGACGACTTCGAGCACGACCTGATCTTCTGCAGCAAGTCCGAGGCCTACACCGACCGCGGCCAGACCGTGCAATACCTGCGCGACAACCTGCCCGCGGAGCTGCGCTTCCACACCCCCGGCAGCTTCGGTGTCCCGGGGGCCTGGGGCCGGGACTACGACGAGGCCCTGGCGGCCAGCAAGATGGGCCTCAACCTGAACCGGCAGGAGGGCGGCCACTGGTACTCCTCGGCGCGCATGGCCCAGCTCGGGGGCAACGGCCTGCTGGTGTTCACCCACCGCGCGGCGGACTTCCAAAGCCTGTTCCCGCCGGAATCGCTGGTATACTTCGACACCGCCCGGGACCTGTGCGAGTCGGTGACCGCGTTTCATCGCGACGACGCCCGGCGCCGTTACTGGGCGGCCAATACCCGGGACTTTTTCCACCGGGAAATGAACTGTACGCTGTACGCCCGCTATATTGTCGAGACCAGCATGGAGCTGCCCTACAGCCACGACTACGCCTGGGTTGGCGCGTCGTGAACAATCCGGTAACCGTGGTACAGGCCCTCGCCGGCGCACCCTACGGCGGCGCCGAGAACTTCTACACCCGGCTGGTCTGCGCCCTGGCGGAGCAGCCCGGCCTGCGGCAGTTCGCCTTTACCCGCAAGAATCCCCAGCGCGAATCCGCTTTCGCCGCCGCCGGGGTGCCGGTGCAGACCTTCCGCTTCGGCGGCCGCCTCAGCCTGCCCGGCCACTGGCGCTATCACCTGGCGCTGCGCAAGCTGGCGCCGGACGTGGTACTGACCTACATGAACCGGGCCAGCGGGCTCACCCCGCCGGGGAACTACCAGTTGATGTGCCGGCTGGGTCACTACTATGACCTCAAGTACTACCGCCACGCCGATCACTGGATCGGCATCACCCGCGGCATCTGCGATCACCTGGTGCGCGGCGGGATGCCCGCGGACCGGGTGTACCGCATCCCCAATTTCGCCGACGAGACCGACCCCGCGCCGGTGTCCCGGGCCTCCCTCAACACCCCCGAGGGAGTGCCCCTGCTGCTGACCGCGGGCCGCGCGCACCACAACAAGGCCTTCGATGTCCTGCTGCGAGCCCTGGTCGAGGTGCCCGACGCCTGGCTGTGGCTGGCCGGGGACGGCCCCGAGCGCACCGCGCTGGAAAACCTGTCGCGGGAACTGGGCGTTGCCGACAGGGTGCGCTTCCTCGGCTGGCGCGACGACGTGGACGCACTGATGCGCAGCGCCGACCTGTTCGTCTGCCCCTCGCGCCACGAGGGCCTGGGCAGCATCGTGGTGGAGGCCTGGTACCACGGCTGCCCCATCGTCGCCACCCGCTCCCAGGGGCCGGGGGAACTGATCGAGCACGAGGTCACGGGCCTGCTGACGCCGGTGGACGAAACCGGCCCCCTGGCCGCCGCCATTCGCTCGCTGCTGGACGACCCCGCCGCCGCGGCGCGGCTGGCCGACACTGCCCGCGCCCACTACGACCGCCACTACAGTCGCGCCCACATCGCCCGCAGCTACAACGAGCTGCTGCACCAGGTGGCGGGGAGGCCCGCCCCGTGAGCAACGACCTTATTCAACAGCGCGACGTGGTCACACTCGGGGGCGTGGACGCCGCCTTCGCCCGCGGCGGCAACCGCCTGTGTTTTGTCGACCCGCGCTCCCCCGAGCGCTGCATCAAGACCCTGCGCGCGGACCGCTCCCCCGCGGCCAAGCGGCGCGCGGCGCCGCTGTTCAAGCGCCTCAAGCCCCTGGCCAGCTTTGACGACAACCGCCAGGAGGCCCGGGTTTTCCGGCGCATCGAGCGACGTATCGGCCAGGAAGCCTTCGAGCTGATCCCCCGACTCCACGGCTTCGTGTCGACCGACCTGGGCGAGGGCCTGTGCTGCGACCTGCTGCGCGACGACGACGGCCGCATCGCCCTGTCGTTGAAGCAGTACCTGTGGCAGCGCGGCCGCGACCGCTGGGTGGAGTCCGCCCTGGCGCGCTTCGGCGAGCGCTGGCGCACACTGGGCATGCCCTCCCGCCGCCTGCTGCTGCACAACATGGTGGTGCAGTGCCGCGACGGCCGCGCCGAACGCCTGTACGTGATCGACGGCCTGGGCTGGCCCGACATGCTGCCGCTGGCGGACCTGGTGCCGGCGCTGGCGCGGCGCAAGGCGGGCCAGCGCCTGCGGGACCTCGACAACGCCATCGAGCAGCTGCTGGCGCGCCAGGCGCGGCACGGCGATTTCGGTATCCACGGCTGGTTGCCCGATGCCCGCCGGGAGTGTTGATCACTTGCCCGGCCGGGCCGTATCCGGCAAAACAGGAGTCCAGCAACTGATTCATCACTCCCCCCTGCCGCGCGCCCTGGCCCCGGTCGTCGCCCTCGGCCTGCTGCTGATGAGCGCCGGGTTCTACCTGTTTCCGGACTACGGCGCCGTGGCCCGCTGCTTCTACCTGCTGGTGTTGCTGCCGGTGGTGGTGCTGGCCCTGCTGCGGCCGGGCGCGCTGGCCATGCCCCCGCTCCAGGCCCTGGTATTCCTGCCCCTGCCGCTGTACCTCGCCCTGAGCACCACCTGGGGGCTGGCGGGAACCGGCGCGGCGGGCCCGCAGTACTGGGACCTGGTCAAGCCCGCCCTGTTTCTGGCCGCCCTGCTGGGTGGCAGCCACCTCGCACGGGCGCGTTACCCGAACCTCCCCGCGCTGCTGCCGCGGGCCATCGTCCTGGCCGCCCTGCCCTCGGCCCTGACCGGCCTGGCGCAGTACCTGCCACAGGCCCTGGAGAGTGGCGACTGGCCGCGCATGGCGGGGATATCGCTGCGCGGCGACATCAACGTCAACGCCGCCCTGCACGGCCTCAGTTGCCTGTTTTGCGCCTGGGGCCTGCGACACTGGTCACCGCGCTGGCGCCCCTGGCTGTGGTGCACGCTGCCGCTGAGCCTGCTGTCGGCCCTGCTGTCACAGAGCAAGGTCGGCCTGCTGCTGGGCCTGCTGGCGCTGGCCGCCCTGGCCTGGAGCGCCCTGCGTCACAGCGGCCGCCAGTGGCTCGCGACCGGCCTGGCACTGGCCGGCCTGGCCCTGCTGCTGGCCTTTTTCGCCGGCTTCGAGCGGATTCCCTTCCTCTACCGCCTGGAGGGTTACAGCGTGCGCCTGGACCTGTGGTCCCAGGGCGTTGAACAGGCCGCCAGGCACCCCTGGCTGGGCCACGGGCTGGGCGCGGACCTGCCCCTGACCCGCTTCGGCGAGCCCTACCACTCCCACGTGCACAACCTGCTGTTGGGCACGCTGCGCTACGGCGGCGTGATCGGCCTCGGCCTGATACTGTGGCAACTGGGGGGGACGCTGTGGCTGGCGTGGCGGGAGCGACTGTGGCGGGGCGATGACGGAGCGCTGCTCATGTGGTGGCTGGCGGGCCTGGCTTTCCTGCTGACCAACGGCAGCCAGCCGCTGCTCAAGCCGCACCACACCTGGTTCTTCTACTGGATACCGCTGGCGCTGCTGTTGGCGAGCGCCGCCGGCAGGTCTCAGAAGCCCTCGACCTCGAGGTAGGGCTGGTGGCGCATGCGGAAGTAGCCGAGGGCGCAACCGAGGCTGCGGCAGCCGCGCAACCAGGCGCGGATCATGGCGTCGCGCTGCAGGACCAGCACGCAGGCCGCGGCCTGGAGCAGGCTGGCCACGCCCTTGAGACCATAAAACAGCGCGCGACCGGCGGTGCGGGGCTTGTCCTGCACGCTGCCGCTGCCCAGCAGCAGGCCCACGCGGAATTTGCGCCGCGACAGGTAGCGCAGGTTGGCCCGCTCCGGCGGTATGGTTTCCACCACCGCCGCCTCGTGGCAGTAGAGAATCGGCACGCCCCGACTGGCCAGCCGGGAGAAGAAGATGGTGTCGGTGCCGCCGTCGCGGGGGCGACTCTCGTCGAAACCGGGAGCGTCCTCTTCCAACAGCGCCAATGGCAGTAGCGTATTATTGCTGGCGCAGGTGTTGAGCTGCTCGCCGGTGTGGCGAATCTTGCGCTGGAAGTAGGGCCGCAGGTAATCCTGGCAGGCGGGGCTGACCTGGGCCACCACCCGGCCCTGCAGGACCGCCGACCAATTCGTTTCAGCGGCATAGGCGCAGAGCGCCAGCAGCCAGTCGGGCTCGACTTCCTCGTCATCGTCGACGAACACCAGCCCCTTGGCGCCGATGGTCCTGGCGTGCTCAAGCAGGCAGTTGCGGGCCTGGGGAATACCGACCCGCGTCTCCAGCTGGTAGCTGATGGGGAAGGGTGAACTGGCGTCGAAACCGGCCACCAGGGCGCGGTTGGCGGGCCTGTCGTCGTTTTCCACCACGTGCACGGACACCTGGCAGCACGCCGGCAGCCGCATACGCAACAGGCTGGAGAGCAGCCGCCCCAACATCCCCGGCCGACGCCGCGTGCACACGCCCACCACCAGCCTGTCGGCCGGGTGCGGGGGCGCGGGATTGTGGCGGTCTACGGTCAAACGGCAATCCAGGTACTGAATCCAGCGACATATGGTATCACAGCCAATGACGGGCGAAGGATGGCAATTATTCCCCCGGACAGGGGGAATGCCGACTACAGCGCGTCCAGCAGGGCCCGGATGGCGCCCAGGGCCGCGGCCTCCTCCAGGGTCGGCGCATGGCCGCGACCGCTCACCTCCACCACCTGGCAGTTGCGACCGCGTTCGCCCATGCGCGTGGCGCAATCACCCAGGAGAATGTCCGAGTGCCCGCCCCGCAACACCAGCACCGGCACCGGCAGGGCCTCGAACAGGGGCCACAGGTCCGGCGGCACCGCGGCGGCATCCGCCGCGTCGATCGGCGCGGCGATGGCGGGATCGTAGGCCAGCACCGGCACCCCGTTTTGCTCGCGGTAGATGGCGCGGGCGAAGGCCAGCCAGCGGGTGTGGTCGAAGTCGGGGAATTCGCGGCCGTTGATCGCCCGGGCCTGGGCCACGGCCTCCTCCCAGGTGGCCACCGGCGCCGATTTGCCGACATAGTCCTTGATCCGCGCCAGCCCCGCCGGGTTCACCTCCGGGCCGATGTCGTTGAGCACCAGGGCGCGCAGCCGCGCCGGCTGCATCGCGCCCATCATCATGCCCATCAGCCCGCCCATCGAGGTACCGATCACCACCACCTGTTCCAGGCCCAGGTGATCGAGCAGCGCGAACATGTCGGCCACGTAGGTGGCCGGCTGGTAGTTGGCCGGGTTCGGGTCGTAGTCCGAGCGGCCGCGGCCGCGCTGGTCGGCACAGACCAGGCGGCAGTCGCCCGCCAGTTCGCTTGCGAGCCCCTCGAAATCGGCGCTGTTGCGGGTCAGTCCGTGGAGGCACAGCAGCACCGGAGCCGAGGAGCCGGCGCGATTGTAGTCGCGGGCGTAGAGCCCCAGGCCGTCGGCGCCGCGATAGTGGATGTCGTCGTAGTGTTGCATGCCGTTGTCAGTCATAGCGCAGTTCGCTGAATTGGCGGCGCAGGTCCCGCTTGAGGATCTTGCCGTTGGGGTTGCGCGGCAGCTCGTCGACCAGCAGCACATCCGCCAGCCGCTGTTGCTTGCCCAGGCGCCCGTTGGCCCAGCCCAGAATAGCCTCTGCCCGCGCGCCGTTGGCGGCACTGGCCACCACCAGGGCCACGGGTGTCTCCCCCCAGCGCTCGCTGGCGGCGCCGATCACCGCGACGTCGTCCACCCCCGGGTGCCGCGCCACCACCGCCTCGATATCCTGGGGGTACACGTTCTGCCCACCGCTGAGGATCATGTCCTTCTTGCGATCCACAATGTACAGGAAGCCGGCCTCGTCGACATAGCCGATATCACCGGAACGCAGCCACTGGCGGCCGCTGTCGTCAACGAATCGGGCCTCGCGGTTGGCGTCCTCGCGGCGCCAGTACCCGGGCATGGTAATGCGGCCCCGGGACACGATCTCGCCGCTGCGGTTGGCCGGCAGCGGGCGGTCGTCGTCGTCGATAATGCACAGGTCGGTGCCCAGCAGGGGCCGGCCTACCGAGGCCCAGCGCCCCTCGGCATCCTCCGGGTCCAGGGTGGTGATAATGCCCTCGGTCAGGCCGTAGAGTTCGACGATACCGCAGGCGAAATGGCGGAAGATGTCCCGCTTGAGATCCTCGCGCAGGGGCGAGCCGCAACTCATCATGGCCTGCATGGTGGCCACGCTGTGCGCGCCGCTTGGCGGCGCGCTTCGCGGTGCGCCTTCCAGGCACTGCACGACGCGCTGGAACTGGATCGGCACCATCGCGGTGTGGGTAATGCCCTCGGCCGCCACCGTGCGCAGAAAGTCCGCGGCGTCAAAGCGGGTGTGCACCACCACCGTGCCACCGGCCAGCAGGGTACACAACATCGCCACCCAGGAGATGTTGGAGTACAGGCCGATGGTGAGCAGGGTGCGCGCGGCGCCGTGGTAGCGCAGGGCGATCGCCAGGTCGTAGGCCCAGTCCCGGCGGCTGCGAAAGCTGTGCAGGATGCCCTTGGGCAGGCCGGTGGTGCCCGAGCTGTAGATGATATTCAGCGGCGCGTCGTCGCCCAGGTCAATGTCCGGCAGGGTGTCCGGCCGCCCGTCGCAGAATTCGCCCAGCTCCCGCCACCCCGCGGCGACCTCCCCCGCGCAGATGCGCAGCCCCAGGGAGGGCGGCAGGCCGGCCTCGAGGGCGGCCAGGCGCGGCAGCTGGTCGGCGCTGACCACCAGCGCGGAGACCTCCGCGTCGGCGAGCATCGACAACAGGGCCTCGTCGCTGACCGAGAGATTGATCGGCACCGACACCGCTCCCGCGGCCATGGTGCCGAACAGGGCCTGCAGCATCGGCAGGCCGTTGGACATCACAATGCCCACCCGTTCCCCCGGCGCCACCCCGGCCGCCAGCAGGCCGTGGGCGAAACGGTGGTTGGCGGCGCAAAATTGCGCCCAGTTCCAGCGCGCCTCGCCGCACACCGCGGCCTCCTTCTCCCCGCGCCACTTGCCGTGCAGGGCCAGGATCTCCGGCAGCTGGGGTACGGGCGCCTCGAAGCCGGGCGCCTCGAAGCCGGACGCCTCGAAGCCAGTCATGTTATCCACCCTATTCACCCCGCGGCGCCGCTCAGAACCGGTATTCCACGGTCGCCGTCACGGTGCGCGGCGGCGCGTAGAACACGGTGGTGTTGTCCTCCAGACCCAGGGACGAGGGGCAATCCTGGAAACCGAAACAGTAGCCCGCGGTCTTGATCTCCTCGTCGGCGAGGTTCTTGCCGTAGAGACCCAGCAGCCAGTGCTGGTCGCCGCTGATCCACACCAGGCTGGCGTTGATCACGTCGTAGGCCTCCTGGTCGAGCACCGGCGAGGGAACCTCGAACTGGGTGATGTCGCCCTTGTAGGACCAGTTGGCGTTGACCGTGACATCCCCGCCCAGCAGGCCATTGGTGTAGGTGAGGCCGAGGTAGGCCATTTCCTCCGGCGTATTTTGCACCTCGCGCTGATCGGACACGTCGACGCCGTTGAAGATCCACTCCTCGATGCTGGCGTCGAGGAAGCTCAACGCCACCTGGGCGCTGAAGTGCTCGCTGAACAGCACGCTGCCCTCCAGCTCGATGCCCGAGATCTCCGCCTGACCGGCGTTGGTCACGGTGCCCACGAAGTCGTCGTTGACACCGTCGCCGTCAGTGTCGAAACCAATGGAGCCCGGTATCTGCATGTCCTGGTAATCGCTGTAGAACACCGCGACGTTGGTCACCGCGCGCCCGCCCAGCCAGCTGGACTTGACCCCTATCTCGTAGGAATCCAGGGTCTCCGGATCAAAGCCCTTCTCCACTTCGGGGGTGACGAAGTTGGCGCCGCGAGGGTCGAAGCTACCGGCCTTCCAGCCCTGGGAGTAACCGCCGTAGAGGGTGACATCGTCACTCACGGCGTAGCTCAGATTCACCCGCGGCGAGAAGTCGGTGTAGGTCTTGTCCGCCTCGTAGTCGCTGGTGGCGGCCAGGAACAGGGCGCCGTCGTTGCCGAAAAAGGGCGATCCGAATCCGGCGTACTGGCCGCGGAACACGTCCGCGGTGCGCTCGTCCTCGGTGTAGCGCCCGCCTACCGACAGGGCCAGCCGGTCGGTGAGGTTGTAGGTGACGTCGGCGAATACCGACCAGGCCTCGGTGTCCACTTCGCCCCCGGTATAGGCCGTTATTCCCGGGAAGCCGGGTATGACATTGAGCTGCCCCAGCACCACGTCGAAATCGTTGGACGCGGTCGCGTCCAGGTAGTAGAAACCCGCCACCGCGTTCCAGCGTTCACTGCTGTAGAGCAACTGGAATTCCTGGCTGAACTGCTCGTTGTCGTAGATCACCGGCGCGTCCATGTCCATCTCCGCCAGGCTGTCGAAGTCGATCACCGACTCGGTATAGTCCTCCCGCCAGGCGGTGATCGAACGCAGCGTCGCGGCGGGGCTCAGGTCCCAATCCACCGAGACCATGAAGCCCTCAGCCTCGATTTCGTTGTTGCCGTCGATACCCGCGGTGGAGGGCAGCTCCGAGGCCCCCGAGCGCGTATCGTAGATATCGTCCAGCACCGGGGCGCCACTGGCCGCCCCGGGATAGGGCCGGTGGCCGGCCACCGGGTTGGTCTTGTCCTCGCTCTTGTCGTAGGCCAGGCGCACCAGCAGGCTGTCGGCGGGCGCCCACTCGGCGCTCAGGCGGTAGGCGAACAGGTCCTTGTCGTAGTGCTCGTCGCCGGTGGTGCGGTTCTCGCCGAAACCGTCGCGGGTCAGGGAGGCTACCGTGGCCCCCACCTTGACGGTATCGCCCAGCGGCATGCTGCCAGTGCCCACCAGATCCACCTGGTTGTAGCTGCCGTAGGAGGCCTTGAGGCGCAGTTCCGGCTCATCGCCCAGGCGCCGGGTGACGTACTTGATGGCGCCGCCCACCGCGTTGCGGCCGTAGAGCGTGCCCTGGGGGCCGCGCAGCACTTCGATGCGCTCCACATCGTAGACATCGAGCAGCGCCGCCTGGGGACGGGCGATATAGACATCGTCGAGATACAGGGCCACGCCCTGCTCGAAGCCCGCCAGCGGGTCCTGCTGCCCCACCCCGCGGATGAAAGCGGTCAGCGTGGTGCTGGTGGCGCGGGAGGGTTCCAGGGTCACGCTGGGCACCGCCTGGGCCAGCTCACTGATGTCGGAGATGCCCCGCATGTCGAGGGCGTCACCGGAAAACGCGGTCACCGCCAGGGGGACGTCCTGCAGGTTTTCCGAGCGGCGGCGCGCGGTGACCACCACCTCCTCGAGCATGAGGGCGTCGCTGTCCTGGGCGTGAACGGCGGGAATTTCGGTTGCCGAGGCGAGAACGACAGCCATGGCGAGCGCGGAGCGCTGGGCACGTACTTTCATGATGACCACCTGTAATTAACGTTATGCGATTGGGTCCTGTCGGTTTGGCCGAAGCCAAATTCAACGTCCGTTGAATTTCTGCAAGATATTCAACAGATGTTGAATTGTCAAGCCCGCGATTCTCCCGGCGTGGAACGTCCCCGCGTGGAACGTCCCCGCGTGGAACGTCCCCGCGTGGAACGTCCCCGCGTGGAACGTCCCGCCCCGGCCACCACACCGTCGCGGGTCAGCCACAGGCCCGCCAGGCCGAACGCCAGGGACACCAGGATGGCGTAGCTGGAGGAGACCGCGGGATTGGGCACGATCCCCGGAAGGTTCAAACCCAGGTGGACGCCCAGACCCAGGGCGGCGGCGACGGCGACCACCGGCAGGGGGATATGGCGCCGCACCAGCACCCCGAACAGCACCGGCACCGCCGAGGCCGCCGCCAGTCCGTACACGCCCTTTTGCGCGAAGAGGCCGATCAGGGGCGGCGGGTCCCAGGCCAGCAGCAGGCCGATCACCCCGACGGCGACCAGCACCCAGCGGGACAGAGCAAGTCCGGGGCGCGCGCCGCCCTCGCCACTCTCACCGCGCCCGCCGCGCAGGGGGCCGACGATGTCGGTAACCACCATCGCCGACAGCGACACCAGGATGCCGTCCAGGGTACTCATCCCCGCGGCCAGCAGGGTGATAAAGATAAACACCAGCAGGTACTGCCCCGCGGGCGAGCCCCCGAACTCGTGCAGCAGGTACTCGCGCACCACGGTGTCCTGCGCCGGCACCTCGAGGCCGGCCAGGCGGGCGTAGAAACCGATCATCAGCATCAGGGTGAAGATCGAGCCGACCACTACTGTAGTGCCGATGAACTTGCCAATATCCCGCTCGCTGCGCAGGTACAGCACCTTGGTCAGGATGTGCGGCTGCAGCATCAGCGCGAAAGTGATGATGAAACCGCTGACAAATACCGAGAACACATCGGAATAGAGGTCGCTGCCGCGGTTGAAGGCCGCGGCGTAGTCGGTCCCCACCCGCCGCAGCGCACCGGCGAAGTCGCCCTGGAAGTACTTCCAGCCCTGGACAAACAGCAGCAGGGTGATGCCCAGCATCATCACGCCCTGCAAGGTGTTGGTGTAGGCGTGGGCGTAGGTGCCGCCCATCAGCACGTAGGCGAACACAAACAGCAGCACCAGCACCAGGGCGGTCTTTTGCTCCACCGGAAACAGGCCGGTGACCAGCAGGCTGCAGCCCACCAGGATCAGCACCACGAAGGTGATCGACAACAGGTTGATGAAGGCGAAGAACAGGCTGAAGCCGCGGTGGTTGTAGCGGTAGTAGATCCACTGCGGGATAGTAAGGGCGCTGTGTTCCTCCCCCAGGCGCAAAAAGCCCCGGGTCAGCACCAGGAAGGCCGTCAGGATACCCAGCGAGCCGGCCACACCGTAGTGCAGGTAGGCCGACAGGCCGTGGACGTAGACGAAGCCCGGGTTGATCACGAAGGTGGCGGTGGAAGCGATCGACGCCGCCAGGGTGATGCCGATCAGGTAGGGGTTCATGTCCTTGTTGCCGATGGAAAACCCGCGGATGTCCCGGGTGCGGCGCATGCCCACCCAGGAGAGATAAAACACCAGCGCCACATAGGCGCCGCTGAGCAGGTATTTGAACAGTTCGGGGGTCATCGCGGTCGCTCCGGGCTTTATCGTTATCGCAGACTGGGGAGCATTCTGGACCAGCCGGCGCGGCGATTCAACAAACGTTGAATTTCTTCTATGCTATCGTCCGCCCTCCAGTCACAAAAGCAGAACGCCATGGCCACCCACCGCAGCCAGACCAAACGCGAGAAAATCCTGGATGTCGCCGAGGAGCTTTTTGCCCTCCACGGCTACGACGGGGTGACGCTGCGCCAGATCGCCGCCGGCGCCAAGGTCGACGTGGCCCTGGCCAACTACCACTACGGCAAGAAGCTGGACCTGTTCAACGCGGTGTTCGAGCGCCGCGCCGCCCTGCTCAACGAGGCGCGGCTGGAGGCCCTGCACCAGTGCCAGCGGGAGTCAGGCAGCGGGGGCCCCACGGTGGAACAGATCATCGAGGCCTTCCTGCGCCCGCTGGAATTGGCCCAGGAAACCGGCGATCCGGGCTGGCGCCACTACCTGGCGCTGATCGCGTATATCAACAACTCCCCCTACTGGGGGCCGCGGATGATGTCGAAACTGTTCGACGAGCTGGTGCTGGAGTTCATCGACGCCCTGCGCACGGCCCTGCCGGGGGCCCGGGAGGAGGATATCTTCTGGTGCTACCACAACCTCTCCGGGGCGCTGACCCTCACCCTGGCGCAGACCGGGCGCATCGACAAGCTGTCCGGCGGCAGCTGCCAATCGGCGGACTTCCAGGCCGCCTACGACCACATGATTCCCTTTGTGGCCGCGGGCTTTCGCCAGGTGTGCCGGGAACAGTAACTACTGCGCGCCGGCGTCGATAAAGGCCGCCAGGTCCGCCTTGAAGCGCTCCATGGACGCCGGGTGGATATACATCATGTGCCCCGCCTCGTAGTGCTCCACCGAGATGTTGTCCCGCAGGCGCTCGGGAATCAGCAGGTGATTGAGGAAGTGCTCGGTGGCGCCGTAGGGCGTGGCCAGGTCGTAGTAGCCCTGCTGCACCAGCAGGCGCATGTTGGGGTTTTGCACCATGGCGTAGGCCAGGTCCACGGCGGTGTTGGCGTAGGGCACCTTGGCGTACTGGGTCTGGCCGGGCTGCTCGTGGGTGTTGTCCCAGTGCTTCCACAGGCCGCCGGAGGTGATGTACTTGCGGTCGCTGTCCACACCCAGTTCTTCGCGGTAATAGTCGTTGAAAGTGGCCACGAAGGCGGGGCCGACCGCGGGGAAGAAGGGGTCGTAGGTGAACTGCTCGCCGATGTGATTCAGGCCGTCGTTGACGAAGCGCGAATCGATGCGGCCCGTGGTCTGGCGGCGCTCACGCAGCAGCTCCTTGGCGAAGCGGCTCTCGTCCACCCGCAGGTTGGCGCGGTCCCAATACTCGGCGCTGATGCCGGTGAAGCGCTCCATGCCCGCGAGCACCCGCTGGCGCTCGGCGGCGCTGGCGCTGGCGCCCTTGAACAGCAGCGGCGCGTACTCCTCCGCGGCGAAGCGCTCCGCCTCGCGCAGGAAGGCCTGCAGGTCCCCGGGCCGGTCGTCGATCGCCTTGTGGTACCAGGCGGTGGCGGCGTAGGTGCTGAAGTAATTGACGTAGGGCAAATCCATGGCCAGGCCGGCGTTACCGGCGGCGAAATCCATGTAGGGCGACACCAGGATCACCCCGTTCAGGGTCAGTGAGTGGGCCTGCAGCAGTTCGTAGGCCACGCCACCGCTGCGGATGCCGCCGTAACTTTCGCCCAGCAGGTACTTGGGCGACTGCCAGCGGCCGTTGTCGGTAACCCAGCGGGCAATGAAGTTGGACACCGACTCGATGTCCTGGTCGACACCCCAGAAGTCCTCGCCCTTGGCCTCGCCCACGGCCTCGGAGAAACCGGTGCCCACCGGGTCGATCATCACCAGGTCGGCCCGATCGAGAATGCTGTATTCGTTGTTTACGCGCTGGAACGGACCCACCGAGGCGAAACCGCCATCCTCGATCACCGTGCGCTGGGGTCCCAGGATACCCATGTGCAGCCACATGGACGCGGAACCGGGGCCGCCGTTGTAGGCGAACATCACCGGGCGCTGCCGCGGATCGGCGTCGTCCTTGGTATAAGCGGTGTAGCCAAACAGGGCGATGGGCTCACCCGCCTCGTCCTTCATCAGCAGCTGGCCGGCGACGGCGGTGTAGGCAACCGTGGAACCGCCGATCTTCGCGCGGTGCTGCGATACGGCGTGAAGGGGCTCGGGGATGGTTTTTTTCGCTTCGACCTGCGCGGCCGGTTCACTGTTGTCTTCCCCGGCCAGCGCTGCATTGCAATATAGCAATACAAGCGGCAGGAGCAGGATGCGGGTGATTGCGGTCATAATGGCTTCCGGTTTATTTCAGAATGTGGACTGGTTAAGCTGAGACGAATTTAAACACGAATCCCGGAAACCTTCCCGCTATGACCCCATTCCTGGAGCTGTTCCACGGCCTGTGGCCGACGCTGACCGTGGCGGCGATCACCGCGCTGATCGTGGCCGCCGCCACCTGGGTGGCGCGGCGCAGCCAACAGGGCACCGCGGGACTGCTGTACCAGCTGATGAACTGGATCATCATCTCCCTGGCCATTATCGTCATCGTCATCCTGCTGCCGGTGTCCGACGAGACCCAGGGCCAGATCCTCAGCCTGCTGGGGGTGGTGCTCACCGCGGTGATCGCATTGTCCTCCACCACCTTCGTGTCCAACGCCATGGCCGGTGTCATGCTGCACCTCACCCAGCCCTTTCGCCCTGGCGACTACGTGCGCGTGAACCAGGAGTTCGGCCGCGTCACCAAGCGCTCCCTGGTGCACACCCAGATCCAGACCGAGTGGCGGGACATTACCACCCTGCCCAACCTGCTGCTGGTCAATAACCCGGTCACCGTCATGCACCGGGACGGCACCATCATTTCCGCCGAGGTCTCGATCGGCTACGACGTGGCCTACACCCGGGTGGAGGAACTGCTGCTACAGGCGGCGGAGGGCGCGGACCTGCTGGAACCCTTCGTACTGGTGCAGGAGCTGCTCGACCACGCCGTACTCTACCGCGTCTGCGGTTTCCTCCCGGAGATGAAGCACCCCCTGAGCTCGCGCTCCAACCTGCGCAAGAAAGTCCTGGAGCACCTCCACGGCAACGGCGTGGAGATCGTCTCCCCCGCGTTCATGAACCAGCGCCAGCTGGACCCGACGGCGGCGGTGATACCCGAGCAGCCGGTGATGCACCGCGCGCAAACCGCCGCGGCCGAAACCCCGGCCCCGGAGGAGAAAATTTTCGACAAGGCGGAAGAGGCCGCCAGCCTGGAGGAACTCAAGCAGCGACAGGAAGCGGCGCGCCAGGCGGTAAAACGCGAAAAGGCCCACCTCAAGACCGTGCCCCAGGAACAACGCGAGGCGGTGGAGCGCAGGATTACACAACTGGAGCAGCAGGAAATGCGGCTGGCCGAAAGGGCGGCGGCGCAGAGCCAAAAAGAATAGCGCCTACAAATCCACTTCCTGCTGGAACTCCCGCTCGATCACCTGCTGCATTTCATAGCGCGCATTGCCCGACTGACGCGTGGTATCTCGCATGCGGCTCTGGTAGCGCTGGCGGCGGTAGCCGGCCACCAGTTGCGGGAACCGCCTGGGCTCGACCTCCCCCGCGATCAGCGCCTCGATAAAGGCGATATCGATACCCACCCGGTAGGCGATGCGGCTGGGGCGGATCTTGTGGGCGTGGAACTTGGCGACAATATGAATCTGCTCCTCCCGGCCGTAGTGGCACTCGCGGGAGTAGCCGTAGGGCGGTGAGGGTGTGCGCGGGTCGGGTTTGTCGGGCTGTTCTGGCATGCGGGATTTGTAGCAGCTGGACGGAAGATTGCCAAGTGACCGGATCGCCAGAGGCGATTTTGGCCACAATAGACCGGTGGGCGGGCTTAAGGGGGCTCGCGACCGTGACTATACTGGGTTGCCAATAAGGACAGCAACCGAGGAAGCGCCATGAACGCACCGGAATCCCCCGCCCCGCACAGCGATATCGAGTCCAACATGAACGCGGTTCTCGAGGCCCAGCGGGCGGACTACCTGGCGGAGGGCGCGGTCACCGCCGCGGCCCGCATCGACCGGCTCGAGCGGGGCATCGACGTGCTGTTCCGCAACCAGGACCGGATCGCCGAGGCCCTGAACAGCGACTTCAGCTGCCGTCCCCGGGAGGTCAGCCTGCTGACCGACGTGGCGGCCTCGATCACGCCGCTGAAACACGCCAAAAAACACCTGCGCCGGTGGATGAAGGGCGAGCGCCGACCCACCATGTTCCCGCTCAACCTGTTGGGTGCGCGCTCGCGCATCGAGTACCAGCCCCTGGGCGTGGTGGGCGTGATTTCGCCCTGGAACTTCCCGGTCAACCTCACCTTCGGCCCGCTGGCGGGCATCCTGGCGGCGGGCAACCGCGCCATGATCAAACCCTCGGAGTTTACACCCGCCACCTCGGAACTGATGGCCGAAATGGTCGCCGAGGCCTGGGACGAGAAGGAAGTGGCGGTGTTCACCGGCGGCCCCGAGGTCGGCGTGGCCTTTTCCGGGCTGGCCTTCGACCACCTGCTGTTCACCGGCGCCACCTCCGTGGCCCGCCATATCATGACCGCCGCCGCCCGCAACCTGGTCCCGGTCACCCTGGAGCTCGGGGGCAAGTCGCCGGTGATCATCTCCCGCAGCGCCGACCTGGATAAGAGCCTCACCCGCATCATGCTGGGCAAGACCCTGAACGCCGGCCAGATCTGCCTGGCGCCGGACTACCTGATGGTGCCGGAAGAAAAACTGCACGAGGTCATCGAGGCCGCCCAGAAAGCGGTGCGCGCGATGTACCCGACCCTGCTGGACAATCCGCAGTACACCTCGGTGGTGAACGAGCGCCACTATGAGCGTCTCAGCGGCTACCTGGCGGAAGCCCGCGAGCGGGGCACCCAGGTCATTGCCATCAATCCCGCCGACGAGGATTTCAGCCAGCAGAGCGCCACCCGCAAAATCGCCCCGACCCTGGTGCCGGAACCGGCCGAGGACCTGAAGGTGATGCAGGAGGAGATTTTCGGGCCGCTGTTGCCGATCCGCACCTACCGCGACTTCGAGGAAACCATCGCCTACGTGAACGCCAACCCGCGCCCGCTGGCCGCCTACTATTTCGGCGAGGACAAGGCGGAGGAAGAGGCGGTGCTGACCCGCACCACCTCCGGCGGCGCCTGCATCAACGATGTACTGATGCATGTGATGCAGGAGGAACTGCCCTTCGGCGGCGTGGGCCCCAGCGGCATGGGCGCCTACCACGGCCACCAGGGTTTCAAGACCTTCAGCCACGCCAAGTCGATCTTCCGCCAGGCCAACGCCAATATCGCCAAACTGGGTGGCATGCTGCCACCCTACGGGCCGGCGACCGAGAAGACCATCAAGATGCAGGTCAAGAAATAGTCACCAAGCCGCCCGGCGGGCGCCTCAGCGGATGCGCCCGCCGATCGAGATACTGGTGCCGATACCGCCGCCCCAGCCGCCGTGCCCCCAGGAGCTGTAACCGGTGGATACGCCGATACTCCCGTAGACATGGGGGTCGTTACAGCCCGCCAGCGACAACACCAGACCGGCCAGCGCCGCGGCACGCACAACTTTCCAGGCTTTGATCATCGTTCGCTTCATGGCCCCGCCTCCGCCAGCGTTTGGCTATCGCTCCAGGTCTGCAGGGCGATGCCCGCGCCCGAGGGCCCCGCGATCAACGCCACCCGGCCACCCGCCGGGCGATCGGTGGCGGGCACCAGGACCCGGCCGCCAAGGGCTTCCACCCGCGACAGGATATCGTCCAGCTGGCCCGCGTCAGCCACCCGCAGGTAACTCACCCAGGTAGGCGGTATGTCCACCCGGGGACGCTCCCGCAAACCGGCGCGCGGGCGGCCACCAGTACTCAGTATATGGTAATCGAGCTGCTGCCCGCCGCTGCCCAGCTGGCGCTCCTGCGTGGTATAGCCCACCGCGGCGCGATAGAAGTCCCGCGCCGCGGCCGGGTTCGCTGACCACAGCTCGTCCCACAGGAAATCGCCAGTCGTGGTCGCCTCGCCCGGGTCCGGCGGATCCCCGTCCCGGGTCTGCAGCAGGGCCATCACCGCGCCCTGGTTGTCGGCGACCACCGCGATATCGCCGCGCTCGCCCAGCGAGGTGGGCGCGGTGATCACCGCGCCACCGGCGGCGGCCACCGCCGCCACGGCGCGCTCGACGTCGGCGACCGAGATCACCACCACCCACTGGGAGACATCGGCCGTGGTGGGCAGGCGGTTCTGGTCCACCATGCCGCCGATGGCGCGGCCGCGGTGGCGTATCAGGGTGTAATTGGTATTGCCCAGCGGCAATTCCTCGAACTCCCAGCCCAGCAACTCGCCGTAGAATGCCCGGGTTTGTTCCGGCGTGTCGGTCAACAGGTCGTGCCAGACAACCTTGCCCGGCAGGTGGCGGCCATCGCCGTCTTGCGCCACCCCCGGCAAGCTGAATTGAATCGCGGCGCAACTGGCCAGCAGCGCCGCGGCCAAGCCGGCCGCTATCCACCGTACTGTGGTCATGTCACTCAAACTCCCTGCAAAACAGCTCTAGGCTAGCATAGTGCATTTCGACCGCCGCGGCCGGGTGGCCGAATCGGCAATCCGGTGCAATACTGTAACAAAACCACCCAGGAGAAAGCCTCCCATGCGAATCCTGTTGGGCGCACTGGCCACCATCACGCTTCTCACAGCCTGCAGCAACGAGCCGGGGAGCCAGGCCTGGTGCGAACAGAAGAAAGCCCAATCCAAAAGTGAATGGACCGGAGACGACGCCATGACCTTCGCCCGGCACTGCGTGTTCGACGGCAGCAGCGTCGGCTCCGAGGAGTGGTGCGCGTCCCTTGACGAGAAAGACAAGGGCGACTGGAGCGCCAACGAGGCCGCCGACTACGCCAAATACTGCGTATTCTGATCCAGCCCCGCCGCCGATTGGTTTTTACATACCCCCCGGCCTACACTGAAACCGACCACAATCCGGGCGTCACAACGCAGGCGCCCGCCAACCGGGAGTGCCCCATGCGCAACTTGTTCAAAATCCTCGGCTTCACCGCCCTGACCCTGCTCGCCAGCGCCCTGTCCCCGGCAGCCAGCGCGGGCGATACGCTGCAGCGAGTGATCGACTTCAAAACCCTGAAGGTGGGCATGACCGCGGACCAACCGCCGATGAACATGGTCAATCGCGAAAAGGCTTTGATGGGTTTCGACGTCGACCTGGCGAAAGCCCTGGCCAACGCCATGCGGGTCAAGCTGGAAATCAAGGTCATGCCCTTCGCGGAACTGATGACGGCACTGGAGGACGAGCGTATCGACATGGTGGTTTCGAACATGGCCATCACCCCCGAGCGCAGCGAACAGGCCACTTTCATCGGACCCTATATGATGTCCGGAAAATCGATCCTGGCCCGGGATTCCGTGTTGGCCCGGATATCCAACGGCGAACAGTTCAACCGCGAGGAACTGACACTGGCGGCCCTGAAAAACTCCACCAGCGCGGGCTTCGTGCGCGAGGCAGCGCCGGAAGCGCGGCTGATCGAGGTGGCCCACTACGACGAGGCGGTGCGCATGGTGATGGACGGCGATGCCGATGGCATGGTCGCGGACATGCCGGTGTGCCTGCTCTCCGTCCTGCGCTTCCCCGACGCCGGCCTGGTGACCCTGGAACGCCCATTGACCGTGGAACCCATCGGCATCGCCGTGGCCAAGGGCGATCCCGAGTTTCACAACCTGGTGGACAATTATCTCGAGGCCTACACCAAGATCGGGCTGTTGGCGCAGCTGCGCAAGAAATGGATGGAAGACAACGCCTGGCTGGCGGCGCTGCCCTGAGCGCGCGCGGTGTTGACGACGGGCAGGGGGCTGTCCGGCCTGTTGCGGCCGGTTATTTTGCTGTCCATCCTCTGCGGGGCCGCGACCTTGGCCGCGGCTGAGCCGGACGCGCCGCTGGTCATCGCCCACCGGGGTGCCAGCGGCTACCTGCCGGAGCACACCCTGGCCGCCAAGGCCATGGCCCACGCCATGGGCGCGGACTACATCGAGCAGGACGTGGTGTTGAGCGCCGATGGCGTGCCCATCGTGCTACATGACATCCACCTCGACACCACCACCGACGTGGCGCGGCGCTTCCCCGGCCGCGCCCGGGACGACGGCCGCTACTACGCCATCGACTTCAGGCTCGACGAAATCCGCCAGCTGCGGGTGCACGAGCGCAGCCAGCGCAACGCGGCGGGCGAGGAAGAGGCGGTATTCCCCGGCCGCTTCCCGCTGATCCCGCTGGATCTGTCGGTCCCCACCCTGGCCGAGGAAATCGACCTTATCGCCGGGCTGGACCGCAGCCGCGGCACCCGCACCGGGCTGTACATCGAGTTCAAGGCCCCGCGCTTCCACCGCGCGGCGGGCTGGGACATCACCCACCAGGTACTGGCGGTACTGGCGGCCAAGGGCTACGCGGACCGGCCCGAACAGGTGTACCTGCAGTGCTTCGACGACGCCACCCTGCGCCAGCTCAAGGAGGAGGGAAAAACCCCGCTGCCGCTGATTCAACTGATCGGCGAAAACGATTGGGGCGAAGACAGCGCGGTGGACTACGACGCGATGCGCAGCCCCGAGGGATTGCGGGACGTGGCCACCTACGCCGATGGCATCGGACCCTGGCTGATGCACATCTACCGGGGTCGCGACGCGCGGGGCCAGGCCGTCGTTACCGATCTCGTCGATCGCGCCCACGCCCTGGGCCTGGCGGTGCACCCCTACACTTTTCGCCGCGACCAGCTGCCCACCGGAATCGCGGACTTCGACGAGCTGCTGGCACTGTTCATCGATACCGTGGGGGTGGACGGCCTGTTCACCGACTTTCCCGATCTCGCCCGCGACGCGATAGCACGGAGGGCCGCGCGGCAGCCCGATGGCGACTGAGCGCCGGTGACGGCGGCCCACGGGTAGCAGTCCGCGACCGAACAGGGCATTATCCTATCGGATACAATATGCCGCCGGCCGAATACGAGCACCGACAACGACAGGCGCTCCGGCCCCCGCGAAAAACACCGCCCCCCATGAAAAGGACTGGAGAGTGACACCCAAGGTAAACCGCCGCACGAAGATCGTGGCGACCATCGGTCCCGGCAGCGAGTCCGAGGCCATGCTGGGCAAATTGATAGCCGCCGGCGTCAACGTCTTTCGACTCAATTTCAGCCACGGCTCGGCGCAGCACCACGCCACGGTCGCCCGGCGTATCCGCAAGCAGGCCGCCGAGGCCGGCCGCTACGTGGGCATCCTGGCCGACCTGCAGGGCCCGAAAATCCGCATCAGCAGCTTCCGCGACGGCGCGGTGGAGCTCGCCGCGGGCGACCGCTTTCGCCTGGACCTGTCGGTCGGCGAGGGCGAAGGCACCGCCACCGCGGTGGGGCTTGACTATCGCGACCTCTGCGACCACGTGAGCCGTGGCGACACCCTGTTGCTCGACGACGGCCGCCTGCGCCTGCGGGTGGACGACGTGGAAACCAGCGCGGTGGACTGCACGGTACTGCAGGGGGGCAAGCTCGGCTCGCGCAAGGGCATCAACCGCCTGGGGGGCGGGCTGGCCGCGCCGGCCCTGACCACCAAAGACATCGCCGACATCGACAGCCTGGCCGGCGTGAAGCCGGACTTCGTCGCGGTGTCCTTCGTGTCCAGCGCCGAGGATATCCACCAGACCCGCGAATTGCTGGGCAATCACGGCCTGTCGCCGGCCATCATCGCCAAGATCGAGCGCGCCGAGGTGGTCGCCGACACCGACACCCTCGACCGCATCCTGGAAGCCAGCTTCGGCGTCATGGTGGCCCGGGGCGACCTCGGGGTCGAAGTGGGCGACGCGCAGCTGATCGGTATCCAGAAAGACCTGATTTCCCGGGCCCGCAAGCGCGACCGGGTGGTGATCACCGCCACCCAGATGATGGAGTCGATGATCAACAATCCCCTGCCCACCCGGGCGGAAGTCTTCGACGTGGCCAACGCCGTGCTGGACGGCACCGACGCCGTGATGCTGTCGGCGGAGACCGCGGTGGGCGGGTTCCCCGAGGAGGTGGTGCAGGCGATGTCCGAGGCGGCGCTGGGCGCCGAGCGCCACCCGGTGGCCCGCACCTCGCGCTACCGCCTGGACAAGCAATTCTCCAGCGCCCAGGAAACCATTGCCATGTCGGCGATCTACGCCGCCAACCACTACCCCAATGTGCGCGGCATCGCCTGCCTCACCGAATCCGGCACCACGCCGCTGCTGATGTCGCGACTGAGTTCCGGCCTGCCGATTTTCGGCCTGAGCAACCAGAGCGGGACCCTGCAAAAGCTCTGCCTGTGCCGCGGGGTTATCCCGCTGTACTTCGACGCCGACGTGTTCGACCAGGCCGACATCGACGCCCGCGCCATCGAGTTCCTGATGGACGGGGGCTACCTGCAGAAGGGCGACTCTATCCTGCTGACACGGGGCGAGGTCATGGGTCGCCCGGGCTCCACCAATATCATGAAGATTCTGCCGGTATCATGAACAGCAAACTCTCCCTCGCCACCCGACTGGTGGCGGATGTCGGCGGCACCAATACCCGCCTGGCCCTGTACGACGCCAGGCGCGACGAGTTCCGTGCCCTGGCGACCTATATCAACCGCGAGTATTCCGGTATCGAGGGCGTGATCACCGACTGGCTGTCGCACCTGGACGAAGCGCCGCCGCAAAGCAGCTGCATTGCCATCGCCGCGCCACCCGGCGACGACCGCGTGTCCATGAGCAACCTCGACTGGTCCTTTTCCTGCCGCGACCTGGCCCGGCGCTTCCATATGCAGCGGGTGGACTGGATCAACGACTTCACCGGCAATGCCTACGCCCTGCCCTACCTGCGGGCCGCGGACCGGGAGGAGCTGCGCGCCGGCGATCCCGGGGTCAGCCGCCGACTGGCGGTGGTCGGGCCGGGCACCGGACTGGGCGGGGCCACGGTGGAAGAAACACGCGGGGGCCATCTCGCCTGCGCCTGCGAACCCGGCCACATGGGCTTGTCGCCGGCGGACGAGGAAGAGCTGGACCTGTTCCGCCTGCTGTTGCCGCGACACGGCAATATCTACAGCGAGCTGCTGGTCTCGGGGCCCGGGCTGCAACGCCTCTATGAAGCCCTCGCCGAACTGCGCGGGCAAGCGGTGGTGGCGCGCTCCCCGGCGGAGATTTCCAGTCGCGCGCTGGCGGGTTCGGACCCCCTGTGCGCGGCCGCGCTGGAGCGCTTCTGTGCCATGCTGGGTTCCGCCTGCGGCGATTTCATCCTCGCCACCGGCAGCTACGGGGGCCTCTACCTGGCCGGCGGCATCGTGCCGCGGATGATTCCCTTCCTTCGCGACAGCGCCTTCCTCGAGCGCATGGCCGCCAAGGGCGCGATGCGCGACCACCTGTCGGCGGTGCCGGTATACGTCATCACCAACGCCCACCCCGGCCTGGTCGGCGCCGCCCACGCCCCCCTGCGCTAGAGGGCCATACGCAGAGTAGCGACAAAGCCCCTGCCCCCCGCGCCGGGCCCCACCCGGAACCGCGCTCCGTGCAGATCGGCCACCCGCGCCGCGATCGACAGACCCAGGCCGGCACCCAGGCCCCGGCTGCCGGGAACCCGGTAGAAACGCCGGGTAAGGCGCTGGAATTCATCGGCGGCCAGCGGTTCGCAGTCGTTACTGACTGACAGGGTGACCGCGCCCGCCTCGCGCACCAGTGTCACCTCCACTTCGCTGCCGTCAGTGGCGTAGCGCAGGGCGTTCACCAGCACATTGCGCAGCAGGATGGCCAGCGCTTCCTCATTGCCGCCGACAGTGGCGGCATCCACCCGCTCCAGGCGCAGGGCGAGACCCCGCTCCGCCGCCAGGTGGGCGGTTTCGGCCACCACCTCGCGCAGCAGGCGCGCCATCGCCACCGGCGCGTCCGGCAGCGGCGACGCCGGATCCAGGCGGGCCAGGGTGAGCAACTGCTCCACCGTGTGGTGCGCCCGGTCCACTCGGGCGGCGATTCGCTCCAACATGGGCCGCGCTTGCGCATCCGTCAGCAGGCGCTGGCACAACTGCACCTCGGTCTTGATCGCGGCCAGCGGCGTGGTCAACTCGTGGGCCGCGTTGGCGGTGAAACGCTGCTCCGATTCCAGGGCCGCCGCCAGCCGTTCCAGCAGATCGTTGAGGGCCGCCACCACCGGGTCCAGCTCCGCCGGCACCGACGCCGGCCGCAAGGGATCGAGCGCGCGGGGGTTGCGGCGGCTGATCTGGTCGGCGAGGGCTTTGAGCGGACCGAGGCCCCGTTCCACGCCAAAATACAACACCACCAGGGTCAGGGGCAGGACAAACAGCAGCGGGAACAGCACCCGCGACAGACTGCCCCACAGCGACCAGCGGGCCTGGTCCAGGTCGATGCCCACCACGATCCACAGACCCGAGGGGTCGGCTTCCCGGGCCAGCAGGCGCCACCGGCTGCGCCCCTCGCGCTGGCGGAAGGAGAAGCCCGCCGTCTCGGGGCGCGCGAAGCGCGGCGAGTCCCGCAGCACCGCCAGCAATTGCCCCCCCCACCAGATATTGAGCGCCGGCGAGACGCCGGTGGCGGCGGCGTTTTCCACGATCAGGGGGTGCTCGAAACGCTCCTCCAGCACGCCGGTTAGCAAGGGCTCACTAACTGGCACACCGGCCTCCAGCTGGCGCTCGTAGACCTGGGTGATGTAATTGACCAGGTCGGCGTACTGCTCGAGCTGACGATCCACCTGGGCCAGGAGCACCCGGCTGGCGTAGAAGGCGGTCACCGCCGCGGAACCTATCCAGGACACCAGGATCAGCCCCAGCAAAATCCACAACAGGCGGCGCTTGAGCGAGCGGCTCACCGGGCGATCCTGTAGCCCACGCCCCGCATGGTCTCGATGACGCCGCTGCCGAAGCGCTTGCGCAGGCGCGACACATAGACCTCTACCGTATTGGAACCCACCTCCTCGCCCCAGCTGTAGATGCCCTCCTCCAGGCGAGCGCGGGACACGAAGCGATCGGCGTTGCGCACCAGGATTTCGAGGATGGCGAACTCGCGGGCGGTCAGGGTCAGCGCCTCGCCGCGATGGCTGACGGTGCGGCCGATCGGGTCGACGACGATGCCCGAGGCCTCCAGCAGTACGCCCCTGTGCGCGCCCTCGCGGCGCAGCAGCGAACGCAGGCGGGCGAACAGCTCGTCCATTTCAAAGGGCTTGGTCAGGTAGTCGTCGGCACCTGCATCGAGACCGTCCACCTTGTCCGCCAGGGTCCGGCGGGCGGTCAACAGGAGCACGGGCAAAGTGTGCTTGTCGGCCCGCAACTGGCGCAGTACCTGCATGCCCGGCACGCCCGGCAGGCCGAGATCCAGCACCAGCAGGTCGTAGGGGGTTGACATCAGCGCGGCGCGCACCGGCTCCCCCGAGACCAGCCAGTCCACGGCGTAGCCTTCCAGGCCCAGCGCCGCCTCCAGCGACTCCCCCAGTTGCAGGTCGTCTTCCACCAACAGTACGCGCATGGACCACCCAGAGACTCAAAATTCAAGTGGCAGCTTACCGGGAGAAATGAATCCGGGCTGAAGCGATGGACAAAAAAGCCGCAATATTCCCAAATTAATTGCTGGCCAGGCCATTCAAGCTTCCGAAAGCGGTGATACACTCAAAGAAGCTGAGCAATCAGCAGTATTTATGCAAGCGGTCGAAGTTCCCCTAAAGTACCTCGGTTCGTTGAACATAAATAATGATTAATCAACTGGCGCCCAGTGGAGGCGCCTATGTAATACAGGTAACACATATGTCTACAGAAACAGGCACCGTCAAGTGGTTTAACGAGACCAAGGGCTTTGGCTTCATCGAGCGCGAAAGTGGTCCCGATGTCTTCGTTCACTTCAGCGCGATCAAGGGCGATGGCTTTAAAACGCTGGCGGATGGCCAGAAAGTCGAGTTCAACGTAACTCAGGGACAGAAAGGCCCCCAGGCCGAGAATGTCGTAGCACTCTGACGCTGGCGGCGGCGCGGGCTTCCCTTCGCCGCCGAGCACATAAAAAAGGAGCCCCAGGGCTCCTTTTTTATGTGCTGCGCGCCGCCGGGGCGGCGCCAGTCGAGGGTGTCGCCGCGCGGGTTTAGCCCTCGCGCAGCTTCTTCTGCCGGTCGAGCTCTGAATCCATGTACTTGATCCACTGCTCGGCGAACTTGGCGGAACGCTTGTCGCGGCCGGCGGCCTGGAAGGCCTCGCGGGCCTTGGCGTACTGCTTCTCGTTGAAGTAGGCCATGCCCAGCACCAATCGCGCCTGGTCGGGGCGTTTCACACCACCGCGCTGCAGGCCCTTGTTGATGGCGTCGATGGCCTTGCCGTACTCCTCGCCGTCCAGGTAGATGTTACCCAGCCGGGTGTAGAGCTCGCCGTCGTCGGATTTGGCCGCGGCCTTTTCCATCGCCGGGATGGCCTTGTCCACCTCCTGCGCCTGGCGGTAGGCGTTGCCCAGGATCTCCCAGTTCTTGGAAGTGTCCTCGATCGCCTCGCCGTCCAGCCCCTCGTCCATCACCTTGGCGGCCTTGTAGGGCACCTCGGCGTTCAGGTAGAGGTAGGCCATGGTGACTTTCTCGGTGCCCTTATCCAGCATGTCCTGGACGTAGGCCGTCTCCATTGCCGCCAGCTGCTCGGTCTCTTTCTTCTGCTCGCCGTACATGTGCGACAGCTGTACCCAGTACTGCTTCTTCGGGTAGTGCGTCAGCAACTCCTCGAGCACCGCCACCGCGTTGTTGATGTCGTTCTTCTCGAAGTACAGGAAGCGCGCCAGGTTGAGCCACTGCTCCTTGGGTACCTTGCCGCCTTCCCGGTACATGCCAATGGCTTTTTGCACGTTGGTCAGCGACTGGTCGTAGTCCTTCATCTGGTAGTAGCCCTGGGCCATCAGCACGTAGGCGCTGGCGGTGGGCTTCTCGGTCATGGCGAACCACTTTTTCAGGGCGTCGATACCCTCTTTCCAGCGCTCCTGCACGAAGTACAACTGCGCCACGGTGTAGCGGGTGTTGATCTCCATCGCCAGGGGGATGTCGGGCTGCTTGATGACGTTTTCGTAGGCCTGCAGGGCCTTGTCATAGTCTTCCCGGGAGTAGTGGATAAACGCGTACAGGTTGTACACGTTGGCCAGCTCGTAGCTGTTGAGCTCATTGTCGCGGCGGCCCGCCAGCATTTCGTCGAGAACCTTGGCGGCGGTGGCCATGTCCTTGGCCTCGGCGGCGGTCTGGGCCTCCGCCAGTTTTTCGTAGACCTTGTTGCGTAGCGCCGGGGTGCGGCGGGTTTCGCGCTGGTCGCCTTTGGGTTCTTCCTGGGCGACGGCGGATGACAGGGCGCTGAATCCGAGGTCCGACTGGATCTGGGACACCGCGACCTGGACCGCGACCACGGGCACCGCCAGCAGGGCGGGCCTGAGCCAGGTTTGGGGCTTAAACATTTTCATAGCACATCACCCGCTTACTGTTCCAACTCGTAGGTGAACTTGTTCTGTACGCCCGCCACTTCGATGGCTTCGCCATCGACCACGCGGGGCTTGTACTTGAACTTCTCGGCCGCCTTGACAGAGGCGCGTTCAAACACGCCGGAGGGCTGGCAGTCGACCGGCTGCGGGTCGCGGATCGAACCGGACTTGGTCACGGTGTACTCCACAATGCAGTAACCGGTGATGCCGCGGGTCTGGGCCCGACGCGGGTAGATGGGAGCCACCTTCACAATGGGCAGGTACTCGCCATCGGTGGCCGCCATGCCGCTGGAGCTGATCTCGATGGCCACCTGCTGCTGGGGCGCGGTGTTGACCACCTCGGTGTTCATGTCCATGTCCATGTCCGGCGTGTCGAGATCCGGCGGCGGTTCCTCGGGATCGTCGACCTTGTCGGGCTTTTGCTCCTTGACCTGGGTATCGATCTCGCGCTCCGGCATGTGGATATCAGCCAGCTTGCGCTGTTTTTTGTCATCGATCTCAGGGTCGGCGGTGGCGATCAGGTACTGCATGATGAAGAACAGACCGCCAGCCACCGGGATGGCCAGTAGCGCACCGAGAATCAGTCTGATGGGATTACTATTCATAACGCACTATTTATCTTCGGTTGCCAGGGACACGTCGTAGACACCGGCTTCGCGCGCGGCGTCGAGTACCGCAGCCACCGTTTCGGTGTTGGACTTGTTGTCCGCCTGGATGACGACCGCGCCCTTGGGGTTCTCGGCGTGCAGGCGCTCGATGTTGGCGCGCACCGCGCGCACGTCGATGCGGCGATTGTCCATCCAGATTTCGTTATTGGCGTTCACCGCCACCAGGATGTTCACGTTTTCCACGGGATTGGACGTGGAAGCCTCGGGACGGTTCACCTCGACACCGGCTTCCTTGATGAAGGAGGCGGTCACGATGAAGAAGATCAGCATGATGAACACGACGTCCAGCATGGGCGTCAGGTCGATCTGGGCTTCGTCTTCCGCAGCTGCTTGATTGTTCCTGCGCATTGCAATTGCTCTCTTAGTGATCGGTGGTCAGGTTGTCTTCCAGGAACTCGCTTTCGCGCTGGGCAACCCGGGTGACGTAGGTGTTGGCAAATACCCCGGACAGAGCCGCTACCATGCCGGCCATGGTCGGGATAGTGGCCCGCGAAACACCGCCAGCCATGGATTTGGCGTCACCACCACCGGTAACCGCCATGATGTTGAACACCTCGATCATCCCGGTCACCGTTCCCAACAACCCGAGCAGGGGGCACAGCGCCACCAGGGTTTTGATAACGGGCAGATATTGGTTGATCTGCATCCGTGCTTCGGAAATGAGCTTGTCGCGAATCTGGTGGGCTGCCCAGGACTTACGTTCCGGGCGCCCCTCCCAGGTGGAAATGGCCTTGGCCACGTCTTTCTTCCACCCGGCTTTAAAGTACCAGACCCGTTCGAAAATCAGTGCCCACATCACAAATAGCAGGATGGCGATCAGCCAGAGTACGTTCCCGCCCATGTCCATGAAGCGGGAGACGGCCTCGTAAGCACTATCGAACCAGTACATATTATTTCCCCTGGTTGCCCTCGGTGTGCTCGGCGATGATGCCGGTGCTCTGCTCGTTCAGCACGTGGATGATGCGCTGGGCGCGGCCATTCACGATGGTGTGCAGCAGCACGGTGGGGATCGCCACCAGCAGACCGAGAACGGTGGTCACCAGAGCGCCGGAGATACCGCCGGCCATCGCCTTGGGATCGCCCGCACCGAAGATGGTGATTGCCTGGAAGGTAATGATCATACCGGTCACCGTACCCAGCAGACCCATCAGCGGGGCCACCGCGGAAATGATCTTCAACAGGGTCAGACCGCTTTCCAGCTTGGGAGTTTCCTTGAGGATCTGCTCGGAGAGCTTCAGCTCCAGGGTTTCGGTATCCATGCTGGGATTGTCCTCGTGCACTTTCAGCACGCGGCCCAGCGGGTTGTTGGCGTTGGCCTTGTCGGACTTGAGCTGGCTGCTCACCTTCGCACCGACACCGGTGAGGACGATCAGGCGCCAGATGGCCAGCAGGAAGGCGAACACACCCACCGCGGTGATGGCGTAACCGATGTAGCCGCCCTGGTGCCAGCGCTCCTCGAGGTTGGGGCTGTTGATCAGCGCCGCCAGGAAGGAACCGCCGGTGGGACCGGTCGGGTCAACACCGAACTTGTGGAAGCCCTCGCCACCGGTGGCGGCGACCAGCTCGCTGGCCCAGCCCTGGTAGGGGCCGGAAGGCTGGCGGGCCAGTTCTTCCAGGGTGCCTTTGGAGGGCACGTAGGTCAGGTACTTACCTTCCTCGGAAACCACGTTGAACGAGCCAATACGGGTAACCTGGGTGTCGACCTTGTCGCCGTTGGGCTTGGCGATTTCGGCGCTGAAGGTCACCACCTTGCCGGATTCGACCATTTCGCGCTGCAGCTCGTACCACACGCGCTCGATCTCTTCGATGCTCGGCAGTTTGTCGCTGCCGCTCATTTTCTTGATCAGGCTGTCGAGGAACTCGGTGCGATCGCCGTACTGGGCGCTGGTGAGGGAGTTCTCCAGATTGGAGGACAGGTCACCGGCGGTGGAAGTCAGGTGGCCGAACAGCTCCGCCAGGGTACCCAGGCGCTCTTTCAGCAATTTTTGCTTCTCGGCGACCAGCAGTTCGTTTTCCTCGAAGGTGTTCTCGAGTTCGCTGGACAGCTGCTCCTGGCGCGTGCGCTCGGCTTCCGCCTGCTTCAGCAGGTTGGCCTGCTCGGCCTTGGCCTGGTTGAAACGCTGCTCGCGCTGGCGGTTCTCACGGGCCTCGGTGACCTGGCCCTGCTTCACAAACTCCAGCAGCTGCTCCAGGGACTGCGGCTCCTGGGCGAGCGCGGAGCCCGCGGACATTGTCAGAACACCGCTCAGGGCAAGGGCGGCGGCTTTTACAAACTTGATGCTCATTATTCAGCCTCCGGCGCTTCGATGGGCAGGTTCATCAGATCAATAGATGCTTCTTTACGGGCGATACGCAGGCCTTTCATGATGGCGTTGCGGTATTCCCCGCGGTCCAGGGACACCCAGCTGCGGGAGCCCTGGTCCCAGGCACCGGAGATTTCGGTATCGGTGGTCTGATACAGCAGCGCAATGCGGCCGACGCGGAAGAAGTTCACGTCGCGCTCCACGCCGTCGATTTCCACGCTGCCCTTGTAGGCGTCGAGCTTGCGACCGTACTCGGCTTCGATCTTGTAGGCTTCAAGCACCTGGCGGAATTTCTCGGCCACACTGACATCGGAACGATCCAGGTTGGCGCGCAGGAAGGCAATACGCTGTTGACGCTCTTCCATGTGGAAGGGGACATCCAGCTCAACGAACTTTTCCAGGCCGTCGATCATGCGGATGACCAGGGGGGTCATCTGGCGCTGGATCACGGTCACCTGGTCGATGGACTCATCGATGTCGCCGATGCGGGCGATCTGGTTGTCGATCTGCTTCTGCAAACGGGCGTTGTATACCTTCAGACCGTCGATCTGCTTGTTGACCGTTTTGTAGTCGTTCAGCAGGTCGCGGGTCTCGTCCGCGAGGCGATCAATTTTTTGCTGCGATTGGCGCGCAGCGTCGTTCTTGGCTTCGCCCACCTCGAGGATGGAGTCAAGTGTATTGGCTTGCACGGCAGCCACGGTGCCCACCAGGGCCCCAGCAGATACCAATGCAGCGATCAATACATTCTTCAATCGATGCATAGTCATGGGAGTTGTGCTTCCTTCCAACAGAGTGAATCAGAGCTGAATAAAATGTGACTCGGTACTTCTATATAGTGGAAAAGTGAGAGTCGGTAAACCGAGGGGCAGAATTTAAACCCAACGCCTAGTCATTTTCAATGAAAGCTGAAAGGCGCCTGAATTCTCAACAGCTTTTGAGTAGTTACGTTACACATTTGCCGGGAATGGTCAATCAAGGTAACAAAATAATCGGCAACCGCCAGTGAAACTAATAACTACTAGTCCGTGTGGCGCCGGTATGTAACAAAACTGTAACCGTATGGATTTTGTCCACTCGCGGCGTGAAATTCCCGGGACACTTCCCGCCACGCCCGCCAGTCCACCGCCGGCAGCCAGGCATCTCCCGCCACTTCCGCGTGCACTTCGGTAACATAGAGATGGTCGGCCCGGGGGATCGCCGCGGCATAGATCTCGGCGCCGCCGATCACCATCAGCTCTTCCACGCCGTCGATCAGCGCCTGGTCGGCCGCCAGGGCCAGGGCGGCGTCGAGATCCGGCACCACGTCGACACCCGGCGCGCGGTAGTGGGCGTTGCGCGAGATCACGATATTGCGGCGCCCCGGGAGCGGGCGACCGATCGACTCAAAGGTCTTGCGCCCCATGACAATGGGCTTGCCCAGGGTCATGCGCTTGAAATATTTGAGGTCCTCCGGCAGGTGCCAGGGCAGCGCGTTGTCGCGGCCCACCACGCCGTTTTCCGCCGCCGCGACGATCACCCCGAGCTTCACCGTCATACCGCCACCGGAGCCGGGATGTGGGGGTGCGGGTCGTAACCGTGCACCGCGAAATCCTCGAAACGGTAATCGTAGATGCTGTCCGGGCGGCGCAGGATCTCCAGCCGCGGCAGGCCGCGGGGAACGCGACCCAGCTGCTCGCGCACCTGCTCCAGGTGGTTGGTGTAGATATGGGAGTCGCCGGTGGTGATGATGATCTCCCCCGGCTCCAGGTCGCACTGCTGGGCCAGCATGGTGGTGAGCAGGGCGAGGCTGGCGGTGTTGTAGGGCAGCCCGAGGAATGAGTCCGAGGAGCGGATCAGCAGCTGCGCCGACAGGCGCCCGGCGGCCACGTAGAACTGGTACAGCAGGTGGCAGGGCGGCAGCGCCATGCGGCCCGCGCGCACGTTGTCCTGGGGGCTCATCGCCTCGTCGGGCAGGTACTCCACGTTCCAGCCGTGAAACAGGATGCGGCGGCTGTCCGGGTTGTTGCGCAGGCAGTCCACCACGTAGTCGATCTGGTTGATCGCGCCGCCGTCCCGGGTCGGCCAGGCCGTCCACTGGGCGCCGTAAATCGGGCCCAGTTCACCGTCCTCGGTGGCCCATTCGTCCCAGATACTGACGCCGTTTTCCTTGAGCCAGCGGATATTGGTATCGCCCCGCAGGAACCACAGCAGTTCATTGGCGATACTCTTGAAATGCAGCTTCTTGGTGGTCAGCAGGGGAAAGCCGTCCGCCAGGTCGTGGCGAAACTGGCGCGCGAACACCGACCAGGTGCCGGTGCCGGTGCGATCCTCCTTGCGCTGGCCGCTGTCGAGTATGTCCTGCAAGAGGTCCAGGTACTGCTTCATGTGCTGGCGTCCTTCACGTGCTTGGCGCCGCCGGCGCGGCGGTGGGCGTCCCACATCAGGTAGATGCCGAGGGCGATCATCGGCAGGCAGAGTATCTGTCCGCGGGTCATCCAGCCGAAGGCCTGGAACCCGAGGTGGGCGTCCGGTTCGCGGAAAAATTCGGCGACGAAGCGCAGGCAACCGTAGCCGAGTGAAAACAGGCCGGCCACCGCCCAGGTGGGCCGCGGCCGCGAGGAATACCAATACAGCAGCGCGAACAGCACCACGCCCTCCAGGGCGAACTGGTACAGCTGGGAGGGGTGGCGCGCCAACTGCAGCGGATCCCGCGGGAACACCATCGCCCAGGGCACGTCCGCCGCGCGGCCCCACAGCTCCTGGCCGATGAAATTACCCAGCCGGCCCAGCCCCAGGCCCACCGGCACCAGCGGCGCGACAAAGTCCATCAGCGCCCCGAAACGGATGCGGTGGCGTCGCGCATACAGGAACATGGCCAGCAGGACCCCGAGGAAACCGCCGTGGAAGGACATGCCGCCCTGCCACACGCGCAGCAGCCAGGAGGGGTCGCTGGCCAGGTGCTCGCCGCCGTAGAAGATGGCGTAGCCGATGCGCCCGCCCAGGACCACGCCGAGGGCGCCGTAGAAAATCAGGTCGTCCACCTGCTCCCGGGAAACCGGGCTGTCGGGGCGCGCGCTGCGGCGCACCGCCAGCCACCAGGCAAAGGCGAGGCCCGCCAGATAGGCCAGGCCGTACCAGTGTACCTTGGCGGGGCCGATGGAAAAGGCGACGGGGTCTATCTCTGGATAGCTCAGCATAGTTCTCGCGGATTGGCCTGGGTGATGTCGGGTGGCGGACGATCGGCGGCCGCCCGGCGGACTCGGCGGCTATTATCAGCCAGCAAGACGGGATTCACAAACGCGGCGGGCGGTGTCAGCATGGCGGCAACCACCGACACCGATTGACTATGTGCCTGATTATCCTCGTCCATCGCGCGCACCGTGACTACCCCCTGCTACTGGCCGCCAACCGCGACGAATTCCACGCCCGCCCCACCGCCGGCGCGGCGTTCTGGGACGCCCACCCGGACCTGCTCGCCGGCCGCGACCTGACGGCGGGCGGCACCTGGATGGGCGTTACCCGCCAGGGCCGGTTTGCCGCGGTCACCAACTTCCGCGATCCGGCGCGCACCGCCCCGGCCCCGCGCTCGCGGGGGGAACTGCCCCTGGCCTGGCTGACCGGCGACGCGCGCGACCCGGCGGCCTGCCTGCGCGAGATCGCGGCACGCGGCGGACAGTACGCCGGTTTCAACCTGCTGCTGGGGGACGGCGAGGCGCTGTGGTACTACAGCAACGCCGGGGCCGGCGACCCGGTACGGCTGGAGCCTGGAATTTACGGCCTGAGCAACGCCAGCCTGAACACCCCCTGGCCCAAGGTCACCCTGGGCAAGTCGCGCATGGCGGCGCTGCTGGGATCGCCGGTGGATCACGCCGGGCTATTGAGCACCATCACCGACCGCCGGCCGGCCCGGCCCGAGACGCTGCACCCCCTGGGCCTGGACGCGGATATGGACCAGCTGCTGTCGGCCCAGTTTATCCTCACCGAACGCTACGGCACGCGCTCCAGCACCACCCTGATCCGGGACGCAAGCGGCGGCCTGGGCTGGCGGGAACGACGCTACGACGCCACTGGCGAGCAGAGCGCGGTCATGGAGGAACAGTTCGAGGTGACTCGCTGAGCGGCCGGAGCCTATTGCTCCAGCGGTGCGTGCAGGAATTTTTCCAGGCCCCGCTCGGCCATCAGGCGCTCGAGGCGCAGCACCACCTGGCCGGCGTCCTCCATCAGCATCACTTCGTCGAGCACCTCGCGGGTCTCGACCAGGGTGACGTTGCGCACCGCCTTCTTCACCTTGTGCAGGCTGGTGGCGTTCATCGACAGCATGTTGTAACCCATGCCCAGCAGTAACACCGCCCCCAGGGGGTCCCCGGCCAGCTCGCCGCAGATGCCCACCGACTTGCCCTCGCTGTGCCCGGCCCGGGCCACCGCGTACAGCGCCTGCAACACCGCCGGGTGGAAGGAGTGGTAGAGGTCCGCGACCCGGGAATTGTTGCGATCCACCGCCAGCAGGTACTGCGTCAGGTCGTTGCTGCCCACCGACAGGAAATCGACCCGCCGCGCCAGCGCGCGGGCCTGGTACACCGCCGAGGGCACCTCCACCATCACCCCGATGGGGGGCAATTCGCCATCCAGGCCCTCCTGGCGGATTTCGTCGTGGCTGCGCTGGATCAGCGACAGCGCCTCCTCCAGCTCGGAGATATTGCTGACCATGGGCAGCATGATGCGCAGGTTGCCCAGGCCCGCGTTGGCCTTGAGCATGGCCCGCACCTGGGCCAGGAAAATCTCCGGGTGGTCCAGGGTGACGCGGATACCGCGCCAGCCCAGGAAGGGATTGTCCTCCTCGATGGGAAAATAGGGCAGGGCCTTGTCGCCGCCGATATCCAGGGTGCGCATGGTGACCGGCTTGGGGGCGAAGGCCTGCAGCTGCTCGCGGTAGATCTGGCGCTGCTCCTCCTCGCTGGGAAAGCGATCGCGCAGCAGGAAGGGCACCTCGGTGCGGTACAGGCCCACGCCCTCCGCGCCCTGCTCCAGGGACCGCACCACATCCACCATCAGGCCGGTATTCACCCACAGCGGCAGGCGGTGGCCATCCAGGGTCTGGCAGGGCTTGTCGCGCTGGGATTCCAGGTCGCGGCTGAGGGCGATATCCTCGTCGAGCATGGCCTGGAAACGCTGGCGCACCTCGGGAGGCGGATTGAGGTGCACGCTGCCGTGGTAGCCGTCGACGATCAGTTCCCGGTCCTGCAGCCGGGTGAAGGGCAGATCGACCGCCCCCATCACCGTGGGCACGCCCATGGCGCGGGCGAGGATCGCCACGTGGGAGTTCCCCGAGCCGCGCACCGAGATCAGGCCAACCAGTTTCTCCCGCGGCACCTCCCCCAGGGCCGAGGCGCTGAGCTCCTCGCCCACCAGGATGCAGCGCTCCGGGTAGTCCTGCTGGCACTCCTTGTCGCGGGCCTGCAGGTAGGCCAGGACCCGGGTGCCCAAATCCCTCACATCCACCGCCCGCTCGCGCAGGTAGCTGTGCTCCATGCGCTCGAAGTGGCGGATGTGCTGGATCATCACCTGGCTCAGGGCGCCCTGGGCCCAGTGGCCGGCCTTGATCAGCGCCGCCACCTCGCCGCCGATGGCCGAATCGTCGAGGATGCCGAGGTAGACGTCGAACAGGGCGTGGTCCTCGGCGCTCATCTGCCCGCGCAGGTTTTCCGACACCGCGCGGATATCCGCCTGCACCGCCGTCAGCGCCTCGCGGAAGGCGCGCATCTCGGCGCGGCGATTGCTGACCATGCGCCGCGGCACGGCGTAGAGATCGGCGCCGGGAGACACCACCACCGCGGTGCCAATGGCGATACCCGGGGCGCCGGGAATGCCGTTGATCCGGGTGGGCGCCGCCGGCGCGCCCAGCAACTCCTCCGCCACCGCGCCGGTGACCTGGGCGTGGGCGATCACCCCCGCCAGCTGGGCCGACATGGTGACCAGGAAGGCCTCCTCGCTCTCGTCGAAGCGGCGGCGCTCGGCCTGCTGGACCACCAGCACCCCCATCACCTCGCGCTGGTGGATGATGGGCACCCCGAGAAAGGCGTGGTAGTGCTCCTCGCCGATCCCCTGGAGGAACTGGAAGCTGGGGTGGGTCTCGGCGCTCTCGAGGTTGAGCGGCTCCTCCCGCGCGGCCACCAGCCCCACCAGGCCCTCGCCGGGAGCCAGGCTGGCGAGACCCACCTGGTCCTTGTTCAGGCCCTCGGTGGCGCGGAAGATGAAACGGTTGCTCGACGGGTCGCGCATGTACACGCTGCACACCTGGGTGCCCATGGCGTCGCGCACGCGCCCGACGATGATGTCCAGGGCCTGGCTCAGGCTCTCGGCGGCGTTGACCTCCTGGACGATGTGGCGCAGGGTCTCCAGCATCATCGCGAGCAGCCCCCCACCTTACAAGCCCGCCGGTAGCTGAACCCGCCGCCCCATCACCTGGGCCATCTCCTTCAGCGCCCGGCGATAGACCTCGCGCTTGAAGGAAACCACCTGGTCCAGGGGGTACCAGTAGCTCACCCACTGCCAGTGGTCGAACTCGGGCTTGTCGTTGAGATCCAGGCGCACCGCCTCGTCCGCGGCCAGCATGCGCAGCAGGAACCAGCGCTGCTTCTGGCCGATGCACACCGGCTTGTGGCCGCGGCGGATGAAGCGCTTGGGCAAGCGGTAGCGCAGCCAGCCCCGGGTGGCGCCGAGGATTTGCACCGCCTCGGGATCCAGGCCCACTTCCTCGCGCAACTCCCGGTACAGGGCCTCTTCCGCGGATTCGCCGGGGTTGATTCCGCCCTGGGGAAACTGCCAGGCGTCCCGGCCACCGACCCGGCGGGCCCACAACAGCCTGCCCTCGCCATCGGCGAGCATGATGCCCACATTGGGCCGGAAGCCGTCAGAATCTATCACCGGTTGCGCCACGTCATATTTTATTAGGGCCGGACATTGTTCCACACTTTGGCGGGCTGTTGAATAACGGCCTGCCATCGGCGCCAGCGGGCCAATGGCGAGACCGGGCGCGCGGGCGGCCGTTTTCCCGCGCCCGCGCGGCCGATGGCGGGCCCTGAATGCGGCCCGCGAAGGCCCCCGGGAAGCCTCCGCGACGGCGCGCGCCGGGCGGGCGCGAAATTTACAGCCGCGCTCCCCCGGGCTATCCTTCCCGGCCGTTTTTTTGCGACAGGGCATCCCGTGACACTGGCCATTTTCGACCTCGACAACACCCTTATCGCCGGCGACAGCGACCACCTCTGGGGCTGCTATCTGTGCGAGCAGGGGCTGGTGGACAGCGAAAGTTTCGCCGCGCGCAACGAGCAGTTCTACCGCGACTACCAGGCCGGCGAGCTCGACGTGCTGGCCTACCTGCGCTTTGCCCTGGCGCCGCTGGCCGGCCGCCCCGCCGGGGAGCTGGCACGCTGGCACCGCGACTTCATGCGCCAGGTGATCGAACCGATCATGCTGCCCGCGGCGCGCTCGCTGGTGGAGCGCCACCGGGACCAGGGCCACACCCTGCTGATCATCACCGCCACCAACGAGTTCATCACCGCCCCCATCGCCCGGGCCCTGGGTATCGACAACCTGCTGGCCTGCGAGGCCGAGCGAGTGGACGGCGTCTACACCGGGGAGCCCGTCGGCACCCCCTCCTTCGGCGCCGGCAAGGTGGCGCGGCTGGAAACCTGGCGCGCGCAGCGGGGCGAGAGCCTGGCGGGCGCCTGGTTCTACTCCGATTCCCACAACGACCTGCCGCTGCTGGAGCGGGTCGACAACCCGGTGGCGGTGGACCCCGACGAGCGCCTGCGCAGCCGCGCCGAGGCGGCGGGCTGGCCGATTATCTCGCTCAGGGACTGATTGGCCCACGCCCTAGAATAGAAATTACGCTCCGCTGGTAGGCACGGGGCGCGGGAGGCCCCTGCGAACAATCAGGCCACCGC
Organism: Parahaliea mediterranea; assembly: GCF_017255185.1. Lineage (GTDB taxonomy): Bacteria > Pseudomonadota > Gammaproteobacteria > Pseudomonadales > Halieaceae > JAFKCZ01. The sequence continues at coordinate 73,220 of NZ_JAFKCZ010000007.1, forward strand.
TTTCGTTTTCCATCATCGGAGGGAGCTTTACGGCGAGCAGAGCCTGCCCCTCTTTTCGGGCACTGGCCGAGTCCCAATTTTTGCGCAGCAAAAATGGTCGAGTTGCGCAGCCGCCCGGAGATGATGGAAAACGAGTGGCCGTTCGCAGGGGCCTCCCGCGCTCCGGGCCGGCAATTACCTAGACAGACCGACGGAAAAACGCCGACTTCAGGTACTCCGTCTCCGGGATCGCCGGATGGATGGGGTGGTCCGCCCCCTGGGCGCCCTGCTCGATCAGGCTGACCCGGCACCCGGCGCGTACCGCCGCCGACTGCACCGCCGCCACCAGGTCGGCCCGCGCCAGGTGCATCGAACAGGAGGCCGACACCAGCACGCCGCCCGGCGCCAACAGGCGCAGGCCCAGTTCATTGATACGGCGGTAGGCCTTGATCCCCTTCTTGAGGTCCCGGCGCCGCTGGATAAAGGCCGGCGGGTCGAGAATCACCAGCTCGAACTGGCGGCCCTGCTCGGCCAGGGCGGTCATGGTTTCGGCGGCGTTGCCGCGCAGGGTCGAGACCACCGCCTCCAGGTCGTTGTGCCGCGCGTTCGCCTCGACCCCCTCGAGGGCCGCGGCCGAGCTGTCCAGGCAACACACCTCGCGCGCGCCGAAGGCCGCCGCCTGCACGCCCCAGCCACCGATGTAGCTGTACACATCCAGCACGCTGCGACCGGGAGCGTAGGTGCGCAGGCGCTCGCGCGCCATGCGGTGGTCGTAGAACCAACCGGTTTTCTGGCCGGCGTGCACCGGCGCCAGGAAACGCACGCCGTTTTCGGCCAGGGGCAGCTGCGGCGGCACCTCGCCGTGCACCACCGCCACCCGCTCTTCCAGGTCCTGCTCCCGCCGGCTGCGACTGTCGGCGCGCAACAGGATGCCCGCGGGCCGCAGCAGGGCCACCAGGGCCGCGACGATGGCGCCCTCGTAGCGCTCGATGCCGGCGTTGTTGAGCTGTACCACCAGGTAGTCGCCGAAGCGGTCCACCACCAGCCCCGGCAACAGATCGCTGTCGCCGTACACCAGGCGGTAATGGGGCTCGGCAAAGGCGAGTTCGCGCCCGGCCAGGGCGTCCGCGAGGGCCGCCGGCAGGGCGTCCTCCAGCGCGCACTGCCGCCCCGGCGCGTAGAGCCGGGCGCAGATCAGGCTGTGGGGGTCCATATAGGCGCTGCCCAGCACCTCTCCGCCGGCGGCGCGCACCGTCACCGGATCGCCCGCCTGGAAGGCCGACAGGGGGGTACGCGCGGCATCCACCTCGTTGGAGTAAACCCAGAGATGGCCGGCGCGCAACCGACGCTCGCCGCCGCGGCGCAGGAATAGATCGCTTGGGAGTGTCATGGCTTGATCAGGGCGCCGGCGACGGCGCCCCGCGAACTCAGTCCTCGTCGGCGCAGTGCTGCTCGTAGTCGCTGGCGCCGAGCAACTTGTCCAGCTCGCCGGCATCTTCCGGTTGCAGCTTGTAGAACCAGCCGTCGTTGTAGGGGTCGGCGTTAACCACCTCGGGCTCGTCCTCGAGGCGCGCGTTGACGGCGACCACCGTGCCGGCGACCGGCGCATAGATGTCAGAGGCGGCCTTGACCGATTCGACCACGCCGGCCTCGTCGCCCGCCGCCAGGGTATCGCCCTCCTGGGGCAGCTCCACGAAGACCACGTCGCCCAGCGCCTCCTGGGCGTGATCGGTAATGCCCACGGTGACCGTGCCGTCCTCTTCAAGGCGCGCCCACTCGTGGCTGCTGGCGTACTTCAATTCACTGGGGATCTGGCTCATGGGGGCTCCTTGAACATGGGCTGGGGAGGCCGGTGCGGTGCCCGGCGCGATTGTCGGCGCCATTCTAACCGCGGGACCGGCAAATCCAAAGCTGTCGCGCCACCTTGTCCCTGCCGGGCTAGGGCTCCAGCCCCATGGCCCTGCGCATAATGCCCTGCTTCAGCGCGCCGGCGCGGCCGACACGGGTCATCCCGGCGTTGCGCAGCCAGCGCAGCGCCGGGGCTTCCTGCTCGAACAGGTACTTGAACGTATCCATGGCGCCCATCATCAGCAGGTTTTCGCCCTTGCGGCGGCGCTGGTAGCGCCTGAGCACCGGCAACCGGCCGGGATCGGTCCCGCGCCGGTGCGCCGCCAGCACCTCCTGCGCGAGCACCGCCACGTCCTTGAACCCCAGATTGATGCCCTGGCCGGCCAGCGGGTGAATGGTATGGGCGGCATCGCCCACCAGTGCCACCCGCGGCTGCACGTAATCCACTGCGTGCCGCTGGCGCAGGGGAAAGGCCACCCGCCGGGAGCTGGCGAGCACACCGCCCAGGCGGTGCTCGAACGCCTCCCCCAGCGCGACGCAAAAAGCCGCGTCGTCCAGGGCCAGAACCTCCTCCGCCCGGGCGTCTTGCAGGGACCAGACGATGGAGCAAAAATGCCTGTCGCCCTCCCCGGGCAAGGGCAGGAAGGCCAGCGGCCCGGAGGGCATGAAACGCTGCCACGCGGTGGCCTCGTGCGGCCGCTCGATGGCCACCGTGGCCACCAGCGCGCGGTGGCCGTAATCCCACTCCCGGGTCGCGAAGCCCATCAGCTCGCGCACACTGGACAGGGCGCCGTCGGCGGCGACCAGCAGGCGCGCCTCGACCGGCGGCCCCTCTTCCATTTCCAGGGTCACCGCCGCCTCGTCCCGGGCGATGGCGCGCAGGCGCCGCGGCGCCAGCACCGAGATATCCGCGGCCGCGCCGATCCGACCCAGCAGCGCGCCAACCACCGCGCGGTTCTCCACGATATGCCCGAGCTCGGGGCAGTCCACCTCCGCGGCGTCGAAGGCGATGCGCCCGGTGCCATCGGCGTCCCACACCCGCATGTGCCGATAAGCGCAACTGCGGTAGCCGGCGATGGCGGGCCAGGCGCCGAGGTCTCGCAGCAGGGCGACCGACTGCCGGTTGAGGGCGCTCACCCGACTGTCGAAACTGTCGACTTCGCGCTCCGCCGGCAGCGCCGGCGGCGTCACCGGGCGGGCCTCGACCAGCGCCACCGACAGGCCGGCACCCGACAGCGCAACGGCCAGCGCGCTTCCGGCCATCCCCGCGCCGACAATGGCGACATCAAATCGCGAATACTCAGGCACGGTAATCTCCCACTTCACCCAGCGCCGCCACCCCGGCCGCGTGGCGCACGAATTCACGCTTCAGCGGCGACGCCACATCCAGGCCCGACAGCGCGAGGTCCCGGGCCAGGCCCAGCAGCGGGTCGCGGCGCATGAACAGTTCCGGCAGGCGGTCGCTGGCGCCGATGGTGCGCCGCTGGTCCTGCCGCTGCGCGCGGTGGTAGCGCTGCAGCACGGCCAGGTCGCCGTAGCCGGCGGACCCGGCGTCGGCCAGGGTCGCGACGAGCCGCGCCACGTCCCGCAGCGCCAGGTTGAAGCCCTGTCCCGCCACCGGATGCAGGGTGTGGGCGGCGTTGCCCATCACCACCACACCCCGGCGCAACTGCTCGCACGACTCCCGCAAGACCAGCGGGTAACAGTGCCGTTCGCCGGTTTGCAAAAAACGCCCCAGGCGGTAGCCAAAGCCCGCCTGCAGGGCCTCGAGAAACTCCTCCTGCGCGCACCCGGCCAGCGCCGCCGCCCGCTCCGGGGGCAGCGTCCAGACCAGGGCGCTGCGGCATTCACCGGGCCGGCTGGGCAGCAGCGGCAACAGCGCCAGCGGACCGCTGGCGGTGAAGCGCTCGTAGGCGCGACCGTCGTGGGGCCGGGCGAAGCTGACATTGGCGATCAGCGCGCTCTGGCCGTAGACCTTTTCCCGCACCGTCACCCCGAGGGAGTCGCGCAGGGTCGACCCGGCGCCGTCGGCCACCACCAGCAGCCCGGCGCGCCAGTGCGGGTCGGCGGCGCCCTCCACTTCCAGCTCGGCCCCCGCGGCGGCCGGGACAACCCCGGTGACCCGGGCGGGACTGAGCACTTCCACCCGCCCCTGTCGGCGCAGCGCCCCCAGCAGGGCCTTGCCCAGCCAGGGATTTTCCACCACATAACCCAGGGCCGGCCAGTCGTAGTCCGCGGCCCGCATCAAGGTGCTGCCGAAATGGCCGCGGTGGGACACGTGGATGCTGTCGATGGGACAGGCCCACTGCTCGAGAGCCCGCCACACCCCCATCCGCCGGTAGATGTCACGCGAGCTGAAACTCAGGGCGGTGGAGCGGGCGTCGAAGGAGGGGTGGTACTGCGGCTCGGCGTCCGACGCCGGCAGGGCGAAACCCTCCACCAGGGTAATACGCGCCGCCGCCGGCAGGCTCGCCGCCAGCTGCAGCGCCAGGCTGACACCGACCATGCCGCCGCCCGCTATGACAATATCCCGCTCCTGCATGTCGCCCCCTGTGCGTCCTCAGGCCCCCATCAGGGCCTCGATCTCGTCCACCTCGCGCGGCACGTCGCCGGTGAGCAGCTCGCAGCCGTCCGCGGTCACCGCCACGTTGTCCTCGATGCGAATGCCAATGCCGCGCCAGCGCGGGTCCACCCGCCGGTTGTCCGGGGCCACGTAAATACCCGGCTCCACGGTCATTACCATACCCGGCTCCAGCAGGCGCCACTCCTCGCCCACCCGGTAGTCACCCACGTCGTGCACATCCAGCCCCAGCCAGTGGCCGGCGCGGTGCATGTAAAAATCGCGGTAGGCGCCCTTTTTGATCAGGGTATCGACCCTGCCCTTCAGCAGGCCCAGCGCCACCAGGCCCTCGGTAATCACCCGCACGGTGGCATCGTGGGGCTGGTCCCAGTGGTTGCCCGGGCGGATCGCGTCGATGGCCGCGCGCTGGGCCTCCAGCACGACCTCGTAGAGGGCCCGCTGCTGGCGGTTGAATTTGCCGCCCACGGGAAAGGTGCGGGTCACGTCCGCGGCATAGCCCTCCAGCTCGCAACCGGCGTCGATCAGCACCAGGTCGCCCCGGCGCAGCTTCGCGCTGTTGTCGATATAGTGCAGGACGCAGCCATTGTCGCCACCGCCGACGATGCAGGGGTAGGCCGGGTGGCGGGCACCGGCCATGGCGAACTCGTGCAGGATGTCCGCCTCGAGCTGGTATTCGTAGAGCCCGGGCCGGCAATTGCGCATCGCCCGGCAGTGGGCGCGGGCGGTGATCTGCGCCGCCCGACGCATCACGCGCAGCTCACCGGCACTCTTGATCAGGCGCAGGTCGTGGAGCAGGTGATCCAGGTCGGTGAGTTCCCCCGGCGGCACCGCGCCGGACGCCTCCATGGCGCGTATGCGATTGACCCAGGCCATGACCTGGCGATCGAACTCGGCGCTGCGCCCCATGGAATAGTAAAGCCGTTCGCGGCCCTCGATCAGGCCCGGGAGGATCTCGTCGATGTCGCCGATGGGAAAGGCGTCGTCGGCCCCCAGTTGCTCGCAGACCCCCTCGGGCCCCAGGCGGCGCCCGTGCCACAGCTCCCCCTGGGCGTCGCGCTCGCGGCAGAACATCACGAATTCACCGTGCTCCCGCCCCGGGACCAGCACCATCACCGACATCGGCTCGACAAAACCCGAAAGGTAGTAAAAGTCGGAGTCCTGGCGGAAGGGATACTCGGTGTCGCGGCTGCGCACCAACTCCCGCGCGGAGGGGATGATGGCGATACTGTCGGGCTCCATCAGCGCCATCAGGCGCGCCCGGCGCCGGGCGAATTCCTGCCTGCCTATCGTCATGGTCAGTGCAGCGGCGGCTCGCCGGGAGCATCGTCCGCGCGCCCCTGGCTGTCCATGAACACGTTCAGCACGGCAAAGCGCAGGTACTCCACGAGCTCGGCGTAGTGGCCCTCGGACTCGTCCTCGGAGACTTCCGCGTCCTCGTCGGCGCCGGCCTGGGCCATCATGGCGATGTCCCGCAGGATCTCGGCGCTGTCGCCGGGCAGGCTGCGGTCGCCGCGCCCGGCCACCGCGGTGGCCCGGGCGAACCCGGCCATGAAGCCGCGGCACCAGAAGCCCAGGGCCATGATGCGCACATCCAGCTCGGTATCGTCGTCCGGCAACAGCGGGTGGAAATCGAACTCCTCGTCCTGCAGCGCGGCCTGGGTGACGCTGTACAACTGCAACATCAGCTCCGCCAGTTCGCCGTGGAGGTCCAGCTCCAGGGTCTGGTTGAGGCCGGCGAGACCGGCGGCAGGTTCGCCCACCGCGCCGGCCGACAGCAGGCCGCTCAGGCAGCCGTGCAATTCCGAGGGCGAAGTCTGCTCGCCCTGCTCCACCAGGTGGCCGGCGATCTCGTCAAAATCGAATACCGTGCCCGCGCCGGGCATATCGTCAAACATGGGGCTGAGTTCCACTGCGCTGGCCCGCGCCATCGGCAAGTTCCAGCAATAGCTGGAAAACCACGGGCAGGCTATTGAATAGCTTACGTTTTGTCTCGTTGACCTCACCGGGGCGCACGCCTATAGTGAGGGCACCAGACGGACGCTAGTATAACGCCATGGCCGACAACCCGCTCAAGGCACTGGAGAGTAAAATCGACCAGTTGATTACCCTGTGCCAGGAACTCAACCACGAGAACCAGACTCTGAAAGCGGATGCCGCCCGCTGGCAGCGGGAGCGACAGGACCTGATCGACAAAAACGAACTTGCCCGCGGCAAGGTCGAGGCCATGCTCAACCGCCTGCGGGCCATGGAGTGATACCGTGAGCCACCCCAATACCGTGACCGTGAGAATCCTGGACAAGGACTACCAGGTGGCCTGCCCCGAGGAACAGCAGGCCGAGCTGATCGTGTCCGCCAAATACCTCGACAAGCAAATGCGCGCCATCCGCGACACCGGCAAGGTCATCGGTGTCGAACGCATCGCGGTCATGGCCGCGCTCAATATCAGCTACGAGCTGCTGAAGGCCTCGGAGCAGGGCGGCGGTGACCTGGCGGACGCGGCGCCGGAAGACGTGCGCCAGCTCAACCAGAAGATCGATGACGCCCTTTACCACCTGCGCCAGCTGGAAATTGGCTGAATCGAAACGCGCGACGCAGAACTTCTCGGCGCACTGCGTTATAATGGCCGCGGATCCCTGGTGTACTCGCCAGGCAGACAGTCCTCGAGCCGATAAGTGTACGACCGGGGGTTGCCAGCAACTGCTGTTGTGCAGGTCCGGTACAAACCGGAAAGCCTGATGCGGTACGGCAGCCACCACCTTGAACCATCGGGTTCAAGGGCAGCCCTGCCAGCGGTATACCGGGAATCCAACCTCCTTTCATGACCTCTCCAGACCAGCTGAAGACACAACTGCGCCGGGAACTGCGCGAACGGCGTCGCGCCCTCGACCCCGCGCGGCAGCAAGGCGCCGCCCGCGCCGCCGCCCTGGCACTGCCCGCGCTCCCGGACTGGGACCGCATCGCGCGTATCGCCCTGTACCTGCCCGCCGACGGCGAAGTGGATACCCGCGACATCGCCCACCTGTGCCGCGCAACGGGGCGCACCCTCTATTTACCGCGGGTGGGCGCGCGCGGGGAACTGCACTTCGCGCTGTGGCGCGAGGGCGTGCCGCTGCACAGCAATCGCTACGGCATACCCGAGCCACCGCCATCGGCGCCGCGCGGCGACACCGCGACCCTGGACCTGGTATTACTGCCCCTGGTGGGCTGGGATCGGCGGGGCAACCGCCTGGGCATGGGAGGGGGTTACTACGACCGGGCGCTGGCGGGGCCGCGCCCGGGTCTGCTGGTGGGACTGGCGCACGGGGTGCAGGAAGTCGAGCGCCTGCCGGCGCAAGCCTGGGACGTGCGCCTCGACTATGTACTAACGGAACAGGGCCTGCACCGCTGCGGCGATTAATCCAGGTGGCGCGGGCCTAGTCCTGGACGATCACACCCGCTTGCAGCTCGGATGCCGGTGCCGCCACCGTGTCGTTGGCCGCCATGGGCATCACCAGGGTCACCAATACACCCACGCCAAAGGCCGCCATCAGGATCAGCAGAAAATCCGGTTTACGTTTCACGCTCGCTAACTCTCGCAATTAGTCAAATGCCCCAGCTCTCTCCGGAACCCTGGGCCTGTTTTCGTTGTGCCTGTGACCTGCCATTTGTTATCTGTGACCCCCGTCACAGCGAAGGCCGGCCTCATTGGCAATATTTCACAAACTGCAGCGAGTCTAGCCTAGCGATGACCAAAATAAAACCCCGGAGCCCGCATGAAACCTGGCTTTCCGGGGTTTTTTCCGACTTTTCCCGAGAAAGCCCCGGAAATTTGACCGCAATGGTGAATTCCGCTATTTGCCGGCGCGCCCGAGGTAGAGGCGGTAGGCGACGTTGTCGGTCTCCTCCCAGTAGCGATAGCCCACCCGGTCCAGCACCTCGCGGAACTGGCCGCGCTCGCCGCGGGGCACCTGCACGCCCACCAGGATACGGCCGTAGGCCGCGCCGTGATTGCGGTAGTGGAACATGGAGATGTTCCACTTCTGGCCCAGCCCCGAGAGGAATTTCAGCAGCGCCCCGGGGCGCTCGGGAAATTCCACCCGGAACACGGTCTCGTCGCCGACCTCCGCCGGGGCCCGGCCACCCACCATGTAGCGGATATGCAACTTGGCCATCTCGTTGTCGGTGAGATCCTCGCACTCGTAGCCGGAATCCCTCAGCTCCGCCAGCAATTCCGGGAAGTCGCCACCCGGGGTGATGCTCAGCCCCACGAACACCAGCGCCCGCTCCGGGTCGGTGTAGCGGTAATTGAACTCGGTGATATTGCGCCTGCCGAGCGCGCCGCAGAAGGCCCGGAAGCTGCCCGGGCGCTCGGGAATGGTGACGCTGATCACCGCCTCGCGCTGCTCGCCGATCTCGGTGCGCTCGGAAATATAGCGCAGGCGGTCGAAGTTGGTGTTGGCGCCGCTGACGATGGCCAGCAACTGCCGACCGCTCAGCCCCTCGCGCTCCACGTACTTCTTCATGCCCGCCAGGGCCAGGGCCCCGGCGGGCTCGGCGATGCCGCGGGTATCCTCGAAAATGTCCTTGATGGCGGCGCACATCTCGTCGGTGCTGGCGGTGATCACTTCGTCCACCGTGTCGCGGATCACCCGGAAGGGCTCCTTGCCGATCTGGGCCACGGCGCAACCCTCGGCGAACAGACCCACTTCCGGCAGCTTGTCCCGGCGCCCGCGCTCGAGGGCCAGCTTGAGGCAGGCCGCGTCCTCGGGCTCCACGCCGATAATGCGGGTGTCGGGCCAGACATAGCGGATATAGGCCGCCACCCCGGCCAGCAACCCGCCGCCGCCCACCGGCACGAACACCGCGTCCAGCGGCGCCTGGTGCTGGCGCACGATCTCCATGCCCACGGTGCCCTGCCCGGCGATCACGTCGGGATCGTCGAAGGGGTGGACATAGACCATGCCCTGCTTGTCCACCAGTTCCTGGGCGCGGGCCGCGGCCTCCTCGAAAGCGTCGCCGTGCAGCACCACCTTCGCCCCCCAACCGCGCACGGCGTCCACCTTGATGGTCGGCGTGGTGCGCGGCATCACGATCGTGGCCTTCACCTTCATGCGCTGGGCGGCCATGGCGAGGCCCTGGGCGTGGTTGCCCGCGGAAGCCGCCACCACGCCGCGCTGGCGCTCGGCATCGCTGAGGCGCTGCATCTTGTTGTAGGCGCCGCGCAGCTTGAAGGAAAATACCGGCTGCAAGTCCTCGCGCTTGAGCCACACGGTGTTACCCAGCCTGGCCGACATCAGCGCGGCCTCCTGCACCGGGGTTTCCCGCGCCACGTCGTAGACGCGGGCATCGAGAATGCGTTTGATATAGGTCTGCGGCATGGCGTTGTCGGGCACTGTCAGTGGACGGAACCGGGCATGTTAATGGAGCTTCGCCGCATTTTCAGCCCCGCGACCATTCTCAGCGGTAATTTTGCTGAATCACCCGCGCCCCTTTCCTATAATGACGGCCCAGCCGACCACACCCGCGGGAACAAGCCATGACCCAGGACGAACTGAAACAGGCGGTGGCGCAAGCCGCCCTGGCCTACATCGAAACGAAACTGGAGGACGACACGGTGCTGGGCATCGGCACCGGCTCCACCGCCAATCTGTTCATCGACGCCCTCGCTCCGCACAAGGGACGTATCGAGGCCACGGTGGCCAGCTCGGAGGCCTCCGCCGAGCGCCTGCGATCCCACGGCATTCCGGTGTTCGATCTCAACGCGGTGGACCGGGTGGACTTCTACATTGACGGCGCCGACGAGGCCAACCGCGCCCTGCAGCTGATCAAGGGCGGCGGCGCGGCCCTCACCCGGGAAAAAATCGTGGCCGCGGTCGCCAGGGAATTCATCTGTATCGCCGACGACAGCAAACTGGTGCACACCCTGGGCGCCTTTCCGCTGCCGGTGGAAGTGATTCCGATGGCCCGCAGCCACGTGGCCCGGGAACTGGTCAAGCTGGGGGGCGACCCGGTCTACCGCGAAGGTGTGGTGACCGACAACGGCAACATCATTCTCGACGTGCACAACTTCGCCATCGCCCAACCCCTGGGCACCGAGGAAAAAATCAATAACATCACCGGGGTGGTGACCAATGGCATCTTCGCGCTGCGCCCGGCGGACGTGTTGCTGCTGGGCACGGCCTCCGGCGTGAAAACCCTGTACGCGGAATAACGACACCGCGCCGCTGGCGGCGCGGTGTTTGAGCCATCTCCTCTAACTTTAGGAGAGCCGCGAACCGGCTAGCGGATGTGGCGGGTCAGGAAGGACACCAGGCCCTCTCCCGAGGGGTCTTCGAGGGCGAAGGCCGGCTCCTCCACGTAGGCCACGCTCTCCAGGCCCACCGCCATCGCCCGCTCGTGCACCGCCAGCGCGTGCAGGCCGTGGTGCAGAAACAAATTGAGCAAATCGTCGGGGCTCACGGCGTAGTTGTGCACGTAGATCGGCGCGTCCCCCGCGTCCATTAGCTCCAGCATGTCCACGTCGGCCCGATAGGCGCGGTTTTCCTCGCTGTCCAGGTCCGCCACGGCCGGCACCCCGAGGAAGGTCAACAGGAAGTTGGAGGCGCCGATGGCCTCGCTGACGGTCACGATATCCGTGCCGCCCAATACCGCCGCGAAGGGCTCGATCACCGGCGCCAGGACCCGCTCCCAGTCGACGAGGTCGTAGGTGGACTGGGTGGCCAGGGCGCCCACCGCGCGAACCCGGGTGGACTCGCGCAGCACCGGATCGTCGCTGCTAGGGTCCGCCAGGTCGTCGTGGGTACCGAGCCACAGGCTGGTGCCCGCGCCCGCGGAACCGCCGTAGAGGGCGACGTTGTCCGGGTCTAGATTGAGGCTCTCGAAGTGGTAGCGCATGAACTGCAGCGCCCGGGCGCTGTCCAGCATCGAGACCCGCACTCCGCCCTGGGCCGCGGCCGCGGCGATGTCACCGTCGTCATCCGGCACCTCCAGCAGGCTGTAGTTGATGGCGGCATAAGCCACGCAGGCCTGCAGGAACTCGCGGATATGATCGCCGAAGCGCTCGTGCGCGCTGCTCTTGTCGCCGCCGGTGAAACCGCCGCCGTGGATATAGATCACCAGCGGAGTCCGGTCGTCGCAATCGCTGGGGAGATAGATATCGAAGACATTGCGCTCACCCTCGCCGTAGGCCACGTTCGCCACATAGTCGGCATTGGCCCCCTCCAGCGCGATGGGGGGCTCGGAGTAGGTCAGCTCCAGGGCGGGCCGCGGCGGCTCCTGGGGTTCCGGCGGAGTGGCCGGGTCGTTGCGGCTGTCTCCGCTGTCGCTGCACGCAAACAGCGCGCCGCAGGCCAGTGCCAGGGCGAATCGGGGAAGGGGGATCACGGTCTTTCCTTGTTGCCATGTTGTCGGCGCGTACATTAAACCCTGCGGCGTTGCATGGCCAGCGCCGGGGTAATCCGTGGTCATTTCTGCGACGCCCGCTTTTTTGCTATTCTTTCTGCCCTTTCGCTGACGACTATCGCCCGACCTGCGGGCGTACAGGTGTACCCATGCCAGACTACCGTTCCAAGACCTCCACCGCCGGCCGCAACATGGCCGGCGCCCGCGCGCTCTGGCGGGCCACCGGCATGAAGGACGAGGACTTCCAGAAGCCCATCATCGCCGTGGTCAACTCCTTTACCCAGTTCGTGCCCGGCCACGTACACCTGAAGGACCTGGGCCAACTGGTGGCGCGGGAGATCGAGGCGGCCGGCGGGGTGGCCAAGGAATTCAACACCATCGCCGTGGACGACGGCATCGCCATGGGCCACGACGGCATGCTCTACAGCCTGCCCTCCCGGGACCTGATCGCCGACTCGGTGGAGTATATGGTCAACGCCCACTGCGCCGACGCCATGGTGTGCATCTCCAACTGCGACAAGATCACCCCCGGTATGCTGAACGCCGCCATGCGCATCAACATCCCGGTGGTGTTCGTCTCCGGCGGCCCCATGGAAGCCGGCAAGACCAAGTTGTCGGAGCACAAATTGGACCTGGTGGACGCCATGGTGATCGCAGCGGATTCCGACGCCGACGACGCCAAAGTCGAGGAGTACGAGCGCTCCGCCTGCCCCACCTGCGGTTCCTGCTCGGGCATGTTCACCGCCAACTCGATGAACTGCCTCACCGAGGCCCTGGGCCTGTCACTGCCCGGCAACGGCTCCACCCTGGCCACCCACGCCGACCGCGAGCAACTGTTCCACCGCGCGGGCCAGTTGGTGGTGGAACTGTGCCGGCGCTACTACGGCGAGGGCGACGACTCGGTGCTGCCGCGCAACATCGGCAGCCGGGCGGCCTTCGAGAACGCCATGGCACTGGACATTGCCATGGGCGGCTCCACCAATACCATTCTGCACCTGCTGGCCGCGGCCCAGGAGGCGGAGCTGGACTTCACCATGGCCGACATCGACCGCCTGTCGCGCCAGGTGCCGCAGCTGTGCAAGGTGGCCCCCAACACGCCCCTGTACCACATGGAGGACGTGCACCGCGCCGGCGGCGTGATGGGCATCCTCGGCGAACTGGGCCGCGCGGGATTGCTGCACACCGACGTGCCCACCGTGCATGCGCGCAGCATGGGCGAGGCCTTGGAGCAGTGGGACGTGGCCAGCACCGCCGACGAGGCCGTGCACCGCTTTTTCAGCGCGGGCCCGGGCGGCATCCCCACCCAGACCGCCTTCAGCCAGGACACCCGCTGGCCCAGCCTCGACCTGGACCGCGAGAACGGCTGCATCCGCCGCCTGGAACACGCCTACTCCCGCGAGGGCGGCCTGGCGGTGCTGTTCGGCAACATCGCCGAAAACGGCTGCGTGGTGAAAACCTCGGGGGTGGACGAGAGTATCCTCACCTTCTCCGGCCCGGCCTACATCTGCGAAAGCCAGGACGCCGCGGTGGAGGATATTCTCGCCGGCAAGGTGAAAGAGGGCGACGTGGTGATTATCCGCTACGAGGGCCCCCGCGGCGGGCCCGGCATGCAGGAGATGCTCTACCCCACCAGCTACCTGAAATCCAAGGGCCTGGGCAAGGCCTGCGCCCTGCTGACCGACGGCCGCTTCTCCGGCGGCACCTCGGGCCTGTCCATCGGCCACGTATCGCCCGAGGCGGCGGCCGGCGGCGCCATCGGCCTGGTGGAAGCGGGAGACATCATCGAGATCGACATCCCCGGCCGCGGCATCAACGTCAAACTGTCGGACGAAGAGCTGGCCGCCCGGCGCGCGGCGATGGAGGCCAAGGGCGGCGCCGCCTGGCAGCCCGCCGAGCCGCGGCAGCGCAAGGTCAGCGCGGCCCTCAAGGTCTACGCCAAGATGGCCACCAGCGCCGACAAGGGCGCGGTGCGGGATTTGTCCCAGCTGGATTGACGAAAGCCCGCCCGCCGGGCCAGGGCCCGGCGGGCGCGACTCGCCGCGCTATTCGGCGCGGCAGTTCAGCGAAAACTCAAGCCTGAGACCGTCGGGATGCAGGGCCCGGGCGGCTTCGTTTTCCGCCCGCAACAGGGCCGAGCCCGAAACCCCACGCTTATCGCCTTTGGTTCGCGGCGCCTCGCTCCGGTCTAGCAGGTAGTACGCATCGCCTTCCTTTGCCAACGCCACGTTGACGTTCCGGGGCTGGCTGAAGTTAAACGCCGCCTCACCGGGCAAACGCTCGAAGCGCAGCTTCAGGAATTCGTCCCCGTTGCTTTGCATGATGTACTCTTCGCCATCGAAAATTTCGCCGCATTTCGCATCGGCGAGCGCGATCCGCTGGTCGTTGAGGCTCATCCAGCTATCGCCAGAGGTTTCGGCACAGGCGACAAGCGCCATCGGACATAGCAGCGCCAGAAAGCCGCTGCAGGCCACACGGGTTAATGAATCAGACATGGGTTTGGCGACTCCTTGGAAAACCTGCCCGGGGAACACCCGGATTGTGGTAGCAGCTTCGATTACTGCTCAAAGCGCACCAAGCCGGTGTCAAAGCTGCCTTTTAACGGTCGGCAATTACCCAGATCCGGCTCTGAATAAAAGCCCGCTTGATAGCATACCGAGCCGGCGAAGGTCCCTTTCGCCCGCCCGGAATCCCCCAACTCCAGAGTGTCCAACTCCAGCTCAACCCGGGCGCCGCTCTGCGCGCTATCGTAGAACGGGCCGGACATACCTTCCGGCCAGAAAGAGAGGGAAGCCTCAAAAAACGCCGACGAACCCGCTTCGCCCATCAGACTGAACGAAAGGGAAAGTACATTATCCATGAGGCCGCCAGTCTCGAGGTCATGCGCCTGGATATTGACCATGGTCAAGCCGCCCATCTTCGTGTACGAGGCGGAGCCCTCTCGCTCGCCGGCGGGAGCCAGCGTCACTCCCGTGTAACTATCACCACCGAGAGTCGCGGTCACTGTTCCCAGGGTATCCTCCGAGTTGCCGCACGCAGCAACCAGGCCCGCACCAAGCACTGCAATAAGCCCGGCGCCCTTCTGTATCAACTTGCTTGTCATGTTGTATCCATCCTATTCCGAGCCTGTCCCCCGACGACTCACACCGGCGGCGACGCGCGACCAGGGCGATCCCGCCTGCGCGCCTTAGAAAAGCCTGTCCAGAACACTGTCAACGACGTTGTCCACAGCCTTGTCTGTCGCACGGTCAACCGCACGATCGGCTTTGCCCTCGGCCCGGTCCTGCTGGCGTTCCGTTTTGCGCTTGAAGAAATCGGCCAGCCCACCTCCCCCGGTTTCATCGTCCGCCTCTGCCTCGCCGCGCCCTTGCCTACCGCCCGTGAAGTCGCCCAGCGACGGTAGCTGCATCGGCTCGGCCGGCAATGCAAACCTCGCCGCGTCTGGCTTGACTGACTTCACCTGGGTAATGCTGTACTCATCCCCCTGGCGCAGCACACCCCAGCCGCCGTCATTCACAAAGGCTTCCGCCTCGCCCAAGGCTCCCGCCTGCTGCTCGCCGAGCGCGGAGAGCAAGATTCCGGTCATGCCGAACATGGCGCGGGTGAACGCCGCCACGTCCTCGTGTCGGGTGAGCACCATGGTCGACGTCGTCGTCCGACCGCTGTTGTCCACCGCCCGCATCTCATAGACCTCCCCCTTTATACCCGCAACCGTTTCCGATTTGCCGGTGGATTCAATAGATGCTATCTCTTGAATATCCGTATCCCAAAAGGCGCCCTGCTGCCACGCGTCGCCCATGGTGGAAATGGCCTGGGCAATATCAATCACCATGATGTTGCCCCCATCGCTTACCACGGAGTAGAGGCTGCCCTCGCGCATTAACATGTAGCCCTGCCCGGAAGGGTCCTCCATTCGCATCATGCCGCCATCGGTGAATTCGACGCGCATTGATTCGCCGCCCGATGCCACGGTGACGACACCATCGGCCCACGCCTGGAAAGTCGCCGACAGTGTGAATACGGCGCCGATCAGTATGCTTTTAACTCTCATGGCTTTCCCCATTTTCATGTACAGGTTTAGAAGCCCACGACATCGACAATACACATTCCGCTCGACCATCAGATCGGAATTGCGTCGTTGGTGGGTTGTATCGTAGGTAGTCGCTGCAAAATAGCCGTTCAGTGACGACCGGTCTGCAACCACCGCCCCCGGCCAAAACGGCGCAGCCCGAGCAGGACTATCAGCCCCGAGAGAAGCGCCGTCGCCCCCCCTGACAGGACGGGGACAGGCCGGGCGTCAAGGCCCGACGACACCGTCAGCGAAAAGGGCGCGGGAGTCGCGGTTCCCGCCAAACTGGAGTCACTTAGGAACACAATGTCAGTGCACTTCTGCGCATTGATGTTGGTACAGGATGCGCGGGAAAAAGCGCGACCAACACCGGAGCCCGTTCCGCCAGCAAGCGCCGCCTCGAACATGAAGCCATGCAACAGGTCACTCACATTGTGCGGGGGGAGCGGGGAACTAAGCCCCACGCCTACCTCCGTCAGGTTACCCGCGGAATCAGTGGTGACAATGAATTGCCGACTGAGGCCGGGAAGCTCCACGCTATTGGCCGAAGTGAAGCTGTTGACGCCATCACTGAACGACCAGGCGGTAACCAGGTCCGCCCCCAGAGGACCAATTTCCGCGGACGACATGTTGGCAGGCAGTGCGCCGGCCAGGGTAAAGAACCCTTCAATACGCATGCCTGTGTTGTACAGAGGGCCAGTAATATCCCCCGACGAATAGTTGTCGCTGCTAAATTGGTATGTGATCTGTTGCGCATGGCTGGCGCCCGCTGCAAACAACAGCAGTAGTCCTAGAAGTGTCTTCACATTTGCCCCTTGCTGTCTCGCTTCCCTGGATGATTTCTAAGGCTGCCCCTGAAAGCCGTCCTGGCACGCCCGGCACGACAACCGGGGCCTATGGTAGGCAAAAATCGCGCGGATATTTGTCCTGCATTTGTACTACAGCGCATTGCATTGCCGACGTGACGCGGACTTGTCTTGCTGGCGTTCGCCAGGCTGCCAGGACACCTGCTCAAACGCCGCCAAACTGGCGGGCATTGCCGATGACTTTATCCTGCCGTTTATTCTAGTATTGCCAAACCGACAACGAGGCCAAGAAACCCCTGGCATCACTATGCATTCCAAACGTACTGCCGATTTTCTGCTAAACCTGCACGACGCCAGCATGTTCCTGTCACCAGCCGCGTTCCAGGAGTGGGCCCTGAACGAGATTCAGCGGCTGATTGACTTCGATTTCGCCATTTGGGGAGCTGGCGACGGCAAACGCCGGCAGCTCCATACCGCGACCATCCTGCACCAGGCGGACTCGCTATTTGAAACCTGGGAAACCGTCAAACACGAGGATCCGTTCGCCAACCTGGTAATTGACAACACCGGCAAGACATGGAGCTCATGCCACCTGGATGGTTTCCACGACAGCCGGGCCTACCGGGAACACTGGGGCCGCTATGAGGCGAAGCAGCTTCTCTCTACGATGGAGGTGGACCCGCGCACGGAACTGCATATCTTCGTAACGCTGGCTCGCGACGCGCTGCAACAGCGGTTTTCGGCATCCGATACGCAGCTGAAAAACCTTATTAGCGGCCATCTCTTTCTCGCCGCCCGCCACAACGACATGCATAACCTGCGCTCGCTACAGGCGCCAGCCGCCTTCATCGACAGTCGCGGACTACTCAACGCCGCGTTGCCGGAGTTCATCGCACTGGTCGTCGACGAGTGGGGGCGCAAGGCCAAACAGCAGCTGCCAGAGGCGGTAAATCGCAGCCTTTGGGAGAGCGGCAACTATCGTAACCACCGCATCGCGCTCAACGCTGAGCGCATCAACCATCGGCTACTGGTCCGCGCTGGAATATTCCCCGAAGTGCGGCTGAGCGCGCGCGAGCTGGAAGTCGCCTGGGCCTACGTGAAAGGCAATACGCACAAGGAGGTGGCGCGTATGCTCGCGATCTCGCCAACCACGGTGAGAACCCATGTGTCGCGCATCTACCAGAAGCTCGATATTTCCGACAAGGCCGAATTGGCCCTGTGGCTAAACGGCAGCGGCGGGCTTATGTAAACCCCGTCGCGCAGGCACCCGGGGCAGGCAAGGCTCAGCGGGCACCGACAACCTCCGCCGCGCCCCGCTCCCCCTGCCGCTGTTCGCGGCTCAAGGCCAGGAAATCCTCCCGCAGATTGCCGAGCTTGCGCCGCAGGCGACGGTCCTGGCGCTCGCTGCGCATGTCGATCACCGCCACCAGGGCCCCCTGAATGGTGCCCAGGTTGTGTTGGTACATTTCCCGGTAGTCCTCGCTGCTGGACTGCCAGCGGCTGGCCACTGCCTCGCGCACCGCCTGCTGCCAACCGGGCTCGCGCTGCAACAGCCCCTCCAGGCGCCCGGTCCAGCGCGAGCGCTCCTCCAGCCAGAGATGATCAAAACGCCGCAACTCGGCCACCGCCACCCTCAGGATATCGCGCTGCGCGGGATCCAGCCGCCCCAGGTAATCCTGGCAGTTATCCAGCAGGCGATCGTAGGTGTCCTCGCGGTACTCGGCGAGGTCCCGCTCCAGGTACTCCTCTTCGAGCTCTTCCTGCTGCTCTCGCAGGTTGTCGATAAACTCCGCCACCTGCTGGTCGCTGAGCCGGTCGCCCAGGGGCAGCAGCCAGTCCAGGGAGCGGGTCTGCAGGCGGTCACTGGCAATCTCCACTTCACGCGCCAGCACCTCGGCTTCCGCCAGGGTCAGGGGCTCGTCGAGCATGCCTTCCGCCCGCGCGAGCAGGTCGGCGTAGCGGGGCAGCTCCTGGTAGCGGTGCCATTGCAGAAAAGGCGCCAGCAGGCGCTCCAGCTCCCGGTCCTGTTCCGCACTGAGCGCCACGTAGTCATCCACATACCACGGCACCAGGAATTCCAGCCGATTGTAGAGAAAGGAGGTGGTGCTGCAGGCCGCCAGCAGGGCGAGGCAGGCCAGCAGCGGCAGCAGGCGCAGCCGCCGAAACCGGCGCCGGATGTCAGGGGTAGTCCAGTCCATCGCTGGCGAACAGCATGTCGATATTGCGAAAAGCCTTGAATTCCAGGTAGTTGCCCGCGGGGTCGCGGATGAACAGGGTGCGCTGTTCCCCGCGCCGGCCGGCAAAGCGCGTCACCGGTTCAATCACGAATGGCACCTCCCGTTCCCGCAGGCGCTCGACGAGCGCCTGCAACTGGTCCCAGGACAGGATAGCGCCAAAATGCGATGCCGGCACGTCTTCGCCGTCCACCGGGTTAGTGGCCACTGTTTGCATCACCTCCTGCGGCACTTGATGGGTGACCAGCTGGTGGCCCCAGAAGTCGAAGTCGATCCACCGTGATGACGACCGGCCGCGGCGACAGCCCAGCACTTCGCCGTAGAAGTGCGCTGCCGCCTTGAGGTCGTCCACCGGCAGGGCCAGGTGAAACAGGGCTGTACCTCCGCCGCTCACCACGGGAGCTGGTCCAGGTCCAGGTTGCCGCCGCTGATCACGATACCCGCGCGGCGGCCGCGAAAGCGCTCGGGGTGTTCGAGCACGCCGGCGAAACTGACTGCCCCGGACGGTTCAACCAGGGTTTTCAACCGCGTCCACTGCAAGCGCATGGCGCGCACGATGGCCTCGTCGGGGACGGTAACGATGGTATCCACGTGCTGGCGGATAATGCGGTAGTTGAGTTCGCCGAGGCTGGTGCGCAGCCCGTCGGCGATGGTATCCGGCGCGGTCTGCTCCACCAGCCGGCCGAGTCCGAAGGAGCGAAAGGCATCGTCGGCGCCCGCGGGCTCCACCGCCAGCACCTCGATCGCCGGATTGATGGCCTTGGCGGCGATGGCCACCCCGGCCAGCAGCCCGCCGCCGCCCACCGGCACCGCGATCACCTCGAGGTCCGCCACCTGCCGCAGCAACTCCAGGGCGGTGGTGCCCTGACCGGCGATTACCCGGGGATCGTTATAGGGGTGCACCAGATGCGCGCCGGTCTCGGCGATCACCCGCTCCAGGGTTGCCTGCCGGGCCGCCAGGGTCGGTTCACACTCCACGATAAAGGCGCCGTAACCCGCCACCGCCGCCTTCTTTACCGCCGGGGCGTTGGCGGGCATCACAATATGGGCGGGGATGCCCCGGCGGCGCGCCGCCATCGCCAGCGCGGCGCCGTGGTTGCCCGAGGAGTGAGTAGCCACCCCCCGGGCGGCCTCGGCCTCCGGCAGGCTGAGCACCGCGTTGCTGGCGCCCCGGGCCTTGAAGGCGCCGACCTTTTGCAGATTCTCGCATTTGAAAAACAGCCGGGCCCCGCAGAGCTCGTCCAGTTGCGCGCTGGTGTACACCGGCGTGTGGTGGATATAGTCGGCAATGCGCGCCGCGGCCTGTTCCACCTGCGCCAGTTCGGGGGCCTGCGCTGCCTGCGTCATAGTCTACTCCGGGAATCGCCGGCCGCTTGCGGGCCGGCCTTGGGTGAATGGCATCGGGAATTATCCGCGCCATCGCCGGACCCTGTAAAGCCAGCGCCCGGCACCACCGACAGCCGCCAATCCGCCCGGCGCCAGAGCAGGTAGCCGAGCAGGTAATTGACCTGCAGCAACAGCGCCAACACCCACTCAAAAGCGTGCTCCACCGCGTCGTAGCCGTGATCGTCGACCAACTGCCAAATCACCGTGGCGAGCCCCAGGCACAACAGCACCGCGCAGTTGCCGAGCATCACCCGCGCATAGGGTCCCGCGGCCTCGATCAAAGCCGCCCTTGCCCGCAGTTGCCCGGCGAACAGCAACTGGGCGAGAAAACTCAGCGAAAAGTACAGCACGATACCGACGCGGCGCTGCCGCTGCCAGCGCTCCCCGGCCTCGCCCAGCACCACGGTGTAGGCGACCAGTCCGCAGCAGGCCAGCACCCCCAGCCACAGCATCCAGTCAAGGGCGCGGCCGCGCACGGCCGGCGCCACCGCCCGCAACCAGGCGCGATTCAGCCACCAGTAGGCGACAAAGATCACCGCCGCCGGCAGCATGGTGGCGCGAAACAGGTAACTGGCGGGCGGCTGGCGCCCGGTGGCGCTGATCGAGGTGCAGCTGTCGATGTAGGGGAAGCACCAGTCGACCAGCTGGTGGCTGGCGGCCACGAGATAGGTCAGATGGACCGCGAGAAAAGGCAGCAGCGCGGCCCACAGCGCGACGGGACGGGGGTTCATGGCCTGAGTGTAGCACCGCCCCTGTGCTATGCTCGGCCATTTCGCCAGGGGTCTTCATGGAATTACTGCAGCAGCTGTCCGCCACCTTTGCCGACGCCGTCTGGGGTACCCCGCTGGTGATGCTGCTGCTTGGGGGAGGCATTTTTTTCGCCCTCTACTCCCGCTTCCTGCCCTACCGCCACTTCGGCCACGCCCTGGGCATCATGCTGGGACGCCACGACACCCCCGATGAGCCCGGCGAGTTGAGCCACGCCCAGGCGCTGGCCGCGGCACTGTCGGGCACCATGGGACTGGGCAATATTTCCGGCGTCGCCCTGGCGATCGCCGCGGGCGGTCCCGGGGCGGTATTCTGGATGTGGATGTCCGCCCTGGTGGGCATCGCCACCAAGTTCTTCACCTGTACCCTGGGGGTCATGTACCGGGGACGGGACAACCTCGGGCACCTGCAGGGGGGCCCGATGTACATTATCCGCGAGGGCCTGCCGCGCGCGTTCTACCCCCTGGCCATCCTGTTCTCGGTGGCGGGCCTGATCGGCACCCTGCCCATCTTCCAGGCCAACCAGCTCACCGCCCTGGTCCGCGAGCAGGTGTTTCCGCAGCAGGACCCCACGCTGACCGGCTTCGGTATCGGCTGCGTGATGGCACTGCTGGTGGGCGTGGTCATTTTCGGCGGCCTGCCCCGGGTGGCGAGGGTCGCGGTGACCCTGCTGCCGATCATGGTGGTGACCTACCTCGCCATGACCGTGGCGCTGCTGCTGTTGCACTTTGACGAGGTACCGGCCCTGCTTGGCTCGATTGTCAGCGACGCCTTCAATCCCCAGGCCGCGGGCGGCGGGCTGCTGGGCATCATCCTGGTGGGCGTCAGCCGCGGCGCCTTCTCCAACGAGGCGGGTGTCGGCACCGAGGTGATGGCCCACGGCGCGGCGCGCACCAGCGAGCCGGTGCGCGAGGGCCTGGTGGCGATGATGGGCCCGGTGGCGGACACCCTCATTGTGTGCACCTGCACCGCCCTGGTGATCCTCCTCGCCGGCACCTGGCAGGACCCGGGCGGGTTGTCCGGAATCAACCTGACCACCAACGCCATCCGCCAGGATTTCGGCCTGACCGGCGTCGTGCTGATGTTCATCGTCACCCTGATCCTGTCCAGCACCACCATGTTCACCATGTGGTACTACGGCGCCAAGTGCTTCGGCTTCCTGTTCGGGGCCGACATCCAGCACCACTACCGCTGGTTCTTCGTGGGCACCGTGATCTTCGGCGCCACGGTGAGCATCGACGTGGTGTTCAACCTGATCTCGGGCTCCTACGGCCTGATGGCCATTCCCACCATGATCGCCACACTGATGCTGTCCGGGCGGGTGATGGCGGCGGCGCGGGATTACTTCCGGCGGCACCCGTACTGACAGGCCTGGCGCAACGCCCCCACGACTTCGCCGCCATCGGGAAACACACTGTCCGTCAACGCACGCTAACCCCCGCGCTCTTTCATGCCACCATGATCCCAAACCAAAACCGGTCGGGGGGACGGACATGGTGTGGTCGACACAGGCCTTTGGCGAACGCTACGGCCCCTGGGCAGTGGTCACCGGCGCCTCCGCCGGCATCGGTCGCGAGTTTGCGCGGCAACTGGCGGACCTGGGCCTCAATCTTTTACTGGTGGCCCGCCGCGAGCCCGAGCTGGCCGCCCTCGCCCGCGACCTGCAACAGGGCCACGGCATTCTGGCGCGAGTGCTGGCGACGGACCTATCGCAGGCGGAGGGACTGGCCAAACTGCTGCGGACCATCGACACGCTGGAGGTCGGCCTGCTGGTCAATAACGCCGGCGCCCCCAGCTTTCACGGCCACTTCGCCTCGCGGACCTGGTCCGCGGTGGCGGACACCCTGTACTTCAACACCCAGGTGCAGTTGCGCCTGATTCACCACCTGCTGCCCTCACTGCTGGAGCGGGGGCGCGGCGGAATTATCCAGGTCAGCTCCATCACCGGGCACACGCCGGTGCCCTACATGGCCGAGTACGCCGCCTGTAAGGCCTACCAGCTGGCGCTGGGCGAATCCCTGCACGTCGAATTGCGCGACCGGGGCGTGGATGTGCTGGTGCTGAGTCCGGGCGCCACCCGCTCCGAACGGGTCGATTTCGGCATGCACCCGCGGCCGGTGGCACGTGCCGCCATCAATGGGTTGGGCAAGCTACCGAGCGTGGTGCCCGGCCGCCTCAATCGCTGGAGCGCGTTTCGCTTTCGACACCTCGATTCACGCCGCCGGGCGCTGTGGCGCATGGGCCGCTTCCAGTCCCGCCGACTGGAACCGGCGGGAGAGTAAACACCATTGTTTCCGGTGCAAGAACAATCTAACCACCGCCAGCGGTTTATCCCCCCGAAGCGCCGGGAGTAGTCTCACAGCATCCGTACCGATACTGGAGAAACACCATGGACCGCTACCTTATTGTTTCCACCGATGGCCACGCGGGCCTGCCGATGGAGGGCTATCGGGACTTCGTCGAAGCGCGTTTCCACGAGGCCTTCGACAAGGCCCTGCCCGTGCAGCGGGAGATGACCCGCAAGGCCGAGGAAAAATTCCTCATTTCCGACTTCAACGATAACTGGCGCCGGGGCATCGAGGACGACCTGGCCGGCGCCTGGGACGGCGCCGTGCGCAACCGTGTCATCGACGCGGACGGCGTGGCGGCGGAAGTCCTGTTTCCCGACGGAATCACGGAAATGAATGCGCCGCCCTTCGGCGCCGGCCTCGGCCTGCGCCCCTGGGGGGTGGACCCGCAGTTGCAGTGGGCCGGCGCCCGCGCCCACAACCGCTGGATCGCCGAGTTCTGCCGCGAGGACCCGGACCGTCGTATTGGCTTGGCTATCGTGCTGATGCTCTACGATGTGGACCAGGCGCTGAAGGAAGTGCAATGGGCCTATGACAATGGCCTGAAGGGTATCCTGATCCCCGCGCTGATGGGCGACCACGACCCCTACAACCACCCCAAGTACGACCCCATCTGGGCCTTCTGCCAGGACCACGGCATGGTCGTCCACACCCACTCCGGCCCCTCCCCGGACTACAACTTCGACCTGCCCGGCGCGGTGGGCGTCTACCTCACCGAGTTCGCCTGGTGGGCCAGCCGCCCCCTGTGGCACATGATCTTCGGCGGCGTGTTCGAGCGCTTCCCCCGCCTGCATTTCGTCATCACCGAAGTCAGCGAATTCTGGATTCCCCACCTGCTGGAACTGATGGACGTGCGCGCCTCGGTCAAGCACACCAGCGGCAAACTGGGTGATTTCCGCAGCAACCTGACCCTGAAACCGAGCGAATACTTCCGCCGCAACTGCTGGGTGGGCGCCTCGGCCCTGTTCGACGAAAGTTCCACCGCGGTGCGCCACGACATCGGCATCAACAACGTCATGTGGGGCACCGACTATCCCCATCCGGAGGGGTCCTGGCCCCACACCCGGCAAAAACTGCGCGAGTTTTTCACCGGCATGCCGCCGGCGGAAATCGAGGCGATCCTGGGCGGCAACGCGGTGGACTGCTACCACCTTGACCGCGCCCGGCTCGACCCGATCGCCGCCCGGGTCGGCCCCCTGCGCAGCGACTACGCAACCACCGCGGGAGCAGCCTGATGAATGCCAGATTTCCAATGCCAATCCCCGTGGGCTGGTACTGCGTGGGCTTCGCCGACGAACTCGCCGTGGGCGAAGTGCGCAACATCCACTACTTCGATCGCGACATGGTGCTGTTTCGCACCGAAAGCGGCGCCGTCGGCCTGGTCGATCCCGCCTGCCCCCATCTCGGCGCGCACCTGGGCCACGGCGGGGTTGTGGTGGGCGAATCGATCCGCTGCCCCTTTCACCACTGGCAGTACGACCGCCGGGGCATGGTGACCGATATCCCCTACGCCAAGGCCATTCCCCCCCGGGCGCGGGACCAGGCCTGCCTGCGCACCTACCCGGTGACCGAAGCCAACGAGGTCATCTGGGCCTGGTACCACCCCGACAACGCGCCGCCGCCCTACGAGGTGATCGAACTCGACGAGCTACGGGACCCCGAATGGGTGGAACAGGAGCGCTACTTCTGGAGCTTCAGCTCCCACCCCCAGGAAATCGCCGAGAACGGCGTGGACGTGGCCCACTTCAAGTACGTGCACCGCATGGAAGCGGTGCCAGAGGGGGAGACCCGCTACGACGGCCACATCCGCCGCAGCCGGGTCAGCGGCCGGCGCAAGGTCACCGACGCCAGCGGCCGTGAAATCGAGATCGATTCCTCGGTGGAAGTGGTGCAGAACGGCGCCGGCCAGAAGTGGACCCGCTTCAAGGGGCTGGTGGACTACCTGCTGCAGGTGCTGGTGACGCCGGTGAACGGCGAACAGGTCGAGGTCCGCTTCGCCTATACCCACCGGCGCTATCCCGAGGACTCCTTCGAGTACCAGGCACTGCGCCAGGCCATCGCCAATACCAATGGCCAGAGCGGCCTCGAGGGCGATATCCCGATCTGGCACAACAAGTTCCACCTGACCGAGCCCCTGCTGTGTGACGGCGACGGCCCGGTGATGCGCTTTCGGCGTTATTTTTCGCAGTTTTACCCCGCGCCGGAACCGGCGCCCGTTGTCCGAGGAGAATAAGACCATGGCTCAATTACGTTACGTTCGCGACCCATCCCGCACCGCGCCCCCCCGCCCCGGCCTCGACTGCACCGTGACCTCCCTGCGCTGCGTCTACGAAACCGACCCGGCGATACACGCGGCGCTGTTGCCGGCGCCACTGGAGCCCAGTGCCGAACCCCGGATCTTCATCCAGCACGCCAATGTCGCCATGCATGTCAGCGACGACAAGACGGTGGAAATCGGCGCCGCGACTGTGGGCGTGAAGTGCCGCTACGGCGACACCGAGGGCCACTACGTGCTGGCCATGCCGATGCACGGCGAGTTCGTGGTGATCGGCGGTCGCGAGCGTTTCGGCGAGCCCAAGAAAATCGCCGAAGTCGCAACGATGGAGCGCAACGGGGACACGGTGCGCACCCGCATCGCACGCCACGGCATTACCTTCCTGGAGATGGCCGGGGAAGTGGGCGAGCCACTGCCGACACCGGAACCCTTCACCGAGTACTTCTTCTGCCACAAGGCGCTGCCGCGCATCGATGGCGAACCGGGATTCGATGGCAGCGTGTTCCTGACCCGGCTCAACTGGGAGCGCAATTACGAGAGCGTGCACCAGGTCAACAATGCCGAAGTGATCCTGCGCGACAGCCCCTACGACCCGCTGGTGGACGTCCCGGTCAAGCGCATCGTCACCATGCAGCTGGCTCGCGGCGCCACCCGCACCAGTGGCCAGGTCCTGGCGGAAATTCCCGGCGACAACCTGGTGAATTTCATCCATCAACGCTACGACGACATCGACATACCGGCGCTGGAGATCGACGGGGCTGCGCGGGGTCTCGCGGCCAATGGATGATTTGCGTGGCAAGACCGCCGTGGTCACCGGCGGCGCCTCCGGCGTCGGCCACTGCCTGTGCCGGCTATTTGCCGAGCAGGGCATGCGGGTGGCGATGGTGGACGTGGAGGCCGGACGCCTAGCCGGCGCGGCACAGACACTGCGCGAAGCGGGCCTGGCGGTGGTCGACATGCAGGCCGATGTCACCGACCCGGACGCCATGGACGCCCTGGCGCAACGCGTGGCCGCGGAGCTGGGCCCGGTTCATGTACTGTGCAATAACGCCGGCGTCGGTATCAAGGAGGCCCAGCGCCGCATGTGGACACTCACCCCCAATGACTGGACCTGGGGCTTCAATGTCAACGTACACGGCATCGCCAACGGCATTCGCGCTTTTGTGCCCGGCATGCTGGCCCACGGCGAGGCCGGGCATGTGGTCAATACCTCCTCCGGCAACGGCGGCCTGACCTCCCTGCCGACCACCCCGATCTACGCCGCCACCAAGGCGGCGGTGACCAGCATGAGCGAGGTGCTGCACTACCAGTTCCTGATGGAGGGAGCCGCGCTGCAGGCCCATGTCCTGTTCCCCGGCCCCCACGTGGTAAACACCAATATCCTCAACTCGATGCGCAATCGGCCGGCGGCGCTGCGCGACGACGAGGAGACGCCGGCCTATGTCAGCATGCGCGACCTGCTCCAGGCCTCGGGCATTGCCGACCCACAGCTCACCGAACCCGAAGAGGTGGCGGCAACCTGCCTGGAGGGCATGCGGGCGGGCCGGTTCTGGATACTGCCAGGGCATTCCGCCCAGGACGACAAAATACAAAAGCGCACCGGGGACATCCTCGCGCGCCGCAACCCGACACTGCCGGAGTAAAGCCCATGGCCAGCAAACTGGGACAGTACTGCATTACCGTATCCGACCTCGAGCGCTCGGTGGCCTTCTACCGGGACATACTGGGGCTGCAGGACCTGCAGCGCATCTCCATCCCCGGCGCCGAGGAAGCGATCCTCGGCTCGCCGGGCTCGGACGGCCGCATCCAGCTCGCCCAGCGGGAATCGGTAACCGGCCCCATCGATCATGGCAACGCGCTGTGGAAGCTGTATCTCTACTGCGACGACGCCCGCGCGGTGCACAACGCCGCGGTCGCCGCCGGGGCGCCCTCGGACATGGCACCCGCACGCCTGGAGGGCTGGCCGGTGATCGCCGCCTTCATTCGCGACCCGGACGGTTACGCCATAGAGATCCTGCAACGGCTGGAAGCCTAACAGGCTGTTGACAAGCAGTCCGCGTCATCGGCCACGCAGTGGCCGATGACCACATCAAACCCGTGAGCAAGTGATTTTCAGTGCCCTCTCTACGCACATGCGCGGCACAGAGGGTCGCTCAACGGGCGCGGGGCCGCTCGAGGAATTTTTCCGAATGCGGGCTCAGGTTGCGCCCGATGTACAGGGTGAGAAACTCGATAAAATAACGCACCTTGGCGGACAAATGCCGGCTGTGCGGGTACACCGCCCAGGTCTCCCGCTCGTAGTGGCTCCAGTCCTGGTGCTGCAATTTGACCAGCTCTCCCCTGTCCACCGCCTCCTGCACGTAGAAATCCGGCAGCTGCGCCACGCCGATACCGGCCTTGGCCGCCGCCAGCAGGGTGGCGCCGTCCTCGCTCAACCAGTTGCCCCCGACCTTGACCTTCAGGGTGTCGCGGCCGTCGGGGGTGTTGAACAACCAGAAACGGTCCGAGGTGGTAAGGCAGTTGTGCTGTTTCAGATCCTCGGGGCAAGCCGGTTTGCCGCGGCTCTGCCAGTAGCCCGGCGCGGCGCACAGGCAGAGGGAGTAGGAGCCCAGCTTGCGGGCGATCAGGCTGGAATCCTCCAGCTTGCCGTAGCGCACCGTGAGGTCAAAGCCCTCTTCCAGCAGGTCGACATCCTTGAAACTGGAGTGCACCTCCACCGAGAGGTCCGGGTATTCCCGGGAAAAGGCCGCCACCACGCTGGCCATGTACTGCACCCCGTAGCGGCTGTTGATCGATAGCTTGAGGGTGCCCCGGGGAGCCAGCTGCAAATCCGACAGGGTCGATTCCGCCTGGTCGAACTGCTCCGCCATGGCCTTGCAATGACCATAGAACACCTCGCCAATCTCGGTGAGCGTGAGCCGCCGGGTCGTGCGCTGGAGCAGGCGCACCCGCAAGCGGTCCTCCAGCTGGCTGACCTGCTTGCTGACATAGGATTTGGACACCCCGAGCCGGTCGGCGGCGGCAGTGAAGCTGCCCGCCTCCACCACACAGATATATTCCTCGATGCCTTCCCAGCGTCCCATAAGCCTTCCACCCGATGACGGCGGATTCAGCATACGCGCGGCTCCGGTCCAGGCAAAGCCCATTTCCCTCGGGTTTGGTGAGTCATGTTGTCCCATGGCGATGTGTTACGTGAGGCCGGCATCGACCTCCGCCCCCGCGGAGTTCGTTGCGCCGCGTGGCGCGGCGGCTCAAGACGACCGCCGCGCGCCCGGCACCGGGCGGAGTGCCCTGTCAGAAGTCGTAGTTCACCTCGATTCCGTAACTGCGCGGGTCGGCCCACTGGTTCACGGTGAACACGGACAGGTTGATCGCGCTGTTCCAGTACTCCTCATCCGTCAGGTTACGGCCCCAGGCCGCCACGCGCAGGCGACCGTCGCCAACCGGGATCTGGTCGAGCTGCACCCGCGCGCCCAGCAGGCCGTAAGCATCCACGTTGGTGCTCGGGTCATCGACGATATTGACGTAGAAATCGTCCTTCCAGGCATAATCGACCCGCGCCGACAGCTCGCCAAACGGGAGCGGGTCGAAGGTGTACTTGGCCGAGGCGAACACCGTGTTGCGCGGCGAGTAGGAGAAGTAGCGGTCGTCGGAGACATCGCTGCCGTCGTCGCCGGTAAAGTTGTCGTAAGCCGTGTCCAGGAAGGCGTAGTTCAGCACCAGGTCGAGGTTTTGGGTGGGGCGCGCGGTCAGCTCCATCTCCACCCCCTGCATGGTGGCGTCACCGGCATTGACGATAACGATAGTGATCGCGTCTTCGCCCAGGCGGCCCGCCTGAAAGTCGGTGTAATCGTTGTAGAAGGCCGACACGTTGAACTGCACCCGCTGATCGAACAAGCGGCTTTTCAGGCCCAGCTCGTAGGTGGTCATGGTCTCCGGGTCGAAGGGTGTTTCAAAGGCGAGGTTGGTACTGGCCACGCCGTTGAAACCACCGCTCTTGAAGCCCGTGGCGACTTTCGCGTAACCATTGATGTCCTCGCTGAAACGCCAGGCCGCCACCACCATGGGGGTGATCTCGCTCCAGCTGTCGTCGACTTCGACGGGGATCAGGTCACCGCCCGCAGAAAACACCGGATTGCCCTGCGAATCGCGTACATAGACACCGCCATTGGGGTCTGCCGCATTGACGTCATAGACGCTGCGATCCACCCACACCGAATGCACATCCTTGGTTTCCCGTGTCCAGCGGGCGCCGACGGTCAGATCGAGCCGCTGCTCAAAGGCATCCGGCGTCCAGGTCAACTGGCCGAACGCCGCCACCGACTCGTCCTTGGCGCCGCGGTTGCTGACGTCAAAATTGTCGCCGCCGAGCTGGAAAATCCAGCGCGGGTTGTCGGTGCTCCACTCATCCTCGTAGTAGAACAGGCCGAGCACATATTCCAGCCGGTCGGTGCTGCCGAGCAGCTGCACTTCCTGGGTGAACTGCTCGAAGTCGTTCTCGATGCGAAAGCGGAACATGTCCAGGCTGGTGCCGTCGAAATCCGAGAGGCTCAGGGTGTGCAGATCGCGGTAAGCGGTGATCGATTTCAGGGTGAGATCGCCCAGCGCCGTGCCGGGCATATCGTAGGTCACCGTCAGTGAGTGGCCCTCGATGTCCACCTCGCTCGTCTGGGCGCTGTCGTTGGCGATGGCATCGGGCCGGTCCTCGCTGGTCGCCGCGGCCACCAGCGGGTACAGCGGCGGAATCACATAGGCGAAGGTATCGGATTGGGTCAGCGCCAGCATGGTGGGGCGCTGCTGGGCGTCAAAGCGGTCGTAGCCGTACTCCAATAGCAGCCTGTCGCTCGGCTCGAGCCTCAGGTCCACCCGGCCGCCCCACTGGTCGCGGTTGTCGAAGTCCGGTTCGGAGGGGTCGGTATTGTCGTAGAAACCATCGCGCTCGCGGAAAAAACCCGACACCCGGGCGCTGAACTCACCCAGTCCACTACCCACCTGCCCCACCGCGGGCAGGTCCAGGGCGCCGCGGGCTTCGACCAGGTTCTCGTTGCCCGCTCCCACTTGCAGGTAGCCCTCCAGTTCGCCACTGGGCTTGCGCGTGACCAGGTTGATGGCGCCGCCGATGGTGTTCTTGCCGTAGAGCGTACCCTGCGGACCACGCAATACTTCCATCCGCTGCAGGTCAACGGCATCAAAAATGGCGCCGGAGGTCTTGGCGATGGGCACGCCATCCAGGTACAGGCCCACCGCGTTGTCGCGGCTCAGGTTGTTGGTGCTGTTCAACGCGCCGCGGATGCTGATAGTCGCGTTCACCGAACCGCCCACCGTGGGCGCCACCATCAGGCCAGGGGTATAGTCGGAGATGCCCTCGATGTCCCGCGCGCGCAGTTCGCCGAGGGTTTCGGTGTTGAGCGCGGTAATGGCGATGGGCGTCTCCTGCAGGTTCTCCTCCCTGCGCTGGGCGGTGACGATCACCTCTTCCAGCGCCGCCTGCTGCGCCAGGGCCGGCGCGACGTAGGCCGGCAACAGCGCGCCAACGGACAACAGGGACAGGGTGCGGGCAATATTATGTGGCTTGTACATAGTCGACTCCTTTGTCCCCGGAGGGAGTAGTGTTCGAGTGAGAAAGCGCTTGCAGGTCGCGCGTCCGCTGCATGGCGTGTACCTGCTCCACGCAGCGGCGGTAATGCGGCAGGCCGAGCCAGAGGATCACCACGATGGTGGGCGCGATCACGGCCGAGGCCAGCGCGATCGAATAGCGCAGGGCCGCGTCGTCGGCAAACACGAAATCGGTGAGCGCGGCGATCAGGCTGGCGCCGAAACCAATACCCAGGATGTTGACCAGGAACAGCATCACGGCCAGCATCTGCGCGCGCATCTCGTTGGGGGTAATTTCCATCAACGCGGCGGTGGTCACCCCCACCGAGACCTGCCCCAGGTAGGTGGCCACGGCCATGCACAGCAGCGCCAGTTCAGCGCTCGGCATCAGCGGCCCCACCACCAGTGGCAGGGTCTTGCACACCGCGGCGATCAGCATAACCCGCATATTGGCGTCGGCGTGGCCGCGGCGCATCAGGTGGCCGCTCAGCCAGCCGCCGCTGAGAATGCCGGCGGCGCCGCACAAGCCCATCACCAGTCCATAGGAATAGCCGGCACCACTGGCGCTCATGCCATAGGTGCGCATCAGAAAAGTCGGGTACCAGATGGCCGTGCCCACCGCCAGCATGCCGAGGAAGGCCACCGCCGAGAGATGCGCGCCGTAGGCCTGCCAGCGCTCGCGCATGTAGCCGCCGATCACGGCCAGCGGAATCCGCTCGCCCTCGGTGTCGTACATACGCTCCTGCCGTACCGGTTCGCGGAAGCTGAACATCAGTGCCGCAATCAACAGGCCCGGGAGACCGACGATAATAAAGGCCAGTTGCCAGGTGCGAAACGTACCCAGCCAGCCGAGTTGCACTTCGTCCACCCCGGCCAGCAATTCGAGCACCAGACCGCCGATGATCAACGCCAGCCCCCCGCCCACCGGATAGCCCAGGTGATACACGCTAAAGGCCATGGCGCGCCGCTCCGGCTTGAAACTGTCCGATATCAGCGAGGCCGCGGCGGGACTCAGGGCCGCCTCGCCGACGCCGACACCCATGCGCGCGACGAATAGCTGCCCGAAGGTCTTGGCCATGCCGCACAGGGCGGTCATCAGGCACCAGAAGACAATGCCGACGGCGATGATGCCGCGCCGGCTGCGGCGGTCGGCCACCCGCGCCAGCGGGATGCCGACCACCACGAACAGCAGGGAAAAGGCAAAGCCCTGGAGCAGGCTCACCTCGAAATCGGTCAGGCCGAGATCGGCGCGAACCGGCCCGACCAGCAGGGTCAATATCTGCCGGTCGATGGCGGAAAAGGTGTAGGCCAGAAACAATACGGCTACGGTATACCAGGCCGCCGACACCGGCGGGTAGGCGTCGCGTTCGGACATAGGCTCACTTAACTATTTTTATCGCATTGCCCGGCAATTTATCCTACCGCCTCGCCGGCAATAAACGGCTGGCCAAGCAATGATTGTTTCCAGATGGGCGGCAATAACCTCATGCAAGCCCGGGGGAGGTTCCCGACCGGCCCCGGAATCGTAAAGGGGTCCGCGTCCGTTTACCAGGTTCGATCGGCCGCCGACATCCGCCGGTCGACCCCGCCATCGGCACCGGTATCGGCACCGGTATCGGCATCGGCATCGGCATCGGCATCGGCATCGGCATCGGCATCGGCATCGGCATCGGCATCGGCATCGGCATCGGCGACCAGGTAGCCCCTGTCGGGTGGCCCGGCACAACCCGGAAGGAAATATTCATCAACGCCGGCGCCGAAACCGTGTACGCTGCGGTGGACGGCGACCCGGGGATAAACCGCCGACGGCCGAATTATTCCCGCGACTCGGCAAAAAGCCCAAGGGGGCGCCTTCAGCCGGCGGGCATCGCGCCTGCCGGAACCGCAACCTGGTCTAGCGCCCCGGCAAAAGGTCTTGAAAGCCTGTCTCGGGCACGGCGGCGGAGCCGATACGGCGAACTGATACGCAATACAACAGGAGCGCGGCATGGAGCTGCCCGACAAGTCGGAATTCTGGTCGCAAAACTTCGACTCGCTGGAGCTCTCGGGAGAGATTCTCGATGGCCTGGAGTTCGACGGCTGCACCTTTCACAACTGCAACTTCAGCGAAACCACCTTGAAAAGGTGCAATTTCGTGGACTGCGAATTCAGCCAGTGCAACCTGAGCGTCGCCAGCATCGAGTATTCGCGGTTTGCCGATGTGGTGTTTCGCGAGTCGAAATTGGTCGGCATCAACTGGACCAAGGTCGACTGGCCGCGATTGCTGCTGGGCGCCCCCTTCGCGTTCTACAAGTGCATCCTGCACGACAGCTCTTTCTACGGCCTCTCGCTGGCGGAACTCGTGCTGGAAGACTGCGGCGCGCATCGCGTCGACTTCCGCGAGGGAAATTTCAGCAAGGCGAACTTCATCTATACCGACTTCAGCGAAAGCCACTTCGACAAAACCGACCTGAGCGGGGCGGACTTCGCCGAGGCCAGCAACTACGATATCGACATCTACCGGAACACGATCAAGGGAGCCCGCTTTACGCGCTTCGATGCGGTGCGCCTGCTGGACAGCCTGGATATCAAACTGGTGGATTGATAAGGCAGGTGAAAAAGGGCTCTGACCCCTTTTAAAAGGGGTCAGAGCCCTTTAACGGACTTCGAGGCCGATTGAAGGGGTCGCCCCCTTCGTCAGGCCGCGGCGTGCGCGGACTGCCGCACGGCGCGGTTGATGGCGCCGAGAATTCCATCCAGCGAGGCCTGGATGATGTCGCTGCTGCGGCCCACGCCGCAGTGGCGGTCGCCGTCGATGTTGAGCTGGATATAGCACACGGCCTCGGCGTCGGCGCTGTGGGACAAGGCGTGCTCGCTGTACTCCACCAGCACGATCTGCTTGCCGGTGAAACGGCTCATCGCGTCCACGAAAGAGGCCACCACACCGTTACCCGAGCCCTTCAGGGTATGGCTGGCCGCGCCCTGCACCAGTTCGGCCTGCAGCTGGTCGACGTTGTCGGCGCGGCTGACCTGGTAGTCGCCCAGGCGGTACTCGCCCCCTTCCGCCAGGTAGGTCTGCTGGAAGAGGCTGAAGATCTCCTCGCCCGACACCTCGCTCTCGCGGTCCTCGGCGAAGGCCTGGACCGTGCCGCTGAAGTCGATCTGCAGCCAGCGCGGCAATTCGTAGCCGTAGTCCCGCTCCAGCACATAGGCAATGCCGCCCTTGCCGGACTGGCTGTTGATGCGGATCACCTCCTGGTAGGAGCGGCCGATATCCCGCGGATCGATGGGCAGGTAGGCCACCTCCCAGGGAGCGTCCTCGTCGCGCCTGGCCAGGCATTTCTTGATCGCGTCCTGGTGGCTGCCGGAGAAGGCGGTGAACACCAGGTCACCGGCCCAGGGGTGGCGCGGGTGCACCGGCAGCTGGGTGCACTCCTTCACGGTCTGGATGATCTCGTCCATGTGCCCGAGTTGCAGCTGGGGATCCACGCCCTGGCTGTACAGGTTCATCGCCATGGTCACCACGTCCATGTTGCCGGTGCGCTCGCCGTTGCCCATCAGGGTGCCCTCCACCCGGTCGGCGCCGGCCAGTACGCCCAGCTCCGCGGCGGCCACCGCGCAGCCGCGGTCGTTGTGGGTGTGCAGGGAGATCAGCAGGCTGTCGCGGCGCGCCACCCGGTCGCAGAACCACTCGATCTGGTCGGCGTAGACATTGGGCGTGCTCATCTCCACCGTCGCCGGCAGGTTGATGATCACCGGCTTGTCGGGGGTCGGCTGCCACACCGCGGTCACCGCGTCGCAGATCTCCACCGCGAAATCCAGCTCGGTGCCGGTGAAACTCTCCGGCGAATACTCGAACACCCACTCGGTCTCCGGGTATCTGGCGGCGCACTCCTGCACCAGCTTGGCCCCGCGCACCGCGATGTCGACGATACCCTGGCGATCGAGGCCGAAGACCTGCTCGCGCTGCACCGTCGAGGTGGAGTTGTACACGTGCACGATGGCGCGGCGGGCGCCCTTGAGGGCCTCGAAGGTCTTTTCAATCAGATCGGGCCGGGCCTGGGTCAGCACCTGTATGGTGACGTCATCCGGGATGCGACCGTTGTCGATCAGCTCGCGCACGAAGTTGTAGTCGTGGCCGGAGGCGGAGGGGAAACCCACTTCGATCTCCTTGAAGCCGACCTTGACCAACTGGTCCCAGAGCTTCGACTTCTGGCGGCCGGTCATGGGCTCGATAAGGGCCTGATTGCCGTCCCGCAGGTCCACGCTGCACCATAGCGGCGCCTTCTCCAGCTGGCGATCGGGCCACCGGCGCGAGGTCATGCGCACGGGCTGGAAGGGCTGGTACTTGCGATGGTCGAACTGGCTCATGGTGACAAACTTCCCTTGTGGAAAAAGCGGATTTACCCCTGTGTATCAGTATGGCTCATTTCGGAAAATACCGGCGGACTCGCGCGCCCGCATGTTCCGAACGGCCAACCGAACCGATCGGGAAGACCGGTTTGATGGCTCATAAAACGAACTGGCTGCCCACCCGGCGGACCCGAGCCTGCCCTCGTGAGGCATTGCACCGGCGGCCGGCCGCGGCGGTAACCGCGGGGCCTGGCAACGGCGGGTGAGAAATCAGCCGAGCGAAAAGTATACAACGACCGCTTGAGGGAATTTCTGCAAACACCGCACTCATTTGGCCCATTTCCGCAATATTTAACCAAAATAACAAAATTTTTGGGTTATATTCACTACCCTCAAGCCAAAGGACAATGAAAGCGAGCCACTCATGAAATTCGACCGCACCGATCGCCGCATCCTGGAGATCATGCAGCGCGACGCCCGAATCAGCAATCTCGAACTGGCGGAACTGGTGGGCCTGTCGCCAACCCCCTGCTCCCGCCGGGTCAAGCGCCTGGAGGAATCGGGGCTGGTGCGCGGCCACGTGACCCTGCTCGACCAGTCCCGTCTCGGGCTCAAACTGACCGCCTATATCGGCATCACCATGGACCGGCATACCCCGGACCGTTTCGAGGCCTTCGAAAAGGAGGTCTGCAGCTACCCGGAGGTCGTGGAGTGCTCGGTGGTGACCGGCCAGAGCGCCGACTACCTGCTCAAGGCCGTGGTCGCGGACATGGAGTACTACGAACGCTTTCTGCTGGGCAAGCTGACCCGGATTCCCGGCGTGACCGGGGTGCACTCCAGCTTCGAGCTGCGCCGCGTCCTGCAGCGCACGGCGTTTCCCCTGGATCACCTCAATGACGGCCAGAGCTGAGGCCCGGCCCGGTTATCACTATCGGTCACTTTGGGTGGCCGAATCGGGTCTGTGACCGGCCGCGCCATCACCGGACAATAGGTAAAAATGGCCGCGAAAATAACAGGAGGGGCGGATGCACGACGTCAGGGACCAGGTCGCGATTGTCACCGGCGGCGCCAGTGGCATGGGGCGCATCATCGCCGGACGACTCGCCGCGCGCGGCGCCAGGGTGGCGATTTTCGACATCAATGAGGACAACCTGGCGACCGCCGCCGGGGCCGGCGGTTTCACCCCCCTGCGCTGCGACATCGGCGACCGCGCCGAGGTCGAGGCCGCCGTCGCCAGGGTACAGGCGGAGCTGGGCCCGGTGGACCTGCTGGTGCACGCCGCGGCGCTGATGCCCAGCCACCAGCTCATCGACCACACCCACGAGGACATGGAGCGCCTGTTCCGCATCAATTATTTTGGCACGACCTACGCCGTGCGCGCGGTGCTGCCACAGATGATGGCGCGCGGACGCGGGCGCATCATTGCCTTCGGCTCCATCGCCGGCCACGCACTGGTGCCGCACATGGGCGCCTACTGCGCGACCAAGTCGGCGGTGAACAGCTACATCGAAGTGCTGCAGAACGAGATTCGCGACAGCGGAGTCAAAGTCCACCTGGTCTGCCCCCCCGCGGTGAACACGCCGTTGATCGACCAGAGCCTGGATACCGACAGCCCCGGCAGCCTGCGCAACGCCAAACAGTCGGGGCGGCTGGCGGACCCGGAGAAAATCGTCGACGCCATCGACAAGGGCGTGGCCAAGGGGCGCGACATCATCTACCCCGGGGAGGCCCGACTGCTGATGCTGTGGCACACGCTGGCGCCCCGGCTGTGGTGGAAAACCGTACTCGGCTTCGAGAAATAAACCAGCGGGACGCCAGTCTCGGGGACAGGTGATCGCGGTCGTGATAGCATCGCCGGCCCATGGCCGCGCATTCACAACGATTCCTGCACCCCGATTCCGGCTGGATACTGCTCCTGCTGGCGGCCCTGGTATCGCTCGGGCCACTGAGTATCGACATGTACCTGCCGGCGATGCCGGTAATGCGCGAGTCCCTCGACACCTCGACGGCCAACGTGCAACTCACCCTGAGTGCCTACCTGGCCGGCTTCGCCGTGTTTCACCTGGTGTGCGGCCCCCTGGCGGACCGCTTCGGCCGCAAGCCCGTGCTGCTCGGCGGCGCGATCATCTTTGTGGTGGCTTGCATCGGCTGCAGCCTGTCGACCACGGTGGAGCAACTGATCGCCTTTCGCCTGCTGCAGGGCGTCGGCGCCTGCACCGGCCCCACCCTCGGCCGGGCCATTACCCGGGACCTGTTCGGGCCGCGCCGCGCCGCCCGCGCACTGTCGCTGATCGCCATGTTGATGGCCCTGGCGCCGGCGGTAGCGCCGACCCTGGGCAGCGCCATGCTGCTGGTGCTGCCCTGGCCCAGTATTTTCGTGTTCCTGGCCGCCTACGGCCTGCTGATCGCATTGCTGGTACAGCGTCTGCTGCCCGAATCCCTGCCCCAGCGCCAGAGCCTCCACCCGGCCGTCATCGGCCGCAACTTCGCCATGCTGCTGCGCTCCGGCCCGTTCATGACCGTGGCCCTGGGTAGTTCGCTGCTGTACGCCGGACTGATGGCCTACCTGGCCTCCTCGGGCTTTGTGTACATCGACATGCTGGGCGTGCCCCTGCAGTATTTCGGCCTGATTTTCCTCACCACCGTCATGGGCTACATCATCGGCAGCGCGACCAGCGCGCGCCTGGCCGGCCGGCTCGAATCCCACCAGGTGGTGATACTGGGGGCCCTCCTCGCCACCGCGGGCTGCCTGTTGATGCTGGGCGGTTCCAGCCTGTGGCCCGAGAGCGTGCTGGCCTTGATGCTGCCGATGATGGTGTTTAGCGCCTCGCTGGGACTGATCCTGCCCCACGCCATGACGCTCGCGCTGCAGCCCTACCCGCACATGGCGGCCACCGCCTCCGCCCTGCTCGGCTTTATTCAGATGGGCGTTTCCGCCACCGCCAGCGCCGCGGTCGGCGGGATACTGGGCAACTCGCCGGCGCCCATGGTGTGGTCGATGACCGCGCTGTCGCTGCTCGGCCTGCTGCTGTTGCTGCGGGTGCGCCGCGGCGCGGACGCGGCCACCTGACCGGCGGCCCGCGCCTGTGGCATACTGGCGCGTCCCTGTAACTCGCGGAGTCAGCCCCTTGCAAACCGCCGCCGACGTCACCCAACTGATTGGCAATACCCCCCTGCTTCACCTGAGGCAGGTCTCCGAACGCACCGGGTGCACCATCCTGGGCAAGGCGGAATTCCTCAACCCGGGCCAGTCGGTCAAGGACCGCACGGCGCTGGGCATTATCCGCGCCGCCGAGCGGGCGGGGGAGCTCGAACCCGGCGGGCGCATCGTGGAGGGCACCGCGGGCAATACCGGCATCGGCCTGACACTGCTGGCCAACGCCCTGGGCTACTCCAGCACGGTGGTCATGCCGATCACCCAGAGCAAGGAAAAGATCGACACCCTGGAATTGCTCGGCGCCGACCTGCACCTGGTGGGCGCCACGTCCTACACCGACCCCAACCACTATATCCATACCGCCGAGCGCCTGGCCAACGACTATGCGGCCCGGGAGCCCCACGGCGCCATCTGGGCGCGCCAGTTCGACAACCTGGCGAATATGGAAATCCACCGCGACACCACCGGCGAGGAAATCTGGCGACAGACCGACGGCAAGGTGGACGGCTTTGTCTGCGCGGTGGGTACCGGTGGCACCCTGGCCGGGGTCTCCACCGCGCTCAAGGCCCACAATCCCGCCGTGCAAATCGGCATCGCCGATCCCGCCGGCGCCTCCCTTTCCAGTTATTTCGGCACCGGCGAACTCTCCCCCAGCGAAGGCAATTCGATCATGGAGGGTATCGGCATCAACCACGTGACCGGCAATGTGGCCCAGGCCCGGGTCGACCACGCCTGGTCGATCAGCGACGCCGAGGCCCTGCCCTACCTGTTCGACTTGCTGCAGCACGAGGGGCTGTGCCTGGGGGGCTCCTCGGCGATCAATATCGCCGGCGCGGTCAAGCTGGCCGCGGAGCTGGGGCCCGGCCACACCATCGTCACCATCCTCTGTGACTACGGCAACCGCTACCAGAGCAAACTGTTCAATCCGGTCTTCCTGCGCAACAAGGATCTTCCGGTACCCACCTGGCTGGATATCTGAGCGCGGACCGACGACAAGCTATCACGAGAATAAGGAAAAGCCATGAAACTCGGCATCATTTGCGGCAGCCACCGCCCCGATTCACAGAGCGGCAAGGTCGCACGCTACATCGAACGCGCACTGCGCGAACAGGAAATCTGCGACGAGACCTGGCTCTTCGACCTGGCCGGCAATCCCCTGCCACTGTGGGAAGAGGGTGTCTGGGACAGCGAGGACGCCCGCTGGCAGGAGCACCTCAAACCGCTCAGCGAACAACTGCACAGCTGCGACGGCTTCGTGGTGGTATCACCGGAGTGGCACGGCATGGCACCGGCCGGCCTGAAGAATTTCTTCCTGATGTGGACCGCGGGCGAGGAGATCGCCCACAAACCGGCGCTGATCGTCACCGTGTCGGTGGCCGACGGCGGCTCCTACCCCGTCGCGGAACTGCGCATGAGCAGCTACAAGAACAGCCGCATCTGCTACCTGCCGGAGCACCTGATCATCCGCTACGTGGACACCGTGTTCAACGACAAGCCCGAGGACAACAAGCCCAGCGCCCAGGAATACTTCGAGGCGCGGCTGACCTATTGCATGGAGCTGCTGCGGGAGTACGCCCTGGCCTTCCGCCAGATTCGCGCCAGCGGCAAGGCCAGCCTGGGCACCTACAGCAGCGGGATGTGAGGCGAACCCAGTTGGCCGAATGAATTCGGCCCTACAGGGGGTGCTGTAGGGCCGCGCAGCGGGCCCCGCGCCTATTCCGCGCCGGCGGCGCGCTCCTGGGCGATCAGGTATTCGGCGATCTTCAGCATATTGGCCTGGCTGCCCGCCTTGCGGGTGCTGATGCGGTACTTGCCGTTGACCATCATCTCCGGCGTGCCGGTGATCTTGGCGGCGCGGGCGCGGCTGTTGGCCTGGCGCACCTGGCTGCCGACACCGAAGGAGCTATAGGCCTTGTCGAAATCCTCGGCGGCTACGCCATTGGCGGTAAACAGGGCCTTGATTTCCTTGTCCGACTGCAGGCGCTTGCGGTCGACATTCATGGCCTGAAACAACACCGTGTGCATGGTATCGAGCACACCCAGCACTTCCGCAGTGTAGTATGCCTTGGCATGCAGCTCCATGGGCTTGTTCCACACCGCCGGCGAACCGACAAAGGCCACGTCGTCTGCGAGGGACTTTTTCCACTGGGTGACCATGGGTTCGAAATTGTAGCAGTGGCCGCAGCCGTACCAGAAAAACTCGGTCACCTCGACCTTGTCGCCATCGACGGTGCGCAAGGGCGGGGTGATAAGGTCATAGTGTTTACCTTCCTGCCAGTCCTCCGCCCATGCGGCCACGGGGGCCAGGGCCAGGAGGGAAAGCGCCAATATCCAGTTTTTTAGCATGGTAGTACTCCAAGTTGTCGCATCGGCTTTGACCGCGAGTAACCCAGCGGGTTCTGGCGGTGCAAAAAAAAGGTGGCCCGAGCCACCTTCATTGATATCGGTGTAGCGCCGCCGCTTATTTCAAGCCGGCGGCGTAGCTGGCGACGGCCTCGATTTCCTTGTCGCTGAGACCAAAGGCCGTCGAACGCATAATGCGGGTATCACCGTCGTTGGTGCGACCGCTTTCGTCCTCGTGACCCTTGCGGTACATCTTCAGCTGGCTGGCGATGTATTCGGCGTGTTGCCCGGCCAGCGAGGGGAAGCCCGCGGGTGCGTTGCCCTTGCCATTGGGGGAGTGGCAAGCGGTGCAGGCCGGCACGCCGCGCTCGGCCACGCCTGCGCGGTAGACCTTCTCACCCAGGGCCAGCAGGTCCGGGTTGGTCTGGCTTCCGCTGCGGGGCAGGACCGCGTAGTAGGCGGCGATGTCCGCCAGCTGCTGGTCGCTTTTGCCATCCAGCTGGCCCGCCATGGTGGGTACCGGACGGGCGCCGTCGCGAATGTCCTGCAACTGCTTGAACAGGTAGCGGGCGTTCTGGCCCGCCAGTTTGGGGAAGGTCGGCGCGGGGCTGTTGCCGTCGGCACCGTGGCAGGCGGCGCAGACCGCGGTTTGCGCCTCGCCAGCCTTCGCGTCCCCTTCCGGGGTCTTGGCCGCAAGTGCGGCCTGGCTAAGCCCGAACAGCAAGCCACAGGCAATTACTATCTTTTTCATTTCACTTCCGGGTCTGGTTGTTGTGTGCCCGCCTACTCCGCCGGAGAGGACATGAATTCAATCAGGGCTTTGTATTCGTCGTCGCTGCAGTCGAAGCACATACCCTTTGGCGGCATGGCATTCAGCCCCGAATTCACCGACTGAACCAGAGCGTCCACCCCCTTGTCCAGGCGCGGCTTCCAGGCTTCGACGTCGTGTGTTTTGGGCGCGTTTGCAGCCCCGGTATTGTGGCAGACAGCGCAGCTTTTGTTGTACTTCTCCATCGGCGGCTGAGCCATGCCGGGTTGTGCCAATACGGCCAGGGTCGAAATAGCGGCCAGGAGTGTCAACTTTTTCATTGCTAACCTCATATCAGGGTTGGGGGCTCTTCCTTCGGCCAATCACCGCCGACGAAAAAAAGCTGTGGCATTATATACGACTTGCCGCGCTGTTGAAAAACTGCCCGCGCCATCCTTTTCCCGGAAGGGCGGCGAAGTGCTCGAGGCGGCGCGCACCACCAACAAACCCGATTTACCGGCCTGCGCCACAGGCCCGGACAAGGCACCATGCAACCATGACAGAACCCGAAGTCGACAAGGCCCCGCCCCGCCCCGAATACCGGCGCGCGGAATTTCTCACCAGCGCCGGCAAGTTCGCCCAGTGCCCACCCGACGAGGGCTGGGAAGTGGCTTTCGCCGGCCGCTCCAACGCAGGAAAATCGAGTGCAATCAATAGCTTGACCGGCAACCGCAAGCTTGCCCGAACCTCCAAGACCCCGGGTAGGACCCAGCTGATCAACTTTTTCGTGGTGGGCGAGCAACAGCGCCTGGTGGACCTGCCAGGCTACGGCTTCGCCAAGGTCCCCGAGGCGGTCAAGCGGGAGTGGACCCGGCAGCTGGAAAGCTACCTGCAACAGCGGCAAAGCCTGCGCGGCCTGGTGCTGCTGATGGATGTGCGCCATCCCCTGCAAGCCTTCGACCAGCAAATGCTGGGCTGGGCGATCGCCGCCGACATGCCTGTGCACATCCTGCTGACCAAGGCCGACAAGCTCAAGAACGGCCCCGCCAGCAATACGCTGCTGCAGGTCCGCCGCCAGTTACAGGACCGGTCCGACATGATCAGCGTACAGCTGTTCTCCGCACTGAAGCATACCGGGCACAAAGAGCTGCGGAAGGTCCTGGACGCCTGGTTGACCGATGCCAGTGTGTATGACGATGAAGAGGGATTGGCCGAGTAAAAGGACGGAGAAACGCGGCCCGGCACATCCTGTGCATAAAAAAGCCCGGTTGCCTATAGGGGGGTAGACAACCGGGCCACCTTGGGTCTCTGGGGAAGAGACGTTGCTCGAAAACGGCCCATGGAGAATGACCGCCAGAGCATGTAGCAGCAAGCTACGATTAATGAGACTGGCGTCCGCGCCCAGAGTTCCCCCCGGGCGAAAAATTATCGGCGGCCCCGGGAGCCAGCCTGCCGCGGCCCGACCGAGCGCGGCCCGACCGAGCGCGGCCCGACCGAACGCGGCCCGACCCACACCGGCTCAGTGGGCCTCGTCCCAGTTGTCCCCCACCCCGGCCTCCACCAGCAGCGGCACGTCCAGGCTGGCGGCCCCGGACATCAGTTCGCAGACCTGCCCGCTGATCGCATCCACCTCGCCGGCGGCCACCTCCAGCACCAGTTCGTCGTGCACCTGCATGATGATGCGCGCATCCACCCGCTCCGCCTGCAACCAGCCGTACACCGCCAACATCGCCATTTTGATGATGTCGGCGGCGCTGCCCTGCATCGGCGCGTTGATGGCGGTGCGCTCGGCGGCCTGCACCCGCATCTTGTTGCGGGCATTGATTTCCGGCAGGTAGAGTCGGCGGCCGAACAGGGTTTCCACGTAGCCGCGCTCGTGGGCCAGCCCCCGGGTCCGGTCCATGTAATCCTGCACCCCGGGATAGCGCTCGAAATAGCGGTCGATATAGGCCTGGGCCTCGTTGCGCCCCAGGTGCAGCTGCCGCGCCAGGCCGAAGGCGGACATGCCGTAGATCAGGCCGAAATTGATGGCCTTGGCCTTGCGTCGCTGCTCGGCGGTCACCGCGTCCAGGGCGATGTCGAACACCTCGGAGGCGGTGGCGCGGTGCACGTCCTGCCCCTCCTTGAAGGCCTGCAGCAGGCC
Source organism: Parahaliea mediterranea (assembly GCF_017255185.1). Classification (GTDB taxonomy): domain Bacteria; phylum Pseudomonadota; class Gammaproteobacteria; order Pseudomonadales; family Halieaceae; genus JAFKCZ01. The sequence goes on from NZ_JAFKCZ010000007.1 coordinate 117,209, forward strand.
CTTGTCGCCGGACAGGTGCGCCATGATGCGCAGCTCGATCTGGGAATAGTCAGCGGCGACGATGCGGTAGCCCTTTGGCGCGATAAAGGCCTGGCGGACCCGCCTGCCCTCCTCGGTGCGTATGGGAATGTTCTGCAGGTTGGGGTCCGAAGAGGACAGCCGCCCCGTGGCCGCCACCGCCTGGTGGTAGGAGGTGTGCACGCGCCCGGTTTTCGGATTGATCATTTCCGGCAACTTGTCGGTATAGGTCGACTTGAGCTTGCTCAGGCTGCGGTACTCCAAGAGCACTTTCGGCAGGGGGTAGTCCAGCGCCAGCTCCACCAGTACCTCCTCGGAGGTGGAGGGCGCTCCCTTGGGCGTCTTGCGGATCACCGGCAGCTCGAGCTTGTCGAACAGGATTTCCCCCAGCTGCTTGGGCGAACCCAGGTTGAAGGGCTGGCCGGCCAGGTCGTGGGCCTCGGCCTCCAGCGCCTGGAGGCGCTTGCCCAGATCCGCGCTCTGCCGCTGGAGCAGCTCGCGGGACAGCAGCGCGCCCTGGCGCTCGATCCGCGACAACACCGGCACCAGGGGCAGCTCGATGTCGCGGAATACGTCCGCCAGCCGCCCCTCCGCCTCGAGCTGCGGCCACAAGACCTGGTGCAGGCGCAGGGTGACATCCGCATCCTCCGCGGCGTAGGGACCGGCCTGCTCCAGCGGAATCTGGTTGAAGGTCAGCTGCTTGGCGCCCTTGCCGGCGATGTCCTCGAAATGGATGGTCTTGTGACCGAGATACTTGAGGGCCAGGCTGTCCATGTCGTGGCGGGTGGCCACCGAGTCCAGTACGTATGACTCCAGCATGGTGTCGAAGCGGATGCCGCGCAGGGTGATGCCGTGGTTGGCCAGGACGCTGGCGTCATACTTCAGGTTCTGGCCCACCTTGGCCGCGGACTCGTCCTCCAGCAACGGGCGCAACTGCGCCAGCACCGCGTCCCGCTCAAGCTGCTCCGGCGCGCCCGGGTAGTCGTGGGCCAGGGGCACGTAGGCCGCCTCCCCCGCCTGGACCGCGAACGACAGGCCCACGATCTGCGCCTCCATGTAGTTGAGGCTGGTGGTCTCGGTGTCGAAGGCGAACACCTCGGCCTGCTCAAGGCGCGCCACCCAGGCGTCGAGAGCCTCCTGGGTGAAGACAATGTCGTAGTCGCCCTGTACCGCCTCGGGCTGGGCCACCTCGCCCTCCCCCAACAGCTCTTCCAGCCAGGCCTTGAACTCCAGCCGCGTGTACCATTCCAGCAGGGCCTCCCTGTCCGGCTCGCCGTTGCGCAGCTCCTGCGGCGTCAATTCGAGCTCGACGTCGGTCTTGATGGTGGCCAGTTCGTAGGACAGGAGGGCCTTGTCCCGCTCTTTTTCCAGCTTGGCGCCCATGCTCTTGGCGCCGCGAAACTCCAACTCCGCCACCTTGTCGAGATTGCCGTAGATATCCTCCAGGCCACCCAGCCCCTGCAACAGCGCCAGGGCGGTCTTCTCGCCGACACCGGGGACACCGGGAATGTTGTCCACCTTGTCGCCCATCAGGGCCAGGAAGTCGATCATCAGGTCCGGGGTAAATCCGTACTTCTCCCGCACCCCGGCCTCGTCCAGCACGCTGCCGGTCATGGTATTGACCAGGGTGGTATGGCTGTTCACCAGCTGCGCCATGTCCTTGTCGCCGGTGGAAATCACCACGGCCCTGCCCTGCTCGCTGGCCTGCCTGGCCAGGGTGCCGATGACATCGTCGGCCTCCACCCCGGGGACACAGAGCAGCGGCAGGCCGAGTGCCCGCACCAGGCTGTGGATAGGCTCCACCTGCGCCCTCAGGTCGTCGGGCATCGGCGGCCGCTGGGCCTTGTACTGATCGAACAGCTCGTCGCGAAAAGTCTTGCCCTTGGCGTCGAACACCACCGCCACCGGGCTGTCCGGGTAGTCCTTGATAAGGCGTTTCACCATGCTGATAACGCCCTTGATCGCCCCCGTAGGTTCTCCTTTAGAACTAATAAGTGGCGGCAATGCGTGAAAGGCGCGGTATAGATAAGAGGATCCATCCACCAGGACGATTGGCAGGGTGTTGTCGGCCATGGGCGCTCTCTCGCATCGGTTGCGGGTTGCTGGCACGCCTTTGGCGCCGGTGCAGTCGCGGCCGGCGGCGTGAAGAATCGAGCATTAAAGCCCAACAGCGGGCAAATTGCCACGCCGCGCGGCGCCGACCCGCGCGGTACCCGGCGAAATCCGGGTACGGCCGCGGCTTGTTACCCGCGAATCACACCCCGGCAAGCTCGCGGCAATCCGAAACGCAAAAATCCAATTTGGAACTAAATAGAGTTATTTTCAATAAAATCAGTAACATAATAAAAATGTGCATTATTCACGCAGAGAAACAGAGGACTTGAACTGTCACAAGCCGTCCACATACTTTCAGGCAAGGTAACAAATGTGTTACCTTACGCACATCAAGGTAACAAACTGGAGAGTCGTAATATGAAACTGCGTTCTATATTGAGCTCCATGTTGCTGGCCACGGCGCCATTTGCCGGGGCCCAGGACGTGGATTACGTGATTGTCCGCGCCGCCACCCAGGCGGAGGCGGGCGCAATGATTCAGCCAGCGGTGGCAACCCGGGAAACCCCCGCGGTAAAACCCGCGGCCGAGGTAGATAGTGGTCGCGCCAGCACCGAGTCAGTGACCAGGGAGCTGGACGCCATGCTGGAACAGCGCTTCGAGCACGAACACGCCGCCCCGGAACGCCCTGCCGCCAGGGCGCTGTTGGTAAGCGCCAGCTAACCCTATAGACCCGCCGGTGCGATGACGCACTCGGCGGGCGGTCTACGGTGGGCGAGGGTGGTTGGTGACGCGTCGGCGTCTAGCGCTCCCAGCGGTAGCGCGCGGCGCGGTAGGTAACCTTCATTTTCGCCAGATCCAGCGGCGCCTTGAAGAAGCCGTGATAATCACCCCGCGGGTTAATCAATACCACGTTGGCGCTGTGATCGACGAGGTAGTCCTCGCCCTGGCCCGGCACCTTGCGAAAGGGTGTATTCAGGGCGGTGGCAAAACGGAACAGATCCAGGAATTCACCGGTGACACCGACGAATTCCGGGTTGAAGTAGGGCACATACTCGGCCAGTTGCTCGGGCGTGTCCCGCGCCGGATCGACGCTAACCATCACTACCCGGGTGTCCTCCGCCTCGGTGCCCTCAAGCTGCCCCACGAACTCATTGAGGAAACTCATGGTGGTGGGGCAGATATCCGGGCAGTAGGTAAAACCGAAAAACAGCAGGGTCCAGCGCCCCTCGAGGCGCGCCGGCGTAAAAGCCTCGCCGCGGTGATCCAGCAAGGAAAAATCCCCGATATCCCTAGGCGTTTCCAGAATATAGGTGCCATTGGCCTTCATTTCCGCATCGCTCATCGCCCGCGGCAGGCCGATGCGGTGCACAAAGCCCGCCACCACCACACACATGAAAACCACCACGCCGGCAATGGTCAGCTGAACTCCGCGGCGCTGGCGACGGCTCCGGTCTGTCATCAAACACTCTCCGCTCTTATCAATCATTGTCATCCATCGATCGCTGTCCCCTGCCGCTGCGCGGCCGGTGACACTGACCGCTTTTCAGTTGCCCGCTACAGAGTAGCGACGGGAAACAGGTAGTGGTCCACCAGCATCACCACGAACAGGGCCATCAGGTAAATAATGGAGTACTTGAAGGTTTCCATCGGCGCCCGCGGGTTGCGGTTGCGCAGCAGCTCGATGGCCCAGTAGAGAAAGCCGCCACCCAAGACCACCGCACCGAGCAGGTACAGGGGGCCGCTCATCCGGGTGACAAAGGGGAGCAGGGTGATGGCGAACATGATCAGCGTATACAGCAGGATGTGCAGCTTGGTAAACATCACCCCGTGGGTCACCGGCAGCATGGGGATATCCACCGCCGCGTACTCCTCCCGGCGATGAATCGCCAGCGCCCAGAAATGCGGCGGCGTCCAGGCGAAAATGATCAAAACCAGCAGCAGGGCATGGCCGTGAATCTCGCCGGTCACGGCGGTCCAGCCGAGCAGGGGAGGGGCCGCGCCCGCCAGGCCGCCAATGACGATATTTTGCGGCGTGGCACGCTTGAGAAACATGGTGTACACAAAAGCGTAGCCCACCAGGGACGCCAGGGTCAGCCAGGCCGTGAGTGCATTGACCCAGATAATCAGTATCGCCATGCCCGCGACGCCCAACAGCGTGGCAAAGAGCGCCGCCTGCGGCGCCGCCACCCGGCCCCGGGCCACCGGCCGATTGCGGGTCCGCGCCATGCGCTGGTCCACCCGCTGGTCCACCAGGTGGTTGACCGTGGCGGCGGCCCCGGCGCACAGGGCGATGCCCAGATTGCCCAGAAGCAATACATCCAGCGGCACCATGCCCGGCACCGCCATGAACATACCGATGGCCGAGGTGAGGATCATCAACGCCACCACATTGGGCTTGGTCAGCTCCTTGTAGTCGCGCCAGGAGGCTTTGGCGGGGAGGGTGGTCTCGCTCATGATATCGGATCAGGCACTGGAGTTTTTCAACAGGAATTTCAGGTCGGCGATGACATCCTTGTACGACACCGAGCTGTCGTAGGACATCATAATCCAACCCGCGGGGTCCACCAGGTACCAGGTATCCGGGGCGGACAGGTGCTCGGCGAACAGCCGCGCCATTGTCGCGCCGTCGACTTCCAGCGCGCGCATCTGCTCGTGCTCCCGCTCGAGATAGGCGGGAAAACCGGGCGGCAGCGGGTGATCGTCGCTCAGGGCGCCCACTTCGAGGCGGGTCCCCGCCACCGGCGTGTCGCTAATGTAAAAGCGGCGAATGCGATTGTACTCCTTGCCCATCGCCAGGTGTATCTGTCGCGTGAGATATAGCAGCTGCTCGCACTGCGCGGCGCAGGTTTCGCCGCTGTTTGGCACGGCGAAGGTCCACTGCGCCTCCAGGGCGTCAAAATCCAGTGCTCCGCCGCCACTGTCCCGCAAGCCGGCCTCCGCCAGTTGTCGCGGCGGCTCCACCAGCCGGCCATTGTTGGCGGTGCCCAGGGCGCCGACGATATCCAGGTCGCCGCGGACCACAAAGAACCACAGCCAGGTGGCGGCCAGGATCATGGTCAGGGGAATGCCGGCGATCAGTAACAGCACCAGGCGGCTGCTGTTGGCGGTTTGGGTGTTGTCCACGTTTCAGTTTTCTCCGGTTCGACGGCGCAACAGTTGCCAGAGGTTACTGCTGCGCAGCAGGAATACAAGCAGTAACACAGCGGCCATGCAGAACCACTGCACCGCGTAGCCGGTGTGCTTGGCCGGACTCACGTTCACCGGCGACCAGCCGGCGCGCAGCGCCGCTGGATCCACGGCGGACAAACGCAGGGATCGGGGAAACAGTTCCCGCTCCAGGCGGCGCCCGAGCACCGGCGCCAGCTTGTCCATCTCCAGCGCCTGCAGCACGATCGGCCAGCCGCCATCCAGCGCCTGCTCGCCCAGCAGATAGGCCTCCCCCGGCGCCACATAGATGCTGGCCGACAGGGTGTGCAAACCGCGCGGTTGCTCGATCCGGGGCAGGCTGCGACGGGCGGAATCCCCGGCAACCCAGCCGCGATTGACCAGCACCGCGCGATTGCTGTCCGCGATCTCCAGTACCGCGACCACCTCGTAGCCGAATTGACCCTCGCGGATACGGTTGTCCAGCAGCAGGTAGCGCTCGGGGTCAAAACGCCCCGTGACCGTTACCCGGCGAAAGGCCAGCTCGTCCGCCGGCGCCTCCCACAGCGCATCCAGCTCCACCGGCCCGGCGGCCCGGCGCTGCTCATGGACCGCGGCGATAGCGCGCTTGTCCTCGGCGCGCTCCAGCTGCCAGAAGCCCAGGCTCACCAACACCGGCAGCAGGACCAGGGTCAGCGCGGTGGTCCGCCACTCGAGGTCCAGCCGCAGCCGCGGCCCGGCGCTCACCCGCGCGGCCCCGGACTGCGCCCGCCAGCAGGCGTTACGCCAAGTGGTTTATACTGCACGGCCAATTGAGAGGAGCTGAACATTGCTGAAAATTGCGATCGTCGTATTGATGGTGGCGCTGGTCGCCAGCCTGGGAAGCGGATTTTACTTTCTGATGGCGGACCAGGGAAATCGCCACAAACGCCGGCTGTTCCACTCCCTGGGGGTCCGGCTGGGCCTGGCCGTCAGCCTGGCGGCGGTCATCGTCTACGGAGTGGCCACCGGGCAGCTGGGGCACCGCAACCCCTGGGATGCCGGGCCGCGACCCGCGGCGGCATCCCAGGATGAGAAGGGCGACTGACTTACAGGATGTAAACGAACAGGAACAGGAACACCCAGACCACGTCGACGAAGTGCCAGTACCAGCTGGATGCCTCGAAACCAAAATGGTCGTCGGCGGTGAAGTGGCCGAACTTCACCGAGCGGATCCATTGGATCAGCAGCATGGTCATGCCCATCATCACGTGGAAACCGTGGAAACCGGTCAACATGAAGAAGGTGGAGCCATAAATGCCCGAATTCAGGGTCAGGCCGAAGTGTTCATAGGCCTCGTAGTATTCGTATGCCTGCACGAATACGAAGATGATGCCCAGCAGCACGGTCAGGCCCAGCCACAGGTTGAATTTCTTCTTGTTGCCATCCAGCAGACCCAGGTGGGCGATGTGCACGGTAACGCTGGAGGACAGCAGGATAAGGGTGTTCCACAACGGCAGCCAGGCATACCACGCGGAGGCGTCGCCAAAGGCCATGCTCTTGTCATAGCTTTCGAAGGTGCCGTTATTGGCAATCAACTGATTGCCGGCGCCGCCGATCGACTCCTGCGGCGTACTGGCCATCGGCCAGCTGTACTGGAAACCTTCCCACAGCAAGCCGTTCATGCGCCCGCCATCACCCTCGCCGGCCAGCCAGGGACCCGCCAGGTTGCGCACATAGAACAGGGCGCCGAAGAACGCGAAGAAGAACATCACCTCGGAAAAGATGAACCAGAACATGCCCAGCACATAGGACTTCTTCAGCTGGGCGCTGTTCATGCCGGCGATGTTCTCGCGGATGGTGGTGCGGAACCACACAAACAGGGTGCCGGCGAATATCGCCAGGCCCACCCAGAGAATGCCCCAGGAACCGCTGCCGTCGCCGAAGGTCATTTCGTTCAGGCCATAGGAGGCGCCGAAAATACTGAGGATCAGGCCGATGGTGGCGCACACCGCCAGCTTGCTTTTCTCAGGGACGTAGTACTTTTCGTACTCTGTGGATGTTTCGGTAGTCATTCTATTAATTCTCCATTTTTGTCACACCGGCCCCCGACCAGCGTGCGCTAGCGGGCGGCGACGGCGCCGCCCGCCATATCGGTCACATCAAATATTGTGTACGACAGAGTAATCGTGTGGATATCCCGCGGCAGGTCCCGGTCGATGATGAACTGCAGCGGCATCTCCGCCCGCGCCTGCCCGTCGAGCGGCTGCTGGTTGAAACAGAAGCACTCGGTCTTGTGGAAGTACTCCGCGGCACGCGAGGGCGACACGCTGGGAATCGCCTGCGCGACCATGGCCTCTGGCAGCGGGTTGTAGGCGAGGAACACGGTATCGTTGGACGCGCCCGGATGCACCTTCATCGCAGTCACGCTGGGACTGAACTCCCAGGGCATGCCCTCGTTGTTGGTGGCCACGAACTGGATGGTCACCACCCGGTCCTCGTCGACACCGGCCTGCACCGCGGTGTAGGCCTGGCCGGAGGTCTTGCCATTGATGCCCAGGGCGTCGCACAGCACGTTGTACAGGGGCACCATCACCACGAAGACAAAGGCAAACATGGCCACCGCCACCGCCACCAGCTTGATGGCGGTATCGATGGCGGGATTGTTGCTCAGCCGTATCATGGTTCAGGCCCCGTTTACGAGTGCGCGTGCGAAGCGTCGACCTTCGGCGGCGTCTCGAAGGTGTGGTAGGGCGCCGGCGTGGGCACGGTCCACTCCAGACCTTCCGCGCCGTCCCAGACCTTGTCGTCGGACACCGGCTTGCCGGACACGATGGTGGCGATCACGTTGTACAGGAACAGGATCTGCGACGAGCCGTAAATGAAGGCGCCGATACTGGACATCATGTTGAAGTCCGCGAACTGCAGGGCGTAGTCCGGAATCCGTCGCGGCATGCCCGCCAGGCCCACAAAGTGCTGCGGGAAGAAGGTCAGGTTGAAGCCGATGAAGGAGATCCAGAAATGGGTCTTACCCATGGTCTCGCTGTACATCTTGCCGCACCACTTGGGCAGCCAGTAGTACACCGCCGCGGTCATGGAGAACACCGCGCCGGCCACCATCACGTAGTGGAAGTGGGCGACCACGAAGTAGCTGTCGTGGTACTGGAAGTCCGCCGGGGCGATGGACAGCATCAGGCCGGTGAAGCCGCCGATGGTGAACAGCACCAAAAAGCCCAGGCAGAACAGCATCGGCGTCTCGAAGGTGAGGGCGCCGCGCCACATGGTGGAAATCCAGTTGAACACTTTCACCCCGGTGGGCACCGCGATCAACATGGTGGCGTACATGAAGAACAGCTCACCGGCAACCGGCATGCCCACGGTGTACATGTGGTGGGCCCACACGATGAACGACAGGAAGGCGATGGACGCGGTGGCGTAGACCATGGAGTCGTAGCCGAACAGCGGCTTGCGCGCGAAGGCCGGGATGATCTGGGACACCACGCCAAAGGCCGGCAGGATGATGATGTATACCTCGGGGTGGCCGAAGAACCAGAACACGTGCTGGAACAGCACCGGGTCGCCACCGCCGGCGGCGGAGAAGAAGCTGGTGCCGAAGTGGATATCCATCAGCATCATCGTCACCGCTCCGGCCAGCACCGGCATCACCGCCACCAGCAGGAAGGCGGTGATCAGCCAGGTCCACACGAACAGTGGCATCTTCATGTAGGTCATGCCGGGGGCGCGCATGTTCATCACCGTGGCGATGATGTTGATCGAGCCCATGATCGAGGAGATCCCCAACACGTGGATACAGAAGATGAAAATGGTTACCGACGGCGCCGCGTAGGTGGTGGACAGCGGGGCGTAGAAGGTCCAGCCGAAGGCCGGTGCGCCGCCCTCCATGAACAGGGTGCTGGCCAGCAACAGGAAGGCCGGCGGCAGGATCCAGAAGCTCCAGTTGTTCATCCGCGGCAGGGCCATGTCCGGCGCCCCGATCATCATCGGGATCATCCAGTTGGCCAGGCCGACGAAGGAGGGCATGATCGCCCCGAACACCATGACCAGGCCGTGCAGGGTGGTCATCTGGTTGAAGAACAGCGGGTCGACCAGCTGCATGCCGGGCTGGAACAGCTCGGCGCGGATGATCATGGCGAAGGACCCGCCGAGAATGAACATGGCGAACGAGAACCACAGGTACATGGTTCCGATGTCTTTGTGGTTGGTGGTGAACAGCCACCGTGAAAGGCCCTTGGCAGGACCGTGATGATGATCTCCCATCGTTATCTCCTCCAATTAGCCTTTCTTGTGGTTGAACACGTCGATCGGCTGCACCATGTCACCCATGTTGTTGCCGAACGCGTTGCGCTGATAGGTAATGACCGCGGCCATGTCCACGTCGTTGAGCTGGCCGCCGAAGGCCTGCATGGCGGTGCCGGGCACGCCGTTGATACCCACTTCCAGGTGGCCGGCCATATCGCCGGTGGCGATCGGGCTGTCGGCGATGGCCTTGCCCAGGCCACCCTCGCCATTGGCGCCGTGACAGGCGGCACAGGAGCGGTCGTAGACCCCCTTGCCGCGCTCCATCAGCTCGTCCATGGAGAAGGTCTGGGCCATCAGTTGCTTGATTTCCGCCGCCTCGGCCTGTTTGGCGGCCATCCACTCGGCGTACTCTTGCTTGCTCACCACGTTGACCACCACCGGCATGAAGCCGTGGTCCTTGCCACACAGCTCCGCGCACTGGCCGCGGTAGACACCCTCCTCGGTGGCCTGGGTCCAGGTCTCGTTGATGAAGCCGGGGATGGCGTCTTTCTTGACGGCCAGCTCGGGCACCCACCAGGCGTGGATCACGTCGTTGGCGGTCACCAGGAAACGCACCTTGGTGTCCACCGGGATCACCAGCGGTTCGTCCACTTCCAGCAGGTAGTGCTCACCCTTGTCGGCGGTGTTGTAGATCTCGCTCTGGGGCGTGCGCAGGTTGCTGAAGAAGGCGACGTTCTCGCCGTCCTCGTTAATGTATTCGTACTTCCACTTCCACTGGTATCCGGTGATCAGGACATCCATCTCGGCGTCCTCGAAATCGTAGATTTCCAGCAGGGTGGAGGTGGCGGGCACCGCCATGGCGATCAGAATGAAGAAGGGCACGACGGTCCAGGCGATCTCGACCTTGGTGCTCTCGTGGAAGGTGGCGGGTGTGACGCCGCGGGATTTGCGGTGGTAGTAGATGGAGTAAAACATTACCCCGAACACCAGTACGCCAATGATGACGCAAATCCAAAAGATGGTCATGTGCAGGTCGAAGATGCTCTGACCCACGTTGGTGACGCCCGGTGGCATATTGATCTCGTTCACCTTGGCGTCCGCGGCAGCGGTAGAGGCGCTATACAGGCCCAACAGCATCAGCACAGGACCAAGCGCCAGGGCGGTCAGCCGCTTCGCTTTCAAGAACATTTCCCGTGTCTCCATTCTTTGTATCCGTTATGGTCCCCACAACCGATCACGCGGCAGCGCCTTCGGACCTGATCCGGTGCAATCCCACGGCGAATGCGTGCGGGCGGACTGCTGACCTTTGCCAGGTCGGGGAGATGGAAGACGTTGCGAACGTACCAGCTGAATTATTATGCCAGCCCTGCGACCTTATGTCGCAGGGCTGGGCTCGCCGAGTATAGCGGAACAAATGCGCAAAAAATACTGAGGATACGGCGATCGCTCGTCGCGAGCGCCCCGGCTCGCCCCGCATGTTTTTGATGGAACACCATATATGGGACCCAAAATCTCGATTGACCGCAAAATCTGGGGAATCGCCTGGCCCGCTATCCTGTCCAATATTTCCATTCCCCTGCTCGGGCTGGTCGACGCGGCCATCCTCGGCCACCTCGGCAGCCCGCACTACCTCGGCGCGGTGGCCATCGGCAGCGCCCTGCTGTCCTTCCTCTACTGGGGCTTCGGCTTCCTGCGCATGGGCACCACCGGACTGGTGGCGCGGGCGATGGGCGCCGGCGAGCCGGCCCGGGCGCACCTGGTGCTGGCCCAGTCGGCCCTGCTGGCCCTGGGCCTGGCGCTATTGGTCTGGCTGTCACACCCCTTGCTGCTCGGCCTGGGCTTCACCCTGATGGCCCCCGCGGGGGACGTGCGGCCGCTGGCCGAGAGCTACGCGGGCATCCGCATCGCCAGCGCCCCGGCGGTGCTGGTCACCTACGCCGTGGTCGGCTGGTGTATCGGCCGCCAGGACACCCGGCGACCGCTGCTCATCGTGGTGACGACCAACGCGACCAACATCGCGCTGGACTTCGCGCTCATTCTCGGACTGGGCATGAACAGCGACGGCGCCGCGCTGGCCACCGTCATCGCCGAATACCTCGGCTGCGCGCTGGCGCTGGCCCTGGTCTGGCGCGTTCAGCCCGGCCTGCCCGGCGGCGAGCTGCGGCGGCAGCTGTGGCGCTGGTCCGCCTATCGCGTGCTGTTGCGCAGCAACCGCCACCTCTTCGTGCGCACGGTCTGCCTGCTGGGGGGCTTCGCCTTTTTCACCGCCGCCGGCGATAAACTCGGCACCGAGGTACTGGCCGCCAACGCACTGATGATGCAGCTGCTGCTGTTCGCCGCCTATGCCATGGATGGCTTCGCCTTCGCCGCCGAGGGGCTTGCGGGACAGTTGCTGGGGGCGGGTGACGAAGCCGGCTTCTACCGGGCGGTCGCCCGCTGCGGGTTCTGGTGCGCACTGACCGCGCTGCTGATCAGCGCGCTGTTCCTGGTCGCCCGGGAGCCGCTGTTCGGCCTGCTGACGGACCAGGCGAACCTGCTGGTGCTGATGCGCGAGCACGCCCCCTGGCTGGTCCTGATGCCGCTGGCGGCGGGGGCCAGCTACCTGCTGGACGGGGTGTTTGTCGGCAGCGCCCAAACCCGGCAGATGATGGTGACCATGCTGGTCAGCGCGGCGCTGGTCTACCTGCCGGCCTGGTACCTGAGCCGGGACTGGGGCAATCACGGCCTGTGGTTTGCCTTCCTGTTGTTCAACGCCGCCCGCGGGCTGACACTGTACTGGTGCTACCGGCGGATACAGCGTCGCGGCGGCTGGCTGGCGGAACAGCCCTAGCAATCGCGCGAGAATCTACTAGCCTGTACTGATTACCCCGCATGCCTTCCATTCAACTCTTCCATTTAGGCGGCCCATGACCACCCGCGCGATTCACGAGCTGATCGACAAGGCCATTGCCAGGGAGCGCCGCACCCACGAATTCCAGCGCCAGCTGGAGCCCGGGATCGACGCCCTGCGCCGGCGCCTGCGGCTGCCGGAGCCGGATGCGTCCGCGGCCCTGGTGGATTTCGTCATCGACTACGTGCGCGCGGCACCCGGCGCGCTGGACCTGGCGGCCAGCGTGGGGCGCTATCTGGACTTCTACGACTACGTGGCGCCCTTTATCTACCTGGCGGAGGATTTTTTCCTGCACCCGGTGGAGAACAGCCCCAATGCCGGCCTGCAATGCGTACTGCGCGAGGCTTTCCTGGCCCACCGCCTGATCGAGGAGGTGAACGATCACCACATGCGGCTGCACCAGCGGCCACTGCTGCCGATCGACATGACCGAGGCGAACATCATCGTGCACCACTTGCTGGGCGACGCCGCCGCCATCCGCCTGGAGTCGCTGGTGGCCGCCACCGCGGCCCGTCAACTGCTGAAGTTCCCCGCGGGGTCGGAGCCCGACACGTCGCGCCCCAGGAGCGTTCCCATGCCCGCGCGATCCCGCTTGCCCGCCCCCACCCGGGTGCGGCTGCGCCTGGAGGGCTAGCCGCGCTCCCGGTCCGTGCCCGGAGCGGCGGCGGGGTCGACCAGACGCACCGCTTCCGCCGGCGCATCGCCGCGCCGCGCCGGGCGATTCACCCGGGTTCGCGGCTCCTGCCGGGGGCCGTCCGCGGGGCGCGCCTCGCTGAAACCGCAGGCCACGCATTCGCGCTGCTCACTCTGTGTGTCCACCACAATGGAATCCATGGTCCGGCAACGGGGACACACGGCTCCTGCGATAAATCGTCGGCTGGCGGAAAACCCGGACATGGCGCAACCTCGTAACGGGGACTGGCGGGGATCAAAGACGCCCGCTATTGTACCAGTTTTTTGCGGAGCCCCCCGATGCGACACTACACCAGCAACAGCCTGCGCAGCTTCCGTGGCACCTCTCCGGTGCTGGGCGAGCGGGTACTGATCGACCCCAGCGCGGTGGTGCTGGGGGACGTGGAGCTCGGCGACGACGTGTCCGTCTGGCCCCAGGCCTCGGTGCGCGGCGACATGCACCGGATACGGGTCGGCGCCCGCACCAGCATCCAGGACGGCTGCGTGCTGCACATCACCCACGCCGGCCCCTACAACCCCGACGGCTGGCCCCTGTTGATCGGCGAGGACGTCACCATCGGCCACCACGCCACCCTGCACGGTTGCACCGTGGGCAACCGCGTGCTGGTGGGCATGGGCGCCACGGTGATGGACGGCGCGGTGGTGGAGGACGACGTGGTCATCGCCGCTGGCGCCCTGGTGACCCCCGGCAAGACCCTGCGCGGCGGCTACCTCTACGGCGGCAGTCCGGCACGGGAGATGCGCCCGCTCACGGATGCCGAGCGCGACTACTTCCGCTACAGCGCGGACAACTACGTGAAGCTCAAGGAGCAGCACCTGGCCGAGCTGGAGGCCTGAGACACGGTGTTGGGTCGTTGGTCGAATGAATTCGGCCCTACAGAGGGTGGGTTGATCTCCCTGTAGGGCGCAATTCATTGCGCCATCCCGCCAAGCGCCCCTCGGGTCGCCAGGTCGGCATCGCGCCAGGTCGAATGAATTCGACCCTACAGGGGGCCGGTTCGGGGTGTTCTCGGCACGGGCCGGACCGCCGCGCTCAGGCCGCGGCGAGGGTACTGCGCAGCTGCGCGATGACCGGACCGGTGGCGGGCCGTACCCGCCGCCAGCGGTAGAAGGACTCCGCCGCCTGTTCCACCAACATGCCCAGGCCGTCCGCCACCGCCCAGGCCGTGTGCAGGGCCGCCCAGCGCATGAACGGTGTGGGCTCGGCGCCGTAGAGCATATCGTAGCAACAGCTGCGCTCGGTGAGCAGGCTGCCGGGCAGTTCCGGCATCTCGCCCTGCAGGCCCGCGCTGGTGGCGTTGATCACCAGGTCGAATTGCCGCCCCTCCAGCAGGTCGAGACCGCCGCCCTCCAACGCCCCCAGTTCGGCGAACTCCGCCGCCAGGTCGCGCGCCTTTTGCGCGGTGCGATTGGCAATGGCGAGGGACCGCGGCCGCTCCCGCAGCAGGGGCTCGAGCACGCCGCGCACCGCACCGCCGGCGCCCAGCACCAGGATGCGCTGGTCCCGCAGCCGCCAGCCCAGGTTGGCGACCATGTCGCGCACCAGGCCAATGCCGTCGGTGTTGTCGCCAAACAGGCTGCCGTCGTCCTGCAGGCACAGGGTATTGACCGCGCCGGCCCGCGCCGCCCGGTCGCTGCGCTCATCGGCCAGGGCAAAGGCCTGCTGCTTGAACGGCAGGGTGATGTTCAGGCCGCGCCCGCCGCCGGCAAAGAAATTGGCCACCGCGCGCTCGAAGCCGTCCAGCTCCACGCGCACCGCGCGGTACTGCATGGCCTGGTCGCACTGCTCGGCAAACGCCGCGTGGATGACAGGTGACTTGCTGTGCTTGATGGGATTGCCGAATACGGCGTACTTGTCGGTGGTGCTCATATCGCTCGGTTCCGGTTTAGGCCGGCTGCAGCCAGTCTCTCGACTGCAGGTAGTACTCGGTCAGCTCCGCCTCCGGGCTGTCCGGCTCGGGCCGGTAGTCGTATTCCCAGCGCACCAGCGGCGGCAGGGACATGAGTATCGCCTCGGTCCGGCCATCGGATTGCAAACCAAACAACGTGCCCCTGTCAAATACCAGGTTGAATTCGACGTAGCGGCCCCGGCGGTAGAGCTGGAACTGGCGCTCGCGCTCGCCGTAGGGCGTGTCGCGACGCCGCCGCACAATCGGCAGGTAGGCCTCCAGGTAGGAGTCGCCCACCGCGCGCATGAAGGCGAAGCAGGTGTCGAAATCCCAGGTGTTGAGATCGTCGAAGAACAGGCCGCCGACCCCGCGGGGCTCGCGGCGGTGTTTCAGGTAGAAGTAGTCGTCACACCAGGCCTTGTAGCGGGGGTAGACCTCGTCGCCGAAGGGCGCGCAGGCATCAAAAGCGGTCCGGTGCCAGTGCTCGCAGTCCTCGCGGTTACCGTAGTAGGGGGTGAGGTCGTAGCCGCCGCCGAACCACCACACCGGCTCCTCCCCGGGCTTCTCCGCCACGAACAGGCGAACGTTGGCGTGGGAAGTCGGCACATAGGGGTTGCGCGGGTGAATCACCAGCGACACACCCATGGCCTGGTAACTGCGGCCGGCCAGCTCCGGTCGCGCGGCGCTGGCGGAGGCGGGCAGGCCCTCGCCCATCACGTGGGAGAAATTGACCCCGGCCTTCTCGAACACCGCGCCCTCGGCCAGCACCCGGCTGCGCCCGCCGCCGCCGGCCTCGCGCCGCCACTCGTCGACAATGAACTCACCGGCCCCGTCCTCGGCGGCGAGGCCTTCGCAGATTGCGGACTGGAGATCGAGTAGATAGGTTTTAACGGCTTCGACTTGCATGGACTGACAACACTGGGTGGGCATTGGCGGCACATTATACGCGTCTGGCCGCGCTATCCCACCGGCAAGGGACGCATCAGGTGCGCAGCACCTCATCGGTCCGCAGGTCGCGGATCACGCTGGGGCGACGCGCGCCGCCCACGGCGCCGGGCACCAGGGCATCCAGCTGTCCGCCAAAATAGCGCTGCACCTGGAAGGCGGCCCGGGGCGCCTGGCAACCGGCGCGATTGGCCGAGGTGGACACCAGCGGTCCATCCCAGGCCCGGCACAGCGCCGCCATCACCGGGTGGGCCGTCACCCGCACCGCCACCGTATCGCGACCGCCGTGAATCCACGGCGGCACCAGGTCGCCATGGGGCAACAACCAGGTGGTCGGCCCCGGCCAGGACAGCGCCAGCTTGCCGCGCTGGGCGTCGCTCAGGCCCCGCAGCAGGGCGGCGATCTGCTCGAGCCCGGACGCCACCAGGATCAGGCCCTTGTCCACCGGGCGCTGCTTCAGCTCGAGCAGCCGCGCCACCGCGGCCGGGTCGTCGGGGTCACAGCTCAGGCCCCACACCGCCTCGGTGGGGCAGGCAATCACCCCCCCGCGTTCGATGGCGCGCACCGCGTACCGCAAGCGCAGGGGCGGGGAGGGCACCTCAGCCCTTCAGGGACGCCTGCAGGGCCTCGTCCTTCTCGCGGATGGCCTCAGCGTTGGCCGCGCGCTCGTCACGCAGTTTGTCCGCCAGGGCGGGGTCGGCCACCGACAGGATTTGCGCCGCCAGGTAGCCGGCGTTCTTGGCCCCGGCCTTGCCGATGGCCACGGTGGCCACCGGAATACCCGCCGGCATCTGTACCGTGGACAGCAGGGCGTCGAGCCCGTCCAGGGACGCGTTCATGGGCACGCCGATCACCGGTTTCACGGTGGCGGCGGACACCGCGCCGGCCAGGTGCGCCGCCATGCCCGCGGCGGCGATAAATACCGCGCAGCCGCGCGCCTCGGCGTCCTTGATATAGTCCTTGGTCACTTCCGGGGTGCGGTGGGCGGAGGTGATACGCGCCTCGAAGGGGATGCCGAAAGATCGCAGAATGGCAAAACTCGCCTCCATTACTGGCAGATCGGAGTCTGATCCCATCACAATCGCGACAAATGGCTTGCTCATATTGTATCTCCGCTGAGGTCGGGCGAGCCCGGTTAGGCCTGGGTGAAAGAGCGCGAAATGTAACCAACCACGCCGATATTGGCAAGTTCGGCGGGCAATCGGGATAGCCCCGGCCACCGCGATCAACGCCGGCTGTAACCCCCGACCTCTCGCCGCACCCGCCCGGCCAGCTCCAGGGCCGACAGCGCCGCCATCACCCGCGCCAGCGGCAGCTCACCGTGACGGGCCAATTCGTCCACCGCGACGCAGCCGTCACCGATGAGCCGCAGCAGGCGCTCGTCGGCGCTGTCCTCCCGCGGATGCTCCACCGGAACCGGCGGCAGGCTCAATTCCCGCTGCAACCCCACCATGGCCTGCAACTCCAGCAGCAAATCGTCCACGCCCCGCACCAGCGCCGCGCCATCGCGCAACAGCTGCAGGCAACCGCGCCCCGCGGGATGGTAAATGGACCAGGGCAGGGCAAACACCTCCCGCCCCTGCTCCAGGGCGGTGCCGGCGGTAATCAGCGAGCCGCTGGGCAGCGCCGCCTCCACCACCAGCACCCCCAGCGACAGGCCGCTGATCACCCGGTTGCGGCGCGGGAAGTGTTCCCGCAAGGGCCCGCAACCGGGGGCGAACTCCGTCACCAGGCAACCGCCGGCCAGCAGGTCCCGCGCCAGGGCGGCGTGGCGGCGCGGGTAGATCCGCTCGATACCGGTGGCCATCACCGCCACGCTGCCGCCACCGGCGTCCAGCGCGCCGCGATGCGCGGCGCCGTCGATTCCCAGGGCCAGGCCGCTGGTGACCACCAGGCCCGCGTCCGCCAGCGCCGCGGCCATGTCCCGGGCCGCCCGCAACCCGGCGCTGCTGGCCCGGCGCGCGCCCACCACCGCCAGCTGCGGCCGCAGCAGCAGGTCGCCGTCGCCGCGCAGGTAGAGCAGTGGCGGCGGGTCGTGAATCGTGCGCAGCAGCGGCGGGTAGCCCTCGTCGGCCACGCACAGCACCCGCGCCGCAGCGGCCTCCAGCGCCGCCAGCTGGGCGTCCACATCGACCCGCGGATCGGCCGATCGGCCGCTGTCCCGCAACCGGTGAAAGCGCCCGGCCAGCCCCGGGGGCAGGCCGAGGGGCGGCCACCGGGCGGGGTCGGAGGCCCACAGGGCGTCCACGCCACCGCAGTGCCGCAGCAGCCGGCACAGGGCGCGCGAGCCGAGCCCGGGCAGCGTTTGCAACAACAGGCAGCGCCGGAGGTCATTGACACACATCGCCATCATCCCTGAAACCATTCCAGGCGCCCGCGAGGGCGCGGCGGTTACAGTGTGGCAAGTGCCGGACGGCGTGTCTTCGGTCTAAAGTGGTCGCGGGCCGGCCTCGCGGCCGGCGCCGGAATCAGGGGTTTTTCACCTTGTCGCCCACCTTCAGCGGGTGGCTGGCCTTGAGCACCACCGCGTAGCTGGCCTTGTCGAAGGTCTCGAACACCATCGCCAGGCCGGCGCGGACATCGGGCAGGCGGACGTTGTTGCGTGCCACCTGGTCGAAGACCAGCTCGCCCGCCTGGTAGATGGCGAGCACGTGACCGATCTCCAGCCCCTCGCGCTCGCCGCGATTGAGCACCACGATGTCCATGGTGCCAATCTGGGTGACGCCACCATCCACGGCGATCATGTAGCCGTCGGTGATATCCATCCCCGGCGCCCGGGGATAAAAGGTGGCGTCGAGTACACGCTCCTCGTTGGGCAGCAGGCGGTCGGTGATCCGCACCTCCTCGGAGACCCGGGTCACCTCCAGCTCGGTCACCTCGTCGTCATTGCCGCTGAGCAGGCGGGAGCTGCCGATATCCCGGGCCTGGTAACCCAGCAGCTCCTTGGTGACCGGGTCGCGGTAGGCGTCCCCCGCGCGGAAGATGCCGTAGGCCCGCTCGCCGTCGGGGAACGGCCCGCGGCCGAACACGCGATCGCCGGGCGCGCTGATCAGGCGGCCCTGGGACGCGGCCACCACGTAGGCGGAATTGTTGAGTTCACCGGCGTCGAGGATGCGATGGCGCAGCAGGAAGGCGCCGAGTTCGTCCAGGGGTATGGCCGGTATGGCGAGATCCAGCGGACTGACGCGCATGTTGGGCGACAGTTTCATGTCGCCGCGACGCACCCGCAGGCGCGGCTGGCCATCCACCCACACCAGGTAGAGCTCATCGCCGGGATAGATCAGGTGGGGATTGTCGATCTGCGGGTTGACGTCCCACAGCTCCGGCCACAGCCAGGGCTTTTTCAGGTACATGCCGGAAATATCCCACAGGGTGTCGCCCTTTTTGACGGTGTAGGTTTCCGGTACGTGGTCGTTGAGTTCCGCCGCCCCCAGCGCGCCACCAGACAGCAGTGCCGCAATTAAAAGCAATCCCGAGAAAACCCTGCCTGTCATTGTCCTGCCCCTGCCTGGCCTTGTTATTGTCCGCTCGCTGCCCCGGACCCAGCCCGCACCCCGGGCGCTGGGCACACTTCCGCCGGCGGATGTATAATTAACACCAGTTTGCGGTGGTCCTTCGCCACTGGCAAGTGCAAATGTTATTAATTCACTCAGGCCACCCGGCGCCGGGCGCGGCCTGCAAATCCCCCAGGTAGACGATGGCCATACTCGAAATTCTCGAATTCCCCGACCCGCGGTTGCGCACCGTGGCCCAGCCCGTGGAGACCGTGGACGACCGCATCCGGGCGCTGATT
The DNA here is from genome assembly GCF_017255185.1 of Parahaliea mediterranea. Classification (GTDB taxonomy): domain Bacteria; phylum Pseudomonadota; class Gammaproteobacteria; order Pseudomonadales; family Halieaceae; genus JAFKCZ01. The sequence continues at coordinate 136,875 of NZ_JAFKCZ010000007.1, forward strand.
GCGGACATGTTCGAGACCATGTACGACGCGCCGGGCATCGGCCTGGCGGCGACCCAGGTGGATGTCCACCAGCGCATCCTGGTCATCGACGTCAGCGAGGACCATTCCCAGCCGCGGGTGTTCATCAACCCGGAGGTGACGGTGCTCGACCCGGAACTGGGCGAGTACGACGAGGGCTGCCTGTCGGTCCCCGGCTTCTACGAGACCGTCAACCGTCCGCGGCGGGTGCGGGTCACCGCCCTCGACCGCGACGGCGAGGAATTTACCCAGGAGCTGGAGGGTCTGCTGGCGATCTGCCTGCAGCATGAGATCGACCACCTCGACGGCAAGCTGTTCGTCGACTACCTGTCGCCCCTGAAGCGCCAGCGCATCCGCAAGAAGCTGGAAAAAGACCAGCGTCGGCGGGCCTGAACTTCATGCCGCAATCGTCACTGCGCCTGATTTTCGCGGGCACCCCCGATTTTGCCGCCCACCATCTCGAGGCCCTGCTGGCCAGCGAACACGAGGTGATCGCGGTATACACGCAACCGGACCGCCCCGCCGGGCGCGGCAAGAAGCTGCAGGCCAGCCCGGTCAAGCAGCGCGCCCTGGCCGCGGGCCTGCCGGTGCGGCAGCCCCCAAGCCTGCGCGACGCCGACGCCCAGCGCGAGCTGGCGGCCCTCGACGCCGACGCCATGATCGTGGTGGCCTACGGCCTCATCCTGCCCCAGGCGGTGCTCGACGCCCCGCGCCTGGGCTGCCTCAATGTCCACGCCTCGCTGCTGCCGCGCTGGCGCGGCGCGGCGCCGATCCAGCGCGCCATCGAGGCCGGTGACGCGGAGACCGGGGTCACCATCATGCAGATGGACGCCGGCCTCGACACCGGCGCCATGCTCACCACCGCGCGCTGCGGCATTGGCCCCGACACCACCGCGGCCAGCTTGCACGACACCCTGGCGGAGCTCGGCGCGCCCTGCCTGTTGCGGGTACTCGAAGACCTGCCCGGCTATCGGGCCGCCGCGCGGCCCCAGGACGATGGCGAGGCCACCTACGCCGCCAAGATTCTCAAGCCGGAGGCGAGGCTCGACTGGCGTCTCGACGCCGCGACCCTCGATCGCAAGGTGCGGGCCTTCAACCCCTTCCCGGTGTGCTTCAGCGAGCTCGACGGCCAGCGGGTCAAGGTCTGGCGCGCACAGCCCCTGGTCATGGCCGGCGGCGGCGACCCCGGCACCATCGTGCACTGCGACCGCGAGGGCATCGACGTGGCCTGCGGCGACGGGCGCCTGCGCCTGCAGGCCCTGCAGCTGCCCGGCGGCCGGACGCTGGACGCCGCGGCGGTGCTCAATGCCCGGGGCGAACAGTTCGCCGTGGGCGCACGCTTCGCGCTCCCGGACGCCGACTGATGGTGCTCGACTGTCGCGCCGCCGCCGCCCGCGTGCTGGCGGGAGTCATGAACGGGCAATCCCTCAACCAGGCACTGCCGCCGCAGCAGGGCAGGGTAGCGGGGCGCGATCGCGCCCTGCTGCAGGAGCTGTGTTACGGCAGCCTGCGCCACTGGCCGCGACTGGCCGGCCTGGCCGGCCAGTTGCTGGACAAACCCCTGCGCGACAAGGACCGCGACGTCTTCGCCCTGATCCTGGTCGGCCTCTACCAGCTCGCCGTCACCCGGGTGCCCGACCACGCCGCGGTGGCCGCCACGGTGGGCGCCACCCGGGCCTTGAACAAGGGCTGGGCCAGGGGCCTGGTCAACGCCCTGCTGCGCCGCTATCAACGCGAGCGGGACGCACTCGAGGGCGCGCTCGATCCGGCGGCGCGGGCGGCCCAGCCGCCGTGGCTGTACCGGCAATTGCAGGATCAGTGGGGTGAGGCCACCGACGCCATCGCCGCGGCCGGCAACAGCCGGCCGCCGATGGTGCTGCGGGTCAACCTGGCGCGGATTCCCCGCGCGCAGTATCGGCAACAGCTGGCGGAGGCCGGCATCGCCAGCACCCCCGGCGACCTCGCCGCCAGCGCCCTCTACCTGGAGCGCGCGGTGGATGTCGGCGAACTGCCCGGCTTCGCCGAGGGGCTGGCCAGCGTGCAGGACGAGGCGGCCCAACTGGCGGCGGAGCTGCTGGACTGCCGCGCCGGCGATCGGGTGCTGGACGCCTGCGCCGCCCCCGGGGGCAAGACCTGCCACATCCTCGAACGGAATCCACGCCCGGCGGCCCTGGTGGCGATGGAGGTCGACCCGGAGCGGGCCGCGCGCATCCGCGACAACCTGCGGCGCCTGGAGCTGGACGCGGAAGTGGTGGTGGCGGACGCCGCCCACCCGCCGGCAGACCTGGAGCCGGCGAGCTTCGATCGCATCCTGGTGGACGCGCCCTGTTCCGCCACCGGCGTCATCCGCCGCCACCCCGACATCAAGCTGCTGCGGCGGGAAAGCGATATCGGCCAGCTGGCAGGCCAACAGGCCGCGATACTCGACGGGCTGTGGCCCCTGCTCAAGCCCGGGGGCCAACTGCTCTACGTCACCTGTTCGATCCTGGAGGCGGAGAACAGCGCCGTGGTGACCGACTTCATCGGCCGCAGGAATGACGCGCGCCTGGACCCGATAGCGGTACCCTGGGGCGAGGCCCGTCCCGGCGGGCGGCAGCTGCTGCCACGGGAAGGCGGCCCCGACGGCCTGTTTTTCGCCCGCCTGCTGCGCGGCGACGGATAGCCAATCGCGCCGGAGGACGCCATCGCGCTATACAGCCCCGGCGCCAGTGCTTACAATCCGCGGGTCGAAACCACAAAAACTTCCCACAAGGTCCGCGGGCCATGAAGATCATTATTCTGGGGGCCGGTCAGGTCGGGGGCACGCTGGCCGAACACCTGGCCAACGAGCAGAATGACATCACCGTGGTCGACACCGACGCGGAGAAGCTGCGCACCCTGCAGGACCGGCTGGACATTGGCACCGTGGTCGGTGGCGCCTCCCACCCCAACACCCTGTACAAGGCCGGCGCCGACGACGCCGACATGCTGATCGCGGTCACCAACAGCGACGAGATCAACATGATGGCCTGCCAGGTGGCCCACACCCTGTACAACACCCCCACCAAGATCTCCCGGGTGCGCTCGCCCAACTACCTGGCCCACCAGGAGCAGCTGTTCAACCCCGGGAATGTGCCGGTGGACGTCATCATCGGCCCGGAGCAGCTGGTGACCAACAACATCCGCCAGCTGATCGGCAACCCCGGGGCGCTGCAGGTGCTGGACTTCGCCGACGGCAAGGTGCAGCTGGTGGCGGTGCGGGCCTACTACGGCGGCCCCATCGTGGGCCAGGAACTGCAGGAAATCCGCAAGCACATGCCCCAGGTGGACACCCGGGTGGCCGCTATTTTCCGCCAGGACCGGCCGATCATTCCCGAGGGCAACACCGTGGTGGAGGTCGACGACGAGGTGTTCTTCATCGCCGCGCGCAAGCACATTCGCGCGGTGATGTCGGAGCTGCGCAAGGTCGACAAACCCTACAAGCGGGTGATGATCGCCGGCGGCGGCAACATCGGCGCCACCCTGGCCCAGAGCATCGACGGGCAGTACCAGGTCAAGGTCATCGAGAAGTCCTACAGCCGCTGCCGGGTGCTCTCCGAGCGCCTCAAGCACAGCATCGTGCTGTGCGGTAGCGCCGCGGAGCCACAGTTGCTGACGGCGGAAAACATCGAAAACACCGACGTGTTCTGCGCCCTCACCAACAACGACGAATCCAATATCATGATGTCCATGCTCGCCAAGCGCATGGGCGCCAAGAAAGTCATCACCCTGATCACCAATTCCGCCTACGCCGAGCTGGTGGGCGACGAGATCGACATCGCCATCTCGCCGCAACAGATCACCATCGGCAGCCTGCTCACCCACGTGCGCCGGGGCGACATCAGCAATGTTCACTCCCTGCGTCGCGGCGCGGCCGAGGCCATTGAACTCACCGCCCACGGCGACGCCTACTCCTCCAAGGTGGTGGGCCGGCGACTGGACGAGATCAACCTGCCCGACGGCGTCACCATCGGCGCCATCGTGCGCGGGAGCGAGGTGCTGATCGCCCACGGCCATGTGGTGGTGGAACCCAACGACCACGTGATCCTGTTCCTGGTCGACCGCAGCCGCATCTCCGCGGTGGAAAAACTGTTCGCGGTCGGCTTTGGGTTTTTCTCCTGAGCCGCCGTCGATAGCACATGCATTTCAGCACCACATTCCGTGTCCTGGGCATCCTGCTGATGCTGTTCAGCAGCACCATGCTGCTGCCCCTGGTGATCGCGCTGATCGCCGACGACCACACCGTCACCGGCTTCCTCACCGCGCTGGTGTTCACCTTCCTGTCCGGCCTGCTGATGTGGGCGCCGGCCCACGGCACCCGTCGCGAACTGCGCATTCGCGACGGCTTTTTGATCACCTCCCTGTTCTGGACCGTACTGAGCCTGTTCGGGGCGCTGCCCTTTTACATTACCGAGGGCATCGAACTGAGCCCGGTGGAGGCCATCTTCGAGTCCGTTTCCGGGCTCACCACCACCGGCGCCACGGTGATCACCGGCCTCGATACGCTGCCCCACTCGATCTTGATCTACCGCCAGATGCTGCAGTGGCTGGGGGGCATCGGCATCATCGTGGTCGCGGTGGCGGTGCTGCCGATGCTGGGCATTGGCGGCATGCAGCTGTACCGGGCGGAAATTCCCGGTCCCTCCAAGGACTCCAAGCTCACCCCGCGTATCACCGAAACCGCAAAGGCCCTGTTCCTGGTCTACCTGAGCCTGACCGCGGTCTGCGCGCTGTCCTACTACATCGCCGGCATGAGCGCCTTCGACGCCATCTGTCACGCTTTCTCGACGGTGGCCATCGGCGGCTTCTCCACCCACGATGCCAGCATGGCCTGGTTCGACAACAACATCATCCTGGTGCTGTGCAGCCTGTTCATGTGCATCTCCGCGGTGAACTTCGGCCTGCACTTCCTGGCCTGGCGGCGGCGCTCACTGGGCCTGTATCGCAATGATTCGGAGACCAAGTTCTTCGCCGGAACCGTGCTGGTATGCATCACCATCACCTGCAGTTTTTTGGTGCTCTCGGGCACCATCGAGCCGGCGGACGCCCTGGTGCACGGCATGTTCCAGGCCGTTTCGATCGCCACCACCACCGGTTTCGCCAGCGAGAATTTCGCCGCCTGGCCCACCTTCCTGCCGGTGATGCTGCTGATGTTTTCCTTCATGGGCGGCTGCGTGGGCTCCACCGGGGGCGGCATCAAGGCCATGCGCCTGATGCTGATCTACAAGCAGGGCATCCGCGAGCTCAAGCAGCTGGTACACCCCCAGGCGGTGATTCCGCTGAAGACCGGCAAGCAGCGGGTGGAAGCCGCGGTGGTGAGCGCGGTGTGGAGTTTTTTCGCGGTGTACATGTTCGCCTTCATCACCATCATGCTGCTGTTGATGGCCACCGGGCTGGATTTCCTCACCGCCTTTTCCGCCGTGGCGGCGTCGCTGAACAACCTCGGCCCGGGCCTGGGGGACGTCGCCGCCAACTACGCCGGCATCAACGAAGCCGCCAAGGGCCTGCTGTGCTTCGCCATGCTGCTGGGGCGCCTGGAGGTCTTCACCCTGCTGGTGCTGTTCACGCCGATGTTCTGGCGCATGTAACCTGCGCCGGGCCCAACAGGCTGCTGCACAGCAACCTGCTTGGGGCCGGAACGCCTCAGGCGCCGCGGTGCTTGCGGATCATCTCGTAGGCCGACTGGATCTCCTGGGACTTCTCGGTGGCCAGCTTCACCATGTCGTCGGGCACGCCGCGGGCGATAAGCTTGTCCGGGTGGTTCTCGCTCATCAGTTTGCGGTAGGCCCGCTTCAACTCCTTGTCGCCGATATCGCGATCGACCCCCAGCGCGGCGTAGGCGTCGTCGAGGCTGGTGCCGGGCTCCGCGGTGCCGCCGCTGTGGCCGTGGAAGTGCGCCTGGGCCTGGGCCATGCGCAGCAGCTGATCGAGCTGGGCCTGGCCGATGCCCATCAGCCGCGCGATGCGACCCAGCGCCTCCCGCTCCGCCGCGTCCAGTTTGTTGTCCGCCAGCGCCAGCGACACCAGGAACAACAGCAGGGTGGACTGCAGTTGCCTCTGCGCGCGGCACAGCTCCAGGAACTGCGCCACCACCGGCTCGGGCTGGAAGTCCGGGGCGGCGCCGCGGCGGAACAGCTCGATGGCCTGCCGGCGCTGCTGCGCGTTGAGCCCCATCTGCTGGATCACCTGCTCGGTGTGCGCGATTTCCTCTTCCGAGATGCGGCCGTCGGCCTTGGCCAGGAAGCCCTGCAGCAGGAAGGTGGTATCAAAAAAGTTCTGCTTGATGCGCGCGATCTGCTCCGGGGAGCCGAACTGCAGGGTTGTCGACAGGCCGCGATCAAACAGGTGGCCGAGCGCCACCCCCAGCACCAGGCCGATGGGGCCGCCCAACACCAGCCCGAGCAGGCCGGCGATCAATTTGCCGTAAAACATGGCTCTCCTATTTCAGGTCCGCGTACACGCCAGGCCCCTCTTTGGGCCTGATCTTGAAGCGCTTGTATTCCCACTGGTACTGGGCGGGGCAGTCGCGCAGGCAGTCCTCCACCCCGCGATTGAGGGCCGCCAGCGAGGTGGCGGTATCGTCGCTGTAGATGTCCTCGTCCGCCGGGCGGTAGCACACCACCCAGCCGCCCGGCACCCGCCGGCCGTAACCGAACAGGGCCAGCGCGCCGGTGCGGCGGATCATGTTGCTGGCCAGGGTGCCGGTGAAGCAGCGCACCCCCATGAAGTGGCTGTTCATGCCCGACCCCACGTCCCGGGGACACTGGTCGGGCAAAATGCCGGAGATATGGCCGCCGCGCACGCTTTTCAACAGGCGCGCAAGGCCGCGGCTGTCGGTGGGCACCAGGGTGGCGCCGCTACGCTGGCGCGCCCGGCGGATCATCGCGTCCAGGTCGCGGAGGTGGGGCGGTTCATAGAGCGACACCGTCGGCCCCAGCGTGGCCAGGTGCAGGCCGGTGACTTCCCAATTGCCCAGGTGGGGCGCCAGCACGATCACGCCGCGGCCGGCGGCCTGGGCGTCCCGCACCAGGTCCGCGCCCTCCACCGCGAGAATATGGCGCTGCAACCACGGCCACCCGCGCAGCCACACATGGCCCATTTCCGCCGCCAACTCGGCGGTGGCGGCCAGGCTGTCCCGGGCCAGGCGCTGGCGCCGGGGGGCGTCGAGTCCGGGAAAGGCCAGCTCGATATTGCGCTCGGTAACCCGGCGGCTGGCGCCGCGCAGGGGCCAGTACAGCGCCGCCGCGCAGCGCCCGAGCCAGCGCGCGACGCCCAGCGGCAAACAGGCGCAAAGGCGCAGCAGAACCCTGACCGGCAGGGCCTTGATTTGATCCATGGATACTCATCTCTCGGTCGCGCCCGCGGTGGCCACCGGGTGCCGCTCGCGCGCGGCCGCCACCGGGTCTCGTCACCGCGCGATTTCACCGGAAACCACCGCGGGGGCGGGACTACGCCAGCGACGGGCGAAAGCGCGTATTATGCAGTGTTAAGAGCCTGTATAATACCCGGCTTTTTGCCATGCCCGCAGGTGCGAACGTGTCACAGAATCAGCGGAAAACACTGACTTTTCAGGAACTTATACTTCGTCTACAGCAGTACTGGGCGGAGCGGGGCTGCGTGGTGCTGCAGCCCCTGGACATGGAGGTGGGCGCCGGCACCTTCCACCCGGCGACCTTTCTGCGCGCGGTCGGCCCGGAGAACTGGAACGCCGCCTACGTCCAGCCCAGCCGCCGCCCCACCGACGGGCGCTACGGCGAGAACCCCAACCGCCTGCAGCACTACTACCAGTTCCAGGTCGTGATGAAGCCCTCGCCGGCGGAGTTCCAGCAGCTGTACCTGGATTCCCTCGCGGCGCTGGGCATCGACAGCGCGGTGCACGATATCCGCTTCGTCGAGGACAACTGGGAGTCCCCGACCCTGGGCGCCTGGGGCCTGGGCTGGGAGGTGTGGCTCAACGGCATGGAGGTCACCCAGTTCACCTATTTCCAGCAGGCCGGGGGCCTGGAATGCTACCCGGTGACCGGGGAAATCACCTACGGCATCGAGCGCATCGCCATGTACCTGCAGGGCGTGGACAGCATCTACGACCTGGTGTGGGCCGAGGGCCCGGCGGGCGCGGTGACCTACGGCGACGTGTTCCACCAGAACGAGGTGGAGATGTCGCGCTACAACTTCGAGGAGGCGGATACCCGCTTCCTGTTCACCCAGTTCGACCACTGCGAGGCCGAGGCCCTGCGGCTGGTGGAAAAAGACCTGCCCCTGCCCGCCTATGAAATGGTGATGAAGGCCTCCCACACCTTCAACCTGCTCGACGCCCGCCACGCGATCTCGGTCACCGAGCGCCAGCGCTTCATCCTGCGGGTGCGCAGCCTGGCCCGCGCCGTGGCCCAAGGCTACCTGCGCACCCGGGCCGCCCTCGGCTTCCCGATGGCCGAGCCGACCCTGGCCAAAGAAACCCTGGACAAACTGCACGCGGAGGCCGCCGAAGCATGAGTACCGAAACCCTGCTGGTGGAATTGGGTACGGAAGAGCTGCCCCCGAAAAACCTGAAAACCCTGGGACTGGCCTTTCGCGACGGCATCGTCGATGGCCTGGCGCAGCGGCAGCTGGCGCACGGCGAGGTGCAGTGGTTCGCCAGCCCGCGCCGGCTGGCGGTGCTGATCCGCGAGGTGGCCCTGCAGGCCCCGGACCAGACCGTGGAAGCCCTCGGCCCGCCGGCGGACCGCGCCCGCGACGATGCCGGCGAGTGGACCCCGGCCGCGGTCGGTTTCGCCCGCAAGCAGGGCGTGGACCCGGCCCAGCTGGAGACCATCGACACCCCGAAGGGACCGCGACTGGGGCTGCGCCAGACCCGCGCCGGCGCCAGCGCCGGCGACAGCCTCAACACCATTATCAACGACAGCGTCCACGCCCTGCCGATCGCCAAGCGCATGCGCTGGGGCGCCAGCCGGGTGGAATTCGTGCGCCCGGTGCACTGGGTGGTGGCGATGCTCGGCGAGCACTGCGACCACGGCGAGGTGCTGGGCCTGCCCACCGGCAACACCACCCGCGGCCACCGCTTCCACAGCAGCGGCGAGATTCGCCTGGCGCGTCCCGAGGACTACCCCGGGGCCCTGGCCGAGGCGAAGGTCGTCGCCGACTTCGCCCAGCGCCGGGCGATGATCCGCGAGCAGGTCGAGACCGAGGCCAGCGCCCTCAAGGCCACCGCGGTGATCGACGAGGACCTGCTGGACGAGGTCACCGGCCTGGTGGAGTGGCCGGTGGCGCTGACCGGCGCCTTCGAGGAGCGCTTCCTCGCGGTGCCGGCCGAGGCGCTGGTGTCGTCGATGAAGGAGCACCAGAAGTACTTCCACGTGGTGGACGGCGAGGGCCAGCTGCTGCCCCACTTCATCACCGTCAGCAATATCGAGAGCGAGGACCCGGTCCAGGTTATCGACGGCAACGAGCGGGTGATCCGCCCGCGCCTCGCCGACGCCGCCTTCTTCTTCGATACCGACAAGAAGACCTCCCTGGAAAGCCGGGTGGCGCAGCTCGACAAGATCGTGTTCCAGCAAAAACTCGGCACCCTGCTGGAGAAAACCCGCCGCCTGGAGCGGCTGGCCGCCGGCCTGGCCCAGCTAATCGGCAGCAACCCGGAACACGCCGCGCGGGCGGCCCTGCTCAGCAAGACCGACCTGGTCACCGAGATGGTGCTGGAGTTCCCGGACATGCAGGGCATCGCCGGCGCCTACTACGCCGCCCACGACGGCGAGCAGGCGGAAGTCGCCGCGGCCCAGGCCCAGCAGTACTGGCCGCGCTTCGCCGGCGACCGCCTGCCGGAAAGCGCCACCGCCGCGGCCCTGGGCCTGGCGGACCGCCTGGACACCCTGGTGGGCATCTTCGGCATCGGCCAGCCCCCCACCGGCTCCAAGGACCCCTTCGCCCTGCGCCGGGCCTCGCTGTCGGTGCTGCGCATCCTGGTGGAGAAGGAACTGGACCTGGACCTGCGCCAGTGCCTGGCGCTGGCCGCGGAGCAGTACCCCGCCGGCCTGCTGGCCGACGACACCGGCGAGCAAGTGCTTACTTACATGCTGGAGCGTTTCCGCGCCTGGTACGAGGAAGAGGCCATCCCGGTGGAAGTGTTCCGGGCGGTGAGCGCCACCGACCCCAGCCGGCCGCTGGACATCCAGCGCCGGGTGCACGCGGTGCACGCCTTCGGCCGACTGCCGGAGGCCCAGGCCCTGGCCGCCGCCAACAAGCGGGTGGCCAATATCCTGGGCAAGCTGGAAGTCGGGCACAGCTTTGGCGAAGTGAGCGCCGACTTACTTCGGGAGCCCCAGGAGAAAGAGCTGGCGGAGGCGCTGCAAGCCCTCGGGACAGAGAGCGCCGGCCACCTGGATCGGGGCGCCTACACCGAGGCGCTGGCCAGCCTGGCGGCGCTGCGCTCACCCGTGGACGCCTTCTTCGACGGGGTGATGGTGAATACCGAAGACGCGGCCCTGCGCGACAACCGCCTCAACCTGCTCAACGCCCTGCGCGACCGCTTCCTGCAAGTCGCCGATATTTCCCAGCTGGCCGGGACCAAGTAGGCCCGTTCTTTCGGGCGCGCCCCGCCGGCGGGTAACCGGCGGGGCGCGCTTGCTCACTCGCGCTTGTCGATATCGCGCGCCTCCTCCAGCAGCCAGTCGCGAAACACCCGCGCCTGGTCGCGCAATGCCCGCCACCTGGGGTACACCAGGTAGTAGCCCCCGGGCACCGGCAACACAGCCCGGGGAAAGAGGTGCACCAGCTTGCCCTGGGCGACATCCTCTTCGGCCAGTAGCGGGTTGGCCAGCAGCACGCCCTGGCCGTGGATAGCCGCCTCGATCGCCAGCGGCGTCTGGTCGATCTCGATACGGCGAATACGCCGGCACTCGTCGGCGCCAAAGCCGGCGTAGGCGGTGAGCCAGTCGTCCCACCAGGCGTGCAGGGTGTCGTTGAGCAGGGTGGCGCGCGCCAGGTCAGCCGGGGATTCGAGGCCGCGGGCCTCGCGGTAGGACGGCGCGCAAAACGCGGCCGCCCGGGCCTTGTAGATCAGTACTGTCTCCAGGGTGTCGGCGACGCCGTCGAAGTGGCGCACCGCGAGATCCATCGCATCGCGGTTGAAATCATTCACTTCCGAGGAGGAGCCAACGTGCAGGTCGGTGTCGGGGTTGGCGATCAAAAACCGGGACATGCGGCTGGAAAACCACTTGGCGGCGAAACTCGGCGGCATCACCACCCGCACCGACTTCTGGTGCCGGCGGCGCAGGGTTCGGCTGGCGTCGTCGATCTGCCGCAGGGCGCCCTGGATGCGCGCGCCGTACTCCAGCCCCTCGGCGGTGGGGCGGATCTGGCGCACCGTCCTATGGAATAGTTTTGTTTCCAGCCAGTCCTCCAGCTTGCGCACCTGTTGACCCACCGCGCCGGGGGTGACATTCAGCTCTTCGGCCGCCAGTGAAATACTGTTCAAGCGCAGTGCCGCCTCGAAGGCGCGCAGGGCATTGAGGGGAGGGCTATCGCTCATAAGATAGATTTACTATTCCATAGCGCAAATAAGATCAGTTGTAGCCCATCCCGCCGATTTCTACAATCCGCGCCTTCTCTACGGGAGTACCGGAATGCGCAACGCCAACCACGGCGCCTACGCGATCTACGCCCTGCTCGGGCTGGTCTGGGGCGCCACCTACATCTTCAACAAAATCGCCAGCCAGTGGCTCCCGCCCATGCACATTGTGCTGGTGCGCGTGGTGATGGGGTTCCTGCCGGTGTTGCTGTTCGCGCTGTCGCTGCGCGCCCTGCGCTGGTGGCACCTGCGCCACCTCCACCATTTCGCGGTAATGTCACTACTGGCGGCCACGCTCTACTACTACGCCTTCGCCGCCGGCGTGGAACGGCTGCCCTCCAGCGTGGCGGGCATGCTCAGCGGGTCCATCCCCCTGTTTTCCTTCCTGGGCGCCGCGCTGTTTTTGCGCGGGGAGCCGATCCGCCCGCGCTCCGTCCTCGGGCTGGCCTGCGGCTTTGCCGGTGTGATGGTCATCGCGCGGCCCTGGAGCGCGGACATCGCCGCCCCCGACACCGCGGGCATGCTCTTTATCCTCGCCGGCTCGGCGAGCGTCGGCCTGTCCTTCGTCTACGCCCGCCGCTTCCTCAGCCCGCTCGGTATCGCCCCGATCGCACTGTGTACCTACCAGCTGGGCCTCGCCTCGGCGCTGCTGCTCGCGCTGTGCGATATTCGCCAGGTCTCGGCGATTTTCGCCGACTGGCGCGCCGCCAGCGGCCTGTTCCTCGGCGCCGGGCTGTTCGGCACCGGTATCGCCTACACCTGCTATTACTACCTGGTGGAACGGCTGGGCGCGATCAGGGCCGCGAGCGTGACCTACATACCGCCGGTGGTGGCACTGGTGATCGGCGCGACCTTCGCCGGCGAATCCCTGGCCGCGATCGACATCGTCGCCGCCGCCATTATTTTGCTGGGCGTATTCGTGATGCAAAGCAGCGGGACGGCCCCGCTGCGGCGCTGGCGGCAGCCGAGGCCCGGGCGCGGCCCGGAGGATTCCGCGCCGGCCTGACACCGGGCGCCAGCGGCCGCGCTCAGCGCTCGCGCGACGCCTCGATGCGCACCGGCACCGATTTGAAGTTGGGCGTGCGACTGCGGGGGTCGACCCGCCGCTGGCACAGCACATTGGCTTCCGGATAGTAGGCCAGCACGTTGCCCGGCGGCAGATCGAAGGCCAGCGCGGTCACGCCCCGCATGCGGCCGACATCCGACACCACATCCACCCGGTCCCCCGGGGCCAGCCCCAGGGCCGCCAGGTCCCGGGGCGACACCAGCACGCTGTCGCGAGGCGCGCTGTAGCGGTAGCTGTCGCGCTCCTCGTAGATGATGGTGTTGAACTGGCCCTCGCTGCGCACGCTGGCCAGCAGCAGGGGAAAATCGCCCGCCGCCGCCCGGGGCTCGGGAATCGGATGCACCTGGAAGCGGGCGCGGCCGCTGTCGGTGCGAAACGCGGGGCTGTGCAGCAGGCGGCCACGCACGTGGAACTCGCGTTTCGCCACGCCGATATCGCGCAGGTCCTCCATCCCGGGAACAGTGGCGGCGATCGCCTGGCGCAGGTTTTCGTGGTCGGCGAAGCGGCGCAGGTCGACGGGCCCATCGGGCAGCAGGCGGGCCCCCAGCTCGGCGAGAATGGCGACCTCCGAGCGCGCATTGGCCAGGCGTTGGATACCGCCATCGCTGAGCCGCACGTAGTTGAACATGGATTCCTGGGTGGTGGACTGGGGCTCCTCGTCGCGGGCGCAGACCGGCAGCACCAGGGCCTCGCTGTCGTCGATGCCGTAAAGGTGTCCCTGGTTGAGGGTGGTGGTCAGGTAGAGCTTGAAACCGATGCGCTCCAGCGCCCGCCGGGCCCACTCGGCGTCGGGGGTGGCGCCGTAGAGATTGCCGCCCACCAGGCAGGCCGCGTCTATCCCACCGGCGTGTGCCGCCTCCAGTCCGGCCAGGGTATCCATCCCCGCGGCGCGGGGCAGGCTTACCCCCAGCTCGCTCTCCATTCGCGCAAACACTTCCTCGGCAAGTACCGGCTTGACCCCGATGGTGCCAATGCCCTGCACATTGCTGTGGCCGCGCAACGGCAGCAGGCCGGCGTGGCGGCGGCCGACCATGCCCCGCAGCAGGGCCAGGTTGGCGATGTATTCCACGTTCTGCACGCCAAACGCGTGGTGGGTCATGCCCATGCCCCAGGCAAACACCGCGCGCTCGGCGCGGGCGTAGATGTCCGCCACCCGCTCGATGTCGCCGCGCGCCACCCCGCTGGCGGCCTCGATGTCCGCCCAGGTGGTGGCCTCGAGGTCGGCGACGAAGGCCTCGCTGCCCTCGCAGTGATCGCGCAGGAAATCGCGGTCCTCGGCACCGGCGGCCAGCACCGCCTTGGCCAGGCCCTTGAACAACGCGAGGTCACCGCCGATGTGGGGCTGCAGGTAGGCGGAGGCGATCTCGGTGCCCCCGGCGATCATCGAGCGGGCGCTTTTGGGCACGGCGAAGCGGACCATGCCCGGCTCCCGCGCCGGGTTGATCACCACCACCTCGCCGCCGCGATCGCGGCAGGCCTTGAGCTTGTGGATAAAGCGCGGGTGATTGGAGGCGGGGTTGGCGCCGATCACAAACACCAAATCGCAGGCGGACAGGTCGTCCAGCTCGACGGTGGCGGTCCCCGTTCCAATCGTACTGCCGAGGCCGACGCTGGTGGCCTGGTGGCAGTAGTAGGAACAGTTGTTGACGTTGTTGGTGCCGTAGAGCCGCGCCAGCAATTGCAGGAGGAAACCCGACTCGTTGGAGGAACGGCCCGAGGAGTAGAAGAAACTGCGGCCGGGGTCGCAATCCCGCAGGCGACGCGCGGCGCGATCCAGGGCCCAGTCCCAGCTGACCTCGCGGTAGCGGTCCTCCCCGGCGGACTTGTGGATCGGGTTGCCAAGCCGCCCGGCGTGCTCCAGTTCCCGCGGCGTGAGCTCGCGCAGCTCGCCGAGGGGGTGGTCGAAAAAGGCCGGCGGCAGCGGCGGCTGGATATCCGTCGACTGCGCCTGCACGCTCTTGTTGCACACCGCCGGGAACTCCCCGAGCTCGTTGGTCATGCCGCCGCGCTGGCCGCCCATGCCCAGGCCGCAGGCCTTGCAGGCATTGCGGGCCGACAGGGCCTTGGCGGAGTTCATAAGGCCGATGCGGCGCACCGTTGCCAGGGTGTAGAGGACTTTTTTGGGACCGCCGCCCACCGGTTCTGCCATGGCCCGCACCATTTCGGGAAAACTCGCCCGATTGTACCCCACCGGCCAGGCGACAGGTACGCGCCGGCAAGCCGCGCGCCGGGCCGTGCAAGCCAGTAAACTGGTCGCGACACTGAAGGGGAGCCGCATGCCATTTGCCGAATTTCAAATCCTGCTAGCCGTGTCGGGCCTCGCCGCCGGACTGCTGCTGGCCACCTTCGGCTGGCTGCTGCACCGGCTGCGCGGCCAGCAGCGCCAGCGCCGCGCACTCACGCGCCAGCTGCAGGAGATCAACCAGCGCTACCAGGCCCTGCAGCGGGAACACGCGCGCCTGCAGGCCGGCAGCGAAGAGCGCGAAAAGCAGCACCGCGCGCAGGTGGGCCTGCTGAACGAGCACCGGGCCCAGCTCAAGCAGGAGTTCGAGCACCTCGCCCACCGCATCTTCGAGAACCGCAGCGAACAGTTCAGCCGCCAGAGCCAGCAATCCCTGGAGGCGCTGCTCAAGCCTTTTCGCGAGCAGATCAACGGTTTCCAGCAACGCATCGACCAGGTGCACACCGAGTCGGTGAAGGGCCAGGCCAGCCTGGAGGGCGAACTGCGCAAGGTGCTGGAGGTCGGCCTGCAGATGAACGAGCAGGCCGGCAACTTGTCCGCCGCCCTCAAGGGCGACAAGAAACTCAGCGGCAACTGGGGCGAATTCCAGCTCGAGCGCAGCCTGCAGCTGGCGGGCCTGGAAGCCGGCGACCACTACCAGGCCCAGGCGGCGCTGCGCGACGAAAGCGGTCGGCGGCGCCTGCCCGATTTCCTGGTCAAGCTGCCGGACGGCAAACACCTGGTCATCGACAGCAAAGTGTCGCTGGTGGACTACGAGCGCGCCGTGGCCGCCGACAGCGACACCGACCGCGCGGCCGCGCTGACGGCCCACGGGCAGGCGGTACGACGCCACATCGACGACCTGGCCGCCAAGGACTACGCGCAGTTGCCGCAGCTCGACAGCCCGGATTTCGTGCTCATGTTCATGCCCGTGGAACCGGCCTATATCGAGGCCCTGCGCCACAACCGCGAACTGTTCAACTACGGCTACGAGCGAGGCGTGGTGCTGGTGTCCCACACCACCCTGATGCCCCTGCTGCGCACCATCGCCAACCTGTGGATGGTGGAGCGCAGCAACCGCGAGGCGCGCGAGATCGGCCGGCGGGCGGGCGAGATCTATAACCAGGTATGCCTGGTGGCCGAGCGCCTGCACCGCCTGGGCAATACCCTGCGCAGCGCCGGTAATCACTACAACGACACGGTGCGGGCGCTGGTGGGCAAACAGGGCCTGCAGGGCAAGGTGGAACGCTTCGGCCAGCTCTCGGGCCAGTCCAGGCGGCAGATGACCGAGGTCACCCCGATCCACGCCGACCTGGAGCAGGACCGCCTGCGGGACGCGGACAAATCCACTCCGGCGCAACCGCCACTGGCGAGCAGCGACAAGTTCACCAATACTTGAGTGTGCCGGGGGCTTACACAATACAGGGCGGCACGCCGCCCGGGGAGCGATACCATGAAACCCGCCATCCTGATGGCCAGCCTGTACCTAGCCCTGGGAATGGGAAGCGCCGCGAGCTTCTCCCAGGATTTGGACAAACTCGTCGACGCCGTGGACAGGGACAAGGCCGCCGATTCCGTCGACCAGGACAAACTCAAGGACTCAGTCAGCGCCGATGGCGTGGACTACAAAAAGGCGGCGGAAGCGGTGGATACCGAGAAGGCCAGGGACGCCGTCGACATGGACAAGGTGCGCGAGGCCATGAGCGAGGAATAGGGCTCCGCGCCGGACAAGTCACCTTCCACGGGGCCCGCGGGCCCCGTTTTTCGCCCCCGCCGCCCGCTCGAGGGCCTGTTCCGGGCAAAAAACGCCGACTTCTTCTCAAAAAAGTCCAAGATCTGGACTTTTCTCCGGTTTTTAGTTGCCTGTGGGTACCCGCTTTTGCAAAGTTTGGGGCACCAGAACACGAACAACGCTGAAAAACTATGAAACGACAATCAAAACAGTGGTTTCTGGCTTTGGGGCTGTTTTCCATGTGCGTGGTGTCGCTGGCGCCCGCCCTCGCCGCCAGGGACGACCTCAACCTGACTGCCCTGGCCATGCACCGGGAAACCGGGCGCGACATCTACCTGGGTGCGCTGTTGGCCCGGGATCCATTGGAGACCCCCGCCGACATCAGCGGCGCCGACGACGAACGGGCCATGGAATTCCGTATCGTGGCGCGCCGCACCAGCATACGCAGCGTACTTGGCGGCATCCTGCTGCAGGCCGAACTGGCCAGTGGCGCCCCGCCGCCGCCCGCCACCGTGGACTTCGCCAACGCCATCATGTCCAGCGTCCAGGGCAGCCTGTACACCGGCGACAGCTTCACCCTGTGGCGGTCCGCCGGGGGCGATACCGCGGCCACGGTGAACGGCCTGGAGATGGCCCACACCGCGGCACCGGGGGTGTTCGATTACTTCCTGTCCGGCTGGATCGGCGAACGGGGCGCCGCCACCGCCTTTCGCGACAGCCTGCTATCGGCGGATATCGATGTCGATCTGCGCGCCGACTACGCCGCCACCCGGCCCAGCGCCGAACGCGTGGCGGCGGTGAGCACCTGGGTGGCGTCCCCGGCGCCGGTCGCACCTGAGCCGGTCGCACCTGAGCCGGTCGCACCTGAGCCGGCCGCACCGAAGCCGGCCGCACCTGAGCCGGCCGCACCGAAGCCGGCCGCACCTGAGCAGGCCGCCAAACAACAGGTAGCCGCCGGTTCGACGTCCCCGGCGGTCGAGAAGGCCGCCGCGACAAACATAGCCCCCGCCACGAACGGTGCCGTGACAGAGGATCGCGTCGCCGCAGCGTCGGCTGCCGCAGCGTCGGCTGCCGCAGCGTCGGCTGCCGCGTCGACAGCTGTCGATGGTGGTGACACTGGCGACGAGGTCGCCACCGATCCGGCGCAGCCCCCCGGCGAAGCCCTGGCCCCGGCCACCCCCAGCATCGCCATGGCGCGCATCAAGCCCGTGTTGCGGGAGACGTCGCCGGCGCAAGCCCTGGCGGAAGAAACCGCGCCCGAGGACCCCTACGGCGTCGCCGCACTGAGCGTGATCGAGTACTCACAGCGCCTGGCGGCGTTCAACTCGATGGTCTTTCGCATGGTCAATTCCAAGATACGCTATCCCCGGGCAGCCATTCGCCGCGGTATCCAGGGCAACCTGGAGCTCGATGTCACCCTGGACAGCGACGGCAACCTGCAGCGGGTGGCGGTCGGCCGCTCCTCGGGTCACGGCATGCTGGATGATTCCGCGGTCACCGCCGCCGAACGGGCTTTCAAGGAGCCCCTTGAAAAACCGGTGGACAAGGTCGCGCTGGCGGAATACAACAGCGGCGAGCGCAACCGGCTGGTCATCCCGGTCCCGGTTAATTTCATGCTCACCGAATAGCGGCGAATTCTACTTCAACAGTTGCAACGGACCCCAAGATGTCTGACCTACAACTCACTCACATAGCACTGGTCGGGGCGCGTATCCAGAGCTTTCGCCCCTACGGCTACAACAGCCGCGAAGAGCTCACCATGTGCCGCGTGGTGCCCGAAGCGCCGACGGGCGAGCGCCAGGGCTCGCTGCGGGCGGTACTGGAGGAGCAGCTGCCAATCTGGATTCACAACATCATTACCGACCCGGACTTCCCCCAGCGGAACCGCCTGCTCATGCCCCTGCGCCGCTTCGAGGGCGAACTGAGGGATAAAAAGGAAAACGAGGTGGTATCCTCGGTGTTGCGCCACGGCTTCAAGAGCATGCAGATGGACCCGCTGAACCTGCCGCGGACCATGCCGATGCGCCAGCGCTGCGCGATGGTGGTTCACCTGGACGTGTGGCGCGAAGCCTACCTGCGGTTGAGCAGTGAGGTGGTGGAAATACTGGCCGCGAACAGCGAAGCCCTGGGCAAGTGGTGCGAGTTCGCCCGCCACCCCGAACACGCGGCGGTGGGCTGAGGCCCACCGTCGACTACCGCGAAATCACTCTTCGTCGGCGGGGCGCCGATCACCGTCGCGGGACACCATGCGAATGGTGCGCTGGCAGGTATCGAGCCAGGGCACGCGGGTCTCGGTTTTCAGCACCCGCACAAAGCCGCCGTCCATGTGGCAGCAGATACTGGTCTTGTTCGGCGTCCAGTCACCCTCCGAGGTACGCGGCTTGCGCGTGCAGTAGAACCACAGGCCCCGACGGTCCTGCATGACATACTTTGCCTCTGGCGGCAGATAGACCTTTTTCCCCTCGATTACCGCAAAGACTTCCAGATTGGTGGACTTGCCCTCAAGCACCGCTGTCGGCGTCACAGTCAACATTGTTCCATCCCCTTGTCGTCTCTTAGTTATCGCTTTGCGGGAGACCGCAGACCCGGCGACCCGCGTTACCAGCCCGTGGACGACCTTTATAGGCAGAGGGAAAAAGCTTGACAACGGCCCGAAGCGGCCAAATTCAATCGATTTGAACAGGCGCCATTTTTTTTGCCTTTTTTTTGGCTTGCGGGAAATTTTGGCGCCCGGGAAGGGCCCGGGCTTGCCAAATTTTTGCGGGGCGACAGACGGCCCCGGGGGGCTTCGTCGCGGCTCAGCTGCGGATCAGATTGAGGTGGGGCGGCCTGCCGGAACCCCCGCCGAGCGGCTTCAGGGGCTCTGGATCGGCCCCCAGCGGCAGCTGCTCGGCCTGTTCCACGGAGTTCATCAACATGTGCAGCGAGAGTTCCGATCGCCCCTCGACGCTGCCCGCCCGGCGGGCGCAGGCGGCGACTTTTTCCTCCGAAATGACATTCAGCACCACGGCATTGGCCAGGTAGTCGCGAATGATCTGCCGGTTCACCTGGTCCTGCAGGTAGCGCTGGTAGCCGCCATCGGCGAACACCCGGTTCAGGGTGGCGATGTCGTTCTCCGACAGGCCGCCATCGGTGAATGGCATATCGGCCCCGAAAGCCTGGTCGATACGCTCCACCAACTGGTCAAGTTGCACTGATTTCACGGCTTCTCCATTGTTCTTCGTTCAGGCGGACTGCGTTTGCTCGCCATCGGTCACCGGCCCGGCGGCGCCGTGCCCCGCCAGGAGAGTCATCAGGTCCGGCACCTGGTAGGTCACGCCGCGCCAGGTAAAGGCGCCCGTCGATCCCGGCAGGGCCTCCCCGGGGCAATCCACCACCTCATCCTCGGGCACCTCGTACAGGCCCAGGCCTACCCCTCGCAGCGGGATGCCCAGGTATTCGCAGCCGCAGCCATCAATACCCAGCAGGATGGCCACCAAGCCGGTGCGGGCGCGCGGGTCGCGCCAGGGCGTCCGCTCGCCGCGCCCGGCGTCCACTACAGGCACTTCCTGGCCACGCCACGAGAGCGTCTCGGGCGGCTGTTCATCGACCCGGTAGAGGGTCACGATCTCCGCCAGGCAATTTTTCGGCACCGCCCATATTTCCGACGCCGAACGGGGCAGGAACAGACATTTGCGCAGCGCTGATTCGCCCATGCTTCAGCCTCAGTTGATCTGCAATTCGTGCCCGGTCAGCTGCACGATCTGCTCCACCAGCACCGGGAAGTTAAAGGGTTTGCCCATGTAGCCGTTGCAACCGGCCTCCTGAGCCAGCGCGCGGTGCTTGGGCCCCGTGCGGGAGGTCACCATGATCACCGGCAGATGCTTGTAGCGCTCCGATTTGCGGATTTCGCGCAGGGTCTGGATACCGTCTTTCACCGGCATCTCCACGTCCAGCAATACCACGTCGGGCAGCCGGTGGGTGGCGTTGAGCATATCGATGGCAACCAGGCCATTTTCCGCGGTAACGGTCTCCACGCCCAGGGTGTCGAACTGGCTGGTGGCCACCATGCGCTGGGTGCGCGAGTCATCCACCACCAGCACCAGCAGGCGTTCGCTCTTCTCCCGCTCGAAGGGCACCGCCGACAACTGGCTGGCGGCGAGGTTGCGCACCAGGGCGTTGAGGTCCAGGGCGACAATGGCCTGGCCATCGGCGGTGGTGGCGCCGCCCGCCACGCCCGGCACCTGGGAGAACTGGGCGCCCATGGAGCGGATCACCAGCTCCAGCGCCTCGGCCACGTCGTCCACGGCGATCGCCATGTAGCGCTCCTCGCTCCCCGCGAGGATCACCGGCACGGTGTCGCCCCAGGAATCCGGGTCCGGCAGTTTCGCGCCACTGCACAGGGTCGCCAGGTAGGCCGGCTCGCAGTCCAGGTCGTAGATGCACAGGCGCTCGCCTTCGCTGACCGCGCGGAAGAAATCGTTGGTGGCGATGTGCTCGACGGCGATCAGGCCATCCAGGGGAATGGCGTAGGAAGTGTCGCCCGCGGCGACCAGCAGGGCGCCATTCACGTTGACGTTCGATGGCACCCGCACGGTAAAGGTCGTGCCCTGGCCCGGGGTCGAGTCGATATCGATGTCACCGCCGATCTGCTGCAGTTCGCTGAGCACGATGTCCATGCCCACGCCGCGACCGGAAATCTCACTGAGCCGGGCAGCCGTCGAAAAACCCTTGTGAAAAATCAGCCGCAGGGCCTCGCGGTCGCCAAGTGCCCCGACATCCACGTCCAGGCCGCGCTCCAGCGCCGCCTCGCGCAGCGCGGCCGGGTCCATGCCGCGGCCGTCGTCGCTGAGCCGGATGAGGTAGTCGGAGCCGTCCTTGCTCACGTCGATGGTGACCAGCCCGGTCTCGGGCTTGCCCGCCGCGCGGCGCTGTTCCGGGGCTTCGATGCCGTGGTCGAGGGCATTGCGCACCATGTGCTCCAGGATGATCTGGCAGCACACGTGGCTATCCCGGTCCAGTTTGCCGATTTCGTTGAGTACCCGGAAGTTCACCGCCTTGCCGAGGTCCGCGCCCACCGTGCGCACGATGCGGCGCAGGCCCGGCATCAGCCGGGCGACCGGCACCACCCGCGCATCGCGGATGGCGGATCCCAGGGAGGTGATCACCGAGGCCTGCTGTTTGAGCAGCGACTCCGCGGAAGCACTCTGGCGGTTGGCCAGGTGGATCAGGTCGTCCAGGTCCTCGATGCCTTCGCGCAGAATGCTGGCGGCTTCCTGCAATTCGGAGTACTGGTCCATTTCCAGCGCATCCAGCTCGGACTGGTCCCGGCCGCCCCGGGCGGTCACGTTCTGCAGCGCGCGATCGGCGATCTTGGTGATGTGGGAACGCACCGAGGACAGGCGCGCCAGTAGCTCCGCTCCCGCGCGCTTGCTCTTGAAGGTGCTCTGGGAGGCCCGCACGCCCAACTGCTGCGCCTGGTTGCTCAGGTTGAGCAGGTTGTCCAGGGCCTCCGAGGTCATGCGGATGGTCTGCTGCGCGGCGAGTACCTTGGCGCCCTCGTCCGCCAGGCGCTTGTCCTGTTGCCGCTCCTGCGCCCGGACCGGCACCGCCGGCGCGTCCTCGCTCACATCGCCGCGCGCCTCCACCGCCAATGCGGCATCGGCGGCGCCCGCGCCGCCGGCTGGCACGGGCTCCACCAGGCCCTCGGCCTGGGGCAGCTCGCTGGCCACGTCGCTCTGGGTATCCTGAATGTGCTCGAAACCCTGGACCGCCGCATCCAGCCAGGCATTGACGATGCGGAAATAGTCCGCTTCACCGCCCTCCGCCGGCCTGGCCAGCGCCGCCAGCAGGGTTTCAAAATTGTGGATCAGCGTGCCGTAACGCTGCAGGCCCACACCCTTGGCAATACCCTTGAGGGTATGCAGTACACGCGGCACGACGTCGGTGCCCGCCGGGGAGTCGAAATCCTGCTCCCAGGCGCCAATGGCATCCTCGAGTTTCTCCAGTTCGACCGCGCCCTCCTCCAGGAAGGCGTCGAGAAAGTCACGGAACACCTCGGTGCCACTGCGACTGGTGTAGTTGAAGCGGATGTTGTCGGGAATGCACCAGGCCAATCCGGATTCGGCTGGCGCCGGAGATTGTTCGTCATCCACCGCGCCGGGTTGCCGCGCAAGGCCAAGCGCGGACGCCTCCACCGCGACGGGCACCGCTTGCTCGAGCGGCTCCATCGCCAGGTCGTCGCCGCCATCGAATTCGTCCACGGCCACACCGCAGATTTCGCCGATGTCCGACTCCTCGCCGCCCAGGCTCCGCAGCAGGGCCTCGACATCCGCCGCATCGGTGCCGGGCGCCAATTCCGCATCCCAGTCGTCGAGTTCCTCGGCGGAGAAGATGTCCGGAACCGCTGTTTCGTCGCTGTCGCCGCTCTCACCGCCATCAACGTCGATCACCTCATCCCCGGCCGCGTGGGCAATATCGCGATCGCGGTCCTCGGCCGCCATCTCCAGGGCCTCGGCATCCGCGTCGGCATCCGCATCGACCGGAGCCAACGCGGAAAACTCCGCCGCCATCTCCGCGGGCGGAGCCTGGGCGTCGGTGTCGTCCTCCTGCGCCGCCATTGACAACAGCGACAGCATTTCGCTGTCATCGTAGTCCTCTGTAGCCGACAGCGGGTCCGGCAAGTCGGGGTCCCCATCCGCCGAGGCCGCCGCGGACGACAGCAAATCGAGCATGGCGCTGTCATCCTCTTCGACCGATGACAGATCCAGCCAGGCGCCGTCGATATCCTCCCGCTCCGCCGCCGAAGTGTCCTCCGCGGCTGTCTCCAGCCCGGTGACCGGCGAGGCGGCCGCCGGCCCGGCGTCGTTGGCGGGCTCCACGTCCACGGCGAACTCGCCACTGGCGCCGACACCGCCGATATCGAGATCCAGGCCCGAGGGGAACGAACCGACGGCGGGCGCCGCCAGTGAAGCCCCGGGGTCGTCGACAGCAAGGGCGAAATTCTCGCGGAACAGTTCGTTGCAGGTATCGCCGCTGTCCCGGAGCACCAAGCGTACACACAGTGCGTCGCGCTCGCTGTCCCCGAGCTCCGCCAATACCGCGGGTATGCGCGCGCCGATCCCGGGGAACGGGACGTAGCCTTCGTCCACGCACTGCCGCCGCGACAAGGGGTCGGTGGCCAGCATGGCATCCAGGGCCACACTGCCCGCGGGCAGCGACAGCTCGACCAGGCGCGCTTCCACCGCCGCCTCAAGTTCCTCCATTGCCGGCGCCACCACCCGGGCCAGGGCGGCCACGGTGCGCGGGTTGAAATCCTGGGGCAAGCTGAAATCCTGGTGGTAGTCCAGGTCCGACTCCAGGGAGGGATCCACCGACACCACACCCTCGGTGCGCTCGACCACCAGGCTGTCAAAGTCATGGCCGAAATCGCTCAGGTGTTCACCACGCAGCAGGTAGGCGTCGAATTCACTGTCATCGGTGGGCGGGCTGTGACGGGTGACGTAGCTGTGCACGTCGTGACTGTCGTCGGCCGCCGCTGGCTCCCGCGCGTCGACATCGACGTCCTCTTCCCGGTCCGCCTGGTCCGCGCCGACGGCCGCCGACAACCACTCGACGGCCAGCTGCTCCGCGTCGGGGGAATCCAGGGCATTCGCCTCGAGGGACGGCACATCCTCCGCCCCGTCGCCGTCTCCCGCCAGAATCGACAGATCACCCAGCAGTTCGCCGCCCAGGGCGTCGGCATCCCGCTCGTCGAGGGCCAGTACATCGTCCAGCGTTTCCGGCACGACATCCTGTAGCATGGCGCCCGGCTCAGGGGCGCCCGGCTCAGGGACGCCCGGTTCAGGGGCGCCCGGCTCAGGGGCGCCCGGCTCAGGGACGCCCGGCCCAGGGGCACCCAACACAGCTGCCTCCGGCTCCGCGTCGCCCCGGTCCGTGACACCGGGCTCAAGGACGCCAAACTCGAGAGCGTCCAGCTCGAGCATCTCCGATTCAAAGTCGCCGCCGCGCGACTCCCCATCAACCGCCAGGGGCTGGTCAAAGATCGCCTCGGCGCCATCGCTCAACCAGCCGCCATCCTCGATCACACTGTCGCCGTCCGCCTCGGCCGTCGACAGTGTCAAGGCCGGGTCGAGGGTGCCCAGCAAATCGTCAACGTCTTCCTCCGGGCCGCCGCTGGCGTCCCCGGGCCTCATGGACATTTCGCCGCCGGGAGAGGGCGCGCCCGCGGCGGGCAGCGGTGCGCTTGGCAGTACATCGGTACCGGGCTCGAGGTCACCGGCGTCCAAAGCACTGTTGTCAAAAACGCTGTTGTCGAAAGCGCTGTTGTCGAAAGTACTGGGGGCGGGGCCGTTGGCCTCGAAGGCCTTCGACTCAAAGGTACCCGGCTCCCAGGTACTGTCGAGCCGCGCCGCGAGCGGCCCCTCCGCTACCGCGGGAGTCGCAACGTCCGGCGCCGCATCCGTGGCGGATGCGACGGCCTCGAAGCCACCTTCCGCCGGTGACTGGAGCGGCCCGGGTCGCGGCACCGGTTCGGGGGCTATCGGTTCAGGGACTATCGGTTCGGCCGCTATCGGCTCTGGAGCCGGGTCGAGGGGGGTCGCGCGCGCCTTGCGACTGCGTTGCAGGGACAGCGGCCTGGATCCGATGTCGTCGTCGTCCAGCAGGCCCAGGATGTCGGTGCCATCCTCCACCGACAGCTCGTCAATCGCGTCGGCGGCATCGGCGCGGCGACGGTGATCTATCGCCACGATTCCAGGCCCGGCGCCGTTGCCCGCCGTGTTGCCGTCCCCGTCGCTTACCTGCTGGTCGCTATAGATATTGCCGCCGCTCTCGCCGGAAAGCACGATCTCCTCGCCGACGAAAGCCGACAGGTCGTCCGCCGAGGGGTTGCCGCCGATCATTGGCCGGCCGGCGACCGCGGCCTCGCGCTCGGTCAGGTCACCGCCCTGGTAATCCCCGCCCGCGACACTGAACAGTGAGTCGGCGGGCTCCGAGAGATCCTGCTCCAGCAACCACTTCAGGGTTTTCTTGCGCAGATCCTGCTCTGTTTGTGACCCCTGGTGGTCGGGGCGGGCGCTATCTTCTGAATGCACGGTCGTTCTCCCCTTGAGTCTGCATCAACCTGGCGGCGGGCGCTCAGGAGTGAAGAGCCGAATGTTCCGGAGCCGAGGGCCCTGAAGGCGTCGCCGCACCATCCATCTGCGGCATGTCGGACGCCAGGTCGTCGGCGCCGGTTTCCGCCATGCGGAAACAGCGGTTGGTCAGTTCGCGGGTGGTGGACACATCGAAGCCCCCGGGGTCCTGGAACGAGGCCACCAGGCCGGGCAGCGCCGTCACCACATCCTTGAGCAGGGCCTGCAGTTTGTCGTCCGGCGGAATCTCGCCGTCCAGCACGCGATCGAGCATGTCCTGGGCCGACCAGCCGAGTTCGCCGAGCACATTGGCACCCACCGCGCGGCCGTTGCCCTTGAAGGTGTGGAAGTGGCGACGGATTTCCTTCAGCTCGTGCCCCACCTCCGGGTCCAGTTCCCAGGCGCTCATCAGGCGGGTCAGTTCGGCGACGATCTCCTCCGACTCCTCCAGGAAGACCTCGCGGAATTCCGGCGGTATGTCCCGGTCCTCGACGTAGCCGCCCTCCGGCGCGGCGGTGGCCTCGGCGGCACCCGCCGGCGCGACGGCCTCGGCCTCCGCCACCACCACCGCGCTGCCGGCGGACAAGTCGTCGATATGGCGATCCAGCTCCGCCGCCCGCTGCTCGGCGAAGGCGATCATGTGCGCGGTGTCATCCAGCGGATCGATAATGGTGCGCTGCAGGTGCAATTCGATTTGCGCAAAGGCGTCGGCGAAGCAGCGGAAGGCCTCGTCCTCGTGGACGCAGCCGGCGCGACTCGCCGCCACCAGCCACTTGCGGCACTGCTCGATCACCTTGCCCTCGCGCTCCATGCCGGCGAAGGTCAGGGCGCCGGCGATCTCCGCCAGCAACTGGGTGGAGACGCTCATCGCCTTGCGTTCCGGCGTATCGTCCAACTGGTCGAGGAACTGTTTTGCCAGGTCGTAAAGCAGGTCGACATCGGCCTCGCCGTTGTCCGCCTCGAACACCGCCTTGCGCAGCTCCGCGTGGCCCTTGTCGGTCTTGTTGAGGTAGCGGTGCAGGGCGTGGGTCAGCTTGAGGGTGTCGTCCATGCCGAAGGGCTTGCGCTTGAGCGCATTGGCCAGGGCCTTGCGCCGCAGCACCGCGTGCAGGTGGTTTTCCACCAGCGCCATCTGGCCGAAGGTGGCGGTCACCACGCTCTCGCGCAACTCAAATTCGCGACTGGAGAAGGAACTGCACACCCCGTGCTCCAGCTTGTATTCGACGTCCAGTTTCACATCGACGATACCGCGCACGATATCCGCGATGGCCTGCTCCAGCTTCACGGTATCGCTGCTGTAGTGACCGCGGTAGAGATTGCGCAGTTTGTCGAACACCGCCTGCAGCGAATCCGCGTGGGCTTCCTGGCCGGCGGCGGACAAACGGTACATGGCGCGTTCCACGCCGTCGAGCACCTCCGCGCCCGCTTCTTCATCCGCCTGGCGAATGGTGGACAGGTCGTTGGCGTTGATGTGGTCCACCACCGCGTTGAGCTGCTCGAGCGCGCCCGACAGGGCGGTGACCAGGGCGTCGATATGAATCAGCCCTCGCTGCGACTCCTCCAGGGTGTTGTCGTCGATACCGAAGACTTCGCGAATCTTCGCGATGTGCACCGGCTTGGCCTTGCACGAGGCGATGTAGTACAGCATCTGCTGCAGGTAGCTGTCGTAGTCCACGGCCGGGTCCAGTTGGCCGCCGTTCTCGCGGGCGTACTTGATCATGAAGGCCCCGGTCTTGAACACCTGGGCGATGCATTCGTCCGGCACGATGAGGCCACCGGCGATTCCCTCGCACAGACCCACCTGGGCGAACCAGAAACGCTCCGGCTTGCTGCCGGCGAACAGGCTCTGCATCTTGCGCGCGATGCGCGCCACGGTTTTCATGCTCTCCCCGGTGTTGCGCTTGCGCAGGGCCGACTTGGCCATCTCCAGGTACAGCGCCAGCATGACATTGGCGCGGCTTTTGATTTCGTCATCGGGAGCGGGTGAGGCCCCCGCGGTAATGCCCAGGTCCCCGGGAATATCCATGTGGAAGAAAAAGGCCTGGGGACGCGGCCGCTCCCCGACCCAGCGGCGCAGGTCATTGACATAGGGCTCCAGGCCCTGGCCGGTGTCCACGCGGGCGGTCTGTACGTGGGCGAGGTAGGCCGGCAGTACCTTGAGCGCCTGCATCAGGCCGCCCATGGTGAGCTTGCGGCGCTCGCCCTGCACCCGGTCCTTGTACAGGAAGTTGAGGCTGCGCTCCATTTCAATGGACAGCATTTCGCCTTTCTTGATACCCAGCGCGCGCAGGGTGGAGGTGATCTGGTGCACGGCCCACATGCATTGCAGCAGGGGCTTTTTCTGGCTGGCATCCTTGCTGTATTCGACCAGGGCCTGCTCGGCGTTTTCGGCCTGCTTGTTCATCAGGCCGATGACCCACTTGAGGGAGACAATGTCGGTCTTGGTAGTCACCACTTACACCTCCAGTTTTTTATAGGCACACACGCCGGGCCGGCCCGCGCGTTGCATGAGCGGGTTGGTCCACCCCAGGTCCTCGCCCGCGCCGAGAATCAGCAGGCCGCCTTCGCGCAGGCGATCGGCGAGCTGGTCGATAATCCAATGCTGTGTATCGCGTTCGAAGTAGATCAGGACGTTCTGGCAGAACACGACATTGAAGTCAGAGAACGGAGCGTCGTTGACATGTAGCAGGTTGCTGTGAAAAAAATGACTGCGTGTGCGAATGCCCTCGCTCATCTGCCATTCCCGCTCGCTGACGCGCGCGGTGTAGGCCCGGCGGTAGGGCGCGGGGATATGTTCGATCGCCGCCTCGTGATAGCGGCCGCGCTGGGCCTCGGTGATGGCGCGGAAACTGATGTCGGTGCCCACGCCGTGCCACTCCAGCCAGGGTTCCTCGCGGTGCAGCAGGTGCTCCACCACCATGGCGATGGAATACAGTTCATGGCCCGCGCTGCAACCGGCGCTCCAGAAAGAGAAGCCGTTGCCGGTATCCTCGCGACCGAGCCAGTCCTCCACGTACTCCGCAACCACCTGCATCGCGGCCGGCTGGCGGAAAAAGCGGGTTTCCTTCACCGTCAACAGGTCCACCAGCGCCAGCCACTCGGCGCGGGCGCTGATGCTGTCGTCGAACA
The DNA here is from genome assembly GCF_017255185.1 of Parahaliea mediterranea. Lineage (GTDB taxonomy): Bacteria > Pseudomonadota > Gammaproteobacteria > Pseudomonadales > Halieaceae > JAFKCZ01. The sequence goes on from NZ_JAFKCZ010000007.1 coordinate 165,735, forward strand.
GGGCGACATAGTCCGCGCTGCTCTCCAGCGCGAGCGTCTGCATGCGCTCGCCGACACAGTCGGCGATCACGCCCAGGGGGCTCTCGATGCGAATTCCCGCCCGGCGCTGCAACTGCTCCATCAGCAGGGCGAACTGCGCGCCGTTCAACTGCGGCGTCTGGCGTCGGGCGGCGAGGCTCATACGGACACTTTCTCCCGGTCTTCACCGTGTTCCAGCTGTTCCATCTCGCGCTCGTCGTAGATGCGCCGGGCCTCCGGAATGTGCTCCATGCCATCCAGCTCGGCCAGCCCGGCGTCGCCGGCGGCCGCGTCCTCCTCGATGCGGAACTGGCTGAGGTTCTCGGCCACCGCGCGCATCGACTGCTGCAGCGCGCTCACGCCACCCTGGGTGTGCTCGCTGTACTCGGAAATGTCCAGGTTGCGCTCGCGGATTTCCGCCATCGAACTGTTCATGTGCTGGGCGCTGTCCGCTGACTGGCCTGCGGCGTCGTCCACCGAGTTAATGATGGCGGTAATCTCGTTGGAGCCCTCGTTGATTTCCTCGAGGGAGGCATCCAGGCGATCGATGTACTCGAGGATGGTCACAACGGTGCCCACCGTGTTTTCCATCGAGGACAGGTTTTCCGCCGAGAGGTTTTGCAGCATGCGCACTTCGGAAATGATCTTGCGTCCCTCTTCCTCCGCCTCGCGCAGCAAATCCCCGATCGCCTCGGCAATCCCCAGGAAGGGCCGCCCGTGTTCGCCGGCTTTCTCCGCCTCGATCCGGGTGTTGATCGCGACCACCGAAATCTTGGTGTTCAGCGCCTGGATGTATTCCGCCGCGGTGGTCACCGACTGGATCAGCTCGCCCTGGCGCTTGGCGGACTTGGACGTCTCCTGCACCGCCTCGCGGACGTCGGCGGAGGCCTTGGACATGTCCTTGGTCAGCTCGTAGCCGCGGGCCACCTGCAGGCGGTTGCGCTCCGAGGTTTGCGCCGCTTTTACCGTGGCGGCCTTGATCTGCTCGCTGGTGCGCACCATCTCGGTGGCGGCGGTGGTGGACTCGACCACCGAGCGGGTCAGTTCCTTGCCTTTCTCCACCTGGCCCTGGGCGGTCTTGCCGATCTTGTTGATCTCGTCCACCGCGATCTCGAAGGGCGTGCGGATATTCCGTATCAATTGCCGCTGGCGACCGGTGGAGGCGTTGATTTCGCGGGCGATATCCCGGGTCACCGTGTTCTCCTCCGGCGCCTGCACCGTCAGGTCGCCCTCGGCGATCTTGAGCAGCGCGCTGTTGACGTCGGCCACCCCGGCCTCGGTGTAGATCACCCGGCGCCGCTGGTTGCGGAACATCAGGATGAGCAGGGCCACCGCCAGTACCGCCGGGGCGCCGAACAGCACCATCAGGGTGCTGCGATCGTACATCCGCGCGTTGGTCATGCGATCGATGGCCGGCACCAGGGCCGAAATGGCGTCGGAGAGCTGGGCGTTGGACACCGCGATCGACTGGCGCGCGGCGGCAGCGGCGCGCATGCCCGGCGCCGCCTCGGCGATCTGTTCCACCGAGGCGGACACCACCGAGAACTGCTCCGCGGCGCCGTCGATGGCGTCGATGGCGTCTGGATCGGCAATGCGCTGCACGCCCATCACCTTGTTGCCGTTGCGCAGCGCGTCCACGGTGCGGTTGAAATCAGCGGCGTCCATGCGGAATTCATCCGCGGCGCGCTGGTTTTCGGCGCCGCCGGCGAGGATCTTGTCGATGTTGCGGGCGATGCGCTCGGTCAGCCACAGGGTCTTTTGCGCGGCGGAAACCGTGTCGCTGGATACCGACTCATCGAGCAGGATATCCACCACCGCGGCGAACTCGCTCTGGATCGGCCGGATATTCTTCTCCAACTCGCCGGAAACACCGTGAATAAAGACAATCCGTGGACCCGCGTCCACCAGGGTCTGGGCCGAGTCGCGGATCGGCGCCCACTGCGCGAGAATCTCCTCGAGCTCGGCGTCCAGGCCGGCGTTTTCCAGGCCGGCCAGGGCCACATTGAACTGGGTGACCTGGGTGGCCAGCTGGTCGAACGTCCGCTGTTCGCCCTGAGCGGTTTCCCGGGCGCGGGCCACCACCTGCTGCGACTGCAGCCGCAGGTCATTGGCGATGGCGCGGTATTCACCTTCCTCGCCCGCTTCCTGCTGGATCATCACGAAGGTGTAGATCACCCCACCCAGGCAAGCCAGTATCGCCAGCGAGATAAGGCTTACCCAGAAAGAAGATGTTGCGCTCTTTTTGGCTGAAGTCATGAGCTTTTATCCTCGTTAAAGTCCCCTTCGGAAGCTGACGCGCTGCTCAGTTCGCCGTCCGCGACCAGTTTGTCGATATCCAGTACCGCCAAAAAACGTCCTTCGTAGTGGAAACCGCCGAGACAGAAGTCGGCGAAATCAGCATCCACCGGGTGCGACATGTCGCGCTCCGCGATCGGGAACTTCATGTCGCGATGCACGCCGCTGAGGGTCATGCCGAAATGCAGCCCCTGGCGGCGAACCACCATGCAGTACTCGCGCACACGTCCCGAGTAGGGGGCGCGGCGAAACAGCACGTCGCCTGAAAAAATGGGTAACAAGCCCCCCTTGTGCGCCGCCAGGCCCAGCACCCAGGGCTTGGTGCCCGGAATGGGCGTTACCGGGGGAGTTTCAATGATTTCGTCCAGCTCGCCGGCGCCAATCAGCAGGGACACGCCGGCGATACCCAAGTGGGTACCCACCCACAGCATCACCTGCTCGCCGGGCTCTGGCCGCGGCGCCGCCGCCTGCTCGTAGTTGCGCTCCAATTCGCGGAACATGGCCATGGCGCTCTGGTTCATGGATCAGGCCGCCTTCCGCGACGCCGTATGATCGTGAATGATCTGGCGCAATACCGAGTCCGGCGGGATTTTGGTGACATGCGCCGTGGCGCCCCTGGCCTGCCCCTTGGCAATGTCGAAAATACCGTCGGAGGAGGACAGCATCACCACCGGCGTATTGCGCGTATCCTCCGCGTTGCGGATCAGCGTGCAGGTCTGGTAGCCATCCAGCTCCGGCATGGTGATATCCAGGAAAATGATGTCGGGCTTGAATCGACGCAGCATGCCCAGCGCCTTGTAGCCGTCCTCGGCGCACTCCACCTCGCAACCCATGTTTTTGAGGGTGTGGGACATCATCATGCGTATCGTCTTGGCATCGTCGACGATGGCGACTTTCACGCCTGAAACGTCCAGTTCTTCAGTCTGATCCGTCATTTCTAACCTCGCAGCGTCGGTTTCCGTGGCCACTTCACGGCTTGTCTGGCAATCACAGTATTTGAATTGCACCCGGGCGCTTCAAGGAAAAACTGGAGTTTTCTCCAGAAACCGGATTTTCTTGCGATAGGATGTCGCCGGGAGGGGAAACGATCAGCTGTACAGTTGTTCGAGCGTGTAGGCAAGCAGCTCTGGACCGCCCTGGCGGTGCACCAGGCCGGTGTCCAGGGCGGCGCGGGGCATGCCGCGGCAGGAGGCGGTGTCGGGGTCCTGCACCCAGATGCGGCAACCACTGGCATCCAGCACATCCAAACTGCCCGCGCCATCGCTGCCCATGCCGCTGAACAGGACCACGCCGATCGACGGCAGGCCCGCCGCCGCCAACATCACTTCCAGTTCATCGATATCCGGCGTGTGATGGCCCTCCCAGGGAGCGGATTCCGCGGCGATGTCCAAGCCGCCACAGAAGCGGATTCGCCGGTGGGGCGGCACGATCAATACCGTACCGGGCGCCATTTGATGCCGCCCCTCTATTAACTCCATGTGGAATAGTTTGTTGTCGTCCACCAGGTGCCGCAGTTGGTCCTGGCGCGCCGGATCGTAGTGCTGGGCGTAGATAAACGCGACGGGGGGACAGCGCCGGAAACCGCCGAGAAAGCGGTGCACCGCCGCGGTGGCCCCCGCCGAACCCGCGAGCAGCCATACCGCCTGGACACCTTTCCAATCGCGGCCGGCGCCGGATGCCATCAATTCGCCCAAGCGGGGCAGGTCACTGCGCATGCGGAAACATAAAGTTCTTGAAGGGCTCCAGATGGCCGGGTTGAAAGTCGCGCCACTCGTATATATTCAATTTGTACATCAGGGTCAGGCAGCGCTGGAAAGCCTCTTCCGCGTCGTAGGCACTGGGAGGGATTTTGTAGCGGTCGCTGACCTGGGCAAAAATCATGGTGGCGATATCGCGCCGCCCCTGGTCCTCGCGGTACAACAGGTGGTCGACGGGGGAGGACACGACACCGGGGCCGTAGATCAGGAAGGCCTCCCAGTGGCGCACGTCCTGGTGCTCGCCCAGTTGCGCCACCAGAAAGCGCACCATGTTGTACAGGTCATCGCGCGGCGGCACTACATCCTTGTGCAGCCAGGCGCGGACATCCGATTCGCGCCACTCCGGGTTGATACCCAGCAGGCTGATCACCCGGCCCTCGTCCAGCGGCGGCGCGGCGCCGGACAGGTCCCACAGCATGTTCAGGCGCGCCGAAAAGCCCAGCGCCAGCGGCGTCTGCTCCGCGCACAGTTCCTTGAATTGCCGCGCGTACTCCTGGACCGGCTTGCGCTGCGCCGCGTCCCCCATCGCCTGCCTGGCTTGTTTGCTCACCCCGTCACTCCCCGTCTTGCGCCGCCAGCCTGAGCCGCTTGTTGTAGGTGGGCACGGAGACCCCGAGGATCGCCGCGCGGGTCTTCAGCTTCGCCGCCATGCCCTGTATCTCAAGCTGTTGCAGGATTATTTCGCGCGCGCTGTGCACAGGATCGGAACAGTCGACCTCGAGGTTATCCACCCAGCGCGCCACCACTTCGCCCACCGGTTTCCAGTTCATGTTGTCTGCGCGCTGGGTGTTGCGCGCCTCAATGCCCGGGAGCCAGCGCTGCACGTTGCGGGAGGTGGTCCGCAGGCGCTTCGCGGCCCTGGCGGTCTGCCCGCCACAGCGCGCCAGCACCGCCAGCACAATTTCATCCTCCAGCCAGGTACCCAGGGGTTCCTCGCCACCGGTATCCAGGACGTGGTGCACCGCTTCCGCCAGCCGCTGCTCGAGTTCCGACCGCGCGGAGGGCCGATAGTCGCCGGCGTGGGACAGCTCGCCGCCAAAGCCGTCCAGCAGGGGCTGTACCACGGGGGATTCACGGACGTCCGGCGAACCATAGAGCCCCAAATCGGCGGGACTGATCCAGCCCCCCCCATCGGCGGATTCCAGGGCGCGCACGATGCGCTGGCGCATTTCGCTGATATTGCCGTCCCAGCCGTGACCGAGCATGGCCTCCTCCGCCTCCGGGGTGAAACGCGGCAACCCGACACCCCGGTCCTCACACTCCTGCCGCAGGATCTTATCGGCCCAACGCAGTACCGCGCGCTGGCGCGCGCGAATGGGCGGCACCGAAATCGGGTAGCCAGCAAACACACTGCCCAGGCGCTCATTGAGCTGTTGGTTGCGGATCAGGCGCTCAATGGCGTCGGGAAACAGGGCCACGTACTTGGCCCGCGGCAGGGTGCGCGGGGGCTTGCTGTCCAGCAGGGTGCGCGTGGTCAGTTGCCGCGCCAGGCGCTGCTGGGCATCGGAGCACATCAGGTGGGGGTACTTGAAGACCAGCGTGCCGCCGGTGCATTCGCGCAGCGCGCTGTCGATATGCCGATTGGCGGCGTCGCGGTTGCGGAATTCCCTGCAATCAATGATACGCATGCCCGCGGCTTCACCTCCGGCGGCCTCGTGCACCACCCGGGCCACGTACATCTTGCCGGTGCCGCGGGCACCGACAATGGCGATCGGCAGGTCCGTCTTGGCGAGGAACACCGCCCGGTCCACCGCGCCTTCCATATTGTCCAGCACGTAGCCCGAGCGCTGGTCACACCGCTCTGTCCTGATACCAATGGCCCTGTCTGCCGCCACGTTGCCTCTCCGGGCATCTCGTCTGCCGAGGTGCGGTACCGCCGCGCTTCCCCGATTCAATTATTGTCGTCTCCCGGGTCGCCGGGAGACACCAATATAGGGAGATCAAGGGCAGATATCCAGCGCCGGCGGGAACCCGGGGCGACGCCGGCGATGAGACCGGCCACCGCGAGGGCGGTCGCCGGGGTTTCGGCCCCGGCGGGCTGGGCTAGTGATTGTGGAGAATGGCCCAGAGCTCCCACAGGTTTTCCACCCAGGCCTGGCGGCGCCGGTGATTCACATAGGCGACGCACTGGCCCTGGTTGCGGAAGGCTTCGCCGTCCGCGGTGCGCAGCTCGCGCCAGCCACCGCGCATGCACTCGCGAAGGGTCTGCGGGGTGCCGAAGAGGTTCAGGCCCACCAGGACCGGGTCGTGGTCGGAGCTGCGGTAGGCATCCGCCGCGTACAACCCGGCCTGGGCGGGGGACTTGTAGCTGGTGTCGTAGTCCAGGATGTCGGGTTCGTCGGCGTTGATGTGCCAGGCGGCGGCCCCGGCGACGCGCCCCGCCAGTGCCGCATTGGCCAGGGCGTGGTCGAGGTAGCCAAACTGGCCGTCGAACACGTAGCTGTAACCGAACTCGCCCTGGAACCGGGCCAGCAGGTCCTGGTAGCCGGCATCAACCAGGGCCGCGACCGGGTCCTCCCTGTCGTAGGCATTGAGATCGCCGATGATCAACACGTTGCCGGCGTCCTGGCCGGTGGGATCCGCCGCCAGCCACTTCGCCAGCGCGATCGCCGCGTCGGTGCGGGTCCGGTTGCAGTTGCCCTGGCCGTCGCCGAGATCGGGGTCGCCGAGATCATCGCAGTCGGAGCCCTTGGACTTGAAGTGGTTGAGCGCCACCGTCAGCGCGCCGCCATTGCCGGCGATAAACGTCTGGGCCAGGGCGGGGCGGTTCTTGCTATCGAGGAAATCGGGGTCGACCGCGGTATCGAGCACGGCAAAGTCCCCCCGCGGCTGCACGCTGCGCGGCTGGTAGATGAAGGCGACCTTGATCGCATCCTCGCCGATGGTCCCGGTTTCCAGCGCGGCGTAGCGCTCGTCGCCCAGCGCCGCGTTCAGGGCTGCGACCAGGTCCGCCGCCGCCTCGCCGTTGTCATTCTCGATTTCGATCAGGCCGACGATATCGGCGTCCATCGCGGCCAGGGCCGCCACGATCTTGTCGCGCTGGCGCGCCAGCTCAACGGCATCGTCGGCGCCGCGACACTCCAGGCCTCCGTTGGGGCCACAGCTGTCGGTGCCGTCATCGAGGCTGGTGAAATAGTTGAGCACGTTCATCGACGCCACCTGTAGCGAACCGCCGACCTCCGGCAGCGACGGCCGCGGGTTGGCGGCGACATAGTCGGCCCCCGCGGTCGGCTGCACGCGGTAGGCGTTGAAGCTGTAGTGCATGACACCGGTCAGGCCGCCGACCTCGTCGCCGCCGCGGAAACGGTTGTCCAGGGCAAAGGCCGCGCCGTTGGGGTGGCGGTTGAACGCCGGGTTCTCGGCGCTGCTGCCGTCGTCCAGCAGGATGCGGCTGCGCCGGTTGCGGTCCGCGCGCATCTCGTAACCGTTGGAGCCCGGCGCCTCCACCGCGGTGGGCGTCATGGCCCGGGGTTCGCCGCCGGCGGGCAGGGCGAGCACGATTTCGCCGAAACGGTCGTAGTTGTAGTACTCACTGATCCGCAAGGCCTGGGGGAAAGTCACCCGCATGCCCTCCAGCGCCTCGAACTCGCCGACGCTCGCCACAGGCAACAAGCGCTCCCGCGGCGCCGGCAGGCTGTTGCCGGATGACAGCACTGCCACGGTGGCTGCGCTAATCTGGGTCATGCCGAAGTATTCCGAGGCAGTGCCAACCACCCTGACCAGATCGCCGGGCACGACGTCCACGGTCCCGCTGCCGTCGAATACGAACAGGCCCTCGGAAGTGGCGTCGTCACTGTCGTAATCGGATTCCTCTTCCTGCAGGAAGAAGCCCCGCAGGTCGCCGGCGTCGGCGCCGCCGTTATTCTGGAAATCCCCCACCACCAGGGCCTCCACCATGACCTCGGTATCCGCGAGCGGCGTGGACTCGCCGTCGCCCTGGATTTCGTGGATGTAGTACAGCGCGGCGGGCTCCGGCTCCACCGGATCGTCGGGCTCGAATCCGCTGAGGACGCGGATATTCTGGGCCACCAGCGCCTCGTCGCCGCCGTTGGTCCGCGCGACCAGGCTCAGGGTCAGGGTGGCCCCCTCGCCGGCAATGGCGGCGCGGAAGGTCTGCAGGGCGTTGGTCAGGACAGTGTCGTCCAGGGTCAACGGATCGTTCAGGGTGAAGCTGTCGCCATCGGCCAGGGTATAGGTGTGGCTGGCGTTTTCGTCGGCCACGGGCTTGAACACTGTCACCGGCGATCCGCCGTCGATGGCGACCCGCCATTCGAACAGGTCGTCGCCCTCGAAGTCCCCCATGGCGCCCATGTCGATGGCGATGCCCAGTTCGGTGGCGCCACTGATATCGAAGGCCCAGGTGGCGACGACCGGACCGCTGGCGTCGTCGTTGACGGTATCGCTCACCCCGAAGAAGGCATTGAGGTTGCTCTCGTCGATGATCCCCAGGCTGTCGCCGGAATACGACAGGCTATCGTCGAGCACCGCAAAGGGAATGCTCGGCGACACACCGCGCTGGTAGATCCCGAAACCGTCGGCGGGGCTGGAAAAGGGCGTGGCCGGGTCGTTATGGAAGCTGATGCGCTTGCTGTTGGCGCTGCCCACGAGGTCGAAGGCCACCACCGTTTCCTGGGCCTGCGCCGCGGCGACCTGCGCCAGTCCGGCCAGGCCGGCGGCGATGCCGAGGTAGAGCTTATCGTTTGTCTGCATGGATAGAGGTCCGCTGGTCTGCTGCATGGGGCCGCCCCGGATCGGGCGAGGTGTCGAAACTCCCCCCATTGCATCACCGGCGCGTTAAGGGCCGGTTAAGGGACCGTGACCAGCCGGTGAAGTTTTCGCTGCCAAACGAATGAAGTCAGCGCTCGCTATCAAAAGCCTTGAGCACTTCCCGGGTCAGGTCCCAGCGATCAAAGCCCTGCTCGCCGTAATCCAGGCCGCGGCGCACGATCACCACCTCGTGGGACGGCACCACCACCACGAACTGGCCCCGGTTGCCGGCGGTGCTGTAGGCGTCCGCCGGCACCTCGCCCTTGCGCGCGTCCGGCACCAGCCACCACTGGCCACCGTAGAAATTGCCGCTGCCGGCGGTGGCCGGAGCGGGGCTGCGCACGAAATCGATCCACTGGGGGGAGACCAACTGCTCGCCCTGCCAGCGCCCGTTTTGCAGATGGAGCTGGCCGAAGCGCGCCAGGTCGCGGGCATTGGTGTAAACCTGGCTGCTGAGGATAAAGTCGCCGAAGCGGTCGGTGCCGAGCAGGGTGTTGCGCATGCCCAGCTTGTCCAGCAGGGCGCGGCGCGGGAAGGTGCGGTAGGCGGCCTCGCCCAGCGCTTGTTTCATGGCGTAGACCGCCAGCAGGGTATCGTAATTTTCGTAGTCCCAGAAACTGCCCGGCGCGCGCACCAGCCCCCGGTCCAGGGCACCGGTGACGGAACTGGCGCCGGCCCAGTAGGCGAGCCCCGAACCGGTGGCGTATTCCCGGCCAAAACTGTCCACGGGGTACAGGCCACTGGACATGTGCAGCAGGTGGCGCAGGGTCACGGCGCCGCGCGGGTCGCGATCGGCCGCGGGCAGGGCCGGCTGCCAGGGCAGATCCAGCGGCTCATCCAGGGCCAGCTGGTCGGCGTCCACCAGCATGCCGATCAGGGTCGCGGCGATACTCTTGGCGGTGGACCAGGTGCGGGTGCGGGTGTGCATGTCAAAACCCGGCGCGTAGCGCTCCAGCACGATGCGCCCCCGGTGCAGCACCAGCAGGCTCACGGTGTCCTGCTCGGGATTGTCGCGGTCAAAGGCCCAGTCCGCCGCGGCACTGAGCGCGGCGCCATCGACTGCCCGGGGCAGGGGGGCCGGCGCCACCGCATCGCCCATCGGCCAGGGGGTCGTTGCCGCATCACCGGGGGGCGCGGGCACTTCGGCTCTTGCCCCGAGACCGTGGATCAGTAGCAGGGCGCTCATCAGATACTTGCGCAAGCCGGTTGTCCTCCATTGCGACCCGGGTTTGGCCAACGGTGGCGGCCGCCGGGCTGTATTCCCTGCCCCCGCCCTACCGCATTCGGATCGGGGGCGAGTGCCGCAGTCTAACCCGGGACGCGTGGCGACGGCACGTCGATTCAGCGCCAGCGCGATTCCGCTTCGCGACGGCTGAAGTCGACCTCGCCGCCATCCGCCAACAGCTGGCAAATACGCCGGGGCACACCGTCGTCGTCCAGCTCCACCAGGCCGACGCCGCAGCCATTGAGCAGGCGCCGGCCGTGCGCGGTGCCCTCCGGTTTTCGCGGAATCACGCGCATCCGCCGACGCCGGGTCAGCCAGTTCAGCGGCGAGCGCGGGTGGTAGAGCCAGCGGTTGGCGCGGTCGAGGATCGCCAGCAGGCGCCGCGGAAAGGTATTGCGCAGGCCGCTGCTGCAGATTTGGTAGATATCCGGCCCCCGGGTGCGCCCCCTCAGCTCTACATCGTAGACAAAGGAATAGTGCACATCCCCCGAGAGGATGACGAAGTGTCCCGGCGTTCGCGAGTGCCGGAAAATGTTGAGGATGGCGCTGGCGGCCCCCTTGTGGGACATCCAGTTTTCCGCGTCCACCATCAGCGGCTGGCCGAACCAGGTGAAAACGCGCTGGATCACCTCGATCAACTTGACGCCAAAGATGGGTGCCGACGACACCAGCAACACCGCCGGCAGCCCGCGCAACTCGTGTTGCAGGTCGGTCAGGGCTTCCCAGTCCATCAATCCGGAGGGTTTGCGCGCGGCGGATTCGGAACGCCAACGGTGGGTGCGGCAGTCGGCGACCACCAGGGGCGGTGTCGTGGGCCAGTGGTAGTGCCACTGGTCGAAGCGCTGCAGGTCGTGCAGCAGCGCGTCGTGGTCCTCGCCGCCCGGGGCGGCCAGGGTCCGCTGCACTCGCTGCAGTAATTCCTCGTCGAAGGCCTCGGGGTTGTTGCCCCAACCCTGGCACAGGAGGTAGGCGAGCAGGGCGTTGCCGAGCACCCGGCTGGAGAAGGGATTGCCATAGGCCGCCTCTTCCCAGGCCCGGCTCAGGTTCCAATCGTCGGTGACATCGTGGTCGTCGAAGATCATGGCGACGGGGAGGTGGGCAAACAGCCGCTGCACGCGGTGCAGACCGGCGGCGAAATCCGCCAGCGCGGCCTCCTCCTCGCGGTAGCGCGCCTGCTGCCGCGCGTCGAGCCCCGGCGGCATCGCCGGCGTGGACAGCTCCCACAGCGCCGGCGACCACACCAGCAGGTACATGGCCAGCATCTCGCCCAGGGTAATCAGGTGGTTGTGGGCATTGACGGTGGTGAACACCGGTTTCTCCACACCGCCGAACAGCGCTTGCAACGGCGCGAGATTGCGCCGGTGGCGGGGCAGCAAGGCCTCGCGGCGGTAGTAGCAATCGGGGTGTCGGTACAGCGCCGCCGCGCCCTCGACCGCCACATCCACGCCGGCTCCCGTGAACGGCTCATCGGGTAGGCCGAGCAGGGGGATCACCCGGTGGATGCGCCGCAGCAGCGGTCCCGCCACGTCGTCGGCGTAGACCTGGTCACCCGACAGCACCAGGGCCGAGGGCCACTCCGGCCGCGCGTCATCCCGCGCCTCGCTCCCTGCCAGTAATCGCTCCAGCAGGGCATCGGCGGCCAGCAGGCCATCGCCCCCGGGATGGTGGGGTTTACGGCAGGAGCCGTGCAGAATCGAGCTCACCCGCGCGGGCAGCTTGAACCCGGGGCAATCCCGGCCGGGATAATTGAGGGTATCGACCAGCCCCGCGCAATCCACCCACGCACCGCCGGCGTCCGCCAACTCGAGCCGGTAATCAATCCATGTGTCGTCGGGCAGCTCGCCCCCGGGCTTTATGTCTACCAGCACAAAATGCAGCCGCTCGCCAGCGCTCTGCAGGCGACACGCCGCCGTACCCGGCTCCAGTGTGTAGTGCTGCGCTCCCGATTCCGCCCACTGCAGGGTCAGGCGTATGCCGACCGGCTGCCGCAGGGCCAGCCACAGGTTCAGCCGCCGGGGCGTCACCCGGCGCAGCAGGGGGCCGGCCAGTATCAGCGGGAGATCCTGGGATGACATCGCGTGTCGCGCGCTTCCTATTCGACCGTGTTCCCGCGGATAGTAGCGGTGAATGTACCCGCGGCGCTACCGGTGTGCCGGGACACCGCTGCGCCGGGGCGAATCACACCGGTTCATCCTGCGGCATCGGGCCCGGCGGAAACTCGCGTGCGCTACCGTGCCAGTGCCCGAATATCAGACCGGTTTCGAGGTGTTCCACCTCGGGACGCGTGGTCAGTGCGTTCATCGCGAAGTCGCGCAGCCGGCGCGAGTCCGCAACCCCCACATGAATCAGGAAATCGTTGGCCCCCGAGGTGTGGTACAGGTGGAACACCTCCGGCAAGCCCAGCACATAGGCCTGGAACGCCGCCACGTCCCGCTCCCGGTGGCGACCCAACCTGACCGATATCAATGCCTCGAGCCCGAGGCCCAGCGCGCCCGGGTCGACCTGCGCGTGGTAACCCCGCAGCGCGCCGAGGCGCTCCAGCCGCCGGGTGCGAATCAGGGTGGTGGAGGGCGCCAGGCCGACCTGCCTGGCCAGGTCTTTGTTAGTCAACCGCGCATTGTTCTGCAGAAGCTTCAGAATGCCGCGATCCGCCTCATCTAATTCGGAATAATCATCCATATCAAAATTATATTCTGACTGCACATAAAGCACAGAATAAAAGCTAGATTGTCATGATTAAATCAATAAATGGGACTCAGTTCCCAAGGAGGTCACCCCATGCCCACACAGGATCCCATCGAAGCCCTGGCGGCGGTACGACACGAGTTCGGTGAACACGGCGGCGTCAACATGTCGATCGAAACCAGCGCCACCTACACGGTGCTGGACCCCGCCACCATGCCGGACATCTTCTCCGGCCGCGCCGGGCCCGAAACCGGCGGCTGCTATCTCTACGGACGCCACTTCAACCCCACCGTCTACCAGCTCGGGCGGCAGCTCGCCGCCCTGGAGGGCACCGAGGCCGCCTACTGCAGCGCCAGCGGCATGGGGGCGATCTCCGCGGTGATCTTCGCCCTGTGCGGCGCCGGCGATCACGTGGTGGCGGGGAACGCCATCTACGGCGGCACCTGGGCGCTACTGAACGACTTCATGCCCGCCAAAACCGGGGTGACCACCAGCTTCGTCGATGCCCACGACAGCGCCGCGGTGCGCGACGCGATCACCGACAAAACACGGCTGATCTACGTCGAAAGCCTGTCCAACCCGACGCTGCGGATCGCCGATATTCCCAGCCTGGCAGCCGTGGCCCGGGAGGCGGGCATTCCCCTGGTGGTGGACAATACCTTCGCGCCCATGGTGTTGAGCCCCACGCGGCTCGGCGCCGATATCGTGGTGCACAGCCTCACCAAATTCATCGGCGGCGCCTCCGACCTGATCGGCGGGGCGGTCTGCGCCAGCCGCGACTTTATCGGCCAACTGATGGACCTGCACACCGGGCCGCTGATGATCCTGGGGCCGACCATGGACCCGCGCGTTGCCGCCGCGATCAGCCTGCGGCTGCCCCACCTGGCGCTGCGCATGGCCGCGCACGGCGAACGCTGCCTGCTGCTGGCGCAGCGGGCCCAGGCCCTGGGGGTTGCGGTGACCTACCCGGGCCTGGAGAGCCACCCCGACCACACCCTCGCCAGAGCGCTGAAACACCCCGAACTGGGTTTCGGCGGCCTGCTGACCATCGACGCGGGCAGCGCGGAGCGGGCGGCGGCCCTGGTGGAAACCCTGCAGAACGACGAGGACTTCGGCTATATCGCCGTCAGCCTCGGGTATTTCGATACCTTGATGTCCTGCTCGGCCTCCAGCACCTCCAGTGAAATGCCCGACGACGCGCTGGCCGCGGCGGCTATCGGCCCCGGCCTCGTGCGGCTGGCCATCGGCTATACCGGCAGTGCCGAGCAGCGCTGGCGGCAGCTGGAGAACGCCCTGCGTCGCTGCGGTCTCGCGAGGCCCGGCTAGCGCGCCAGCACGGTGGGCGGCGAGGTGGTTTTTGGCCCCCGCCCATGCCACACTCCACATTATAAGTTGTTTAAATTCAGCCAGTTAAGGCGAGCATGGCGATGCAGAGAGTGCGGGCCGACAATGCGGGGCCCGTTCGCTCCACCACCGACACAAGAAACCGCCCTAAGGGCGGTTTTCTGGAATACGGGCTTCCAGAATGGATACAGGAAACCCGCCATAGCCAGCACGACGGCACTCGAGTGGTCGCCTGTGGCCGCGCTGTATGGCTTCTATAGTGACTTTTCCCTCAAGATGCCCAAGACAGCGCTCTAGCGGGGATGGCCAGTACCAGAATGTCCGTCTGCCCTGACGCTTAGTGGGCTTTAGTGAAAATACCTACGAACTTAGTGGCACTTTTTACTAATTCTCGCGGAGCGGCCTCCCACGCCCCCACGTCTGCAACTGCAGGCGGGTCAAAACGGATTATCAAACCTGCGCCCAATGTTGACTGAGCATCATATATGAGTAATATTCAGCTTATATTGGATAAATTACTCATATATGGGCAGTTCAGGCAAAGTGATGAGGCCAAAGTTGGGCGACAACCTACTGGACTCACGTAAACGTAAGTTTCCGGGAGACACCCAGGCTGCGTTTGCCAAGCGGATCGGGGTTGGTCGAGCGACACTTCAGCGCATGGAGGCGGGCGATCTCAGTGTCTCCATGGACAAATATTTCGCCGCAGCGACAGTTCTCGGCCTCGAATTCAAGTTTGATGACCTTCTCAAAACCGACGTGAGCCTGTTCGATGAGTAAGCGGGCCAACTATGACGTCTACACCTCCCTTCCGACCATTGGTGTTATGAAGACGGGGGAATTGGTCATTGTCGATCAGGACGGCATCACCCAACGCTGCGCTTTTCGCTACACACCAGAATATCTGGCCACCCAGGGTTCCATTGCGCTGGACCCGGTGGCGTTGCCCCTCGGTGACCAGAACGAGTTTGACTTCGATTGTTCTGGCGGACGACCGGCATTACTTGATGACTACCTTCCGGACGATTGGGGGCGGAAAGTACTGACCCAACTCGCACTCTTTCGCGATAAAAGGCGCCTGAGTTTCAGAAGTGTCATCGACACCTTGGACATGTTGGAGGGTTCTGTTATCGGAGCCCTGTCCATCGTCCCAAAGGGAGAGGAGCCCTCTTTCACACTGGGCGCCAGCATCGATCGGCTACGCGACGCGGAATCTGCTGCCCAACACGTCGACGCGATAGACCAGAACACCGCGAACATTGATCATTTCTCCCTGCTTCACCTCGCGAATCATGGTTCGGGCGTGGGCGGTGCCAGGCCCAAAGCGCTCATTTACGACCGGGATCACCCCTTTTTAGCGAAATTCAATCGAATATCTGGCGCAGACCGGGATCTTTACAACAATGCGCGCGTGGAACTCGCTTGCTTATCCATGGCAAAGGAAGCAGGGATCGACTGCTTCGGTGGAAGAGTCGAGCCCGGCATTAACGGCAGAGAGGTGCTGCTACTGGAACGGTTCGACGTGAACGAGGATGCATCGAGAAACCACCTGATTACTATCAACGGCCTTCTCAAAATCCAGCGTAACCAATCTGACCTGGGTGAGGCATTCTCGTACGACCATATCTACCGAGTCCTGCAAAAGCACTCCGTTGCTATCGAGCATGATCTGAAGCAGCTGCTCCTGAGGATGCTGTTTAACCGTTCCATCAATAACGTTGATGACCATGAGAGGAACTTCAGTCTGATCAACAGGGGGCAGGGATACAGGCTATCTCCGGCCTACGATATGGTGCCCTCCCTGACCACCGGCGCTTACCATGCTGCGGCGTTCGGCTATCGTCCTTATCCACCAACACCTGCTGAGGCAGTAAAAGAAAAGAAAATCTTCGGGCTTAATCGCGCGGAAATTCGGGACTGTGCAGAGCAGGTACGACACGCCCTGGCGGACTGGTCGATGCACGCGGAGCATGCTGGTGTGTCGGAGCAGGAGACTGACCTGGTGGCAAAGGCCTTCCACAATCAGTAAAGAGAATGGATTTAAGCGCTCAATCTAACCCACCCTTCACTGACGCAGCAATAGCTTGCACGCTGCCCTCGTCCGTGTACCGAGTAGTGGCACTATGCCAAGGCAATTGACGTCCAACATCTGTTCAACCCAGTCCTTTCATTCAACAGTACAGCTTTCGGCTGAGCGGGGGGAGTGCACCGGTACCACATGATTACCGTGCGAGGCGCCCACAACCCATGTGCATACCGTCTCCGACTTCTGTAGTAAGCTCCCCCGAAAATGATCACGCTTTCGGCGCCAGTTTGATCAATTTTCAAGCAATCGCTGTACCTGGAACCAGTCAATGAGCCAAACAATCACCCTCCAACAGCTTGAGTCCTTCCTCTGGGAAGCGGCCGACATCCTGCGCGGCAACATGGATGCTTCGGAGTACAAGGACTACATCTTCGGCATGATGTTTCTCAAGCGCCTTTCGGATGCCTTCGAGGAGGCCCAGGAAGGCGTGGTCCGCTACTACCTGGACAAGGGTAAATCCGAAGGTGAGGCGCGAGAGCTGGCAAACGATGAGGACGAGTACGACAAGACCTTCTACATCCCGCCCGTGGCCCGCTGGGGGGCGCTGAAGGACCTCAAGCACGACATCGGCTCGGAACTGAACACCGCCACCGAGGCCATCGAGGAGTACAACCCCAGCCTGGAAGGCGTGCTGGTCTCCATCGACTTCAACATCAAGAACAAGCTGTCGGACAAGAAGCTGCGCGACCTGCTGAGCCACTTCAGCCGCTACCGCCTGCGCAATGCCGACTTCGAGCGCCCGGACCTGCTGGGTACCGCCTACGAATACCTGATCAAGATGTTCGCCGACAGCGCCGGCAAGAAGGGCGGCGAGTTCTACACGCCCTCAGAGGTGGTGCAGCTGCTGGTGTCCCTGCTCAAGCCCCACGCCGGGATGCGGATATACGATCCAACCATTGGGTCGGGCGGGATGCTGGTACAGACCCGCAACTACCTGGCCACCCACGGCGAAAACCCCGCCAACCTGTCCCTGTTCGGGCAGGAGATGAACCTGAACACCTGGGCCATCTGCAAGATGAACATGTTCCTGCACGGGGTCTACAGTGCGGACATCCAGAAAGGCGATACCCTGCGCGAGCCCCAGCACACCCAGCACGGGGAGCTGATGACCTTTGACCGGGTGATCGCCAATCCCCCTTTCAGCCTGAAGAAGTGGGGCAAAGAGGAAGCCGACAGCGATGCCTATGGCCGCTTCCCCTATGGCACCCCGCCCAAGGACGCGGGGGACCTGGCCTTCGTTCAGCACATGATCGCCAGCCTGAACGCCGAGGGCATGATGGGCGTGGTCATGCCCCACGGGGTGCTGTTCCGGGGCTCCAGCGAGAAGGCCATCCGCCAGGGCATTCTGAATAATGACCTGCTGGAGGCCGTGGTGGGCCTGCCTGCCGCGCTGTTCTACGGCACCGGCATTCCCGCCTGCCTGTTGATCATCAACAAGCAGAAGCCTGCTGAGCGTAAGGGCAAGGTGCTGTTTATCAATGGCGAGCTGGATTTCGAGGAAGGCAAGAACCAGAACAAGCTGCGCCAGCAGGACATCGAGAAGATCGTCCAGACCTTTGATGGCTACACCGAGGTCAAGCGGTATTCCAGGGTCGTCAGCCTGGAGGAGATCGCGGAGAACGACTACAACTTGAACATCCGTCGCTACGCCGACACCAGCCCGCCGCCGGAGATCTTCGACGTGCGCGCCATCCTGCACGGCGGCATCCCGGTGCGGGAAGTGGAGAGCGAGTATATCCGGGAAGAAATCCTAGAGGACTTCGATGTATCCACGGTGTTCGTTGCGCGGGATGCCGACTACTACGACTTCCGTCCCCAGATTGACAGTAAAGAGAAGATTCGGGAATGGGTCGAACGCCATCACCCGACCGCCATGGATGGCGGAAGTGCC
Source organism: Parahaliea mediterranea (assembly GCF_017255185.1). Classification (GTDB taxonomy): domain Bacteria; phylum Pseudomonadota; class Gammaproteobacteria; order Pseudomonadales; family Halieaceae; genus JAFKCZ01. Next base: position 183,803 of record NZ_JAFKCZ010000007.1, read on the forward strand.
GATAATGCAGGAGCAATTATCGGCCAACTGGAACGTTGGTGGGAAAAGTACCGGGTGTCGCTGCACGAGCTGGATGCGCAGGTGGCTGAGGCCGGGAATGTTATGAAGGGTTATCTGAAGGAGCTGGGTTATGAGTGAAACGGTTCCTGAGGGGTGGTCATCGTCAACCATCAATGACACATGCGACGTCCTCGATTCAAAACGAATCCCAGTTAATTCGCAAGACCGCGCACTCCGTCAGGGTATTTATCCTTACTACGGTGCGAATGGCGTACAGGGCTATATCGATGACTTCATTTTTGAAGGTGAGTATGTTTTGCTGGCCGAAGATGGGGGATACTTTGACGAATGGGATTCACGTCCCATCTCTTATCTGGTTGGCGGGAAGTTTTGGGTTAACAATCATGCCCACATCTTGAAAGCTAAAGATGGGCATGAAACCAGGTACGTACACTACAGCCTCGTTCACAAGAACATTCTCAAGCATATCAATGGTGGAACACGCTCCAAGCTGAACCAATCAGATATGCGCGAGATCGAGTATCTAACACCCCCACTCCCCGAACAAAAGAAAATCGCCGCCATCCTGACCTCCGTCGATGACGTGATCGAAAAAACACGCGCTCAGATCGACAAGCTAAAAGACCTGAAAGCCGGCATGATGCAGGAGTTGTTGACCAAGGGGATTGGGCCGGGCGGTACTCCGCATACGGAGTTCAAGGATTCGCCGGTGGGGCTGATACCAGTAGCGTGGGACGTAGATCTTCTAGACAATGTGGCTACTCGAGGCAGCGGTCATACACCCAGCAAATCTAAACCCGAATATTGGAATGGCGGAGTAGATTGGGTGTCACTATCGGATACCAAAAACCTCGATCGTTTATACATTACATCCACTTTCAAGCAGATTAGTGCTTTGGGAGTGATGCACTCATCCGCTGTTATTCATCCGGAAGGCACAGTTGTACTTTCTCGGGATGCGGGCATTGGGAAAAGTGGAATTCTTACCAAGGAAATGGCCGTAAGTCAGCATTTCATCGTGTGGCGATGTTCTGACCAATTACATAACCACTTCCTGTATTACCTTCTTCAGTTCTGGAAGCCAAAATTCGAATCTATCGCCATAGGCAGTACAATAAAAACGATTGGATTGCCTTTCTTCAAAAATCTTTACGTTCCCATTCCGCCTTTCCCTGAGCAAGAAGTCATAGCTAATTCACTTCGGTCAATTGACCGTAGAATTTTCAGCTTGGAACGGAAGCAAAATGCCATCAATGCTACCAAGAAAGCCCTCATGCAAGACCTCCTAACCGGGAAGGTTCGCGTCAACGTCGATAACAAGGAGTCAGTTGCTGCCTGATTGCCAGGCAGCCAACCCATCATGTTTCAGGATGAAACCGAAAAAGTCGAACAGCCCGCCATCGCGCAGCTGAAACGCCTCGGCTGGAGCTACATGCCCGGCGCGGCACTGGCCCCGGCCCTGCCCGCAGACGGCGCACCGACAGGCGAGCGCAGCTACTACCGCGATGTGGTGCTGGTACAGCGACTCGAAGCCACCGTGCTGCGACTAAACCCCTGGATCAGCGACGAGAACCTGCGCAAGGTCGTGCGCGAGCTCACCCACCCCAACCACGCGGGCCTGATGGAATACAACCAATCCATCCACGACTTGCTGGTGAACTACCTCTCGGTGGAGCAGGATCTGGGCAACGGTCGCAAGGGGCAGACAGTCAAGGTCATCGACTTCGATAACCCGGCCAACAACGAATTCCTCTGCACCAACCAGTTCAAGATCGAGGGCCTCAACCAGAACATCATCCCGGACATTGTCTGCTTTGTGAACGGGCTGCCCCTAGCGGTGATCGAGTGCAAGTCCCCCTACATCGCCGATGCTATCGCTGAGGGCATCAACCAGTTGCGCCGCTACGCCAATCTGCGCTTTCCCGAGAACGACGAGGGCGCCCAGAAGTTGTTCTGGTACAACCAGCTGATGGTATCCACCTGCCGGGACCAGGCGCGAGTCGGCACCATCAGCTCCAGCGCCCAACATTACGGCGACTGGAAGGATGCCTACCCCCTCACCGATGCGGCGATTGCCAGGATGTTGGAGCCTACTGAGCCACAAAGAGAAGTGCAGGATGTGGCCTCGCCCGTGTGCTATGCCGGGGAGTTCGACACGGCTCCGGCCATCAACGCCCAACAGCGCCTGCTGGCCGGCCTGTTCAACCCCGCCGCCTTCCTCGATGTCATCCAGAACTTTATCTTGTTCGAGCCGGTGGACGGTCGTCTGATCAAGAAGGTGGCACGCTACCAGCAGTACCGGGCGGTGAACAAGGTGATTCAACGCCTCAAGCAAGGCACCACGCGCAAGGAGAAGTCCGGGGTGGTCTGGCACACCCAGGGCTCCGGAAAATCCCTGACCATGGTCATGCTGGCGGTGAAGATGCGCCGCGACCCGGAGCTGCAGCAGTACAAGCTGGTCTTTGTCACCGACCGCACCCAGTTGGACGGCCAGTTGTCCAGCACCTTCCGCGACGCCCAGAACGAAACGGTCCACAACGCCGGTTCTGTGGCCGAGCTGAAGACCCTGCTGAGCCGGGATGCCTCCGATATCGTGACCGCCATGGTGCAGAAGTTCCAGGACGCGGAAGCCGAGAACGACTTCACCGACCTGAACCCCAGCGACAAGATCATTGTGCTGGCGGACGAGGCGCACCGCACCCAGTTTGGCAACCTGGCGGCCACCATCAACGCTGCCCTGCCCAATGCCCCCAAGATCGGCTTTACCGGCACCCCTCTGCTGAAGACCCAGAAGATGGACCAGGCCTTCGGGGGCTATATCGATCAGTACCGGATCAATGAGGCGGTGGAGGACGGCGCCACCGTGCGCATCATCTACGAGGGCCGGCGGGTACAGACCGATGTGGTGGGCGACTCCCTGGACGCCCTGTTCGACGAGTACTTTGCGGACGCCAGCGACGAGGAAAAACGGGAAATCAAGAAGAAGTACGGGGTGGAACGCGCCGTGCGCGAAGCCCCCGCCCGGATTCGCTGGGTGTGCCTAGATTTGCTCAAGCACTACCGGGAGAAGGTCCAGCCCGATGGCTTCAAGGCCATGATCGTGGTGGGCAGCCGCCACGCCGCCACGGTGTTCAAAAAGACCCTGGACGAGCTGGAGGCGCCTCTCTCCGAGGTGATCATTTCCGGCCGCCACAACGATGAGCCGGTGTTCGCCCCCTACACTGACGCCAAAGAGCACAAGAAAGCCATCAAGGATTTCGTTGATCCCCAGGGCGCCACCACCTTTGTAATCGTCAAAGACATGCTGCTGACTGGCTTCGATGCCCCCATTGCCCAGGTGATGTATATCGACCGGGGCCTGAAGGATCACACCCTGATGCAAGCGATTGCCCGGGTGAACCGCAACTACAAAGGCAAGGCCTGTGGCTACGTGGTGGACTACTACGGCCTCTCGGACCACCTCACCGAGGCCCTGGAGCAGTTCAGTAGCGATGACGTAGAAGGCACTTTCTACACCCTGAAGGACGAGATCCCCCGCCTGAAGGCGGCCCACACCCGCGTTGCCGTAATCTTCGGCAATGTGAAGAGCTCCGACATCGACGATTACGTGCTGGCACTAAAGGACGAGGACATCCGCCAGCAGTTCGAAATAGCCTTCAAGGCCTTCGCCAAACAGATGAACGTGATCCTGCCGGATGTGGCCGCCAAGCCTTTCATCCCGGACCTGAAACTGTGGGGCAAAGTCCAGAACGCCGCCCGCAACCGCTATCGCGATCCCGGCCTGAACATCAGCGACGCCGGCGCCAAGGTCCGCAAGCTGGTGGACGAGCATATTATCAGTACCGGGGTAGATCCCAAGATTCCCCCGGTGGATCTGATGGCGGCCAACTTCCGGGAAACCGTGGAGCAGATCAAGTCCCCGGAATCCCGCGCCTCGGAGATCGAGAGCGCCATCAAGCACCACATTACGGTCAACCTGGACGATGACCCCGAGTACTACAAGTCCCTGAGCCTGCGCCTGCGGGACATCATCGAGAAGACCAACGGCAAGTGGGACCAGCAGCTGGAACTGCTGCTGCAGATGGTCAGCAACCTCGAAGCCGAGCGCAAGCAGGCCGCCAACGACCTGGGACTGAGCGAGACCGAGTTCGCCTTTTACAACATCCTGATGGCCGAGGTGACAAGCCATTCAGGTGAGGACAGCATCAGCGAGGCCGTCCATGACGAGATCAAGGCTACTAGCCAGAACCTGGTGGCGATGTTCGACGAGGCGACGCAGATCGTGGACTTCTTCCACAAACCGGACGAAATGAAACGGATGAAAAAGGCCATCAAACGGGCAATCCTGGACTGTAGCTTTGCCGACAAGGCCCTGGTCACCGTGGTGCAGGATCGCTTCATGGACCTGGCGAAAAACCGGTTCAAATGAGGGGATCACCCCAGTGACGGCCAGGCAGCCACAAGCGGAGTACCGGGAAGGCCGCGGCTTCATTGCCGAGGTCATCCGCACCAGCCGCCGCAAATCCGCCGACATCCGGGTGGAAGACGGCGCCGTGTCCGTGGTGGTCCCCACCAACACCACCACTGAGCGGATCGACCAGCTGCTGGCCGCCAAGCGCCGATGGATCAAGGAAAAGATCGCCCTGCATCGAGAGCAGGCGCCCCCCTCTACGCGCCGCTTTGTCTCGGGCGAGGCCTTCAGCTATCTGGGTCGAAATTACCGACTAAAAGTAGAGACTGGCAACTTCACTCCAGTGAGGCTGCTAAACGGTCGCCTGCTGGTCACCGTGCCCTCGGGTAGCCAGCAGCACATGGTCCGCAACGCCCTGGTGCGCTGGTACAAACGCCAGGCCGAGCACAAGCTAATCGAAAAAGTGACGCGCTTCGCGCCGCAGGTCGGGGTGGAGCCAACCGGGGTGGGTATCAAAACCTTCCGGTCACGCTGGGGAAGCTGCACGGCCAAGGGCAAACTGGAGTTCAACTGGCGAATCATGATGGCGCCGAACCGGATGGTCGACTACGTCGTCATCCATGAACTCTGCCACCTGATACGCCATGATCACTCCCCGGAATTCTGGCGGGAGATAGGCAGGGTGATGCCGGAATACCAGGAGTCCCGGGAGTGGTTACGGGCGAACGCGGCAACCATGAACTTCTAGGTTGAGTGGGGCGCCGCTTTGCCGGGTTTCCTACTGCCTTTGGGTGCTGACCGATGGGGGAGGGCCGGAAAGCCAGAATAAGGGCGGTTTCATCCAAAGAAACCAGCCCTTATTGGTCAAAAAACAAACAAATCTCAGTATGTGTATCTACTTAACCAATTGAAATATAACGATTTATTATAAATCGACTTGGTTGAACACTGTGCGAAAAGTTCATTTTCAATGAGAACCCACACCCAGTGTAGGGCCGGACATAAGCTGTCCGCACCGCCTCCTTGTTTGTTGGTTTTGGACGTATTTATAAGAAGAAGATTTTTGGCCTACTGGCGCATAAAGACGGCATTTTCTTCTATTTTCGCATAACTTTGCCCCCAACATCCCCACACCCTTTAAATTGTAATCCTCCCATTTATAAGCGCCCATTTGAGTAGAGGGTTATGCAGCCTTTAGCAGCTGCGCTGGAGGCAGTGCTGGGCATCATTACGCGCAATTTCTACACATCTGATCCACAAAGCTGGATACCGGCTCAAGGACAGGGCGACCGGCGCAGTAACCCTGATCCAGCGCTTCGGATCTGCTCTCAACCTCAATATACATTTTCACATCTTGTTTCTGGATGGCGTATACGTCTTTCGCGACACCCGACCACCTCGGTTTCAACGCATCAAGGCACCGAATAAAGACGAGCTGGAGGATCTGGTTCAGCTGATCAGTCAGCGCGTAGGAGGTCGCTGCCTGGTACCGCCAACCAGGGCACCACCCGAGAGGTTGCCGCTTTTCGCTTGGGAGGAGTCCGCGAGTTCACGGTTCAATCAGTAGGGAAGCCACTGAACAACAGATGGCACGGGTTCCTACGCGCCCCGTGCGGGAATGACCGGAATAGATCTGCGACAAGGGCGCTACAAGTGTGATTTCGAGATACTCAATGACCCTAGAGTACCATCTTTGGGTATGAGACCTGGAGGATGCGAGTCGATTTCTTGCCAACAACCCATTTATATTGCTCATACTTGCCTGACTGTCTCCAAGGCGACGGATTTGGCACCGCAGCAGGCGTAGTATCCGGGGGCGATCGAATAACTCTGGAGTGCCGCACCATGGCCAGCCCGTATATCGAGTTACACAGTAATGATGATGTGCTCATTACCACCCGCGATGTTCCCACGGGATCGGAACTGGGTGCGGACACCCTCACCAAAGCGGACATTCCCTCCGGGCACAAGGTCGCCCGTCGCGCCATCGCCAATGGCGACCCGGTGCATCGCTACAACCAGGTCATCGGCTACGCCAGCGAGGACATTGCCCCGGGCAGCCATGTGCACACGCACAACATGGCGATGGGCGAAGTCGCGCACGACCACGCCTGCCCAGTGACAATGGCCCGTGCTACCTGTCATCCGATCTGGCTGATTACCTGCAGGACCAAGGCATGACACATACACGCGGACGCCCTTACCATCCGCAAACACAAGGCAAGATCGAACGATGGCATCGTTCGATGAAGAGCCAAATCCTGCTAAACAATTACTACTTCCCGACGGAACTGGAAGAGCAGTTACAGAACTGATGAGCTAGCTGTTTCTTAAATCAGGCGAGTCTTGGTCCGGATATCTTTGACGACGTACAGCCATCCGGGTGATGATGCGCTCCGCTAACCCGCTTCAGTCGACCTCCAGCGCATATCGGCCTATAATCGTTTTTTGCTGAAACAGTTGTATTCACTATTACCGGTCATCGCGAAACCAGTTTTAACAAGGCCAGTGTTCCTCCACGCTACAAGTCAAAAGCCCAAGCGCTCTCCTTGCTTTTGGGTGTCTGCTTTCCTCGAAGATGTGAAAATCATGAAAACGCTCTCTTTGCCAAGATGGTTAACCGCACTGGCACTGATCCTTGCCATGCCCCTCGGCGCATCAGAGCCCTATGACCTGGTCATAAAGAATGGCCGCGTGATCGACCCGGAGACGCGACTGGATGCGCTGCGACATGTTGGTATCAATGGGGGAACCATCGTTCAGGTGGCGACCGACGAGTTGCAAGGCAAGCAGGTTATCGACGCCAGGGGGCTTGTTGTTGCTCCCGGGTTCATCGATGTACACAGTCACACCCCGACATTGCTTGGCCAGCACTTCAATCTCCTCGACGGCGTTACGACGCAGCTCGATCTCGAAGCGGGCGCCTTTCCGATCAGTTTCTACGGCGAGCACTATGCGGGCGGGGCGCAGTTGAATTACGGCGCCTCTGTCGGTCATTTCGCGATACGCACCAAAGTCATTGAGGGTAAAGAACAGCCCTATATCTTTGAAGGTCACAAGCCCGCAAAAATGGGTGGCGATGCGTGGGTCCAACAAGCCAGTCCAGAGCAGATCGAACAAATGCGACGACTCATACTGCAGGGTCTCGATGAGGGTGGGCTGGGTATCGGAGTGCTGCTCGACTATATGACAGCCGCTGTGTCCAACGCCGAGTTGCGGATGCTGTTTGATGTCGCCGCTGAACGCAGCGTGCCGATTTATGTGCACGTCAGGCGCGGCAATGCCGGCGACCCCGCGGGGCTTCTCGAGGTTGTCAATCTCGCGAAAGAGACCGGTGCACCGCTGTTTGTCTGTCACATTACTCACAACGCGATGCACGGTATCAAGAACTGGCTGGCGATAATCGATGAGGCCAATGCCAGTGGGGCGAATATTGCGACCGAAACCCTGTCTTACGCGGCCGGCGGCACCAGCATCTCTGCCGACGTGTTCCGGCGTCGCGACTGGCAGAAGATCTTCGACATCAGCTATGAGGACGTGCAGTGGGTAGCGACCGGCGAATGGCTGGCCAAAGAATCCTGGGAGCGCTATGCGCAAGAGCAGCCCTCCGGGATGGTCAATCACCATTACGTAAAAGAGGAGTGGTTGGTCACCGCCTTGCAGTGGCCCCGGATGATGATCTCCACAGATGCCTTGCCGGCGCTGGACCGGGACGTGCTGACCAATCCCAACGTGGCCGGCACCTTTTCGCGGGTACTCGGGCACTATGTGCGTGATACCGGTGTGTTGTCGCTGCCCGATGCGCTGGCGAGAATGAGCCTGTATCCGGCGCAGTGGATGGAACAGGTCGCGCCGGTATTCAAGCGAAAGGGGCGTCTGCAGCCGGGCGCCGATGCCGATCTGGTGATTTTTGATCCCGACAGCGTGGCCGCCAGGGCCGACTATGGTACGCCTTATCGGCCCTCGGCTGGTATCGTCCATGTCATCGTGGACGGGCGCCGGGTGGTTGAAAACTCAGCGCGTGTGGAAGGACGCTACCCGGGACGCAAGCTGCTTTCCCTGTCGCCGTAATGGCGCAGGGCAGGCGTCGATCAACGCTATTTCTTGAAGCGATTTGAGTGCGGTTGCTCGACGTCGGCATCGAACAGCCCGGATGTTACCAGTGGGCGCAGGTAGCGCTGAATTGATCCGGTATCCGGCGTGGTAGAGAAAAAGCCAACCACCAGGTCGCGGTCCGGCGACACATACAGTCCCTGGCCAAACATTCCACTCTTGAAGAAGTCCCCGTCTGCGAACACCGCGTCCCACTGGCGGCTACTGCCGAGAATCGGGGCATTGAGGCGCTGGGTAAAAACCGGACCGTCATAACCGCTCATGAAAAACTCCTCGCCCCGAACGCCCTGGCGTATCCGCTGGACAATGTCGTCGGTCACGATGGGCTGGTCACTGACCGCGCGCCAGCTCGGTGTGTAGAGCATGCCAAAACGCGCCATATCCCGGAGCCGGCTGGAAACCACGCCGTGTACTGCCGCCAGGCCGTCGGGGGCGAGGTGAACCTGGAGCCCCCCCTCTACCGCCATGTGTGACCAAACCCGATCGTTGAACACGTCGGCCCAGCGCTTCTGCGTCACTTCCTCGGTGAGCAGCACCAAGGCCTGGGTCACTGGTGAGCTGTAATCGAATGAAGTTCCGGGTTCGCGCACTTTACGCGCGCTCTTCAGGACCTCGCGGACGGTTTCCTGTTCTCCGGTCTGCAGGTTGGGTTCACCGAACTCGGCCAGGAAAGTGCGTGTGGCGATAGAGTCAGGATCGGCCCGGGTGCTGTCGTCCTCCTCGGTATCCAGTCCCGGGGTCATGTCGAGGAGATCGAGTATGCGGATGTCCTCCCAGGCAGTGCCGCGAAAGTCGGGCATGTAGTGACCGTAGGTTTGCTCCGGGTCCAACAGGCCGTCGTCGATCAACAGGTCAATCACCAGTGAAGCCAGCGGTTTGGCATTGGAGGCCCAGAGGTGAGCGTCCTCTGGATTCATGCCCGGGTACTGCTCGTAGACAATGCGGCCCCGGTGGATTACGACAAAGCCCTGGGCGTAACTTCGGGAATCCACCAGGAACTCATCAAGGCTAAGATTCCCGAGCGCTGAGTCGGCGCGCACCTGACCAATTCGGCTGTCCTGCGCGTAGGGCAGCGAGCTTGCCGACCGGGTAGCGGGTATGACGGTGGTCGGCATGCTCTCTGACACATGCCCGGTCCAGTACAGCGCCACATCGCCCCCCTTAAGTACCGAAGCAACCGACACTGATTGGGCCAGCTCCCTGGCCTGCTCGAGTGTGAAGCCGGCTTTTGCCCGGACCACGGGGAGGCGGGCTTCCTGCCCCGACGCCATGGCGCTCGCCAGGGCCAGGGCGAGCGGCAGGGCCAGGGCGCTACCGCGGCCTCGCTGCCGACGTCGCCGGCAGGAGGTGACGCTGTTGTAGGGCATCCTCAAATCACCCTTGGCAAGAACTAGAACCAGTAGGTCAGGGTGGCCCCGACTGTGCGCGGTGCCGCCGGGGTGACATTGGCCGAGATTCCCGGGTTAATGGTGAAGTTATGCAGCATGTATTCCTCGTCAAAGGCATTCTTCATCCAGGCTGCGAGTTCCCAGCTCTGGTCCTCTGCGGTATAGGACGCGCGCAGGTTGGTGACTTCGTAGGCGCTGATCGCGCCCTCCTCACGGTTTTCAATGTCCTGGTAGGCCTTGCTCTTACGCGTGTAGTCGGCGCGGGCGCCGATGGTGCCCCCTCCCGCAAGCGGGTAATCGAAAATCAGGCTCAAAGAGCCGGCGTTCTTGGGCGCATTGCGCAGCCGGTTGCCCTCGAAGGGCGCGAGGTTGGCCTCCAGCTTGGTGTATTCGGTGTCGAGGTAGGCATAGGTGCCCGCGAGCTGGAAATAGCTCCCCAACTGCCACTGCATCTCCAGCTCGGCGCCTCTGCTTTCCGCCTCACCGGCGTTCTGGGTCACGTTCGGGCCGGGAATCCCGCCGGGGCTGACGGTCTGGATCAACACCTGCAGGTCTTCGTACTCGGTGTAGAATACGGTGGCATTGAAGCGCATGCTGCTATCGAACAGCATACCCTTGATGCCAGCCTCGTAGTTGATCACAGATTCCTCATCGAAAGGTGTTTCAGCCGCCAGTTGGGTACCCGCGGTACCCTGGAAGCCGCCGCTCTTGAAGCCTGTGGAAGCAGTCGCATAGAACGTGGTGTCACCCAGGTGGTAATTCAACGCAACCTTGGGAGTGAAGGCGCTCCAGTCCTCATCGACTTCGATATCAAAGACTTCTGTGATGTTCACACCGTTGGCCAAGGAGCGGTTGGTGGCATCCTTGCTCTCGGCAGTGTAGCGGCCACCCAGGGTAAGGTCCCAGTTGTCGCCGAACGACCAGGTGAACTGGCCGAAGGCGCCAAAGCTATTGGTCTCGTTGGTCTGGAAGTTGCCGCCACTCGGCAGCACTGTGCCCGTGGGTGCACCGCCCAGCGGGGCGCCAATGATGGCGTCGAAGAACTCGTCGCGATCAACCTGTTCGTTCAGGTAAAAGAGGCCTGCCTGCCAGAACAGGGCGTCGCTCGCCTGGCTGGCAAAGCGGAACTCCTGGCTGAATTGCTCTCCCTCTTCCTCGAAGTAATTATCAAGTGTAATGATAGGGAAGTATTCGAACGTTACCGGGGGCTGGACATCGAACACGTCCGCGTCAGCCATGCGGTAAGCGGTGATCGAGGTGAAGGTCCCGAGCTCGACGTCCCAGTCCACCTGCAGTGATATACCCGCTGTATCAGTATCGGCACTGGGCTCTTTACCCTGCAGGTTCTCGTAAAAATCGGGCCGCAATTCGGGAGGATAAGTGCTGACAATATCGCCCAGTGCCAGGCCATCGCCGATCGAGCGCCCGGGGGCTTTCCTGCGGTCCCTCGAGGCATCGGCGGAAAGCAGCAGTTCAACGCTATCAGAGGGACGTGCCAGCAGTTGCGCCCGCACCCCGTCCGACTCGTAGGCGTTCAGGTCGTCAAGATCGGCCACCAGGCTTTCCACATAACCGTCGCGCTCCTTGTGGCTGAAGCTGATCTTGCCTGCCATGGTGTCACCCAGGGGGCCAGACACCAGACCGCGCACACCGAAGTAGCCCATATCCCCGCCAGATAATTCAAAGCCACCCTCGAATTCTTCGGCGGGCTTGGTGGTAACGATATTGATGGCGCCACCGGCGGCGTTTTTGCCGTACAGGGTGCCCTGCGGTCCACGCAGCACTTCAAGACGCTGCAGATCGAACAGATCGAAAGCCTGCCCCGCAGTTCGGCCGAGGTAAACACCGTCGAGGAAGACCACCACAGACTGGTCCTCACCCGCACCGTCGGCGTTTGAGCCAATCCCGCGAATAAAGAGCTGGGGCTGGGCCGGATTATAACTACCCATGCTGAAACCGGGCGTACGCAGGGAGATCGAATTGATGTCGCTGACATCCGCGGTACGAATATCCTCGGCGCCAATCGCGGTAATGGCGATGGGTACGTCCTGCAGGCTCTCCTCACGGTGCTGGGCGGTTACAACAACCTCCTCCAGCGCCTGGGCGTGCAGTTCCAGGTTGACGGAAGCAACGGCTACAGCGAGAACCGTCTGCTGAACCCGCTTGGCGAGTTGGTTATTTGTCGAATGCATGTCACTGGACTCCAGATGTTATCGTATCGAGGCAGCTCCACCGAAGCAGCTGTATCCGGGTCGGATGCCCGGTTTTTTATAGACTGACTGGGAACGTTCCGCCCTCGGTCTTATTTTTCGACGCGGAGTATATCGCTGGCTCTACCTTCGAGTTTGCAACAATTGGTTCAATTCGGACCAAATCGGTATTCTGGGCATAGTACGCCTGGTTTCCCAGGCGACTGTGCGCCATAGCGTTTGAGTAGGGTCGGGCAACATGCTGCCTGGTCCTCAGTCACTTGGCAGGGTAACAATGAGAAAAGTTCAGGGATTACACAGCTGGATCGACTCGCTCCCCCCAGCGTTGCGCGAGACTGTCCGGGCGCGAATGAATCGACGCCCTTACGAAGATGGGCAGCCAATCTACCTCATTGGAGAGGAGGGGCGCGAACTGTTCCAAATCGTCAGCGGCAAAGTGCGAGTGGTCAGCTTTACCGAGGAGGGCAAGGAAGTGCAGCTGGCTGAACTGCGCAGCGGCGACTGTTTCGGGGAGCTCAGTCTGATTACCGGCCTCGGCCGGGACGTGTCCATGTTCGCGACCGGGCAGACCGAGCTCCTCGTCCTGAGGCGAGGGGATTTCCAACAACTGTATGACGATCACCGGGAAATTCCGCGAGAGCTCAACAAGCTGCTTGCCCACCGCCTGATTGTCAGTTACACCATCCTCACCGACGCCTGTCTGCTTCCCCTGCGCCATCGCCTGACTCGTGTGCTTGCACAACTGGCTTACAGCGAAGGCACGACGGATGAAAATGGCAATACGATAGTGGAGGGCGTCACCCACGAGAAACTTGCAACCATGCTTGGTGTGACCCGGCAGGCCATTACCCGTGAGATGAAGGTGCTGGAGGAAACTGAACTGGTTCACGCCCGATACAGCAGGGTTTGCGTTCCGGAAATCAGCCGTCTGGTGGCAAGCTGTAAACTGTTCTCTGGCGGAGAACTCATCGTGCCTGACTACTCGGACTGAAAATCAGACTGGAGATCAGAAACAGCGAGCGGCGCTGGATTCCGCCAGCGCCGGCACTGCTAACTTATTGAAACTAAAGAAAAGATATAGGACATCTTATGCGCGAATACGACAACTTATGCGCTTTCCTACAAAAGTTCCCCGTCTACACATCCAGATTCGCCACCGACAGCGCATTCTCCTCGATAAAGTCTCGCCGGGGCTCCACGTGGTCGCCCATCAGCGTGGTGAAGATCTGGTCGGCGGCAATGGCGTCCTCGATGGTCACCTTGAGCATGCGGCGCACCTCCGGGTCCATGGTGGTCTCCCACAGCTGGTCGGGGTTCATCTCGCCCAGGCCCTTGTAGCGCTGGATGTTGTAGCCCCTGCGCGCCTCCGTCATCAGCCAGGTCAGGCCCTCGTCGAAGTCGCGGGTCTCCAGGATCTTTTCGCCGCGCTTGAAATAGCCGCCCTCGTCGATCAGGTTGTTGATGGTACCGCCCAGCGCCACCAGGCTGCGGTATTCGCCGGAGGAGAAGAACTCGTGGTGGTATTCGGTCTCGCTCTCCACGCCGTGGGCGACGAGCTTGACCACGGGGAAGAACAGGTTCCGCTCCTGGTCCTTGCGCACCACCACCGAGTACTCGGAGCCCTTGGGCGCCCTGGGTAGTAAGCGCTCAGTCAGCTGCTCGGCGAAGGCACTGACCGTGGCCTCGTCCTTGAGCTCCTCCACCGTCAGGTGCTGGCCGTAGACCATCTGCCACAACACGATCGGCGAATAGAGGCGGTCGAGGCGGTCGATGGTGGCGGCAACCTTGCGGAACTGGCCGACCAGGCTTTCCAGGCTCTCGCCGGTGATCGGCGGGGCGTCCGGATTGACGTGAATCGCCGTGCCGTCCAGGGCGGACTGGGTGAGGTACTGGCGCAGGGCCTCGTCGTCCTTGAGGTAGGTGTGCTGCTTGCCGCGCGCCACCTTGTACAGCGGCGGTTGCGCGATAAACACATGGCCGCGCTGGATCAGCTCCGGCATCTGCCGGAAGAAGAAGGTCAGCAGAAGGGTTCTAATATGAGACCCATCTACGTCCGCGTCAGTCATGATGATGATGCTGTGGTAGCGCAGCTTGTCGGCGTCGAACTCGTCCTTACCAATACCGCAACCCAGGGCGGTGACGATGGTGCCGACCTCCGCCGAGCCCAGCATTTTGTCGAAGCGGGCCTTTTCCACGTTGAGGATCTTGCCTTTCAGCGGCAGGATGGCCTGGAAACGGCGGTTGCGGCCCTGTTTGGCCGAGCCGCCGGCGGAGTCACCCTCCACCAGGAAGAGTTCTGACAGGGCGGGGTCCTTTTCCTGGCAATCGGCCAGCTTGCCGGGCAGGCCGGCAATGTCGAGGGCGCCCTTGCGCCGGGTCATTTCCCGCGCCTTGCGCGCCGCCTCGCGGGCCCGGGCGGCGTCGAGCATCTTGCCGACCACCGCCTTCGCCTCCTGCGGGTGCTCCAGCAGGTAGTCGGAGAAATAGGTGTTCATGGCCTGCTCAACCGCCGTCTTCACCTCCGAGGACACCAGTTTGTCCTTGGTCTGGGAGGAGAATTTGGGGTCGGGTACCTTGACCGAAATAATGGCGGTCAGGCCTTCCCGGGCGTCGTCACCGGTGGTGGAGATCTTGGCCTTCTTCGCCATCCCCTCGCGCTCGATATAGCTGTTGAGGTTGCGGGTGAGGGCGGCGCGGAAACCCGCCAGGTGAGTACCGCCGTCCCGCTGGGGGATGTTGTTGGTGTAACAGTAGATGCTCTCCTGGAAGGAGTCGTTCCACTGCAGCGCGACCTCCACACCGATGCCTTCGTCGGAGTCCGCCTGGAAGTGGAAGGGCTTGTTGATCGGGCTTTTGTTCTGGTTCAGGTAGTCCACAAAGGCCCGCAGTCCACCCTCGTATTTGTAGGTCTCCTCCTTGCCGCTGCGCTCGTCCTTCAGCACGATGCACACACCGGAGTTGAGGAAGGCGAGTTCCCGCAGGCGCTTGGCCAGCTGGTCGAAGTGGAACTCAATGTTGGTGAAGGTCTCCGACGAGGGCTTGAAACGAACCAGGGTGCCCGAGGAATCCGTGCTGCCGATCTCTGCCAGGGGCGCATCCGGGACGCCGTGACGGTAGACCTGCTCGAACATCTTGCCCTCGCGGCGAATGGTCAGGGTGAGCTCTTCCGACAGGGCGTTCACCACCGAGACCCCCACGCCGTGCAGGCCGCCAGAAACCTTGTAGGTATTGTCGTCGAACTTACCGCCCGCGTGCAGCACCGTCATGATCACTTCCGCCGCCGACACACCTTCTTCGTGCATTTCGGTGGGTATGCCGCGGCCGTCATCGCCGACCGTAACCGACTCGTCCGGGTGAATAACAATATCGATGCGCGAACAGTGGCCGGCGAGGGCCTCGTCGATGGAGTTGTCCACCAGCTCGAACACCATGTGGTGCAGGCCGGTACCGTCGTCGGTGTCCCCGATATACATCCCGGGGCGCTTGCGCACGGCATCCAGGCCCTTCAGTACCTTGATACTCGAGGAATCGTAGTTTTGCTCTTGTTCACTCATAGTCCGCTTGACTCTCTCTCTCATCGACACACGCCGGATCGGCTACTGGTCGTTGTGCTTATCGCGCTGAAATTTCACCATGTTCCACGTGGAACATGGACGGTTGTTCACCCCCTGGCCACACCCGCGCCACGTCCTCGCGGGCCACACAGGTAATAAACACCTGGGTCTGCAGGGCATCCAATTCCTCGCAAACCCGTTGACAGTGGGCGGTATCCAGCTCCGAAGGCAGATCATCCACCAGGTAGATACAGCGACTATGGCCGGCGGATTGCATCAACTGGCCCTGGGCCAACTTCAGTCCACACACCACCAGCTTCTGCTGACCACGCGACAGCACGTCGGCTGCCGGGTAGCCATCCACCGTTACCTTCAGATCGGCGCGCTGGGGCCCCACCTGGGTAAAACCCTTCTCCCTGTCGGAGGCCTGGGACGCCGCCAGCGCCTCTTCATAGCTCAATCGCTTGTCCCAGCCCTGTCTCAGGCGCAGCTCGAGTTCGCCGAGCTGAGGCAGCAGTCGCTGCATGAGATCGCGGAACAGGGGGGCGAGTTGTGCAAAATAGGCCTGCCGGTAGTCATTGAGCAGGGCGCCGGATTTAGCCAGCTCCCGGGTCCACACGGCCAATTCACCGCCCCCCAGTTTATCACGGCGCAGGCCGGTATTGCGCTGTTTTATACAGCGCTGGAAGCGTTGCCACTCGGGAAAGAAGCGATGTTCCACGTGGAACACACCCCAATTGAGATATTGTCGCCGGGCGCTGGGCGTCCCGGTGAGCAGGTCGAAACTATTGGCATTGATCACCTGCAACGGCAATTGCTCCACCAGGCTGGCCACCGTGCGCACCGACTCGCCATTGATCCGCAGCGATAATTCACCGCGCCCCCCGCGCTGGACCCCCAGGGATACCGAGCCGTTGGTCAGCGCAGACCTCACCGTGCCTTGCACCACGCAGTGCGGCTCACCGTGACTGATCAGCGTGCGGGCGCTGGTGGTGCGAAAAGAGCGCGCCATGCCGAGCAAATGCACGGCCTCGAGAACACTGGTTTTGCCGCTACCGTTTTCGCCGTAAAGCACATTGATGCGGTTGGCGTCGTTCAGGCTTGCGCGGCGCAGATTGCGCACGTGATGGATATTGAGCTGCGAGAGAGACACGGGATGCGCTCAAACTACCGAAGGAGGAGGTTTACAAGAAGAGGGTGGAATAGCAAAAAGCGGGCGGGAATCTGCCCGCCGCGGCGCGACGGGCAACTGGCCCTAGAGCCGCATGGGCATGACCACATACACCGAATCCCCGCTCTCGGACTCCTCCAGCAGGGCACTACTGTTGGGATCGGACATGGACAATTTCACCTGATCGCCGCTCAATACACCGAGCACGTCCAGCAAGTAGCTCACGTTGAAACCGATTTCCAGGGTATCGCCCTGATACTCCACCGGCACGGATTCCTCCGCCTGCTCCTGCTCGGGGTTGTTGGCGACGATTTCCATCGCCTCCGGCACCAGCTTCAGGCGCACGCCGCGGTACTTTTCGTTGGAAAGAATAGCGGCGCGGCTGAAGGCCTGGCGCAAATCCAGGCGGGAACCGATTACGATCTTGTCGGGGGAGCGGGGCAAAACCCGCTCGTAATCCGGGAACTTGCCGTCCACCAGCTTGGACGTGAAGGTGAATTCGTCGGTGGTGGCGCGCACGTGGTTGCTGCCCAGCACGATGGCGATATCCTCCTCTTCGCTCAGCAGCAGGCGCGACAGCTCCAATACCCCCTTGCGTGGCAGGATAACCTGCATATCCTCCGGGCTGTCCACCTGCGAGGGCAGGGTACACATGGCCAGGCGGTGGCCGTCGGTGGCAACCACCCGCATACGCCCGCCCTGAAGCTCCCACAGCATGCCGTTGAGGTAGTAGCGCACATCCTGCTGAGCCATGGCAAAGGCCGTGCGATCGATCAAGCGACGCAGCTGGCCTTGGCGGACGGTGAATTGATGGGTGCCGATGCTGTCCTCCACGCTGGGAAACTCCCGCGCCGGAAGGGTCGACAGGGTAAAGCGGCTGCGCCCGGATTTCACCGTCGCCTTGCCTTCCACCACCGAAAACTCGATATCGCTGCCTTCCGGCAGGGATTTACAGATGTCCACCAGCTTGCGCGCCGGTACGGTGACCTCACCGTCCTCGCCGGCACCGGCGGGCAACGGCACCCGCCCAACCAACTCCACTTCCAGGTCGGTACCGGTGAGGGACAGGCGATCACCCTCGAGCACCAGTAGTACGTTGGCCAATATCGGCAGCGTCTGGCGCCGCTCCACCACGCCGGCGACCAGGTTCAGTGGCTTGAGCAGGGCATCCCGGGAAACTACAAATTTCATATTCTGTTGTATTCCTTTTTTGTCACCGAATAGGCCGGCGCCGTGTCCGACAGGGAACCCCCGCAACGCGGTATCGCCCCCAACTGGCTACAGGCATGCGCCTATTGCAAAAACAACGTCTCCTATCCGCCGCGAGCTCAGGTTGTGAGCGAGCGAAGCAGATTCTTGTAGTCCTCGCGAATATCGGAATTGGTTTCACGAAGTTCCTTGATTTTACGACATGCATGCAACACTGTCGTGTGGTCGCGCCCCCCAAAACTGTCGCCAATTTCGGGGAGACTGTGGTTGGTCAATTCCTTGGCCAGCGCCATGGCCACCTGCCGTGGACGCGCCACCGACCGGCTGCGACGACGCGACATCAGGTCGGCGACCTTAATTTTGTAGTACTCGGCCACGGTGCGCTGGATATTGTCGAGACTCACCTGCTTGTCCTGCAAGGCCAGCAGGTCCTTGAGGCTCTCCTTGATCAGCTCGATATCCACGGGCCTGCCGGTGAAGTGAGCGCTTGCTATCACCCGTTTAAGCGCGCCTTCCAGCTCACGCACGTTGGAGCGAATCCGCTGCGCAATGAAAAAGGCCGCTTCCGGTGGCAGCTCCACCCGGGCCTGGTTGGCCTTGTTCATCAGGATCGCCACCCGTGTCTCGAGCTCCGGTGGCTCCACCGCCACCGTCAGCCCCCAGCCAAAGCGCGACTTGAGGCGCTCCTCGAGCCCGTCAATCTCCTTGGGATAGCGATCACAGGTGAGAATCATCTGCTGTCCGCCCTCGAGCAGGGCATTGAAGGTGTGGAAAAACTCTTCCTGGGAGCGATCCTTCTTGGCGAAGAACTGGATATCGTCGATCAGCAGGGCATCGACCGAGCGGTAATAGCGTTTGAAATCGCTGATCGCGTTCAACTGCAGCGCCTTGACCATGTCGGCAACAAAGCGCTCGGAGTGCAGGTAAACCACCTTGGCCCCGGGGTTCTGGGATTTCAGGGCATTGCCCACCGCGTGCATCAAGTGGGTTTTACCCAGGCCGACACCACCGTAGAGGAACAGCGGGTTATAGGCGGATCCGGGGTTTTCAGCCACCTGCCGCGCCGCGGCCAGCGCCAGCTGGTTGGACTTGCCCTCGACAAAGTTGTCAAAGGTGTAGTTATCCACCAGGTGGTGCTGGTGTTGTGGATTGCTCTGCCCCTCCTGCGACCGACTGGCGGGGGGCCGGCCAACCGGGGTACGGCCACCCGGGGGCCCGCCAACCGGGGGCCGGCCACCCGGGCCGCGGTCTTCCGCGATCGCATGCGCCGTCACCGCCGCGCGCGGAGCTTCCGGGGCACGTGAGTGACCGCCAGGCCCGCCCGGGGACGGGGGGGCCTCGCCACTGACCGCAAAACCCGAGACCGAAGGACTGGACGCGGGGCGTTCACCGACGCCGCTGGGTATCGAAAAACCGAGAGAAGAGGGGCGCCCGCCCGCGGCGCCACTATCCAGCGGGCGCTCGGTCACCGGCGGGCTGGCCATGGGGCGCTCGCCCACCGGACTCTCCGGCAGCCCGCTGTCGGCCGCGGGGGACTGTGGACGCTGCGCGCCACTGCCGATCTCCAACACCACGTCGGGCGCCTGTTCGCCCTCCATTTCCCGCACCAGTTCGTGGATGCGCGAGGAGAACTTGTTGGCGACAAAATCCTTGATGAAGCGGTTGGGGGCAAACAGCGTGAGCATTTGCCCCTCGTGGGCGGCCTGCAGCGGCCGGATCCAGGTATTGAATTGTTGCGATGGCAACTCGCTTTGCAGGCGATCCATGCACCGCTGCCAAATGACTCCAGGCAAACCTTCCCCCCGATTGCCACGATAAAATGGTCATCACTGAGTTAGTGAATGTTAGTAACTTCTTATTCCGGCGACCATTGCACCCGCCGGGAAGAGGCATGATACGCCCCCCACAAACACTTATCCACAAAAACGGCGCTTCGAAGGGCTTTTTTTTTATTATTAGAAATCAGTATCTTATGTGTGTTATACGGCGACGAAGAACAGGGAGCCAAAGGTTATACCACAAGCTATCTACCTGTGGATAAACTGTTTGTATCTTTTTGGAAAAATGTGCACCGAATGCGCCAGGCCGCGCGCCGCCTGGCTTTGGCCGGGCGCGCGGGCAGGGTCCCGCAAACGCCAAAAAACAGCAAAATCGCGTTGTATTGCGGCGGCCGTTTCAATAGAATAGCCAGCCTTTTTTCCGGCCCGCGTTCCGCGGCCGCAGACTGTTTACGTTATTGGAATCAATGTCATGAAAAGAACGTTTCAACCCAGCGTCCTGAAGCGCAAGCGCACCCACGGCTTCCGCGCCCGCATGGCCACCAAGAATGGCCGCCTGGTCCTGAACCGCCGCCGCGCCAAGGGTCGCAAGCGCCTGGCAGCCTGATGGGTCGCCGGGGTGATGGGTGGCGACGCACAAACAGGCGGACCCGATCATCGCTTCGGCAAGGCCCGGCGCCTGCTCAACGCGAGCGACTACAGCCGCGTTTTTGACTGCGCCGAGGCCCGCGCCTCGCACAAACATGTCTTGCTACTGGCAAGGCGCAACGACAAACCCGGGCATCGCCTGGGTTTGGTCGTGGCCAAAAAAAATGTTCGGCAGGCAGTACAACGCAACCGGGTCAAACGCCTGACCCGGGAAGTGTTCCGCCAGGTTCCCCAGCAAGGGCCTTTTCTGGACGTGGTGGTTCTGGCGCGGCGCGGCATCGACCAGTTGGATAATGCCCAGCTATCCTCTATGCTGCGCGAGCAGTGGCGGAAACTGGCCCAACGTGTTTCCACGCCAAACCCCAGCACGAGCCAGGAACGCTGATGCGCCGCATACTGATTACGCTGATTTCCGTCTACCAGGCCTGCCTCAGCCCGTTCCTTGGCAACCACTGCCGTTTCTACCCCAGCTGCTCCGCCTATGCCCGCGAGGCCATCGCCGAACACGGGGTAATAAAAGGAAGCCTGCTGGCCATGCGCCGCCTGTCCCGCTGCCACCCCTGGCATGAAGGCGGGGTGGATCCGGTACCGCCCTGTACCCACACTCACTGACTTCGAACTGAATTATGGATTTGCAACGCTCACTGCTGATTGGCGCGATTGCCGTACTGTCTTTCATGCTGCTCACGGAATGGGTGGCGTTCAAGGAAGACAAGACCCAGGCGGCGGCCCCCGTCACCAGCCGACTCACCGATAGCGGCGACACGCTCCCCACGCCACCGGACAGCGAGCAGCCCGTGGCGAACGCCGCGGCGGACGATATCCCCACCGCGCCGGCGGCTCCCGGTGAGCCGGCCGCCGCCGAGGTTGCGGCGGACAATGGCAATGGCAGCGGGCGCATCGTGCAGGTGTTCACCGATGAACTGCAGCTCGCCATCGACCTGCACGGCGGCGATATTGTCGAACTGGCCCTGGTGGAACACCTGGAGGAACTCGAGGGCCAGCCCTTTGTTCTGCTGGAGAGCAATCAGCAGCGGACCTATGTCGCCCAGAGCGGGTTGATCGGCCGCGACGGCATCGACAGCCAGGGCCGCGCCAGTTACCAAACGGCGCAGCCGCGCTACACCCTCGCCGAGGGGCAGGACGAATTGCAGGTCGACCTCCTGTGGACCGGCAACAATGGCGTGAAAGTCACCAAGCGCTTCACCTTCCAGCGCGACCACTACCTGATCAAGGTCGACTACCTGATCGAGAACAACGGCGACCAGCCCTTCCAGGCCAACCTGTTCGGCCAGCTCAAGCGCGACGGCAGCGAAGCGCCCAACTCGGGCAACAGCGGCATGGGCATCCAGCCCTTCCTCGGCGCGGCCACCACGCTGCCCGACGACCGCTTCGCCAAATTCAGCTTCGACGACATGCACGAGGAACCCTTCAAGCAGCAGCTGCCCGGCGGCTGGATCGCGATGATCCAGCACTACTTCCTCAGCGCCTGGATTCCCAACCCCGAACAGAGCCACACCTACAGCACCCGGGTCACCGGCAGCGGTTTCAATATCGCCGGTTTCACCAGCCCGGCGGTGGTGATCGCGCCGGGGCAGAGCGGCGAAGTGGGCGCGCGCTTCTACGCCGGCCCCAAGGACCAGTACCGCCTGGAGAAAATCTCCCCCTACCTCGACCTCAGCGTGGACTACGGCTGGCTGTGGTGGATCGCGCAACCGCTGTTCTGGCTGCTGACCAAGATCCACGCCCTGGTCGCCAACTGGGGCGTGGCGATCATCCTGCTAACGGTGCTGATCAAGGCCGCCTTCTTCAAGCTCAGCGCCACCAGCTACCGCTCGATGGCCAACATGCGCCGCGTGCAACCGAAGATGCAGGACATCCGCGAGCAGTACTCCGATGACAAGCAGAAGCAGTCGCAGGCGATGATGGAGCTGTACCGCAAGGAGAAGATCAACCCCCTGGGCGGCTGCCTGCCGATCCTGGTGCAAATGCCGGTGTTCATCGCCCTGTACTGGGTGTTGATGGAATCCGTGGAATTGCGCCACGCGCCCTTCGCGCTGTGGATCAATGACCTCTCGGTAATGGACCCCTATTTCGTGCTGCCCCTGCTGATGGGCGCCAGCATGTGGTTCATGCAGAAACTGAACCCCCCGCCGCCCGACCCCATGCAGGCCAAGATCATGCAGTGGATGCCGGTGATGTTCACCTTCTTCTTCCTCTGGTTCCCCGCCGGCCTGGTGCTGTACTGGCTGGTGAACAACCTGCTGTCCATCGCCCAGCAATGGGTGATCACGCGCCAGATCGAGAAAGCAGCGGCCGCCTGACGCGACAGCGACCCTGCCACGGGCCGGGGCATTCCCCGGCCTGAGGCATTGGGCATGCCTTCCACCGCCCGGTAATCGTATACTGCGGCCATGAGCAACCTGTCCTCCCTCGACGGCGACACCATCGCCGCCATCGCCACCGCCCCCGGCCGGGGTGGCGTCGGCATTGTGCGCCTGTCCGGTCCCCGCGCCCGGGCCATCGGTGAGCATCTCTGTGGCAAGGGCCTGACCCCGCGGCACGCGCATTTCTGCCACTTTTCCGATGGCGGTGGACAGCTGCTCGACAGCGGCATTGCCCTGTATTTCCCCGCCCCCAACTCCTTCACCGGCGAGGATGTGGTGGAACTGCAGGGTCACGGCGGGCCGGTGATACTCGATCTGCTGTTGCGGGAGTGCGCCGTGGCCGGCGCCCGCAACGCCCGTCCCGGTGAATTTTCCGAGCGCGCCTTCCTCAACGACAAACTCGACCTGGCCCAGGCCGAGGCGATCGCCGATTTGATCAACAGTACCACCGAGCAGGCCGCGCGCAGCGCCACCCGTTCGCTGCAGGGGGCCTTCTCCCGGGAGATCGACGAACTGGTGGCCGCGGTCACCCGCCTGCGGGTTTACGTGGAGGCCGCCATCGACTTCCCCGAGGAGGAAATCGACTTCCTCGCGGATGGCAAGGTCGCCGAGCAGGTGACCGCGCTTGAGGCACAACTGCAGGGCGTGCTGCGCCAGGCCCGCCAGGGCAGCCTGCTACAGGAGGGCATGAAACTGGTCATCGCCGGCCGGCCCAATGCCGGCAAATCGAGCCTGCTCAATGCCCTGGCCGGCCAGGACACCGCCATTGTCACGCCCATCGAGGGCACCACCCGCGACGTGCTGCGCGAACACATCCAGATCGACGGCATGCCCCTGCACATCGTCGACACCGCCGGTCTGCGCGAGAGCGCCGACGCGGTGGAACAGGAGGGCATTCGCCGGGCCTGGCAGGAAATGGCCTCCGCCGACCGCATCCTGCTGGTGGTGGACGGCAGCTCCCCCGACGCCGACACCGCCAGCGCCGCCCTGTGGCCGGAAAAAGACGAACGCCTGGGCGCGGAACTGCCGGTCACCGTCATCCACAACAAGGCGGACCTCTCCGGCCGCGAACCCGCCGTGCTGCGCCAGGGCGACGACGTGATCATCGAACTGTCGGCCCTGACCGGCGCCGGCATGGACCTGCTGCGCGAGCACCTCAAGCAGTGCATGGGCTACAGCGAGAGCGCGGGGGGCAGCTTCAGCGCCCGGCGCCGCCACCTCGAGGCCCTGGAGGAAGCGGCCCGGTTCCTGGCCGCCGGCCAGGCGCAACTCGACGAAGCCGGCGCCGGCGAATTGCTGGCGGAAGACCTGCGCCAGTGCCACAACGCCCTGGGCCGCATCACCGGCGCCATCAGCAGCGACGAATTACTGGGCGAGATCTTTTCCAGTTTCTGCATCGGCAAGTAGAACCGCCATCCCCCGCCCACAACGGGCAAACACCGTTTCCAGCCCCCGCGCACAAAGAATCCACACACATATCCACAGCGGCAAACCGCCCCCAGCTTCCCCAGATCTTGCGCACAGACCGTCCACAGGGTTTCGCGAACTCACAACAACATCCACAGTTTCTGTGGGCAATGACTGCACAAGCCCTGATTACAGTCGGGGCAAAAACTGGATAAGGTCGACCCGCGCCGCGGGCCGCGATTTCATGCCCAATCGGTCCCCAGGCGAAACAGGGTTTTAGCGGGGTCAAAAGCAGGGGTTTTGGCCCCGGCTATCATTGCTCTAACGATTTGTTTTTATTGAATAAAACAGGCGAGTCCACAAGCTAGGGGCAAGCCAATAGAAACAACAACAATAAAACAGACTCTATATACTCATATACAAGATTACTTATTTAACAATAAACAGGGATTCTTCAACGAACAAAAAACGAACAACCGCCATGATCGACGACATCCTTCGCCGCCTGTACTCCACCGTGCCCACCGACACGCTGTATCACTACACCTCGCTGTCGGGCCTGCTCGGTATTGTCGAGTCGGGTCACTTGCGCGCCTCGGACGTGCGCTACATGAACGACTCCGCGGAATTGCGGCACACCCTCGAGCTAATGCGCGACCACATCACCCGCCGGGTCATTGCCGGTACAGACCGCCCCGTGCTGCTCAACCAGCTGCTGGATTGGCTGTCCCACCGCATCGTTGGCGGCCCGATGCTGTTTGCCGCGTCGTTTCGCGCCAACGGCAACCTGCTCAGCCAGTGGCGCGGCTACAGCGTGCACGGCAAGGGCGTCAGCCTGGGTTTCAACCCCCAACACCTGTCATCCTGTGCCCGGCGCCAGCATTTCCAGGTGGGGCGTTGCGTTTACGATTCCGCCAGGCAGCGGGAGTTGATCGAGGAAGTGGTCGACGCGGTGGAGAGTTCCGCCGCCGCGGATTACCACGAGTCGGATGAACAGGCGACCCTGTCCATCTTCGAGCGGGTCGAGGGGCGTCTGTTGCGCCTGGCGGCGATTCTCAAGCACCCCGCCTTCGAGGAGGAGCAGGAATGGCGCATCGTGTCCCCGGTGATCGCCGATTGCTCGGCGCAGCCGGTGCATTTCCGCGAGGGGGCCTCGATGCTGGTGCCCTGGTACGCCTTCGAGTTGCGCGAACGCGAAAACACCGCCGCGATGGGCCTGGACCATGTGTACCTCGGCCCCACCAGCAACATCGATCTGTCGATGAATTCCCTGGAGTTGTTTTTGGCCAAGCGCGGCGCGGGTCCCGCCCGCGGTATCAGCTATTGCCAGATTCCCTACCGGCAGCGGTAGGAGGGCGGTCGAATGAATTCGACCCTACAGGGCTGGGGAAACGTCGTTGTAGGGTCGAATTCATTCGACCAAATCCCCCCAACAACGACCCATGTAGGGTCGAATTCATTCGACCAACCCCCCCCCCAACGGCCTCATGTAGGACCGAATCCATTCGACCAACCCCCCACAGAACAATTTTTGTACAATGGCGATAACGGCACGTATAATCGCGCCCCCGAAAATTTATCCACCCCGGACGAGGCAGCCACGTGGAGTACCGGCAACAGTTTGATGTGATCGTGATCGGTGGCGGCCATGCCGGCACCGAGGCCTGCCTGGCCGCCGCGCGCATGGGCTGCCGCACCCTGCTGCTGACCCACAGCGTTGACACCCTGGGGCAGATGTCCTGCAACCCCGCCATCGGCGGCATCGGTAAGAGCCACCTGGTCAAGGAAGTGGACGCCCTCGGCGGCGCCATGGCCCGCGCCACCGACCGCGCGGGCATCCAGTTCCGGGTGCTCAACGCCCGCAAGGGCCCCGCAGTGCGCGCCACCCGCGCCCAGGCGGACCGGGTGTTGTACCGCAACGCCATCCGCGAGATCCTCGAAAACCAGCCCAACCTCAGCATTTTCCAGCAGGCGGTCGACGACCTGTTGGTGGAAAACGGCCGCGTGGCCGGCGCCGTGACCCAGATGGGCCTCACCTTCCGCGCCCCCCGCGTGGTGCTGACTACCGGCACCTTCCTCGGCGGTAAGATCCACATCGGCCTGGAACACAGCGCCGGCGGCCGCGCCGGCGACCCGCCGGCCATCGCCCTGGCCCGGCGCCTGCGGGAGCTGCCCTTCCGCGTGGAGCGCCTGAAGACCGGCACCCCGCCGCGCATCGACGCGCGCTCGGTGGATTTTTCCAATCTCGAGGAGCAGTGGGGCGACGAGCCGCAACCGGTGATGTCCTACCTCGGCTCGGTGGCGGAACACCCCGAGCAGCGCTGCTGCTGGATCACGTACACCAACGAGCGCACCCACGACATCATTCGCGGCTCGCTGGACCGCTCGCCGATGTTCTCCGGGGTGATCGAGGGCGTGGGGCCGCGCTACTGCCCCAGCGTGGAGGACAAGATCCACCGCTTCGCCGACAAGAATTCGCACCAGGTGTTTATCGAGCCCGAGGGCTTGCGCTCCAACGAGCTCTACCCCAACGGCATCTCCACCAGCCTGCCCTTCGACGTGCAGTACGAACTGGTGCGCTCGATCGCCGGCTTCGAGAACGCGCACATCACCCGTCCGGGCTACGCCATCGAGTACGACTTCTTCGATCCCCGCGACCTGCACTACTCGCTGGAAACGAAAGTCCTGCCGGGGCTGTACTTCGCCGGCCAGATCAACGGCACCACCGGCTACGAGGAAGCGGCGGCCCAGGGCCTGCTGGCCGGACTGAACGCCGCCCTTGCCGTGCGCGGTGAAGAGGCCTGGTGCCCGCGCCGCGACGAGGCCTACATCGGGGTGCTGGTGGACGATTTGATCACCATGGGCACCCTGGAGCCCTACCGCATGTTCACCTCGCGGGCCGAATATCGCCTGTTGCTGCGCGAGGACAACGCCGACTTGCGCCTGACCCCGAAAGGCCGCGAACTGGGCCTGGTGGACGACGCGCGCTGGGCGCGCTTCGAGCGCAAGTGCGCGGCCATCGAGGCGGAGACGGCGCGCCTGGCCAGTACCTTCGTGCACCCCGGTTCCCCCGAGTCCGAGCAGCTGGACGCCAAGCTCAAGAAACCCCTGACCCGGGAGTACTCCCTGGCGGATCTGCTCAAGCGCCCGGAACTGACCTATGCCGACGTGGCCGCGCTCAAGGGCGAGGCCACCGCGGATGCCCAGGCCGCGGAACAGGTACAGATCCAGGCCAAGTACGCCGGCTACATCGACCGCCAGCAGGAAGATATCGAGCGCCTGCGCCGCTTCGAGCACACCGCCCTGCCCGCCGACCTGGACTACAGCGTGGTCGATGGCCTGTCCAACGAGGTGAAGCAAAAACTGGGGGAGGCCCGGCCCGAAACCCTGGCCCGCGCCAGCCGCATCCCCGGCGTGACCCCCGCCGCGGTTTCGCTGTTGCTGATCTACCTGAAAAAACGCGGCGCGCTGGAACGCGCGGCCGGCGGCCGCCAGAGCGCCTGACCCGGGCGTGGTTTCCGCACACGACGAAGAGGCGCGGGCGGCGCTGGCCGCGGGCTGCGAATCGCTATCGCTCGCGATCTCGGCGCGCCAGCTCGACGCGCTCTGCGACTACCTGGCGCTGCTCGAAAAGTGGAACCGGGCCTACAACCTGACCGCCGTGCGCGGCACCGGCGACAGGGTGCGCAAGCACCTGTTGGACAGCCTGGCCATCGCCCCCCTGCTCAGCGGGCGGCGCTTGATCGATGTCGGAACCGGCGCCGGCCTGCCCGGGGTACCGCTGGCCATTCTATTCCCGGAGCGCGAATTTCACCTGCTCGACAGCAACAGCAAGAAGACCCGCTTCCTGTTTCAGGTGAAAACCGCCCTTGGCTTGGATAATATGACCGTGCACCATGCCCGGGTGGAGGCCTATCGCCCGGTGCTGTTGTACGATGCGGTGCTTTCCCGCGCCTTTGCCTCGCTGGAGGACATGGTGGCCGGCTGCCGGCACTTGCTGGCGCCGGGCGGCCGCTACCTGGCCATGAAGGGGGTCTACCCGGAAGCCGAACTGGCAACCGTTGCCCGCGAATGCGACATTTTGTCGGTGGCGCCCATCGACGTACCCGGTCTGGGCGAGGCGCGCCACCTGGTGGTGATGGCCCCGTCGAAGGCAGCGGGTAATTGATCGACAAAATCAAACACGTAAGCGTTTGATTTTCAGTGTCCATCTTTGCGGACATGCGCCGCAAAGATGGCTTGAAAAAGCCTTGCAAGGCTTTTTCAACACCTTGCTAGAGAAGAGCGAAGGAGTCTGTGGCAAAAGTCATCGCGATTGCGAACCAGAAGGGCGGTGTCGGCAAGACCACCACCTGCGTCAACCTCGCGGCATCCCTGGCGGCCACCCGCAAGCGGGTGATCCTGGTGGATCTCGACCCCCAGGGCAATGCCACCATGGGCAGTGGCGTCGACAAGCACGCGGTGGAGCACAGCACCTACGACCTGCTGGTGCACGGCACCCCGGTGTTGAACGTCATGGTGGCCGCCGCCGAGGGCGATTACTCGGTGGTGCCCGCCAACGGCGACCTCACCGCCGCGGAGGTGGAACTGGTGGGTGTGGACAATCGCGAGCGGCGCCTGCGCGATGCCCTCGAGGAAGTGGACGGCCTGTGCGACTACGTCCTCATCGACTGCCCGCCCTCGCTCAATCTGCTGACCCTCAATGCCCTGGTGGCGGCGGAAGGCGTGATTATCGCCATGCAGTGCGAGTACTACGCCCTGGAGGGCCTGTCGGCGCTGATCGATACTATTTCCCGGGTGGCTGGCGCGGTGAACCCGGAGCTGAAAATCGAGGGCATCCTGCGCACCATGTACGACCCGCGCAACAGCCTGACCAACGATGTGTCCACGCAACTGCACCAGCACTTCGCCGGCAAGGTGTACCGCACGGTGATCCCGCGCAACGTGCGCCTGGCCGAGGCGCCCAGCCACGGCGTGCCGGTGATGTACTACGACCGCTATTCGCGGGGGTCCAAGGCCTACATGGCGCTGGCCGGGGAAATCATCCGCCGGGACGAGGGCGGCCCGCCGACCGCGGCGGCGGACGGCATTGTGACACCCACCCTGATCATGGCACCCGACGGAGGCAGCCAATGACTGCGAGGAAACGCGGCCTCGGCCGGGGACTGGACGCCCTGCTGGGCGCCAACAACACGGCCCGCGAGGCGGTGGCCTCCGCCGAGGAAGTGGCGACGACCGCGGTGGAGACCGGCGCCGCCGAGGACCAGCTCAAGCGCCTGCCGGTGGATCTGATCCAGCGCGGCAAGTACCAGCCGCGCCGGGACATGGATCCGGAGTCCCTGCAGGAGCTGGCGGACAGCATCAAGGCCCAGGGCGTGATGCAACCCATCGTGGTGCGCCAGGTGTCCGACCGCAAGTACGAGATCATCGCCGGCGAGCGGCGCTGGCGGGCCACCCAAATTGCCGGCCTGGACACCATTCCCGCGGTCATCCGGGAGGTGCCCGACGAAGCCGCCATCGCCATGGCGCTGATCGAGAACATCCAGCGCGAGGACCTCAACCCCGTGGAGGAGGCCATCGCCCTGCAGCGCCTGCAGCAGGAATTTGAACTCACCCAGCAGGAAGTGGCCGCGGCGGTGGGCAAGAGCCGCTCGACCATCGCCAACCTGCTGCGCCTGATGACGCTGCAGGAGGACGTGCGCGTGCTGCTGGAACGGGGCGACCTGGAAATGGGCCACGCCCGCGCGCTGCTGGGACTCAGCGGCGTCGACCAGTCCCAGGCCGCGCGCACCGTGGTGGGCAAGGGCATGTCGGTGCGCCAGACCGAGGCCCTGGTGCGCAACCTGCTGGCGGCGAAGACGCGCGCGCCGGCGGCGGAGCAGCGCCTCGACCCGAATATCCGCCAGCTACAGGACGATTTGTCGCAGAAACTGGGCACACGGGTGCAGATCCAGCATTCGGCCAAGGGCCGCGGCAAGCTGGTGCTGGCCTACAACAGCCTGGACGAGCTCGACGGCATCCTCGGCCACATCAAATAGGCCGCCGCCCATCCAACCACAGTATGTAGTGCCACGGGGTCGCGCCGATACCAGATGATGTATGCTCTCCAGCGACCGCCGTCCAGGCCGGCTAAATTGCCGCGAAAGTGTGGGGAACGGCGGCGAAATCTTGCAGTCAAACCGCCTTCCGTCCGGTTGAACCGCCCCTCTAATCCCCCTATAATGCGCGCGCCCGATCGGATGAAAAACCTCTCATGGAGCCGCACTACAGGTGAGGCCCGATGAGTCGCGGCGCGCCGATCGCGAGACCACCCGTGTATCGCATCAGTCTGGCCCAGGTGGCCCTGCTGCTGCCCGCGTGCCTGCTGCTCGCGCTGTGGGACGGGGTATGGGGACTGTCCGCGCTTTGCGGTGGGCTGGTGGCGGTAGTGCCACAGGCCTGGTTCGCCGCCAGGGCGTTCCGCTACAGCGGCGCTCGCTCGGCGCAGGCCGTCGCCCGCTCGGGTTACGCGGGCGAGGTGGGCAAGTTCCTGCTCAGCGCAGCGGGCTTTGCGGCGGTTTTCATGCTGCTGCGCCCGGTTTCGGGGGCCGCCGTGTTCGCCGGCTACCTGGCGATGCTGGCGATACAGATAACTGGAAGCTGGATGCTGCTGCGGCGGCCGCCGGCACAAAGAGTACAGACGCAAGAGTTGGATTAGATGGCAGGCGAAAACCAGACCGTTTCCGAATACATTGTCCACCACCTGACGAATCTTACCTTTGGCAAGCTGCCTGCCGGTTTCGAGCGTTACGACGGTTCCGTCATCGGTGAGGGCGGCGCCTGGGTCATGGCCCACGGCGGCGAGGAAGCCGCGGCCATGGGCTTCAATGCGATCCACGTCGACTCCATGGCCTGGTCCATCGGCCTGGGTATCATTTTCTGCTGGCTGTTCCGCCGCATGGCGGTCAAAGCCAGCGCCGGCGTGCCCTCCGGCATGCTCAACGCGGTGGAGATGATCGTCGGTTTTGTCGACAACACCGTGCGCGACACCTTCCACGGCCACAACAAGCTGGTCGCTCCCCTGGCCCTGACCATTTTCGTCTGGGTCTTTTTGATGAACCTGATGGACCTGATTCCGGTCGACCTGATCCCGCACACCATGATGTTGCTGGGCGTGGAGTACCACAAGATCGTGCCCTCCACCGACCCCAATATCACCATGGGCATGGCCGTCGGGGTGTTCATCCTGATGCTGTACTACTCGATCAAGGTAAAGGGCTTCGGTTTCGTGAAGGAGCTGACCCTCAACCCCTTCAACCACTGGCTCTTCATCCCGGTGAACCTGTTCATGGAAGTGGTGGGCCTGCTGGCCAAGCCCTTCTCCCTCGGCCTGCGTCTGTTCGGCAACATGTACGCGGGCGAGATGATCTTTATCCTGATTGCAGCCCTGTTCAGCGCCGGCCTGGCGTGGGCGGTACCCGCTGGCCTGCTGCAAGTCGGCTGGGCGATCTTCCACATCCTGGTGATCACCCTGCAGGCATTCATCTTCATGGTGCTCACGATCGTGTACCTGAGCATGGCCCACGAAGATCACTGATTCACTATTCAACAACCTTTGGTTCTTAACGTTAGGAGAAAATCATGGAATTAATCTACGTTGCTGCCGCCATCATGATGGGTCTGGGTGGTCTGGGCGCCGCGATCGGCGTGGGCCTGCTGGGCGGTAAGCTGATCGAGGGCTCCGCCCGTCAGCCGGAACTGGCTCCCAAGCTGCAGGTGACCTTCTTCCTGGGCGCCGGCCTGGTGGACGCGATCCCGATCATCGGCGTGGGTATCGCCATGTACCTGATCTTCGTAGTTGCCGGTTAAGCCGCGGATCAAGCGAGCTACGGCTGAAAACGGGGCCGCTCCCATGCGGCCCTTAAGCAATCTGTGAGGAGCACGGCGTGAATATTAACCTTACGCTTATCGGGCAGATGGTCGCGTTTGTCTGTTTTGTCGTTTTCTGCATGAAGTACGTGTGGCCGCCGCTGTTGGCCGCGATGCAGGAACGGGAAAAGAAAATCGCCGACGGGCTGGCTGCCGCCGACCGCGCCAATCACGACCTGGAACTGGCCAAGGAAAAAGCGGTGGAGCGCCTGCGCGAGGCCAAGACCGAAGCCGCCGGCATCATCGACTCCGCCAACAAGCGCGCCAACCAGATCGTCGAGGAAGCCAAGTCCGCCGCCCAGGTGGAAGCGGACCGCGTGAAGGCTTCCGCCCAGGCAGAGATCGAGCAGGAATCCAACCGCGCCCGCGAACAGCTGCGGAGCCAGGTGGCGGCGCTGTCGCTTGCCGGTGCCGAGAAGGTGCTGGGCAAGAGCATCGATCGCAACACCCACGCCGAGTTGGTGGACCAGCTGGCTTCAGAGCTTTAAAGCGAGGACCCAATGGCTGAATTGAGCACACTGGCGCGTCCCTACGCGAAGGCGGCCTTCGAATACGCCAAGGAGCACGGCGCACTGGCGCAGTGGGCCGAACAGCTGGCGACCGCCGCCGCGGTGGCGGTCGATCCCGCGATGGAGTCGGTGCTGAACAACCCCGCGCTGACCGACGAGCAGCAGGCCAAGACCCTGACCGATGTGTGCGGCGACGCGCTGGGCGAACCGGCGCGCAATTTCATCGCCATTCTGGCCAGCAACAAGCGCCTGCCGCTGCTGCCGGAAATCCACGAGCAGTTCGCCCTGTACAAGGCCAACCAGGAAAAGTCGGTGGACGTGGAAGTGGTGTCCGCCTTCGACCTGGAAGACGCGGCGCGGGACAGGCTGGCGGCGGCGCTTGGCAAAAAGCTGGAGCGCGAGGTGGTGGTGACCACCTCCACCGACGAGAGCCTTCTGGGTGGCGTATTAATCAGGGCCGGTGATCTGGTGATCGACGGGTCCGTGCGCGGCAGGCTGAACAAGCTCGCCGAAGCAATGAATTTGTAGGATTGAGGAACAGAGCATGCAGCAACTGAATCCATCTGAAATTAGCGAGATCATCAAGCAGCGCATCGACCAGCTCGATGTGTCCTCCGAGGCTCGCAACGAAGGCACGGTGGTCTCGGTTACCGACGGCATCATCCGTATCCACGGCCTGAACGACGTGATGTACGGCGAGATGATCGAATTCGACGGCGGTATCTACGGCATGGCGCTGAACCTCGAGCGCGATTCCGTTGGCGCCGTGGTCCTGGGCGACTACAAGGGACTGGCCGAAGGCCAGTCCTGCCGTTGCACCGGCCGTATCCTGGAAGTGCCGGTGGGTCCGGAACTGCAGGGCCGTGTGGTGGACGCCCTGGGTAACCCGATCGATGGCAAGGGCCCGATCAACACCGACAAGACCGATGCCCTGGAAAAAGTGGCGCCCGGCGTTATCGCCCGCCAGTCCGTTGACCAGCCGGTACAGATCGGCCTCAAGGCCATCGACTCCATGGTGCCGATCGGCCGCGGCCAGCGCGAGCTGATCATTGGCGACCGCCAGATCGGCAAGAGCGCGATCGCGGTGGACGCGATCATCAACCAGAAAGGCACCGGCATTAAGTGTATCTATGTGGCGGTGGGCCAGAAGGCTTCCTCCGTCGCTTCCGTGGTGCGCAAGCTGGAAGAGCACGGCGCCATGGAACACACCATTGTCGTGGCGGCGACCGCTTCCGATCCGGCCGCCATGCAGTACCTGGCGCCCTTCGCCGGCTGCACCATGGGTGAGTACTACCGCGACCGCGGCGAAGACGCCCTGATCATCTACGATGACCTGACCAAGCAGGCCTGGGCCTACCGCCAGATCTCCCTGCTGCTGCGCCGTCCGCCGGGCCGTGAAGCCTACCCCGGCGACGTGTTCTACCTCCACTCCCGCCTGCTGGAGCGCGCGGCGCGCGTCAACGCGGACTACGTGGAGAAGTTCACCAACGGTGAAGTGAAGGGCAAGACCGGCTCCCTCACCGCGCTGCCGGTGATCGAGACCCAGGCTGGCGACGTTTCGGCCTTCGTACCGACCAACGTGATCTCCATCACCGACGGCCAGATCTTCCTGGAAGCGGACATGTTCAACGCGGGCGTCCGCCCGGCGATGAACGCCGGTATCTCGGTATCCCGGGTCGGCGGCGCCGCCCAGACCAAGATCATGAAGAAACTGTCCGGTGGTATCCGTACCGCGCTGGCCCAGTACCGTGAACTGGCGGCCTTCTCCCAGTTCGCCTCCGATCTGGACGACGCCACCAAGGCCCAGCTGGACCACGGTGAGCGCGTCACCGAGCTGATGAAGCAGAAGCAGTACTCGCCCCAGAGCATCGCCGAGATGGGTGTGATGCTGTACGCGGCCAACGAGGGTTACCTCAAGGACGTGGAAGTGGACAAGGTGGGCGCTTTCGAATCCGCCCTGCTGGCCTATATGCACGCCGAGCACGGCGCGCTGATGGACAAGATTGTCGAGACTGGCGGCTACGATGACGAGATCGAGTCCAGCTTCAAGTCGGCGATCGAGAAGTTCAAAGCCACCCAGACCTGGTAAGGCCGAGGGCGCTTAAATGGCAGTCGGAAAAGAAATACGCACCAAGATCTCCAGCATCCAGAGCACGCAGAAGATCACCAGCGCCATGGAAATGGTGGCGGCGAGCAAAATGCGCAAGGCCCAGGATCGCATGGAAGTCGGCAAGCCCTACGCCCGCCGCATGCGCGCGGTGGTGGGGCACCTGGCCAACTCCGCGCCGGAGTACCGCCACATCTACATGGTGGAGCGCGAGGTCAAGCGGGTCGGGTTTATCGTGGTATCCACCGACCGCGGCCTCTGCGGCGGCCTGAACATCAACCTGTTCAAGGCCACCGTGCGGGCGATGAAGGAGTGGGCCGACCAGGGGATCGAAATCGACCTGGGCCTGGTGGGCGCCAAGGCCGCGGCCTTCTTCAACAGCTACGGCGGCAACGTGGTCTCCGCGACCCGGGATCTCGGCGAGGAACCTTCCCTGTCCGACCTGATCGGCGGTGTGAAAACCATGCTGGACGCCTATGCCGATGGCCGCATCGACCGCCTGTTCCTGGTGAGCAACGAGTTCGTTAACACCATGACCCAGAATCCCAGCGTTGAGCAGCTGTTGCCGCTACCCGCTGAGGATTCCCAGGAAATGGCGCACCACTGGGACTACATCTACGAGCCGGACGCCAAGGAGCTGTTGGAGCACCTGTTGCGTCGGTATATCGAGTCCCAGGTGTACCAGGCCGTGGTGGAAAATGGCGCCTGTGAACAGGCCGCGCGGATGCTGGCGATGAAGAACGCCACCGACAACGCCGGGGAACTGATCGACGACCTGCAGCTGATTTACAACAAGGCGCGGCAGGCCGCCATTACCCAGGAGCTGTCCGAGATCGTGAGTGGCGCGGCGGCGATCAGCTAGCTCGCGCTAACAGATTCAGACTTAAATGGGGTCAGATCCCTTTTTCGTGAACCGAAAAAGGGATCTGACCTCGGAAAGAACATATTTAGAGAGGATCCGAACATGAGCAGCGGACGAGTCGTACAAATTATCGGTGCGGTAATCGACGTGGAATTTCCACGCGATGCCGTGCCGCAGGTCTACGATGCACTGACCGTGACCGAGAAAGGCCTGACGCTGGAAGTCCAGCAGCAGCTGGGCGACGGCGTGGTCCGCGCCATTGCCATGGGTTCTTCCGAGGGCCTCTCCCGCGGCCTGGCGGTGGACAACACCGGCGCGCCGATTGCCGTTCCTGTCGGCACGGAAACCCTGGGCCGGATCATGGACGTGCTGGGTAACCCCATCGACGAGCGCGGCCCCATCGGCGAAAAAGAGCGCGCTTCCATCCACCGCGAAGCTCCCACCTACGAAGAGCTGGCGGCGTCCGAAGAGCTGCTGGAAACCGGCATCAAGGTAATCGACCTGGTGTGTCCTTTCGCCAAGGGCGGCAAGGTCGGCCTGTTCGGCGGCGCCGGCGTGGGCAAGACCGTGAACATGATGGAGCTGATCAACAACATCGCCACGGAGCACAGCGGCCTGTCTGTATTCGCGGGTGTTGGTGAGCGGACCCGTGAAGGTAACGACTTCTACTACGAGATGCAGGAATCCAAGGTCGTTGACGTGGAGAACCTGGGCAACTCGAAAGTGGCGATGGTTTACGGCCAGATGAACGAGCCGCCCGGCAACCGCCTGCGCGTGGCCCTGACCGGCCTGACCATGGCGGAGAAATTCCGCGACGAAGGCCGCGACGTACTGCTGTTCGTGGACAACATCTACCGCTACACCCTGGCGGGCACCGAGGTATCGGCGCTGCTGGGCCGGATGCCCTCCGCGGTGGGCTACCAGCCGACCCTGGCGGAAGAGATGGGTGTACTGCAGGAGCGCATTACCTCCACCAAGGTGGGCTCCATCACCTCCATCCAGGCGGTTTACGTACCGGCGGACGACCTCACCGACCCGTCCCCGGCCACCACCTTCGCCCACCTGGACTCCACCGTGGTACTGTCACGCGACATCGCGGCCAAGGGTATCTACCCCGCGGTGGACCCGCTGGACTCCACTTCCCGCCAGCTCGACCCGCTGATCATCGGCAGCGAGCACTACGAAGTGGCCCGCGGCGTGCAGTCGGTACTGCAGCGCTACAAGGAGCTGAAGGACATCATCGCCATCCTGGGTATGGACGAACTGTCCGAGGAAGACAAGCAGATCGTGGGCCGCGCCCGTAAGATCGAGCGCTTCCTGTCCCAGCCGTTCCACGTGGCGGAGGTCTTCACCGGCTCCCCCGGCAAGTACGTGTCCCTGAAGGACACCATCGCCGGCTTCAAGGCCATTTTGGCGGGCGAGTACGACCACCTGCCGGAGCAGGCTTTTTACATGGTTGGCAGCATCGAAGAAGCTGTCGAGAAAGCCAACAACCTGTAACGCACGGGTAGAGGGCCCCCTATGGCTATGACAATTCACTGCGACATCGTCAGTGCGGAAGAGGAAATCTATTCCGGACTGGTGGAGTTGTTGGTCGCAAGCGGCGAGATGGGCGAGCTCGGTATCAACTACGGGCACGCCCCGCTGCTGACCGCCCTCAAACCCGGCCCGGTACGCATCGTCACCCAGCAGGGCGACGAGCAGGTGTACTACGTTTCCGGCGGTTTCCTGGAAGTGCAGCCGGGGGTGGTAACCATCCTCGCGGACACTGCCCTGCGTGCCGACGACGTGGACGAGGCCGCAGCCGAGGAAGCGCGCCGCGAGGCGGAGCACGCCCTGGCCAACCAGACCGGGGATTTCGACTACGGTCGCGCCTCCTCGCAACTGGCCGAGGCCGCCGCCCAGCTGGCGACCCTGCGCAAGATGCGAAATCGCGCCGGGCGCGGCTGATCGCCGTCCCAGGTAGCACTGAAACCCCGGCATTGCCGGGGTTTTTCGTTTTGGGGGGGTGAAAGTGTGCCGCGTCTGTATGAATGACCCGAAAAACCGGGCGCCCCACTGTAGGGTCGAATTCATTCGACCAAAAGCGGCGGAATGAATTCCGCCCTACAGGGGGATGCGCCACCGTTCGTGTAGGGTCGAATTCATTCGACCACCGCCCATTAACAGCCAACACGACAGCGAAAATCCCCCGTCGTTGCCCGGCAGATCGATAGCGTGGCCAACGCCGCCAGTGTCGAGGAACCGCTTCGGCCTGATCAGGCGCTATCGAACACGATTGTCATAAGCGAGCCATCGATGGAGAAGGGGAGTCGCTTGAGATCCTCTGTCGCGGGCCCGCGCACAACCCTGCCGGCGAGATCGAATTCGGAACCGTGACAGAGGCAGCGCCAACCGCCGCCGGGGCCAATACCCGACCTGGGTTCACAGGCCTGGTGGGTGCAAATGGCCAGCACTACCAGCCATTCCGGGTTGCCCAGTTCATCCCAGTGCGCGGCGTGTTCGGCCTTGTCCGGCCGGCGTAGAACGTGGACCACGTTGCCGCCCGACCACGCGATACGCCGGGTTGTCCCCGGCGCGATGCCGGCGATGGAGACCCGGAGGTCTCCCGCCGTATTTGACCAGGCGTCACTCGCGATCAGCGGAAGGGTGCCGAGGGCGCCAATCAGGTCGCGCCTGCGCACGGTGGCTTACTCGGTGCTGAACGCGATGCGCCGGGGTACCGTCCCCACCGGAATCTGGGCGACTTCCTCGATCTTCTCGATATCGATTACCGAAATGGAGTCGTCGCCAGGATTGGAGACGTAGGCGAACTTGCCCTCGGGGTCGCTGACAATCCAGTTGGGCTGCTTGCCAACGCCAACCGTTCCGCGCAGCTCAAAGTCCGGCAGGGAGTAGACCGCGACATAGTTGGCGACGGTCGCCGCGGCGAGCAGGTACTTGCCGTCTGGTGTCATCGCCAAACCGTGGTTGTAGGTATAGGGAAAGGCGGTCGGTAGTTTGTTGACATAGAGGTCGTCGCCATCGCGGGCACCGCCCTTGCCGGGGTCGTTCTCCAGCGGCGGCAACTTGATCGTTTCCACGTACTCGCCGGTATCGAGCCGACGAACTTCGAAGCCGTGCAACTTGGAAAGTTGCATGTACATGAGCTTGCGGTCGTCGTCGATGACGATGGGTCGATTGCCTTCCTGGCCCTTGCTGTCAATGGCCATCACCAGTTCGCCGCGCTCGGTGTCATAGACATACACCGCGTCGGTCATCATATTTCCGGCATAGATGTGTTTGCCGTCGCGGGAAATTTCCAGCGAGTGATTGCCAAGGATCGCTGGCCACCACGAGGCGATGGTGCCATCGTCGGCATTGACCACGAGAATCCAGTTCCGGTTGTACATGGGAACGTAAATGAACTTGCCATCTGGTGAGCGCGCCAGGTGGTGGGGCGAGCCGTCCACCGACAGTGACCAGAGTTGCTCCTTGGTGCGTGTATCAAAGGCAAGGACTTTGCCCGACTCGTTGGTCTGGTGTCCGAAGGGGCTGTTGTCATTGCCCTGCAGGGCGATGTAAAAACGTTCGCCATCGGGTGAGCCCATGACATCGTCGGTGTTGTCCCTGACTTCGATGTTCTTTACGACTTTGCGAGCCTGTGTATCGACCACCTGCACATCGTGGGATTCAAGGCTTTCCACCAGCAGGTAGTTTGCAACCGGCGCGGCGAAAGTCATGGAAGGGAGCAGCATCGAACAGATGCCCGCCGCGATGCGCGATTTAACCGCGCCGGTGAAAGACGTATTGCCGTGGGAGGGATTAGGTGATTTCAAGTCCGGGTTCTCCTGTATGTTTATTGATGTCACCAGAGTGCTTGTAGCCGAGGGTGAACATACGTCGAACCCGGAGGGTTTTCGGCAACAAATATTGCCATCCGGCTTTTTTGTTAGGCGGGGCAGCTCGCGTGTCGAGCTTGAAACGGCTAGGTTTCGGTTTGCGCGTCCTCGGTCAGCAGGGAGTAATAGAGAGCGCGAAACCGCGGATAGTCATGGATGATGATCTTGCGGTAGTGCAGGGAGATCATTCCGCTGCGCTCCAGCGAACGGATTTCCCGTCCCACGCTTTGTCGACTTGAGCCGAGAACACTGGCAATGAGTTCGTGGGTGACCTCGGCCAGAACCGCGGTCTCACCCTCGATACTACCGCGAGAGGACACCAGGCGGCACAGCAGTCGCGCGATGCGCTGCTGCAGGTTGAGCAGGGTGATTTCATTGAGCATGGTCATCAGGTAGCGCGTTCGCCGGCCCAGCAGCGTGCACATGCTGCGGGCAATTTCGCCCTCCTCCCGCAGCAGGCCGCGAAAATCCCCCGCGCCGAGGCGGAACAGTTCGATATCCGTGGCGGCAACGGCGGTATTGCTGCGCGGCAGGCCATCCATGATCGACATGAGTCCAAAACACTCATTGGCCTGAATGGCGGTAATCATGACTTCCGAACCCTCGCTGTCAAAAGCGAAGATCTGTACTTCGCCCGACAGCAGCTGGTAGGTGGCCTCCGCCTGCTCGCCGACAGAGTAGATGGCCTTTCCCCGGGGCAGGTTCAGGCGCGAACCCTTGGCCATGACTTTTGCCTGCACCGCCTCGGGAAGCTGGGAAATCCAGTTGTTGCTCGTGCCGAGATCATGCATGGGATTCTCCTGTACAGCCTTGCTTTGAAATTGGGGGCCGGCGGGCCTGTTGGCAACAAATGTTGTTTTTGCCGCCGGGGCCGCGGGATAGGGTAGTGGATGCGGTTGGATAAAAACGCGCACCGTACATTCGGGCCCTTGTAACCCGCTGCCAGGCCCTGGCGAGCCATGTGCTTAATAGCGCGCATGGCCCGCGCGGTGATGTCACCAGCCTAATTCTATAACTACAGACAAGAGAATTCCCACATGACTGAACGTCCAGCTCACCGCATTGT
The DNA here is from genome assembly GCF_017255185.1 of Parahaliea mediterranea. GTDB lineage: Bacteria > Pseudomonadota > Gammaproteobacteria > Pseudomonadales > Halieaceae > JAFKCZ01. Next base: position 224,433 of record NZ_JAFKCZ010000007.1, read on the forward strand.
TGCGGCAGTATTCCAGCACCGATTGCGAAATGCGGGCGCCCCCGCCGTCGCGGCAGTTTCCCTGCTTCACCTGTTGGCTCCGGCCCCGGTACAGGCACAGGCGCTGGAGGAAGTGATCGTCACCGCGACCAAGCGTGCCCAGGGCCTGCAGGATGTGCCCATCGCCATGTCGGTCATGACGGGCAACGGCATGCGGGAGGGCGGCATACAGGGCCTGGACGAGATGTCGGCCTACATGCCCTCTGTGCATATTACGGAAGCCACCGATGGCGACCAGATATTTATCCGCGGCGTTGGTTCCGGGGTCAACTTCGGTTTTGAACAGTCGGTGGGGATGTTTATCGACGGTGTCTACTTTGGTCGCGGTCGCAACGCGCGTTTTGCGTTTCTGGACGTGGAGCGGGTTGAGGTACTCAAGGGCCCGCAATCCACACTGTTTGGCAAAAACACCATCGCCGGCGCGATCAACATTAGCAGCGCCAAGCCCAGCGCGCAGTTTGAGTCGTATCTGGAGGCCAACTACAACACCGAACTGGAGGGGCGTGGTGTGACGGGCGTGCTGTCCGGCCCGATAACGGACACGCTCGCCGGGCGAATCGTTGGCCTTAGTTACCAGGACAACGGTTATGTGGAAAACACCTATGTCGGCGAAGACGGGCCGCAGATGGACAAGTAGGCATTGCGGGGGACCCTGGCCTGGGATGCCTGCGAGGACCTGAGCCTGGAATTGAAGGTGGAAACCGGCGGTTTCGACATGATCGGTCGCCCGCAGATGATCGGCAAGGCTTCCGATACCGCCATTGCGCTGTACCGGACGGTTTATCCGGATTTCCAGCCCGGCTTCAATTACGAGCGCAGCATGGCCAATATTCGCGGCACCGGCAAGCGCCGGGGAGAATATGACAACACCGACTCGCAGGTCTACCAGTTGACCGCCGACTACCAGCTCGGCGGCCACTCATTGCGTTCGATCACGGCCTTTACCGAATACGATTTCCGGCTCTACAAGGACGCCGACTACAGCCCGCTGGAAACCCAGGCCCAGCTGCGCGAGGAGTGGCACGAGCAGTTTAGCCAGGAATTCCTGTTCATGTCCGCTCCGGGCGGCACACTGGAATACAAACTGGGACTGTTCTACCAGGACACCGACCTGCATCACCACGAGGAAATCGACGTTTCATTGAGTAACCTCGGCGCGGCGGGCCTGCCGCTGCCGCCATTGGATGCCTCCACCAACCACACGTTCAAGCAGCAGGGCGAGAGCTGGTCCGGCTTCGCGGAACTCACCTGGAACGTCAGCGATCGATTTCGCGCGACCGCGGGCCTGCGCGAGTCCCACGACAATAAAACCATGACCAACACCACGTTTGTCGGTGAATACCAGAACCCCGTGGAGGCCGACCCCTTCCTGTGCGATGCCTACGCCAATGCGCTGAATTTCATCAAGTGCTTTACCTTCGATGAAAACACGCCGGGTTTTGACAACCAGCGCAGCGAGCGCCACACCACCGGCAGCCTTGCATTGCAGTACGACATTGACCCGGCGGTAATGGCCTACCTCACCGTGTCCAACGGCTACAAGGGCGGCGGCTACGATGAAAGCAACCGCCTGGCCAGCGTCGACAACGAAGAGTTTGGCGATGAAACCGTGCAGTCGGCGGAGCTCGGGCTCAAGGCCGAACTGCTGGATCGCCGCATGCGCCTGAACCTCGCCACCCACTACAGCGAATACGACGACATGCAGGTCAGCACCTTTGACGGCAACAGCAGCTTCGTGGTCGGTAACGCCTCCCAGTCGCGCGTGCGTGGGGTTGAGAGCGACCTCGAGTTCGCCTGGAGCGAGGCTTTGCGGTTGACCGGGGCGGTGTCCTATCTCGATGCCCACTACACCGCTTTCCCCGATGCCGCCTGCAATGCGCAGCAGGACGCCGCCTGGGAAGGCGAGGGTCCGTGCAAGCAGTCACTTGCCGGGGCACCTTTGCAGTTTGCGCCGCAGTGGTCGGCAATGCTGGCTGCGCAATACACCGCGAGCCTGAGTGGTGGCTGGGACCTGCAGATGAACCTGACGACAACCTTCAGCGACGACTATGAAGTCGCCAACGATCTGGATGAGAACCTGCGCGTCGATGCCTATTGGAAGGCCGACGCCCGTGTTGGGCTGTACTCCGGCGATGGCCGCTGGATGCTGGCCCTGCTGGCGAAGAATATCACCGACGAGAAAGTGCTGGCCTGGGGCAACGACGTGCCCCTGGGCAGCGTCGGCTTTGCCAATACCTACCATATGCAGATCGATCCGCCGCGCAGCTACGAGTTGCAGCTTCGCTACTCGCTCTGACGCGGCCGGCGCCGGCTCGTTCCCGGGGGGCGGGCGGGACGCCGTTTACAGCAGGTTCCAGAGCGTATCGAACAGCAGCTGCTGGGTCTGGGCGATGGCCTGGGAATCAATGATCACCACCACCGGATAATTTTGCGCGGCGAGGGTGATCAACGCGACCTTCGGCGGGTAAATCGCGATATAGGAGGCGTCGGTGTCTTCCGCGGCCGGGAGCCACTTGCGCTCCGCCAGCTCGGCGTCGTCGCCGCCGGCGCCCACCGCCAGCACCCGCACCCGTATGCCGCGTTCAATGCGCTGGCGGGTGAAGTTGGGAAAGGGGCGGTAGAGGTGTTCCCGCAGGGAGCGGGTCGAGATGACTGAATAACCGCGCCGGGGATCCCGCCCGGCACTTTCCAGCAGGTCCCGTAGCATCAGTTCCACGCCGTCGTCGCCTTCGTAGAATCGCACGTTGCCCGGGCTGAAGGTGGTTTGGGTCTGCTTGAGCGCGGGGATGATTTCGCTGCGCAGCTGCTCGACCGCCTGGTTCAGGGCCTGCTGCTTGCGCTCGGCGAGGCTCATCAGGCGCTCCGGGTCCTCCGCCTGGAACACCCGCCGGCGACCCTTGGGGAAATAGCTGACCACGCCCTTGGTGGCGAGTTGCTTGAGGGTTTCGTAGGCTGTGCCGCGATTGATACCCGCCTCGACGGCGATATCGCGGATCGAGGCCGGCCCCAGTTTCAGCAGGGCGCGATAGATGGCGACCTGGCGTGCATCGAGGTCGAGGTGGCGCAGGGCGTCCAGTTTCAGTGTTGTCATTAATTTTCTGACAAAGTGCATTGTATTGGAGAAATGTGAGGCTAATATGGGCCTATCGATCTGACCGTGTCAAAAAATTAATGACATATAAGATGGTCGGAAACCGTTGTTGACCAATCAGGGGACGCCATGAAGCTCGAAGTCATTGTCCTTGCCGCCGGCAAGGGTACCCGCATGCGTTCAGACAAACCGAAGGTACTGCACCGTCTGGCGGGGCGCCCCCTGCTGTCCCACGTCCTCGATACGGCGGCGAGCCTCGGCGCCGATCGCCTGCACGTGGTGGTCGGTCACGGCGCCGGGCAGGTGCGCGAGCACTACGCCGGGCGCCCGATAAGCTGGGTGGAACAGCGCGAACAGCTGGGTACCGGTCACGCCGTGTTGCAGGCCCTGCCCGAGGTGGATGACGACGCGACCGTGCTGGTGCTGTACGGCGATGTTCCCCTGTTGAGCGCCGATACCCTGCGCCCGCTGGTGGCGGCGGCGAGCGACACGATGGCGCTGTTGACCGCCGAGGTGGCGGAACCCGCGGGTTACGGCCGCATTGTGCGCGGCGCCGCCGGGGAGTTCCGCGCGGTGGTGGAAGAGCGCGACGCCTCCGCGGAGGATCGGGCCATTCACGAAATCAACAGCGGGGTTCTGGCGGCGCCGGCGGCCCTGCTCAAGGAGTACCTGCCCCGGGTGGGCAACGACAACAGCCAGGGCGAGTACTACCTCCCCGAGGCGCTGTCGCTGCATGTGGCGAGTGGGGCGACGGTCGCGACGAGCCTCGCCGCCACCGAACTGGAAATTCTCGGCGTGAATGATCGCCTGCAGCTGGCGGAAGTGGAGCGAGCCTACCAACAGGGCCTGGCGCGGCAACTGCTGCTGGATGGCGTGCAGTTGGCCGACCCCGCCCGCATCGATATTCGCGGTTCCCTGCGGTGCGGACGGGACGTGTTCATCGACATCGACGCCGTGTTCGAGGGCGAGGTCACCCTGGGCGACAATGTCACCATCGGCCCGAATTGCGTACTGATCGACACGCAGGTCGGTGACGGCGCCACAGTACACGCCATGAGTCACCTGCAGGAAGCGGAAGTCGGTGGCCACTGCAATGTGGGGCCCTACGCGCGGCTGCGTCCCGGCACGGCACTGGCGGACGGCGCCCGGGTGGGCAATTTCGTGGAGACCAAAAAGGCGCGCGTCGGCGCCGGCAGCAAAATCAATCACCTGTCCTACATAGGTGACTGCGAGATGGGCGGTGGCGTCAACATCGGCGCGGGCACCATCACCTGCAATTACGATGGCGCCAACAAACACCTGACGGCCATTGGCGACGGTGTCTTCGTCGGCTCCAACAGCACCCTGGTGGCGCCGGTGGAAATCAGCGCCGGTGGTTTTGTCGCCGCCGGGTCCACCGTCACCAAAGGGGTGGGCGAGGACGAACTGGCGGTCGCCCGCGGCCGCCAACGCAATATCCAGGGCTGGACGCGCCCGCAGAAGCAGGAGGACTGAGTATGTGCGGCATTGTAGCGGCAACCGCCCGGCGGGAAGTGTCGGAGATCCTGCTGGAGGGCCTGCGCCGGTTGGAATACCGGGGCTATGACTCCGCCGGCATGGCGCTGATCGACAATGAACAGCACCTGCAGCTGCACCGGCAGCTGGGCAAGGTGGCGGAGCTGGAGCGCGCCCAGGCGATGACGCCCCACCACGGCTGCGTCGGCATTGCCCACACCCGCTGGGCCACCCACGGCGAGCCGTCCGCGGCCAACGCCCACCCGCACATTTCCCACGACCGGGTGGCGCTGGTGCACAACGGCATCATCGAGAATCACGCCACCCTGCGCGCCGAGCTGCGGGAGCGGGGTTACGAATTCAACTCCCAGACCGACACCGAGGTGGTGGTGCACCTGCTGCACACTTACCTGGTGGCCGGGGACAGCCTGCTGGACGCCCTCAAGTCCACCGCGGCGCGGCTGGAGGGCGCCTACGCCATCGCCGCCATCGATGCCCAGAACCCGGACGAGGTCGTCGCCACCCGCGCCGGCAGCCCCCTGGTGGTGGGGGTCGGCATCGGCGAGAACTTCCTGGCCTCCGACCAGATGGCCCTGCGCCAGGTTACCGACCGCTTCATTTTCCTGGAAGAGGGCGACACGGTGCGCATCACCGCCACCGAGCTGTCCATCTGGGACGAGGCCGGCCAGCTTGTGGAGCGCCCGCGAACCGACGTGCCCGACGCGGTGGAAAGCGTGGAGCTGGGTGATTTCGAGCACTATATGCTCAAGGAAATCTACGAACAGCCCCGCGCCCTGGCCGCGACCCTCGGCGCGGAGGGCGAGAAGCGCATCGAGGACGCGCGTTTCGGCGAGGGCGCCGGCGCCATTTTCGACCGCGTGCAGTCGGTGCAGATCGTCGCCTGCGGCACCAGTTACCACGCCGGCCTGGTGGCCCGCTACTGGCTGGAGGAGCTGGCCGGCATTCCCTGCGAGGTGGAAGTCGCCTCGGAGTTTCGCTACCGCAAGCGCGCGCCCCATCCCGGCACCCTGCTGGTCACCGTGTCGCAGTCGGGAGAGACCGCCGACACCCTGGCGGCCCTGCGCGGACAAATGGCGGACGAGTTCGTCGCCAGTCTGGTGATCGCCAACGTCGACCACAGTTCCCTGGTGCGCGAATCCGACCTGGTGTTCCTCACCCGGGCCGGCGCCGAGGTGGGCGTGGCCTCCACCAAGGCCTTCACCACCCAGCTGGTCGCCTTCCTGATGCTGACCGCGGTACTGGGTCGCCGCCACGCCCTCGGCGAAGCGGCGGAGCGGGAGTTGCTCAACGCCCTGCACCGCCTGCCCGACATGGTGCAGGAAACCCTGTCCCGCGACGCGGATATCAAGAAGTTGTCGGAGCAGTTCATTCTCAAGCAACACGCCCTGTTCCTCGGTCGCGGCATCCAGTACCCCATCGCCCTGGAGGGCGCGCTCAAGCTCAAGGAAATCTCCTACATCCACGCCGAGGCCTACCCCGCCGGCGAACTCAAGCACGGTCCGCTCGCGCTGGTGGATGCCGAAATGCCGGTGGTGGCCGTGGCCCCGGGGGACGAACTCCTGGAGAAGCTCAAGTCCAACCTCGAGGAAGTGCGCTCCCGCGGCGGCGAACTCTACGTTTTCGCCGACCGCAACGCCGGCTTTACCGACGAGCCCCGCGTGCACGTGCTGCAGATGCCCAGCTGCCCGGAAGTGCTCAAGCCCGCCATCTACACCGTGGCGCTACAATTGCTGGCCTACCACGTGGCGGTGCAGAAAGGCACCGATGTGGACAAACCGCGCAATTTGGCGAAGTCGGTCACGGTGGAGTGAGTGGGTCGGGGTTTCCACGGCTCTGTAGTATGGAAATATGGAGTCCTTTCGTCACTGACATTCGAGAGCAGTTTCGCCTTGATGCCACAACAAGTCGCCATTCAAGAGAAGAGTTCAACGGTGAGAGGTAGTTTCCTGGAGCGACCCTCAGGGCGTTTTTTTTCACCCTGAGAGTTGCCCTTTTCGGCTGACCGCAAGTCTGGGCCCGAGTCAGTCCTCCGCGACAGGCAGGTCCCTCGCCACGCGGAAGCCGAGGGTAAAATAGCCGAAGTCTGCGGGAGCGAGCAGACGATAGTTGGCGAGCATATAGTAGCTGTCATCTCCCCAGGAACCCCCGCGAACGACCCTGTAATCGGGCCTGGAGCAGTCAGCGGTCCGGGGAGAGCCGTCGTTGGGTATGCCGGCATAACTGTCGTGGTAGCAGTCAGCGACCCACTCCCAGACGTTGCCCTGGGTGTCATACAGGCCGAAGGCGTTGCCCTCCAGGGAACCCACCGGAGCGGTGAAATCCCAAATGTCATTATTCGCTTGTAACGGGCCGCAGCATTCTTCGGTGCCATGATTTGCCCGGCTGCGGTTGACCTGGTTTATCGGGGCCGTCTCGGGCATCCCCGATCGGGCGGCATACTCCCATTCCGTCTCGCTGGGCAGGCGGTAGGTTTGCCCGGTCACTGACGAGAGCCACTCCACGTAGGCGATGGCGTCACGCCAGCTGACACACACCACCGGATGGTCTGGATTCTGTGGGTAGCCAGGATTGACCCAATCGCGTTCTTCGTCCAGCACCCAGGTCACACCGTCGAGGGCGTTGCAGGCGCCCGCCGCCCGGTATGAGGTTTCCTCGACGAAGCGGCCGAATTGTTCCCGTGTCACCTCGTGTATTCCCATGGCCCAGGGTTTGCTGATGCTCACAGGGTGTCGCGGTTGCTGGTCGGGCTCCCGTAGATTTTCGGCCGGGACCACACCCATGTGAATTTCTCCTGAGGGTATTGCTGTTAATGCCGGGCACGTTTCGCAGTCGCGTATCAGGACCGGCTCGACAGCTGCGCCGGCATTGCGCCCCCGCGGGTCGTTGGTCAACATGGCCTGCCCCAGGCTGACGGCCGCTTCGGGCGTGGCCGCGTTGATATCGTTGTCTTTCAGATAGCTGGTATCGATGCTTATCCGCGCGCTGTCGTCCGCCCTGGCGGCGTAGGGTGTGTTGTTGATAAACGCCGAACCGCTGACCTCGATTAGCGCCTTTCCCGCGGCGTAGACTCCGTCGTCGCCGTTGCTCTCGAAAACGCTCGAGTCGACAGTCACCTGGGAGTCCTGGTAGGCGGCAATGGCGGCTGAGTCGTTGCCGCTGAAGTAGCCGTTTTGCAGGCGTAGACGTGCGGTCTCTTCGATCCACACACCGATGTGACCGTCACTCACCGTCAGCGCGTCGCTATCCACCTGGCTGTCACCGCGAATCGAGAGCGCCATTTTGGGTAAACCGCGAATGCTGATGTTCTCCAGTTCAGCCTTGCCGTCAATGATAAATATTCCGTGCCCGTCGTAGATGTCATCCTCCATCGCTGCAGCGACGAAGCCAGAGATCGTGAGGTTTTCCATCGAAACGCTGGCATCGCGCACGACAATGGCGGTAGCGGGTTTTCCGGTACTGCCCTGGATGACAACACCGGGCTCACCGACGAGTGATAAGTCCTTGCCCTCGACGTTGATGACGCCGCGAACGGTGATGTCCTGGTACGGCGTGTCTCGGGTTTCACTGGGCTCGTAGACGCCTTCGCGCAAGATGATTTTTGCACCACTGTCCGCGGCATCGATTGCCCGCTGAACCGCGCCTGGACCGCTGTAGTCACATGACGCTGCCTCGCTGGCGCAGACGGTTAGGGCTTGCGCTATCCCGGGATTGGCGCTAGAGCCCGCAGTGGACAAAAACAAACTGCCCAGAGCAGCCAGGTAAGTCGTTTTTTGAATGTGTTTCATTGCCTACCTCAATCGTCGTTCCGGTTGATTAACCGTCAATACTAGAGGCCGCTCCCATGAGGATGGAGATGCCTATTGCGTCCGCCGTGTTGAGCGCGAGACAACAGCCATCCCCGGGGGGCGAGATCCCGCCAGTGGTGACTGACCAGCACCCGCCGGGCCGGAATTGGCAACTTCCTCACCTGGCCAAGACCTGCCTAGAATCGACGCAGATCCATCTAATGGAGAGAGCATGTTGCATTGTCTCGGCCTTCAGCGAATGTTCGGTTGTAGTGCGGGGCTGCATTGCAGCCGGACCGGCACCGCGAAGTACTGCGGGCGCGCGCCAATTTGGACTATGACTTCAGTCCACGGGTTATCCTGGGTGCCCGGGCGGTGACAGGGGATCCGGGTGATCCCAATTCCAGCGATGTCACGCTTGGCAATTTCATGGATGATCTGCATATAAGACTTAATGTGAGCGTTCAATTTTAGGAAATTCCATGCAACTAGACTGGCATCAAGCTTATTCCCGTTGGATTTTTGGCGCCTACCGCGCGGCAACTGTCGGCGCCCTGTGCACCTTGTCGGGGCTCGTGGTCGCGGAGCCTGAGAAATGGGATGTTACCGATACGGGCCAACCTTCCCGGGAAGTCAGTTTTACCCTCACCGAAGGGACCTGGATGAGCGTGGATGTCAGTCCCGACGGCAACACCCTAGTCTTCGATCTCCTTGGCGATCTTTACACCATGCCCTCGACGGGCGGAAAGGCGACCCTGTTAAGGGGTGGCGCCGCGGTTGATCGCATCCCCAGCTTCAGCCCGGACGGAAAACGTGTTCTGTACATCAGCGACCGCAGTGGCGATGACAATGTCTGGAGCATTGCCCTCGATGGCACCGATGCCCGTAGCCTCACCAGCGAAACCACCCGGATCATGACCAACCCGTCCTGGAGTCCCGATGGACGCTACATCTACGCGACAGGGGTCGATATCGGCTACAGCGAACAGAAAAAGTCTTCCTTGCGGATCTATCACATAGATGGCGGAGCAGGGCATACCGTCGTAGACACTCCCCCCAATGGTCGCGATGTACAGGAGCCCAACCTCTCTCCCGATGGTCAATATCTCTACTACACGCAGCGGCTGGAGGATCATCACATCTTCGTCGATGCCAATCATGCCAACTACGCGACGATGCGACGGAATTTGTCCTCCGGCGAAACGGTGGAATTGATCCGGGGGTTCGGTGGGGCGCTGTCACCGCAGGTGTCGCCCGACAGCAAGCGCCTGGCATTTGTACGAAGGGTCAAGGACAAGACGGTACTCTTCGTCTACGAGCTTGAAACTGGAGAGCAGCGCCCCGTCTATGCCGAACTGGACCGGGATCAACAGGCGGATTTCTACCAGCAGGGTGTTTACTACCCTCAGTTCGATTGGTTTCCCGACAACCGGCATGTCGCCATCTGGGGCAAGGGCAAGCTGTACAAGGTTAATATGGATACCGGCGAGGCAGCGGAGATTCCCTTTGAAGTGGAATCACGTCACCGAATCATCGATACCGAGCGCTTTGCCGACCCGCTTGCACCTGAGCATATCACCGCAAAGGCCATACGTACGATCGCCATCACCAGGGATCAGCGTTCAGTCATCTTCCATGCGCTGGGTCACCTTTGGCGCAAGCCGCTGCCCGACGGGGTGCCCAGGCGGCTTACCTCGGCGAGCGCGTTCGAGTTTGAGCCGTCAATTTCGCCCGATGGCAGGCGACTAGCCTATGTCGAATGGGATGACGAGAAAGGCAGCAGTCTCATCGTGATGTCGATTACTGGTCGCGGGCGCACTACCGTCGTAAGTACGCGCGGCGTTATTCGACAGCCCGCCTTCTCTCCGGATGGCACTTATCTGGTCTACAACATCGATGAAGGCGACAAGGGGCTCAGCGGCTACCGGGCGACTTCCGGACTTTACCGGGTTCCGGTGAGCGGGGGTGACCCTCAGCGATTGGGTGGCGTGGCGCGGTACCCCGGGTTTGTTGAAGCCAGTGATAGGGTTTATTTTACCCAGGCTACGGCCGATGGCATGGGCATCTTCAGCGCGACAGCGGAGGGCTACGACCAACGGGCCCATGCCCTTGCCCGCGGTGCTGATCGCAGCGAGCTACAGTTGAGCCCCGATGGCAAGTGGTTGACCTTCAAGGAAAACCAACAGTACTACATCATGCCGTATCAGGAAACCGGGGCTGCCCTGGAAGCTTCCGCTGAGCATGCCCGGACTCCGCTGACGCGCCTGACCGCCAGCAGTGGGTACAACCTGGCCTGGAGCCCCGATTCCCGCGCTGTGTACTGGACCCTGGGTGATCAGCTGTTCCGGTGGACTATCGAGGATCTGGCGACAGGCCAGGCGCAATCTGCCGGCCCCCTGGCCCGATTCGGTCTCACCATTGCGGCAGATACTCCCGAGGGTCTGACCGCCTTCACTGGCGGCCAGGTCATCACGATGAACGGTGAGGAGATCATCGAGCGGGGTACGGTCCTGGTCGAGGGCAACCGGATCGTGGCCGTCGGGCCAGTGGAAGAGGTGGAGATACCCGCTTCCGCGAAGCGAATTGATACGGAGGGGAAAACGGTGATGCCCGGGCTGGTGGATATGCACGGGCATATCGATTGCTGTTATTACGGAGGTCTGATGCCGCAGAAGCACCCGAGTCATTACGCGGCCGCCTCTTTTGGCATCACCACCAACTACGATCCCTATACTTCGGAAATCGAGGCCTACGCCGCGACAGAAATGTTGCAGGCCGGGGTCCTTGTGGGTCCTCGTTTCATAACCACCGGCAAGGTCGTGTACGGGCGCAAGGGCAAGGGCGACAGGACCTATGTTCCGCTGTCTCGCTATGCCGACGCTGAGGACACAATGCGCAGGAAGCGGGCGTTCAATGGCCGTGTGGTCAAGAGTTACAAACAGTCGTCCCGGCGGGCGCGCCAGCAACTGGTCAAGGCCGGGCGTGAGGCGGGCGTGATGGTTGACGCCGAGGGGGAGAGCCATTTTTACCTCAATGTGGGCATGCTGCTGGATGGCCATATGGCGCTCGAGCACAATATCCCGGTGGCCAATCTTTACGATGACCTCATCCAACTGATGAAGCATGGTGGCGCCGCCAACACCCCGACCCTCAACGTCACCTTTGGTGAGATCATGGGTGAAAACTATCTCTACCAGACCACGCGAGCCTGGGAGGACCCAAAAATTCGGGCCTATGTGCACGGCACCACTTCCTCCTACAGCCCGGTAGGTACCCCGCATTCGGCCCCGGTTCACGTGCGTGCCATGACTACCCTGCATGCGGCGGATGAAATCTGGGATGTCGGTTTTCGCGCGGTGAGTCGGTCGATCAAGAAGCTTGATGACGCTGGAGTGATAATCAATGCGGGGTCCCACGGTCAGGTATATGGCCTGGCGCTGCACTGGGAAATGCAGTCGCTTGCCGAGGGCGGGATGAGCCATCACCGCGTTCTGCGCACAGCAACGCTCAATGGTGCCAGGACGCTGGGCCTAGAGGATCAGATCGGCTCGCTGGAGCCAGGAAAGCTGGCCGACATCATTGTCCTGGAGCGCGATCCACTCAGCGATATCAAGAATACCAATAGCGTGGAGCTCACGATGATCAACGGGCGGCTGTATGACAGTCTCAGCATGAACGAGATCGGTCACTACGATCGCCCACGGAGCAAGTTCTACTGGGAGCTGCCGGATTACCAGGGTATCGACTGGAATGAGGCCTGGTCGGGCCAGTAGTCCGGCGTCGGCAGCGGGTGCCTGTAGAGGGGCTGGTGAGTCGAACGGCCGGACTGTTAACAGAGCCCGGCCTCGCTTTCAGTCCCCGAGCCAGTCTGTCATGGCTTCCAGGGCACCAGTTGCTGTCCAGTCGATTTGCAGTGGCGTGACGACCGTAAACCCCCGGGCGTAGGCCGCCAGGTCGGTGTCCTCCCTGGCGGGCTCTGGATAAGAGAAGACCGGAGTGTAAGACTCGCCGTCACGGGTATACCCCTCCACTTTTATGTTGTCGCGACCCATGGCTGCGACCCGTAATCCGGAAGCTGCGGCGGGCACATTGACATTGAGGACAACGCCATCGGGTAGTCCCTCTGCACGTACTTTTTCGATGAGGTACTTTACCGATGTAAGCGCGGCGCCAAAATCGTTGGCATTGGCGGTTGCGCTGTCCAGCGAGACCGCGATAGCAGGAAGGCCGTAATAGGTTGCTTCCATGGCCGCGCCGACGGTACCGGAAAGATGGGAGAGTGAACCCAGGTTTTCGCCATGGTTGATTCCTGAGATCACCAGATCCACAGGAGCGGCAAGCGCATTCTGGTTCACGATGCCAAATCTGGCGGCGTCGGCCGGCAGCCCGTGTACCGCGTAGGCCTTGACGTTGCCGGCGACTGTCAGGGCCTCGATTTTCATTGGTCCCTCCCACAAGGCTGTGGCGTGACTGCTGCCACCATGCTTTTTCGCAGGAGCGGCCACGACAATCTCGTATAGCGGGTGCAGGGCTTCGACCATCGACTGGAGCCCCGCCGCGTAAATACCGTCGTCGTTGGTCAAGAGTATGCGGTACGGGGTGTCCGCACTGGCCGACGGTCCCGATAGCAGGACTCCTGACGCGAGAATCGAGATGGAAGTCATCGATTTAATTGACATGGCAACTGAAACTCCTGAGTGATTGCTGGATACCTTGCCGAGTGGATTCTAGCGAGCGCCCAGGCCCTGTCGGCATTGCATTCTTCAGTCTTCTTGTTGCCCTACCGGCACCGCGAGGAAAGCGAGTACCTGACGTGTTGCATTCGGGGCACCAATACAGCGCTTATAAGCATCTTCCGACACTCTTTGGCCGCCCCTAGACTTCAGGTGATGTTTCACGTTTTACAGTAATCCTGAGGAAGGACCGGAAATGAATCTCGATGCACACTGGATGCCATTCACCGCTAACAAGGCATTCAAGCAGAAGCCCGTACTGATGGAATCCTCCAGCGGGATGTACTGGACCTCCGAACAGGGCGATACCCTGCTGGACATGACCTCGGGGCTCTGGTGCACCAATCTCGGACACAGCCCCGCCAGAGTTGCGGAGGCAATGTACGAGGCATCCAGGAACCTGGGTTATGTCCCATCGTTCAACCTCGGGCATCGCGCTTCCTTCGAACTGGCCGAACGCCTGACAGAGCTTGCTCCCGGGAATCTGGACCACGTTTTCTTCACCAACTCGGGCTCGGAGGCGGTCGATACCGCGCTCAAGATAGCGATGGCCTACCACGCGGCCCGCGGCGAATCCGGCAGAAACCTGTTTATTGCCCGGGAGAGGGCCTATCACGGTGTCAACATGGGTGGGACCAGCGTTGCGGGTATCCGCGCCAATACCCGCCAGTTTCATCGCTGGGGGGAGGTGGATCATTTGCCCCATACCCACGACCTTGCCCGTAATGCATTTTCCCGTGGCCTGCCGGCCCATGGGGTGGAAAAGGCACAAGCGCTGAATGACCTGATTGCGCTTCACGGGAGCGACAGGATCGCCGCCGTGCTGGTAGAACCGGTCGCGGGTGCGGGCGGTGTACTCCCGCCGCCGGCGGGCTATTTGCGGGCCCTGCGAGAGATCTGTGATGAGCACGGCATCCTGTTGATTTTTGATGAAGTAGTGACGGCCTTTGGGAGGGTCGGTGCGTTCACCGCTTCCATAGAATTCGACGTCATTCCTGACATGTTCACCTCGGCCAAGGGGCTGACCAGCGGTGCTGTGCCCATGGGTGCCACTTTTTGCAGTGCTGATATTTACCAGACGGTGGTCAACTCGGAGGAGGGGATCGAACTCTGGCACGGCTATACCTATTCGGCGCACCCCATCGCTTGTGCCGCTGCAAGTGCCTGTCTCGATATCTATCTCGAGGAATCCCTTTTCACAAGGGTCAATGAGGGAATCGGTCGTGAATTTGAGGACGCAGTGCACAGCCTCGCGGATCTCCCTCAGGTAGTGGATATCCGCAACTATGGATTGTTGGCGGCAATTGAGTTTGCCCCCAATGCCGACGGGCTACCCTATGGCACCCAGATATTTCGCAAGGGGCTCGAATCCGGTCTGATGGTTCGTGGCGCCGGGGACAGTGTCATCCTCTCTCCCCCATTGATTATGGAGAGCCGGCATCTTGACGAGTTTGTTGAGAAAGTGCGTTCTGTAGCGAAAGTAATCTGGGAATAGATGGCGTGTGGAGAGTAGCTGGTGGTCCATGAACCAGCGAAAAGTGGCGTCTCATCGTCAGCATCATTGCTTGGCCTCGTTCACCGAATGGGTAAAGCCGGATTACACCTACACCGATCCGGAGCAGAAGACCGGAGATTTCGCCGGGGAGCCGCCGCTGTCGCGACGGCAAGCAGGTGGTCAGGGGTCCCCGGAGGTGACGGTGAAGCGGGCCAGGGTGGAGTCGACGAAGCGGCGGGCCGCCTCGCGATCGAAACTGTCGCTGTGCTCGATGTCGCCGGCATAGGCAAACATCGCCTCGAACAACTTCTGTCCCTCCACCTGCTGTTTTACGCGCACCTTCGCGTGCTGTTCCAGCAGCGTGTCCCAGGCCCGGCGAACTTCAGCCCAGAAAGGGGCGGTGCGCTGCCAGTAGTGATCGCCGGGTTTGAAATCGTGCCCGGAAATACGCTCGTAGCGATTGAGTCCGGCTTCGCGCGCGAGATAGGGTTGTTCAGCGTGGGGTTCGCCCTTTGCATCCAGCACCAACTTGAGGTTGTCGGACTCCTGTGTCCAGCCGGTGGGTACGATGGTATGGCGGTTGCTGCCGGCGAGTACATCGTAGTCGTCGCGCACGCTGAACTCGCGTCGCGGCAGGGGCCGCCAGGTGTCTTCGCTCGCCCAGGTGGAGACATTGCCGGCGTGGAGCCAGCGCCCGATATCCTCGTAGCGCGGGGAGTCGTCCACCTGGTACACGGCCTGGGACCAGGTGCCCTTGACATCGTCGGCGCCGAGCCGGCGCCGCTCCCAGGTACGATTGCCCGTGTAGACGTTGATTAGCCTGTCCTCGTAGCGCCAGTCCTGGCGCCAGTGCTTCATCACCATGGGTTCCGATACGGTGCCATCGGCCGACTCGAACACCATCACCATGATGTGCTGCAGGCTGATGAAATCGGGTTCGTCGGCCACCACGTAGACGTATTCCGTGCCCCAGGACTGGTAGGGTCGGGGTGGCGTATACCCGGGAGTGAAACCCATGGTTTCGATAAAATCAAAGCTGGCGCGGTAGGGCCCCGCCATGGCGAGAATGGCGCGCCGGTCGCGCTCCTTGTCCGCCAGCCCCGGCTCGCGCAGTGCTAGCCAGGCATCACCGGGTTCCTTATCCAGGGTGACCGCGGGCCCGGAGGTGCTGCCGCCCCGGGGCCGCATGTCGCCCTCCTCGATGAAGGGCCAGGCGTAGGTGTACTGGCGCGCCTGATATTGCTCGGCGGCGCCGGTGTAGATAGCGGCCGCCAGCAGGGTGGCGCCGAGGGCGAGTGATGCGCGCAGTGGACGAGTCATTCCACACCCCCGTCCGCCAGCCGCGCCGGGTCCAGCAGTTCCAGCAGTTGCTCGCGGTCCAGGTCGGTCTCCTCTTGGGCCACGTCAACGATCGGACGTCCCGCGGCGTAGGCTTTCTTGGCCACTTCGGCCGCTTTCTGGTAGCCGATGATCGGGTTGAGGGCGGTGACCAGGATGGGGTTGCGCGACAGCGGGCCCTGCAGTTGCTCCTCGCGCACCCGGAAGCCGGCGATGGCCTTGTCCGCCAGCAGGCGGCTGGCGTTGGCCAGCAGTTCGATGCTGTCCAGCAGGCGCTCGGCGATCAATGGCAGCATCACGTTGAGTTCGAAATTGCCCGACTGGCCCGCCACCGCGATGGTGGCGTCGTTGCCCATGACCTGGGCACAGACCATGGCCGCGGCCTCGGGGATCACCGGGTTCACCTTGCCAGGCATGATCGAGGAGCCCGGTTGCAGCGCCTCCAGTTCGATCTCGCCGAGCCCCGCCAGCGGCCCGGAGTTCATCCAGCGCAGGTCGTTGGCGATTTTCATCAGCGACACCGCGCTGCCGCGCAGTTGTCCCGACAGCGCCACCGCGGCGTCCTGGGAGCTGATATGGGCGAAGAAGTTGGCGGCTCTCTGGAACTTGAGGCCGCTCAGTTCCGACAGCGCCAGCGCGAACTGTTCGGCGAATTCGGGGTGGGCGTTGATGCCGGTGCCCACCGCGGTGCCGCCCTGGGCGAGGCTGCGCAGGTCGACCTTTGCCAGCTCCAGGCGCGCCTGGTTGAGTTGCACCTGTTCCGCCCAGGCGTCCAGGCTTTGGCTCATGCGCACCGGCATCGCGTCCATCAGGTGGGTGCGCCCGGTTTTGATGTACTGGTGTACTTCCCTGGCCTTGATCCGGGTGGTTCGGATCAGGTGGGAAAGCGCGGACAACAATTGCTCCTCGAGGGCCAGGGTGGCGCTGACGTGAATCGCGGTGGGAATCACGTCGTTGCTGCTCTGGCCGCGATTCACGTGGTCGTTGGGGTGCACCGCCTTGCCGCTCAGGCGAGTGGCGAGGGTCGCCAGCACTTCGTTGGCATTCATATTCGAGCTGGTGCCGGACCCGGTCTGGAACACGTCCACCGGAAAATGCTCCATCAACCGCGGGTCGTCCCGCAGCTGCGCCGCCGCCGCGACAATGGCCTCGCCGAGGTCGCTGTCGAGTTCGCCGAGCTTGACGTTGGCGCTGGCGGCGGCGGATTTGATCAATAACAGGGCGCGCACGAAGCCCGCGGGCATGCGCCGGCCGCTGACGGGAAAGTTGTTGACGGCGCGCTGGGTCTGGGCGGCGTAGAGGGCCTGCGAGGGGACCTCCAATTCGCCCATGCTGTCGCGTTCGATTCGGGTCGTGGTCATGGTGCTGCTCCGGCGGGTCGTTGGGTCAGGCGCCCAGGTTGATGGACTTGAGTTGGGTGAATAACAGGGCGACGTCCTCGCGACTGAGTGCGTTGTTCGCCAGCTGTCGCAATTCATACAGGGGGCGGTAGATCACGTTCAGGCAGGTTCGCCGCCAGTGTGACGGATTGTTGGCGTCCTCTACTGTCTCGTAGAGTAGAACGTACTGGGCGCGGAGTCGAAGGCGACGCTGCAACAGGGTCTCGGTCTCCGGCGCTGAGTCCAGCTCGAAAAACAGTTTGATCAGCCCGGGGTTATCGGGCTCCTCGGCGTAGCGGATCTTTCGTCGCAGTACTTCTATCTGTAAAAACTCCGGCAGCATGGGCTCGGCTTCCTGGCGTGGTTACACAGTGCGGGTGGCGACCGGTTTTGTCCCCGGTGTCCGCTGGCACAACACCCTAATATAAATGATAATCATTCGCAACAATGGTGCCGCGAAAGACGTTATCCCCTAGTGCCGGCCCAGCGCGACCAGCCGTTCGAGGCTGGCGATATTGCGCCCGAGACCCGGGTGGTGCGGGTTGAGTTCCCGCACGCGCAGCAGGTGGTCGAGGGCGCGGGAGTAGTCGGCCTGGGCCACCGCCAGCCGCGCCCGTCCCAGGCTGGCCTGCTCCTCGAAGCCCTCCAGGGCGGCGGCGCGCTCGAACAGCGTCGCCGCCCGGTGGGGCCGGGGATCGCGCTCCAGTTCCGCCAGCGCCAGCAGCGCGCGGCCGTTTGCCGGGTCGATGTCGATGGCCCGCTCGAGGCTGTTGCGGGCCCGGTCGGTCTGTTCGTTCGCCAGCTCGATACGGCTGCGGGCCGCGTACACCCGGCTGCGTTCGCGGGCGCCCAGCGTCTTTCCCCGGGTTTCCAGGCTATCGGCCAGCCGTCGCGCCGCGGGCCACTCCTGTCGCTGCACCAACCAGTCGAGGGTTTGTACCAAGGGGGTGGCGTGGGCCGCGTCGAGCTTCCCCATGCTGCCCTCCAGCAGGGCCACACCGCGCGTCAGGCTGCCCTCGCGCAAGTGCAGCTGGGCCGCCACCAGGGCGCTTTCGGGTGGCAGCGAGCCCAGTCGGGAAGCGACTTCCAGCGCGGCTAGCGCGGCCACCGGGTCGCCGGTATTCAGCGCCAGGTTGCTGTACTGCAACCACAGATCGGCATCGTTGCCGTCGCGGCCCAGTCCCTCTTCGACCAGAGCCCGCGCGGCCTCGAAATGCCGCGCCTTGACCAGTGCGTACAGCAGGCCCTGCTGCCACTGCTTGTTGTCCGGCTCCAGGAACAGGGCCTGGCGGTAGCCGGCAATGGCGCTGGCGGGGGACCGGGTCTCCAGGTTCAGGTAGGCGAGCTGCCCGTAGAGTTGCGCATCGTTGGCCCCCAGGGCGATGGCGCGCGCGATATGGTGTCGCGCCGCTTCCGGTTTGTCCTGACGCAGGTAGACCATGCCCAAGCCGCGGTGAGCGCGCTGGAAATCCGGCATTTTTTCCAGGGTCGCCAGGTAGGCCACGCGGGCGCCCTCGGGATCGTTGGCGGCCAGGTGCAGCTGGGCCTTGACGAAGAGCAGGGCGGCGCTGAATTGACTGTCGTCCATCTGTGCCAGCCGGGTGATGGCGCGCCGGTACTCGCCCTGTTGCACCAGCGGGCGTAGCTCGCTGGCGATTGCCTGTTCCTCGGGGCGCAGTCCCGCCTCGCGCGAACGCAGGGGTTCGATGTTGCTGTCCAGAACCCATTGCGGCGGCGGCAGGCGCAGTTGCTGGTCGAGGGCGGCGGTCGCGTTCGTCCAGCACAGCAGGCCGAAGTACAACAACAGGCGCGTCATTGGCGAATCTCCAGGGGCCAGATAAAGCGGGCTCGCGCCGCCTCGCCCTTGCTGGTCGGGGGTGAAAAACGGCTGCCACGGACGATGTCGCGGATCGCCGCGTCGAGAACTGGATAGGGGTTGTCGACAATTTCCACCAGGGAGGGCACGCCCTGCTCGTCGATAAACACATCCAGTTTGACCACCGCGCGCGCAATATTGCGACGCGCCAGGTCGCTGGGCCAGGGCGCCCGGTACAGGGCGACCACGCGCGGTGGCGCGTCCAGCGCGTCCACCGACAGCGCCTGCCAGTCGACGCTCAGGTCTCGCTCCCAGGCCATGTCCGGCTGTGGTGGCGCCGGGTCTCGCACCGCGACGTGATCCAGCACCGCGGAGGGGTCCACCGGTGCGATGGCGACCGGTGAGGCCTCACTGGCGACCGCCAGGTCCAGGGTCGGGATCCGGTCGGCGTGTTGCATGGATACCGGGGTCGGTGGCGGCGGGGGCGGCGGCAGGGCGAGTGCGGTGCCGCGCACCAGCAATTCGGGTTTTTCGGCCGTTACCTCGCCGGTGTAGTACATCACCGATGCCAGTGCCGCTAGCAGCAGCAGCGACACCGCCAGTGCCCGCCGTGTCGCGGACGGGGCCGTGGCCGGGCGCATCAGATTGCGCCCGCCTCGGTGCGGGTGGCTATGCTGACATCCGCGGCACCAGCCAGTTTCGCCGCGTCCAGCACCTTGACCAGCAGGCCGGAGGGCGCCGCGCTGTCGGCCTGGATTACCACCGGGCGCTGCTGCCGGCGCAGCAGCGGTTCCAGGGTGCGACGCACGCCCTCGGCGCCGATGTCATTGCCGGCGTGGATCACCCTGCCGCTATCGGTGATCGCCAGCAGTACCACCGACTGTGGCAGTTGTTGCGCGGACAGCGCCCGGGGCTTGTCGATCTCCACCCCGGTTTCGCGCACGAATACCGTAGTGACGATGAAAAAGATCAGCAGAATGAAGACCACGTCGAGCAGTGGCGAGAGGTCGATGCCGCGCCCGGCGTGTTCGGTGTCGAACCGCTGCTGCAGGCTGGGCCGCAGGCTCATTCCCGTGCCGCCCGCGCGCGGCAGGCGCGCAACCATTGGTGCAGGAACCAGGCGGGAATCGCGGTGAGCAGACCCCACTCGGTGGTGTAGAGGGCGGCGGCGATACCCCCGGCCAGCTGCTGCCCCATGTCCGCGCCTGCACCCGTGGACAGGGCGTGAAAGGCCTGCAACAGGCCGCCGATCGTACCCAGCAGTCCCAGTAGCGGCAGGGCGGCGATCAGCGCGGTCGCGGGCGCCGACCAGGACCCCCCGGCGACCGGCGGCAGGCCGGCCCGGGTAACCAGAATCTCCCGCAGCAGCAGGAAATAGGTGGCCGCGGCGAGCACCAGGATGCACCACATCACCGGGTTGGCCAGCAGTGCGTGATTCACGCCGCGCGCTCCTGCCAGCGGCTGAGAGTAATCGCGGTGTCCTCCACCAGGGCCAGGAGCTGGCGGGACCAGCGCGACAGCACGGTGTGCAGCAGCAGCGCGGGAATGGCCACGACCAGCCCCAGTTCGGTGGTAATCAGGGCCTTGGATATACCGCTGGACACGGCCTCGGGATCGCCGGCGCCGAACAGGGTCATTAACTGGAAGGTCTCGATCATGCCGCTCACGGTGCCCAGCAGCCCCAGCAGCGGGGACACCGCGGCAACCACGGTGAGTGTGCCGAGCCAGCTGTCCAGCGCGCGCTTGTAGTGGCTGATTTCGCTGAACAGCCGGTCGTCCCGCGCGGTGCCCGCCGGCGTGGACAGGGTGATATCCAGCAGGCGCGTGGTAACCCCGTCGCCGGTAGCGAGACGCGAGCGCAACTGCTCCAGCGTCTCGCCACCGCCATCGCCACCGTCTTCGGCGAGCGTGGACGGCAACGCCGCCGCGCCTTGGGGCGCCAGGCGGCGGAAATGCAACAGTTTGCCGGCGCTCACCAGCAGGGCCGCCAGCCCCATGGCGAGGATCGGCAACACCCAGATACCGCCCCGCGATACGTGATCGACCACAGAGGACGTCCCGTTGCCGGTGGCGAAGCCGTATTCCAGGGTCGGGTCCAGGCTGAGATGCCCGCGCCCCTCCCGGCGCAGTGTCGCCAGGGCATCGGTGGCGTCATCGCCCAGTTCGATCCGCACCCGGGGCGGGCCGTCGTCCCGGTGCTCGAGCAGGCCGCTGGCACCGCTGTCCTCGCGCAGGTACCAGCTGACCGGACCGATTCCGAGGGTCATCGCCGGAACCAGCTCGCCGCTGTCGAGGACGATCTGCCGCTCGCGCCAGGTGGGAATGACCCGCCGTGCCGAGGTGTCGACCAGGGCTCGCAGTGTGTCCAGGCGCTGTTCCGGCAAGGTGCCGCCGGGATAGCGGTCGATGTATTCGTCGATCAGCCGGTGCTGGTAGGCGCTCTGCTCCCGCCATTCGCCCAGTCGCGTCTCCAGGTTGGCAAGGGTAATGTCCCGCTCGTCGGCGGCGCGCCGGGCGGCGGCGTTTTGATCGCGCAGCGCGCCGACTTCCGTTTCCAGCGCCTGCAGGCGGCGCGACAGTTCGCGGCGCTCGCGGTTGATGCGCGTCTCGCTGGCGGACAGGGCCTGGCGGGCGGCCTGGATTTCCCCGGCGAGTCCGGCACTGGCGATATCCAGGCCGCCCGCGGCGTGATTACCGCTCACCGCGAGCAGCAGACCGAGGGCCCAGCCCCGCGCGCGTTCGCCCCGCTGACGCGGTCCGCGCCGGGGGTAACCACGAGGCTCAAGGTTCATGCCGCACTCCGGCAAGTGCGTCATCGCTGTCGCTGAGCGCCACCGGTAGGCTGATCAGCCCCCGTCGGCCCCGGCTCTCGAGCATCGCCATGGCCTCGAGCAGGTTGTCGGGATCCAGTGCCGGGTTTTCCTCCCAGACCCAACCCGACGCGCTGGCGCGACCGGTGCCCCGGTGCTCGCCGTTGGCGGAGATGTACCAGGCGTGAGAGGCGCCGAGATAGAGCTGCCTGACGTGCAGGCGGCCGCTCTCGCCCCGGTCGATCTCGCCCTCGGCCAAGGTGGTTGCCTGCTGGAAGTCATCCAACATGCCGAACAGTTCCAGGTGGCGCTGCAATGCGGCGCTGGGGTTGTCCGGGGGCAGGTCCTGCTCGAGCTGGTCCGCCCAGGTCCGCGCCAGCGGCGGCGGCAGCGAGGGCTGCAGGGTACGGGCCAGGTGTCGGAGATAGCGGTTGAGGTCCGCCACTCGCCCCTGTTCATCCTCCAGGGCCTGTTGCGCCCGCAGCAGTTCCGCGCGCGCCTCGGCGATCGCATCGTCGCTGTCGTCGTGGCTGGCAATGGCCCCCTGCAATTGCTCGCGTTCCCGCGACAGCAGTTCCACCCGCAGCGCCAGGGCCTGTTTTTCCTGTTGCCACTGAGCCGCAATCTGTTGTTGTTGACGTTCCAGCGCGAGCCACTGCGCCGCCATGTCGCGGACGCTCTCGACGGGATTGTCGGCGGCGAACGCCGACGGGCCCGCAAACGCCAGGGCCGCGGCCAGGGCCAGTAGCGGCGATCGCCGCCGGCGGGAGCGTGTGGCGGGGGTGGGGGTCGTGGCGGTGGGAATGTTGTTCATGGCGCCCGGCAATCGATCTGGTGGCATCGCTAATAAGGGGGCCTAGTGTATGCCTGTT
This sequence comes from Parahaliea mediterranea, assembly GCF_017255185.1. GTDB lineage: Bacteria > Pseudomonadota > Gammaproteobacteria > Pseudomonadales > Halieaceae > JAFKCZ01. Next base: position 247,306 of record NZ_JAFKCZ010000007.1, read on the forward strand.
TGTAAATGATAACAATTATCAATTACCATACCGTTCTCGTTTGAGAGTTACACATACCGCGATTATTTTGGAGCCGCGCATGAAAATCCCGATAAAAGCCCTGCTTTGCCTGGCCTTCTCTCCGGCGGCGCTGGGCCATACCCCCTACCTCGCCCCCAATACCTTCGAGCCCATCAACGGCGATGTCATTACCCTCGACGCCGCCTTTGCCGAGCACTTCTTCGTTCCGGAAGCGGCCTTCGATAACAGCGAATTCGCGGTGACCCACCCGGACGGCACGGTGCATGCGCCGCAGACCCGGGAAACACTGAAAACCCGCGTGGTGCTGGAGCATCAACTGCGCGAGGACGGAACCTACCGTTTCAGTACCGGGCGGCGCAAGGGGCGGGTGTTCAAGCTCTACACACTCGACGGCCAGCGCCACGCCGCAGAGGACCCCAGCGCGGCGCTGCCGCCGGGGGCCGAGCTCCAGGCTTTCTTCCAATCGGTAACCATGGCGGAAACCTATGTCAGCAAGGGCGCGCCGAGCGAGGCGCCCCTGGCGCCGCGCAAGGACGGCGTCGAGTTGGAGCTGCGGGGCCACCCCAACGGGGTCTTCGCCGGCGAGGCCCTGCCCATGCGCGCCCTGTTCTACGGCGAGCCGCTGGTGGGCCAGAAGGTGGACGTGTTCCTGGCCTCGGGCCTGCACGGCGCCACCGAGCCGGTGCAGACCCTGACCAGCTCGGCCACGGGCGAGCTGGCGTTCACACCCGAACACGGCGGCATCTACCTGTTGCAGATGCGCCACCGGGCGCCGGCGCCGGCAGGTTCGCCGGCGCCGCAATACAGTCACACCTACACACTGGTTTTGGAGGCGATTGAGTAAAATTATGAAAGCAAGCAGCAAGCTCAAACACATTGCGCGGGCGGGGCTGACGGTCGTGGTCGCGGCGGTCGCCGCGCAGGCCGGCGCGGCGTCCCACGCCAAGGCGCGTTTTATCGAACAGTACGATCTCGACGGCGACGGCAGGCTCGGCAGCGTGGAGTTCGAGCAGGCCCGGCGCGAGCGTTTCGACAATACCGATATGGACCGCAACGGCACCGTCGACCCCGACGAATACCTGTTGGAGTGGGAAAACCACCTGGATAACCAGCTGCAGCTGGATCGCAAGGCCCAGTTGAGCCAGACCGAGGTGCGCTTCAAGGCCCTGGACAAGGACGAGAGCGGCGCGGTCAGCGCGGCGGAGTTCAAGTCCTCCGGTGAGCGGGCCTTCAGCCACCTCGATCTCGACACTAACGGGGTTGTGGATGTGGCCGATGGCGAGGCCGCGGCTGAAGCTAAAGACAATCAGCGCAAGGACGCCGAGGCGCTCTCCCGGGAGGAGGCGGCGGCGAAGGTGCGGCGGGTATTGCGGATGCCCAGTACCCACGACCACCGCGGCATGCTGGCGCTCTACGATGAGGATGGCGATGACAGGGTCACCCGCGAGGAATACGAACGACAGCGCGCGGTGCAGTTCGCGCGCACCGATCGCAACGGCGACGGCGGCATCGACGCCGACGAGTACCTGCGCGAATTCGAGGATCGCCTGGACGCCGGGATCGTCGCCGACCGCGCGGCGCAGGTGAAGCAGACCCACGTGCGCTTCGGCGCTCTGGACAAGGACGAAAATGGCGCCATGACCTTTGCCGAGTACCAGCGCTCGGGTCACCGCAGCTTCAAGCGCTGGGACACGGACAGCGACGGTTTTGTCACCTGGGAAGAGGCCGCGCCACCGCCGCGCGAGCCGCGCCCGGAACCCGCCACGGCGGTGGCTAGCAACACCAGCACTCGCTGAGGTGGGCGGTCGGATCGGCGCCGGCCTGGCGCGCGCTTTGCTGTGTTGCCAGCTGGTGCTGGGCGCCGTTGCAACCGCGGCGTCCGCGGAGCAGGCGGTGGAGTTTCACCGCGACGGCGTGCTGGGCACGTCCCTGGACCTGACCCTCTACGGCGCCGACCGCGCGAGCGCCGAGGCGGTGTTTGACCGCCTGCAGACCGAGTGGCGGCGGCTGGAGGCGGTGTTGTCCACCTACCGCGACGACAGCGAGCTGTCCCGCCTCAATCGCGCCGGCGGCGCCGATCGGGTGTCCGCGGATCTGCGAGCGGTACTCGAGCACTGCGAGCGCTGGCGGCGGCGGAGCGCGGGGCGTTTCAGCTGTCGCATGGGCAAGGTGGAAGCCCGTTGGCGGGACGCGGAACGCCGGCAAAGCGTGCCGGACCGCATCGAGTTGCGCGCCCTGGCGTGGAACGCCAATCGCGCCGGGATGAGGATTGACGGCGTTCCCCTGCAACTGCCGGGCACCGTGGCGATCGCCGCGGACGGATTGGCCAAGGGTTATGTTATCGACCGGCTGGCGGCCCTGCTGCGCGATGCGCTGCCGGGGGTGGCTTTCAAGCTGGATATCGGCGGCGATGCCGTCTACGCCGGCGCGCCCCCGGGCCGCGGTGGTTGGGAGGTGGCCGTGGCGGACCCGGTCGCCACCGCCGATAACGGCGGTTTCGTTGCGCGATTGCGCCTGAACTCCCGGGCTATCGCCGCCAGTGGACACCACAGTCGCTCGCGCAATATCGGCCGACGCGAATTCAGTCACATCCTCACGCCCCGGGACGGCTGGCCGGTGGTCGGCGCCCCCGCCGCGGTGGTGGTGGCGCCGGACGCGGTCACCGCCGATGCGGTGGCCACGGCCCTGGCCGCGGGAGAAATGGCGGAGGGCATCGACTGGGTGGACGGTCTGGCGGAGGTCGAGGCGCTGCTGATCGACGGCGAGGGGCGCCAGCTGGCCTCGGCCAACTGGCATGCGCTGCTCGATGCGGCCGGGTCCGGTGACAGCGCCGAGCCGGTGCTGCGCCTGGCATACACGCTGCCGGAGATGCGCGTGGCCGAATTCCACTCGCCCTATGTAGCGATCTGGATCAGCGACAGCGGGCGGCGGGCGGTGAAAAATCTGCTGCTGCTGGGCGAGACCGAGCGCTGGGCGCGGGAGAACCGGCGCTGGTGGCGCCGGGTGGGGCGCAAGGATGCGCAATTGCTCGACGGCATCGCCAGGCCGACCCGCCAGCCCGGGCATTACGAGCTGGTGTGGGATGGGCGGGATGATTTCGGCCGGCCGGTGGCGGCCGGGGACTACACCCTGCACCTGGAAGCCTCCCGCGAAGCGGGCGGTTCCACCTACCGGCAGATTCCCTTTGTCCTCGGAGACGGTGCCGACGACATGGAATTCGCCCCCGAGGGCGAGATCGGCCGCATCCACCTGTGGATTGCCGGCGGCCGGTAGCCAGTACCTGCCCGGAAACGCTGGCATCGCGTCACCCCCCGCAGTTCCAATGGGCAAAAATCCACAGTATTTGTTGTTAATCTAAATGATAACGATTATCGTTTCGTTAATTTAATCGAGTCATTCTAGCCAAAGGGGAATCCATCATGTCCAAACCGCGAACTCAATTTCGCCGCACAGCCATTGCCCGGGGGGTGCTTTTGGCCTGCGGGGGGCCGCTCCTGGCCAGTCCCCTTCTTGCCGATCCGGCGCCGCGGGAACTGGACCTGACGGTGGTCGAGTCCGAGAGTATCGAGCGCGACGCGGTGGTGGACGTCATCACCTTGCAGGATATCAGCGCCGAGCAAATCGACAACGCCGATGACCTGGTGCGCTACATCCCCGGGGTATCGGTGTCCCGCGGCGACGACCGCTGGGGCGCCAGCGGCTTCAATATCCGCGGCCTGGACGAAGACCGCGTGGCGATCAATGTCGACGGCGTGCCCCAGGGCGAGACCCTCAAATACGAGAGCGGGCAGGCCTACGGCTACTTCAAGGGCTCGCGCAACGGTGTGGACGTTGAGGCCCTGAAAGCGGTGGAAATCGTCAAGGGAGCGGACGCCCTGTTTTCCGGTAGCGGTGCGCTGGCCGGGGCGGTCAACATGACCACCAAGGACCCGGATGACTACCTGGCGCCCGAGGGCGACGACTGGGGCCTGGGCCTGAAGTCCGCCTACAGCAGTGAAAACGATGAAACCATGGCGACCATCTCGGCCGCCAACCGTACCGGCGCCCTCGAATCGCTGTTGGTGTACACCTGGCGCGGCGGCCACGAATTCGAGAACCATGACATGGACGGCGCCGATATCGAAGGCTCTGCCCGGGAAGTGCCGGACCCCCAGGACCGGGAGCTGAACAGCGTGCTGGGCAAGCTGATTTACGAGCTGAGCCCGGGCCAGGAAGTCGGGCTGGTGGGCAGCTACTATGACCGCAACACCGAAACCGACACGCGGTCCTACAACGGCGGCTGGTACCACGACCGGGTGGGTGACGACACCAATACCGTGACCCGCTACGGCTTGTTCTACAACCTGGAGCATGAAACCGCCCTGTTCGATACCCTGTCCGCGGCGGTGAACCGGCAGGACAACGAGCTGGAGGCGATCACCCGCCAGCGGGCGCAATTCTTTATCCCGCCCTTCTTTAGCTCCAATGAAAACCGCGTCGACAACCGCAGCTACGACCAGGAACTGCTGCAGGTCACCCTGGACCTGGAAAAGACCGTGGGCGACCACCGCCTGATCTACGGCCTGGAATTGCAGGACAAGGACTACCGCAACAGCCAGTTCCGTTCCTCCGACGACCTGAACGACGATGTCGTCGAGTGGGAAACCGAAAACCTCGGCGCCCTGGTGCCGCGCGCCGAGGCCGAGGTGTACACGCTCTACGGCCAGGATACCTTCGCCCTGGGTGAGCGCACCCAGTTGCGCCTGGGCCTGCGCTACGACGACTACAGTTACGACGCCAGCGCCGATGACAACTTCCCCGATCAAACCGGAACCCTGGGGACAATCGGTTTCGACGCCCTCACCTGGACCGTTGGCGTGGAACAGGCTTTCAGCGACCACCTGAGCCTGGAGGCGGGGGTCTCGACCGGTTTCCGCGCCCCCACCGTGGAGGAAATGTACAGAACCAGCGGTACCCAGGATGACTGGAACGCGGTTGCCAACCCCGACCTGGACGCCGAAACCAGCACCAACTACGACATCGCCCTGGTGGGCGACTACGGGCTGGGGAGTTACCGCGTGGGCCTGTTCTACAGCGAATACGATGACTTCATCGAATACCAGGATTTCGAGGGCATCAACAGCAACACCGGCCAGCCGGACCCCAATGGCTACCAGATGCCGGTCAACAGCGACGAAGTGGAGATGAAGGGCCTGGAACTGTCGGCAACCCTCGATCTGAGCGCGGCCCTGGGCCTGCGGGATGGTCTCAGCACCCGCTTCCTGGCGGCCTACACCGAGGGCGAGGAAGCCAACGGCGACCCGGTGTATTCGGTGCAGCCGCCGAGCGCGGTGTGGCGCCTCAACTACGACAGCCCGCGCGGCAACTGGGGCATGCAGTTTGTGACCTCCTACACACAAGGTAAGAAGGACGGGGATTCCTACTCCACCGAAGCCGACGGCGAGCGGCTATACCCCCTGTACCGAAGCAATACCGCGACCGTGTTTGACCTGGTGGCCTATGTCGATGTGATCGACAACCTGCGACTGGTGGCCGGCGTGTACAACCTGGGTGACAAGGAGTACTACGCCTGGGATAGCGTGCGCTTTATCGATCAGGGCGATTTGCGCCCCGGGATCGGTGTCACCGACAACGGCATTCGCCGCTACAGCGAACCCGGTCGCAACTTCGAGCTGAGCCTGAACTACCAGTTCTGATACAGTGGCGCGAGTGACCGCCGGGGCTCAGCTCGCCCGGCGGTAACCGCCCGCCACGCCCTGGGGCGATAGCACCCACTGCCACAGTTGCAATTTACGCGCGCGGAAGGCGCCGGCGCAACTGAGCAGGTAGTAGCGCCACATGCGCCGGAAGCGCTCGTCCAGTGTATCCCGAAAGCGCGGCCAGGCGGCCTCGAAATTGCTGTACCAGGCCATCAGTGTGGGGTCGTAGTCGGCGCCGAAATTGTGCAGGTCCTCCACCGTGAACAGGCCCTCCAGGCTGTCCGTTACCTGGCCCAGGGCGGGGATCTCGCCGTTGGTAAAGATGTAGCGGTCGATCCACGGGTCGGTGGCGCCGGCGCCGACCACGCGGTTCTTGCCGATGGTATGCAACAGGGCCAGGCCGTCGTCGCGCAGGCAGCGTCTGGCCACGGCCATGAAAGTGCGGTGGTTGCGGTGCCCCACGTGTTCGAACATGCCGACGCTGACCACGCGGTCGTAGTCGCCCTCCAGGTTGCGGTAATCCAGCAGCAGGAACTCCAGGGGCAGGTGGGCGTAGCGCTCGCGGGCCAGGGCCACCTGTTCCCGCGACACGGTGACACCGGTGCACTGCACGCTGTACTTTTGTGCGGCGTAGCCCATGAAGCTGCCCCAGCCACAGCCGATGTCGAGCACCCGCATGCCGGGCTCCAGGTGCAGCTTGCGGCAAATCAGGTCGAGCTTGGCCTCCTGGGCCGCCGCCAGGTTGTCGGCCCCGGGCCAGTAGCCGCAGGAGTAGGTCATGCGCGGGTCGAGCATCGCGCGGTAGAAGTCGTTGCCGAGATCGTAGTGGCGCTGGCCCACCTGCCAGGCGCGGCGCCGGCTCTGGCGGTTGAGCAAGCGGGAGCGCAGCTTGTGCCCTAGCAGGCGCCAGGGCTTGAGTTTTTCATCGAGATCGGCGCTCAGGGCGCGGCAGAAAAAGGCGTCGAGTTGCTCCGAGTCCCACTCGCCGTCGATATAGGCCTCGCCGAGGCCGAGGCTACCGCGGGCCAGCACGCGATCGAACAGGCGCTCGGAATAGAGGCGGATATCCCATGGCCGGTCCCCGTCGACGCGGATGTCGGCGCTGTCCAGCAGTTCGGCGATGAACCGGTTGCCCGATACAACGCTGTTCACGATAAGCCCCCACGCTCCTTGACAGTGGTTGACCTACCTAATACTAGCAACTCCTGGCCATGTTCGCGTAACTGGCGCGGGTCGCCGGGTCGCCGGGTCGCCGGGTCGCCGGGTCGCCGGGTCGCCGGGTCGCCGGGTCGATCCGTGGAAATATGCCGGGCGGTTCCTAGCTGAAACTCAACAGCAGGTAGATCGCCAGCAGCAGGACCACCCAGGTCACCATGGTGCCGGTGCCGGCCTGCCGGGACAGCACGCCGCCGGGGCCGTGCAGCTGCCGGGCCAGGAACACGGTGCCGGCCACCGCGCCCCTGCCGAGCTGGCGCAGGCCGCGGTCGGCCCGGGCGACGCCCCGGAATACCGGCTGCGCCAGTCGCGGCAGCAGGCGGCGGTAGCTCCAGTCCACATCCAGGTGCACGGCGTTGAGCTCGGGCGGGTACAGCCCCTGCTTGTTCAACCACACGAAGGCCAGGGCCGAGAACAGCAGCAGCTGGAGCTGGGTCAGCACGTGGGTGACATCGTAGGGCGTGTAGGCCACGTCGAAGGGCAGGGCGCTGTACAGAACCCCCGGGAATACCCCGATGCCGATGCACAGTGTGGCGGCGATCAGCATTGCCAGCTGCATATTGAGCGGCGGGTCCGAGACCCGGATGCCCGAGTCGTGGGCGAAGAAGGCGAAGTAGGGAATCTTGATCCCGGCGTGGTGGAACACGCCGGCGGAGGCGAACAGTAGCACCAGCCAGATACCGTTGTAGTGTTCCTTCAGCGCCGCGGACATGATCATCGACTTGCTCACGAAACCGCTGAACAGCGGGAAGGCGGAAATCGACGCCGCGCCGACGATACACAGCACCGCGGTGCGGGGCATGGTCTTGTACAGCCCGCCCAGCTCGGAGCCGTTGATCCGGCCGGTCATGTGCAGCACCGCGCCCATGGACATGAACAGCAGGCCCTTGAAAATCACGTCGGTAAAGGCGTGGGCCACGGCGCCGTTGATCGCCAGCTGGCTGCCGATGCCGATGCCCACCACCATGAAGCCGAGCTGGTTGACCAGGCTGTAGGCCAGCACGCGGCGCAGGTCGTTTTCCACCACCGCGAAGAAGATAGGGAAGCAGGCCATGGTGGCGCCGACGTAGACCAGCCATTCGGTGCCGGGAAAGCCCCGCGCCAGGGCGTAGATCGCAACCTTGGTGGTGAAGGCGCTGAGGAACACGGTACCGGTGGGAGTGGCCTCGGGGTAGGCGTCGACCAGCCAGCTGTGCAGCAGGGGGAAGGCCGCTTTCAAACCCAGCGCCACCAGGATCAGCCAGCCGTAGCCGCCCTCGGTGCCGATGTACTCAAAGGCCAGGCTGCCGGTGGCGCGCCAGTGCAGCATCAGGCCCACCAGCAGCAACAGCCCCGAAATTACCTGGATCACCAGGTAGCGTACCCCCGCGCTGTAGGCCGCGGGGCTGCGTCGCGCCCACACCAGGAACACCGAGGTGACGGCCATGGCTTCCCAGAACAGGAAGAAACTCAGCAGGTCCCCGGCGAATACCGCGCCCAGCGCGCTACCGGCGTAGAGCAGGGCGCTGACCTGTTGCAGGGTGTCGCGCACATGCAGGGCGTAGACGATGCCGATCAGCGCCGCGATGTGGAACAGGTAGCCGAACAGGGTCGACATGCGGTCGATGCGCAGCGGTTCCAGATCCATGCCCAGCAGTTGCAGAGACCACGCGGCGTCGGCGGGCAACAGCCAGAGGTTAAGGGCGCCCAGCGCGGGGGTGGCGAGCAGCACGAGGTTCCGGGGCAGGCCCCGGGTCAAGGCCACCGCCAGCGCGGCGGCAAAGAACAGCGCGAAGGGGGGCAGGGTGATCATTGGGAGTCCTCCCCGCGCCGCGCCGCGCCGTTATCCGGCCAGGGCGGCAGGTCGCGCTGCTGGTAGTAGTCCTCGGGACGGATGATGATTTTTCGCATCCACTTCGCCACCAGCACCAGTACCACACAGCCGATAAAACCGTAGGCGGGATAGAAGCCGGGCAGCCACTCCCAGGGGTGCTCGGTGTGGCGGTGAACCACCAGTTCCAGCGACAGGGTCAGGATGCAGGCCGCGTACAGGGCCCACAGGATACGCCGGACATTGCGCGGATTGTCGAACAGGTAGCGTTTTTCCCCGGCCATGTTTCAGCCTCCCCCCAACGGAATTTGTGCGACCAGTTCGTACAGCGGTTGCGGGAACAGGAACAGCGCCACGCAAATGGCGGTGGTCACGCCGATCGCCAGGCAGCAGGCCAGCGGCGCCTCCCGCACCTCAGTGGGCGCCGCCGCCTCGTCGGCGCCGTCGAAACGCCAGAAGGCGCGCACCGGAATCAGGGTCAGGTAGACGATGTTAAGCAGCGAACTGACCACCAGCGCCGCGGTCAGCACCAGCGCGCCGGTATCCAGGGTGCCGAGCATCAGGAACCACTTGCTCCAGGTGCCTCCGGTGGGGGGCAGGCCCGCGATACTCAGGCTGGCCAGGAGGAAGGCGGCCATGGTGAAAGGCATCTGCCGGCCCAGACCGCGCAGCTGGCTGACCTCGGTTTTGTGGCTCGCCACCAGGATGGCCCCGGCGCAGAAAAACAGGGTGATCTTGCCGAAGGCGTGCATCGCGATGTGCAGACCGCTGCCGGTCACGCCGTCGGGTACCGCCAGCAAGACCCCCAGGGTGACGTAGGCCAGCTGGCTCACCGTGGAATAGGCGAGGCGCGCCTTCAGGTTATCCTTTTGCATGGCCACGATAGAGGCGGCCAGCAGGGTGAAGCCGGCGAGGTACAGCAGCCATTCGCGGCTGTCCACCGCCGCCAGCTGGTCCAGGCCGAACACGTAAACGCCGATCTTGACCAGGCTGAACACGCCGGCCTTGACCACCGCCACCGCGTGCAGCAGCGCGCTGACCGGGGTCGGCGCCACCATCGCCGCGGGGAGCCAGCGGTGGAAGGGCATCATCGCCGCCTTGCCCACCCCGAACACAAACAGGACCAGCAGCGCCGATAGCAGGCGCGGGTCCGTGTTCTCGGGGAACAGGCCTCCCGGGACGAAGGACAGGCTGCCGGTCGACCACCAGGTGAGAATGATCGCGGGCAGGAAGAACACGATCGAGGTGCCGAGCAACACCCCGAGGTACACCCGCCCGCCGTGTCGCGCCTTGTCGTTCCCGGCGTGGACCACCAGTGGCCAGGTGGAAAGACTGAGCATTTCGTAGAACAGGAACAGGGTCAGCAGGTTGCCGGAGAAGGCGACACCCATGACGCAGCCGATGGACAGGGCGAAAAAAGCGTAGAAGCGCGTTTGGTTCTGTTCGCCGTGGCCGCGCATGTAACCCACGGCGTACACGACGGTGACCAGCCACAGGAAACTGGCGATCAACGCGAACAGCGCGCCCAGCGGCTCCACGGCGAGCTCCAGGCGCAGGCCCGGCAGGATCTCGCCGCTGCGCCAGGACAGGGTGGCGCCCTGCTGCAGCGAGTGGTAGATACCGATATTGACGGCAAACAGCGCGATACTGGCGAGTACCGACACGCCCTCTCGCCAGTTGGGCCGCGATCGCAACAGTACGATGCCGAGGATCGCGAGCGGGGCGATGGCCAGGCTGGCCAGCAAGAGTCCGTTGCTATCGCTCATGGCAGTACCGCCGCCAGCAGGCCGTTTGCCGCGCCGCCGGCGGTTTGCACCGGCAGGCGGGTATCCAGCCCGAAGTAGATATTGGCCAGGGCCAGCACCACCAGCACCGCGAGCAGTCCGGCGGGCGCCTCCAGCGCCCGTGGCGCGATGCTGGCCGGGGATTGGCGCGGGGCGAGGTAGGCGGTTTCCACCAGCCGCCAGATGTAGACCGCCGTCAGCAGCGAGCCCGCCAGGATAAGCAGCACCAGCAGCCACTGCTCGCGATCCGCCGCCGCGGTCACCAGGTACCATTTACTGATAAAACCGGCGGTACCCGGCACGCCGATGAGGCTCAGGCCGCCGAGCAGCAGGCAGGCGGTGGTGATGGGCATGCTGCGCCCGACACCCTGCATCTGTGCATAGGTGCTGCCCCCCAGGCGAAGGACCACGGCGGCCAGCGCCATGAACAGGGTGCCTTTCATGATGGCGTGATTGAACAGGTGAATGAGGGACGCCTGCAGGCCCGCCACGGTGCCCAGGCCCACCCCGATCACCATATAGCCCACCTGGGCCACGCTGGAGTAGGCGAGGCCGCGCTTGAGATCGGGTTCGAAGACCGCCACCAGCGAGCCGGCGAAGACGGCGACCACGCCGAGTACCACAAACACGGTTTCCAGGGGCAGCGCCAGGATGGAATATTCCACCTGGAATACGGTAAAGCTGAAACGGATCAATACATAGAGCGCCACTTTGGTGGCGGTGGCGGCCAGGAACACCGTCACTATGGACGGGGCCCGTGTATAGGCGCCCGGCAGCCACAAATGCAGCGGGAACAGGGCGAGCTTCAGGCATACGCCGACCACGATGAAGGCGTAGGCGGCGAAGGCGGTGCGCGACTGTCCCACCGCCGGCAGGCGCTGGGCGAGGTCCGCCATGTTCAGGGTGCCGGTCAGCATGTAGACAAAGCCAATGCCGATCAGGATGAAGGTAGCGCCAATGGTGCCCATGACGAGGTAGTTGTAGGCCGCCACCAGCGCCCGGCGATCGCGACCGGTGGCCACTAGTGCATAGGTGGCGAGCGAGGAAATCTCCAGGAACACGAACAGGTTGAAGGCGTCCCCGGTGGCGGCGATGCCGAGCAGGCCCGCCAGGCACAGCAGATAGGCGACAAAGAACAGGGTGCGTTTGTGTTCGGGGATTTCCCGCCAGACGCTGGCGCGGGCGCCCAGCAGCACCGCCGCGCCCATGGCGGAGACCAGCAACAGCACCAGGGCGTTGAGCAGGTCGATGCGGTATTCAATGCCCCAGGGCGCGGCCCAGCCCCCCAGTGCGTAGCTCAGTACGCCTTGCTGCCAGGTGGCGGCCAGCAGCGCGATGGCGGCGGCGAGGGCGAGGACGCTCACCGCGCAGGAGAACACCCAGGCGGCGAGCGGCCTGCGCAGTAGCGCGCAGGCGGGCGCGCCGAGTAGCGGTAGCAGGACCGGCAGGAGGGGGAGTTGGCTCAACACGTGGCATCCTGCTCCAGAATATCCGCTTCTTCCACCGTGCCGTAGGCGGCGTGGATACGCACCACCAAGGCCAGGCCCACCGAGGTGGTGGCGATGCCCACCACGATGGCGGTGAGGATCAGGACATGCGGCAGGGGGTTGGAGTACAGCTCGACACCGTCGGCGAGGATCGGTGCCGCGCCGCCCATCACCTTGCCGGCGCTGATATAAAGGATGAACACGGAGGTCTGGAAAATATTTAGCCCGATCAGTTTTTTCACCAGGTTGCCGCGGGCGATCACAATGAAGAAGCCGAGCATCATCAATACGACCACGACCCAGTAGTTGAAGTAGGAGAACACGTCCATTGCGTCAGTCTTCCCTGGTATGCAGTCGCCCGGCAAAGGCGTAGTAGATGGTGATGATGACCGCGGCCACGGCGATGCCGACGCCGAGCTCGATGGCGATGATGCCGATGTGCTGCCCTGTCACCGGGTCCGCGGCCAGCGCGCTGTAGTCGAGAAAATTCTTGCCCGCCAACAGGGACAGCACGCCGGTCAGGCCGTAGATCAGGGCACCGACCGCGGCGAGTACCTCCACCACCGGCGGCGGGATGACCCGGCATACGGTGGGCAGCCCGTAGAGCAGGCCGTAGAGGATAATGCCCGAGGCAAAGATCACGCCGGCCTGGAATCCCCCGCCCGGTCCGTATTCGCCGTGAAACTGCACGTAGAACGCGAACAGCAGCATGAAGGGAATGAGCAGCTTGCTCACCACCTGCAAAATCGTGTGCGGAGCGAGGTGTTCCGGAGCGGGTGGCTCGGCGCGCGCCGAACCGCCCTGGCCGGCTGGCGCGAGGGCCAGGAGCACCGCGACCCCGGCGGTGAAAATGACCAATACCTCCCCCAGGGTGTCGTAGGCCCGGTAGCTGGCCAGCACCGAGGTGACTACGTTGGGAATGCCGATTTCGTCGCCCGATTGCTGCAGGTAGCGCGGCGCCACATGGGTCTGCGCGGGCGCGTCGGGGCTGCCAAAGGAAGGCATGTCCAGGGTGCCGATGATGAGTAGCGCGCCGGTTACCGTTACCAGTAGCAGCGGCACCACCAGCCGGCGGGCGTTGCTGGCGGCCTCCCGCCGGCCGACGATCGCAACGGTGAGCAACAGCAGCAGCGGTGAAACACCGGCGCCCACCGCCGCTTCGGTAAAGGCCACGTCCACCGCGTCCATGGTGACGAAGAAGCTGGCCGAAAGCAGGCCGTATACACTGGTCAGCATGATGGACGCGAGCAGGCCGCGCACGGCGATCAAGGCAATCGCCGTGGCGACAAGCAGGCAAAGCAATACAGTGTTGACCAGGATTTCTATGACGGCCTCCGGTTTTCTAGGGGTCTGTGTGTGGCAGGGACACCCGCCGCTTGCCGCTGTTGTCCCGGGGGCGAACGCCGGCATTCCAGGCGGCCTTGGCCAGGGCGTGACTCGCCGTTGGGCTACTGAACAGTACAAACAGCAGGATCAGCACCAGCTTGACCTGTGGCATCGCATCGTCGGAGCGCAGCAGCAGGCCCAGCAGAACAAATCCGGTCGCCAGGGTCTCGGTGACGCCGCAGGCGTGGATACGGGCGTAGAAGTCGGGGAAGCGCAGAAAGCCCAGTGCGCCGGTCAGCAGCAGAAAGCTGCCGATCAGCAGACAGGCATCGCTGGCCCACAGCCACAGCGTGCTCATTCGGCACCCGCCTGCCGGCGTTCGCGCCGTATTTCGGTGACGCGCAGTACGCCGATAACGCTGATGTAGTTGATCAGCGCGTAGATCACCGCGATATCGAGATAGTCCGGCGAGCCGAGGAGGTAACTGATGGCGGCAATCAAAAGCACGGTCTTGGTGCCGAACAGGTTGGCCGCCAGTACCCGGTCGAAGACGTTGGGCCCGGTAAAGGCGCGGGCCAGGGCAACCAGCATGACCAGCAGGATGACGATGATGGTAAACGACAGCATCACTGCTCCAGCGCGGTGACGCGCCTGGCCATCTCGCCTTCCTGGAGCGCGTCCATGCCCTCCCGGGAGAGGGTGTGGATCAGCAGCGAGTCCTGTTCCATGTCAATGGTCAGGGTGCCGGGGGTCAGGTTGATGGAGTTGGCGTAGACCACCCGGCAGACATCGCTGTCCTGGGGCAGCGGCACCCGCGCCACCACCGGGTCGATGGGCGTGCCCGGACGCCACACCCTGCGCACCAGGTCCAGGTTGCTGAGGAAGATTTGCCCGACCAGCCACAGGAGATAGCGCGGCAGCTTGAACAGGAGGTGCAGGGGAATGGATTCATGGTCGACAACGTCCATGCGGTGTGAAATCCAGCTCACGACAAGCACCGACAGCGCGCCCAGGCCCAGCAACAGGCCGCTGTAGTGGCCGGAGTTCGCCAACCAGAATATGGCGAGAAAACCTGCCATTGCCAGTGAATAACGCACGTCGGTCTCCGTTGATCGATGTTCTATAGCAGCTGTCGGTAAAAGTTCGCGGTTTGTCGACGGGGTCACGATCGACAACGGTAGTTTTTGTCGAGAATGCGTTTCACCACGCTGGCCGGCGATACGGCCGCCACGGAAGCCGGGTCGAGCGCGGCGATCGCGGCGCGGATTTCCCGCACGCTGTTGGCGCCCTCGAGGCAGTAGGCGACGGACTTCAGCGCGTCGGTTTGCGGGTGGACCGGGGCGCGGGTGCGCATGACGCGCTGCATGTAGGCCGATGGCAGTTCTTCGCTGAACGCCACTTCGGGGTTGGCATGGAGATAGCCGAGCAAATAACCCTCGCAAAGTCCCGCGCGGTCAGAGCCGCCAGGCCTGGCCCCGGATTGCGCGTCGCGACAGGCCTCCACCAGCGCCGCGCCACTATCCACATTGGTGGCCACATCGGCGACCACATCGCTGGCGGCGGGTGCGGCGCCCATCGCGGCGGCGCAAGCCAGCGCGATGCTGCAGAGGGGGACGGAAGCGTGTAACAATAACCGTGTCATTGGGCACACCAGAGGCATCGGGAAATCCACTGTGGCACCTAAATTGTGAAAAGTATTGGCAGAAATGCAAAAAACTGTGTCATCGCCTTTCAGGCTGTGTCGTACCCCCGACGCGCGCGTTCGCCCCTTGCCTGGGCGCCGCAATCCGGTTTTTTACGGGGCGCGAGCCACCGCGCGGGTTTGCGCGCGGGGTGGTTGAGTCATGATTGAGCGACAACTGTCCGTCCTGGTTGTGGATGATCACGAAGATATCCGCAACTTGCTGTCACAATTATTGTCGGACGAGGGCTATGTGAGCCTCACGGCGCGCGACGGTATCGAGATGTTTGCCGAGCTGGCGCGGCACAAGGTCGATCTTATCCTGCTGGATGTGATGCTGCCGGGCACCGACGGTTTCGACCTGTGCCGGGAACTGCGTGCCGACCCCGCGATGCCGCCGGTGATTATGCTGACCGCCAAGGACCAGGAGGTGGACCGCGTGGTCGGTCTCGAGCTGGGCGCGGACGACTACGTGATCAAGCCGTTCGGCAAGCGCGAATTGCTGGCCAGGATCAAGGCGGTGCTGCGCCGCGTCGCGGTGCAGCCCCAGCGGCAGGGCCAGGGCATCTATTGCTTTGGCGACTGGCGGTTCGACCCCGCCCGCATGGAACTGACCGATGCGGAGGACACCCTGGTATCGCTGTCGGCGAGCGAGTCGGAATTGCTGCTGGCATTTGTACAGCATCCGCAAGTATCGCTGTCCCGCGATCGGCTCCTGCACCTGACCAAAAGCCGCAACAGCGCGGCTTTCGACCGTTCCATCGACACCCATGTCAGTCGCCTGCGGCGCAAGTTGCGCGACGACGCGCGGCACCCCGAAATCATCAAGACGGCCTGGGGCGCGGGCTACATTTTAACCTGCCTGGTTGAGATTCGTTGAGGCTGCCGCCGACCACCCTGAAGGCCCGGGCGATGATCGTGCTCAGCAGCGTATTTCTGCTGAGCCATGTGGTGGGGCTGATGGTTTATGAGTACAACCGCGACCACACCATCGTGCTGACCGAGGCCACCGACCTGGCCGATCGCATCATCGGTATTGTGCAGCTGGCCAACGCCTTTCCCCATCGCGATCGCGAGCGGATACTCGCGGCCTCCGAGACCCAGTTCCTGGCCATGTTTCCGGACACGCTGCCGCCGGGCGGCGCGGCGTGCCGGGAGAACGACTACGCGCGCCATATGTTGCAGCGGTTCGGCAGGGCTTTCGCCGACCAGTCCGGGCTGGAGGTCGAGATCTGCGTGCGCGATGTCCGCGCCATCGACGACTCGCCGGGTCGTGTTGGCCAGATGGGCTTTGACGTGCTGACGACCATCCACTTCCCCGATGGCGAGCGTGCGGTATTTCACGCCGTGTTGCCCGACGACAGTTCGATCCTGGACGATCCGGTGCTGCTGCACTTTGCATTTGTGTTGCTGTTGTCGCTGGCGCTGGCGGGTTTCCTTATTCTCAAGGTGGTCGCGCCGCTGGGCCGCCTGGGGCGGGCGGCCGAGAACATCGGCATCGATATCGATTCGCCGCCGCTGGCGGTGGAGGGGCCCGACGAGGTGCGCGCCGCCGCCGTTGCGCTCAATGACATGCACACTCGCCTGCAGCGCCTGATCCACAACCAGCGGGACATCATGGCCGCGGTTTCCCACGACCTGCGCTCCAGCCTGACCCGCCTGCAGTTGCGCGTGGACATGCTGGACGACGGCGACGACCGGGATGGCTTGACCCGGGTCACGGCGGACATGCGGCGCATGGTGCAAGGGGTGCTGGACTTCGTGCGCGGGGTCGATACCGACGAGCGGCCGCGGCGACTGGAGCTGGCCACCCTGCTGGAGAGCCTGTGCGCCGACCTGGCGGAAGAGGGCTATGAGGTGCGCTTTCTCGAGCCGGCGTTCCAGCCGCTTGTCGTCGGTCGCCCCACCGCCCTGCGGCGGGGATTCCAGAACCTCATTCTCAATGCGGTGAAGTACGGCGGATCGGCCGAGGTCGCCCTCGCCGGGGAGGGCGCGCAAGTGGTGGTGTCGGTGCGGGACCGCGGACCGGGTATCGACGAGGAGCTGCTCGCCGAGGTGATGCGGCCCTTTTACCGCGTGGAGCGATCGCGCAGCCTGGATACCGGCGGCGTGGGCCTGGGCTTGGCCATCGCGCAGAACGTGGTCCAGGGGCACGGCGGCACCCTGGCCCTGCACAACCACCCCGGGGGCGGCCTGGTGGCTAGCGTCACGTTGCCCCGGAGCCAATGACAGGGGGCGTGGGAATCCGCTATCGGTGTACGCGGTAGCGCGGGAATGAGTAGCGGCCGGCGCGTGACGGCGCCGGCCGTTGGGTTCAGGCTGCCTCGGCGGGTGCCGCTTCCTGGCCGCCGTGCTTGAGCAGGTAGTCGAAGGCCGACAGCGCGGCCTTGGAGCCCTCGCCCATGGCCACCACGATCTGCTTGTAGGGCACGGTGGTCACGTCGCCGCAGGCGTAGATGCCCTCGGCGCTGGTCTCGCCGCGCTCGTTCACCACCACCTCGCCGTGGGGGGTGAGTTCCACCACGCCCTCGAGGAAAGCGCTGTTGGGCAGCAGGCCGATCTGCACGAACACGCCGGCCAGTTCGCGGCGCAGGACTTCCCCGCTCGCCCGGTCCTCGTATTCGATGGCGGTGACCTTGCCGTTGTCGGCGAGGATCTGCCGGGTGGCCGCGTTCCTCACGATGGTGATGTTGTCGCGGGCCTCGGCCTGCTCCACCAGCACCCGGTCGGCCTTGAGCTCGGGCAGGAACTCGAACACGGTGACCGCATTGACGATGCCCGCCAGGTCCAGGGCCGCCTCGATACCGGAGTTGCCGCCGCCGATGACCGCCACGTCTTTCCCCTTGAAGAAGGGGCCGTCGCAGTGGGGGCAGTAGGCCACGCCGTTCCCCACGTTCTCCTTCTCGCCGGGGACGCCCAGTTCGCGCCACTTGGCGCCGGTGGCGACGATGACGGTCCGGGTTTCGATGTCTTCGCCCGAGGACAGCCGAATGCGTTTGATGGCGCCCTGTTCGATCCGCTCCACCCGCAGGTGTTCCTTCAGTGTCACCCGGTACTCATTGAGGTGGGCCAGCAGGGCCCCGCTCAGTTCCGGGCCGGTGGTCTTGGGCACCGAGATCAGGTTTTCGATGCCCATGGTGTCTTTCACCTGGCCGCCGACGCGGTCGGCGATCACCGTCACCGCCAGGCCCTTGCGCGCCGCGTAAATAGCCGCTGCAATGCCGGCCGGGCCGCCGCCGATCACGGTGACGTCCTGCTGGGGCAGTGTCGATTGCGGCTCGTCCGTCGCCTGGGTCAGCGCCGGGTAGCGCGCGGTCAGTTTGTCCAGCAATTGCGCGGTGTCGATCTTGCCGTTGGCGAAGGGCTCGCCGTTGAGAAACACCGCCGGTACGCCCTGGATATTGCGCGCCTCGACCAGCTCCGGATAGAGACCGCCGTCGAGCATTTCGCTGCCGATGTTCGCATTCAGCAGGGCGAACTGGTTCAGGGACTGCACCACATCCGGGCAGTTGTGGCAGCCAAGGGACACGAACACCTCGAAATTCAGCGGATCACTCACCCGGCGCAACAGGGCCTGGATGCTGTCGTCCAGCTTGAGCGCGGTACCCGAAGCCTGCAGCACCGCGAGCACCAGCGAATTGAATTCGTGGCCCCCGGGAATGCCGGAGAACACGATGCCGGTGGCTTCGCCGCCCACTTCCAGGGTGAAACTGAGCGGGCTGCGCAGCGCGCCCCGGGTGTCGCGCTGCTCGAAGTGGATGTTGTCGGAGACGGATGCGAAGCCGGTCAGGAAGTCGACCAGTTCGGCGCGCTTGTCGTGGTCACCACGTTGCAGAACCAGGGTGACCGGCCGCTCCATTTTTTCGGCGTAGCCCGCGAGGGCCTTGAGTATGTCGTTGCTTAACATGATTCTGCTTCCTGGGTTTGGGGGTTGCCCCCGCACCGCCCGTTACATGCGGCGTGCGGGGGAATGGCGGGAGGGTGGGGCCTAGATTTTGCCGACCAGGTCCAGGCTCGGCTTCAGGGTCTCTTCACCCTGCTCCCAGGCCGCGGGACACACCTCGCCGTCGTGCTCGCGCACGTACTGGGCGGCCTTGACCTTGCGCACCATGTCCTTGGCGGAGCGGCCGATACCCAGGGCGTGGATTTCCGCCACCTGGATAATGCCGTCCGGGTCCGCCAGGAAGGTGCCGCGCAGGGCCACGCCCTCCTCTTCGATCATCACGTCGAAGCCGCGCGCCAGCTGGCCGGTGGGGTCGCCGAGCATCGGATAGTTGATCTTGCCGATGGCGTCGGAGGCGTCGTGCCAGGCCTTGTGCACGAAGTGGGTGTCGGTGGATACCGAGTACACTTCCACATTCATCGCCTGCAGCTCCTCGTAGTGCTTGGCCATGTCCTCGAGCTCGGTGGGGCAGACGAAGGTAAAGTCCGCCGGGTAGAACAGGAAGATGGACCACTTGCCCTTCACGTCGTCGGAGGTAATCGTCTTGAACTCGCCGTTGTGGAAGGCCTCAACTTTGAATTCGGGGATGGATTGGTTGATCTTTGCCATGTCGGGCTCCTTGGGGTTGGGTGATAATGGTGCGCGTTGCTCGCGTCGACCGTGGGAGTGATAATGCGGCCGAATAATGTTCTAATAAAGTGAATTAAACAGATGGTTATGTTCTAAACTATTGAACATTGGAGGTGGCCGTGATTTCCTTCAAGCAACTCAACTACGCCCTGGCGGTGGATCAGACGCGGCATTTCAAGAAGGCGGCGGAGCTGTGTTCCGTGTCCCAGTCGGCCCTGAGTACCGCGATATCCGAACTGGAGAGCCAGCTCGGCACCCAGCTGTTCGAGCGCGACAACAAGAAAGTACTGGTCACCCCGGTCGGCCAGCAGATCCTGGCCAAGGCGCGCAACATCCGGCTGGAGATGGACGACCTGGTCCACCTGGCCCACCAGCAGCAGACTCCCCTGAGTTATCCCATGAGGGTCGGTGTGATACCCACCATCGGGCCCTACCTGCTGCCCAAGGTGCTGCCGGCGGTGCGCAACCGCTATCCCGATTTCCAGCTGGTTATCGAGGAGGAGCAGTCCCGCGTGTTGGTGGACAGGGTGCGCAGCGGCGAGCTCGACACCGCGGTGCTGGCGCTGCCCTACGCCACCGAGGGCCTGCACTGTTTCGAGTTCTGGTCAGAGAACCTGCAGCTGGTCACCCACCGCGACAACCCGCTGGCCGGCCTGCCCTCGGTGAGCGCCGACAAGCTGGAGGAGGCGAGCCTGCTATTGCTGCGCGACGGGCACTGCCTGAAGGATCACGCCCTGGCGGCCTGTCGCCTGCAGCCCTCGGAGCTGGACCGCTCGCTGGGGGGCGCCAGCCTCTACACCCTGATCCAGATGGTGGCGGGGCACATGGGCTCGACCCTGGTGCCGGAAATGGCCCTGGACCAGTTGTTGGCGGGCAGTTCGGAACTGGCGGCGGTGCCGTTGGCGGAGCCCGGCCCGCACCGGCGCATCGCTTTTATTACCCGCCTCAATTACGGCGGCGTGGCCGATATCGAGCTGTTGATGCAGCTGTTCCGCGAACAACTGATGGCCTGTGGATCGGCTCCGGTGAACGTCGCGATCGAAAACTCCTGATGTACGCCGCGAGCCGATAGGCCGATACTCTGTTCGTCCACGACCACAACACAGGAGCAGTCGGATGAATCAGCGCCTCGCAAAGAACAGTACAGCCGGAATGAAAATTGCGGTCACGGCGGAACTGGAATGTAACTACCGCGACAACTATTACGGCGACCAGGTGTGCCGCCGGCCGGCCGCTGGCCGGGCGCGCGGGGGGTAAAGACACCTCCACTGCATACCCTTTGTCAATGAAGCCGGATTTGTCGCTGGCGCCCCGGGAGGGAGGCTTCTGTCATCGCCCCGTCATCGATGCTAAAGAACCAAAAACTGACGAATGGCTTGCGCGCTTACAGGCGCGTGGGCTAGTGTTCGAGCCATTGCCGACCGACATGCCCTACTTGTGGCGGGAGGCGATCTTGCGGGATCCCTCCGGTAACAAGGTCATGCTGGACCGGGCCGGGGAGAACCGCCTCTTTCCCCCGTGGCGAGTGGCGCGAGGGGGTGACTGACAAACCTGGCAAGGGGACGTTGCTATGGAGTGGTATCTCAAGGTAATCAAGAACTACGTGGGCTTTTCCGGCCGCGCGCATCGCACCGAGTTCTGGATGTTCGTGTTGATCAACCTGGTAATTACACTGGTGTTGAGTTTTATCGACGGCATGCTGGGGCTGGGTGGTGCCGAGTACGGCATGGGGCCGTTGCAGGGCCTGTACAGCCTGGCGGTGCTGCTGCCCTCGTTGGCGGTGGCGGTGCGCCGGTTGCACGACACCGGGCGTACCGGCTGGTGGTTGCTGATCTGCCTGGTCCCGCTGATCGGCGCCATTGTGCTGATCGTGTTCTACTGCCTGGACAGCGAGGCGGGCGACAACAAGTACGGGCCCAACCCCAAGGGTGTACCGGCGGCCGCTGGCGCGTAGCCAGTGTGCATGCGCAAACACCGCTGTTAGCCAGTTCCGTCATCCCCGCGCGGGCGGGGGTGACGTAAAAGGAAGGCAGGACTTCAGCCGGGGTTGGCGGCCTTGTACTCGCGAATCTCGGTGTTGAACTGGCCGGCCACCGTTTCCTCCGCGGACACCGCGGCGTTGTAGGCCTCCACGGCTTCGGTGTAGGTCTTCTGGGCTTCGGCGACAGCTTCATCCGCGGAATCCGCCCCCTCTTTCACCTTGGCCTCGGCGGTGGTGAAGACTTGCTCCAGGCACTTCATGTATTCCATATTGGCGGACTGGAATGTCTTCACGGCTTTCTGGCCGGCCAGCATGTCTTCCATGGTGGCCGAGGCGCCATCGGGCAGTTTCGGGGTGTCGGGTTTGGCACAATCCGCCATGGCGGCCGAGCTGCCAAGCGCCAGGATTGCAATCGCAAAGCCAAGCTTTTTCATCGCGTTGTCCTTGTTGGAAAGAATGGGATGGAAACAGTAACAGGCCGCATGCGCCCTGCCAAGTTCAGTCCTCGCCCACCCAGAGCTCCGGCAGCTTGTAGGTCTTTTGCAAGTCCGAGGCGACGGATCGTGCGGTGGACCTGTCAGGGAGTGAGACCACGCGCACCCGGTAAAGATCCCCTCCCGGGGCCGCGATGACCTTCACTTCCCCAGCCGCCGGCTTGAGTCGCCCGGCCCAGCTCTCGGCCAGCCGTCGCTGGCTGTAGGAACCAAAGTTGACGAACCAGTTGCCGCTCGTCGCGGCCGTTACGGCCGGGGCGGACGGAGCCGGTTTGGGCTTGGTGGAATCGGCGGCGCTTGCCTTGGCCGGGTTTCCGCTCCCCGCGTTGTCCGCGGCGGCCCGCTGGACGGCGAGCTGTTTCTCGAGGCCGCTGACCGTGTCGTTCAGGCGACGGTTTTCCAACAGCAGGGACTGCACCCGATTGCCCAGGGTTTCGTTGCGCAGCACCAGCTCGCGGTGCGCGCCGCGCTCGGTGGCGAGCTGCTCGGGGTCGACCGCGACGGCCAGTCGCGCCTCGAGGTCGCGCACGCGCTCCTGCATCGCCGAGCGTTCCTGCATCACGCCGAAACCG
This sequence comes from Parahaliea mediterranea, assembly GCF_017255185.1. Lineage (GTDB taxonomy): Bacteria > Pseudomonadota > Gammaproteobacteria > Pseudomonadales > Halieaceae > JAFKCZ01. The sequence goes on from NZ_JAFKCZ010000007.1 coordinate 269,949, forward strand.
CCGACCGATAGCAGGATCAGCGCCACCACGGCGATGGCGATCATCCCCAGCGGCCAGGATTGCAGGGGCGAGGCGCTCTCTTCCTCCTCGTAGTCCTCCTCCCAGTCCTCCTCGTCGAGGTTGCCGTAGCGTTCGTTGTCGATGGATTCCGTGTCGTCGTCGATCTCGTTCCAGGCATCGTCGCTGGTATCGACATCGTCATCGACATCGACATCGACATTGTCATCGTCGAGGACCGCCGCGGTGGGCGGCGACTGGGGGCGGGTGTCGGGCCGGGTTGCCGCAGGCGGCGGCGTACCGGCACCGCCGGGTTCGTTCGCGTCGGGCCAGCCGGCGGGCAGCTCGGGTTCTTCCTCGTCGTCGAGGATTTCGTCCGGGTCGTAGTCGAAATCCTCGGCGCGGTAATCGAAGCGGTATTCGTCGTCTTCATCCGCGGCGAGCCTGTCGTCGGGGAGCCGCCCTGCGGGTTCGCGGTCGTCCTCCGCGACCTGGTCGCCACTACGGCGCGTGGGTGCGAAGGGATTGCCGTCGTCGCGTTGATCGTTGCTCATGGCTTGCGCCCCTGTCTACCCCGGATATGTGCGCGATACTAACAGAGCTGTACCCGGCGGTCAGCCGCACGGGGCCTGTTCGCGGCAAGTCAATCGGGACTGCGCAGGGATTGCAGTCCGCGATTCAGTTTGTGCAGGTGGCGATTGACCTCGTCGCCCTTCATCTTGGACACGCCGACGGCGAGGATGTCGATCACCGCCAGGTGCGCGATGCGCGAGGGCAGGGGTGTGTAACTGTCCTCGTTGGGCGATTCCGCGTCGATGGGGATGGCGATGGTCGCGCGGGCCAGCACCGGGGTGTCGGCCGGGGCCAGGCCGATGATCACCGCCCCCGACTCGCGCACGTGATCCATGGCCTCCAGCAACGCGGTGCTGCGCCCGGACTGGGAAATGGCGACCACCACGTCGTCGGGTGTCAGGGACATGGCGGACATGGCCTGGATGTGGGGGTCGGACAAGGCGGCGCTGGCGATCTGCAGGCGGAAGAATTTGTGTTGGGCGTCGATGGCCACCGGGCTGGAGGCTCCGAAGCCGTAGAACTCCACCCGGCGCGCGTTGCACAGGGCGTCCACGGCCACTTCGATGGCGTCCGGGTCGAGGGTGTTGCGGACCTGGGCCAGGGTTTCCATGGTGGCGTCGAAGACCTTGTAGGTGTAGTCCCGCGCGGTGTCCAGCTCGCTGAGCACGAAGGGTTCCTGGCTGGTGTTCTGGGCCAGGGCCTGGGCCAGGGCCAGCTTGAAGTTCTGGAAGCCCTGGCAGCCGATCGCGCGGCAGAAGCGCACCACGGTGGGCTCGGACACCTCGGCGGCGGCGGCCAGGTCGACGATGCGCATGTGTATGACCCGGTCGGGCTGGCCCAGCACCAGTTCCGCCACCTTGCGCTCGGAGCGCCGCAGTTGGGGGAGCGCGGCGTCGATTTCCCTGAGAATTGGCCTGTTTGTACTGCCCAAGGGCGAGCCCCTCGCGATACCTGAGCGCCCATTATACAGGTGACCCGCCCCACGCACAGGGCGCCGGGCAGGACGCGAACTGCACTTCATTAAGCCAAAAACTGGGTATGTTGCCCTCTGTAGGGTCGAATTTATTCGACCAAAAAACGGTGTTCACGGCATCAATGGCCGAATAAATTCGGCCCTACAATGGTTAAGTCAATGCCATTCGGGCAGGACGCCCTATTTGATTGTAAAAGACCACGGTAGAATGCGCCGATGGATGTATCAGAAATTCTCTCCCCCCTGAACCCCGCCCAGCGGGAAGCCGTCGCCGCCGAGAGCGACAACCTGCTGGTGCTGGCCGGCGCCGGCAGCGGCAAGACCCGCGTGCTGGTGCACCGCATCGCCTGGCTGATTCGCGCCCAGGGCCATTCGCCCCACTCGATCCTCGCGGTGACCTTTACCAACAAGGCCGCCCGGGAGATGCGCGGCCGTATCGAGGACATGTTGCGGATTCCCGCCCAGGGCATGTGGGTGGGCACATTCCACGGCCTGGCCCACCGCCTGCTCAAGGCTCACTGGAAGGAGGCCGGGTTGCCGCAAAACTTCCAGATACTCGACGCCGACGACCAGCTGCGGCTGGTCAAGCGGGTGTGCCGCGAGCTGGACCTGGACGAATCCCGCTGGCCGCCCAAACAGGCGATGTGGTACATCAACGGGCAGAAGGACGAGGGGCTGCGGGCGGCGCACATCGACGTCCCCCACGGCGACCTTTACGCGCAGACCATGCTGCGGATCTACCAGGCCTACGAGGCCGCCTGCCAGCGGGCCGGGTTGGTGGACTTCGCGGAGCTCCTGCTGCGGGCGCATGAACTGTGGCTGAAAAGCCCGGCGGTGCTGGCCCACTACCAGGGGCGTTTCCGCCAGATCCTGGTGGACGAATTCCAGGACACCAACACCATTCAGTACGCCTGGCTGCGGGTACTGGCGGGCGGGCGCATTCCGGTGGTGGCGGTGGGCGACGACGATCAGTCCATCTACGGCTGGCGCGGCGCGAAGATCGAGAACATCCAGCGTTTCGGCGAGGATTTCAGCGGTTGCCATACCGTGCGCCTGGAACAGAACTACCGCTCCACCCAGACCATCCTGCAGGCGGCCAACGGGGTGATCGCGCACAACTTCGGGCGCCTGGGCAAGGAATTGTGGACCGCCGGCGACGCCGGCGAACCGATCACCCTCTACGCCGGTTTCAACGAGCAGGACGAGGCGCGCTTTATCGTGGAGCAGACCCAGGCCTGGATCGACGACGGCAACGAGCGCCGCTCCGTCGCCCTGCTCTATCGCTCCAACGCCCAGTCCCGGGTGCTGGAGGAAGCCCTGATACGCGCCGGCATCCCCTACCGCATCTACGGCGGCCAGCGCTTCTACGAGCGGCTGGAAATCCGCAATGCCCTGGCCTACCTGCGGCTGTTGGCCAATCGCAGCGACGACCCCGCGGTGGAACGGGTGATCAACACCCCGCCGCGGGGGATTGGCGGCAAGACCCTCGACACCGTGCGCGAGGTGGCGCGGGCGCGGGAGGTGTCCCTGTGGCAGGCGATTGGCATGGCCATCGACGAGAAGCTGTTGCCGGCCCGGGCGCTGGGGGCGCTGGAGGGTTTCCGGGTGCTGATCGACGAGCTCGACGCTGGCACCGACGAGATGGCTCTGGAAGAACTGGTGGAGCACGCGGAGCAGGTTTCCGGGCTGCTGGAATTCCACCGCAAGGAAAAGGGCGAGAAGGGCCAGGCGCGGGTCGAGAACCTGGAGGAGCTGGTCACCGCCGCCAAGCAGTTCGCGCCGGAGGGGGAGGAGCTGTCGCCGCTGCAGCAGTTCCTCGACAACGCCGCCCTGGATGCCGGCGACGCCCAGGCCGACGCCCACGAGGACAGCGTGCAGCTGATGACCTTGCACTCCGCCAAGGGCCTGGAGTTTCCGCTGGTGTTCCTGGCGGGCATGGAGGAAAACCTGTTCCCCCACCGCATGTCGCTGGAGGAACCCGGGCGCCTGGAGGAAGAGCGGCGGCTGTGTTACGTGGGTATCACCCGCGCGATGGAGCGCCTGGTGATCACCTACGCCGAGACCCGCCGCATTCACGGCAGCGAATCCTACAACAGCCCCTCGCGCTTTATTCGCGAAATCCCCGCGGACCTGCTGCGGGAAGTGCGGCTAAACAATACGATCAGCGCACCGGTCAGCAGCCTGACCCAGGCGGCGGTGCCCGACACCGGCCTGAGCCTCGGCCAGCGGGTCTACCACCAGATTTTTGGCGAGGGCATCGTGTTAAACTTCGAGGGCCGTGGCACCAGCGCCCGGGTGGAGGTCAACTTCGACACCGAGGGCAGCAAGTGGCTGGTGGTGCAGTACGCGAATTTGCAGCTGCTGTAAGGTCGAATGAATTCGACCCTACACGGGACGGAGCAGGGCCGAATTCATTCGACCAACACCGGGCCAGGCCAACCCCCGTAGGGCCGAATTCATTCGACCAACACGGAGTCGGGCCAACCCCCGTAGGGCCGAACTCATTCGACCAACACCGGGCCGGGCCAACCCCCGTAGGGCCGAACTCATTCGACCAACACCGGGCCAGGCCAACCCCCGTAGGGCCGAATTCATTCGACCAACACGGAGTCGGGCCAACCCCCGTAGGGTCGAATTCATTCGACCAACACCGGGCCAGGCCAACCCCCGTAGGGCCGAATTCATTCGACCAACACCGGGCCGGGCCAACCCCTGTAGGGTCGAATTCATTCGACCAATACCAGCCAGGGACAACCCCCCAACAGCGAGACCTGCCCCTCTTTTCGGGTCATTCACTTGACACCATAAACGATAACAACCACCTACCCAGCCGATATCACTATGACCACAGCCACGACCACAACCCGCTACACCCCCGCCATCATTCTCCTGCTGGTCGCCGCCCTGGTGGCAGTGATCGGCCTTTGGGCTACCGAGCGCGGGGGCCTGCCGCGCGATGGTGGTGGCGCTGTCGCGAGTGACTCGGGCCCGCGGCAGGCGGAATATCACTGGAAAATCGTCACCACCTGGCCCAAGAACCTGCCGGGGCTCGGGACCGGACCCGAGAAATTCGCCCGCCATATCACCGAGATGAGCGGCGGCCGGCTGACCGCGCGCGTGTACGGTGCTGGCGAGATCGTGCCCGCCTTCGAGGTGTTCGACGCGGTATCCCAGGGGGTGGCGGACGCCGGCCACGGCGCGTCCTATTACTGGAAGGGCAAGATTCCCTCCTCGGTGTTTTTCACCGCGATCCCCTTTGGCATGAACGCCCAGGAAATGAACGCCTGGTTCCACTACGGCGGTGGCCTGGAGTTGTGGCAGGAAGTCTATGCGGGCTTCAATATCCTACCGCTGTCGGGAGGCAGCACCGGGGTGCAGATGGCCGGTTGGTTCAACCGCGAAATCCGCTCGGTGGAGGACCTGAAGGGCCTGAAAATGCGCATACCGGGGATGGCGGGGGACGTTTTCACCCGCGCGGGCGGCACCTCGGTGCGTATCCCCGGGGGCGAGGTCTATACCTCCCTGCAGACCGGGGTGATCGATGCCGCCGAATGGGTGGGGCCCTACAACGATCTCGCCCTGGGCCTGCACGAGGTGGCGAAGTACTACTATTATCCCGGCTGGCACGAGCCCGGCGCCATGCTGGAGTTCGTGGTCAACAGGGATTCACTACGGGCCCTGCCGGAGGATTTGCAGGCGATCGTAAAGGTGGCGGCCAGGGCCGCCAACCAGGACATGCTCGATGAGTTCACCGCGCGCAACAACACCGCCCTGCGGGAGCTGGTGAATGCGCACGATGTGCAGCTGCGACGCCTGCCCGACGACGTGCTGAAAGCCCTGTACCAGGCCAGCGAGGAGGTGATGCGGGAGCTGGTCGAGAACGACCCGATGGCGGCGAGGGTCAATGCGTCCTATCAGGCTTTCTACGACGACGTGCGGGCCTACCACCACATCTCGGAGCAGGCCTATATCAACGCCCGCGACGTGGTGCTGCCGCCATCGAGCCCCGAATGATCAGGGGTTGATGGAGCGGGTGCGGCCCTTTTCGTCGATGGCGACGAAGACGAACTCGCCCTCGGTCACCTTCAGCGGTTCGCCGTCGTGCTTGGAATTGATCCACACCTCGACCACGATGCGAATCGAGCTGCGGCCGACGTCCAGCACGTCGCAGTAGCAGCTCACCACCGCGCCCACGTGCACCGGGGTCATGAAGGCCATGCCGTTGATCGCCACGGTGGCCACGCGACCACCGGCCACCTCGGTGGCGGTGATCGAGCCCGCGATATCCATCTGTGACAGCAGCCAGCCGCCGAAAATATCGCCGTTGGCATTGGTATCCTTGGGCATGGCGATGGTCTGCAGGGCGAGTTCGCCCTGGGGGATGGGAGCTGAATCGATGTCACTCATGGCGTAGTGGCCCGGTTGTCCTAATGCGTGTTGCGTGATTGTTAGTTATTTCGCCAGCTGCGCGGGCAGCCAGGTGGCCAGCGCCGGCCATACCCACAGGGCGGCCAGTACCAGCAACTGGATGATTATAAAGGGAACGACCCCCCGGTAGATAGCTCCCGTGGCCAGTGAATCCGGCGCCACCCCGCGCAGGTAGAACAGAGCGAAGCCGAAGGGCGGGGTGAGGAAGGAGGTCTGCAGGTTGAGGGCGATCATGATGCCCAGCCAGATGGGGTCCAGGCCCATGGCCAGCAGGATGGGCCCCACGATCGGCACCACCACGAAGGTGATCTCGATAAAGTCCAGGATAAAGCCCAGCAGGAAGATGATCGCCATCACCACCAGGGTCGCGCCCAGCGCGCCCCCCGGCAGCTGGGTGAAAAAGCCGTGGATCAGCTCCTCGCCGCCAAAGCCGCGAAACACCAGCGAGAATACCGCCGCGCCGATCAGGATCATGAACACCATGCAGGTGACCTGCATGGTGTTCAGCGCCACTTCCCGCAGGCGCGCCAGGCTCATCTGCCGTTTGGCGCAGGCCAGCAGCAGGGCCCCCGTGGCGCCCACGCCCGCGGCTTCGGTCGGAGTGGCGGCGCCGGCGAGAATGGAACCCAGCACCACGGTGATCAGGGCCAGCGGCGGCAACAGGCCGCTGAACAGCTGGCGCAGGGGCAGCGGCTCTTCCCGCGCCGGCGGCGCGCTGGCGGGGCGCAGCCAGGCGTGTAACAGCAGGTACAGGATGTACAGCAGCACCAGCAGCAGGCCGGGAATCAGGGCGCCGATGAACAAATCGCCCACCGATACCGTCTTGGGGTTGTAGATGTTCATGCTCAACTGCGCCTGTTGGTAGGCATTGGAGAGCACGTCGCCAAGCAGCACCAGGGCGATGGAGGGCGGGATGATCTGGCCGAGCGTGCCGGTGGCGCAAATGGTGCCGGCGGCCAGCGTCGGGCTGTAGCCGCCGCGCAGCATGCTGGGCAGGGAGAGCAGGCCCATGGTGACCACGGTGGCGCCGACAATTCCGGTGCTGGCCGCGAGCAGCATGCCCACCACGATGACCGAGATGCCCAGGCCGCCCCGGGCACGGCCGAAAACCCGCGCCATGCTGGTGAGCAATTCCTCCGCGACCCGTGATTTTTCCAGGATCACGCCCATGAATATGAACAGTGGCACCGCGATCAGCGTGGTGTTGCCGATGGTGCCGAACAGGCGGCCCGGCAGGGCGGACAGAAAGGCGGGGTCGAACACGCCGCCGATAATGCCCCCCGCGGCAAAGGCCAGCGCGGTGCCCGCCAGGGTGAACGCCACCGGGTAGCCCAGCATCAACGCCAGGCACACCACGGCGAACATCACCAGGGAAATGTAGGCCTCCATCAACGGTCCCCGCGCAGTAGCAGTTCGGTGTTGCGCAGGGTCTCCGCCAGGGCCTGTAAAAACAGGGTGGCGGCCATCAGCGGTAGCAGGCTCTTGAGCAGGAATACCGCGGGAATCCCCCCCGGCTCCGGGGAGCTCTCGCGAATGCTCCAGGACTCGGCGACGTAATTCCAGCTGACACCGCAGAGGAACACGCACAGCGGGAGCAGGAACACGATGCCCCCCAGGCTGTTGATCCAGGCGCGGGTGCGGGGCGTGAATCTGCGGTAGAAAATGTCGACGCGCACATGGCCGTCGTGACGCAGGGTATAGGCCGCGCCGAGGGTGAAAAGCGTGCCGTGCATATAGGTGATGGCTTCCTGGGCGGCAATTGAACCCATGTTCAGGCCGTAGCGCAGCAGCACCACCAGGGTTGTCAGCAATGCCATGGCGACCGCCAGCCAGGCCAGGGCGCGGCCGCTGTAGTCGGTGAAATTGTCGATGGCGCGGATAATCGGGCGCAGTGGGGACATCTGTTATTGGTCTTTTGAAACCGTGGGGCGCAGAGTATCATAGCCGTTGCACGTGCGTGAAAAATCCCTTCGGTGGCCAGTCCGATCGCTCCGCTGGATGCATCGCGCGAATGCCCACCCAGAGCCGCCCACCCCGGACGAGGATTCATGCTCACAGTTATCTCACCGGCCAAGACGCTGGATTTCGACACGCCGCCCCACACCCGCAAAGCCACCCAGCCCCAGTTCCTCGAGCGCGCCGCTACCCTGGTGGATGATGCGCGCGCCCTGTCGCCGGACGATATTCGCGAACTGATGGGGGTGAGTGAAAAAATCGCCGAGCTCAACCACGCCCGGTTCATGAACTGGTCCACGCCCTTTACCAAGGACAACGCCAAGCAGGCGGTATTGGCCTTTCGCGGCGACGTCTATACCGGCCTGGACGCCGACAGCCTGGACAGCGCCCAGCTGGCCTTCGCCCAGAAGCACCTGCGCATTCTCTCCGGGCTTTACGGCCTGCTGCGGCCCCTGGACCTGATGCAACCCTACCGCTTGGAAATGGGATTGAAGTTCGCCAATAGCGGCGGCAGGAATCTCTACGAATTCTGGGGCGAGGATATCACCGCTTTGTTGAATCGCGAGCTGGCCAAGTCGGGTTCGCCGGTGCTGGTCAACCTGGCCTCCAACGAGTATTTCCGCGCGGTGAAGCCCGGCCAGCTGGAGGCCGACATCGTCACCCCGGTGTTCAAGGACCTCAAAAATGACAGGTACAAGGTCATCAGTTTCTTTGCTAAAAAAGCCCGTGGCCAGATGGCCCGCTACATCATCGAGCGGGAACTGGACAATGTGGCCGAGCTGAAGAAATTCCGGGTCGATGGCTACCGCTACAATGCGCAGGAGTCCAGCGCCCGGGAACTGGTGTTTACCCGGGACCAGCCGGCTGGATAGGGGCGCCCGGCTTAGGGGCGCCCGGCTTAGGGGCGCCCGGCTTAGGGGCGCCCGGCACAGGGGCGCCCGGCACAGGGGCGCCCGGTCCACGGTGATAGGCGATTGCGGCCCACGACAACAGACAATAAAAGCTGAGGAGGGATCATGAGCGACAAGCCCTTGAGCGTGGCGATCATCGGGGCGGGCATGTCGGGCCTGTGCATGGGTATCCGGCTGCGCGAGCGCGGCATCGACGACTTTGTGATCCTGGAGAAATCCGCCGGCGTCGGCGGTACCTGGTACGACAATACCTACCCGGGGGCCTGTTGCGACGTGCCCTCGGTGCTCTACAGCTATTCCTTTGAGCCCAATCCCTGGTGGTCGCGGAAATTCTCGCCCCACGACGAGATTCGCGCCTACTTCGAACACTGCGCCGACAAGTACGGCCTGCGCCCGCGCCTGCGCCTGAACACCGCCGTGGCCGAGGCCGCCTTCGACGAGGCGCGCGGGCTGTGGGTGATACAGCTGGAAGGCGGCGGGACCCTGGAGGCCCGGGCCCTGGTCAGCGGGCTGGGCCAGCTCAACCTGCCGCATATCCCGGACTTTCCCGGCCGCGAGACCTTTGGCGGCACTGCCTTTCATTCGGCGCGCTGGAACCACGAGCTCGACCTGCGCGGCAAGCGGGTGGCAATCATCGGCACCGCCGCCAGCGCGCTGCAGTTCATTCCCCCCGTCGCGGAACAGGCCGAACAGCTGTATGTCTACCAGCGCAGTGCCAATTACGTCATCGAGCGCAATGACCGGGCCTACGGCGCGGCCGAACAGCGCCGCTTCGCGCGTTATCCCTGGCTGCAGAAGCTGCACCGGCTGGGCACCTTCCTGCGCGGCGAATCGATATTCCTGGGGGTGCTGCGCGCCCGGGGCTGGCTGCGCAAGTTGTTTGAGCGCGGCTGTCGCAAATATCTCGAGAGCCAAATCAGCGACCCGGACCTGCGCGCCAAACTGACCCCCGATTACCCGGCCGGCTGTAAGCGCCTGCTGGTTTCGGATAACTTTTTCCAGGCCTTTACCCGCGACAACGTCGAACTGGTGACCTCGCCGATCACGGGTATCGATACCGGTGGTGTCCAGTCCGCAGACGGCCGCGAGCGCGAGGTAGACGTCATCATCTACGGCACCGGTTTTCGCACCAGCGACATGCTGTCCGGCGTGACCTTCCGGGGCGTGGGTGGCGCCGATCTGCGCGATGCCTGGCGCGATGGCGCCGAGGCCTACCGTGGCGTTTGCGTATCGGGCTTTCCCAATTTCTTCATGCTCTACGGGCCGAACACCAACCTGGGCAGCAACTCCATCATTTTCATGGTGGAGCGACAGGTCAATTACTGCGTGTCCTGCATTGAGAAACTGCTGAGCCACGACCTGTCCAGCCTGGAGGTCAATCGCCAGGTCATGCGCGACTACAATATCGACATGCAGCAGAAGCTGGCCGGGACGGTGTGGGTGGCCAGCTGCGAAAGCTGGTACAAGAACGCCGCCGGCAAGGTGGTGAACAACTGGCCGCGTTCCACTCTCGCCTATTGGTGGCACATGCGCTCGCCGGACTTCGCCGACTTCGACATGCGGGGGTGAACATGGACACGCTGCCCTTCTCCCAGGCCTGCGAGAACAACAAGGGGCCGATTCTCGAACACCTGCGGCGCCTGTTCGCCCAGGTCACGCAGGTGTTGGAAATCGGCGCGGGCACCGGCCAGCACGCCACCTGGTTTGCCGAACACCTGCCGCACCTGGTGTGGCAAGCCACCGATGTCGCCGACAACCTGCCGCTGCTGGCGCCGCGCTGCGGCGCCTACCGGGGACGCAATCTGTTGCCGCCGGCGGCGCTGGACGTCTGCCGGCACCCCTGGCCACTGGCGGTGCACGACGGCGTGTTCACCGCCAACAGTTTCCACATCATGGCTTTCGGTGCCGTGCAGCAGTTTTTCGCCGAGCTGGGGCGACGCGCGGGGCCGGGAACCGTGCTCTGCGTGTACGGGCCCTTCAACTACGGCGGCCGCTATACCAGCGACAGCAACGCCCGCTTCGACCAGTGGCTCGCGCGGCAGCACCCCGACAGCGCGATTCGCGATTTCGAGGCGGTGGATGCGCTGGCTCAGGGGGCGGGTTTTACGCTGCTGGAGGACAATCCCATGCCGGCCAATAACCGTCTGATTGCCTGGCGGCGGGGCTAAGGCCTATCCGTTTTGCTTGAACGGTAGCAACTCCGCGGCTTGCGCCCGGTATTGCTCAACGTGTGCCGTTTCGCGCTCGGTAAAATCGGCCACCGCCGCGGCTAGTTCTGGCTCGGCGATCCAGTGGTTGGAGTAGGTATAGACCGGGGTGAAACCGCGCTGGATTTTGTGTTCGCCCTGGGCCCCGGGATCGAAGCGCGACAGGCCCTGCTCGATGCAGAACTCGATGCCCTGGTAGTAGCAGGCCTCGAAGTGCAGGCAGTCGAACTCCCGTTCGCAGCCCCAATAGCGGCCGAACAGGGTGTCGTCGGAGCAGAAGTACAGGGCCGCGGCCACCGCCTCTCCCTCGCGTTCGGCCACCGCCATCATCACCTGTTCGCCCAGCGCCGGCGCCACCTCGGTGAAAAACTCGCGGCTGAGATAGCCGCCGTGGCCGCTGCGCTTGGCGTAGGTCAGCTGGTAGAAACGGTGGAATTGCCGCCACAGGGCGGGGGTGATCTGCGCCCCGCGCAGGCGTCGCAGGGCGATGCCCTGTTCCGCCACCCGCGCCCGCTCCCGGCGCAGGTTCTTGCGCTTGCGGCTGCTGAAGGTGGCCAGGAAGTCGTCAAAACTGCCGTAGCCCCGGTTTAGCCAGTGGAACTGTGTTGCCAGGCGCCGGGGCAGGCCCAGCGCGTACAGGTTGTCGGCGGTCTGCTGGTCTGGAAACAGCAGGTGCCACGATGACAGCTGGCGCCGCCGCGCCAGTTGCCGGATGCCCTGTAGCAGCAGCGGCCAGGCCTCGTCGGCCGCGAGGCCTGGCGCGCGGCACAGCCGCGGCCCGGTGGCCGGAGTGAAGGGGATCGCCGACAGCAGTTTGGGGTAGTAGTCGAGCCCCACGCGCTGCCAGGCATCGGCCCAGGCCCAGTCGAAGACATACTCGCCGTAGGAGTGGGACTTCAGGTACATCGGCAGTACCGCGGCGAGGGTCTCGCCATCGCGCAGCAGGGCGTGGCAGGGCTGCCAGCCGGACTCGGCGGTGGTGCAACCGCTGGTTTCCAGGCCGTGCAGGAATTCGTGCCGCAGGAAGGGGTAGTCGGTGCCGGTCACTGCGTGCCAGGCCTGCGGGGCGATCTGGTCCAGGCTGGTGATGAATTCGACACGGTACTGCGCGGTGTCTGTCATCCCGTCTCAGCGACCCGGCGCGTTTTGCAGGAAGTGCAGGGCGATGCCCGCGAACACCACCAGGCCAAACCAGTTGTTGTGCCGGAAGGCGCGGAAACAGGCCTCGCGATCGCGCTCGCGGATCAGCCACTGGTGGTACATGAACAGGCCCGCCGCCGCCAGCAGCGCGGTCCAGTACCAGGGCCCGAGTCCAAAGGCGCGCCCGGCCATCAGCAGGCAGGTGAGGCAGGCGATCTGGAACAGGGCGATCAGCGCGCGGTCGGCGCGGCCGAACAGCACCGCGGTGGACTTGATGCCGATCCTGAGGTCGTCGTCGCGGTCGACCATGGCGTACTGGGTATCGAAAACCACGGTCCACAGGAGGTTGGCGGCGAACAGCCACCACAGCGCCGGCGGCAAGTCGCCGCCCTGAGCGGCGAAAGCCATGGGAATGCCCCAGGAAAAGGCCGCTCCCAGCACGAGTTGCGGCCAGTGGGTATAGCGCTTCATGAAGGGGTAGGTGGCGGTCAGGCCCACCGCGGCGAGCGACAGGGCCACGGTGAAGGGATTGGTGAGCAGGACCAGGCCGAAGGCGGCCAGGCACAGCAGGCCGCACAGGGTCAGCGCCTCGGTCACCGTGACCGCGCCGGTCACCAGCGGCCGCTGCTGGGTGCGCAGCACGCCGCCGTCGAGATTGCGATCCGCCAGGTCGTTGACGATACAGCCCGCCGAGCGCATGAGAAATGTGCCGATCACAAAGATGGCGAGCAGGCCGGGGTCGGGCGGCCCGTCGGCGGCCAGCCACAGGGCCCACAGGGTGGGCCACAGCAAGAGCAGGGTGCCGATGGGTTTGTCGAAACGCATCAGCTGCAGGTAGGCCTGGGGTTTGGCGAGCGCGGTCATGTCATTACTGCTTGCGGGTCCAGCGTCAAAGCTTACTGCTTTGGCCGCAGGATTGCAGCGCTGACCTTGCCCCGCTGGCTGCGGTGCACCGGCAACAGGGCGCGCCAGGGGCGGAAGTGGCGCAGGAACACCTCGCTGACCAGCAGGCGCTTGCCGCCGATGTCGAAACAGGAGCGCCGGCCCCAGGCCGGCTCCGGCTGGTGCAGGAAATCCGGCAGATAGGCGCAGTCGCCGGCCATGCGCGCGACCTCGAAAGGGCTGCGGTGCATGGTCGTAAAACGAAACAGGATCGCGCCCAGCGCCCGGTTGCGCAGCTGGCGCAGGCGGCGCAACTCCCCGGTCAGGCTGGAGGCGGGGAACACGCTGCGGGCGAACACCACGGGGGTGGCGTCGATCATCAGAGTGACCTCCCGCACCAGCGCCCGCTGCCGGGGCGGAATCCCCAGCAGGCGCTGTTCCGAGGGGCGCGGCGTCTGCCAGCACTGGCGCAGGCGATTGACGCTGAAGCGCCCGGTCCCGCTGGCGATCAGGCGCCCGGTCAGGGAGCCGTCATCCAGCAGCCAGGCGCGGGTCGCGGCGGGCAGGTCGGCGTTGACGAAGTGTGGCGCGGGTCGCCAGCGGGGCTCGGTGGCGGCGTGTTGGGGGTGGATTGTCCCGGTCATGGGGCTACTCTGACCTAAAATGCAGGGCGAGCATGCGCCATGGCGCCGCGAGGCGCAAGCCGGCGCAGAAAATGCCCCTCAGGTCGACAAATTCAACTGCCCCGGTTATTGGCGCCCGTTGAAACGCTTGCACATTTTTCATACAGCCCTATAGTGTTGCGTCTCTATTTCACCGCGGATCGCCCCGCCGGCGGTCCCAGAGCAACCGATAACAGCGAGTTTGGGTATGAGTAAGTGGGAATGCATTGTCTGTGGCCTGATCTATGACGAGAAGGAGGGCTGGCCCGACGATGGCATCGCACCCGGTACCAAGTGGGAGGACGTCCCCGAGGACTGGTTGTGCCCCGACTGCGGCGTGGGCAAGGAAGACTTCGAGCTGCTGGAAGAAGAAGTGGTCGAGGATGTGCCCCACCACGAGGAGCCGGTGGCCGACAAGGTACACGCGCCGGTGGTGATCATCGGTACCGGCCTGGCCGGCTATGGCGTGGCCAAGGAGTTCCGCAAGCACGACAGCGATACCCCGCTGATCCTGATCACTTCGGATGACGGCCGCTCTTACTCCAAGCCGATGCTCTCAACCGGCTACACCAAGAACACCACCGCCAATGACCTGGCGCAGTTGGATGCCGGTTCCATGGCCAAGATGCTCAAGGCCAGCGTGTGGACCATGACCCGGGTCGCCGAGATCGACACCGCCAACCAGATGATCAAGGTCGGCGACGCCCAGAGCGCCATCCACTATGGCAAGCTGGTGCTGGCGGTGGGCGCCGAGGTCATCCAGCCACCGATCGGCGGCGACGCGCTGGAGAAAGTCTATTCCGTCAACGACCTGCTGGATTACGACGATTTCCGCTCCGCGGTGGAAAAGAACGGCGTCAAGAAGGTGTGCATCATCGGCGGCGGCCTGATCGGCTGCGAGTTCACCAACGATCTGCTCAACGGCGGTTTCGAGGTCGAGGCCGTCGATCCGCTGGGCCACTGCCTGCCGACCCTGCTGCCCGAACAGGCGGGCAAGGCGGTGCAGGCGGCGCTGGAGTCCAAGGGCGCGACATTCCACTTCGGGCCGCTGGTGACCGAGGTGAATCACGCCGGGGAGGGTGTGCGCGTGACCCTGAACAACGGCGAGACCATCGATGCCGACCTGGTGGTTTCCGCGGTGGGCGTGCGCCCGCGGGTCGCCCTGGCCCAGGCCTCGGGTATCGACACCAACCGCGGCGTGGTTACCAACCGCCTGCTGGAAACCAGCGCCCCGAACGTCTACGCCATGGGCGACTGCGCCGAGGTGGGCGGCCATGTGCTGGTCTACGTGGCGCCGCTGATGGCCGCGGCGCGGGCCCTGGGCAAGACCCTGGCCGGCGAGCCCACCGAGGTGAGCTATCCCGCCATGCCGGTAACCATCAAGACCCCCGCCTGCCCGGTGGTGGTGGCGCCGCCGGCGCCGGGCGCCCAGGGCGAGTGGACTGTGCAGGCCCAGGGCAACGATGTGCAGGCTGAGTTCCGCGACGCCGCGGGCAATCTGCTGGGCTTTGCGTTGACCGGCGAGGCCACCAAGGCCAAGCTGGCGCTGCAGAAGGAATTGCCGGCCATCCTGGCCTGATCGGGGGCTCCCGTCGTTCGCGGGGTGGACCGTGTCCACCCCGCGTCACACGCTGGCGAAGCGCTGTTTCTCCCCGGTCCAGCGCCGCACCAACTGTTCTTCCGCCAGGGGATTTTCGGCAATCAGCTCCCCGGTCTCGCGCGCCTGCTCCAGCAGGTCGTCGTGCAGTGTGAGGTCGGCGATGCGGAAGTTCATATCCCCGGTTTGGCGCGTACCCAACACTTCCCCCGGCCCGCGCAGCGCCAGGTCCTGCTCGGCGATGTAGAAGCCGTCATTGCTTTCGCGCATGGCCGTTAGGCGCCGCTTGCCCTGCTGCGACAGCGGCGACTGGTACAGCAGCACGCAGTGGCTGGCGGCGCTGCCGCGTCCCACGCGCCCGCGCAATTGATGCAGCTGGGCCAGGCCCAGGCGCTCGGGGTTCTCGATCACCATCAGGCTGGCGTTGGGCACGTCAACACCCACCTCGATCACCGTGGTGGCCACCAGCAGTGACAGCTCGCCGGCCTTGAACGCGGCCATCACCGCCTCCTTGTCCCGCGCCGGCAGGCGGCCGTGAATCAGGCCGATGCGCAGCGCGGGCAGGGCTTCCGCCAGCTCCGCCGCGGTGGACTCGGCGGCCTGGGCCTGGAGTACGTCGCTCTCCTCCACCAGGGTGCAGACCCAGTAGGCCTGGCGGCCCTCGGCGCAGGCCGTCGCCACCCGCGCCACCACCTGGTCCCGGCGGGCGGCGTCGATCAATACGGTGGTCACCGCCTGTCGTCCCGGCGGCAGCTCGTCGATCACCGAGCAGTCCAGGTCGGCGTAGGCCACCATTGACAGGGTACGGGGAATGGGGGTGGCGGTCATCACCAGTTGGTGGGGGCGGCCGGAGGCGGCGTCCGCCTTTTCGGTCAGCGCCAGCCGCTGGTGGACGCCGAAGCGGTGCTGTTCATCCACGATAACCAGTCCCAGGCGATGGAAGACGACATCGGCCTGGAACAGGGCGTGGGTGCCGATCAGCAGCCGGGTGTCGCCGCCGGCGAGGGCCGCCAGGGTTTCGCGCCGCGCCTTGCCCTTGCTCCTGCCGGTCAACACCGCCGGGGCGATGCCCAGGGGGGCCAGCCAGGTGGCGAAGTTCTGCCGGTGCTGCTCCGCCAGGATTTCGGTGGGGGCCATCACCGCCACCTGGTAGCCGTTGCTGATTGCCTGCAGCGCGGCGTCCGCCGCCACCAGGGTCTTGCCCGAGCCGACATCGCCCTGCAGCAGGCGCAGCATGGGCGTGCGTTGCGCCAGGTCGGCGGCGATCTCCCCCATGACCCGCTGCTGGGCCGCGGTGGGCTTGAACGGCAGGGCCCGCAGCAGGTCGCGGTGCGCCGCCTGCCGCCGCGGCAGGGCGGGGGCGCTCACGCTTTGTTGCTGGCGACGCAGGCGCAGCAGCGCGAGGTGGTGGGCGGCCAGCTCCTCCAGTGCCAGGCGCAACTGGGCCGGGTGGCGTCCCTCCTGCAGCAGTTGCAGCGGGGCGTCCGGTGGCGGCGTGTGCAGGTAGTGCAGGGCCGCCACCAGGTCGAAGCCCTGGTTGTAGCGCGCCGGCAGCAGGTCGAGCGGGCGCGCGCTAGCCAGCAGGGCCAGCGCCTGGCTGCAGAGCTTGCGCCACTGTGCCTGCCCGATGCCGTCGGTGGTGGGATAGATGGGAGTCAGCCGTTCCTCGACCGCGGACTCTCCCGGCTCGCAGTGGCGGTACTCCGGGTGGTAGATTTCCAGGCCGCCGCGGCCGCGGCGGGGGGCGCCGAAACAGCGCAGCCGGGCGCCGGGTTTGAGGTTGTTCTTCTGCGCGGCGGTAAAGTGGAAGAAGCGCAGGGTCACCGTGCCGCTGCCGTCCTGCAGGCGTGCCACCAGGCTGCGGCGGCGCCCGAACACGATATCCGCGGCGCGGACTTCGCCCTCCACCACCGCCTCGACCTGGGCCTGCAGGGCGGCGATGGGCGTTACCCGTGTGCGGTCCTGGTAGCGCAGCGGCAGGTGGAACAGCAGGTCCTCCACCTGTCCCACGCCGTAGTCGCGGAGTTTTTGCGCCAGCTTGGGCCCCACGCCCCGGAGGCTCTCGAGTGGCCGGTCGGCCAGAACGCCGCTCATCACGCGGGCAGCCCGGTCCCGCCGCGTCGAACGCGGTCCACATGCTGACTGGGTACTGATAAGGTCATAGTATTCGCCGCGGCCCGGGGGCCGCATAGTGCCATGCCATGAGTCTACCTGGAACAGGAGTGTAACGAGAGTGTCTGCCGCTGTTGAACGCCAAAACCGCCCGCGATCCCTGTGTGTTGTCGGCTGCGGGGATCTCGGCCTGCGCCTGGCCGGCCGCCTGCCTGCAGGCTGGCGGGTGGTGGGACTCCGGCGCCATCCGGATGACTTGCCCGCGATGGCGCGGCGCCTGGAGATGAAGGACCTGGAGGTGAAGGGCCTGGAGGTGGATTACACCCGGCCCGGCAGTCTCGCGGTGCTGGAGGAGCTGGCGCCGGACTACCTGGTGGCCACCCTGAAGCCCGCCGGCCGCGACGGCGACGGCTATCGCCGGGGTTTTGTCGACGCCATGCAAGGTTTGCTGGGAGGCCTGGGGGCCCATCGTCCCCGCGCGGTGTTGATGGTCTCGAGCACCCGGGTCTACGCCGAACGCGCGGGCCACTGGGTGGACGAGGGGGGCGCGCTGGCGCGGGAAGCCCCCGCGGCCCGCGCCATTGTCGACGCCGAGCAGGCGCTGCTCGATTCCGGGCACCGCGCCGCCGTGCTGCGTTGCGCCGGCATCTATGGCAGTCCGCGGGGCCGGCTGCTGTCGCGGATCGCGGCGGGCGAGATCTGCGCGCCACGGCCCCTGCATTACAGTAACCGTATTCACCGCGACGATGTGGCGGGATTCATGTGGCACCTGCTTCGGGCCGTGGAGCGCGGGGAGGAGCTGCGGACGGTCTACAACGTGGTGGACGACTGCCCGGCGCCCCAGCACGAGGTGGAGCAGTGGCTGGCCGCCGCGCTGGGCGTGACGGTCCGCGCCGAGCGGCCGCCGCCTTCGGGGCACAAGCGCTGCCGCAATCGCGCCTTGGTGGAGAGCGGGTACCGGCTTATGTATCCGGATTATCGCAGCGGCTACGAGGCGGTCATGGCCGCCCGCGCGGGGGGTGAATAACACTGGCGAGGGTGTTTGTCCTGGCCCCGCGCCCCGCTGCGAGACGGGTCACGGCAGGCCCCCTCAAATCGCGAGGATGGCCTCCACCTCGATCGCCACGCCCTTGGGCAGGCCCGCCACTTGCACGCAGGCGCGGGCGGGGTAGGGCTGCTGCAGGAAGCCGGTCATGACCTCGTTCACGGCGGCGAAGTCGTTCATGTCGGTGAGCGAGATGTTCAGTTTCACCGCCTTGTTGAGGTCGCCGCCGGCGGCCTCGGCGACGGCCGCCAGGTTGCGAAACACCTGCTCGGCCTGGGCCGTGATATCGCCGTCGATCAGCTCCATGGTGTCCGGTACCAGGGGAATCTGGCCCGAGAGCCACACGGTATTGCCCACCTTGACCGCCTGCGAGTAGGGGCCGATGGCCTGCGGGGCCTCCGGTGTGGAGATAATGGCTCGATTGCTCACGGTGTGCTCCTGATAGCGATTAGTTCTTGAGGCGGATAACGCGGCGCACGGAACTCACCGCGCGCAGGCGTTTCATGATGCTGGCCAGGTGTACCCGGCTGTCGACCAGCAACTCCAGGTCGACGTAGGTGAACTGGTAGTCCTTGTCCTCGGTGGAGATGCGCTCGATGTTGACGCCCATGCTGTTGATGCGGGTGGCCAGCACCGCGATCATGCCGCGGCGGTTCTCCACCTCGACCCGCAGGTGGGTCAGGTATTCGCCCTCGACCTTGTCGTCCCAGCGCAGGGCCACCAGGCGCTCGCGGTTCTCGCGCATTTCCGCCAGGTTCTTGCAGGATTCCCGGTGCACCACCACGCCCTTTTCCGAGCTGAGATAGCCCTCGATGGGATCCCCGGGGATAGGGTGGCAGCATTTGGCGTAGCTGACCATGAAGCCCTCGGTGCCGCGGATGGCCACCGGCTGCGAGTACTTGCTGTCGGGGGTCGGCTGCGCCTTGCTGGCCTCTCCCAGCAGCTGCTGGGCGGTGATCGGCGGCAGGCGGTTGCCGCGGGCGATATCGTCCAGCAAGTCATCCAGCGCGTTGTAGTCGTGCCGGGCCAGGTAGTCCCCCACCTGCTCCCCGGGCAACTGCTCCAGGCTGGTGTCGAACAGCACCAGGGCCTTGTCCAGCAGGCGCCGTCCCAGGGCCACGGAGTCGTCCCGGGTCTGGTGCTTGAGGAAGTGGCGAATATTGGTGCGCGCCTTGGCGGTCACCGCGTAGTTGAACCAGCTGGGGTTGGGCCGCGCTCCCGGGGCGGTGAGGATCTCCACCGTCTGCCCGCTCTGCAGGGGTTCCGACAGTGGCGCCAGGCGGCGGTTGATGCGGCAGGCCACGCAGCTGTTGCCGACATCGGTGTGTACCGCGTAGGCGAAGTCCACGGCGGTGGCGCCCCGGGGCAGCTCGAGAATGCCGCCCTTGGGGGTGAACACGTAGATTTCGTCCGGGAACAGGTCGATCTTGACGCTTTCGATGAACTCCAGGGAGTTGCCCGCCCGCTGCTGCATTTCCAGCAGGCCCTTCACCCATTCCCGCGCCCGGGCGTGGCTGGCGTTGGCGCTCTGGCCCTCGCTCTTGTACAGCCAGTGGGCGGCGATGCCGTTGTTGGCCATCTCCTCCATTTCCAGGGTGCGGATCTGGATTTCGATGGGCACGCCGTGCATGCCCATCAGCACCGTGTGCAGGGACTGGTAGCCGTTGGCCTTGGGAATGGCGATGTAGTCCTTGAACTCCCCCGGCACCGGCTTGTACAGGCTGTGCACGCAGCCGAGCACCCGGTAGCAGGTGTCCACCGAGTCGACGATGATGCGGAAGGCGTAGATGTCCATGATCTCCGAGAAGGATTTCTTCTTGGATTTCATTTTCTTGTAGATGGAGTAGAGGTGTTTTTCGCGGCCGATTACCTCGACGTCGTGGCCCTCCTGCTCCAGGGCGGCCTCGATCTGGTGGCGGATCTTGTCCACCAGCTCCGTGCGGTGGCCGCGGGAGGCGCGGCGGGCGGCCTCGATGCGGCTGGCGCGCATCGGGTGCAGGGCGCGAAAGCCCAGGTCCTCGAATTCCATGCGCACGGTGTTCATCCCCAGGCGCATGGCGATGGGGGCGTAGATATCCAGGGTTTCGCGGGCGATGCGCCGGGCCTTGTCGGGCCGCAGCACGCCCAGGGTGCGCATGTTGTGCAGGCGGTCGGCCAGCTTCACCAGGATCACGCGGATGTCCCGGGCCATGGCAAGGGCCATTTTCTGGAAGTTCTCCGCCTGCTTTTCCGCCAGCGAATCGAACTCCATCTGCGTGAGTTTGCTCACCCCGTCCACCAGTTCCGCCACGGTGGCGCCGAACTGATTGCTGATCGCCGACTTGTCGATACCGGTGTCCTCGATCACGTCGTGCAGCATGGCGGCCATCAGGCTCTGGTGGTCCATGTGCATGTCGGCGAGGATGGCGGCGACCGCCAGGGGGTGGGTCACATAGGGCTCGCCGCTGCGGCGCAGCTGGCCGTGATGGGCCTGTTCGGCGAAGTAGTAGGCGCGGCGGACCAGGCGGGTCTGCTCCTGGTCCAGGTAGCTGCGTAGAGTGGAATCGAGGGCATCAATGGTTTGCATAGGGGGAGACGCGTTGGCTACCAGGGATGCCGCTCGCGATTACACCGACTCGCTGGCCTCCATGACCTCGGCCAGTTCCTCTTCCGCGTCCAGTTCGTCCTCGCGGCTCAGGATGTCCGGGGTAATCAGGCTCTCGGCGATCTCGCGCAGGGCGATCACGGTGGGCTTGTCGGACTCTTCCTCCACCAGTGGATCCTTGCCGCCGGTGGCCAGTTGCCGGGCCCGCTTGCTGGCGACCATCACCAGTTCAAAGCGGTTGGCTACGTGTTCCAGGCAATCTTCAACGGTTATGCGTGCCATGCGTCGTTACTTTCCCATGCAGTGCGACGCCGGGAGTGCGTTCCGGGCCGCGGATCAATTTGTCTCAAATTGGATTGAGTCGTGTGGAGAGCGATTGCGGGACCCTGCCAGCGCCATCGGCGCGGGGACTCGTCTCTCCACTCTCTCATCTCTGTTCTGGCCGGGCGGCTGTGCCGCGCCGGGGGACCGCCTAGTATACCGCATTGCCCCGGGGGGGCGTCCAGCCCGCCGGGAGGGTGAATAATGCCGCCCGCCGCTAGCGCAGCAGGTCGGCGAGCATGCCGTCGAGCTCCGCCGCCTGCCGGGGGGTGCGCAGGCGCTGGCAGGTAATGATGGCGCGCAACTCCGCCAGCGCCAGGTCGAAGTCGTTGTTGACCACCAGGAAGTCCGACTCAATGTAGTGGGACATCTCCTCCACCGCCTGCGCCATGCGCGACTCGATGATGGTCCGCTCGTCCTGTCCCCGGCCGACCAGGCGCTGTTCCAGGGCCTCCCGGGATGGCGGCAGGATAAAGATGGCGATGGTCTCGGGCAGCAGGTGCTTGACCTGGGCCGCTCCCTGCCAGTCGATTTCCAGGACCACGTCGGTGCCTTCCGCCAGCTGCTGTTCCACCCAGGCCTGCGAGGTGCCGTAGAGGTTGCCGAACACCCGGGCGTGTTCGAGGAAGGCGCTCTCACCCAGCATTGCGGTAAAGGCCGGTTCGTCGACGAAGTGGTAGTTCACGCCGTCGCGTTCCCCCGGGCGAATCGCGCGGGTGGTGTGGGACACCGACACCCGCAGCCGCTCGCTACTCTCCACCAGGGCCTTGACCAGGCTGGTCTTGCCCGCGCCGCTGGGGGCCGAAACCGTGTAGAGAGTGCCTTTTCCGCTCATGGGGCATGCTGGTCCTGTGTTGGGGGAAAAGGCTATTGTACCCGGATACCCGGGTGGGGTGTCATGCTCCGCGCGGATACCGCGCGCCTCATGCCGCCGGTGCTGGGCCGCCCCGTCGGATGCGGACCAGTCCGGCGGCTTCCAGTGTTTCCAGGTCGTCGTCCAGGCGATTCGCCAGGGGCGCCCGCGTCTCCACCAGGCACCAGTCGTCGCGACCCGAGTGCTTGACCTGGTAAAGGGCCTTGTCGGCCAGGGCGACGGCCTGCTCCCAGGCGCCCGCCTCGCCGTCGCCCCGGGCCGGGGGAAAGCGCGACAGGCCGACGGAGCAGGTCAATTTTACCTCGCGGCCGCTGTCCAGGAAGAAGGATCGCTGCCGTAGCGAGCGGATGATGCGCTGCGCAATGCCGGTCATCTCGCCCTCGGGCAGGGCCTGGAAGACAATCATGAACTCCTCGCCACCCCAGCGCAGCACGTGATCGCGGGGGTGCACCAGCGCGCGCAGGCAGTCGGCGAAGCGGGTGAGAATCTGGTCGCCGCCATCGTGGCCGAACTGGTCGTTGATGCGCTTGAACAGGTCGATGTCGAGTAGCGCGACCAGCATGCAGCTGCCTGGCGCGCCGTGCCCGGCCAGCTGCCGCTGCTGGAATGCGCGCAGTTCCGGCACGATATGCTCGTTGAAGTAGCGCCGGTTCCACAGGCCTGTCAGGGGGTCCGTCAGACTGGTCGTTTTCAGCTGCCGGCTGTATTCCCGCAAGTGGGTATTGGCGACCCGCAGCTCCTCGGTGCGCTCGGCGACCAGCCGGCTCAATTGTTTTTCCCGGCTTGCCATGCGCCGGGTATTGAGGCGGAAGGCGGCGGCTAGCGCCAGCAGCGTACCGGCCCCCGCGAGGCCGCGAGCCACCGCGGTTTCGTACCAGCGGGGTGCGATATGGATCGGCAGCGTCGCGGGTTCCGGCGACCACACGCCGACATTGTTGCTGCCGCGGATTTCGAAGCGCAGCTCCCCCGGGGGCAGGTTGGTGTAGTAGGCCACTCGTCGCAGGGGGTCGTCGAGGGGCTGCCAGGCGTCCTGGTAGCCCTGCAGCCGGTATTCCATGCGCACGCTGCCGGGGTCCTGGAAGCTCAGGGCGGTAAAACCGATGTCGAGATCGCGCTGGTCGCTGGCCAGGCGCAGCGGCTGGTGGCGACCCGCCGCCCGCCACTGCCCGTCGAAGCGCGCGCGATCGATGCGCAGGCGCGGCGGGTGCGGGTTGCGCTGGATGCGGTCGGTGTGCACCTTGACGATACCGTCGCGGGTCGGGAACCACATGGCATCTTCCAGCAGTGCGGCTCGCGCGTTGCCCGCGCCGTTGCAGCAGGGGGTCATCTGGGCGCCCGCCACGTCGCCGCGCTCGCTGAGAATCATCTCGGTTTGCACGGAGCCGGCGTCCCCGTCGAGAAAGGCGTCGAAGCTGTCGCGGGGGATGCGGAACAGGCCGCGGTTGCCCGCGACCCAAATCTGGCCGGCGTGCTCGAGCAGTGCAAAGCTGGCGTTGGAGGGCAGGCCATCGGCGGCGCTGATGCTTCGCCACTGTCCCCGGTGGTGGACCAGGAGTTTTTCGTTGTGGGTGCCGGCCAGCAGGCGTCCGTCTTCAAGTTCCAGCATCGCCTGCACGGCGTGGCGCCGGGTCAGGCCCGGCAGCCGCCGGAAGCCCTCGCCGGGCCGGTATTCGAGGATGCCTCCCAGGGTGCCGGCCAGCAGGCGGCCGTCGCGGGTCTCCAGCAGGACGCGGGTCTGGTTGTCGCTGTTGGTATCGGCGGGCAGCAGTTGCTGCAGGCGCTGTCCGTCCCAGCGCCAGATGCCGCTATCGCTCCCCAGCCAGTAGCCGTCGTCGCGGCGCAGTATGGCGTTGATCTGGTAGCCGTTGAGCGCCGACAGGGCGCGGGGCCGTTCGACCCGCTGCTCCTCTCGCCACCACCAGTAGAGGCCGGAACGTGTGCCCACCCAGATTCTGTCCGGTTCCGGCAGCAGGCTGTAGGCGTGGGGGTGTGGCTGCCGGGCGCCAGCCACGACGGTCTCGAAGCGGCCCCGGGCGAAGCGCGCCAGGCCGTCGGCGGTACCGACCCACAGGTCGCCGCTGTCGTCCGGCGCCAGTGTCCAGGTCAGTGCCTGGTGCAGCCCCTCGGGGCGGGAATACCGCAGCGCGTAGCCATCCCACCACCGCGAGAGGCCGTAGGACCGGCTGCCCAGCCACAGGTTGCCCTCGTGATCCTCGGCGATGGAGAGTACGTTGCCGTCGATGAACAGGTTGCCGCCGTCGAAGCGGTCGATAACGCGGCGTCCCCGCAGGCGGAGCAACTGGCCGTTGACACCCACCCACAGGGTGTCCGCGCGATCCCGGTAGATGACCTCCACGATGCCGTGACCCAGTGCCGGGTCGGCATCGAAGCGCCGCCACTTGCCGTGTTCACGGTACAGCAGGCCCCGGCTTGAAGCGGCCCAGATGCCCCCGTCATAGCGCGCGAAGCCGCGTATCACGGCGTCGTTGGCCGCCGGTGGCAGGGCCTCCCGCCGCCAGCGGCCGTCCCTGTGGCGCGCCGCGTACCCGCGGCCGCCCACCAGGGTTTCCCCAGCGTGGTGAAAAACCGACCACAGGGGGTCGTGGGGGTCGTCGTCCCGCTGTTCGAGCTTGCCGCCTCGCCACCGCCACAGCCCGCTGCCGGATGCGATCAGGATCGCGCCATCTTCCGTTTCGGCGAACTGCAGGACGTCGATGGCGCGCCCGTCGCCGGGGACGACGGCGTGGAATTGTCCTTCGTGCCAGTAGGCCGCCCCGCGCTGGGTGCCCACCCACAGGCGGGCGCGGGTGTCCACGTACAGTGTTCGGGTCAGGCGTGTGGGCAGCGCGGGGTAGCGGTCGGGGTCGAACAGTTCAAAGCGGGTGCCGTCGAAGCGGCTGAGGCCGGCCTGGGTGCCGGCCCAGATATAGCCGTCGGGGCCCTGCACCGTGGCGAGTACCGTGACCTGGGGCAGGCCGTCCTGGATGCTCCAGATTGCGCTTTCGAACTGGTGGATGCGCATGTCCGGCGACAGTGCCTGGGCGATCAGCGGCAGCCACCAGGCGATCAGGGCGACACCCAGGCCACCGATGACGCGACGGATGCGCGGAGGGGACATCGCGGGCCGGGGTTTCACTCGATATTCTGGATCTGCTCCCGCATCTGCTCTATGAGGACCTTGAGCTCCACGGCGCTGGCGGTGGTGCTGCTGGCGGTGGATTTGGACGACAGGGTATTGGCCTCGCGGTTGAATTCCTGCATCAGGAAGTCGAGGCGACGACCGCAGGGGCCGCCTTTTTTCAGGGTTCGCCGCACTTCGCCGATGTGCGCGTCGAGCCGGTCCAGCTCCTCGTCGACGTCGGCTTTTTGCGCCATGTACACCAGTTCCTGTTCCAGCCGCCCGGGGTCGGCGTCGGTGTCCAGCTCCTCGATGCGGGCCACGACCCGTTCCCGCTGCTGGCGCAGCAGCGCGGGCAGGTGCTCGCGGGTGCGCGCGACTTCGCTCTCCACCTGCTCCAGGCGCTCCAGTACCAGGGCGGCGAGCTTTTTACCCTCGCGGGCGCGATTGTCGCGCAGGGTGGTCAGCGCCCGCTTGAACAGCTCGTCCGCCGCCACCTGCAGGGCCTGCTCGGCGCCCTCCGGGCTGACGCAGACCCCGGGGAACTGCAGCACCTCGAGGGGGTTCAGCGGCTGGCTCCCCGGGAGCTGGTCGGCGACGGCCCGGGCGGCGGCGAGAACCTCCGCTAGGCGCGATTGGTCCACCGACAGCGGGCCGCCCTGGGCCGACGCCTGGTGTTGCAGGCGCAGCATGCAGTCGAGTTTGCCCCGCGAGAGACCGCGGGTGGCCTGCTCGCGAAAGCCGCCTTCCAGTGCGCGCAGCGCATCGGGCATCTTGAAGCTGCAGTCCAGGTAGCGGTGATTGACCGAGCGCAACTCGATAACGAGCGTGCCGTGGTCCGTGGCCAGGGACTCCCTGGCGAAGGCGGTCATGCTGTGAATCATGGCGTATATGAGCAGGTTGCGTGGGCTTCGAGTGTAGCAGCTTGCCGCGCCTGCATCACGCCGGCCGCTGCCTTATACTGTGCGCCCGTTCAAAGTACCCAGGAGAATCCGTATGCAGCGGCCGAGTGGACGCGCGCCCGATCAATTGCGCGAGGTCAATATCACCCGCAACTATACCTGCCACGCGGAGGGCTCGGTGTTGGTGGCCTTTGGCAACACCAAGGTGATTTGCACGGCCTCGGTGGAGGAGGGGGTGCCCCGTTTCCTGCGCGGCACGGGCAGCGGCTGGGTGACCGCCGAATACGGCATGCTGCCCCGCTCCACCGGCACGCGCATGGGGCGCGAGGCGGCCCGCGGCAAGCAGGGCGGGCGCACGGTGGAGATCCAGCGCCTGATCGGCCGCTCCCTGCGCGGGGCGGTGGACCTGAAAAAGCTGGGTGAAAACACCATCACCATCGACTGCGATGTCATTCAGGCCGACGGCGGCACGCGAACCGCGTCGATCACCGGGGCCTGTGTCGCCCTGGTTGACGCCATCAACCACCTGCAGCGGCGCAAGAAGATACTCGACGACCCCCTGCTGCAATTGGTGGCGTCGGTATCGGTGGGGGTCTACCGGGGGGTGCCGGTACTCGACCTGGACTACCCGGAGGATTCCGCCGCCGACACCGACATGAACGTCATCATGGGCGAGGACGGCGGCTTTCTCGAGGTGCAGGGCACCGCGGAGGGCGCGGCCTTCGACCGCGGGGCGCTGGACGCGATGCTGGACCTGGCGGCCGGGGGGGTACGCGAACTGGTCGCGCTACAGCGCCAGGCCCTGGCGGAAGGCTGAGGGCGTGCAAATCAATAGATAGGGATATCTATTGATTTGCCTAATTAAGCATTTAGCTCGATGTCGTAATCCATGATGATCGGCGCGTGGTTGGAAAATTCCCGCGCCTTGTAGATCGCGCCGTAGTCGACGTTGTACTTGAGCCCCTTGGACACGATCTGGAAGTCGGTGCGCCAGCCGTTGCCCTCGCGGTCACCGTCCGGCCACCAGCTGAACTCGTCCCGGTCGGAGTTGATCTCGCGGAAAGCGTCCACATAGCCGGACTCCAGCAGTTCGTCCATCCACTGGCGTTCTTCCGCCAGGAAACCGGGGCGATTGCTGTTGCGCTCGGTGTCCTGGACATCGGCCGCGGTGTGGGCGATTTGCCAGTTGCCGCAGAAAATGAACTCGCGCCGCTTGTTGCGTATTTTCAGCAGGTGGTTCTTCAGCAGTTCGAAGAACTCGGACTTGCGCGCCAGCTGCTCGGCGTTGCCCGGCTCCGCGCTGGGTGCCAGCAGGCAGCCCACGCTCAGGTTCTCGTAGTCCGCCTGGATGTAACGGCCTTCCATGTCGAAGTCGGCGAAGCCCAGTCCGGTCATGATCGCCTTGGGTAGCTGCTTGCAGTAGATGGCGACACCATTGGCCTTGCCGTTGACGTCGTCAAAAAAATACGCGTTGTAGTCCTTGGGGAAGTACAGGTCGTCCTGCAGGTCGTACTCGCTGCACTGCAGATCCTGAACGCAGATAAACTCCGCATCCTGTTCGTTCAGCCAGTCGTAAAACCCCCGACCGGCAGCGTTTTTGATGCCGTCGGCGCTGAAGCTGATAATCCTCATTCTTGGCCCCTTGTTACGAGAGCGTGTATGATACCTGAGCCTGCCGGTTCAGAACACTTTGCCGGCGTATCCGTTAGATACCTCGTCACCTGGCAACCTGTGGTCCCAGTCGGACAGGCGTGCGGCCCCTCGCGGTTGAGGCCTTGTTATTATCTGGCGTTCGGGTTCACGGCAGTTATACAACAAAATACCGGCCGGTGGAATCCGCATCCGCCCATCGGGCTCAACAGGACCCAGTAGACCATGCAAGCATACCAGTCCGAATTCATTGCCCTGGCGCGCCGCTATGAGGTGCTCCGGTTCGGCGAATTCACGCTCAAGTCCGGGCGTGTCAGCCCCTATTTCTTCAATGCCGGCGCCTTCGCCAGCGGTCGCGCCCTGGCCGCCCTGGGGCGCTGCTACGCCCAGCGTATCGTCGATGCCGGGGTCGAGTTCGATGTCCTGCTCGGCCCCGCCTACAAGG
Source organism: Parahaliea mediterranea (assembly GCF_017255185.1). Taxonomy (GTDB): domain Bacteria; phylum Pseudomonadota; class Gammaproteobacteria; order Pseudomonadales; family Halieaceae; genus JAFKCZ01. The sequence continues at coordinate 298,326 of NZ_JAFKCZ010000007.1, forward strand.
GGATTCCCCTGGCCGCGGCCACCGCGGTGGCGCTCGCCGACCAGCACGACCGCGACGTGCCCTTCGCCTACAACCGCAAGGAAGCCAAGGCTCACGGCGAGGGCGGCGTACTGGTGGGGGCGCCCCTGGAGGGTCGGGTGCTGGTGATCGACGACGTGATCACCGCCGGCACCGCGGTGCGGGAGGTCATGGCGATGATCGACGCCGCCGGCGCCACGCTGGCGGGAGTGGCCATCGGGCTCAATCGCCAGGAGCGGGGGGCGGGCGAGCTGTCGGCAATACAGGAAATCGAGCGCGAGCACGGGATCCCGGTGCTCAGCATCATCGATATGGCGCATATCATCGAGTACCTGGAGTCCCGCGGCGATGCCGGCGAGGCCCTGGCCGCGATGAAGGCCTATCGGGCGCGCTACGGCGTTGATTGAGGCGCGCGCCGGCCGGTGCGGTGGCCCGGGTGGCGGTCCCGTGTACAAGCCGCCCCGGGAGGCGCCGCTTGTCTACTTCGGGGCCAGGTTTTATATTGGCGCCATGAAATTCGATCCCGCGTTTTTTGCCCGCTTGTTGCTCTGCGCGCTGCTCGGTGTCTCCGGCGCGCACGCCGCGGAAAAACGCCTCTATCGTTATACCAATCTCGAGGGCAATGTGGTCATTGATGACCGCGTGCCCAGCGAGTTTGTGGGCAATGGCTACGAGGTCATCAACAGCAAGGGCGTGGTATTGGATGTCGTTCCCCGCAATATGACCGCGGAGGAGCGCGCGGCCAGGGAGCAGCGGTCGCGGGCGGAGGTGGAAGCCGCCGAGGCCCGCAAGCGGTCCCTGGAGCGCGACGAAAACCTGCTGCTGCGCTACAGCACCATCGAAGACATCGAGGCCGCCAAGGAGCGCGCACTCAGCCAGTTGCGTATCCGCATCAGTATTCTCAAGAGCAATCGCGGCAGCCTGAAGCAGAAAATGGAAGTGATGCAGGCCCAGGCCGCCGACGTTGAACGGCAGGGCCGCAAAGTCGATGACAAGCAGCTCGAGGCAATGGCTGATATGCGCGAGGAGTTACTCAACACCGAGCAGAGCATCGAGCTTCGCCATGCCGAACTCGAGAAAGTCACGGCTGCGTTCGACGACGATATCGCGCGATTCAAGGAGTTGCTGACACTGGTGGAGTTGCGCCGTCGCAAAGAGCGCGGTGATATTCAGTAGCGGCGATTATTCCCCGGCCGCGGCGAAGGAGCTGGCTTGCCCGGCCATGGGCCTGGGCACGGCTTCCCTGAAGAACCCGCCGACCAGCAGCGCCCACTGATCCCGCCAGCCCTCGGTGGGCGAGCGGCTGAAGCCGCTGCGCACGAACTGGGAAATGCGCCCTTCCGCCGCCGCCATCAGCAGGTTGGCGGCCTCGGGCAGGGGGATGACCGGGCGCAGCCCCTCGCGCAATTCCGCTTCGCGAATGACCTGTTTCAGCTGGGTTTCGAAGCGGTCGAAAAGCTGCGCCACGCGATGGTGCAGGCGCTCGGTTTCACCCGCGAGGGCGTCGCCGGTGAGGATGCGGGTAATGCCGGGGTTGCGTTCGGTAAAGGCCAGCAGCAGGGTCAGCATCTTCTCGCAGCGGCCGGCCGCGGTGGTCTCCTCGTTGAGAATGATGGCGATGCGGCTGAACAGGGCGTCCTCGATGAACTCGATCAGTCCCTCGAACATCTTCGATTTACTGGGGAAGTGGCGGTAGAGCGCGGCCTCCGACACCCCCACCTGCCGCGCCAGGCCCGCCGTGGTAATCCGGTTGCCCGGGTTGGCCTCCAGCATTTGGGCCAGCGCCTCGAGAATCTGCTGCCGGCGTTGTGATTTTTTGGGAGACATTGCGCTCACAGTCGGAACCCGATGCCGGTAATGCTAGCGGTAACCACCTGCCCCTGCAATAACGCCGGCCGCCTTGGCGGGCTTTTTTCCATCGCGCGCCGATAAACTCAGCTATCGCGGTTGGAGATCAGGGTGCCGATGCCCTCGTCGGTGAAGATTTCCAGCAATACCGCGTGGGGGACCCGGCCGTCGATGATATGGGCGCTGGACACGCCCGCTTTCACCGCGTCCAGGGCGCAGCCGATTTTGGGCAGCATGCCGCCGCTGATGGTGCCGTCGGCGATCAGTGCGTCCACCTCGCCGGTGCTGAGGCCGGTGAGTACCTTGTCCTCACGGTCCATCAGGCCGGAAACATTGGTCAGCAACATCAGTTTCTCGGCGCGCATCACCTGGGCGATCTTGCCGGCGACCAGGTCGGCGTTGATATTGTAGGTGTTGCCCTCGGCGTCCACGCCGATCGGGGCGATCACCGGGATGAAGTCGCTGTCGAGGATGACATTCAGCACGCCGATGTCGATATGCTCGACCTCGCCGACATGGCCGATGTCGACGATCTCCGAGGCGCCCAGTTCCGGGCTGTAGCGATTGACTTTCAGCTTGCGCGCGCGAATCAGGCCGCCGTCCTTGCCCGTCACGCCGATGGCCTTGCCGCCGCTGCGGCTGATAGAGGCGACAATCTCCTTGTTGACGCTGCCCCCCAGCACCATCTCCACCACGTCCATGGTCTCGGCGTCGGTGACCCGCATGCCGTTGACGAACTCGGTGTGGATGTTGAGTTTTTCCAGCAGCTTGCCGATCTGGGGGCCGCCGCCGTGTACCACCACCGGGTTCATGCCCACCAGTTTCATCAGCACGACGTCGCGGGCGAAGCTCTCGTGCAGCTGGGGGTCCACCATGGCGTTGCCCCCGAACTTCACCACCACGGTGCGGCCGTTGAAGTTCTGGATGTAGGGCAGGGCCTCGGTGAGTACCCGGGCGATTTGCAGGGCGGATTCTCGGTTTAGCGACATTGTCTTTCCACGTGTGTCTGTATGCGGGTGAAGAAGGGGGCTCGGCGGGGCCTAAAAGGGCAGTTGCAGCTCGGGTTCGACCCGCGCCACCTGTTCCCGAAAAGTCCGCTTGATGGCCTCCAGGTGCTCCGCCGTGTCCGCCTCGAAGCGGGCGGTGAGGGCGGCGCTGGTGTTGGAGGCGCGCAGCAGGCCCCAGCCAGTGTCAAAGTCTACCCGGATTCCGTCCAGGTTGTTGACTTTTCCGGCGCCGAAATCGGCCTCCCTGGCAATTTTCTGCATCAGCGCGAATTTTTTCCGCTCTTCCACCGGTACCAGGATTTCCGGGGTGTTCTCCGTGCGCGGGAAGTCTTCCAGGGCCGCGTCCAGCGACTGGTCGTGGGTGCTGAGAATTTCCGCCAGGCGCCCGGCGGCGTACATGCCGTCGTCGTGCCCGTACCAGCGTTCGCCGAAGAAGATATGGCCGCTGAACTCGCCGCCCAGCAGCGCGCCGGTCTCGGCGATTTTTTGTTTCATCAGCGCGTGGCCGGTCTTCCACAGGACGGGGCGGCCGCCGTTGTGGGTGATCAGCCGGGCGAGGTGGCGGGTGCATTTGACGTCGAAGACCACGTCCGCGCCGGGGTTGCGTGAAACCACATCCTGGGCGAACAGCATCATCAGCAGGTCGGCGCGCACGATGGCGCCGCTGCCGGTGACCACGGCCACGCGATCGCCGTCGCCATCGAAGGCGACGCCGAAGTCGGCGTGTTCCGCCCGCACCGCGGCGCACAGGTCATCCAGGTTGCGCTCGTCGCTGGTATCCGGCGGATGGTTGGGGAAATTGCCGTCGATTTCGCAGTACAGGGGGATCACCTCGCAGCCCAGCTCGGTGAACAGGCGAGGCGCGATGTCGCTGGTGGCGCCGTTGCCGGCGTCGATCACGATCTTCAGCGGCACCGCGATGGCGATGTCGCCGGCGACCTCGTCGATATAGGCGGGCACGATATCCTCGGTGATCACGCGCCCGCGGGTGTAACCGGCGTCGCCGCCGCTGGCGGACGCCATGCGCCGGCGAATGTCCTGGATGCCGCCGGCGGCCATGGTCTGCCGGTCCAGCACGATCTTCAGGCCGTTGTCGTCCCGCGGGTTGTGGCTGCCGGTGACCATGATGCCTGCCTGGGAATCCAGGTGCTGGGTGGCGAAGTACAGCAGCGGGGTTGGCACCAGGCCGATATCGATCACGTCGAGGCCGCCATCCAGCAGGGCGCTGATCAGCTGGCTGCGGATGCGGGGGGTCGAGATCCGGCCGTCGCCGCCGACGATCACGCTGCTTTCTCCGCGCTCGGCCGCCATCTCGCCCACGGCGCGACCGATGCGGTACACCAGCTCATCACTCAGGTCGGTGTCGGCATGGCCGCGGATATCGTAGGCGCGGAAGATGTGCTCCGGAAAGCCTTCCGGTTCGCCGCCCTCTTCCCGGTCCAGTTCGAGGTCCAGTTCCAGTATCTGCGAGTCGGCGGGTTCCGCCTTGTCGAGAATATCGCTGGACTGGTACAGGAGGCTGCTGGGTTCCGCTTCGGCGATGATGCCCCCGGCAGCGTCCGCTTCCGTGTCGGCGAGGACAGTTTCCGTTTCCCCTTTTTCGTCGCTTTCCGGTGCCGGCGCGGCGGGGCCCTCGTGGCTTGCGCGCCGCAGTTGACGGCCGATGGCGGCCAGCTCGGGCAGGCCCAGCGTAAGGCGGGAGCGCGAGGACGCCCTGGACAGCAGCAGGGCGGTTTCCCGGCGTACCCGCTGGCGGTACAGGAGCGCGGTGAGCAGTATCCCCGCAAAGGCGCCGGCCATGCTCAACCCGGCGGCCGCGTACAGCGCGCCGCGATCCGCGGCCAGCGAGTCGAGCAGTTCGTCGCTGGGGGTGAACGCCACGCGCCAGCGGGTGTCGGCGAGACTCGCGAGGGCGGTGATCTGCGCCCCGCGCTGGCTGGCGGTACCGGCGCTGGCGATGTCCTGGCTGAGTGTGTTGCCGCGCTGATCGGTATATAGCTGCTGCAGGACCGCCTTGCCCGCGGACCCGGGCAGGCGCAATTGCTGCTGCAGCCGGGTATTGTCGATGGTGACGAGCACCGCGCCCCGGCGTCCGTCCGCGTCCGCTTCGCCGACCGCTTGCGCCATGGAGGCGAGCCAGCGCCCCTCGTGGGCGTAGGACTCTGCCGCCGGGGGCTCGCCCTCGGCGGCCCGGCGCACCAGGTCCACTTCAATGTGATTGCGCAGTCCCCAGGCGGTGTTGGCCAGCACCGCGGTGCCGAGCTCGCCCAGGGGCAGGATGCGCAGGCTGACCGCGTCGGGGAAGAAGGACAGGGCGCTTTGCTCCGCCTGGCGGAGCTCGCTGGCGTCGGCGCCGGCGAGCGACTGCCCGGCGAGTATCGCGGTGGCGGCGCTGGCCACCCGCTCTCGCAGCTGTTCCAGGTAATTGTCGACTCCGCGCGCGGCGGTTGCGGCGTGGGCCTGGGTGATTCGCTCGGCCATCGCGCCTTCCTGCCTGGGTGCCTGGACGGCGGCGATATAGGTGAAGGCCAGGCCTGTCGTCAACAGTGCGAGAAGCAGGCCAATCGCGACAATGATGGGGAAGGTGTTGCCCCGGGTGTCGATATTTTGCGGTGGCTTGGTGCCGGTCTTTTTGTTATTGCGTTTTGCCATCGGGGAAGCGTATCGCCTGTGTGTCATATTACGGGTGTGAGTGCCGACTGAAGCTAAAGTGCGCTGTCGCCCCTGTTGCCGGCCGATGCATGCCGCTCGGCGATCAGGGCCACCAGCTCCCTGGCCAGGTTGTGCTTGGTGGCCCGGGGCAGTTGCGAGGCGCCGTCGCGCCAGATTGCCGTGACCTCGTTCTCGTCACTGGCGAAACCCAGGTCCGCCTTCGACACGTCGTTGGCCACGATCAGGTCGAGGTTTTTGCGTTGCAGCTTGTCCCGCGCGTAGTCGACGACGTCCTGTGTTTCGGCGGCGAAGCCCACGGTAAAGGGACGGGGCGTGCCATTGGCGATGGCGGCGACGATATCCGGGTTGCGGATCAGCTTCAGGCTGCTGTGTTCCCCGCCTTTTTTGATCTTCTGTTCCCGCACCGTGGCCGGGCGGTAGTCGGCCACCGCGGCGCAGGCAATGAAGATGTCGCAGTCCGCCACCAGCGCCTGGCAGGCGTCGAGCATGTCCCGGGCGCTTTCCACGTCGACGCGCCGCACATGGGCTGGCGTGTCGAGGTGCACGGGGCCGGAGACCAGGGTCGTCACCGCGCCCGCCTCCGCCGCGGCGCGGGCCAGGGCGTAGCCCATCTTGCCCGAGCTGTGGTTGCTCAGGTAGCGCACCGGGTCGAGCGCCTCCCGGGTGGGGCCGGCGGTGATCACCAGTCGCAGGCCCGCCAGCGCGCCGCTGTCGAACAGGGCCGCGGCCCGCTCGGCGATCAGCGCGGGTTCTTCCATGCGCCCCGGGCCCACATCGCCACAGGCCTGCTCGCCGGCGGCAGGTCCCACCAGCTTGACGCCGCGTTCAGCCAGCCGCGCGACATTGGCCGCGGTGGCGGGGTCGCGCCACATTTGCTGGTTCATGGCCGGCGCGAGGAGAACCGGCGCCGGGGTCGCCAGGGCCAGGGTGGTGAGCAGGTCGTCGGCCCGGCCGCCGGCCAGGCGGGCGATCAGGTCGGCGGTGGCCGGGGCGATGAGCAGCAGGTCCGCCCAGCGCGCCAGCTCGATGTGGCCCATGCCCAGCTCGGCCTCGGCGTCCAGCAGCTCGGTGTGCACCGGGTTGCCGGAGAGGGCCTGCAGCGTGAGGGGGGTGATGAATTCCTGTGCCCCCCGGGTCATCACCACGCGCACGCTGGCGCCCAGGGATTTCAGCTGGCGTACCAGCTCGGCGGATTTGTAGGCGGCGATGCCGCCACTGACGCCGAGCACGACATTGCGATTAAAAAGATGTGCCATCGGGGCTTCCGAACTGGGAAACTGTTCACCGGCTGCGCGGGCCGGGCTCGACTCTCCACCCGTGCCGCCACGGACTTTGCGGTCAGGCGGTACGGGTAGCGGGCTACGGCAAGATACCACCCCCCTTTGTCGCTTGTCACCGCTGGGCGGCAATCCGCTGGGCGGCATTCCGCTGGGCCGCATCCGGTCGGGCGGCGATCCGCTGGGCGGCATTCCGCCGGGCGGCATTCCGCTGGGCGGCGATCCACTGGGCCGCATTCGGTCGGGCGGCACTCAGCCTGGCCGCCGCTGGCACAAGGAGGTGCGATGCTATGGCGATCCCGGAGTGGGGCGCGGGCGAGGGCCCGCGCGACAAACTGTTGCAGCGCGGCCGTCATGCGGTCAGTGACGCGGAGTTGCTGGCGGTGCTGCTGCGTACCGGCAGCCGCGGGTGCAGCGCCCTGCAGCTGGCGCGGGACCTGCTGGCGCGCTTTGGCGGCATCGGCGGCGTGCTGGGGGCCCCGCGCGAGCAATTGCTCGCCTGCCTGGGCATGGGGGACAGCAAGCTGGCGGTGCTGCAGGCGGCGCAGGAGCTGGCGCGACGCGGTGCGCAGGAGGAATTGGTGAGCGGCGACGCGCTCACCAGCCCCCAGCGAACCCGGCAGTTCCTGCAGCACCACCTGGGCGGGCGCGACCGAGAGGTCTTTACCTGCCTGTTCCTGGACAACCAGCATCGCTTGCTGCACTGCGAGGACCTGTTCTACGGCACCCTGGACGGCGCCGCGGTCTATCCCCGGGAGGTGGCGGTGCGGGCCCTGCAATACCGCGCCGCGGCGGTGATCCTGGCGCACAATCACCCCTCGGGGGTGGCCGAGCCCAGTCACGCGGACCGGCGTATTACCGAACGTCTGTGCCAGGCCCTGGAGCTGCTGGATATCCGCGTGCTGGACCACATCATCGTCGGTCGCGGGGAGGCCTGCTCCTTCGCCGAGCGGGGATTGCTGTAGGGTCGAATTCATTCGACCGAAAAGCGGCGCAATGAATTCCGCCCTACACGGCCGGGAGCTATTCCCATGTCGGACCGAATGCATCCCGCCCACACGGCCCGGAGGCATTCCCATGTCGGACCGAATGCATCCCGCCCACACGGCCCGGAGGCATTCCCATGTCGGACCGAATGCATCCCGCCCACACGGCCCGGAGGCATTCCCATGTCGGACCGAATGCATCCCGCCCACACGGCCCGGAGGCATTCCCATGTCGGACCGAATGCATCCCGCCCACACGGCCCGGAGGCATTCCCATGTCGGACCGAATGCATCCCGCCCACACGGCCCGGAGGTATTCCCATATAGGGCCGAATGCATCCCGCCCACACGGCCCGGAGGCTTTCCCATATAGGACCGAATGGATCCTGTCCACACGGCCTGGAGGCTTTCCCATACAGGGCCGAATGAAACCCGCCCCGCAGGGGGAGGCACCCTTGGCCCGCGCAGGGTCGACGTTATTCGACCAAAAAACAGCGATTGACTTGCTCGCCCCCGCCCGTTCTGGTATAAATGCGCGCCTCGCGCGGCTGGGGTCTCCATGCGACCCACAAAGCCACACCAATTTTTTATGAATTCCCGGGTTTGTGGGAGAGACAATCATGGCAAGAGTCTGTCAGGTCACCGGCAAGCGTCCGGTTACTGGTAACAATGTATCACACGCAAAAAACCGCACCCGTCGCCGTTTTTTGCCCAATCTGCACCAGCACCGTTTCTGGGTTGAGTCCGAGAAGCGCTTTATTACCCTGCGGGTTTCCAGCAAGGGTATGCGCATCATCGACAAAAAGGGTATCGAGAATGTTCTCGGCGATATCCGCGCCCGTGGTGAAAAGGTCTAAACGGCTTTTTAGCTGAGGGAGAATATCGATGAGAGAAAAAATTCGCATGATTTCGTCAGCGGGTACCGGTCACTTCTATACCACTGACAAGAACAAGCGCACCACCCCGGACAAGCTTGAAATGAAGAAGTACGACCCGGTCGCGCGCAAACACGTCATGTACAAGGAAGGCAAGATCAAGTAAGCCTGCCCGACCTTGTAAGCCCCCAAAACCCCGGCCTCCGCCGGGGTTTTTTGTAGGTGCGGGATTTGCGTCGCGGCCGGGCTCGTCGCCCGGAGCGATGAATCCGCCCGCCTCTCTTTGGCGGGGGGTGTATAGTGGCGGAGCCCTGCGATCCGGAGTCCCTTGTGCCCGAGTTACCCGAAGTCGAAACCACGCGCCGCGGCATCGCGCCCTACGCCGAAGGCCGGCGGGTGGAGGCGCTGCTGGTGCGCGAGCCGCGCTTGCGCTGGCCGGTGCCCGAAGCCCTGCCCGCGAATCTGCGGGGACAGCGCATCGAGCGCATCGAGCGGCGCGCCAAGTACCTGTTGTTCCACACGGCGGCGGGGACCCTGCTGGTGCACCTGGGGATGTCGGGTTCGCTGCGGGTGCTGCGCGGCGCGGCGCCGCCACCGAAGCGTCACGACCACATCGATGTGCTGCTCAGTGGCGGTGATACCCTGCGCTTCAACGACCCGCGCCGCTTCGGTTGCTTCCTGTGGCTGCCATCGGGGGAGTCCCATCCGCTGCTGGAACACCTGGGGCCGGAACCGTTATCGCCGGACTTCGACGGCGAGTTGCTCTATCGGCGCTCCCGCGGCCGGCGCGGGCCGGTAAAAAGCTTCCTTATGGACGGGCGCATCGTGGTGGGCGTCGGTAATATTTACGCCAACGAAGCGCTTCACCTGGCGGGGATTCGTCCGGATCGCAGTGCCGGGCGCATCGCCAGGGCCCGCTACGAGGTCCTGGCAGAGCGCGTGAAGCAAGTGCTTACTTCTGCTATAGATCAGGGCGGAACTACGCTCAGGGATTTTGTGGGCGGTGACGGCAAGCCGGGCTACTTCGCCCAGCAGCTGTACGTCTACGGCCGCGCGGGCCAGCCCTGCAAGACCTGCGGCGCGCCGCTGCGGGAGCGGCACCTGGCCCAGCGCAGCACCGTCTATTGCGTGACCTGCCAGCGCTGATCAGGCTACACTGTTCAGCCTCAGGGGAACGGGAACACCCGGGGAGTGGAGAATGACAATAAAACCGATGACACGTCGGCTGGCGGCGGCCGCCGTGATCGCCAGCCTGGCCCTGCCGCAGGCGCTGTGGGCCCAGGAAGCGATCGACGAGAGCCCGAGCGCGGGCGCCATGGTCGGCGACCTGCTGGTGGCGCGGCCCTTCGGTCTGGTGATGACCGTGGGTGGCGCCGCGGCCTTCGTGGTGAGCCTGCCTTTCACCCTGTTGGCGGGCCACGCCAGCGAGGCCGCGGAAACACTGATGGTCGGGCCGGCCAAAACCACCTTCATGCGCTGCCTGGGTTGCCGCGAAGTGGGTTACACCAACAAGGATATCGAGCGCGCCAGGGAGGCGCGGGGCGAGTCGGCGGCTGAGTAGCCGCCCGCCGCGCAGTCTCAGGTAGGGGCGCTGAAGCGCTCCTTCAGGGCCATCGCCACCGGCGGCGGCACGAAGGGTGTGATATCTCCGCCCAGCGAGGCGATTTCCCGCACCAGGGACGAGGAGATGTAGGACAGGTGTTCCGAGGGCGTGAGGAAGATGCTCTCGAACTCCGGATTCATCGCCCGGTTCATATTGGCCAGCTGGAATTCGTATTCGAAATCCGCCACCGCGCGCAAGCCGCGCAGCACGCAGCGCGCCCCCTGCTGCTGTACGAAGTGGGTCAGCAGGATGTCAAAGCCCCGCACCTCCACATTGTCCAGGTGGGACAGGCACTGCTCCGACAGCGCGACGCGCTCCTCCAGCGAAAACAGCGGCCCCTTCTTCTGGCTGTGGGCAATGGACACCACCACGCGATCAAACAGGCGCGATGCGCGCTCCACCAGGTCCACGTGGCCGTTGGTGATGGGGTCGAATGTGCCCGGGTAGATAATGGTTTCTTTGCTCATATTGGGACTCGCTCGGCGACCGAAGGCGGATGGTAAACAGTCGCGCCGGCGCGCGCAATCGGTCGCTACCCGTCCCCGGGGGTGAAGTACAGGCGGTAGATCACGCCGCCGGCGCGTTTTTCCCGGTGCAGGTGCCAATCGGCGGGCAGCTCCGGCGAGGCCTCTCCCGCTCCGGTTTCCAGGTAGATGCGCGCACCCGGGCGCAACAGTTTTCGCTGGTCGAGCAGTCGGCAGGCGGGCGCCGCGAGGCCCTGTTCGAAAGGGGGGTCGATAAACACAATATCCCAGCCCGGCGCGGCCTGCTCGAGAAAGCGGTCGGCCGGGCCGCCGTGGCACGTGCCCATGCTCCGCGCCTCGAGAGTCTCCAGGTGCGCCACCACCCGTTGCAGGTTGCCGCTGTTGGTGTCCACGAAATCGCAGTGCCGCGCGCCGCGCGACAGGGCTTCCAGGCCCAGCGCCCCACTGCCGCAAAACAGGTCGAGGCAGCGGGCGTCGCGGATATCCGGTGCGAGCCAGTTGAACAGGGTTTCGCGCACCCGGTCAGTGGTGGGGCGCAGGCCCTCGGCGGGGGTGAAGGCCAGTTTGCGGCCGCGCCACCGGCCGCCGATGATGCGCAGCCGCGAGTCGCCGCCCCGGCCGGTTCGCTCGCCGCCCGGGCGCTGTTGGTGTGCCCCGCGGGGCCCGCTGTTGTGCCGTGGCATTTCTTCGTCCAGTGCAAGGGTGGTAGGATACGCGACTGCGCAGAAGTCCCGTCTGCGAACCTTACACCACCACGACAGATTATGAAGTTTTTCAGACGCAAGAAAGCCGCGGATAAACCGGCGGCGGCGCCCGACGCCGGCCCGGTGACGCAACCGACCGAACCCGCGGAGCCCGCCGTTGAGCAAGCGCCGGTGCCGGCGCCGGACGCCCAGGTGCCCGCACCGGAAGCCGGGCCGCCAGTCGCGCCGGAAACCGCCGCGACCGCTTCCGCGCAAGCCCCGGCGGCCGCGGATACAGCGCCGCCGCCCGAGCCCGCTGCCAAGGAGGCGGGTTTTTTCCGTCGCCTGCGCCGCGGCCTCGGCCGCACCAGCGACAACCTGGTGCAGGGCCTGGGAACCCTGTTCCTGGGCAGCAAGGAAATCGACGACGAGTTGATGGAGGAGCTGGAGTCCCGCCTGCTGCTGGCGGACGTCGGCGTCGACGCCACCGTGGAGATTATCGAGCGCCTGACCCAGCGCGTGTCGCGCCGCGAGCTCACGCGCCCGGAAGCCCTCGAGCAGGCCCTGAAGGAAGAGCTACAGGCGCTGCTTGAGCCCTGCGAGCTGCCCCTGGATCCATGCGGTCACAAGCCCTTCGTGATCCTGATGGTGGGCGTGAACGGGGTGGGCAAGACCACCACCATCGGCAAGCTCGCCCAGCGCTATCGGGACCAGGGCCTTTCGGTGATGCTGGCGGCGGGGGATACCTTCCGCGCCGCGGCGGTGGAGCAGTTGCAGGTTTGGGGCGAGCGCAACGGCGTGCCGGTGGTCGCCCAGCACACCGGCGCCGATAGCGCCTCGGTGATCTTCGATGCCCTGCAGGCCGCCCAGGCTCGCGGCACCGACGTGCTGATCGCCGACACCGCCGGGCGGCTGCACAACAAGGACCACCTGATGGAAGAGCTGCGCAAGGTGGTGCGGGTGATGGGCAAGCTGGACCCGGAGGCGCCCCACGAGGTGATGCTGGTGCTGGACGCCGGTACCGGCCAGAACGCCCTGTCCCAGGCGGCCCAGTTCCAGCAGGTGGTGGGCGTGAGCGGCATCACCCTGACCAAGCTCGACGGCACCGCCAAGGGCGGGGTGATTTTCGCCATCGCCAAGAAACTGCGCCTGCCCATCCGCTATATCGGTGTGGGCGAGTCCCTGGAGGACCTGCGGCCCTTCGAGGCCGAGCCCTTTATCCGCGCGCTGTTCGAGCGGGACGACGCCCCTGCATGATCCGTTTCGACCGGGTGACCAAGCGCTACGAGGAGGGCCACGACGCCCTGCGCGAGGTCAGCCTGGATATCGCCCGTGACGAGCTGGTGTTCCTCACCGGCCACTCCGGCGCCGGCAAGAGTACCCTGCTGCGGCTGGTTATGCTGATGGACCGGCCCAGTCGGGGCAAGGTCCTGGTGGACGGGCGCGACCTGGCCTCGGTGGGCTCCCGCGGTATCCCGCGCCACCGCCGCAACATCGGCGTGGTGTTCCAGAACCACCAGCTCCTGTTCGATCGCAATGTTTTCGACAACGTCGCCCTGCCATTGGTGATCGCCGGCTACGACCACCGGGAAATCGGCCGCCGGGTGCGCGCCGCGCTGGACAAGGTGGGCCTGCTGCAGCGCGAGCGGGCGCTGCCGGTCACCCTCTCCGGCGGCGAGCAGCAGCGGGTGGGGATTGCCCGGTCGGTGGTGGGGCGGCCACGCATCCTGCTGGCGGACGAGCCGACCGGCAACCTCGACCCGGCGCTGTCGGCGGAGATCATGCAGCTGTTCGAGGACTTCAACCAGGTGGGGGTGACCGTGCTGATCGCCAGTCACGACCTGGCGCTGATCTCGCGCCTGCAGCACCGCATCATCACCCTGCGGGACGGGCGCCTGCTGGGGGCCGCCGCGTGAAGGGCGCGGCCGCCGCGCCGCGCCGCGAGGGCGCCAGCGCCAGCCGGACCCGCCTGCGCGACCACTATCGCGCCTGGCGCGACCACCACTCCCTGTCCGCCGCCGACAGCCTGCGCCGGGTGTTGGACAGCCCCGCCTCGAGCCTGCTGACCTGGCTGGCCATCGGCATCGCCCTGGCGCTGCCCGTGGCCTTGGGCGTGGCATTGGAGAACGCCCGCGTCGTCAGCGGCAGCTGGGATAGCCCGGCGCGCATCTCCCTGTTCCTGGCGCCCGCGGTGGATGACGGTACAGCCGCGTCGCTGCATGCCCGGCTGGCCGCGCGGGGCGACGTGGCCGAGGCCAGCCTGGTGTCCCGGGAAGCGGCGCTGGCCGAGTTCGCGGAGCTGTCGGGCTTCGACGACGTGCTGGCCAACCTGGACGACAACCCCCTGCCCCACCTGGTGCTCGTCACCCCCGCGACCGGCGTGGCTCCCGACGCGCTGCAGGCCGAGTTGGCCGCGCTGGACACGGTGGACCAGGCGGTGCTGGACATGGCCTGGGTGCAGCGCCTGAACAGCCTGATGGATCTGGGCCGGCGGCTGGTGTGGGCCCTGGCCGGCGTGCTGGTGTTCGGCGTGGTGCTGATTCTCGGCAACACCATCCGCCTGGCCATCGAGAGCCGGCGCGAGGAGATCGTGATCGTCAAGCTGGTGGGCGGCAGCAACGCCTTTGTGCGGCGTCCCTTCCTCTATACCGGCCTCTGGTACGGGGTGGGGGGCGGCGCCATCGCGGCCCTGCTGGTGCTCTGCGCGCTGTGGTACCTCGACGAGCCGGTGAGCCGGCTCGCGCAGCTCTACCAGAGCGACTTCCACCTCGTCGGCATCGGCCTGATCGGCAGCCTGCAGCTGGTGCTGCTGGGCGGGGGCCTGGGCCTGGCCGGCGCCTGGCTCGCGGTGTCCCGGCACCTGGGGGCCATCGAGCCCCGTTGATCGCCGGCGCGGCAGCGGTCGCCGCCGGTCCGGCGCTGCGAGCCATTGCCTTGTGGCCCGCTAAGTCGCTGATTTCTAGTTAATAATTCATAAATGTACGCGATACTGACGGAACTATTGCGTGATTAGCACTCTAATAGCTTGAGTGCTAGAATCAGCACGCTGAACATGGAGAACCCTCAGATGAGCAAGACCCTTCAGCCTGTCGACCAGATGGTGCCGGGCGCAAACCTTACGGCCTATGTACAGGCCGTGAGCAGTATCCCGCTGCTGAGCGCAGAGCGGGAGCGGGAATTGGCCGAGGACCTGTACTACAACGACAATCTCGAGGCCGCGCGCGAGCTGGTGATGTCGCACCTGCGCTTCGTGGTGCATATCGCCCGCAGCTATACCGGCTACGGCCTCGCCGAGGCGGACCTGATCCAGGAGGGCAATGTCGGCCTGATGAAGGCGGTGCGGCGCTTCAATCCGGAGAAGGGCGTGCGCCTGGTCTCTTTCGCCGTGCACTGGATCAAGGCCGAGATGCACGAATACATCCTGCGCAACTGGCGCATCGTCAAAGTGGCCACCACCAAGGCCCAGCGCAAACTGTTCTTCAACCTGCGCAGCGCCAAGAAGAGCCTGGCCTGGCTGACCCCGGAGGAAACCCGGGCGGTGGCCGAGGACCTGGGCGTGGACGTGAACGAAGTACAGCGCATGGAGGGTCGTCTGAGCAGCCGCGACGTGGCCTTCGACTCGCCGCTGGACAGCGATGACGACGACGCCTGGCAGGCCCCCCAGTACTACCTGGAGGACAAGCGCTCCGACCCCGCCGTGGCGGTGGAGTCCAGCGACTGGCGGGAAAACAGCGAGGAGCAGTTGCACCGCGCCATGGCCGACCTCGACGACCGCAGTCGCGACATCCTCGCCCGGCGCTGGCTGGCGGAGGAGAAGGCGACCCTGCACGAGCTGGCCGACCACTACGGCGTCTCCGCCGAGCGCATCCGCCAGCTGGAACAGAACGCCATGAAGAAACTGCGGGTCGCGATCGCGGCCTGATGTTGCCACCGGGGCGGCGAATTGCCGCCCCGTATGCGTTAGAATCCTCCCCATGACTCACTTGTTTCTGCCGATAGGCGCGCTGGCCGGCATGCTGGCGGTTATGTTTGGCGCCTTCGGCGCCCACGCCCTGCGCGGTCGCCTCGACGACTACGCCCTGGGCGTGTTCGAAACCGCGGTCCAGTACCACTTCTATCACGCCCTGGCCCTGCTGGCCGTGGGCCTGCTGGCCCTGCACCAACCCCCGTCGACCCTGCTGCGTTCCAGCGGCTGGCTGTTCCTGTTCGGCCTGCTCCTGTTCTCCGGCAGCCTCTACCTGCTCGCCCTCACCGGCACCCGCTGGCTCGGCGCGGTCACCCCCCTGGGTGGACTGGCCTTTATCGCCGGCTGGGCCTGCCTGGCCGTGGCGGGCTGGAAGCTGCTGCCGTGAGTGACTCGCCATCGGGCACCGCTCCGGACACTAGGAAGCACCGACCCATCCGCAGCTACGTCCTGCGCGAGGGGCGCATGACCGAGGGGCAAAAACGTGCCTTCGAGGCCAATTGGGCACGCTGGGGGCTGGATTACACACCCGAAGAACTCGACCTCGAATCGCTCTTTGCCTCTCCCGGTGACATCGTGCTGGAGATCGGCTTTGGCATGGGGCAGTCGCTGGTGACGATGGCGGAGGCCGCGCCCAATACGTGCTTTATTGGCATCGAGGTACACAAGCCCGGCGTGGGCCGCCTGTTGCACAGCATGGCCGAGCGCGGCGTGGACAATATCCGGGTGTTCTGCCACGACGCGGTGGAGGTGATGCGCCACTGCATCCCGGCGCAGTCGCTGGATACGGTGCAGGTCTTCTTCCCCGACCCCTGGCACAAGAAGCGCCACCACAAGCGCCGCCTGATCCAACCGCCCTTCGTGGAGCTGCTGGTCTCCCGCCTGAAGCCCGGCGGGGTGTTGCACCTGGCCACGGACTGGGAGAACTACGCCGAGCAGATGATGGAGGTGCTATCCGCCAATCCCGCTCTGCGCAACGTGGCTGGCGAGGGTGAGTACTCACCCCGGCCGGCGCATCGGCCCTTGACCAAGTTCGAGCAGCGCGGCGAGCGGCTGGGGCACGGGGTTTGGGATTTGCTGTTTACCCGCAGCGCCTGACCGGGCATTCAAGTGTTGGTCTGAGGAGAGGTAATATGGGCATTCTGTCGTGGATCGTATTGGGCTTGATTGCGGGTATCCTCGCCAAGTGGATTATACCGGGCCGGGACCCGGGGGGCTTCATTGTCACGACCCTGATCGGTATTGCCGGTGCCTTTGTTGGTGGCTACCTGGGCACCGTGACGGGACTTGGCGGCAGTGTCAGCCAGTTCAGCCTGGAAGGTATCGTCACCGCGGTGATTGGCGCTCTGGTGTTACTGGTCTTGTACCGCGCGATTCGCAGATAGTGCCGGGAGCCGGTCGGAACTCGCCCCGGCATCCGCTAGAAAAACTCGCCGACCACGCTGTCGAGGAAGCGCCAGCCAGTGGGCGTGCAGCGCAGCACGTTGTCGTGGGCTTCCACCAGTCCGCGACTGGCCAGGCGATCCAATAGCGGCTCGATCACTTGGCTATCGAGCCCGGTCCGCTTTTCGAAGTTGGACAGGGTCGTGCCCTGTGCCAGCCGCAGGGCATTCAACATGTACTCCCCCGGCAGCTCCTCGACCCCCAGCCAGCGCTGGCTCGCCTGGAAGCCCCCCGCTCCCGCCGCCAGATAGTCCCCCGGCTGGCGCCGCTTCGCGTAGCGCTCGATGCGCCCGTCGCCGTGGGTGATCTTGCCGTGGGCGCCGGCGCCGATGCCCAGGTAGTCGCCGAAGGACCAGTAATTCAGGTTGTGCCGGCACTCCCGGCCCGGCCGCGACCAGGCCGAGACCTCGTACTGCGACAGCCCCCCGCCGCGCAGGATCGCCTCCCCCTGTTCCTGGATGTCCGCCAGCGTGTCCTCCACCGGCAGCGCTGGCGGGCGCTTGTGGAACACCGTGTTCGGCTCGATCGTCAGCTGGTACCAGGACAGGTGGGGCGGCTCGTAGGACAGCGCGATGCGCAGGTCCTCGCGGCCGCGTTCGCCGTCCTGGTCCGGCAGGCCGTGCATCAGGTCTAGGTTGAAATTGTCGAAGCCCGCCGCCCGCGCCATGGCGATGGCCGCGTGGGCCTGGTCGGCGCTGTGCACGCGGCCCAGGGCGCGCAGTTGTTCGTCGTGGAAGGACTGGATACCCAGCGACAGGCGGTTGATGCCCGCGGCGCGGAAGCCGGCGAATTTTTCCGCCTCGGCGCTGCCGGGGTTGGCCTCCATGGTCGCCTCGAGGTCGGGGGACAGGGGCAGTCGCGCACCGATGCCCGATAGCAGTCGCGCGATGGCGCCGGGGCTGAACAGGCTCGGGGTGCCGCCGCCGATGAACAGCGTATCCACGGTCCGCCCCTGGGCACGGGGCAGCTCGTCCTCGAGGTCGCGCAGCAGCGCGTCCACGTAGGCGGCCTCGGGGATGTCGCGGGCCTCGTGGGAATTGAAATCGCAATAGGGGCACTTGCGCTCGCACCAGGGCAGGTGGATGTACAGGCCCAGGGGGGGCGGGGTGGCCATCGTCAGCCCCCGGACTGCAGGGCCTCCGCCAGCCTGGCGCAGGCCCTGGCGCGGTGGCTGATGCGGTTTTTCAGCTCGCGCTCCAGCTCCGCCGCGCTGCAGTCGTGCTCCGGCACGTAGAACAAGGGGTCGTAGCCAAAGCCCTGTTCGCCGCGGGGCGCCTCGAGTACGTAGCCCTCCCAGCTGCCCTGGGCGATCACCGGAGTGGGGTCGCCGGCGTGGCGCAGGTACACCAGCACGCACTGGAAGCGGGCCCGGCGCTGTTCCCGGGGCAGGCCGTCCAGGGCCGCCAGCAACTTGCGGTTGTTGGCCGCGTCGCCCTCGCCCTCTCCCTTGCCATCAGAGGACGCGTAGCGCGCCGAGTAGATACCGGGCGCGCCCCGCAGGGCGTCGACCTCCAGGCCGGAGTCGTCGGCGATGGCGGGCAGGCCGGTGTGCGCGGCCGCCGCCCGGGCCTTGAGGATGGCGTTCTCGACGAAGCTGAGGCCGGTTTCGGCCACGTCGGGCACGTCGAACTCGCCCTGGGAGCGCAGTTCCAGGCCCAGGGGTGCGAGGATGCGCGACAGCTCCTTCAGCTTGCCCGCGTTGCCGCTGGCCAGCACCACGGTGCCGGCCCTATCGCTTGTATGGCTCATAAGTCAGTGAATAAACAGCTGGTGCTTGAATTTGAAAGTATAGGTTGTGTCCGCGCCCTCGGGGCGGAAGTCCACCTCGAAGAAACGCCACTCGCGGTTGATGAAGCGGAACGGGGCGATGTAGTACACCGCCGGCCCCTCGCGCACCTCCTGGAAGTCGAGATCCTGGTTCTGCATCAGGTCCCAGGTGCGCCCCTTGAGTTGCATGGGACGGGTGGCGGCGCCGCCCTCGGCGAGGTGTTCCCGCACGGCCAGGTTCACGATCGCCCGTTTTTCGCCGCGCACGATGCCGTAGCGCGCCGCGACCTCGGGCTCCAGGAAGGTGGTGTTGACCACGCTGTAGTGGAGTTCATAGGGACCGAAACGCTCCGACTGCTGCGCCAGCGCGGGGGCGCAGGCCAGCAGCAGGGTGAACAGGCAGTACAGTTGTCGTAGCTTCATGTCAGCGGGTAATACGGTAGATCGCGGTCACCGCGAACATATTGGGCCAGGCCCCCGCCAGCAGGGGCCGGCGCTGGGTGTTGCCGACCATTTCCCGGGCCGCGATGCGGATGCCCTTGTCGCGGCACAGGGCCTCGAAATCGTTCACCGTGCAGAAGTGGATGTTGGGCGTGTCGTACCAGCTGTAGGGCATGAATTTGGACACCGGCATGCGCCCCCGGGTGCCCAGGTAGAGCCGGCAGCGCCAGTGGCCGAAGTTGGGGAAGGTGACGATGCCCTCGCGGCCGATACGCAGCATCTCGTCCAGCACCCGGTCCGGGTAGTGCACCGCCTGCAGGGCGTGGGCCATGACCACGGTGTCGAAGCTCTGGTCCGGGAAGTTGGCGAGGCCCCGATCCATGTCCTGCTCGACGATGTCCAGGCCCCGGCTCACCGCGGCGGTGATGTTGTCGGGGTCGATTTCCAGGCCCATGCCGCGCACCTGGCGCGTGTCCCGCAGCTGCTTGAGGAATTCGCCGTCGCCGCAACCCAGGTCCAATACCTTGGAGCCCGGCTCGATCCAGCGCTGGATGTGGGTGAGGTCCAGTCTCATTGGGAGCCCCCCCCCACCCGCTGCATGTAGGCGCGAAACAGGTCGCGGTAGCGCGGCAGGGCCAGCAGGAAGGCGTCGTGGCCCTCGCTGGCCTCGATTTCGGCGTAGCTGACCGGCCGGTCGGCGGCGATCAGGGCGTCGACGATTTCCCGCGAGCGCTGCGGCGAGAAACGCCAGTCGGTGGAGAAGGAGATCACCAGGAAACTGCATTTGGCGCGCGCGAAGGCGGCCACCGGGTCGTCGCCGTACTCCCGGGCGAGGTCGAAGTAATCCAGGGCCCGGGTCATCAGGATGTAGGTGTTGGCGTCGAAGCTGCCCGAGAACTGGTTGCCCTGGTAGCGCAGGTAGCTCTGCACCTGGAATTCCACCGACTCCTCGTCGCCCCGCTCCAGCGTGCCCGAGCGCAGGTCGCGGCCGAACTTGTTGGCCATGGCGTCGTCCGAGAGGTAGGTGATATGCCCCACCATCCGCGCCAGCGCCAGGCCCTGGGCCGGCACGCACTCGCGCTCCAGGTAGCGGCCCTCGCTGAAGTCGGGGTCTGACTGGATGGCGTGGCGGGCGATCTCGTTGAAGGCGATATTCTGGGCGCTGAGTTTCATCGCCGAGGCGATCACCACGCAGTGCTCGACCATGTCGGGGTATTCCAGGGCCCAGCGCATCGCCTGCATGCCTCCCAGGCTGCCGCCGATCACCGCCGCCCAGCGCGCGATGCCCAGGCGGTCGGCCAGCCGTTTCTGGCTGTGCACCCAGTCGCGCACCCGCAGGGGCGGGAAATCGGGGCCCCAGGGGCGGCCGGTGTCGGGATTGGGGGAGGCGGGTCCGGTGGAGCCGTGGCAGCCGCCGAGGTTGTTCAGGCTGACCACGAAAAAGCGGTCGGTGTCGATGGGCTTGCCAGGGCCGATGCAGGCATTCCACCAGCCGGGCTTGCGATCGGCTTCGCTGTGGTAGCCGGCGGCGTGGTGGTGCCCGCTGAGGGCGTGGCAGATCAGCACCGCGTTGGAGCAGTCGTCATTCAGCGCGCCGTAGGTTTCGTAGACCAGGTCGTAGGGCCCGAAATCGCGGCCGCAGGCCAGGCGCAGGGGCTCCTCGAAATGCTCGGTGCGGGGCTCTACGATGCCCAGCGACCGTTCGGTAGGTGCTTCCATCGAGCGCTCAGATTCCCATTGCCACGCCCATCGGCATACCGGCGCCGGCGGCCATGTGCCCGAGGGCGATCTTCAGCACATTGATCAGGATGAACACCAGGATCGGCGAGAAATCCATGCCGCCCATCGGTGGCAGCATCTTGCGGAAGGGTGCCATCACCGGCTCGGTGATCTGGTGGAGCAGGTACAGGGCGGGGTTGTTGCCGCCCGGCGCCACCCAGCTGAGGATGATCACCGCCAGCAGCGAGAAAAAGTAGATATTGATCACCAGCCCCAGTAGTGCGATCAGCGCCCACAGCAGGACCACCGGGTGCAGGATCACCGCGCCGGTTTTCAGGAACAGGATAAAGATGATGCCCAGGCTCTGGATCACCAGCGCCAGCACCAGCGAGGACAGGTCGATGCCGCCGAGGCCGGGCAACACGCGGCGCAGGGGCACCACCAGCGGATTGGTGGCCTTGACCAGGAACTGGCTGATGGGGTTGTAGAAATCGGCCCGCACCAGCTGCAGCAGGAAGCGCAGCACCATCGCCAGCAGGTAGAGACTGATGGCGGTCTGTAGCAGGTAGCTGAATATGTCGTTTGCCGCGTTCATTGCTATGCCTTTTCCTTGCTATCCCATATCCCGGGCCATTTCGACGGCCCGGTTGGCGGCGGCCTGCATCGCGCGCTTCACGGTGTCGCGCAGGCCGTCGCTCTCGAAACTTTCTATCGCCGCCTGGGTGGTGCCGCCCGGACTGGTCACCCGCCGGCGCAGTTCCACCAGGTCCGCGTCGCCCTCGATGGCCATGCGCGCCGCGCCGAGGGCGGTTTGCCGGGCCATGGCGGTGGCGGTCTCCCGCTCCAGGCCCAGCTCACAGCCGGCCTCGATCATCGCCTCCATGAACAGGAAGAAATACGCCGGGCCGCTGCCGGACAGGGCGGTGATGGCGTCCAGCGCCGCTTCGGTGGGCACCCATTCGACGATGCCGACGGCGCCGAGGATGGTTTCGGCATGGCCGCGCTGGGCCGCGTCCACCCGCGCGTTGGCAAACAGGGCGCTGGCGCCGCAGCCGAGCAGGGCGGGGGTGTTGGGCATGCAGCGGACGATGGCGGTGCTGTCCCCGAGGCGCGCGCGCATGCTGTCGATGGTAATGCCCGCGGCGATGGAAATCACCAGCGCGCCGGCCTCGGCCACCGGACCGGCGATGCCTTCCAGGACCTGGGACATCACCTGGGGTTTGACCGCCAGGATGACCACGTCGGCGCCGCTCACCGCCGTCGCGTTGTCGGTGCTGGTGCGCACCGGCGCGGTTCGCCGCAGGCTTCGCCGCAGGCGCTCCAGGCTCTCGGGCGAGGGGTCGGCGGCGCAAATGGCGTCGGGGGAGTGCCCGCTTTCCACCAGGCCGCCGATAATGCTGCTGGCCATGTTGCCGGCGCCGATAAAGGCGATGCTGGGTTCGCTCAAGGGTCGCTCCGTATCTGTGTTCAATGGTTGGGCGGATTGGGTCGAAGGCATTGCCCGACAATGGCGGGTAGTCTTCTGGCCCTGTTTGGCTGCCGCCGCTGGTCCGGTCGACCAAATTCGACCCTACGTGGTTGCCGCCACGGGATTGGTCGAATGAATTCGACCCTACGTGGTTGCTGCCACGGGATTGGTCGAATGAATTCGACCCTACATGGTTGCTGCCACGGGTTTGGTCGAATGAATTCGGCCCTACATGGTCGCTGCCACCGGGTTGGTCGAATGAATTCGGCCCTACGTGGTTGCTGCCACGGGGTTGGTCGAATGAATTCGACCCTACATGGCCTCGCTTTGGCGTGTGCCTGTAGGGCCGAATTCATTCGGCCAATATCGGAGGCCGCGCGCCCGTTGCCGGGGTCACCTATGCGTTCGGCAATAGGGTGGAATCCGATGCGGCAGTATACACGCCGCCGCCGGGCAAAATCACCCGCGCGGCCCGAAGATGTCGGTGCCCACGCGCACGATGGTGGCGCCCTCGGCGATGGCCGCCTCCAGGTCGCCCGACATGCCCATGGACAGGGTGTCGAGTTGCGGCATGCCCAGTGCCGTCATCGCCTTCCGCAGGCGGGCGAACGCCGCGCGCTGGGCCGCCGTGTCGCCAGTGGCGGCGGGAATTGCCATCAGTCCCCGCAGTGTCAGCCGGGGCAGCTCGAGTACCGCGGCGGCCAGTTCCGGCAGGGCGTCGAGGTCGGCGCCGGACTTGCTGTCCTCCCCCGAGATATTCACCTGCAGGCACACCTGCAGCGGCGGCAGGTTGTCGGGGCGCTGCTCGCTGAGGCGGCGGGCGACTTTCAGCCGGTCGACGCTGTGCACCCAGTCGAAGTGCCCGGCGATGGCCCGGGTCTTGTTGGACTGGATCGGGCCGATGAAGTGCCAGGTCAAGGGCAAATCGCGCAGCGCCTCGATCTTGTCCAGCGCTTCCTGCAGGTAGTTCTCGCCGAACTGGTCGAGCCCCAGCGCGGCGGCTTCGCGAATGTCCGCCGCGGGGCGCGTCTTGCTCACCGCCAGCACGGTGATGTCCGCGGGGTCGCGCTCGCAATTCTGGGCGGCCCGGCTTACTCTATCCAGCAGTTTTGCTATATTGTCGTGAAGTTGTCGCTCGCTCATGGGGCGAATAGTAGCCGAAGCGGCACCAAGAAAAACAGCGCCGGCATGTAGTCGGTGCAATCGGCCGGAGTGGCCCCGGGGTGGGGCGGACACCTGGCCAGCCAGGGGAGGGGATCGGTGGATATAACAGAACTGCTTGCATTCAGCGCCAAACAGGGGGCTTCCGACCTCCACTTGTCCGCCGGCCTGCCTCCCATGATTCGTGTCGACGGCGATGTGCGTCGTATCAACCTGCCACCGATGGATCACAAGCAGGTGCACGATCTCATCTACGACATCATGAACGACAAGCAGCGCAAGGACTACGAGGAGTTCCTGGAAACCGACTTCTCCTTCGAGGTCCCCGGCGTGGCCCGCTTCCGGGTCAACGCCTTCAACCAGAACCGCGGCGCCGGCGCGGTGTTCCGCACCATTCCCTCCAAGGTACTGACCATGGAGGACCTGGGCATGGGCCAGGTGTTCCGCGATATCGCCATGATGCCGCGCGGCCTGGTGCTGGTCACCGGCCCCACCGGCTCGGGCAAGTCCACTACCCTGGCGGCGATGATGGACTACATCAACGACAACAAATACGAGCACGTCCTGACCATCGAGGACCCGATCGAATTCGTGCACGAGAGCAAAAAGTGCCTGGTCAACCAGCGCGAGGTGCACCGCGATACCCTGGGTTTCGCCGAGGCCCTGCGCTCGGCCCTGCGCGAGGACCCGGATATCATCCTGGTGGGCGAGATGCGCGACCTGGAGACCATCCGCCTGGCCCTGACCGCGGCGGAAACCGGGCACCTGGTGTTCGGCACCCTGCACACCACCTCGGCCGCCAAGACCATCGACCGGGTAGTGGATGTATTCCCCGCGGCCGAAAAAGCCATGGTGCGCTCCATGCTCTCCGAATCGCTGCAGGCGGTGGTGTCACAAACCCTGATGAAACGCGCCACCGGCGGCCGGGTGGCGGCGCACGAAATCATGCGCGGCACCTCGGCCATTCGCAACCTGATTCGCGAGGACAAGGTGGCGCAGATGTACTCGGCGATCCAGACCGGCCAGGCCCTGGGCATGCAGACCATGGACCAGTGCCTGCACGATCTGGTGGAGAAGCGCGTGATCACCCGGGAAGTGGCCCGCGAGAAAGCGCGCATGCCGGAGAATTTCTAGGGTCTCGCCCCGCCGGCGGCTTGCGCGCGATTGGCGCGCGTTGCATCGGGGCCGAATTTTAATGGCGGCAACAATCGACTGACGAGTGCCGTCCCCGGGGACTGGCTGGGAGGTGGGAAGTGAATATCGAGCACTTGCTGGAGCGTGTGGTCAGGGAGAACGCCTCCGACGGCTTTATCACCGCCGGCGCGGCGCCCTGCATCAAGGTGAACGGCCAGCTCTACCCCATCGCCGACCAGGTGCTGGGCAGCGAGGAGGCGCGGGAGCTGGTGTTGTCGACCATGAACGACCAGCAGCGGGCCGAGTTTGTCGAGCACCACGAGGCCAATTTCGCGATATCCAGCGGCGAGCTCGGGCGCTTCCGGGTCAGCGCCTTCATGCAGCGGGGGAGCTACGGGCTGGTGCTGCGGCGCATCAAGACCGAAATCCCGACCATTGAGGAGCTGGGCCTGCCGCCGATCGTCAAGGACCTGGCCATGACCCAGCGCGGGCTGGTGATATTCGTCGGCGCCACCGGCACCGGCAAGACCACCTCCCTGGCCAGCATGGTGGGGCACCGCAACCGGCACAGCCGCGGCCACATCATCAGCATCGAGGACCCGATCGAATTCCTCCACGAGCATGCCGGCTGTCTCATTACCCAGCGCGAGGTGGGTGTCGACACCGAGAACTTCGACGTGGCCCTGCGCAACTCCCTGCGCCAGGCGCCGGACGTGATCCTGATCGGCGAGGTGCGCTCGGCGGAGACCATGACTCAGGCCCTGGCTTTCGCCGAAACCGGCCACCTCTGCCTCTGCACCCTTCACGCCAACAACGCCAACCAGGCCCTGGATCGCATCCAGAGCTTTTTCCCGGCGGAGTTGCACAACCAGGTGTGGATGGACCTGTCGCTAAACCTGAAGGCGATGGTGGCCCAGCAACTGCTGCCGCGCAAGGACGGCAAGGGCCTGACCCCGGTCGTGGAAATCCTGCTCAACTCGCCGCTGATCCAGGATTACATCCGCAAGGGCGAGGTACACCTGATCAAGGAGGTGATGGCGAAGTCCGGCGAACTCGGCATGCAGACCCTCGACCAGTCACTGTTCGCGGCCTACAACGAGGGCCGGATCACTCCGGAGGAGGCCATTCGCTACGCCGACTCCTCCAACGACGTGCGCCTGATGATCAAAATGCACGAACGCGGCCAGTTCAGCCTGGACGAAACCGAGGGCCTGAGCTACGACGATGCCGACAAGGGTAGCCACCGCTTCGGGCGCTGAGCGCCACGGCAGTCAGTCGGACCTGAGCCCGCGCTCCCGCAGCCAGGTTTGCAGGATCAGCTCGGCGGCGTAGCTGTCCACCGGCCGCGCCTTGTAGTCGCCCCGGTGGCCGCGTTCGCGCTGCTGTTCCTTGGCTTCGAAACTGCTCAGGCGCTCGTCCGCCAGCTCCACCGGCAGGCCCAGCCGGCCGTGCAGGCGACGGGCGAATTTGCCCGCCCGCGCGCTGAGTTCGCTGTTGCTGCCGTCCATGTTGAGCGGTTCCCCCACCACCAGGACGTCCGGTTGCCATTCGGCGACCAGGGAGCCCAGCGCCGTCCAGTCGGGCACGCCGTCCCGGGCCGGCAGGGTGGTCAGTGGCTGGGTGGTGCCCAGCAGGCAATTGCCCACGGCCACGCCGATCTGGCGCAGGCCATAGTCGAAGGCCATGGCGGTGTTGATAGCGGTTTTTGGCAAGGTGACTGTCGCGTGAATCAGGCGTGGCCCGCCTGGTTGGAAATGAGGTTCATATCGATGCCCAGTTGCGCGGCGGCGGCGGCCAGCCGGCGCTGGTGGGGAGTGGAAAAGATGATATCGCTATTGGCGGGCAGGGTCAGCCAGCTGTTCTCCGCCAGTTCCTGTTCCAGCTGCCCGGCCGACCAGCCGGCGTAGCCCAGGGCGATCAGGTAGTCCCGCGGTCCCTCGCCGGCGGCGATGGCGCGCAGGATATCCCGGGAGGTGGTCAGGGATATTTCGCCGGTGACCCGCATGCTGGCCTCCCAGCGCTTGGCGGGTTCCCGGTGCAGCACGAAGCCGTGGTCGATCTGCACCGGCCCGCCGGCCATGACCGGCGTCTCGCTGAAGTCGTCGGTGGCCTCGATCTGCAGGTGATCGAAAATTTCCGCCACGCTCAAATCCAGTGCCTGGTTGATCACGATGCCCATCGCGCCGCTTTCGCCGTGCTCGCAAATATAGGTGATGCTCTGGCAGAAGATGCCCTCGGTCAGGGTGGGCATGGCCAGCAGGAAGTGATTGCGAAGGCAATCCCCGCTGCGGGACGTATTGGCTGACAGGGGTGTGGGCATGGTGCTTGTACGGTGACCTCGGTTGGCTGGGGCTATCTTGCTTGGCTTGGGGCTATCCATGTAGGGCTAAACGGAAGGCCCTAGCCTGAGCTTAGCCGGTTTTCCTGGAATTGCCACGTGCGGATGATCTCCAGCTTGTCCGCCGTGGCCCGCAGTTCCGGTGGGAAGGGGGCGTAGGGCGCGGCCATGCGCACGATTTTGATGGCGGCTTCGTCGAGCAGTGCGTAGCCGGAGGAGGACAGCACGCGAATGTCCTCCAGCTGGCCGGAGTAATCGATCACCACCAGCAGTCGCAGGCTGCCGTATATCCCGTAGCGCACCGAGGCTTCGGGGTAGTAGCGATTGCCCACCGCCTCCACCCGCTGGCGCCAGTCGTGCAGGTAGGCGGCATCGATCGAGGCCTGTGTCGACAGCGAGGTCAGGCGGCGCACCCGGGGCAGGTTGGAATAGGCCCGGGACTGCTCGTCGAGGGCCGCCTCGAGTTCGGCCAACTCGCGGGTCAACGGGTCCGCGGAGGGGTCGATGCCCTGCATGGCGGGGTCCACGAGTTCGCGGGCGTCCCGTTCCGTCGCCTGCCGGCGTTCGGCGGCGGCACGGGTGGCGAGACTGCGTTCGCGGCGCTGGCTGGAGGGCTGATCGCCACGGGGTAGGAGCGTGGGTTGCGGGGGGCCGGGATTGACCCGTGGCGTGCTCGCCCGGGCGCTCACCTCGGTGTGTTCGGAGCGGTCGCCGCTACCGAGCTGGTTGGCCTGGGCGAAATGGCTGGCGTCCTCCGGTGTTTGCGCGGCGGGCTGACGGGCCAGGGTCACGTCGATCTGCGGGCGATACGGAGCTTGTCCGCCGGTGTCGAAGGACACCCCCAGCACCAGCGCGCCGTGCAGCAGCAGGGCGACCAGCAGCGCCGTGCGCAGGCGCCGGTCCGGTTGGCCGCGGCGAGTCACATCCATCCCCGAATGATTATCTGTTTCTCAGTTTGCCCTCTATACAATCCATCAGCTCGCCGCCGATGTCCAGGCCGCACTGGTCGTCGATTTCGCGCACGCAGGTGGGGCTGGTGACGTTGATTTCGGTGAGGTAGTCGCCGATGACGTCCAGGCCCACGAACAACAAGCCGCGTTCGCGCAGGGAGGGTCCCACGCGCTCCGCGATCTCGCGGTCGCGGGCCGACAGCGGTTGCGCGCGGCCGGTGCCCCCCGCCGCCAGGTTGCCGCGGGTCTCGCCGACCAGGGGCACCCGCGCCAGGCAGTGGGACACCGGTTCGCCGTCGATCATCAGGATGCGCTTGTCGCCGTCGACGATCTGCGGGATGTAGCGTTGGGCCATGATCGAGCGGCGGCCGTGATCGGTGAGGGTCTCCAGGATCACGCTGAGGTTCGGGTCGTCTTTTTTCACGCGGAAAATCGAGCTGCCGCCCATGCCGTCCAGGGGCTTGTAGATCGCGTCCTCGTGCTCGCGGTGGAAATCGCGCAGGCGGGCCGCGTCGGCGCTGACCAGTACCGGCGGACAGCACTCGGGGAACTGGGTGGCGAACACTTTCTCGTTGCAGTCGCGCAGGCTCTGGCAGCGGTTGACGATCAGGGTGCCGCGGCGCTCCGCCGCCTCGAGGATGTAGGTGTTGTAGATGTACTCGTTGTCGAAGGGCGGGTCCTTGCGCATCAGGATCACGTCCAGGTCCGCCAGCGAGCTGTCCCCGGTATCGCCCAGGTCGTACCAGTTCTCCGGGTCGCGGAATACCGTGAGGCGGGCCATCCTCGCCCGGGGCTCTCCCTGTTCCAGGTAGAGGTCGGCGGGCTCCATGTAGTAGAGCTGCCAGTCGCGCGCCTGGGCGGCCCACAGCATGGCCAGGGTGGTGTCTTTCTTGAAGTTGATGTTGGCGATGGGGTCCATCACCACGCCGAGCTTGATAGTCATGATTGCGTACCGCGATGTCCGTGGGGGAGGGCGAGCCCTAAACTACGCAATGCCCGTGAGCTGTGCAAGTGCGGGCTCCTGTGGGGCGCGGCATCGCGTGCCCGGCTCAGCCGGCCTCCGCCTCGCCCCAGGAGGCGGGAACGCGCACCGCCACCAGTTCGGCCCGGGCGCACTCCTCGCCGTTCACCGCCAGCGAGCAGGTCACCCGAGACTTGCGCTCGCCCGCCTCGGTGACCCGGGCCTCGAGCACCAGCGGCCCGGCGATGGGCGCCGCGCGCAGGTAGCTCACATTGAGCTGGCCGGTGACGTAGAGGATATTCTCGCCCTCGCCGATGGCGCGCCCCTCCCGCTGGTAGGCCTCCGCCATGGCGGTGCAGATGCAGTGGCAGTCGATCACCGAGGCGATCAATCCGCCGTACACATAGTGGGGCGAGCCGGCGCAGTGCCAGGGCTCGGGGGCGAAGTGGCAGATCGCGCGCTCGCCGTCCCACGCGCTCTTGATATGGTGGCCGTGGGGGTTGTCGGGGCTGCAGCCGAAGCAGTGGTTGCCCCGAATCTGGTCCTGGATGATGGTCATTGGGAAGTCCTTGTTACAGTTCCGGTGTCATGTCGCCCCAGCGGGCCTGGAGGATGGCGAGTGCCGCCAGGGGGGCGGTTTCGGTGCGCAGCACGCGGGGGCCGAGCCCCAGGGCCTCGAAACCCGCGCGCTCCGCGGCGTCGATTTCGGCGTCGCTCAGGCCCCCTTCCGGACCCACGGCCAGGGCCACGCTGCGCGGAGCGCCGCTGCCTTTCGCCGCCGTCGCCCGGTGGTGCAACACGAAGCGCCGCTCGGCGGAGCAGGCGGCGAGCCAGTCGCCAAGGGAAACGGCGGGCCCGAGCCCGGGCAGGCGATTGCGCCCGCACTGTTCGCAGGCGCTGACGATCACCTGCCGCCAGTGCTGCTGTTTTTTGTCCGCGCGTTCGCCCTTGAGCTTGACCTCGGTGCGTTCGGTAAACAGCGGGACCACGCGTTGCACGCCGAGCTCGGTGGCTTTTTGCAGCACCCAGTCCATGCGGTCGCCGCGGGATATGCCGATACCCAGCTCGACCGCCAGCGGCGATTCCACGTCGCGATCGCTGCGATCGCAGAGCACGGCGGTGACCGCGCGTTTGTCCACGCGCAGGATCTGCGCCGCGAATTCGTTGCCGGCGCCGTCGAACACGCTGAGCGCCTGCCCCGCGCTCATGCGCAGCGCCCGGGCCAGGTGCTGGCTGGGGCCGGGTTCCAGTTCCACTTCCGCGCCCTCGGCCAGGGGCTGCTGGGTATAGACTCGCGGGATGCGCATGCCGGTCGCTACAGGCCCAGGTTGTTGCGAATGCTGCGCGTGGGCTCCACCTGGTTCATGGTGTAGAAGTGGATGCCCGGCGCGCCGCTTTCCAGCAGGGTTTGGCACAGCTGGGTGACCACGTCGATGCCGAAGGCGCGGATGCTGTCCTGGTCGTCGCCGAAGCCCTCGATGCGCTGGCAGATCCAGCGCGGGATCTCGGCCCCGCAGTTGCGCGAGAAGCGCGCCAGGTTGGCGAAGTTGGTGATCGGCATGATGCCGGCGTAGATCGGCTTGTCGATGCCGGCGGCGGCGCACTGGTCCAGGAAGTAGAAGTAGGACTCCACGTTGTAGAAATACTGCGTTATCGCGCTGTTCGCGCCAGCGTCCAGCTTGCCCTTGAGATAGCGGATATCCGTGTCGTAGCTCTCGGCCTGGGGGTGGATTTCCGGGTAGGCCGCCACCTCGATGTGGAAGTGATCGCCGGTGGTCTCGCGCACGAATTCCACCAGTTCATTGGCGTACACCAGGTGGGCCGCACCGCCCATGCCGGAGGGAATGTCGCCGCGCAGGGCCACCAGGCGCTTGATCCCCAGCTCGCGGTAGCGCTCGAGCAGGTCCCGGACCGCGTTGGCGTCATCGCCGCCAAAGCTCAGGTGGGGGGCCACCTCGGCGCCGAGCTCGTTGATCGACGCCACGGTGTCGAGGGTGTTGTCGCGGGTGGAGCCGCCGGCACCGTAGGTCACGGAGAAAAAGTCCGGGCCCAGCGCCTGCAGGGCGGGGGTGGTTTGTTCCAGCAGCTTGGCGCGGCCCTCCGCCGTTTTGGGCGGGAAGTACTCGAAGCTGATGCGGGGTTTGTCGGTTGCCATATTCATTATCTATCAAGTTGTGGTCGAATGAATTCGACCCTACACATTTGGGGGCGTCCCCGCGGTGGTCGAATGAATGACCCGAAAAGAGGGGCCCGCTGTCGACCCTACAGGTTTGGGTGCGCTTTCCTGTAGGGCCGAATTCATTCGGCCGCAAGGCCCGGGTGGTCCCCGTGCGGTCGAATTCATTCGACGGCACCACACGGGAGCCCCGTAGGGCCGAAATTACTCGGCCGTGTTAACCCTTAATCAGTACTTGTAGCTATCCGGCTTGAACGGCCCTTCCACTTTCACGCCGATGTAATCGGCCTGCTCGGTGGTCAGGCGCGTGATCACGCCGCCGAAGCCGCGCACCATGTGCGCCGCCACTTCCTCATCCAGCTTCTTGGGCAGCACTTCCACTTTCAGCGCGGCCTGCTTCATCTCCGGCTCGAGGTCGGCGAAGCGGCGCTCGAAGAGGTAGATCTGCGCCAGCACCTGGTTGGAGAATGAGCCGTCCATCACCCGGCTGGGGTGGCCGGTGGCGTTGCCCAGATTCACCAGGCGGCCTTCCGACAGCAGGATCAGGTGGTCGTTGGCGGCGCGGTCGCGGTACACCTTGTGCACCTGTGGCTTGACCTCTTCCCAGTCCCACTCGCGGCGCATGAAGGCGGTGTCGATCTCGTTGTCGAAGTGGCCGATGTTGCACACCACGGCGCCGTTCTTCAGCGCCGAGAGCATGTGCTGGTCGCAGACGTTGAAGTTGCCGGTGGTGGTGACCAGCAGGTCGATGTTTTGCAGCAGCGCGCGATCGATGGAGGCGGCGTCGCCCTTGTTGATGCCGTCGATAAAGGGCGAGACTACCTCAAAGCCATCCATGCAGGCCTGCATGGCGCAGATCGGGTCGATCTCGGTAATGCGCACGATCATGCCCTCCTGGCGCAGGGACTGGGCGGAGCCCTTGCCGACGTCGCCGTAGCCGATCACCAGGGCTTTCTTGCCGGACAGGAGGTGGTCGGTGCCGCGCTTGATGGCGTCGTTGAGGCTGTGGCGGCAGCCGTATTTGTTGTCGTTCTTGGATTTGGTGACGGAGTCGTTGACGTTCACCGCGGGCACTTTGAGTTCACCCTTGGCCAGCATATCCTGCAGGCGGTGCACGCCGGTGGTGGTTTCCTCGGTGATGCCGTGGATCTTTTCCAGCATGGCGGGGTACTTGTCGTGCAGCATGGCGGTGAGGTCGCCGCCGTCGTCCAGCACCATGTTGGCTTCCCAGGGCTGGCCGTCTTTGAGGATGGTCTGTTCGATGCACCACTCGTACTCTTCCTCGGTCTCGCCTTTCCAGGCGAATACGGGCACGCCGGCGGCGGCGATGGCGGCGGCGGCGTGGTCCTGAGTGGAGAAGATGTTGCACGAGGACCAGCGCACTTCGGCGCCGAGCTCGACGAGGGTTTCGATGAGCACGCCGGTCTGGATGGTCATGTGGATGCAGCCGAGGATTTTGGCGCCGGCCAGCGGCTTGCTGCCGCGGTACTTGTCACGCATGGCCATGAGGGCGGGCATTTCGGTCTCGGCGATGTCGAGCTCGCGGCGGCCCCAGTCGGCCAGGGTGATGTCGGCGACTTTGTAGTCCTGCTGGGTGTCGATTTTTTCGGCTGTGGTCATGGTTGCTCCTATTTGGGCTGCTGCCCTTTACTTTGTCCTGTTCGTTTCGTTTCGGTGGTTTCTGGTGCTTCGATTCTGGTCCGGGGCCCGGCAACGGGGAGGCCCTTACGGGACACGCTGTGAACCCATCCATGGGGGCTCGTGTTGCGGGGGGCCGCCCCCGACATCCATGTCTCTCACGGTCCCGTAAGGGCCTCCCCGCCATCGGACCCCTCCGGGGTACCTTCGGCTAAATTGCCTCGAATACTGCGGGCGGATGCTGCTTCCGTTGCTCAAGTGACACTGTTCCTCGGAGCCCACGCCCCTTGTTCGGTGCGAGAGTCAGTTCTTGCGGCTCCACCAACCATACGTGATTGGTGGCATAGGCTTTCCGCATACCACTGAGGGACCTGGCGCCGGGTGGGCCCCTTCAGGACCGTGTGCGACATGGATGTCGCGCACGAGCCTACATGGATGTATTCACGGCGAGTCCTGAAGGGGCCCAGCCGGTGTCGGGGCCCGGCCCTGAATCGAAGTGCGCATCCTCTATCCGATACAGTATGAAAGCGCTCCGTTACAGCGCCGCTTTCAAAGCCTCCGCCTTGTCCGTCTTCTCCCAGGTGAACTCCGCGCTCTCGCGGCCGAAGTGCCCATAGGCCGCCGTCGGGCGGTAGATCGGGCGTTTCAGGTCCAACATCTCGATCAGCCCCTTGGGCCGCAGGTCGAAATGCTCGCGCACCAGCTCCGCGATCTTGTCGTCGCCCAGCTTGCCCGTGCCAAAGGTATTGATCGAAATCGACGTCGGCTCCGCCACGCCGATCGCGTAGGACACCTGGATCTCGCAGCGGTCCGCCAGGCCCGCCGCCACAATGTTCTTCGCCACATAGCGGCCCGCGTAGGCCGCCGAGCGGTCCACCTTCGACGGGTCCTTGCCCGAGAACGCGCCGCCGCCGTGGCGGGCCATGCCGCCGTAGGTGTCCACAATGATCTTGCGTCCTGTAAGACCGCAGTCGCCCACCGGACCGCCGATAATGAACTGGCCCGTCGGGTTGATGTGGTAGCGGGTGTCCGCGTGCAGCCACTCGGCGGGCAGGGTCTCCTTCACGATCAGGTCCATCACCGCCTCGTGGATATCCTTCTGGCTGATATCCTCGTCGTGCTGGGTGGACAGCACCACCGCGTCGATGGCCACCGGCTTGCCGCCCTCGTAGCGCAGGGTCACCTGGCTCTTGGCGTCCGGGCGCAGCCAGGGCAGGGTGCCGTGCTTGCGCAGCTCCGCCTGTTTTTCGACCAGGCGGTGGGCGTAGTAGATCGGCGCCGGCATCAGCACCTCGGTCTCGTTGGTGGCGTAGCCGAACATCAGGCCCTGGTCGCCGGCGCCCTGTTCCTTGTTTTCGCCCTCGTCCACGCCCTGGGCGATGTCAGGGGACTGCTTGCCGATGGCGTTCAGCACCGCGCAGGAGGCGCCGTCGAAGCCCACCTTCGACGAGTTGTAGCCGATGTCCAGCACCACCTCGCGAACCACGTCTTCCAGGTCCACGTAGGTGTCGGTGGTCACCTCGCCGGCGATCACCACCATGCCGGTTTTTACCAGGGTTTCCACCGCGACCCGGGCGTTGAGGTCGTCGGCCAGGATCTTGTCCAGGATCGCGTCGGAGATCTGGTCCGCCATCTTGTCCGGATGGCCCTCGGAGACCGACTCCGAGGTGAAAATGGAATATTCGCTCATGGGGTAGTCCTTGCTGTGTTGAAGTCGGGGTGGCCGAAGAGGCGCACCTGTATCTGGAATCCGTTGCGTTGCGCCAGGAACACGCTGGCGATACCGGCGAGGCCGGCGTCAGCCGCCCACTGGGTCAGGTCCCCGGGCTCGAAGCCCAGCCACAGGTCGCCGCAGTTCTCGCGGGCCCAGGCCTGGTCGTGGCGGCACAGGTCGGTGACCAGCACCACGCCGCCCGGGGCGAGCAGCCCCGCCACGTCGCGCAGGATCTGCTTCGGCGCCGGCGTGTGGTGGAGCACCATGTTGATCACCACGCAGTCCACCTGCAGGCCGTCGAGGGCCGCGCTGGCGGTGTCGCCGTGGATGAAATCCACATTCGCCAGCCCCGCACCCTCGGCGGTGGCGCGGGCCCGGTCGAGCATCGCCGCCGCGTTGTCCAGGGCGGTGACCCGCTCGAAGGCCGGCGCCAGTTCGAGCAGGAAGGCGCCGTCGCCGGGGCCGACCTCGAGGGCGCTGCGGCGGTGCGCCAGGGGGGCGTCCCGCAGGACTTCCGCCACGGTGGCGGCGTACTGCCCGTAGCTGGCGATCAGGTCCTGCTGTTCGCGGAACTTGTGCGCGTTGTGGTGAAAGAAGTGGCGCGAGTTTTCCTCCCGCCGGCGCTGCAGCGCGGCCAGGCCCCGGTGCAGGGGGGCCGGCAGGGTGATCCGGTCCACGGTCTGGAAGATCTGCTGCTGCAGCGGCTCCAGCTCCGGGCGCTGGCCCAGTTCGCTGCGGCGGTAAAAGATGGAATTGCCCTCCCGGCGAGTGGCCACCAGCCCGGCGCCCGCGAGCACCTTCAGGTGATGGGACAGGGCGGGCTGGCGCATGTCGAACAGGCCGCACAGTTCCGACACCCCGAAGGAGTCGTTGCGCAGCACGCGCAGCACCTGCAGGCGCAGGGGGTCGGCGCTGGCCTTGCACAGGGCGGCCAGGGCGTCGATCTGCTGCTCGGGGGCAGTGTTGGCGGTGGATTCGACAGCTAGCATGGCGAGGAAGTCTAGCAGGATTGCCAGCTATATCAAAATATTTTGATATAGCGTGATCGGCGCTATCTGTCGCGCTGCGTGGCCAGTTGAAGCCGGCCCTACGGGCGCGCGCACCACCTGTAGGGCCGAATTCATTCGGCCAAAAGGGGTCAGACCCCAATGGCACCTACTTAACCGTTGTAGGGCCGAATTTATTCGGCCATTGATGCCGTGAGCACCGTTTTTGGTCGATGAGATGGTCTCCTCCCCTCTCCAACGGCGTCGCGATGCGCCAAGATAGAGATGTACATCCTATCTGCACGGGATGAGGAGGAGACCATGAACAAGACTACGGTAATT
>NZ_JAFKCZ010000008.1 GCF_017255185.1 Parahaliea mediterranea
TGGTTACTCCCTTGTGTGGTGCTTGGCGGCTCACACTTGGGGGTTACTATGAGACTTCTGGAACTGTCAAACTTCGCTTGCCTCCCCAGCAAAGCTGGGGGGTCTCCCTTTTGTACTAGCCACATGACAAGAAAGCAAAGCCCCATTCGGCTCAAAAACCTCGAGATCCTCATTCGCGAAGCAGGTTCGGCGGCACGCCTCGCCCGTGCCGCGGAGACCAATAGCTCCTACCTCAGCCAGGTACGCAATCAACTACCCACGCAAAAAGGGACGCCACGCAGTATCGGAGATGATCTGGCGGCCAAGTTGGAGGCGGCCATGAAGAAGCCCCCCGGTTGGATGGACGTCGATCACGACACCCGAGCTTACGGCGCCAGCGATGGCCCCAATCTGAACAACCACCACCGGCTTATTTCGTGGAGTCAGGTGGGGAAAAAGGGCGATAAAAACCTCTCTGAGCATGAGCCACTCCCCTACGCCACCGACCTTCTGATTTGCCCCGTCAAATGCAGTGAGGAGACCTTCGTGCTGCGCGTGCGTGGCGCCAGCATGGAGCCAAAATTTCGCGAGGGTGAACTGATTTTCGTCGACCCCTTTGCGCCGGTCAGTCACGGCAAATTTGTCGTCGTTCGTCTCGAATCGAGCGGCGAAGTGACGTTCAAACAGTGGATCGAAGAGGAAGGGAAACAGTATCTCAAGACACTCAACCCGGATTGGCCCGATCGAATTATCAAGGTGGATAGGAACACCACCGTGTGCGGTGTCATCGTCTTCAAGGGCGAAGCGCTATAGCGCGATTTAGCACAGTGGTAAGCATTTAGTCCGCAGGGTCACTTGTCGCATTGATTAGCTCGCTGCTAATCTTTAGCGCACTGCGATGTGACGACTCTGCGAGACCCGTATGAACGACCCCCGTGATTACAGTGTGCCGTTACCGAAGTGGATTCGGGGCAAAAAGTTAACCGAGCTCACCGGTTTCCGGTTGGATGCCCAAAAGCACAAACGCGTACAAGGTGTCTGGCTCGAGGGCGTGCACTGGGTGAAAGCCCCCGACGGCAACATCATGTACAACTGGCGAGCAATCGATGAATGGACGGAAAGTGGCTACCACTGACAAGCCAGAGAACACATCGTCGACCGAGACGGTGGCGCAGGAATTACCCGATGGTGTTCAGATCCACGGCTCCACTATTCGGATCGATTTCCGCTACCGCGGTGTGCGGTGCCGCGAAACGCTGAAAGGACTCAATGTCACCAAAGCCAACATCAAGTTCGCCGAGAACAAACGCGCGTCCATTCTGTATGAGATTGGTCGCGGTGTCTTCGACTATGCCAACCACTTCCCCGACTCCAAACGCTGCCGCGAGTTCGGCAGCAACCCCCACCGTGACCGCACCGTCGACCAGGCACTAGACCTCTGGTTGTCCGTCAAGAAAGTACGGACCGCGCAATCAACCTATGTGAACTACAAATCCAAAGTTGAAAATCACATCCGTCCTCGCTGGGGATCGCACCGGCTCGCGTCGATCACGAAAACAGAAATCGAGAAATGGATCGCACTGGATCTGGTCGCACTCTCAAACAAAACCATCAACGAAGTCATGATTATTCTGCGCGGCATTTTCAAAGATGCCAAAGCGGATAACGTGCGCAATGACTCGCCGGTTGAGGCCATCGATAATCTGCCGCTCGGTGACCGGGAAGATCCCGACCCTTTTACTCAAACCGAAATCGAAACCATCTTGTCGACGCCGACCAAACGGCAGCAGGAAATCCACATGATGGGTTTCGCCTTTTGGTCAGGGCTCAGAATCTCCGAGTTGATTGCGCTCGCCTGGGAGGACATCGACCTCAAGCGCGGGACGGTCAAGGTGTGCCGCGCGAAAGTCGGCGGACGCTTCAAGCAAACCAAAACCAAACGCTCCACGCGGGAGGTAGAACTGATCACGCCGGCCCTGGAATGGCTGCAGGCGCAGCGTCCTTACACAGAAGAGCTGGCACCGCGTCGCCTGAAAGTGACGTCACGGGACAACAAAAAAACCTTCGACGAAGAAGTACGCGTGGTGTTTTTAAACAGCAATACGATGAAGCCGCACAGATCCGATGGCACGGTCAGAAATTGCTTTTGGAGCACGCATCTTAAAAAAGCCAAAGTGCGCTATCGCGGGCCGAACAATGCGCGCCACACCTTCATCAGTCAGCTGCTGACGGCCGGTATTCCGAAGGAGTGGATTATTCGTCAGGTCGGCCACACCAGCACCCGTATGATCGATGAGCACTACGGCAGATGGATCTCCGAAGATGCTACGGGTATGGCGCAATTTGTGTCGGAGCGTTTGGGGGTGGGAAAGGGCTTGGTCCCAAAACGGTCCCAAGCCGGACAGGGTAGAGATCTTATTTCAAGTAAATCAACCCGTTATATGGCGGAGAGCGAGGGATTCGAACCCTCGATAGGGATTAACCTATACACCCTTAGCAGGGGTGCGCCTTCAGCCACTCGGCCAGCTCTCCGGAAATATCAGGTGCGATAACGCCATGCCATCGACACAGGCGCGGCATGATACCACAACGGCTGTAAATTCAAAGCGTTGCGGCGGATTAAGAGGAAGATTCTTCGTCTTTGGACGGCTCGCCTTCCCCGCCGTCCTGGATACGGTTGTAGATTTCCTCACGGTGAACAGCCACGTCGCGGGGGGCGTTGACGCCGATACGTACCTGGTTGCCTTTCACCCCCAGTACGGTCACGGTAATGTCGTCACCAACCATCAGTGACTCTCCAACCCTGCGTGTCAAGATCAGCATAGGCTTCCTTTCTCCGGTAGTGTGTCTGTTAACAGGACAAACACACGACAGCTGCCACCCCCACGCGTTAGCAGGGCCGGGCGATGCGAGTGATCGCTGTTATCTATTACTAGTTCAGATTCACGAAAACGCAACACGCGGCCCGTCTGTGCGGCTGTGCCGTCCTTCATGGTTAGGCAGCGGTTTCGTCTTCGGGTTCCTTGTTGAGCCCAAAAGCGGAATGCAGCGAACGCACCGCCAGCTCCAGGAATTTTTCCTCGATAATCACCGAAATCTTGATCTCGGAGGTGGTGATCATCTGGATATTGATACCCACCTCGGCCAGGGCGGCGAAGGCCTGGCTGGCAACACCGGCGTGGGAACGCATGCCCACACCGACGATCGAAACCTTGGCGATCTTGCTGTCTGAGGTCACCGCCTCGGCGTTGATGTCCCTCGCCACCTGCTGCAGGATCTCTTCCGCCTTGGCCAGGTCGCCGCGCCCCACGGTAAAGGTGAAGTCGGTGGTGTTGTCATCGGCCACGTTCTGCACGATCACGTCCACCTCGACATTGGCCTCGCCAATGGGCCCGAGAATCCTGTGTGCCACGCCGGGCATATCGGGCACGCCCTGCACGGTCAGCTTGGCCTCGTCGCGGTTGAAGGCGATGCCGGCGATGGTCGGTGTTTCCATTTGCGAACTGTCCTCCAGCGCAATCAGTGTGCCCGGGCCTTCCTGGAAGCTGTGCAGGACCCGCAGCGGGACATTGTACTTGCCAGCGAACTCCACCGCACGGATCTGTAATACCTTGGAGCCCATACTGGCCATTTCCAGCATTTCCTCGAAGGTGATGCGATCCAGTCGGCGGGCGCCATCGACGATCCGGGGATCGGTGGTATATACGCCGTCAACATCGGTGTAGATCTGGCACTCGTCGGCCTTCAGGGCCGCCGCCAGGGCCACCGCGGTGGTGTCGGAGCCGCCGCGGCCGAGGGTGGTGATGTTGCCCTTCTCGTCCACCCCCTGGAAACCGGCGACCACGACCACGTAGCCCTCGTCCAGGTCGGCGTGCAGGCGCTCGTCGTCGATCTGGCGAATGCGCGCCTTGGTGTGGGCGTCGTCAGTGAGAATGCGCACCTGGCTGCCGTTGTAACTCTTGGCCTTGACCCCGCGCTTGTTCAGCGCCATGGCCAGCAGCGCGGTGGTGACCTGCTCGCCGGTGGACACCAGCACATCCATCTCACGGGGTACCGGGCGGTCCTGGATTTCATGGGCCAGGGCAATGAGGCGGTTGGTCTCGCCGCTCATCGCGGAGACCACCACCACCACTTCGTGGCCCTCGCCCTGGAAGCGGGCTACTTTTTCGGCCACCTGCTCGATACGCTCGATGCTGCCTACCGAGGTTCCGCCGAATTTCTGTACGATCAGGCTCATGCGCTCGCTCTGCGCCCTGTGTTTAAAGGGGCGCCATTAAACAACAAAGTATGGGGATTGAAAACCGCTGCGGGGCAACGTTCGATGGAAGTGTGAACAGTACCGGAATGGCCGAATGAATTCGGCCCTACAGGGGGTGGGCTCCGATCTGCCTGGCCGAAGGAATTCGGCCCTACAGGGGGTGGGCTCCGATCTGCTTGGCCGAATGAATTCGGCCCTACAGGGAGCGGGCTCCGATCTGCCTGGCCGAATGAATTCGGCCCTACAGGGGGTGGGCTCCGATCTGCCTGGCCGAATGAATTCGGCCCTACAGGGGGGCGGGGTCCAACTGCTGTAGGGTCGAATTCATTCGACCGCCCTGGCTCGCTCACGGTTCAGCCCAGCTCCTGCGCGACCCACTCCGGGACGGCTTTCAGCGTATCGGCCAGGGCCGCCACGTCGGAGCCGCCGCCCTGGGCCATGTCCGGGCGACCGCCGCCCTTGCCGCCCAGGCGCCCGGCGAATTCCTTCATCAGGTCGCCGGCGCGCACGCGGCCGGTCAGGTCCTTGGTGACACCGGCCGCCAGCGCGATCTTGTCGCCGTCCACCGCCGCCAGCAGGATCACCCCGCTGCCGAGCTTGTTCTTGCACTGGTCCATGGTGTCGCGCAGGGTCTTGGCGTCGCCGCCGTCGACACTGGCCGCCAGCACCTTGACCCCCGCCACCTCCACCGCGCCGGCGGTGAGATCGCCGCCGGCGGAGGTCGCCAGCTTCTGTTTCAGCCGCGCCACTTCCTTCTCCAGCTCGCGGGCCTCGGCCCGCAGGGCCCCGACCTTGGCGGCGACGTTGTCGCGGCCGGCCTTGACCACCTCGCAGACCTGGCCGAGCTGCCCTTCCAGGGCGTCGATCGCCGCCAGGGCCCCGGCGCCGGTCACCGCCTCGATGCGGCGCACGCCGGAGGCGACACCAGATTCAGCGGAGATGCGCATCAGGCCGATGTCCCCGGTACGCGCCACGTGGGTGCCGCCGCACAGCTCCACCGAGAAGTCCTTCTCGCCCATGCTGAGCACCCGCACGCTATCGCCGTACTTCTCCCCGAACAGGGCCATGGCGCCGGCCGCCATGGCCTCCTCCATGCTCATCAGCCGGGTGGTGACCGGGGTGTTGGCGCGAATCTGGGCGTTGACCAGGGTCTCGATGGCCTTGAGCTCCTCGGCCTTGACCGCCTCGAAGTGGGAAAAGTCGAAGCGCAGGCGCTCGGAGTCCACCAGCGAGCCCTTCTGGGTCACATGCTCGCCCAGCACCTGGCGCAGGGCGGCGTGCAGCAGGTGGGTGGCGGAGTGATTGAGGCGGGTGCGCTGGCGCACACTGCCGTCCACCGTGGCTTCCAGGCGGTCGCCGGTTTTAAGGCTGCCCGACAGCACCTTGACGTGGTGCAGGTGGTGGCCCTGGGCCTTGGTGGTATCGGTCACCTCCAGACGCAGCCCCTCGGCACTCAGGTAGCCGGTGTCGCCCACCTGTCCACCGGACTCCGCGTAGAAGGGCGTGCGGTCCAGCACCACCACGCCGGACTCGTCCGCGGCCAGGCTGTCCACCGCCTCACCATCGCGCAGCAGGGCGCTCACGGTGCCCTGCCCAGTCAGCGCGTCGTAGCCGGTGAACTCGGTGCTGCCCTCCAGCTTGAGCACGTCGTTGTAATCCACCCTGAAGGTACCGCTTTCCTGGGAGCGGCTGCGCTGTTCGGCCATCGCGGCCTCGTAGCCGGCAATGTCCAGGGTCAGGCCGCGCTCGCGGGCGATGTCGTTGGTGAGGTCCACGGGGAAACCGTAGGTGTCGTAGAGCCGGAATACCACGTCGCCGGGAATCTGGGCGCCCTCGAGCTGCTCCAGGGCGTCGTTGAGAATCTGCAGGCCGTTGTCGAGGGTCTTGGCGAACTGCTCCTCCTCGGTCAGCAGGGCCTTCTCCACCTGGGCCTGGAGCTTCACCAGCTCCGGGTAGGCCTCGCCCATTTCCGCCGCCAGGGTCGACACCAGTTGGTGGAAAAAGGGGCCGGTGGCGCCGAGCTTGTTGCCGTGGCGCACCGCGCGGCGGATGATGCGTCGCAGCACGTAACCGCGACCCTCGTTGCCCGGCATCACGCCATCGGTGACCAGGAAGGCGCAGGAGCGGAT
The DNA here is from genome assembly GCF_017255185.1 of Parahaliea mediterranea. Classification (GTDB taxonomy): domain Bacteria; phylum Pseudomonadota; class Gammaproteobacteria; order Pseudomonadales; family Halieaceae; genus JAFKCZ01. The sequence continues at coordinate 6,367 of NZ_JAFKCZ010000008.1, forward strand.
ATGGTCGGCGATCACTTTCAGCGAGGCGTGTTCGAGGTCGTCCACCCCCAGGATGCCGGCGGCGGCGCGGATCAGCGCCTGGAACAGGTCGATCTCGTAGTTGCTGTGCACGCCCTGCATCACCGCGGCGATGCGCTCCAGGCCCATGCCGGTATCCACCGAGGGCGCCGGCAGCGGGTGCATCTCGCCACTGGCGTCGCGGTTGTACTGCATGAACACCAGGTTCCAGATCTCGATGTAGCGGTCGAGGTCGTCGTCCTCGCTGCCGGGCGGCCCGCCGGGGACCTCGGGACCGTGGTCGTAGAAAATCTCGGAACAGGGGCCGCAGGGGCCGGTGTCGCCCATCTGCCAGAAGTTGTCCTCGTCCAGCCGGGAGATGCGCTCCGCGGGGAAACCGATGTCCTCGACCCAGATGCGCTCGGCCTCGTCGTCGGAGACGTGGCAGGTCACCCACAGGCGCTCCTTCGGCAGCTGCATCTCCTCGGTGAGGAACTGCCAGGCGAAGCGGATGGCCTCGCGCTTGAAGTAATCGCCGAAGCTGAAGTTGCCCAGCATCTCGAAGAAGGTGTGGTGACGCGCGGTGTAGCCGACGTTTTCCAGGTCGTTGTGCTTGCCCCCGGCGCGCACGCAGCGCTGGCTGCTGGCGGCGCGGTTGTAGGGGCGCGGGTCGGTGCCCAGGAAGGTGTCCTTGAACTGGTTCATGCCCGCGTTGGTGAACAGCAGGGTCGGGTCGTTGGCGGGTACCAGCGAACTGGAGGGTACCCGGGTGTGGCCCTGGCGCTCAAAAAAGGCAAGGAAGGCTTCGCGTATCTCTACGGTCTTCATAGTCGGTCTCGGAATGGAAAAGAAGCGGCTCAGCCGAGCATGCGGCTCTCTGCGAGGGTGGAGCCCGCCAGGATGTGCAGGTGCAGGTGGAACACGGTCTGCCCCGCCCCGCCGCCGTTGTTGACGATCAGGCGGAAGGCGTCGTCCACGCCGAGCTGCCGGGCGACCTTGCCCGCGGCCAGCATCAGGTGGCCCAGCAGGGCCTGGTCGTCATCCTGCGCGTCGGAGAGTTTCTCGATCGCCTTGCGGGGGATGACCAGCACGTGCACCGGCGCCTGGGGATGGATATCGTTGATGGCCACGCAGTGCTCGTCCTCGTAGACGAACTCGGTGGGGATATCGCCGTTGACGATTTTGCCGAAGATGGTGTCGGACATGGGTTCGGGGGTCTCCCTGGTTAGCTGCCGGGGTATTTTGGCCGAATGAATTTGGCCTGGTAATGTTCCGCGCTGGGTGGCCGAATGAATTCGACCCTACAGGGGGGTGTTGCCGGCGCCTGTAGGGTCACATCCACTGACCTCGATGCTCAGCCCAGTTTCTCGTCGGCGGTGAGTTGGCGGGCCTCGCTCTCCAGCATCACCGGGATGCCGTCGCGCACCGGGTAGGCCAGGCCGGAGGCCTTGCACAGCAGCTCCTCTTTATCCCTGTCATACTCCAGCGGCGCCTTGCTCACGGGGCACACCAGGATGCTCAACAACTTTTCGTCGATCATGAATCCGGTCCGGATGTTCAAAACGGCCGGCCATTATACGGGCATTTGGCCCGCAGTTGCACCGCCGGCTCAGTGGCCCCCGGTGGCCTGCCCGGGTTGCGGCATGGGGGGCACCAGCAATTGCGGGTCGATACGGTGCCCGCGCCAGCTCATGCGCCAGTCCAGGTGGGGGCCGGTGGCGCGCCCGGTGGCGCCCACCTCGCCGATGACGTCCCCGGCGCTCACCTCGTCACCCACCGCCACCCGCACCTTGCTCAGGTGCAGGAAGGACGAGGACAGGCGGTAGCCGTGGTCGAGGATGATGGTGCCGCCGGAGTAAAACAGGTCAGGCTCCGCCAGGGTCACCACCCCCGATGCCGGGGCCCGCACCTCGGTGCCGGTGGGCACCGCCACGTCCACCCCGTAGTGGGGGCTGCGGGGCACGCCGTTGTAGAAACGCTGACTGCCGTAGACCCCGGAAATGGGGCCGGTCACCGGCCAGTCGAAACCCGCCAGGGCCCCCCGCAGCAACTCCGGCCGCCGGAGTTCGCGGCCCTTGGCGGCCCCCACCAGGGCGCGCTCGCGGGCGATCCGCTCCTGGTGCTCCGGCGACGGGGTCACGGTGCGCTGGGGCACCCCCTCCACCCGCTGGATCTTGTACTCGCGCTGGGCCACGGCCAGGGTCTGGGTGCAGGGCGAGGCGCCGCCGACCACCAGCTCCGCGGTAGCGGGCGCGTCGCGGCCGAATCCGGCGAACACGGTGCCGTCCTCCAGCACGTCCAGCGGCTCGCCGGCCAGGCTGACCTCGGTTCCCGGCGCCACCCGCGCCGACACCAGTCCGCCCTGGCGCAACTCGCCCCGCCAGTCCAGGCAGGCAGCGGACACGGGCGCGCAAACCAACACCGCGCCCCCCAGGGCAATAGCGGTCAACAAGGGGCGAAACTTGGGAAGTGCAGGCACAGCGAGTCTCCAGTTAATATGAGCCCCATTTCTAGCAGGGGCTGGTCGCAAGGTCCAGCACCGGCCGGCGGGCGCGCAGCAAATGGAAGCGCTTTTGCACCTCGCCACCGCTGTTGCTGCCACCAGTCTCACAGTACGAACGGTGCTCAATGGTGTCAAAGCCCGCCACGGCCAGCAGCGCCTCCCCCTGCGGGCGGCCATACAGGCGAAAACCGTGGCGACTGAACGGCAAGGCACTCATGAAGTCCCGGTCGCCGTAGGCCAGACACAAACGCCCGCCGGGTCGCAGCACCCGCCGCATCTCCGCCAGGTGATCCTGCGGGCGCTCCCAGAAATAGAGAGTATTGACGCAGAGCAAGCTGTCAAATGCCGCATCGGCAAAAGGCATGGCCTCGGAACTGCCCTGCTGGAAACGCGCCCGCCCCGTCTCGATCCACGCACCCTGGCTGGCAACCGCCTCGGCCACCATCGGCGCCGACAGGTCCAAGCCCTGGTAGCGAATGGCATCGCCGCGTTCGAGTATCAATGGGATGTGCGCCCCGCTGCCCGGCCCCACTTCCAGCACCCGATCCCCATTGGCGGGAGCCAGCCAGTCGATCGCCTGGGTGATCGGACCGGCATTGTTGCGCGCCATTCGCGCCCCTATCGCCACGGCCTCGGAGCCGTGGGGGCAGCGCAGCTGACCCGCCAGGGCGGCGCTGTTGTGATTCTCATCCATTGCGTGGCTAGCTCCAGTTTGCAAACAGCGAGCATAGAACATTCCCATCGGGGGAAGGCAAGCGCCCGCTATTGCCCCGGGCGCGAGCGGCGCTAAAATGCGCGGCATGGGCAGATATCGACCGCCGCGCCGAAGAGGCTCGGCCTACATCACTCCCGAGGGCGAACAGGTCCTGCGGGCCGAGCTACACCAATTGTGGAAGGTGGAGCGCCCCGTGGTCACGCAAACCGTGCACGAGGCGGCCAAGAATGGCGACCGCTCGGAAAACGGGGACTATATCTACGGCAAGCGCCGCCTGCGGGAGATCGACTCCCGGGTGCGCTTCCTCAACAAGCGCCTGGACGAACTGCAGGTGGTGTCGCGCACCCCGGACGACACCGACAAGGTGTTTTTCGGCGCCTGGGTCACCCTGGAGGACGACGACGGCGCGGAGCAGACCTGGCGCATCGTCGGCCCCGACGAGTTCGACCTGGCCGCGGGCAAGCTGAGCATGGACTCGCCCATGGCGCGCTCCCTGCTGGGGCGGCGGCTGGACGACGAAATCACCGTGCGCAGCCCCACCGGCGAGCGCCGCTTCCTGATTACCGAGATCCGCTACGCCGCGACCGGATAGAAATGGGGTGGGGTAAACCCGGCCGGCTAGCGTCACAACAATAAAAACAGGAGTTTCCACCTTGCCCGCAGACTACCCGGACCGCCGCCAGGCCAACTACGCCCTGGCGCTGCTGTTACTGGCCTACATCCTCTCCTTCATTGACCGCAATGTGATGGCGGTGCTGATCGGGCCGATCCGCGACGAGTTCGCGATCAGCGACTTCCAGTACAGCCTGCTGCACGGCTTCGCCTTCTCGATGTTCTACATCGTGCTCGGCCTGCCCATCGCCCGGCTGGCGGACCGCCACAACCGCAAGTGGATCATCAGCATCGGCATCTTCTGCTGGAGCCTGATGACCTGCCTGTGCGGCGCCGCGCGCAGTTTCGGCACCCTGTTCGTGACCCGCATCGGGGTCGGGGTGGGCGAGGCGGCGCTGTCGCCCGCCGCCTTCTCCCTGCTTGGCGACCTGTTTCCCAAGGACAAGCTGGCCCGGGCCCTGGCCATCTACAGCCTGGGCATCACCCTGGGCGGCGGCCTGGCCTATGTGGTGGGCGGCGCCGCCTACGCCTGGTTCGCCACCATGGAGCCAATGGTGGTGCCCGGTTGGGGCGAGGTGTCCGCCTGGCAGATGACCTTTGTCGCGGTGGGCGCCCCGGGCCTGTTGCTGACCCTGTTGCTGGCGATGCTGAAGGAGCCGCCCCGGCGCGCCGGGCTGAGCGCCGCCCCCGGCGACCACGCCACCCTGGCCGACATCGGCCGGCAGTTTCGCGCCCACCGCCGGGCCTATCTGGGGGTGATCGGCTCGCTGTCGCTGCTGTCGATCCTGGGCTACGGCACCATGGCCTGGTACCCGGAATTCCTGATCCGCAGTTTCGGCGTGCCCCGGGAGACTGCGGGCACGCAGTTCGGCGCCATCTTCCTGGTGGCCGGCAGCCTCGGCACCCTGGCCGCGGGCTGGTGTGTGCAGCCGCTGATGGCGCGCGGCCACGGCGACGCCCCGCTGCGCATCATCCTCGGCATCGCCCTGCTGTGGCTGGTGCCCGCCATCCTGGGGCCGCTGGCGCCCTCCAGTTCCCTGGCGCTGCTGGCGGCGGTACCGATCGTGTTTTGCCTCAACGCCTACTACGGCGTGGGGGTCGCCGCGCTGCAGTTCATCACCCCCAACCGAATGCGCGCCCAGGCCTCGGCCCTGCTGCTGTTCTGTACCAACTTCTTCGGTCTCGCCCTCGGGCCCTCGGCTGTGGCGATGCTGACCGATTTCCTGTTCCAGGACGACGCCGCCCTGCACCAGTCCCTGGCGCTGTTGCCGCTGCTGGTGTGCCCGCTGGCCGCGCTGCTGGCGTGGCAGGGGCTGGCGGCCTTCCGGCGGGCGGAGGCCGCGGTTTAATGGGCGCGACCAGGGCTGTTCCGGCGCTCCCCGCGACCACCGCCACGAGTTCGCGAACCGTGCGCCCTGTGGTAGGGTCTGCGCCCATGGACCCCAATAAAAATAAACTGGAACACCTGTACAGCGAACACCGTCAGTCCCTGCAGCGCTACGTGGCCCGCAAAATCGGCCAGGACGAAGAGGCGGAGGACGTGGTACAGGAAACCTTCCTGCGCCTGGCGGCGGAGCACAGCGCCCCCGCGCGCGCCTTTGCCCGCGCGCGCTCACCGGTCGCCTACCTGTACCGCATGGCCCGCAACCTCGCGGTGGACAAGCTGCGCGCCGCCACCAGCCGCGGCAACACCGCCCGGGCCCAGGCCGCCGATCTCGACACCGCGACACCCGGTGACGACCTGCCCGCGTCCCTGGTGTCCCGGGAGCGCCTGCGCGCGCTGGAGGCCGCGGTGCGCCGCCTGCCGCCCAAGCGCCGCCAGGTCTTCGTACTGCACAAGTACCGCCAGCTCACCTACCGCGAGGTGGCCCACCACCTGGGCATCAGCCAGGGCATGGTGGAAAAACACATGTCGCAGGCGCTGGCGCAACTGGATCGCGAACTGACGGAGGGCGCCGATGATCGCTGATCACGCCGACACACGCGCCCAGGCCCGCGACTGGCTACTGCGCATGTCCTCCGGCGAGGCCGGGGAAGCCGATTACGCGGCCCTGCGCGCCTGGCTGGAAGCCTCCCCCGAGCACGCGCGGGCCTTTGAATCGGTCTGCCGCCTGTGGGGAGAACTCGACCTCGCCCGCGAGGCCGTGTTGCGGACCGAGCGGGCGGCGACAGGCGAGCCGGCGCCGCCCCCGGAGCAACGGCTCCCGGTCCAGCGCTGGCGCTGGGCGCTGGCGGCCAGCGTGGTGCTGGCCCTGCTGTTTGCCGGGGCCGCGCAGCTCTTTACCGATCCAACGACAACCGCCCCGGGCGAACCCGCCTACTACAGCACCGACCGCGGAGAAATTCGCAGCATCGAACTCGCCGACGGCAGCACCGTGACTTTGGGGGCCCATTCCCGGGTCACGGTGCGCTACGCACCCGCCCAGCGCCGGCTGGCGCTGCTGCGCGGCGAGGCTTTCTTCGACGTGGCCAGCGACCCCCGGCGCCCGTTCACGGTGAGCGCCGGCGGGGTCAGCGCCCGCGCTCTGGGCACCGCCTTCAATGTGAGCCTGGGCGAGGACGCGGTGCGCGTGGCGGTCGCCCACGGCCGGGTCGCCATCCAGCGGGAGGACCCGCACAGCGCGCTGGAACTGGCCGCGGGCCAGGCCTCCGGCTATCGCGACGACGGCAGCGCCCTGGCGCTGACGTCCCTGGCCGGCACCGGCGCCGCGCCCTGGCGGGAAGGCCGGCGCGACTACTTCCGGGAGCCGTTGCGGCAACTGGTGGCGGACCTCAACCGCTACAGCGACACCCCCATTTACATCGCCAGCAGCCAGCTCGGCAAGCAGTCGATCACGGCTTCTTTTGACCACTTCGGCGATGTCGACGCGGTACTCAGGGATGTGGAGGACGCCCTGCCCGCCCGGGTGGTCCACACCGCCTCGGGCATCCATATCCGGGTGCGGTGAACGACGCCCCGCACCTGCTCGCCGCCTGCCTGCTGTGCCTGGCCGGTCTGCTGGCGGCCCCGCCCCCTGCGGCGGCCGAGCCTCTTTCCTACCAGCCCCCCTACCAACTCCCCGCCCAACCGCTGGATCGGGCGCTGCTGGAGCTGTCGCGGCTGGCGGGCTTGCAGATCATCTTTGCCTCCGAACTCACCGCGGGCCTGCAGGCGCCGGCGGTCAGCGATGCAGAGAGCGTCGAGGCGGCCATCACCACCCTGCTGCGCGATACCGACCTGGCCTTTCGCTACAGCGACGCGGGCACCCTGGTCATCTACCGGGTGAGCGCGGAGCCCGGCGAACAGCGCGCTGCATCCGTACCGCCGCGGGAGGAGATCCTGGTCACCGGCTCCCACCTGGGTCTGCCGGCGGATCGCGGCGGCCTGTCGCCGGTCACCATGGTGCCGCGAGCCACGCTGCGCGCCGAGGGCCACGTCAGCCTGCCCCGGGTCTTGCAGCAGCTGCCGATCAACTCGGGGGCGGAGATCCAGATCAACAACCTCAACCAGCCCCTGACCGCCGGCACCGCCGCCATCAACCTGCGCAACCTGGGCCTCGGCACCACGCTGGTACTGCTCGACGGCCAGCGCCAGGTCGACGTGCCGGTGGCCACCACCCAGGGCGAGACTTTCGTCGACGTCAACGCCCTGGTGCCCGAAATCGCCATCGGGCGCATCGACGTGTTGCGCGACGGCGCCTCCGCCACTTACGGCTCCGACGCCGTCGCCGGGGTCGTCAATGTGATCCCGCGTCACGGCTTTCGCGGCGTGGAACTGGCCCTGCGCCATTCAGCCACCAGCCGCAGCGGACAGGACAACACCCGCCTCGGCGCCCTGTTTGGCGGCGCGCTACCCGGCGGCAACAGCAGCGGCATCCTGGCGCTGAGCCTGGAACAGCAGGATGCGCTGCTCACCACCGACCGGGACTACCCGGATCACACGGTAATCAGCAGCCTGGGGCAACCCGGCACCTACCTGACCTCGAAGGAGGGCCTGGTACGGGACCCGGACTGCGGCGTGGCCGGTGGTGAAATACGGCCCGGCAACCCCTACTGCCTGTTCGACTCATCGCCCTACTTCGACCTCAGCCCCGAGGAGCGGCGCCGGCGGCTATACACCCGCCTGGAACACACCTGGCGCGACGGCAGCCGCGTCACCGCCACCCTGAGCCACAACGCCGCCGAGGTCTGGGTGCACGCCACCCCCTCCTTTCCCTTTGCCAACACCCTCCCGCTGGTGCCGGCGCACAACCCGGGCAACGACTTCGGCGAGGACGTGCGGTTCTACGGCCGGGTCCTGGGCGCGGAAGCCGGCGCCTCGCGCTCCCGCAGCCGCTATCGCAGCGATTTCGCGCGTCTCGAATTCAGCCGCACGGAGTATCCGGTCCACCTGCAGGCGGGAGTCAATTTCAGTTACAGCCGCACGCGCTACGGCCGCACCGATACGGTGCGCGACGAACTGCAGGCGGCGCTGGATGGCCGCGGCGGGCCGCAGCACAACGCCTACTGGAACCCCCGGCACGGCGCCGTCAACGACCCGGAGGTGGTCGAGGCCCTGTTCGCCGACTGGGGCATGCGCGGCCAGTCGCGCCTGGTCGCGTTCGACCTGTCGGCCTCGAGCCACGACCTGACCCTGGCGGGAACACCGGCGCGCTTCGCCCTCGGCGGGCAGTTCCGCCGCGAGTGGCTGTCACAGCACTTCGCCCAGGTCTACAACGACAAGCAGTTTCTCAGCCTCGGCGGCGGGCCGGATTTCAGCGGCAGCCGCGACGTGTCCGCGCTGTACAGCGAGTTGCTGCTGTCCCCCACCGACACCCTCGACCTGCAACTCGCCGGACGCTACGAGCACGCCGGCGGCGCCCGGGGCGCGCTGTCGCCCAAGCTCGCGCTCAACTGGCAGGCAGGGTCGCGCAGCGCCCTGCGGCTGACCTGGGGGCGGGCCTTTCGCGCGCCGTCGCTGTTCCAGACCCAGGCCAGCCAGGCGGTGCCGGTGGCGATCAGCGACGGCATCACGCCGGGCACGCCGCAATTCGCCAACGTGATCACCAGCGGCCGCCGCGACCTGTCGCCGGCCACCGCCCGCATTGCCACCGCCGGCTTTGAATACCGCGACCCGCGGGGTATCTATGCAGGGCTCGACCTGTGGTACTACGACTACCGCAACGTGACCCTCAAGGAGTCGCCGCAGACCATTCTCGAGGACGCCCGGGCGGGAGATCCGGCAGCCATCGCCAAGGTCAGCCGCGACCCGGCCAACGGCCAGATCACCGAGATCCGCGCCGATTTCGTCAACGCAGCAGACATCCGCAGCATCGGCCTCGACGGCGCCCTCGGCGCGCAACTGCCCTGGGGCAGCGGCGCACTGGACACGGGCCTGTCCTGGACCTGGACCGAGCGCTTTCGCATTCGCGACGCCAGCGGGGCGGTGTTCGAGGGCGCCGGCAGCCGCAACGCCGGCACCCCCGCGGCGCGCGCCCTGCCGCGGCTCAAAGCCAACGCCTGGTTCGGCTGGCGGGGCCCGCGATTCGAGACCCGGGCGCGACTGAACGGGGTTTCCGGCTACCGCGACGACCGCAACCGCGGCGAGGACATTGCCAGCCAGGTCACCCTCGACCTGCACGCCGCCTGGCCCGGCCTGCTGCCCGGGGGCGCCGATCTGGCTCTGGGCGTGTACAACGTCACTGATCGCGATCCCCCCGCCGTGAACACCTTCCTGGGCTACGACGCCCACACCCACGATCCGCGGGGGCGGGTGTGGTACCTGAGTGTAGAGTGGCAACGTTGATTACCGAGGTGGGGTGAATCACCGCGGCGACCGTCCTGGATAAGAGGTTCAACCAAGGAGCGCTCGCAATGACAAAACATAAAGCCAAACCCGCCACCCATTCCCTGCTGGCCGCCGCCGGCTTCATCCTGCTGCCGCTACCGGCCAGCCTGCAAGCGCAGGGCAACAGCCCGGCGCTGGAGGAAGTGGTCGTCACCGGCAGCCATATCCGCCGCCCCAGCCAGTTCGACTCGCCCTCGCCGTTGAGCGTGGTGGGCCGGGAGGACATGCTCGACCAGGGCGCTGCCACGGTGGTCGACGTGGTCAAGAATCTGCCCGAGAACAGCGGCGCCGAGTTCCAGGTGGACAACCTGGCCCAGCCCCTGACCAGCGGCACCTCCAATATCAACCTGCGCAACCTGGGGCTCGGGTCCACCCTGGTGATGATCAACGGCCAGCGCCAGACACTGAGCGCAGTCGCGGCCACCGATGGCTCCAGTTTCGTGGATACCAACTCGCTGCTGCCCTTCATCGCCATCGAGCGCATGGAAATCCTCAAGGACGGCGCCGCCGCCACCTACGGCTCCGACGCCGTGGCCGGGGTGGTCAACTTCATCAGCCGCGACAACTTCGACGGTTTCGAGATCCAGGCCAACTACCAGGCGGCGGAGCACGGCGACCACAGTGATGCGGAGTTCGGCGCGATCTGGGGCGGCGGCAACGACAGCACCCACCTCATGCTCGCCGCCAGCTATTTCGATCGCGAGGCCATGTACTCCGCCGACCGCGACTTCACCGAAGGCACCGCCCTGTCCAGCCTGGGCCATCCCGGCACCTTTCTCACCAGCGGCGGCTTTGTCATGGACCCCGGCTGCGGCACGGTCGGCGGCTTTCCCCGCGACAACGGCTTCTGCGGCTTCGACTACTCGCCCTACTTCGACCTGTCTCCCGACGAGCAGCGCACACAATTGTTCGCCACCGCCCGGCACGACTTCTCCGAAACCGTGTCCGGCCGCCTGGAGCTGGCCTACAACAAGACCGAGGTGGAGCACATCGCCTCGCCGTCCTTCCCCTTCCTGACCTTCTTCCCCACCGTGCCCGAGGACAACCCCGGCAACCTGTGGGGCGAGGATGTCAGCTACTTTGGCCGCATCCAGGGTGCGGAGGCCGGCCCCTCGGTGGCGCGCAACGAGTACGACACCCTGCGCGTGGCGGGCAACCTGGAGGGGCAGTTCGCCAATGACTGGTACTGGACCGCGCAGGGCAGCTACAGCGAACAGGAAGTGTTCTACGATCGCCCGGACACCCTGCAAAGCCGCGCCGTGGCGGCCCTGGCCGGCCGCGGCGGGCCAGACAACAACCAGTACTGGAACCCCCTGGCGGGCGCCGACAACGACCCCGCGGTGATCGCCGATATGATCGGCAGCACCGACATGAATGGCGAAACATCACTGCTCACCTTCGACGCCATCACCTCGGGAGAGCTGTTCGAGCTGGAGGCCGGCACGGTGATGGCGGCCTTCGGCGCGCACTACCGGCGGGAGGAGCTGGCCCACGACTGGGGCGAGGACTACAACAACCAGGAGTTCCTGTCCCTGTTCGGCGGTCCCGACTACGATGCCGAGCGGGATATCTACGCCCTGTTCACCGAGTTCAGCATCCCGGTGACCGCCAACCTGGAGCTGCAGGCCTCGGCCCGCTACGAGGACTACGGCGACGGCGTGAACAGCCTCGACCCGAAACTGGGTGCGCTGTGGCAGCCCAGCGACACGCTCTCCTTCCGCGGCAGCGTCGGCACCGCCTTCCGCGCGCCCTCACTGTTCCAGACCGACGCCACCCAGGCCTCCCAGGCCAATATGTACGACCCGCTGACCGACAGCACGGTGTTCCGCTCCGCCCAGACCAATGGCAATCCCGACCTCGACCCGGAACAGGCGGACGTGGTCAACCTCGGGGTCACCTGGGAGAACGACACCCTCGAGCTGAGCCTCGACTACTGGTACTACGACTACGAGGACCTGATCGTCAAGCAGGTGCCCGACGCGGTAGTGGCCCAGGAAGTGGCCGACACCCAGGCCGGCCTCAGCGGCACGCCAGCGCAGCTCGCGGTCACCCGCGACCCCGCCAGCAACCTGATCACCCTGGTGCAGACCGACTTCATCAACGCCTCCTCGGCGGAGACCGATGGCATCGACCTGTCGGGACAGTATCGGCTGGATAGCGGCGCCGGGCTGTTCCGCTTTGGCACGCAGTGGACCTGGGTCAACAAATACGAGCTGCGCGAGAGCGGCGGCAGCGACACCATCGACGCCGTGGGCAGCCGCAACAAGCTGAACTTCGCCCGTTCACTGCCAGAGTGGAAGGGCAATATCAGTCTGGACTGGGCCCTGGGCGCGCACAGCGCCACGGCCTACCTGCGCTACACCGACAGCTACGACGACGACAACAGTGGACTGGAGATCGACAGCCACGCCACCGTCGATCTGCGCTACGCCTACGCCTTTGCCCTGGGCGAGAGCGAGGCGACGCTGGCGGTCGGCGCCATCAACGTGACCGACGAGGAACCGCCCGCCGTGGTGGACCTGCTCGGCTACGACACCAAGGTACACGACCCCCGTGGGCGGATGCTCTACCTCAACCTCAACTACCGCCTGTAACACCCTCCCCCGACAAAAAACGGGCCGCTGTCTCCAGCGGCCCGTTTTTTTCAGGTGCCGATTGGGTCGGGAATCAGAACGTCCACTCCATCCCCACCGATGCCGTGCGTGGCTTGTTGGGCCGCGCGCCATCGGGCTGGCGCGAAACGATGGCCTGCTCGTCGAACAGGTTCTCCACCTTGAGGAAGGCCACCGCCCCGGGACTGATTTCGTAGCGGCTGATGAAATCCACCACAAACAAGTCCTCGCTGCGCGCGAAGCGGTCGCCGCCGTTGTTGCAACCGACGTTCATGCACATCTCGTCGATGTACTTGGCCACGGCGTAGTTGTTCCAGCCCATGCCGGTCTCCAGGCCCACGCGCAGGCTGAAGGTGTTCTCCGGCACCGAGGCCAGCTGGTCGCCGTCCTCGAAGCCCTCGGCGGGATTGTCCTCGCTGATCGCGGCGTCGGTGTAGGTGTACATCAGGTTGACCGGAATGGTCAGCGCACCCGCCTCAATGGCGCTGCCCAGTTGCAGCTCCAGGCCCTGGATCACCGCCTCGCCGGTGTTGAAGGAGCCCGAGGTGTCGCCGTTGCTGCAGGGGCTGGCGTTGGAGCAGTTCTCGGTCTTGTTCTCGAAGTCGCTGTAGAAGCCCACAACCTCCAGGAACCAGCCGCCGTCGTAGCGGAAACCGGCTTCCCAGTTGGTGCTGGTTTCCGGCTCCTCGTTGGCCACCGCGCCGCCGCCCAGGGGCGAAAAGCCCCGGTGCACGCCGGCCAGCAGCTGCCAGTCCTGGCCCAGCTGGTAGGTGAAAGACACCCCGGGCAGCCACTCGTCACTGTCGTTGCCACGGCGACTCGGCGCGTCGGAGCGGTCCGCAGTGGCGTACTGGCGCCGCCGGGACTCCACATCCTCGTAGCGCAGCGCCAGGTTGACGTCCATTACCGGGTTGACCTGCCAGGTATCCACCAGCCACAGGCTGGTGGCATCGGCCTCCTCCAGGCGGTTGTCGCCGCCGGTGGCCGCCTCGATGCCCACGAACACCAGTTCGCCGTCGATCTGGTTGTAGATTTCCTCCGGCTGGTAGCGGTCCATCTCGTCTTCGTGCACCCGGCCGCCCACCGCGAGCTGGTGGGCGCCCAGATCGACATCGAAGTTGAGCTCGACACCCCGCGACTCGTACTCGCGGTTGTTGTGCTTGTATTTCAGGCCGAAGGCGTCGACGGTGCCATCCAGCACCCCCTGGGCCTCGGCGTCGCCAGCGTTGGCGGCGCTGATGAAGCTGCCGCCACCACCGAGCTTGAACCAGTCCCGGGCGAACTCGTTGTAGTAGCCCAGGGCGGTCATGTTGACCCGTTCGCCGAGGGCCAGCTCGTAGCTCAGGCTGTAGCCCTGGTGGTCGTTGTCCATTTCGTCGATGCTGGACAGGCCGTAGCGCCGGTCGGGATCGCGGTCGAAATCCGTGTCGGTGAGGCCGAGGTAGGTCTCGTCGGAGGTCTCCTCCGAGTACTGGGCCTTGAACAGCAGGCTCTGGCCCTCGCCCTGCCAACCCAGTTTCAACAGGTAATCCTGGATGTCATAGCCGCTGTCGCGACTGCTGCGGTCGATGTCCTTGAAGCCGTCGCTGCGGCGCTGGGTGGTTTCCAGCAACACGCCAAAGTCACCGGCGCGCGCGCCAAAACTGGCCAGCAGGTCGGTCTCGCCGTTTTCGCCATAGCGGAAGTTGAGATTGCCGCTGTTGGATTCCGGAATCGGCGTGGACACCAGGTTGATCACCCCGCCGGTGGTCTGCGGGCCGTAGCGCAGCAGTGGCGCGCCCTTGATCACCTCAATGGCGTGCATGCGCGCGGTGGTCGGGAAATAGTAAGCGGCGGGATTGGAGTACGGCGCTGGCGCGATCATCACCCCGTCTTCCATCAGCGTAACCTTGGAGGCGCGCTCGGAGGTGGCGCCGCGAATGCCGATATTGGGGCGCAGGCCGTAGCCGTCCTCCTCCTGGATATAGATACCCGGTACGGTTTTCAGCAGCTGGTTGATGTCGTTGGCGGCTTCGACGCTGATCTGCTCATTGTCCACCAGGGCCCCGGTGCCCGGCAGGTTGCGCACCGCTTCCTGGCTGCCGACGATGGTGACTTCCTCGAGGGCATTGTCCGCCATGGCGGAGCTGGCGATGACACTGGCCACGGCCAGCGCGAGGGTCTGCTTGTTCATGGTGTCTCCCTAGCGGATAGCGGTGCGTCGAATCTTGCGGGGGCGCGACGCACCTCATAATTGGGAGACGAACAGTAATCGGATGTATTCTCATTTACAATAGCGCCGCCGAAGCCGGGCCAATTATTACCGCGATTGGGCCAGGGGCGCCCGGCTAGGGGCGCCCGGCCAGGGGCGCCCGGCTAGGGAAGACCGGCTGGAAGCACAACGCGCTCGCAGCCGGTGGGAGCCGCCCGGCAGTGCCGGCGGGACCTGCAGTCCGTATCCGGGCGCTACTCCAGCGCGGCGTAGACCATGGCCTCCAGCTGACCGCGGAAATTAAAGGTGCTGGAGGGCATCAGCTGGGTCATGAACAGGACCGTCAGGTCCTCCTCCGGGTCGACCCAGAACAGGGTGCTGGCCAGGCCGCCCCAGAAGAAGGTCCCCGGGGAGGCGGGGTAACCGTTGGCCACCGGATCGAGTTTGGTGGCGAAGCCCAGGCCAAAGCCCACGCCTTCGTAAACCGTCTCGCTGAAACTGCCAATGGCGATCTGTGACAGGTCGACATCCCCCGGCAGGTGGTTGCGGGTCATGAAATCCAGGGTGCGGGAGCCGATCACCCGCTGGCCGTCGAGGCTGCCGCCGTTCAGCAGCATCTGGCAGAAGCGGTAGTAGTCCCCCGCCGTGGACAGCAACCCGCCGCCCCCGGAATAAAAACTGCGCTCGCGGAAGCGGCTGTCCTGGCCGTCGTCGTTCAGCACCAGTTCCCTGTTCGCGTCGCGCTGGTAGCAGCTGGCGAAGCGCGGCAGCTGCCCGGGGCGGATATTGAAGGTGGTGTCCGCCATGCCCAGGGGCTGGAACAGGTGCTGCTCCAGGTAGTCCGGCAGGCTCTGGCCGCTGAGCAGTTCCACCAGGTGGCCGCAGACGTCGGTGGCCAGGGAGTAGTTCCAACGCTCGCCCGGGGAAAATTCCAGGGGCAACTGCGCCAGCTCCGCCACCATGTCGGCCGCGGTATAGCCCGGCTTGGGATTGCCCACCTGCAATTTGCGGTAGGCGTAGTCGATATTGGACTCGCGCAAAAAGTCGTAGGTCAGGCCCGAGGTGTGGGTGAGCAGGTCGCGCACCGACATCGGGCGCTGACAGGGCACGGTTTCGAACAGCGGGAAGGAACCGGCCTTGCGCACCCTCAAGTCGCGGAAGGCGGGGATGAAGCGGTGCACCGGGTCGTCCAGCGAGAACAGGCCGCGCTCGTAGAGCTGCATCAACGCCAGCGAGGTCACGGGCTTGGTCATGGAGTAAATGCGAAACACCGTGTCCTCGGTCATCGGCTGGTCGCGCGCGATATCCCGCCGGCCGGCGACGTCGAGGTAGCACACCTTCCCGGCCCGGGCGATAAGGGTGATGCAGCCGGGAATCTTGCCGGGCTCGAGGTAGGCGCGCCGCCAGTGCTCGCCGATGCGCTCGAGTTGCCGGGGGTCGAGGCCGACGGTTTCGGGATTGACCAGGTCCATGGGTGCTCCTGCTGAAAATCGTGGGCCGCACAGTGTCGGCGTTGCCGCCGATGAAGGCAAGGCGGAGCCGGTTTCAACCGGCGGCAAACAAGCCCAGAGCCCCCACCCGCTCCCGCAGCGCCGGCAGCACCTCGGCCTCGAACCAGGGGTTCTTGCGCAGCCACAGGTTGTTGCGGGGCGAGGGGTGCGGCAGGGGGAAAAAGCGCGGCCCGAAGTCCCGCCAGCGGCGCACCCGGCTCGACAGGGTCTCTTTGTCCGCCTCCAGGTAGTACTGCTGTGCGTAGCTACCCACCAGCAGGGTCAGCTCCAGTTCCGGCATACCCGCCAGCAGGGGGTCGTGCCATTTCGGCGCGCAGGCCGGGTCCGGCGGCAGGTCGCCGGACTTGCCCTTGCCGGGGTAGCAAAAGCCCATGGGCACGATGGCCACATGCCGCTCGTCGTAGAACTGCGCCTTGTCCATCCGCAGCCAGTCCCGCAAGCGGTCACCGCTGGGGTCGTCCCAGGGCACGCCGCTGGCGTGCACCCGGGTGCCCGGCGCCTGGCCCACAATCAGCAGGCGCGCGCCGGCGCTGGCGCGCAGCACCGGCCGCGGCCCCAGGGGCAGGCGCCCGGCGCAGTGACGACAATCGCGGATAGTCGCCAGCAGGTCGGTCATGGGAAGGTTTTGTGACATGGGTTTGCTGCGCCCGACCCCGCTCAACGGGCCCGCCGGATGGCGGCCCCTGCGTTGCCGCAAACGGGCCCGACTGTTAATATCGCGCCCCCGCTTGCACCATTTATTTGAACCACCGGAGCCCCCATGAGCCGTCCGAGCCTCGTCGATCTGGAAAACCACCAGGATTTCATCCAACGCCACATCGGCCCCACTGTCAACCAGCAACAGGCGATGGCCGAGGCCCTGGGCTACGACAGCCTGGACGCGCTGATCGACGACACGGTGCCCGCCGCCATCCGCCGCGAGCAGGCCATGGACCTGGGCGGCGCACAGAGCGAACAGGCGGTGATCGCCCGCCTGCGCGCGCTGGCCGCGCAGAACGTGGTGAACAAATCCTTCATCGGCACCGGTTACCACGACACCTACACCCCGGCGGTGATCCAGCGCAACGTGCTGGAGAACCCGGGCTGGTACACCGCCTACACCCCCTACCAGCCGGAGATCTCCCAGGGCCGCCTGGAAGCCCTGCTGACCTACCAGCAGATGGTGATGGACCTCACCGGAATGGACCTGGCCAACGCCTCCATGCTGGACGAGGGCACCGCCGCCGCCGAGGCCATGACCCTGCTGCAGCGGGTGAACAAGAAAAACCGCAGCCAGACCTTTATCGTGGCCGAAAACTGCCACCCCCAGACCATTGCCGTGGTGAAGACCCGGGCCGACGCCCTGGATATCGACGTGGTGGTGGGCGACCCGGCGGAGCTGATCGGCGCCACCGACGCCTTCGGCGCCCTGCTCCAGTACCCCGGCACCCACGGCCACCTGGAAGACATCTCGCCGCTGATAGAGACCGCCCACGACAACCAGACCCTGGTGACCGTGGCCGCGGACATCATGGCCCTGCTGCTGGTGAAATCACCCGGCGAACTGGGCGCCGACGCGGTGGTCGGCAACAGCCAGCGCTTCGGCGTGCCGATGGGCTTCGGCGGCCCCCACGCCGCCTTCTTCGCCACCCGCGACGCCTACAAACGCTCCACTCCCGGGCGCATCATCGGTGTGTCCATCGACCGCCGCGGCAACGAGGCCCTGCGCATGGCCATGCAGACCCGGGAGCAGCACATCCGCCGGGAGAAGGCCACCAGCAACATCTGCACCGCCCAGGCGCTGCTGGCGATCATGGCCGCCTTCTACGCCATGTACCACGGCCCCGAGGGCCTGCGCCGCATCGCCGAGCGCATCCAGCGCCTGACCAGCCTGCTACAGCGCATGCTGGCCACCGGCAACCTCACCCCCGACAACGACAGCTGGTTCGACACCCTCACTTACACCGTCGGCGAGCAGCGCGACGCCATCGTGGCCCGGGCCCTCGACAAGGGCTACAACCTGCGCCTGATCGGCGGGGACCGCCTGGGCGTGTCCCTCGACGAGACCACCACCGCCGCCGACGTCGACGCCCTGGTGGCAATCTTCACCGGCAGCCAGCCCACCAGCCCCTGCAGCAGCCTGGACGAAGAGGTGGCTGAATTCGACGGCATCCCCAACGCCCTGCGCCGGCAGGTGGACTACCTGCGGCACCCGCTGTTCAACGACTACCACTCCGAAACCGAGATGCTGCGCTACATGCGCCGCCTGGAGGACAAGGACATCGCCCTCAACCGCGCGATGATCCCGCTGGGCTCCTGCACCATGAAGCTCAACGCCACCACCGAGATGCTGGCCATTACCTGGCCCGAGTTCGCCAAGATCCACCCCTTCGCGCCGGCGGAGCAGACCAGGGGTTACCAGGCCCTGCTGGCCGAGCTGGAGCACATGCTGCTCGAGTGCACCGGCTACGACGCCATCTCCATGCAGCCCAACGCCGGCTCCCAGGGCGAGTACGCCGGCCTGCTGGCGATCCGGCGCTACCACGAGAGCCGCGGCGATGCCCGGCGCAACGTGTGCCTGATCCCCGCCTCCGCCCACGGCACCAACCCGGCCAGCGCCGCGCTGGCGGGCATGAAGATCGTGATCGTGGAGTGCGACGGCAAGGGCAATGTCGACATGGACGACCTGAAGCTGAAGGCCGAGCGCCACAGCGAGGACCTGTCCTGCATCATGGTCACCTATCCCTCCACCCACGGCGTGTTTGAGGAGTCCATCATTGAGCTGTGCGAGGTAATCCACCAGCACGGCGGCCAGGTCTACGTGGACGGCGCCAACCTCAACGCCCTGGTGGGCCTGGCGGCCCCGGGCAAGTTCGGCGCCGACGTGTCGCACCTCAACCTGCACAAGACCTTCTGCATCCCCCACGGCGGCGGCGGTCCCGGCATGGGCCCGATCGGCGTGGGCAAGCACCTGCAGCCCTTCCTGCCCACCAACCCGGTGAGCCCGGTGCCCGGCCTGGATGCCAACAACGACGTGGTCTCCGCCACGCCCTATGGCAGCGCCTCCATCCTGCCCATCTCCTGGGCCTACATCGCGCTGATGGGCGGTGAGGGCCTGCAGCAGGCCACCAAGGTGGCGATCCTCAACGCCAACTACATCGCCCACCGGCTCAAGGACCACTTCCCCATCCTCTACACCGGCACCACTGGCAACGTGGCCCACGAGTGCATCGTGGACATGCGCCCGCTGAAAGAGGAAAGCGGCATCTCCGAGGAGGACATCGCCAAGCGCCTGGTGGACTACGGCTTCCACGCCCCCACCATGAGCTTCCCGGTGCCCGGCACGCTGATGGTGGAACCCACCGAGTCCGAGTCGCAAGCCGAACTCGACCGCTTCTGCGACGCCCTGATCGCCATCCGCCAGGAAATCCAGGCGGTACAGGACGGCAAGCTCGACGCAAAAGACAACCCCCTGGTCAACGCCCCCCACACCCTGGCCGACGTTGCCGCCAGCGAGTGGGAACACCCCTACAGCCGCGAGCAGGCCGCCTACCCGGTGGTCTCACTGCGCCAGAGCAAGTACTGGGCGCCGGTGAACCGGGTGGACAATGTGTATGGGGATCGGAATTTGCACTGTAGCTGCCCGTCGGTTGAGTCGTATCGGGATGAGGCCTGATCCCTAGCCCCTACATATTGCATTTCATGACCGATAAAGCCCGCCACACCCTATCGATGCGGCGGGCTGCCACCTCCTGAAAAATCCTCCTTACCGCAGCACAGTCGCGCCCCTTGCGCGATAACGCCGCCGTGCAAACACCTCTGCCGATCGCTCGCTCCATCCCCCAATTTCGCCAAAAAACACCGCAAGCGTGATCAGTATGGATGACTGGCACAGCTGACGCGGTGGTGGATGGCCGCATTGCGGCGGCGCCCCAGCAGCCCACACTTAACGTTATTGATAATCGTTATCATTTGTGTCAGCATTTCTTTCCAGTGCCAGGCGGCGATCAGGTCGCCCAATGCAAAGGGGGGCCCCGCGCGGCACATGGGCGCATCCGGCCGACCCGCAGCCAAGAGGCAACAGACCTCGCCATGCCAATTATCGACAGGGGGAATCATGCAAAAAAAGTCGTCTACTAAACTCGCGCCAGCTCACGGCCTCCCGAGGAC
Organism: Parahaliea mediterranea; assembly: GCF_017255185.1. Classification (GTDB taxonomy): domain Bacteria; phylum Pseudomonadota; class Gammaproteobacteria; order Pseudomonadales; family Halieaceae; genus JAFKCZ01. Next base: position 26,463 of record NZ_JAFKCZ010000008.1, read on the forward strand.
GCCGCAGCGACTGCGCCCCATTGCCAACGCCATCGCCGTGGGCGCCATGCTGGGCGCGGCGAGCCTGCAGGCGCAGCAGGTGTCACCAGGCCCCGGGCCATCGAGCGCAAGCGACAACGTCGAAGAGGTCATCGTAACCGGCGCCTATACCTCCAACGTCGTCAATCTGGGCAAGGGTTCTGAGACGCTGCGCGAGATTCCGCAGTCCATTACGGTCATTACCAGCCAAACCATCAAAGACCGCAACATGCTGACCCTCAGTGACGCCTTGAAAGCGACCACGGGCGTGACCGTTAAAACCTTTGGCTCCGGCACCTTTAATTACCTGATGCGCGGATTCGAGCTGGACGCCGTCAGTATTGACGGCGTGAGAACAACAGGGACTTCAAATGGCACTCACGGCCACGGCACCCCGGACCTGATCAGCTACGAAAGCGTGGAAGTGATGCGCGGCCCCGCCGGCCTGCTGGAAGGCGCGGGCGAGCCGGGGGGATACATCAGTTTGGTGCGTAAAAAGGCCCATGCAGAACGCTCAGTGAACATTAAGGGCTTTGCCCAATCCTGGCCCGGCTACCGGCTCGAACTGGACGCGACCGGCGCCCTGACGAATGACGAGAGACTACGCGCCCGCGCCGCCATTGGCTATGAGGATTCCGATTCCTACATTGAGGATGTTTCCAGCCAGAAGAAGCTGTTCTACACCACCATAGAATACGACTTGACCCCGAACCTGGCGCTGGCAGCCGGCGCCACCATCGAAGATACCGAAGCCGTGCCCGATGTAGGCGTTCCCACCCTGGCCGATGGCAACTTCGGCGACATTGATCGCGACCTGTATACCGGTACACCCCACAACTACAAGGAAAGCCGGTTGGCCCGGCAGTTTGTGGAAGCCAGGTACGCGTTTGAGTCCGGCGCGACCGTGAAGGCGACCGTGACCAATGCCGATCGCGACGTTGAATACCTACTCAATTACACCGCCAGCCCTATCGACCCCGTTACCGGCGAGACCGCGCGCTGGGCCCTTGCGACCGACCAGGATCTATCGGAGCTGAGTTTCGACCTACACACGAATCTGCCGTTTACGCTGTTCAACCAGGAGCACAAACTGCTACTGGGCGTGAATGGTCGCGATGCGGAGAATGCGATTCACGGCTACTACTACGACTTTGACTACCCTTCCATCAACGTCTACGACCCGGACTCCGCCAGCAACCCGGACCCACGGCAAACACTGACCCTGGGCAGCCCACCGCGCACCACCGACACCAAAGAGAACGGCGCGTACTTCAAGGCAACCCTGGCGCTAACGGACGCGACCAACCTGATTCTCGGCGGCCGCCTGACAACCAAGTGGGAAACCGACAACGGCACTTCCGCGGCGGAAATAAACGACGAGTTCACTCCGAATGCCGGCCTGGTCCACGATCTGAGCGAGTCGATCAGCCTGTACGCCAGTATTTCGGAGTCCTTTGTACCGCAGGATGAACGCAACGTTAACGAGAACGTGCTATCGCCCAGGGTCGGCATACAGTATGAAGCAGGTCTGAAGGGCGAACTGAACGGCGGTCGGGGCAACTATCATTTTGCCGTGTTCCAGATCACCGAGGACAAGCGCGCGATCGAGGACCTGAAAAATCCAGACTATTCCATCGAAGGCGGAGAAGTTCAGGCGGAAGGCTTTGAGATGGAGATCGCCGGCAGCGCGATGGATAATCTCGACCTCTTGGCCGGCTATGCCTACACAGACACCGAGCAAATCGAAACCGGCGACCCGGCCGACAAGGGCAAGCCTTTTTCCTCCATTACACCCGAACACAGCCTAAAACTTTGGGGTAAATACAGCCTAAACAGCAAGCTGGCTTTCGGCCTTGGTGCGGAGTATAGCAGCGGTACGTTCTCCGAGAGCAACGGCATTCGCTGGGAAGAGAACAGCTATACCATTTTCTCGATGATGCTGTCCTACAACCTGAACGAAAGTACCCGTATCGTGCTCAACGGCACCAACCTGACCGACGAGGAGTACTATGCCCGCGTGCAAGGCGGGTCACGGCAAAACTATTTTGGCGACCCCAGGCAATTTACCGTCAGTATTGAAACTTCCCTTTGACGATGCGCCCGCGAGCAACCGGAAACAGATAGCGGAACCAAGGAGTACTACTCAGATGGCTGGACCCAATCCAATAGAATTGGCCGTGCTACGCTGCTCGCAGGTATCACAAAACGTGCGCCGTATCACGTTGGGGGGTGAAGCACGTGGCTACGCCCTTATCGAAGTCACCGACAAGGCAGATATACAAGCGCTTGAGCACCCACAAAACATGGAAATACGCCGGGTGATAAATCCCACCCCGGACCCCGAGGGATATTTTCTCGCGGCATGCATCCGCAAGCTGCCGTGGCTGGCGGGGCAGCCCGCCGTGTGGTCCGCCTCTGAGTTCAGCAGCATGCGAACCCTCAGGCGGCTTTTCAAACAGGAGCATGCGGTTCCCAAGTCCCATCTCTATATTTCCAGCTACTGGAAAATTGGACGGTCAGAAGACGGACAGAAGGAGATCAAAAGACAAGATGCCGAACTACAGGGGGAATAGGAGGCTCGACAATTACTCCGCCTCCTTCAAATCGTCCGGCTCGAAGGCCTCCTCGCCCAGCTTCTCGGTCAGCTCATCCAGCAGTTCGTACAGCAACTCGAGCTTGCCGTAACCAAACACCTGGGTAATGTGCGCGTAGCGCGCCTCGGACTGAACCGACATCACCTTCACCAACTCGACACCGGTCTCGTCCAGGCTGATCATCGAACGGCGCTGGTCGGTGGCCGAGGTTCGGCGCTGGATCAGGCCGCGCTTCGCCAGGTGCTGCACGATGCGCGACAGGCTGGGCATCAGCAGGTAACACTGGTCCGCCAGGGTGGTCATTTCCACTTCCGGCGCGCCGATTTCACGCGCGTCGAACAGGGCGCGCAGCACGCGCCACTGCTGCGGCGACAGGTCGTGCTCGCGCAGGTGGGGGATGAAATTCTTCATCACCGCCTCGCGCGCCTTGAGCAGCGACATCGGCAGCGAGCGGCGAAAGGCTCTCATGCGGATTACAGTTCCTCGTCGGCCACACCGTTGACCAGCACGCCCACCCCTTCCACCGACACCTCCACGGTGTCGCCCGGCACCAGGTACCTGGGCGGATCGAAACGCGCGCCGGCGCCGTTGGGCGTGCCGGTGGCGATCACGTCGCCCGGCTTGAGTTCACAGAAGGTGGAAAGATACTCAATGATGAAGGCAATGGGAAACATCATGCTGGCGGTCGTGTCGTCCTGGCGCAACTCGCCATTGACGCGGGTGGTCACGCGCATGTCCTCCAGCGCCTGGGGGGTGAACGCGTCGGCGGTGACCAGCCACGGGCCCATCGAACCCGAGCGGGTGAAGTTCTTGCCCTGGGTGACGTTGAACTTGGCGTGCCGCACCCAGTCCCGCAGGGTACCCTCGTTCATGATCGTCAGGCCGGCGATATGCTCGAAGGCGCGCTCGCGGGGAATGCGCCGGCCGGCCTTGCCGATCACCACCACGATCTCACCCTCGTAGTCCAGCTGCTGGGATTCCGGCGGACGGATCAGCGGCTGGTTATGCCCGGTAAAAGAATCGGGAAAACGGATGAATACGCTGGGCTTGGTCGGCGCCTCGCTGCCGTCCTTGTACTCGGCGTTGCGGTTGGCGTAGTTGACGCCAATACACAGTATTTTTTCCGGCGCCACGATCGGCGGCCGCCATTCAATACCCGCCAGGGGCCGTGAAGGCCTGCCCTCCAGCGCAATCGCCGCGAGTGCGCCGCCCTCGATCGCGGCCTGCAGGCTCGGCGCCACATCGGCGAGATCCACCAGGCAATCGGCGCCGTCCACACTGACTATCGCCCCCCAGGACTCCCGCCCGTCCTGACTGTATGTCGCAAGTCGCATTGCATTCCCTCTCTAAGGTTTCGGTTTCGATGGCTAGCCAGATTATACTTAACGCGTTAATATATCAACCAGCCTAAAACTTCAGCCTTATGCTATTAAGTCCTATTAAATGGGATTTAATACAAAAATCAGCAAGAATAGCCCCTGAGGCTGGCAGCAATTTACTTAACGTGTTATATCTTTACACCTGACTGGAGGATTAGCCATGCCCGATTTGACGCACAACCTGTCCCTGGCCGGGAACTACCTGCAACGGTTCCGCGACCGCCCCACCACCCACTTCATCAACGGCGCCTGGACGGCCCCCGACGGCGACACGTTCGACAACCTTACCCCGGTCGACAACAGCAGCCTGGGCAAGGTCGCCGCCGGCAGCGCGGCCGATGTCGACGCCGCCTGTGACGCGGCCGAACAGGCCTTTCCCGCCTGGCGGGACCTGAGCGGACAGGAGCGCAAGCGCATACTGCATCGCTTCGCCGACCTGCTGGAGGCGCGCGCCGAGGAAATCGCCCTGGTGGAAAGCATGGATTGCGGCCAGGCCCTGCGCTTCATGAAGCAGGCGGCGGTGCGCGGCGCGGCCAACTTCCGCTTTTTCGCCGACAAGGCGCCGGAGGCGCGCAATGGCCAGGCCCTGTACCAGCCAGAGCACTCCAACCTCACCCTGCGCACCCCGATCGGGCCGGTGGGCGTGATCACGCCCTGGAACACCCCCTTCATGCTGGCCACCTGGAAAATCGCCCCGGCGCTGGCCGCGGGCTGCACGATCGTGCACAAGCCCGCGGAATTCAGCCCGCTGACCGCCGCCATCCTGGCGGAGGTCAGCGAAGAGGCCGGGTTGCCGCCCGGGGTGTGGAACATGGTGAACGGCTTTGGCGAGACCGCCGGCAAGCGCCTCACCGAACACCCGGCAATTCGCGCGGTCGCCTTTGTCGGTGAATCCGTCACCGGCTCCCACATCATGGCCCAGGGCGCGCCCACGCTGAAACGCATGCACTTTGAACTGGGTGGCAAGAACCCGGTCATCGTGTTCGACGACGCGGACTTCGAGCGCGCGCTGGATGCGGTGGTGTTCATGCTCTACAGCCTCAATGGCCAGCGCTGCACGTCCAGCAGCCGCCTGCTGGTGCAGTCCGGCATTCGCGATCGCTTCATGCAGGCATTGGAGGCCCGGGTCCGCAACCTGCGGGTGGGCCACCCGCTGGACCCCGACACCGAGGTCGGCCCGCTGATTCACAGCAGCCACTTTGAGAAAGTGTTGAGCTACATGGACATCGCCCGCGAGGACGGCGCCAATATCGCCGTGGGCGGCCACAAGTTTCAGGGCGACGGCGTCGACAGCAACGGCAACTACGTGCAGCCCACATTGTTCGCCGATGCCAGCAACAGCATGCGCATCGCCCGGGAGGAAATCTTCGGGCCGGTGCTCACCGCGCTCACCTTCGACACCGAGGAGGAAGCCATCGCCACCGCCAACGACAGCCCCTACGGGCTGGCGGCCTACGCCTGGACCTCGGACCAGGGCCGGGCCCTGCGCCTGGCCCACAAGATCGAGACCGGCATGCTGTGGATCAACTCGGAGAACAACCGCAACCTGCCCTCCCCCTTCGGCGGCGTTAAAATGAGCGGCATCGGCCGCGACGGCGGCGACTACAGCTTCGAGTTCTACATGGAGACCAAGAACGTGTGCATGGCCCACGGCACGCACAAGGTCCCCGAGCTGGGCAAGCGCTAGGAGGGAGATTCGCATGCACTTCGTACTCGAGTACTCCGACAACATCGACAGCGACACGCTGGCACTGCAGGAGCTGTTCGCCACCCTGCACGACTGCGCGCTGTCCACGGGCCTGTTTCCGCTCAAGGGCATTCGCAGCCGGGCCTACGCCTGCCACGACTACCGCATGGGCGACGGCAACCCGGAGCACATGTTCGTGCACCTCACCGCGCTGATCGGCAGCGGGCGCTCGGCGGAGGAAAAATCGCTCGCGGCGGAGGCTTTCTTCGCCGTGTACGAGCGGCATTTCGCCCCCTGCTTCGACAGCCGGGGCGTGGCCCTGTCCTTCGAAATGAAAGAGCTGGAGCCGGTGCTGAAATACAACAAGAACAATATCCAGGACTATCTGGAGGCCGGTGCATGAGCACACTGAGCCAAGAGCAGATCGCGACCGCGGCCGAGGCCCTTTACCAGGCCGAGCGCGCGCGCAGGCAAATCGCCCCGTTGACCCAGAGCTACCCCGACATGGACATGGACGACGCCTATGCGGTCCAGTCCGCCTGGGTGCAGCGCAAGGCCGCCAACGGCGATCCGGTCATCGGCTACAAGATCGGTCTGACCTCGCGGGTGATGCAGCGCGCGATGAAGATCGACACCCCGGATTTCGGCGTGTTGCTGGAATCGATGTGGTTCGACAACAACAGCCGCATCCCCCACGGCGATTTCACCGACCCGCGCATCGAGGTCGAGCTGGCCTTTGTGCTGAAGGAAAGGCTGTTCGGCGACAACCTGGGCATCGAGGACGTGCTGAACGCCACGGACTACGTGGTGCCCGCGCTGGAATTGATCGCCGCGCGCAGCTACCGGGTGGACCCGGAAACCGGCTATACCCGCACGGTGATGGATACCATTGCCGACAACGCGGCCAACGCCGGCATCATCGTCGGCGAACAGCGCTTCAAACCCCGCGACATCGACCTGCGCTGGAGCGGCGGCATTCTCTACCGCAACGGCGTTATCGAGGAGACCGGCCTGGCGGCGGCGGTGCTCGATCACCCGGCCAATGGCATCTGCTGGATCGCGAAGCGCTTCGCGCCCCACGGTATCGCGCTGGAGCCTGGCCAGATCCTGCTGTCCGGCTCCTTTACCGCCCCGATCATCGTGCAACCCGGCGACGACATTCACGCCGACTACGGCCCCCTCGGCGACATTCGCTGCCAGTTCACCTGACCCCGTCGGAGATACCATGAAAACGCCTCGCAATGCGTTCAAACACGCCCTGGACAAGGGCGAGCAGCAATACGGTTTCTGGCTGGGCCTGTGCAACCCGCTGTCCGCCGAACTCTGCGGCCTGTGCGGCTATGACTGGCTGCTGATCGACGCGGAACACGCGCCCAACGACCTGTCGGCGATGCACGCCCAGCTGCTGGCCATCGACAATACCCCGTCCCAGGCGGTGGTCCGCCTGGTGGACGATAGCGCGTCGCTCATCAAGCAGGTGCTGGACCTGGGGGCGCAGACCCTGCTGGTACCCATGGTCGAAACCGCGGCACAGGCCGAGGCCCTGGTATCGGCCATGCACTATCCGCCCCGGGGCACGCGCGGCGTGGGCACCGCCCTGGCGCGCGCGGCCCGCTGGAACCAAGTAGAGGGCTATTTCGATGACGCCGATGGCGAAATGTGCCTGCTGATCCAGGTCGAGTCGGTCAGGGCCCTGGACAACCTGGACAGCATTCTCGAAGTGGCCGGCGTGGACGGCGTGTTTGTCGGCCCCGCGGATCTCGCGGCGTCCATGGGGCATCTCGGCAATCCCGCCCACCCGGACGTGAAAGCGGCGGTGGAAGACGCTCTCGGCAGAATCCGCGCGGCGGGCAAGGCGGCGGGCACACTGGCCACTAACAAGGCCCTCGCGCGGCACTACGAGGCCTGTGGCGCGCAGTTCGTCGCCCTCGGGGTCGACACCCAGGTACTGGCCAACACGGCGAAGTCCATCCTCGCCAACCACCGGGCCAGCGGTGATTCACCGCCGCCGCAAGAGCCCGGAAACGGCGCGTACTGACAGCAGCGGCCCCGCCATGCCTGCCCGCTCCAACGCGACCACCGCCCGCCCCCACCAGCGGGGCGAGTGGATTCCCAATATCAACCTGGGCGAGGACTACGACCACCGCTATGTCGATGCCGTCATACACTACGACGCCCTCGGCAACCTGGCGGGCTTTTTCGGTCGCGACATGCCCGTGCACCGCCACGCCCAGTACCTGCAGATACACTACGTCGAGCGGGGCGAGGTCAATTTCCACATCGACGACAAACTGTTTCAGGTCAAGGGCCCCGCGCTGTTCCTGACGCCCCCGGCGGTCCCGCACTCCTTCCAGACCGAATCCGGCGCCGGCGGGCACGTATTGACGGTGCACCAGTCGCTGGTTTGGCAACTGCTGAAGGGCGGATTGCGCAACGAAGCCTCGATCCAGCTCGACGAGGGTATCTGCCTGACGCCCGGGGATCTCGCCGAGCGGCAGGCGGACCAGTGGACCAATTTACGCCGCGTGCTGGAACAGATACGCCAGGAATGGAAAGCGGACCTGCCCGGCAAATCGCAGGCCCTGGAGCACCTGGTCGCCTTCCTGCTGATCCAGATCGCCCGCTTGAGCCACCGTCGCGCCACCAGCACCGCGGTGGCCAGCGACGACCTGAGGCTCTTTCACCGTTTCAACCGGCAGATCGAACTGCACTTTCGCGATCACTGGCGGCTGTCGCGCTACAGTGACGAGATCGGGGTCTCCGAAAGCCGCCTCAACCAGGTCTGCCAACGCGTGTCCGCCAGCCCGCCCAAGAAGATTATCCACGAACGCATTCTGCGGGAGATCAAGCGCATGCTGACCTTCGGCACGCTCTCCATCAATGAAATCGCCTACGAACTGGGGTTTTCCGATCCCGCCTACTTTTCCCGTTTCTTCAAGTCCCATACCGGCATGAGCCCGCTCCACTACCGCAAAATGTCAGAGGGGCCTCTTTCGGGATGTTGAAAAGTACAATTTATCAAAGATTTTTTACATTTTAATTCCCGGCACCCGGGTCGATACTGGACGCCTCTATAACAAGAGGACAGCGCGATGCCATCGGCCCAACTACAAGCCATCCAAACCAACCCCACCATGCTGGAACGCCTGCAGGCGATACTGCCGCAGATCGCCGCCAACGCTGAACGGGCGGAAGAGCTGCGCCAAATGCCCGAGGAGAACGTCGAACTGCTCAAGGGCATCGGACTGCACCGGGCATTTCTGCCGAAGGCCTACGGCGGCCTCGAACTGCCGCTTACCGAGTTCACCGACTGCATCGCCGCCCTCGCCGGCGCCTGCTGCAGCACCGCCTGGGCCTTCAGCCTGCTGTGCACCCACAACCACCAGCTGGCGATGTTTTCCCGGGAGTGCCAGGACGAGGTCTGGGGCGACAACCCCGACGCCACGGCCTGCAGCAGTATCGCGCCCATCGGCCGCTACGAGGAAACCGACGGCGGTATCCTGTTCACCGGCGATATGACCTGGAGCAGCGGCTGCGACCACGCCCAGTGGGCGCTGGTGGGCTTCAACCGCATCGGCAGCGACGGCGACAAGCTCTACTGCTTTGCCGCCATTCCGCGCCGGGACTACGAGATCGTCGACAACTGGTACGCCATGGCCATGAAGGGCAGCGGCACCAAGACCCTGAAGATTCGCGGCGCCTTTGTACCCGAGCACCGGATTTCCAGCGCGCGCGACATGATGGAGGGCCGCTCCAAGGGCTTTGGCCTGTATCCCCAGAGCAAGATCTACTACACCCCGTACCGGCCGTATTTCGCCTCGGGCTTCGCCGCCATGGCCCTGGGCACGGCGGAGCGCATGATAGAGATTTACCGGGAGTACACCCAAAAACGCACCCGCGCCTACACCGGTGCGTCGGTGGGCGCCTCGATTCCCGCCCTCACTCGCCTCGCCGAGTCGGTGCACCAGGTGAAGGCGGCCCGCGCCTTCATGGAGGCGACCTGGCGGGAACACCGGGAACACGGCGAGCGCCAACAGTACCCCGACCGCGAAACCCTGACCTACTGGCGAACCAACCAGGCCTACGCGGTCAAAATGTGTAACGAGGCCACCGACCGGCTGTGGAAGGCGCTCGGCGGCAGCAACTGGATGCTCGACCGGGAGGCCCAGCGCGTGTGGCGGGACAACCACATGACCGCGGCACACGCCTATACTGACTACGATGTCTGCGCGCAAATCCTCGGCCGCGAACTGATGGGCCTGGAACCCGACCCCGGCCTGCTCTGAGCAGGCCGGCGACAACGGTGAAGAATGTGCATTGAAAACAGCGGGATATAAACATAATGACTGCGATAGAACATTTCGACAGTATTAAATTGCGTCGCGCGCTGGGCAACTTCGCCACCGGGGTGACCGTGGTCACCACCAGAGCGCCCAACGGCAAGCACCTTGGCGTCACCGCCAATAGCTTCAATTCGGTGTCGCTGGATCCCGCCCTGGTACTGTGGAGCATCGACAAGCAGTCGAGCAGTGCTCCGGCTTTTCTCGACGCCACGCACTTTGCGGTCAACGTGCTCTCGGCCGACCAGGTGGCGCACTCCAATCATTTTGCCCGGCGCAGTATCGACAAGTTCTCCGGCTGCGAATTCCAGGACGGCCTCGGCGGGACCGCGGTGCTGCCGGATTGCGCCGCGGTGTTCGAATGCCGGAGCCACCAGGTGGTCGAAGGCGGCGATCACTGGATTCTCATTGGACGCGTGCTGCGCTTCAGCGACAGCGGCAAGGCACCGCTTTTGTACCACCAGGGCAATTACGCCCACGTAATGCCGCTGGTCCAGGATAGCGCCCTTCGAACCGGCGCCGGAACCTGAGACCAATGGCGGCCTGAATGCAGGCATGCCTACACAGCTTACACGAAACGACTAGATTGACCGGAGAATTAGAATGGGCAAGCTCGCACTCGCCGCAAAAATCACCCACGTACCGTCCATGTACCTGTCGGAGCTGGACGGCCCCACCAAGGACTGTCGCAAGGCGGCCATCGACGGCCACCGGGAAATCAGCCGCCGCTGCCGCGAACTCGGGGTCGACACCTTCGTGGTTTTCGACACCCACTGGCTGGTGAACTCCGCCTATCACATCAATTGCCGCGAGGTGGCGAAAGGCACCTATACCAGCAACGAGCTGCCACACTTCATTAACAACATGCCTTTCGAGGTACACGGCAACCCCCGCCTGGGCGAAATACTCGCCGAGGAATGCAACGCCCAGGGAGTGGAAACCCTGGCCCACGTGAACACCACATTGGACCCGGAATACGGCACCCTGGTGCCGATGCGCTACATGAACGCCGACCAGCACTTCAAGGCAATCTCGGTATCCGCCCTGTGCACAGTGCACTACCTCAACGATAGCGCGCGCCTGGGCTGGGCCATGCGCCAGGCGGTGGAGAAGCACTACGACGGCACCGTGGCCTTTCTCGCCAGCGGTTCACTGTCGCATCGCTTCGCCCAAAACGGCATGGCGCCGGACTACCTCAACCGGGTGTGGAGTCCCTTCCTCGAACGGCTGGACCACGATGTCCTTGAACTCTGGCAGCAGGGTGACTGGAAGACCTTTTGCGCGATGTTGCCCGAGTACGCGGCCAAGGGGCACGGCGAGGGCTTCATGCACGACACCGCCATGCTGCTCGGTGCGCTGGGCTGGTCTGACTACGATCAACCCGCGGAAATCATCACCCCCTATTTCGGCAGCTCTGGTACCGGACAACTCAATGCCGTATTCCCGGTCACGCCGCAATCCGGCGCGGCGGTCCCGGGACCGCAGGCTTCGCGCACCCATAGCATGACCTACGGGGACAGCCGCCTGTAACCCGGGCTTATAAACATAATTTCACACTGACAGAATTTGGGAGGACCCACCGTGAACATCGAAAGGACTTTTGTCGACAATATGTGGTACGCCGCGGCCTGGGAATGGGAAGTCGCGGAGGCGGACAACAAACTGGCCAGGACCATCTGCGAAGTGCCCCTGGTGTTCTACAAGTCCGAGAGCAAGGGCTACGTGGCCCTCGACAACCGTTGCTGCCACCGCTCCGCGCCGCTGTCACTGGGGCGCGTCGAGGGCGACTGCCTGCGCTGCATGTACCACGGCCTGCTGTTCAATCCCGCCGGCGAGGTGATCGAAATCCCCGGCCAGGACCATATCGGCGCCAACATGAAGGTGCGCAGCTACCCGGTGTGCTCCAAGGGCGGCATGCTGTGGATCTGGATGGGCGATGCGGACAGGGCCGACGAAAGCGACATTCACGACTTCCCGCCCCTGAGCCAACCCGACCAGTGGCGCGGCTTCGACCGCGGCGACTACCTGCACTATGACGCCAACTGGCTGTTGATTGTCGACAACCTCAGTGACTTTTCCCACGTCGCCTTCGTGCACGCCAACACCCTCGGCGGTTCCGAGGCCTACGCCTACGACACCCAGGCGGAAGACCTGGAAAAACTCGACAACGGTTTCAAGGTGGTGCGCTGGCACCGCAACAGCGCGCCGCCGCCCTTCCACCGCAAGGTCATTCCGGCCGCGGAGCACGAGGTCGACCTCGACCGCTGCAACACAATGGCCATGTACCTGCCCGGTGTTTTCCTCATGGAAACCCTGTTCGAGCCGGTGGGCGACAATGCGGACCAGGGCCGGCGCCGGGAGTACCGCAACTGCCAGTTCATGACCCCGGAAACGCGCAACACCACGCACTTTTTCTGGGACTACCTGCACGGCAGCGACCTCGACAACCCCGACATCGCGGTGTCGCTGAAGGACTCGCTGATGGAGGGCTTCATGGAAGACAAGATTTTCATCGAGGAACAGCAAAAGCTGCTGGAGAAGAGCCCCGACTTCGCGCCCAAGTCCTTTACCGCCGACCGGGCCTTTTCCCACTTCCGCAATCGCTGGAAAATCCGCTTGCAGGAAGAGGATGAGACCCAACCGCTACAAATCAAGGACAACCCGCGGCGGATTCTCTAGCCCGCTCTATCCGCCCCGGGCCAGCCGGGGCATGCCCCGCCTTCGCGGGCGGAGAAACGGAGACCCACTATAATGACACGCACGCTTTCCGGCATTGAAATCGAACGCTACCAGAGCGATGGCGTCGCCTACCTGCCCCAGGCGGTCGATCCAGCGTGGGTCGAGCGCCTGAATGCCCTGGTGGACGAGCAGCTGAGCCACCCGGGCCAGTGGGTCAACGACGGCAACCCCGGCCAGACCCGGGACCGCATGTTCACCGAGCGCTATATGTGGCAACACAACGCCACCATCCGCGACTACATCTTCCACAGTGGTTGCGCGGCCCTCGCGGCCCAGGCCATGCAATCCTCGTCGGCGCGCTTCTACTTCGACCATCTGCTGGTCAAGGAGCCGGAAACGGCGGCGCCCACGCCCTGGCACCAGGACATCCCCTACTGGCCCTTCAGGGGCAACCAGATTTGTTCCATCTGGCTGGCGCTGACCGAGACCACCGTTGAGGAAAGCGCCATGGAATTCGTGCGCGGCTCCCATGCCGCGCGCACCTATTACCGCCCGCAAGTGTTCAACGCCCGCAAGGATCACCCCAACCAGCAGTGGACCGGCGTCGACGGCGGCGAACCGGTACCGGACATCGAGGGCAATCGCGGCGACTTCGATATCGTGGGCTTCGATGTCAAACCCGGGGACGCGGTCATCTTCTCCGCCTGGACCCTGCACGGCGCCCGCGGCAATAACTCCGCCAACAAGCGGCGCGCGGCCCTGTCGACCCGCTGGCTGGGCGACGACGCCCGGTGGTGGCCCCACCCCGGCAGCGACCCGACGGTGTCGCAGGACGATGTCAACGTGCAGCCCGGGGCGTACCCGGCGGATGACCGGGTCTTTCCGCGGGTCTGGCCGCCCTAGCGCCCCCCCTTAATACAAGGGGGAATAGTGACTGGAAACCAAATGGCATTGCGCCTGTATTGTCGCTCCGCGCGCATTGCCCCGCACGACCAGTCGCGCCCGGGTATTCTGTACCACTTCGATCTCGTCGAGCCCGGCGCGCGCCAGGCGCTCTTTACTGAACAGGGCCAGGCAGGAATTGCCGTTGACCGGATCCTCTGGTATTCCCAGCTTGGGAGCGAACATCCTGCCATAGAAGCGGGTGCGGTCCCGATTGATCGGTGCATAGAAAAAGTAGGACTCCACGTCATCGTAGCGGGTGTCGAGCGCGGCAATCCTTCGCGCATCCACGCTCTCAACTTCCCGCCTGGTGCGCTGTTCGAGCATCAGCCGCCTGTTGCCACTCGCCGTTGCCGCGCTCCACTGCGCCTTATGCGGCCCTATCGACGGGAACTCGTGGCGGGCGCTCTTGCTAAAAATTTTGTCAGCACCCAATGTGGCGACCCCAAGCTCCACCCCGTTTGCCGCAAGCCCCCCTCCTATCTTCCTGTCGTTTAACAGCAGACAGGCATTGTCAACCGCCCCGAGAAAACGTCTGAAAACGTACAGGGCAGCCAATGTTGCGTGAATGCAGGAACCCATTTCCCGTACTGGCGAGAAAATCCTGAGCCGGAAGGTTTCTCCCCGACCAGCGATAAAAGCGGTTTCCGACAGTCCCGATTCCCGCGCGCGGCGTTGCATTTCACCGTCCGAAAGCGGAAGCTCACCGCAAAAAACCAGGCAGCGGTTCGCGTACTTGGGTATCGGCGAGAAGACATCTACGCTGTAGCACCGCATGATTTTCTCTCAGGAATCAGGGTAACGGCCAGAATTAGGATAGAGCCAAGCCAGGTATGGAAGGTAATGGCCTGGTCCAGCACCAGGAAGCCGAGGGCGCTGGAGAACAGGATTCGCGTGTAGTCCAGCGGCAGTATTTTGGCGGCCGGCGCCCGTGAAAAGGCCGAGGCCATCAGCAGTTGCGACAAATAAAACGCCGCGCCCAATGCAATCAGCCACAGCAGCTCGGTCGCGCTCGGCGTCACCCAGTCGCGCGCCGCCAGTGCGGCGGCACAGGGCACCATGAGCAGGTAGGATACGTTCAGTATGTCACTGGGCGTTTCGGTATCCGCAAGGCGCTTGACCGATACATAGGCCAAACCGGTCATCAGGGCGCCGAACAGGGCGGCCAGGTAGCCGCTTGTATCCCCCGTGGCGCCGAACCCGGTGATAATGAAGACTCCGCCGATGCCGCCGACAAGCTTGAACAGCAAATGCCTGGTTATGGCTTCCTTGAGAACGAAAACGCCGAGCAGGGAGCCACAGATGGGCGCCAGGAAGGTGATGGCCACAGAATCGGCGACAGGTATCCGGGTCACCGAGTAAAAGATGCTGAGCCCACCACAGAGCGTTGCCGCGGCGCGCAGCAGGTGCATCCTCCAGCGCCGGAAAGTGCCGAGATTAAAGCCAGAAACCGGCTGTCGGACAAGGGATATCGCCAGGCCGACCAAATTGCGAAACAGGAACATCACAGTGACCGGAAGGCTTCCGCCCAAATAGGACACAAGCAGCCAAACAAGCGTCTGGAACAGGCCGTAGCCCACCATAAAAAGACCCGCTTTCATCGAGAGAACACCACTTGGCAGGCGCCTGGCACTATAAAATCAGGCGAAATCAGCATGTCTTACCGGTATTTCTGGATGCGCCAGTTCAACAGTTCACCTACAAACACATTGCCGTGCTTGTCGACGGCCAGGCCGTGGGGAAAACCGAACTCGGATTCCCGCTTGCCCCACTGCCCGAACTTCTCCTTGAGCTTGCCGTCGAGGCCGACCTTGTTGATTTCACCACTGCGTGCGTCGGTCAGGATCAGGGTGTTCGCGTCGTAGCGCTCCAGCTCGTAGGGGTAACCGATACCCCGCCACTCTTCCCTGAAGCCACCGTCGGCATCAAACACCTGAATCCGTGCATTTTGCCGGTCGGTGACATAGATCCGGTCGTCTTCATCAATCACCAGGGAGTGGGGAAAATTGAACTCCCCCGCGCCGTCGCCCTTGCCGCCCCAACTTTGCAGCAAGCCGCCACCCGAATCGAATTTGACGATCCTGAAATTGCCACCGTCGGCGACGTATATGTTGCCCTCGCTGTCGGTTGCCACGTCGCTGGGCGCCCTGAACAAATTGAGCTGGTAGCCGTTGTCAAACCAGCCTTCGCCCGGAAAGTCCCTCCTGCCCAGAATCAATTGAATTTCGCCCGCGCTATCGAATTTGAGCACCTGGTGCGTTTCCTGATCCGTCGTCCAGATGTAGCCCTGGGTGTCGACAAAAAGTCCGTGGGGCACCCTGAAAAGACCCACGCCCAATTCCCGCTTGAAGCCACCGTCCCGCCCGAAGACCAACAGGGGATGCTGCCCCCGGTTAAATACCACAAGGTCGCCGGAGGGCATGAACTCGAGCCCCGCCACTTCGCCCAGATACCAGTTGTCGGGCAGCTTCAGCTCGACAAACTCCGTCCGCGCCGGATCGACGATACCGGCATGGCTCGCCGGCCCCGAAGCCAACAGCAATCCCGCTAGCAGGCCGCTGAACGCGGTGCCGCGCATCACCCTGAACATGGTGCTCGCTTTTCTCTTGTACATGGCATATGCCTCCCTGGTTGAGGCGGCCATTATTGGGGCTTATTTGTTTCCCATGAACAGCTATAATGGAAATTTATAAATTCTTGAACGGAATCAATGGAAAAGGACATTTTCTATCTGCTGAAGGTTTTCTGTTGCGTGGTTGAGCAGGGGAGCTTCTCCCGGGCCGCCGACCAGCTCGGCGTACAGGGGCCCGCCGTCAGCAAGGCCGTTGCCCGCCTGGAGGAACAGCTGGGCAAGCGCCTGTTCAACCGCACGACCCGCACGCTGGAAGTGACCGAAGCGGGTCGTCTGCTTTACCGGGACGGGGTCGAGCAACTGGTGTCGCTTCGCGCCGTGTTGGGCCGTATCGAATCCCGCGATGACCTGGCGCAAGGTACTCTCGGGATCACCGCCACCCCGGCGGTGGGCGAACGGCTGGCGTATGCCCATATCGCGGATTTCAAGCGGCGCTACCCCGGTGTTTCCCTGTCCTTGAACTTAACCAATGAAATGATCAAGCTGCCCTCGCAAAGCATAGATATCGCCCTGAGAAGCAGCAGCCGCCTGGAAGACTCGTCCTTGACCAGCCAGCACCTGTTCAACGTCCGGCGGGTAATCGTCGCATCCCCCAGCTACCTGGCGGAGCACGGCACACCCGACACGCCGGCACGGATCGGGCGCCATCGGTGTTTGAACTTTTTCCATCGACGCGCGTACGACAACTGGGCGTACACCCTCGGCGATGCCCGCGCCGAAGTCGCGACCCACAGCGAAGTCAGTTGCAACAGCTACGCGGCGATCAAGGGTTTGTGCCTGGGGGGGCTGGGGCTGGCCCGCCTGTTTGAATACCAGGTCGAAGCCGAGATCCGCAGCGGGGAACTGGTTTGCCTGTTGCCGGACGTCGACTGGGGAAGCCAGGCCATCCACGCCATATACCATGGAAAGATGGGTGACTCCCCCAAGGTCAGGGCCTTTATCGAGCATCTGAAACGCATGTGATCGCACGGCGCGACCCGAAAATCCAGGCCCGCCCCGTTCCGCAGGGCGCCGAGCGGAATCACGGGCCAGCCATGCGCTCACCCCTGGACCGACGGCTATCTGTTAAATAGTTACAATCTCCAACGCCCCGCCTATGGCCGCTGGCCCATGTGCTAAGGTTGCTTAAGGTACGGTTTACAGATGCCGATGACCCCGCCTTGCAGGGAAAGTCAGTACGTGTTGCGGTGCCAAATGTTGCGCCAACAACACGCCACACCAAGAACAACACTCCGGAGGCTCAACAGATGAAACGCAGATACTCTCCCCCCTGCGCGCCCCTGTACGTGGCGGCAGCGGCGGCCGCATTACTGCCGCAATCCCCGTCCAGCCTGGCGCAGACAGACCCCGTCCTGGAAGAAGTGGTGGTGACGGGCACCCGCGCGCCGGGGCGCTCGGCCGAGGTGCTGCCGGTACCGGTGGATGTACTGTCCGCCGACGACCTGGCAAACACCGGGCAGACGGAAGTGGGCCGGATGCTGCAGGCCATCGCCCCGTCCTTCAATTTCTCCACCTCGGCGATCAGCGACGGCACCGACGCCCTGCGACCGGCCACGCTGCGCGGCCTCGGCCCCGACCAGACCCTGGTGCTGATCAACGGCAAGCGCCGCCACCAGGCCTCGCTGATCCACGTCAATACCTCGGTCGGCCGCGGCACGGCGGGGGTCGACATGAACGCCATCCCCGCGGCCGCGATCAAGCGCATCGAAGTCCTGCGCGATGGCGCCGCCGCCCAGTACGGCTCCGACGCCATTGCCGGCGTCATCAATATCGTGCTGCGCGACGCCGACGAGGGCGGCCGCGCCTATGCCTCCTACGGCGAATACCAGGAGGGCGATGGCGAGACTGGCAATGTCGATCTCAACGGCGGCCTGCCGCTGGGCGACAGCGGCTACCTCAACCTGACCTTGAACTACCGGGACCGCGACTGGACTGATCGGGCCGGGGTGCAGGGCAATTGCGTCTACGGCGGCTGTGCCGACACCGACGGTAACGGCATCGACGAGCCGGGCGACCCCCGGGAGCTGGACTTCAACCGCAATTCCTTCCGCATCGGCGACGCCGAGTCGGAACAGTACGCCTTCGTCGCCAACGCCGGCTACAGCCTGGGCCAGGGCGAGCTGTACGGCTTCGTCACCTACTCCGAGCGCGACAACGAATCCGCCGCCTTCTATCGCGACCCGGTCTCGGGCGCCGATGCATTCCTCGCGGATGGCGACAACGTGGTCCCCGACGGATTCCTGCCGCTGATCAGTTCACAGATCGAGGACTATTCCCTCGACCTGGGCTACCGGATCAATTTTGACAGTGGCCTGGGACTGGATATCTCCTACACCACCGGCGAAAACACCATCGAATACGAGACGCGCAATTCCATCAACTATTCCTTTGTCAACGAACTGCGCTTCGGCCAGGGGCTCTCCGACGCCGAGATTCGCGATACCATTGCGCGCTCGGCGGATGCCTACGATCTCGAACTCGGCATGGATACCCTCAATGTCGGCCTGTTCCAGGAACTGGGGGACCTGGCACTGGCCTTTGGCGCGGAGTACCGCAGCGAAGACTACAAGATCAAAGCGGGCGAGCCGTACTCCTATGCCGACTTCGACACAAGCGATGGCATGTCCCTGTATCCCCAGGACGCCGGCGGCGGTATCCAGGGCTTCCCGGGTATTTCCCCGGTATCCGCCGTGGACGAGGAGCGGGACGTGTATTCGTTTTATCTCGACGGCGAGTACCAGCTCACCACCAACCTGCTGGTCAGCGCGGCGGTGCGCTACGACGACTACGACGACTTCGGCGATTCCACCAACTTCAAGCTGGCGGGCAACCTGGCGCTGACCGACGATTTCCGCCTGCGCGGAGCGATCAATACCGGCTTCCGTGCGCCGTCCATGCAGCAACAGTTCTTCAACAATATCAGCACCCAGTTTGTCAGCAATCCCGACGACCCGGACGGGCCGCAGATTCCAGTGCAAATCGGCACCTTCCGTAACGACAGCGCACTGGCCAAGGCCATCGGTATTCCCCAGCTGAAGGAGGAGGAATCCAATAACTACAGTGCCGGTATCGTGTGGAACCCGGGCGACAGCCTCAGTATCACCCTCGATTACTATTTCATCGAGATCGAGGACCGCATTGTCATCAGCAACCAGCTGGTTGGTGACGACGATCCCACCGGCAACCTCGGCGATGCCCTCGACGCGGTCGGCGCCGGCGCCGCCCAGTTCTTCCTCAACGGCGCGGATACAGAGACCGAGGGGGTCGACCTGGTGATGACCTGGGTCGGACTCGGCGTGATGGGGGGCGACCTGGACCTTACCCTGGCGGGCAACGTCACCCAAACCGATGTCACCGACATTTTCACCACCGGCGGTCTCGCCGGGGTCGATCCCGAAGTGGTGTTCTCCAGCCAGCAGATCTCCATTATCGAGGAGTGGCAACCTGAAGACCGGGTCAATCTGTCGGGCACCTATACCCGTGGCGGTTTCCTGGCCAACCTCTCGGTCAACCGCTTCGGTGAATATACCGTCGAGGATGGCGGGCGCCAGACCTACGGCGCGGTGTACGTGACCGATCTCAAACTGGGCTACACGCTGGGCAACGGGATCGGCTTTACCGTCGGTGGCAACAATATCTTCGACGAGTACCCCGACAGGAATAAAATCGGTAACAGTCGCGGCGGCACCCTGGAGAGAACCCCCGGGGGCGAGCGCCTGGTCAGTAGCCCGGGGGTGTTCGACTACTCCCGCCGCTCGGCGCCCTTCGGCTTCAACGGCGCCTACTGGTACGCCGGCCTGTCCTACGATTTCTGATCGCGGTACCGGGCGGCGCTGGCGACACGCGCCCGCCGCCCACAATCAGGCTTCGCGCAACACCGGCCGCCGCCCCAGCCACGGCGTGACCCCGGTGTAGGCCCGCGCAAAGGACAACACCCTGGCGTCCTGCCCGAAGGGGCCGATCACCTGCAGGCCCATGGGCCGGCCGTCGGCGGCAAAACCCGCGGGCACATTCACCACCGGACAGCCGGACAGCGTGCCGCCGATAACGACCTCCATCCAGCGGTGGTAGGTATCCATGTCCACGCCGCCAACCTGTCGCGGCCAGTGGACATCCGCCGCGAAGGGAAACACCTGCGCCGTGGGTAGCACCAGGAAATCAAAGCGCTCGAACAGGGCCAGCAGCGCCCGGTACCAGTCGCTGCGCGCCACGCCCGCCGCGGCCACGTCCACGGCTTTCATGTCGAGGCCGCCCTCGATCTCCCACACCAACTCCGGCTTCATCTGCGCCCGCTTGTCCGCCTGGGCGTACAGCGCACCCACACCCCCGGCCAATGCCCAGTGGCGCAGCGTGAGCCAGCACCGCCACAGGCGGGCCATGTCGTAGTCCGGAACGGCGTCCTCGACCGCGACGCCGTGATCCTCGAGGGTTCCCAGCGCACCGCGGCACAGGGGCAACACACCGCTCTCCATCGGCAGGTAGCCGCGGTAATCGCCCAGCCAGCCGATGCGCAGGCCGGCGAGAGCGGCTTCCGCCATCGGTGGCGCGCCGCTGAAGGTGTCGCGCAGGCTGAGGGGCGTGGCGGGATCGACACCGGCGAGGGTCGCCAGCAGTTGCGCGGTGTCGTCCACATCGCGGCCCATGGGGCCCTCGTAACCGAGTTGCTGCAGGAACAGGTCACTGCCTTCGTGGGGCACGCGCCCCTGGGTGGGACGGAATCCGATCACGTTGTTGAAGGCCGCCGGGTTGCGCAGCGAACCCATCATGTCGCTGCCGTCGGCCACCGGCAACATGCGCGTCGCCAGCCCGACCGCCGCGCCGCCGCTACTGCCACCCGCCACCAGGTCGGGGTTGTAGGCATTGCGCGTGGTGCCGTAGACCGGGTTGTAGGTCTGGGAGCCGAGACCGTACTCGGGCACGTTGGTCTTGCCAATGAATATCGCGCCGGCGGCGCGCATACGCGCCGTGACCAGGCTGTCACGCGTGGCAACATGGTTCCTGAATAGAGGCGAACCCCCCGTACTGACCAGGCCCTTCACGTCGGCGAGATCCTTGACCGCGTGTGGCATACCGTGCATCCAGCCCCGGTAGTGCCCGCGGGCGAGGTCCCGGTCCGCCAGCTCGGCCTGCGACAGCAGCTCGCTGTGCTCCGGCATCGCCACGATGGCGTTATACAGTGGGTTGAAACGCTCGATCCGGGCCAGGTAGGCCTCCATAACCTCGCGGCAACCCAGCTGGCCCGAACGTATGGCGCGGGACAGCTGCAGCGCCGTCATGTCGCAGATGGCCGCCGGCAAATCGTCCCTACGCGACCCCACGGCGCCCAGGGCGGGGCCCAGCGCGGCCATTCCCGCGGCCGCGGCCGCGCCCCCCAGGAGGCGGCGCCGGTTCAGGCCTAATGGTGTATCTGTTGCTGTTCTATCCATTGGCTTTAGCCTCCCCTCCAGGACTGGCTTCATTCCACAAGCCGGTTGTAGCGGCGCAGGACATCACGCAGCGCATCGTGATCGATCGCCTCCAGCGTGTGCCCCGGCGGTTTAAAGGTGGGCACCGACTCAGCCGCCACCATCGCGTTCAACACCGACTCCTCCACGGCTTGAACCGCCGCTTCATGGATCAGGTCGCAGTGCGCGTCGTTGATACACTCCAGCGAAAACGACAGCGGTTGTTCCGCTCCGAGCGGCGGCATATGAATAGCGTTCGCGGTCGAAAACGCCAGCATGATGTCGCCGGAAAAGTGGCCGCCGTAGGTCCCGGTCCTGCCGATCCCCAGTGCGCCCCGACGCGCGAGGCGCCGCAACTGGATAGGGAGCATGGGGATATCAGTGGCGACGATGGCGATAATCGAACCGGTTTCATGACCCGTGCTACCGGAGATGATGGCATTGTCCCTCAGGTGCTGGCCAACCGGCACGCCCGCCACCGTGAATTCGGGCCGCAGGCCGAAGTTCGACTGCACGAAGGCGGCGACGGTGTAGGACCTGCCGAGAATATCCACCACCCGCGAGCTGGTACCGCTACCGCCCTTGAACTCATAGGTTTGCATACCGGCCCCGCCGCCCACATTGCCCTCCTCCACCGGGCCGGTCCGCGCCGCTGCGAGGGCCTCGAATACGTGCTGCTCGGTCAGGTGCCGCGCGCAGATATCGTTGACCAGGCCGTCGTAGGTCTCCGCGATAACCGGCATGGCCCAACTGTGGTAATCGTGGTAATGCTGGTGATAGTGGCGAGTCATCCAGGCGACCGTCGCGTGATGAGCGACGCCGACGGAGTGGGTATTGGTGAGACAGATCGGACTGGCGAAATAGCCTGCGTCATCGATCCAGTGCGTACCGGTCATTTCCCCGTTGCCGTTGAGATCGAACTGGCCCGCCCATACGGGGTTCGGCTGTTTGGCGCGACCGCGCGGCAGTATCGCCGTGACCCCGGTATATGCCGGTCCCTGCCGGTCGGTCGGCGGCGCGATCACGGTGCGGTAGCCGACTTCCACGCCGGGAACATCGGTAATGGCGTTCCACTTTCCCGGTACACCCGCCAGGGGAATCCCCAGGTCGCGCGCGCGAGATTTCATGGCTTTCTCCACCTATTCTCCCCTATTGCTTGTGGGCTCAAGCGGCCTCTTGCACAGCCGCCGCGGAGTGCGGAACTCCGGTCCGCACGGAGAGTGCAAACAGCAGCACACTGCCCACTATCCCCGCGAAGGCGAGCAGATGCACCGACAGGTAACTCTCCCGGGTCACGAAAATCGCCGCCACTACCGGCCCCACCGCGGCGCCAAATCCGTGAAACGCCGGCGCGACCGCCACGCTGCGGCCGTTGTCGTCGACGCGATTCACCGCGGCGTACTGGAAGGCAAGGCAAAAGTTCCAGCTGAAATTGTAAAGGGCCAGCGCAACGATGTAGCCCGGCCCGGAAAGAGCGAAGGCCAGCAGGGCCACGGAGGCCAGCATAACAACCCCCCCGATGACCAGCGGCGGCACCTGGCCATAGCGATCGCCACACCAGGAAGCCATCAACGCCCCGGGAATGCCGAAGCTGACCCCGATCGCCAGGCCCAGGCCGATGAATTCCGGGGACAAGCCCGCCGCCGACGCCATTCTCTCGATGTAGGCCCAAACGACACCGACATTGAAAAAAAACAGAAAACAGCCAAGCAGCGCCAGCAAGGCCGGAACACCGGGCAACAACCTGCCTCCCTCCAGATGCGGCGTAACCAGTCCACCAGCGGGCAGCCACCACGCCAGGCACAGGCCCGCGACATTTAGCGCCAACAACAGAGCCAGCACGGCAACCAGGCCGTAATCCGCGATAAAAGGTGGCAAGAGCAGCATGCCGACAATCTGAAAGGTCACCTGGGCGGCGACGGAGAGCCCGAAGTAACGCGCCGCGTGCGCCTGGTCCGCCAGCACGGTGAGCGCAACCGAGTAGGCCGCGCCACCGCCCAGCCCGGTCAGCAACAGCAGCAGCGCCAGCGCTTCCGCCCCGGTAGCGTAGAGACAGCCAAAATGCGCCAGCAGGATCAATAGCATCGAAGCCGCGACCGCCCGGCGCCAATCGACGCGACGAATCCACAGCAGGGCCGCGGCGGAACTCAGCGCCGCGCCCCCCATGACGGCCGTCGCGAGAATGCCCACCTGGGCCTCGGTCAATTGAAAATCGGTCGCCGCCGCCCCCACCAGCAATGGCAGGATAAGAAAACCCCCGGTGGCGATAAAGCTCAGTAGAACCGCGGCCGCGGTGGCCGCGGCGCGATGTTGGAGCACCTCCGTCAACGGGCGCCCACCGGCTCGGAATCGAACAGTTTCGCGGTGATGTACCACTGCCCATCCGCCAACATCAGATGGAAGTGATTGACGAAGTTCATGCCCAGGTAGCCCTGCTCATGGAGTTCCGCGGTACCGACGCGACCGTTCACCGAGACGGATTCTATGGTGGCCTCGTAGCGCAGGCCGGCGTCCGCGGGCGCCGGGTTTTGCGCCACGGCGTCGAAAAAGGGCTCGGGCGTCCCGGCAATCGCGTTGTCGCCGAGGTACCCACTCATCGATGCATCGGCGTGAAACAGTTCGCGCAGCGCCATGACGTCGCCGCCCTGGCAGGCGTCGACGTAGGACTGGATCACGGCGCGCACCGCCCGCTCCTGTTCATTGAGTGACATCCGCTTGCCCTCCCCGTTCGACCAGACCAGCTCCAAAGTCATTTTACGACAGCCCCGCCAGCAGCTCCTGTGCCCGCGCGATGGCCTCGGACTGGTGGGGCTGCAAATCCTGGCCGCCCAGCGCCGCGTGCATCTCCAGGAAGGGATCCACGGTACCCGTCTGGATACTGCTGAGGGTCTCCAGAACCGCCAGTCCGAAAAAGGGCACTGTCCAGGTATTGTAGCCACCCTCGTGGCACAGCAGCAGGCGTCCGCCGCAGTGGCGTCGCGCCGCATCCATCAATTGCCGGGTGAGCGAGCGATAGCCGTCGCTGTGCATCTGCATGCGCCCCAGGGGGTCGTAGGCCCCCGCGTCGAAGCCCGATGGCACGACAATGAGCTGGGGCTTGAACGCGTCGAGGGCGGGAATCACCACCCTTTCCCAGGCCGCCTGGTAGGCCCCCACGCCGGAACCGGGCGGCAGCGGCACATTGATATTGAAGCCCTCCCCCTCGCCGCTGCCGCGTTCGTGCAGGTGGCCGGAGTCGGGCGGGAAGCAGTTGTCCTGGTGCACCGAGATGGTGAGCGCGCGGGGATCGCCATAGAACGCGCTCTGGGTGCCATTGCCATGGTGCACGTCCCAGTCGACAAACGCGATGCGCTCGAGCCCGTAGTGTTCCAGTGCGTGGTAACCGGCGATGGCCGCGTTGCCGAGCAGGCAGAAGCCCATGCCCATGTCGGCCAGGGCGTGGTGGCCGGGCGGGCGCACCAGCGCGTAGGCGTTATCCACCCGGCCTTCCATAATCGCCTCCAGCGCCGCCAGCACACCGCCGGCGGACAACAAGGCAATATCGTAGCTGCCGCGGCCCATCGGCGTGAACGGACCCGCGTCACCGCCGTTGTCGGCGCTCAGGGCTTTCAGTTTTCGCAGGTACTCCGCCGTGTGGAAGCGCAGGATTTCGGCCTCCGTGGCCTCGCGCGGCGCGATGTGATGCAAGCGGGGTGTCAGTCCGGCGACCTCGAGCAGGTTGCGGAAGCGGCGCTTGGTTTCGGGGTTTTCAGCGTGGATATCCGGTTGCACGGGGTTGCCGTAGGGCATCGGTCCGGCGTAGTTGCCCGTGTTGTGCCACATGTACAGTTCGTGGGCGACAAAACCGGTACGGGCTTGTGTGCTGCTCATGGTGTGTTCTCTCCTACATCCACAACGCCATGGACGCTGTGCGGAAAAAAGGGCCCGGCACGCCGGGCCCATACAGGTGGGCAGTGGAGGGTAGCGTCACTGCCCGAGGAAATAGCTCAGGGTTACCCCGTAGGTCCGCGGCATGCCGTAGCTGCGCACATAGGGACCGTTGCCCCCGGTGTAGGCCGCGGGATAGTAGTCCTCGTCGGTGAGGTTGCGCGCCCACAGCAGCGCACGCCACTGGCCATCCTGGGAACCCAGACCCAGGCGCGCGTTGAAAATGGTGTAGTCCTCGGTGGCGTTCTGCGGCTCGGCGCCGCCGGTGGTATCGTCGGTAAAGCTGACGTCACCCGCCACTTCCATTTTCAGGGCGTCGCCCAGCGGCCACTCGTAGCTGACCAACGCGGTGTAGGACCACTCCGGCGACTGCGCCAGTTCGATGCCGGAAACATCGCGGGTTACCGTCACTGGCCACGCGCTTGCGACCGGGTCCACCGCGTCCCACTCGGTGACCTCGGTGTCGAGCCAGGCGATGCCTGCGTTGATCATGAGCCCGT
This sequence comes from Parahaliea mediterranea, assembly GCF_017255185.1. Lineage (GTDB taxonomy): Bacteria > Pseudomonadota > Gammaproteobacteria > Pseudomonadales > Halieaceae > JAFKCZ01. The sequence continues at coordinate 52,605 of NZ_JAFKCZ010000008.1, forward strand.
CGATGGGTAGCCACTGCAGGTCCAGCTCCGCGCCGAATATCTCGGACTTGGGCACATTGGTTAGCCCCGAGATATTACCCACGAAGGTCACCGCGATATCCTGCTCCTGCTTGTCCTCGTAGTCGTAGAAGAAGGTCGCCGCGTTCAACTGCATACTGCCATCGAGCAAGGTGGTCTTGGCGCCAATTTCATAGGAGGTCAGCACCTCCTCGTCGTAGGGCTGCAACTGCTGGGTGGTATTGGAGTTGGCGCCGTTGAAGCCACCGGACTTGAAGCCATTGGATATGGTGCCGTAGAGCAGCACGTCGTCGGACAGCGCGTAGTCCAAGCCAATCTTGCCCATCCAGCGCTTGGTATCGATGGTGTCTTTGTATACCTGGAAGGCGTCGTTGACGGCGGGCGTACCAATTACGCTGAAGATATAGTTCGGAGAATCCGGGTTGTCGTTGATCGTACCGCAGTCACCCGGACCGAGCGCCGCGCCAAACTGGGCATTGAGGAACCCGCCCAGCGAACCATCCTCCGCGATGAAGGTGCACCCGGCCCAGTCGCGCTCTTCCTCGGTGTAACGCGCACCCAGCGTGAGCCGCCATTTTTCGGCGAACATCCATTCCACATGACCGAATACCGCCGCTGACTCGGTTTCCTGTTCGTACTTGGTATCGAGCTCGAGGATCGGCGTCGCGGCGAACAGGTCCACGCCCCAGGGAACCGAACCCAGGCCGAATACGGAGTCCGCCATGAAGTAGTGATAGTACTCCTCCATCTCGTCGTGGGAATAATACAGGCCGGCGATCCAGCTGAGTTGCCCGGTGTCACCCGACAGGCGAATCTCCTGCGAGAACACCTCCAGGTCGGTGGTGTTGATATTGCTGGAATCGGTGTAGAAACCACCGTCCCAGTCGTTGGACTCGGTGCGCTCGAACTCGTCGTAACCGGTGATGGCGGTCAGCGTCATCTCGCCGATATCCCAGTCCATCCGGCCCATGAAGCCGGTAAGTTCGTTGTCGCGCTGGGGCCGCAGATTAAAGGTTTTCCCGGTGATGGGACTGGTATAGCTGTTGGTCCAGTCGGCGGCCTCGGCATCGCCGGTGGTGTACCAGGGCGGCGTTTCACCGAAGTGGCTGCCCGTCGGCAGGCGGTACTCATCCAGCGGGGTGTAGGGGTTGCTGAATTCGCCAAGGCCGATGTCGTTGCCGTTATAGGGCGAGTTCGCGCGGTTGTCGGACTGGTCCTTGACGTAATGAGCGATCAGCATAAACCGCAGCGTATCGGTGGCATCGACGTTGATGATACCGCGCACCGCGGTGGCGTCCTTTTCGCCCAGCTCGTCGTCGCGGGAGGTACTCTCCTGCCAACCCTCGCTGGATTGGGTGGTTTTCAGGGCCAGCCGGCCCTGCACCAGATCATTGCCCCCGGAGACGAAACCCTCGAGGTCAAAGGTCTCGTAGGAGCCGTAGCTGCCGATCACCCCGGCTTCGAACTCGCGCGTGGGCTTGTTGCTGATAAAGTTGATCTGGCCCGCGGTGGTGTTGCGACCGTAGAGATCGCCCTGGGGACCCTTGAGTACCTCGACCCGCGCGGTGTCGAAGACCAGGCCACGGGTCATCACCGTATAGGGCATGGCCACTTCGTCGAAGTAGATTCCCACGGTCGAGGAAGCCGCGGTGGAATAATCCTGGAAGCCGACGCCGCGAATCGTATACAGCGGGACCCCGGTCGCCGCGGTTTCGTTGACCGTGAGCCCCGGGGTCATCATCGCCACGTCCTCGGCGGTAAGCACGCCGAAGTCCTGTAACTGCTCTCCGGTAAACGCATTGATGGTAATGCCGACATCGTTGGCGCCCTGCTCCCGCTTTTGCGCGGTAACCACGACCTCTTCGATCTGCGCGGCGAGGGCCGCCTGCCCGGGCGCCATTAACGCGGCCACCACGGCGCCCCACATTGCGGTTTTTTTGCTGGTACCCTGTAAATATCCGTTCATCGTCCAACCCCCCTGGGTGACTGTTTTATCGTTTGTGGAAAATACTGTCCTGGAAAACTGCGAACCCGCGACCTCACCGGCCGCCGGCCTCCCGCAAATAAACGCTTTGTCCCTTGAACACCGTGCGCAGCACACGGACGTCGCTGATCGACTCCGGCGCGATATCGAACAGGTTCTCTGAGAGCACCACGAAATCGGCGGACTTGCCCGCTTCCAGGGAACCGGCCTCTTCCTCCAGGCGCAGCGCCCGGGCGTTGTCGACGGTGAAAATTGCGATGGCCTGCTCCAGCGTGATGGCCTGCTCGGGCCACAGCTCACCGGCGGCGGCGTTTCGTGGGTGGTGCCGGGTAACCATCGCCTCGATGCCGAGCCAGGGATCGATGGTTTCCACCGCCGCCGGCCAGTCCGATCCCGCAAGCACAGGCGCCTTGGCCTCGAGCAGGGTTTTTATCGGGAAATAGTGTTCGCCTCGCGGCCCGACCGCGCTGATCACTGAATCGATGATCGGGGACGGATGCCAGAGGAAGGGCGATAGATCCGCCACCGCCCCGAGTTCCGCGAAGCGTGCGATGTCATCGGGGTCGATAAAGCCGGCGTGGGCCAGCTCGTGGCGCAGGCCGCTGTTGCCATTGGCCTTGCGCGCGGCTTCGATCGCATCGAGCGCGACCCGGACAGAGCGGTCTCCCGCCGTGTGGATCTTGACCGTGAATCCGCGCTTGTCGAATGCGATCAGGTCGCTTGCCAGTTGCTCCGACGACAGGTGCATGGGGCCGCGGGTGCGCTCGGCTCCGGGAGACTCGGCGGTGTACGGCGCCAGCATGGCCGCGGTGCGCGAAGGCGTCGGCACGCCATCCATAAAGATCTTGATAAAGCGGGTATCGACATCGGCGCTGCGATACCTGTCCCTCAGCACGCTGTAATCATCGTAGTTCAACGGCGATTTGCGACTGCCGTAGGGGGTCAGTATCGACAGGGCGATGTGCGCTTTCAGCTCGCCACGACTATCCAGCGTGTTAAACGCCTTTAGCACCGACTCCGGCGCCATCGCGCTTTTCATCGCGGTAATACCAAAGCTGTTGGCAATGCGCACGGACTCCCGCGCCCCTTCCAGCAGCTGGGGCAGGGTCCATTCCGGCAGCAGTGCCTCCACCGCTTGCGCCGGCCCCTCCAACAGCAGGCCGTTGGGCTCGCTGCCGCCATCGAGGCGAACAATGGTGCCGTCTGCGGGGTTGGGGGTATCCGCAGTGATTCCCATCAGCGACAGCGCCTTGCTGTTCAGCCAGGCGTTGTGGCCACTGTCGTCGCTCAGTACCACCGCCTTGTCACCCGACACCTCGTCCAGCAGTTGCTTCGGCGACGGGACATCGAAGCGGTCGAAGAACGCGCTATCCCACTGCCCGCCGCGAATCCACACCGCGTCGGGATTGTCGCGGACACAGGCGGCAACCGTCGACGCGACGTCCTTCGGTGTGGCGCTGAAGGGAAAATTGCATTCGTACAAGGTTTTGATACCGCCCTTGAGCGGATGCACGTGGGCGTCGATGAGGCCCGGCAGGACCATGGCGCCACCCAGGTCCTCCACCCGTGTATCGGCGCCCCGTCCAGCGAGCACCTCGCGGGTATCGCCGACCGCGACAATGCGACCGTCGCGTACCGCAATGGCCTCGGCCCACGGCCGGTTCGGATCGAGCGTATAGATTTTTGCGTTGGTGTAGATATGGTCCGCGTCCGGCGCCGCATGCACCTGAACCAGGCCGGTCAATAGCAACACTGCAAGAGCCATAAACTGCTTTGCTCTCATCGTTATTATCTCCTGAATGAGTTTGGGTAGGCAGTATGGGTATCGATACTACGCCTGCGTGGCTGGCGCGGTGTTGACAAAACGGGCCATTCACTTGACCGGCAGGGCGTGTTTGCGGAACTAATTGTGTGCAGGGACGCACGCGAAAAGTGCATAGCGCGGCCGCCGAGACCCGCGTAGCTTCTCGAGATTAAAACCGGAGAGGTATTGGGAAATTTCTAGGGACGTAGAAGTGTCGCGCTATGTTCGCGGTAAGCCTGCGGGGTCTGCCCGACCCAGCTGCGAAATGCGCGGCTAAAGGCACTGAGTTCCGAATAACCGAGTTCAAAGGCTATTTCCGACAGGGGCATATTGGTCTGGCTCAGGTAGTACTTGGCACGCTTTTCGCGCGCCATTTTCTTGACCTCCTGAAAGCTGTACCCCTCATCCGCCAATCGGCGCCGCAGCGTACGAGGCGACATGGCAAGCCGTTCGGCAATACGCTCCAGCGTAACCGCTTCGTCGCCCCCGACGCGAATCAGTTCACGGCAAAGGATATCGACAATCCCCTGCCCCGAATGCTTGGAGCCGAAATAGGTACGCAGCGCCTGCGTCAAAACATCGTGCAACAAGCTGTGACTGGTATAGAAACGCTCCCGCAGGAAAGCGCTATCGAAACGCAGCATGTTTTCCGCGGTACCAAACCTGACCGGCGCATTGAAGAATGCCTCCAGCGCCGCTCTGTTGCCGGCGTCGGCATGCGTGAAACTGGCCTCTATGATCGGCATTTGTCGCCGCGTGGCGGTACCGAGCGCCTGTACCAGAAATGCCGACAGGTACTCGTTCAACTGGCGTGCCTCTACGCCTTGGTTGGCCAGAGTACGATGCGCGAATTCAGCATGGTGCTCGTCAAAATCAAAGCGGGTTTCAATCGCGGTATCGACGAAGCGGTCATAGCGACACAAACAGCGAATACCCTCTGCCACATTTGACGCCGACACTACGGCGAGGATAAGCAGGCTTGACGCTTCGTAATGATAGCTACGCGCCATATCAAGGCCGAGGGTGGAATTATCGCTGCAGCGTGCCGCCCCCTCCAGCAACCGGCAAACTGTCGGCACGGGCAGGGGTTTATCAAATTCATCACAACGGTCAATATCGAGACCGCAACTCAGGAACAAGTCCGAGGGGTCCATGCCGCGATCCATCAGGTGATCACGAACATAGGTAATAAAGCGGGGGGAGAGGGTCGGCTCCATCTGCCGATCGCTGCACTGCGCCTGCAGCGCTTCGCGATCCTTGGATACCGACCCGGGCGTCATAAGTTATACACCGCGCGTCGCGCTAGGGCTCCAATTGGCTGTAGTAGGCAGCCAGTGCGCTGAATTCTTCTTCGCTAAGGCTGGCCAGTGCCGCCTGCATCAAGGAATGCACACGCTTTCCCGACTTGTAGGCCCTGAGCTGCTGCGCCAGGTAAGGCGCCTGCTGGCCCGCGAGTATCGGCCAGTTGTTGGCGACGGGCTCGCCACGCATACCGTGGCACGCCGCGCAGTAGCCCGCGAGGTTCCTGCCGCGTTCGACCAGGTCGGAGTCTCCGCTCGACGATACCTTCCGGGGCAGGCTCGCGTAGTAATCGGCCAGTTCGCGAATGTCCTTTTCATCGAGATTCTTCACGAAGGGCATCATCGCCGCGTTCTCGCGGGTGCCATCGCGGAATGCGGTGATCTGCTCAGCAAGGTAGTCAGCATGCTGGCCGGCAAGGTTCGGCCACTGGGGGTTGATCGATTCGCCCTGCTGTCCGTGACAGGTGACGCAGTTCGCTGCCTGGCTCGGGGCCTGCGCATGCGCGCCAGCGGCCAGGACCAGCGAAGCGGCAGCCAGCATTCGACATAGACGGTATTTCATTGGTTTCTCCCAGACGCGTCGCTCAGTGTGCGCAGTAATTCGACGCGGTAATCGTCAACTTCATTGAGCGGCTGTTGCCGCATCCTGCCGATCTCGGCGGCTGAGTAGGGCTGAAAGTCACTTGCCAGGCTGTCACCTGAAAACTCCAGCACGATCCAGTTCAGCACAGCGGCCAGGCGCGTATCGTCCAGCGCCGAGGTAGCCGAGCCGGGTACCCGTACCAGGTATTCCCGCCCTTGCTGACTTTGCAAAAAAACGCCGACATGACCCTTCATGCGCGGCACCGAACCGGCGCCGGCGCCGTCCGGCGCGTGACAACCCTGACAGTTCATCTGGTAGTCGAAATGCGCCTGCCGGTACGCGCGGCTGTTTTCGGCGGCAGTGCCCGAGGCGCTTGCCGGCAAGCAACTACACAGCAGCAGGGCCGCAATGGCGGCTTGCACTTTTGTCATGAATCTTCCAGCGCCACACCCACAACGATCGCCGTGGAACAGTGGTAGGCCGCACTGCTGGTGCCCAGGCACCAGTTGATATCATTGGTGGCATCGGGCCGATAGGGAGGCCGGTCGCCCTCGTCGCGCTGGCACAGACAGGCCCCACAGGACGATTTACCGCAACAGTCATTGTAGGAAATGACATAGTTGCGCCCATCAGCGGGGTTCAGGCAAGTGCCGATCCAGGTTACCGGTGACATCTCCGTGCCCGGGGGGCAGGTATTGGCGCTACCGCCGCAACAATCGCACAGGAAACCGTCGATGGCGCAATAGCGCCAGTAATCACAGCTGCTTGGGTCGCCCTCTTCCACCGGCTGCCCCGGATTGCCCGCGGCACTAGCGCGGGCGACCGGCAGCAGCGGTATGGCGGCGCTGCCCACCAGCAGCGATCCCAGGCCCTTCAACAATCCCCGGCGCGAGCTGCGCTGGGCCAGTTCACGGCTGCGCTGTTCCATCATCCTATCGAGAAACTTCATGCCTTGTCCGCCTCCACATACTGTACGCCGCTGCGCTTATTCATATAGTCCTGTATCGATGCCACCTTGAGTTCCTTGGCCTCGAACAGGCTGTCGAGATGCTCCCGCGAGTTAACGATACCCATGGATGCGATCGCGCCCTGCTCGTCGATCAGCACGGCGTAGGGCAACTTTGCCACGCCGTAGGTTTTACCCAGCAGTTCCGACACCACATAGGGAAACTGTTCCAGACCCTTGCGCGCCACGTAGCCCGCATGATCCTGGTCACCGTCACTGGCAAGCACCACCTGCAGCCAGCTCGCCTCGGAACGCGCCGCCGCTTTCAGCGCCGGCGTTAACTCGTTGCAAATGGGGCAATCCGGCGACAGGAAAAACAGCAGCCGCGCACGGCCATCGCCCTTGCCGCCCACCGCCAGCGATTGACCGTGGAGGTCTCGTACCGCCACTTCCGGCGCCGCGGACCCCACTGACAACTGCTGGTTCATCATCAACGCGCCGGCGGGCGCCACGCGCTCGTAGAGCACGCCAATCTGCCGCGCCAGGGCGAAGTTCACCAACACCATCGCCAGGAAGCCGATCCACAACACGATGTTGGATACCACCAACCAGTCCATCCTCATACCCCTTTTGTCATGCGTTGCGCATTGCTGATCAATTGTTCGCTGCACAGGTACAACAGCGCCAGAAAGCCACCCACGACGGTGGCGGCCGTCAGCGTGGCGATTACACCAAAGGGTCCCGGTGTCAACGGGATCGCCACCAGGCACAGGGCGATGCATACCAGATTGCGTACCACCAGCGCCGGGCTTAGTAAAACGTCCGCCGCCGGACCGGCGCAGCCACAACGCATGTCGCGACGCCCCTGCAGCAACTTGCTGCCCATCAGCAAGGCGTAGGCCAGCAGCAGCCCGGCCGCGCCGGCGAGGGCCAGCGCGCGAGAGGCCGGCAGTAGCATTAGCGCCGTCAGCAGCGCCTCGGCGGCGGCCAGTGCCGCAATCATCGGCACGGGCACCTGCAAGCCACCCAGATAGGCCGCCACCAGCGAGCGGTAAAAACCGAGGTTTTTGAACTTGTGCCACGACGACACGCCCAGCAACCAGGCGGTGAACAGGGTTATACCGTAGGCAAGCATATCGAGCATGGGCAGCCCCGCCTATTCCGCCCGGTAGAGCATCAGCGGGGTTTCCTGGCCGATATCGGTAATCGTCTTGATGTAGTCACCGCTCTGGGCGTCGTACAACTCCATGCCCATATTCACGGGGTTGGTCACCAGCAATTTCGGTTCCTTGCCGCGACTCACGGTGATGCTCAGGCCCCATTCCTTGAGCGCGATACGCGCCACCCGCGCCTGCTTCTTCGGATCAAATACCCAAACCTCGGGGCCACCGCCATTTTGGCTGCCGTCCTGTGCATCGGGATGCATCAATACGTAAAAACGCCCCAGGTCGTCCTCCGCGATGATACCGATGCCCGCGGGTGCCCAGCGCTCGGCGCGCTCGGCCTCGGGCACCAGGTGCCAGGCCTCGCCCACTTTCGCGGTTTTGCCGCTGAAGTCCACCGGCCAGACCATGCCGTCGAAACCGGGGAAATACCCCGTATCGTTGATGATGGCCGCGCGCTCGAAAATCGGGTTCACGTCGGTACTGAAAAAGGCGTCGGTGCGCACCTGTTGCGCGATGCTGCCGTCCCGTTCCAGCGAGGTCGACATAAACCGCCCGTCGGCGCACAGGGAACTGAAACCGCGATCGCCGCTGGGGTAAACGAAAGTACATCCCGGTGTTGGGACCTGGCTGATGATTTCCCGCTTCTCGAGATCGATCAGGGTCACCGATGCCGCGGGACTGAAGTTGGCGATCGCCAGCCAGCGCTGGTCGTTCAGCAGCAACAGCGTTTCGCGGCTGGGCATCCCCATGAAGCGTTTTTTGCCCGGCAGGAAAACCTCCGCCACCGGCGCCAGGCTCTGCTGATCCCAGATCGTCAGGTAATCCTTGCGCTCACCGCGCGTGCCGCGCTCGTGAAAGGTTTCAACGGCATAGATTTCCCCGCGCCGCGCGGAGTGCAGGATGTTACCCATCAACGCCACATTGAAGGTGCCCTTGACCTGTTCGGCGACAGTGTCCTCGGCGCTATCGATCACGTAGACCTTGCCGTCGGACATATGAAAAAAAGCCGCGTCGTGCACCAGGAACCAGCTTTCCGGATAGGTGGCGGGCAGCGTTTCAATCACCCCGATGGGCTCGATGGGCAGCGGCGGCGGGCGATCTTCGGCCCCCGCGGCGGTTGGGGCTAAAGACACCAACAATCCGGCCGCGGGCACCAAGGCCCACCTTTTCAGCGCTTGGTACATAGTGATTCCCTTGTTTTTCTTACCGAGTATAGTTGCCTGCGAAAAAAAAGCACCAACTCAGGCCTTGCTGATCTGCAGCGTCTGGATGCTGGTGTACTCCTCGAGGCCGTAACGGCCGAACTCGACGCCGAAACCGGATTCCTTAACGCCGCCAAAGGGGGCGTCCGGCTGTATCATCGCGTGGTTGTTGACCCACGCGGTACCGCACTCGAGGCGCGAGGCCAGCGCCGCCGCCCGGTCGAGATCACCCGACCACACCGAGCCGCCGAGACCGTTGGGGCTGTCGTTGGCACGGCGCAGCGCATCTTCGACATCCGTGTACTTGAGTACCGGCAGGATCGGCCCGAAGGGCTCTTCGCGCACCAGCCGCGTGTTCTCGTCGATATCGGCGACAATGGTCACCGGAAAAAAGTAGCCGGGACCGGGCAGCGGCTGGCCGCCGGTCAGGATGCGCGCGCCGCTGGCGCGGGCCTCCTCGGCAATGGCGCAGACCTTGTCGAACTGCGGCTTGTTTTGCACCGGACCAAAGTCGACCTCGCCGTCGCCAGGGCCGGTTTTGACGCTGCCGGCAATGTCCGCCAGGGCCTGGCACAGCTCGTCGTAAATATCTTCGTGCACGTACAGGCGCTTGAGCGCGGCGCAGGTCTGGCCGTTGTTGATCAGCGCGGTGGCGAAGATCTTCGGCGCCACCGCCGCCACGTCGACATCCGGCAGCACGATCGCCGCGTCGTTGCCGCCGAGTTCCAGGGTGAGGCGTTTGAGGTTGCCGGAGGCGCCCTGCATGATCTTCTTGCCGGTCGGCGTGGAACCGGTGAATACGATCTTGTTGATACCCGGGTGATTGGTCATGGCGGCGCCGAGACTGCCGTCACCGGTGACGATATTGAACACGCCCGGCGGCAGGATGTCATTGATGATCTCGGCGGCGCGCAAAGTGGTCAGGGGCGTGAATTCCGAGGGCTTGATCACCACGGTGTTGCCGCTGCGCAGCGCCGGCATGGTGTGCCAGATGGCGATCAGCAGGGGGTAATTCCAGGGGGTGATGGAACCCACCACGCCCAACGGCTTGCGGTGTACTTCAATGCGCGCTTCATCGTTGTCCTGAATGACTTCCACCGGCAGCTCGAGATCCGCCGTCGCGTGGCACCAGGCCACCGTGCCGCCCAGCTCGAACTGGGCGCCGAGCCCGGCGAAACCGCCCAGGGGCTTGCCCTGCTCGCGCACCAGCAAACCGGCCAGTTCCCCGGCGTGCGCCTCCAGCGCCGCGCCAATGGCGTGAACCATTTCAGCGCGCTCCGCGTCGGGACGCGCGCTCCACGCGGGAAAGGCTGCGCGCGCGGCGTCCACGGCCCGGTTGAGGTCTTGCTCCGTGGCTCGCGGGCACTGGGCAATGACTTCCTCGGTGGCCGGATTCAGTACCGGGAAGTGCGCGTCGGTATCGACCTTTTGTCCATCAATGATCATCTGGTATTCAGACATGGCGAACCTCTACTTCGAATTATGGTGGCACGAGTTGCCAGACATGCATTGAAGCAGGTCGGCGCACCGCTGTCTTGTCTTTGCGGGAAACTGGCGCTTGTCTGTCGAAGAAGCTCGCCTTCGCGTTGGGCGGGCTGTTGAACAAGGACCCGCGCTATTGCTGGGAAGCGGGGTCACCCGTCGCGGCGACAGCTGGTCGCAGGCGCCGCCAGTGATCCACCAGGGGCACCAGGATCAGCAGGTAGGAAAGCACGAACAGGCCGACACCGGCGATGATCACCGCGGTGTAACCGCCCTCGGGAAGCAGTGAACCGGCAAACGCCGGCCCCACCGACAGACCGAGCATCTGCGCCGCGACGGCATGGGTCACCACGCGCCCGTGGCGGTCGAAACTGGCCATGGCGGCCAGCAGAAAGGGATGGGTCATGTTCCAGGCGAAGTTGTACAGGCAGACGGTGAGCGCATAGACCGCCGCGGTAAAAGGCCCCAGCAGCACCAACAGCACCAGCGCGCCTCCCAGGACGCCCGCCGCCAGGGGGCCCGCGCGTCCCAGGCGGTTGCCCAGCAGCACCGCCACCAGCGCCCCGGCAATACCGAGGAACTGAGACAGCATCAACCCGTTGGCGACCTGTTGTTCGAGCAGGCCCGCGTTCATGCCGATCAGGAACAGATAGGCCCAAATCACGCCCTGGGCGAAGAAGTAGGTGAACATGGCCGCGACGGCCAGCCAGCGCCCGGCGGCCGGCAGGTCCACCGCATCCGCCTCGACCACTTCGTGATCGGTCAGCGAGGCGGGCACGGCGCGCACAAACAGCAGGCCGCTGGCGCCAAACAGCGCGAAGCAGGCGATCAGCCCCTCCACCCCGATGGCCGCGATCAGCGAGGGCATGGCCCACAGCCCCAGGGCGCCGTAGGTCAACACCCCCATGATCAGGAAACCGAAATTCCTGTCCGGCTTTTCGGTCAGCCCCACCTGGGTGAAAGTCAGGGATACCAGGCCGCCCGAACCGAGCCCGGCGAGAAAGCGGCAGGCGGTAAACAGCAGCGGATCGCGGGTCAGCAGCGACAGCAGGTTACCCAGTACAAACACGCCGATGGCGGCCACCACCACGCGAAAAGCCGGGGTGCGCTTGCCGTGCAAGGCCAGGGCCACGGTGGTGAGCGCAATACCCCACACTTCCGCGGAAGCCACATAGCCGACCTGCTGCTCGGTGAGGCCGAAGCTGGCGACGAGCCCCTGGACGAAGCCGGGCTGCACGATGAACACCGCGGCGCCGATGGTACCCAGGTAGATCACCCCGAACAGCGCCGAGGGACTGTTGATGTTCAGCGCCCTTTCGGGTTTTGCTATTGTTGTCATTATGATCGACCTCACACGGTGAGTGATCTGGCATTATGCACAGTTTGACACGCCACCAGCATCCGTCAGAAGTATGATAACAACAGTGGACACCCAGTTTCCCAACCGCTTCCAGCAGGAGAGCCTGAACCTGCTGGAACGCCTGATCGAGGTCGACTCCTCGGGTTTCTATCTGGTGGGGCCCGATATGCGGCACAGCGGCGTGGTGCTGCACAATATCGCCCCCCAAGCCGGCCGCGACTATTCACAGCGCTACCAGTTCAGCGACCCCCTGCACCCGCGACACTTTCGCCACAGCGAGGTGCGCCTGGTCAATATCGACGAGGTTATCGGCGAGCCGGAACTACTGGCCTCGGATTACTACCAGTCATTCATGGCGCCGATGGGGCACCGGCACGTGACCGATATGTTCTTTCGTCGCGACGGCGACATCGTGGCCATCATGACCCTGTTGCGCTCGCCGGAATCGGGCCCTTTCACCACAACGGAGCTTGAGATGCTGCGCTCGCTGCAGCCCTTTCTCGAGTACGCGCTCAATACCACCTACATGCCGGCGCGGTACCGGCAGCGGGATTCCATACAGGAGCGCTATCATCTCACGGCCCGCGAACTGGACGTCGTCGAACGGGTGGTGAGCGGCGCCAGCAACAAGCATATCGCCCGCGACCTCTCCCTCGGCCTGGCCACGGTAAAGACCCACCTGCAGCATATTTTCCACAAAATGGAGGTCACCTCGCGGACCGCGCTCAGCGCCCGGGTATTGCGCGAACTGGGCGCCGACAACTGAAACGCGGCCAACTCCCGGCGCACTCGCATAATACTTTCGGTGGATAGCCTGCCCGCGCGAAATCATCTAGGTTTAAAAAAGATCACATCGCGGAGGAAGGATCATGTTGGGAAAACTCGAGGGTAAAGTCGCCATTGTCACCGGCGCGGGCCAGGGTATCGGGGAAGGCATCGCCCGGGTGTTCGCCGATGCCGGCGCAAAGGTCATTGTGGCAACCCGCTCGTCCGGCAATGGCCAGGAAACCGTGGATACCATCCGCGCCGGCGGCGGCGAAGCCACGCTCGTACAGTGCGACGTGGGCTCCAGGAGCGCCATCAGGGACCTCGTCGAGGCCACCCTCGACACCTACGGCACCGTGGACATCGCGATCCACAACGCCGCGGTCTACCCGATCCACTACATCGAGGAACTCACCGACGAGGTACTGGACAGGACTCTCGACGTCAACATGAAGGCCGGGGTATGGCTGACGCAATACTGCCTGCCGGAATTCCGCCGCAAACAGTGGGGACGGGTCATTTTTACCTCCTCGGTCACCGGCCCCACGGTCGCCATGCCGGGCACCGCCCACTACGCCATGTCCAAGGGCGGGATGAACGGCTTCATTCGCACCGCGGCTCTGGAGTTCGCGCGGGAGGGCATCACCGTCAACGGAGTCGAGCCCGGCTATATTCTGACCCAGGCGATGTCCGCCCTGGGCGACGCGGAGGAACTCAAGGCCATGGCGGCCTGCATTCCCCGGGGCGAGCTGGGCGTACCGGAGGACATCGCCAACACCATGCTGTTCCTGGCCGCCGAGGAGGCGGGCTACATCACCGGCCAGACCATCGTCGTGGACGGCGGCTCCACCCTGCCCGAAAGCCAGGTGGTCATGGACGGGTTTTACGCGGAGCGCGGCTGAAGGCCGCCGCTAACACGGGGAACAGATACGATGACAGGCAACGAACGCAACACCCTGCTTGAAAGGCGTTTTCGCGTCCTCGGCAGTCACTCACCCCTGTTTTACGAGGAGCCGCTGCACCTGGTGCGCGGCGAGGGGGTATGGGTTTACGACGCCGATGGGCGCCGCTACCTGGACGTCTACAACAATGTCCCGCACGTAGGTCACTGCCACCCCCGCGTGGTGGAGGCCATCGCCCGCCAGGCGGCGACATTGAATACACACACGCGCTACCTGCACGACAATATCGTCAACTACGCCGAGCGCCTGACCGCTAAATTCCACCCCTCGCTGAACATGGCGATGTTCGCCTGCACCGGCAGCGAGGCCAACGAGGTCGCGCTGCGCATGGCGCGGCACGCCACCGGCAACGAAGGTATCATCGTCACCGACTTCGCCTACCACGGCAACACCGCCGCGGTGGCGGAGCTGGGCACCGGTTTCATGCCCGAGGCGCAGTCCACCCAGCGCGTCGCGAGTTTTCCGATTCCCGACAGCTATCGCACGCCGCAAGAACTCAGTGGTGACGCACTGGCGGATTACTACGCGGACACTGTGCAACAAGCCATCGACACCCTGCAATCCCGCGGGCTCGGCGTGGCTGGCATACTGATCTGCCCGGACTTCGCCAACGAGGGCCTGGTCTACGAACCACCAGGCTTTCTCGCCAAGGCCATCGAGCGGGTGCGCGCCGCGGGCGGACTGTACATCGCCGACGAGGTCCAGGGCGGGTTCGGCCGCACCGGGCACCACTGGTGGTCGCACGAGTGGGCCGGGGTCACCCCCGACATCGTCACCCTGGGCAAACCCATGGGCAACGGCCACCCGATTTCCGGCGTTATCGCCAGCGAGCACTTGATTGAAGCCTTCGGTGAATGGGGCATGTATTTCAATACCTTTGCCGGCAACCCGGTGTCCTGCGCGGCCGCCGCGGCGGTGCTGGACGTGCTGGAGCAGGAAAATTTGCTGCAAAACGCCGTCGACACCGGCGCCTGTGTGGCGCGCGGCCTGCGCGAGCTGCAATCGCGCCACGCGCTGATTGGCGACGTGCGCGACAAGGGCCTGTTTTTCGCCATCGAACTGGTGCGCGACCGCGATACCCGCGAGGCCGCGGGCGCCGAGGCCCGCCAGGTCGTCAACGCCATGCGGCGCGAGGGCGTGCTGATCAGCAGCATCGGCAAGCAGGACCAGATCCTCAAGCTGCGGCCGCCCATGCCCTTCCAACGCGAGCACGCCGACCGGCTGATCGAGACCCTGGACACCTGCCTGACACAGGTCACGGAGGCGCGCCGTGGATAACTTCGATACGCTCGACGCGGAACAACAAACCGCGCGACTGGAACAATTGGTGCGCAACGCCCTGCCCCTCTGGGGCCTGGAATCCAGTGAATTGCAACTGATCAAGTTTCGTGAAAACGCGGTGTTTCGCGTGCGCGCCGCGAACGGCGAGCAGTACGCGCTGCGAGTCCATCGCCACGCCTACCACAGCGACGACGCGCTGCGTTCGGAACTGCAGTGGATCGACGCACTGGACACCGCGGGCATCCGGGTGCCGGCGGTTATCCCAACCCGCGACGGTCGTCTGTTCGCCCATGTGCGGACCGATGGCGTGCCCGGGGAGCGCCAGGTGGACCTGTTCGAATGGGTGCAGGGGCGCCAGCTCGGGGCCGTGGAGGACGGCCTCGACGCCAGCCAACCGATCGCCACGATCTACGGCACCATCGGCGAACTGGCCGCGAAGCTGCACAACCAGGCGCTGGACTGGCAGCTGCCCGACGGTTTCCGCCGCCACGCCTGGGACGCCGACGCCCTGGCCGGCGAAGAGCCCCTGTGGGGCCGCTTCTGGGAGCTGCCGGCCCTCGGCGACGCTCAGCGCGAGCTCTTGCTCACCGCGCGGGACCGGGTCCACGCCGACCTGCTGCGCTACCAGGCGGACCCGGCCAACAGCGGCCGCTACAGCCTGATTCACGCCGATTTCGTCGCCGAGAACCTGCTGGTGGACGGCAGCGAGGTGCGCCTGATCGACTTCGACGACGCCGGCTTCGGCTGGCACCTGTTCGAACTGGCCACGGCGCTGTACTTCGAGCGCGGCGAAGCGCACTTCGACCAGGCCTATGCGGCACTCGTCGAGGGCTACCGCCGTTACCGAGCACTGCCCGATGAGCAGCTGGCGCACATGCCCCTGTTTTTCGCCGCGCGCAGCTTCACCTACCTGGGCTGGGTCGCCACGCGTCCCGAGACCGAGACCGCGCGCACCATGACACCGGCGCTGGTCGAGATGTCATGCCAGGCGGTACGGGATTACTTCGACGCCGGATCAGCCTGACGCGCGGATTCACCGACAGTGCCGAGACCGAAAGACGGCGGAATGAATTCCGCCCTACAGGGGGTAATCTCCGCGACGGGTGTGGGCCGGATTCATTCGACGCAATACCGGCGGAATGAATCCCGCCCTACAGGGGTAATCTTCAGGACGGGTGTGGGCCGGATTCATTCGACGCAAAATCGGCGGAATGAATTCCGCCCTACAGGGGGTAATCTCCGGGGCGGGTGTGGGCCGGATTCATTCGACGCAAAACCGGCGGAATGAATTCCGCCCTACAGGGGGTAATCTCCGGGACGGGTGTGGGCCGGATTCATTCGACGCAAAACCGGCGGAATGAATTCCGCCCTACAGGGGTAATCTCCAGGACGGGTGTGGGCCGGATTCATCCGACGCAAAATCGGCGGAATGAATTCCGCCCTACAGGGGGTAATCTCCGGGGCAGATGTAGGGTCGAATTCATTCGACCAAAAAAAACGCCGCGGTTTACGCGGCGTTTTTTTCTGCCTCCCGCCAGGACACGCCTGGCGGGACAACCCTAGCAGGGCGCCCTTGGCCGGGCGCCCCTGGCCGGGCGCCTCAGAAGCTGTAACGCGCCGAGACACCTGCCCAGCGCGGTTTGCCGTAGGCCTGCTGGTTGAAGCCGAAGGAGCCGGTGAAGTCGAAGGTGTACACCAGGTATTCCTCGTCGGTCACGTTGTTGACGAAGGCGGACAGGATCCAGGCATCACTGGGGCTCGCCCATTCCAGACGTACATTGGCCAGTGAGTAGCCCTCTTCCTGGGCAATATCCGGGTTCTGGATATCGAAGTAGGTCTCGCCCTGGTAGGAGTAGGTCGCCAGGGCGGCCATGGTGCCCTCCATGAAACCCCACTCGTAACGCGCGGAGGCGTTGAGCGACCAATCCGGGGCGGACACCGCGGTGCGGTCCCGGGGCACACCAGCGCCGTCGGGCACGTCTTCCACCGTGGTGTCCAGGTAGGCCGCGCCCAAGGCCAGGTCGAGCCCCTCCATCGGCGCCGCGGTCAGCTCCAGCTCGCCGCCCCAGTACTGACCGTCGGTGTTGAAGATCACCTGGTTAAGCAGCTCGAAGCGGAAGGTCTGCAAATCCGAATAGTCGTAATAGAACGCGGCGCCGTTCAGGCGCACCAGGCCGCCGGCCAGGTCGCTCTTGAAACCGACCTCGAAGGCGTCGAGCACTTCCTCGTCGTAGGGCACCGTCTCCGGTACGTTGCTGGCGAAGATGAAGGTCTCGTCGAGGAAGCCGGTGTTGAAGCCGGCCGACTTGGTGCCGCGCGAATAGCTGGCATACAGCAGCAGGTCGTCCGCCGGACGCCAGTCCAGCTCCAGCTTGCCGGTCACGTTGGTCTCGTCGTGCTTGGCGAGGCTGCCCACCGTGTCGGTGCTGAAGAAAAAGGTACTATCGGGCAGCGGGCGGGTCGGGGTCAGCGGGAGGTTCCCGGCCGCGGTTTCCGCGGCGAAGATACCCGAGCGATCAAAGCCCTGGTAATCCAGTTCCTTTTCCTCGGAACTGTAGCGCAGGCCGGCGATAACGCTCCACTGGTCATTGATGGCGAACTCGTACTGCCCGAATACCGACCAGGACTCGGTGTCCTGGGTCATATCAGTGTCCAGGAACACGAAGCCGAGCCCCAGGGCGTCGAGGGTATAGGTCGCCTCCACTTCGCTGTCGTAGTAGTAGACACCCGCGACCCACTGGCTGCGATCGTCGCCGCCGGAGAGGCGCAGCTCCTGGGTAAACTGGTCGGTCTCGGCCGGGAAACTCGGCGCCAGGGGCACGGGGCCGGCGTCGGTGTCCTCCTCCTGGGTCCGCTCCACCGTCTGGTAGGCGGTGATGGAGGTGAGGGTCAGCGAGTCGTTGAGATCCCAGTTGATGGTCGCCGCGCCGCCTTCGGATTTGACGTAGACAGTGCCCTCGCGGTCGTAGTCTCCCGCCCAGGGATCACCGTCGGTGTCGCTGTAGCCGAACACATCGCAGCCGGGGCAGGTTCCCCAGAAGTCCTCGTTGCCGGGCAGCGCCACGGAAGTAAAGCCATCGGCGCCGAATTTGGTGGACTGATGCTGCCAGGCGCCCACCTCGGCGTCGTTCTTGGCGTAATTGGCCGACAGCAGCACGTCGAAGGTGTCGCTGGGCACCCACTTCAACTGGCCGCGAGCCGCCCGTGACTCGAGACCGTTGTAGTCCCGCCCCAGGCGGTTTTTCACGTAGGGGTCGTAGTCGTGGGTGGCAACCGACAACCGGCCCATCAGGGTGTCGGAGATCGCGCCGCCGATCGCGCCCTCGAACTTCACCTCGCTCTCTTCACCCAGGGTCAGATCGGCATAGCCGCTGAACTCCTCGGTCGGCGGTTCGGACAAAAAGTGCACCAGGCCGCCGGTGGTGTTGCGACCGAACAGCGTGCCCTGTGGCCCGCGCAATACCTCCACGCGCTGGATATCGAATAGCTGGAAGGACAGACCCGCCATGGCCCCGCGGTACACCTCGTCCATGTACACGGCCACCGGGTTTTCGTTGGCATCGGTAAAGTCGTTGAGACCGACGCCGCGCAGGAAAAAGTTGGTCTGGCTGCCCTCGGCATTGGGCGTGGTGTAGTTCAGCCCCGGCGTCATGGTCACGATGTCGGTACTGCTGGTCATGCCCAACTCGCGCAGCTTGTTGCCGGAGAACGCGGTCACCGAGATGCCGATATCCTGCATGCTCTGCTGGCGCTTCTGGGCGGTAACGACCACTTCCTCGAGTTGCTGGGCCGCCACCGGGCCCGCCGCCAGCAGTGCGAGGCTTACCGCCGCACTGAGTCGGGTTCTTGGTATTCCAGTCTTATCTTTCTTCATCTCGCTACCCTCTTTGATGTTTTTTTGGATGCTGACAGCACGAGGCAGGTACACGGCAGCCGCGGCCGTGACCTCTGTCCAATGCACTGTGTTAACCCTACAACCGATCGCCCCTCCGAGAGTTGTCTCTGAGCGAAACTGGAGCTTGGCTCAGGGGGAATCCCTGCCTCAGGTTTTCGCCGGTATTGCCGCCTGGCCGCGGCGATAGCGGGCCGGGGAATTGCCGAACACGCGCTTGAAGGCGCGGCTGAAGTGCGCCGGGTCCTTGAATCCGAAACGGTAGGCGATATCCGCGATGGAGTAGCGCTGGAACGAGTCGTTGTCGAGCGCCTGGCGGCAGGCCTCCAGGCGCATCGCCAGAATATACCGCGACACCGAGGTGCCCTCGTTCTCGAACAGCATATGCAGATAGCGCGTGGATATGCCCAGGGACTGCGCCGCCCACGCGGGACTCAGGCGTTCATCGTGAAGGTGGCTGCGAATGAAATGCTTGATGCGGTGCAGGTGCTCGCACTTGACGCCGACCTCCAGGCGCTCGCGCCGCTCGGCCTCCTGGCTGTGGCTGAGGGTGGTCGCCAGCAGGTCGATGACATTGGCCTCCAGGCGCTGCGCCAGCACGCCGTCCATATCGTCGAGCCGGGCGGCAATGGAGGTTACGAACTGGGAAAACAGGCCGTTGGCCCCGACCTGGGCGTCCCTGCGCACCCCCAGGTGACGCTCGGGGTGGTGCAGGCAATCCTCCATGACGGGCTGCGGCACTGCCAGCACCACCTGGGAATACTCCGCGGCGAAATGCAGTTCGTAGGGCTCGGAACTCAGGCAGACCGTGAAATCCCCTGGCCGCAGGTGGGCTTCCAGGCCCCGGTGGCGAACCAGGCTCTCGCCCTCCACCTGGACCTTGACCAGGTACTGGGTGTCCGCCACCTGGCCGATATGGCTGCGGCGACGGTAGACGTCCAGCGGCGAACTGCGCACGGCGGCAAAGCCCACCTCACCCAGCTGCCGGCGCTCGACGTAGCCGCGAAAGTCCTTGCGTCGCGCGCTGGGCATTTCGCAGGCCATCGGGAAAAACACCTCGCAGACCTGGTTGTCGAAGGCCTCGAAGTCCTGCAGGTCAGCTTCCGGCAGTCTCATGGATTCATTCATGTCCACTCCCCGGCGCGGCGCGCCCACGAATCAGTGAACCCCTACTGGAAGCCAAAGTCAAACCCGCCCGCCAGCGGCCGGAGCACCGGCAACCGCCTCCCCGCCATCCGCGGCGGATGACGCGGCGTCGCCAAATTCCGAACGCAGCAGCAGCGCGTGATAATTGGCGCGGTCCTTTGTACCCCGCGTCGAGCGGTCGGTAACCGAGAACAGCCAGCAGGCCGCCAGCGCCAGCGGCAGGGTAAACAGGGCCGGGTAGTCGTAGGGGAACAGCGGCGCCTCGAAGCCCAGTACCGAGACCCATACCTGCGGACCGATCACGATCAGCACCACCGAGGAAACCAGGCCCAGCACGGCGCCAATCACCGCGCCCCGCGTGGTCAACCCCGACCAGAACAGGGACAGGAAGAGCAGCGGGAAATTGACCGACGCCGCCACCACCATGGGCATGGTGGCGATAAAGGCGACATTTTCATCCTGGAACAGGATACCCAACACCACCGCGATCACGCCAATGGTCACGGTGGTGACACGCGTCAAAAACAATTCGCGCGCGGGATCCGGCTGGCCCTTGCACATAACTTCCGCGTACAGGTCGTGAGAGATCGCCGCCGCCCCGGATACCGTCAGGCCCGCCACGACCGCGAGGATAGTGGCAAAGGTGACCGCGGACATGAAACCGGTGAGCACATCCCCCCCCACCGCCGAGGCGAGGTGAATCGAGGCCATGTTGCCACCCCCCACCAGGCCGCCGCCCGGCTCGAAAAATTCCGGGTTGCCATACAGGAGCATGACCGAGCCGAAGCCGAGCACGATCAACGCCAGGTAGAAATAACCCATGAACAGCGAGGCGTAGAAGGCCGAGCGCTTGGCCTGGACCATGTCGGGCACGGTGTACAGGCGCATCAGGATGTGCGGCAGGCCGAGCGTCCCGAACAGCATCGCCACCAGGGTGGTGGTCACCTGAACCGGGTCGTCGAAAATCTGGCCGGCGCGCAGTATGGCGTCGCCGCGCGGATGGGCCGCGGTCGCCTCCACCAACAGCGTGTCGAAGCTGAACCCGGCGTGGTACATCACCAGCACCGCGCAGACGGTCACCCCGGTGAGCAGCAGTATCGCCTTGACGATCTGGACCCAGGTGGTGGCCAGCATGCCGCCAAAGGTGACATAGGCCAGCACCAGCGCACTCACCGCGATCACCGCCACTTCGTAGGGCAGGCCGAACAACAGCTGGATCAACTTTCCGGCGCCGACCATCTGCGCAATCAGGTAGAGAATCACCACGGTCAAGGTACCGCTGATGGCCACCAGGCGGATGCGGGTACGCTCCAGGCGCTCGGACACCACGTCGATGAAGGTAAAACGCCCCAGGTTGCGCACCCGACGGGCCAGCAGGAAAAGCATCAACGGCCAGGCCGAAAACGCGCCCAGCGCCAGCACCAGGCCGTCGAAACCGCCGAGGAAAATCAGCCCGGTGATACCCAGGAAGGAAGCCGCCGACATGAAATCGCCGGCGATGGCCGCGCCGTTCTGCAGGCCGCTGATCTGGCCGCCGGCATTGTAGAAATCGCCGCTGCTGCGCGTGCGGCGGGCGGCCCACCAGGTAATGAGCAGGGTCACCAGCACAAACAGCAGGAACATGCCGATGGCCACGGGATTCAGGGCCTGCTGGCTGACCTCGCCGACCGGCCCCGGCGCCGCGGCGAACGCGACCGGTGATAGCGCCATCGACAGCGGCATCAACGCCGCGAAGCCCTTGCGAAGGAGCTCGTGCACACTACTCATCGCCGGAGCCCTCCCGGCGATAGAACCACAGGAAGATGAGTTCCAGGCCGATAAACAACAGGATCAGGGCCACGAACATCACCAGTGACCCCGTAACCTGTGTCCCGCCCAGGGGCCGCGCCAGGAAGGCGCCCGCTTCGGTCCAGTTCAACACGAAGGAAAAATACAGCGTCAGCACCAGCAGGCTGAACACCATCCTGCGCCGGGTGCGCACCCTGACGGCGCGCAGTCTATCGCTATCGTTCAAAGCCACCTCTTTTGTTTTTATAGGCGCCGGGACTGCCCGGCACGGCAAGCTGAGTGGGCCGACAGGCCCGGGGCCGCCGGGCGGCCCCTGGTTCAATCGAGCGCTACACTGATCTCGGCAAAGCTGACGCGGGGCCGGATATCGGTGTAATTGGGCACGTCGGCGTTGATCTCGCCACCCACTTCCGCGAGCGCCGCCTTAAGCTGCTCCTCGCTCTCGAACACGATATCCACGCTGGCCCAGAACAGGTCGTGCCTGCCCGGCGCCTTGCCGGCATCCAGCCGCAGCACCGTACCCACAAGGCCCCGCCCGTCCAACAGGCGCCGGCACAGGGGCAGGTGCGTATCGCGGTAGTAATCGTGATCGAAGCGGCTGCCTTCCTCGCGGAGGTACTCCACGCTCATACAATACATGTTCGACGCTCCCCTTGTTATTTCTGGTCGAAATCCACGACTACCTTATCCGATATCGGGTGCGCCTGACAGGTGAGAATCAGGCCGGCCTCCATTTCACCGGGTTCCAGCGCGTGAGTGATGTCCATGTCCACCTCGCCCTCGATCAGCCGCGCCTTGCAGGTCGAGCAGACGCCGCCCTTGCACGAATAGGGCAGGTCGAGCCCGTGGTTGATGCCCGCATCGAGTACGTTCTCCCCGTCGGCGGTGAGCTCGAAAGTGCTGGCGCGACCATCCATGACCACGGTGACCTCGCTGGTCCGGCCGGCATAAGTCCTGGCGCGGGCGTGGTGTTTCTCCACCACCGCGCGGGCGTCGTCGGCGGAGGCGGCGAACAGTTCGTAGTGGATATTTTCCTCCGCCACCCCCACGCCGCGCAGGCCGCGAGACACTTCCGAGATCATCGACTCGGGGCCGCAGATGAAATATTCGTCGAAACTGTCGAGGTCGACAAGGCGGCGGCCCAACTCGGCGCCCTTGCGGTTGTCCAGCCGGCCGTTGAGGATATCGGCGCCCTGGTCCTCGCGGCTGAGGATGTTCACCCACTGGAAACGCGTCAGGTAGCGGTTCTTGAGGAAGCTCAAGGTCTCGCGGAACATAATGGTATTGGTGCGCTGGTTGCCGTACAGCAGCGTCACCCGCGCCGCGGGTTCGGTCTCGAGAATGGACTTGATGTTGGACACCACCGGCGTGATGCCGCTGCCGGAGGCGATGAACAGGTAGTTGCGCTCGGCCTGCGGGTCCAGCGGCACGAAGAAGCTGCCCTGGGGCGGCAGCACCTCCACGGTGTCACCGGCCTTGAGGCTGTCGTTGACGAAATTGGAGAACACGCCCCCTTCGACGCGCTTGACCGCAACCTGCAGATTCGGGTCGTGAATGCCCGAGCAGATCGAGTAGGAGCGGCGCAGGGACTCTTCGCCCACATCGGCGCGCAGGGTCAGGTACTGCCCGGGCTGATGGTGGAAGGCCTCCTTGAGGCTGTCCGGGATCTCGAAACTCAGCCGCATCGCCTGGTCGGTTTCCGGCTCGACGCGCGACAGGGTCAGGGTGTGGAACTGTGCGTCGCTCATGGCAACTCCTAGAAGCTTTTAAAATAGTCAAAGGGCTCGTGGCAATCCAGGCACTGGTACAGCGCCTTGCAGGCCGTGGAACCGAATTCGCTAACCGCCTGCACCCGGTCGGAGCCACAGTGCGGGCACGCGGGGGCGGCCCGCCCGGCTTCGCTCACCGGCGCGGCGATGCCGTAGGCTTCCAGCTTGGCGCGCGCCTCCTCGTCCATCCAGGTGCTCGACCAGGCCGGCGACAGCCGGGTCTGGATACGGTGGTGGGGATACCCCCCCTCCTCCAGGGCCTGCCCGATCTCTTCGCGGATCACGTCCATGGCCGGACAACCGGAGTAAGTGGGCGTGATCGTCACCTCCACCGTATCGCCGTCGCGCTCGATGTTCTGCAGCACGCCCAGCTCCCAGATGCTGATCACCGGGATCTCCGGGTCTTTTACCGCGTCCAGCAGGCGCCACAACTCCGGGCACGCCGAGTGCTGCCGGCGCCGGCGGCGCTCCAGCTCCTCGACGGGCAACAGTGGAATGCGATCGGACGCGGCCACGGCATTCACCACTGGCATCCGGGATAGGCGCGCTGCACGAACTGCAATTCACTCAGCAGGTGCCCGAGGTGCTCGGTGTGGTAGCCGGTGCGCCCGCCGTCGACCCGCCAGCCGTCCGCCGGCAGGGTCACGTCGGTCTCGGCGAAAGTAGCGCTTACCGCCCGGCGCCAGGGGGCCTCCAGGGCTTCACGGTCCACCGCGATACCGGCCGCGAGCAATTCGCGTTCCAGTTCATCCATGGCGAACAACTCCGGCAGGTAGCCCCAGATATCCTCCAGGGCCTGTTGCAGGCGGCGCCGGCTTTCCTCGGTGCCATCGCCCAGGCGCAGCATCCACTCGCGGCTCCGGCGCAGGTGATAGCGCGTTTCCTTGATCGCCTTGGTGGCGATGGCCGCCAGTTCCGCATCGCTCGAGCCCTGCAGCGCCTCCAGGAACAGCAGCGCGTGCTCGTCGAGCAGGTACTGCCGCGCCATGGTAAAGGCGAAGTCGCCCCGGGGCAGCTCGTTGATCAGCAGGTTGGTGAACTCGCGGCAATCGCGCTGGTAGGCCAGGGTATCCTCGGTGCAGTCGCCGCCAATCAGTTGCGCGCCGTAGCCCAGGAACATCCGCGCCCGGCCGATGTAGTCCAGCGCCACGTTGGTGAGCGCCAGGTCTTCCTCGAGGAAGGGGCCGTTGCTGCACCACTCCGACAGGCGGTGGCCGAGAATCAGGGCGTCGTCACCCAGGCGCACCGCGTAGTCGGCGGTGGCGCGGGTCAGGTCAGTTGTCATCGTCAATGCCCCCGCCTACATGTTGTTGACTTTGTCCGGCAGCTGGTAATGCGTGGCGTGCCGGTAGGGTTTGTCGTCCAGGGGATCGTAAAAGCTCTCGCAATCCCCTTCCTGGGAGGCGTGAATGTCGGAGGAATTAACCACCCAGATGCTGACACCCTCGCTGCGCCGGGTGTAAACATCCCGGGCGTACTCCAGCGCCTGCTCCGGGTCCTCGGCATGCAGGCTGCCGACGTGCTTGTGATCGAGGCCCCGCCGGGAGCGAATGAAGACCTCGTAAAGTTTCATGTGCTGTGTCATCTCTCGTCTCCTCAGATGCCTAGGCGGCCTTGCTGGCGCGCTGCTGTTTCTTCGCCTCGTGGGCGGCTATGGCCTCGCGCACCCAGGCGCCATCCTCGTGGGCGGCGACGTGGTGTGCGATACGCTGGCGATTGCAGGGCCCGCTGCCGCTGATTACACGGTTGAACTCGTCCCAGTCGATCTCGCCGAAATCGTAGTGGCCGCGCTCTTCGTTCCACTTGAGATCGGGATCGGGCAGGGTGAGGCCGATAACCTCGGCCTGCTCGACACTCTGGTCGACAAATTTCTGCCGCAGCTCGTCGTTGCTCTGGCGCTTGATCTTCCAGGTCATGGACTGGGCGGAGTGCGCGGACTCGGCGTCGTGGGGGCCGAACATCATCAGCGAGGGCCACCAGAAGCGGTTGACCGCGTCCTGGGCCATGGCGCGCTGCTCGTCGCTGCCCTGCATCAGGGTCATCATGATGTGGTAACCCTGGCGCTGGTGGAAGCTCTCCTCCTTGCAGATACGCACCATGCCGCGGGCGTAGGGGCCGTAGGAAGTGCGCTGCAGGGACACCTGGTTGACGATGGCTGCGCCGTCGACCAGCCAGCCGATGGCGCCGATGTCGGCCCAGGTCAGCGAGGGGTAGTTGAAGATCGACGCGTACTTGGCGGCGCCGCTGTGCAGCGCCTCGATCAGCTCCTCGCGGGTAATCCCCAGGGTCTCGGTGGCGCTGTACAGGTACAGTCCGTGACCGCATTCGTCCTG
Organism: Parahaliea mediterranea; assembly: GCF_017255185.1. Classification (GTDB taxonomy): domain Bacteria; phylum Pseudomonadota; class Gammaproteobacteria; order Pseudomonadales; family Halieaceae; genus JAFKCZ01. Next base: position 78,387 of record NZ_JAFKCZ010000008.1, read on the forward strand.
CACCTTGGCCAGCAGCACCGCCTTGCGGTGCAGGGTGGGCGCGCGGGTGATCCAGTTGCCCTCCGGCTGCATGCCGATCACTTCGGAGTGGGCGTGCTGGGAAATCTGCCGGATCAGGTTCTTGCGGTACCTCTCGGGCATCCAGTCCTTCGGCTCGATCTTTTCCTCGGCGTCGATCCGGGCCTGGAAGGCCGCTTCCAACTGCTGTTCGTTCGGTGAGCTGTCATTGGTCATGAGCTCTCTCCTGCTAAACGCGTTCAATGATCATGGCGATGCCCTGACCCACGCCGATGCACATGGTGCACAGGGCGTAGCGGGCCTCGCGGCGGTGGAGTTCGTACATGGCGGTGGTTACCAGGCGCGCGCCGCTCATGCCCAGGGGGTGGCCCAGGGCGATAGCGCCGCCGTTGGGGTTGACGTGGGCGGCATCGTCCGGCAGGCCGAGTTCACGGGTCACCGCCAGGCCCTGCGCGGCGAAGGCCTCGTTCAGTTCGATGATGTCCATGTCGCCGATGGACAGGCCGGTCTGCGCCAGGACCTTGCGCGCCGCGCCCACCGGACCGTAGCCCATGATGCGCGGTTCCAGGCCGCTGGAGGCCATGCCCAACACACGGGCACGCGGAGTGAGCCCGTATTGCGCGGCGGCGGCTTCGGTGGCCAATAACAGGGCACAGGCGCCGTCGTTGACCCCCGAGGCATTGCCGGCGGTGACGGTGCCGCCCTCGCGGAAGGGCGTCCCCAGGCGCGCCAGTGCTTCCGCGGTGGTATCCGGGCGCGGGTGTTCGTCGGCCTCCACCACAACCGGATCGCCCTTGCGCTGGGGAATGGTCACCGGGGTCAACTCATCGGCGAAGCGTCCCGCCTCCATCGCGGCGGCGGCGCGCTGCTGGCTGCGCAGGGCGAAGGCGTCCTGGGCCTCGCGCTCGATGCCGAACTGCGCGGCGACGTTCTCCGCGGTCTCCGGCATGGAATCGATGCCGTACTGGGCTTTTAGCAGTTTGTTCACGAAGCGCCAGCCGATGGTGGTGTCGTAGACCTGCGCATCCCGACTGAAGGCGGACGCGGCCTTGGGCATGACGAAGGGCGCGCGGGACATCGATTCCACGCCGCCGGCCAGCGCCAGCTGCACTTCCCCCGCGCGTATCGCGCGGGCCGCGGTACCCACCGCGTCCATGCCGGAGCCGCAGAGCCGGTTGACGGTCACCCCGGGCACTTCCACCGGCAGGCCCGCCAGCAGCGACGACATGCGCGCCACGTTGCGGTTGTCCTCCCCCGCCTGGTTGGCGCAGCCGTACCAGACGTCGTCGACGCGCGTCCAGTCCACGCCGGGATTGCGCGCCATCAACGCCGCCAGCGGCACCGCGCCCAGGTCGTCGGCGCGCACGGGCGCCAGGGCGCCGCCGTAGCGGCCGATGGGGGTGCGGATGGCGTCACAGATAAAGGCTTCGGTCATAACAGGGCTTCTCCACTTTCAGAATCGACAAGATTGCCACCGATCCGGTGGGCATTGCCGCGGAAGACGGCCAGTGTCCGGCCGTCCTGGTTGGTGACGGCGACATCATACAGCCCCGTGCGCCCCCCCTGGTGCAATTGTTTCGCGGTGGCGGTCAGCCGGTCACCCAGCTTGCCCGGCGCCAGGAACTCCACGCGCGCGCCCGCGGCGACGGTGCTGTGGTTTTCGCTGTTGCAGGCGAAGGCGAAAGCGCTATCGGCGAGGGCGAACAGGAAGCCACCGTGACACAGCGCGTGGCCGTTCAACATGTCCTCGCGCACGGTCATGCTCAGCACCGCCTCGCCCGGCGTCACCGACTCGATCCGCATGCCCATGCCCTGGGAGGCGCGATCGCCGGACCACATCGCGGCGGCGGCGGCATCGGCCAACTGCTGCGCGTCCAACACGCTCATTCTCCCTTGTACACCGGCTGGCGTTTTTCCAGGAAGGCCTTCACACCTTCCTGGTAGTCGTGGGTCTTGCCGGCGGCGCGCATGAGTTCCTTCTCCACCTCCAGCTGTTCATCGAGGGAATTGGTGGTGGAGGCAGCCAGGGCCTGCTTGGCGAAGGCAAAGCCGCGGGTGGGCTGGGTGGCCATCTGCCGCGCGAGGCCCAGGGCGGTGTCCATCAGCGCGTCGTCGTCCACCACCTGCCAGATCATGCCCCAGGCCTCGGCCTGCTCGGCGCTGATCTTGGGGCCGAGCATGGCCAGACCACGGGCGCGGGCCATGCCCACCAGGCGGGGCAGGATCCAGGTGCCGCCGGAATCAGGGATCAGGCCCAGCTTGCAAAAGGACTCGATAAAGCTGGCCGAGCGCGCGGCGATGACGATGTCGCAGGCCAGGGCGATATTGGCCCCGGCTCCCGCGGCGACCCCGTTAACCGCGCAGATCACCGGCTTTTCCATGCCGGTCAGCAGGCGGATCAGGGGGTTGTAGTTTTTCTCCACCGAATCGCCGAGGTCGGGCATCGCCTCGCCCGGCGCCACGGCGCGGTCGTTGAGGTCCTGGCCGGCGCAGAAGCCGCGTCCGTTACCGGTGAGCAGCACCGCGCGCACCGCGCTTTCTTCGGCCGCGAGTGTCAGCGCCTCGCGCACCTCGACGTGCATGTCGCTGGTAAAGCTGTTCAATGAATCGGGGCGATTGAGCCGCAGCACGGCAACCCCCGCCTCGATCGCAAACTCGATGTTGCTGTAAGCCATGTCTCGCTCCTCGTTTATCCCGCCCGCGGCCTCAGTCTTCGCGACGCTCGACCAGGGTCATGATGTCGTAGACGGCCACCGGCTGTTCGTCCTGGTTGGTCACCTCGATCGCCCACACCACCACGCCGTTGGGCTTTTCCTCGCCGCGGCGGGCTTTCTTGATCTTGTTTTTCACCGTGAGCTTGGCGCGGATGGTGTCGCCCGGGGCGACCGGTTCCACGAAGCGCAGGTTTTCCAGGCCGTAGTTGGCGATCACCGGACCCGGCGAGGGCTCCACGAACATGCCCGCCGCGGCCGAGATCACAAAGTAACCGTGGGCCACACGCTTGCCGAAGAAGGAATCCTTCGCCGCGATTTCATCGAAGTGGGCGTAGAAGTGGTCGCCGCTGAGGCAGCCGAAGTTGACGATGTCCGCCTCGGTGACCGTGCGCCGGTGGGTAATCAGGGTCTCGCCGATGCGCAGGTCTTCGAAGTGCTTCTTGAAGGGGTGCACGGCGTCGCTGTAGGCCCGGGCCCCGGGGTGGTACTCTGAGGTAATCGCCATCAGCGAGGTGGGCGAACCCTGGACGGCGGTGCGCTGCATATAGTGCTTCACCGCGCGCAGGCCGCCCAGTTCCTCGCCCCCGCCGGCGCGACCGGGACCGCCGTGCACCAACGGCGCCAGCGGCGAACCGTGGCCGGTGGACTCGCCGGCGCAGTCGCGGTTCAACACCAGCATGCGCCCGTGCCAGGGCGCGGTACCGAGAATCACCTCGCGCGCCTCGGCATCGTCGTGGGTAAAGAGCGAACCGACCAGGCTGCCCTTGCCCAGGCGGGCGATGGCCACGGCGTCCTCGAGGCTGTCGTAGGGCATCACGGTGCTGACCGGGCCAAAGGCCTCGACCTCATGCACCAGGCGCTTTTGCTTCGGATCGTCGCAGCGCAGCAGCGTGGCCGGGAAGAACGCGCCGCTGGCGTTGTCGGTGCCGGTCAGCGCGAAATCGGTGCCGCCGCCGTGGATGATCTCGCATTCCTCGGCCAGGCGCTCGACATTGGCGCGCACGTCCGCGGCCTGGTCGCGCCCCACCAGGGGGCCCATGCGCACGCCCTCGGCCTCGGGATCGCCGACCACGATTTTATCCAGGCGCGCCTTGAGCGCGTCCGCCACCGCGCCGAGGCGGTCGCGGGGCACGATCACGCGGCGGATCGCGGTGCACTTCTGTCCCGCCTTGACGGACATCTCGCGCACCACTTCCTTGATAAAGAGGTCGAACTCCGGATCCTCCGCCTGCACGCTCTGGCCGAGAATGGCGCAGTTGAGGGAGTCGGCCTCCATGGTGAAGGGGATGGAGTTGGCGACAATATTGGGGTGGGCGCGCAGCTTGCGCCCGGTGTTGGCCGAGCCGGTGAAGGTCACCACGTCCTGCTCGTCGAGCTGGTCCAGCAGGTCGCCCACCGAACCGCAGATCAACTGGATGGCGCCCTCGGGGAAGAAACCGCCGGCGATCATCTCGCGCACCACGGCCTCGGTGAGGAAGGCGCCCGGGGTCGCCGGCTTGACGATCACCGGCACTCCCGCCGCCAGGCTCGGGGCGATTTTTTCCAGCATGCCCCAGCAGGGAAAGTTAAAGGCGTTGATGTGCACCGACACCCCGGGCTTGGAAGTGAGGATGTGGCGCCCAACAAAGGTGCCCTCCTTCGACAGCCGCTCCATGCTTCCCTCGACCATGACCACGTCGTTGGGCATCTCCCGGGTCACCAGGCTGGCGTAGGTAAATACGGTGCCGATACCGCCCTCGATATCCACCCAGCCGTCGGCGCGGGTGGCGCCGGTTTTGGCCGACAGGGCGTAGAAGTCCTCCTTCTTCGCCATCAGGTGCTTGGCCATGGCTTTCAGAGCCGCGGCGCGCTCGTGGAAAGTCATGGCGCGCAGGGCCGGACCGCCGACCTCGCGCCCGTGACGCACCACGGCGGCGAAATCGACACCCTCGCTGGAGACCTGGCACACAGGCTCCCCACTGACGGCATTGTGCACGGTGACGCCCTCGCCCTCGCCCGCCTGCCAGCGGCCTGTTACGTAGCTCTCGAGCTTCATCTGGGTACTCCTATCGCATTTGTCGCATTTGTCGTTTTGAATTCCGGATTGCCGGGCGCGGCTATCGGCGCTTGTCGACCACCCGCTGGGCCTTGCCCTCGGAGCGGGGGATCGTGCCGGGCTCGTGGGCCGTCACCGCGGCGGACACGCCAATCAGCGACTTGACCCGGTGTTGCAGCGCCTTTTGCGCGTCCTGCATCGTGTTGGGCGAGCTCGGCGCGGCCATTTCCACATGGATCGCCAGGGCATCCAGGTGGCCCTGCTTGCTCACCTCAAGGTAGTAGTGCGGCGCCAGGCCCTCCACCGCCAGCAGCTGTTCCTCGATCTGGGAGGGGAATACGTTGACGCCGCGGATAATCAGCATGTCATCGGAGCGGCCGGTAATTTTCGCCATCCGGCGCATGGTGCGACTGGTGCCGGGCAGCAGGCGGGTGAGATCCCGGGTGCGGTAGCGGATCACCGGCATCGCGCGCTTGGTCAGGCTGGTGAAGACCAACTCGCCCTCCTCGCCCTCGGGCAGCACTTCCCCGGTTTCGGGATCGATGATCTCGGGGTAGAAATGGTCCTCCCAGATGGTGGGACCGTCCTTGCTCTCCACGCATTCCTGCGCCACGCCGGGGCCCATCACCTCGGACAGGCCGTAGATATCCACGGCATCGATGCCCAGGCGCTGCTCCATCTCACTGCGCATCGCGTCGGTCCAGGGCTCGGCGCCGAAGATACCCGCGCGCAGCGACAGGTCGCGGGGGTCGATGCCCTGGCGCTCCAGCTCATCGGCGATGTTCATCATGTAGGAGGGGGTCACCATGATGATGTCGGGGTCGAAATCCCGGATCAGCTGCACCTGCTTCTCGGTCTGCCCGCCGGACATCGGCACGACCGTGCAGCCCAGGCGCTCGGCCCCGTAGTGCGCCCCCAGGCCGCCGGTAAACAGACCGTAGCCGTAGGCGACATGCACCATGTCCTCGGCCCGGCCGCCGGCGGCGCGAATCGAACGCGCCACGACCTCGGCCCAGGTGTCGATATCCTCTTGCGTGTAGCCCACCACCGTGGGCTTGCCGGTGGTGCCGCTGGAGGCGTGGATGCGCACCACCTGCTCCCGGGGCACGGCGAACAGGCCAAAGGGGTAGTTGTCGCGCAGGTCCTGCTTGGTGGTGAAGGGAAAGCGCGCCAAATCCTCCAGCGACCCCAGGTCCTCCGGCGACACCCCGTGGGCCTCGAAGCGGGCGCGATACACCGGGGAATTGTCGTAGACGTGCCGCAGCGTCTCGCGCAGTCGCTCGAGTTGCAGCGCGCGCAGCTCGTCGACACTGGCGGTCTCGATGGCGTGGAGTGGCTGGGTACAGGGTTGTGATCGCATGGGCTCGCTCCGGCTTCCTGTTATGCGCATTATAGGCGAGCAGTATGTAATACCATTTATAATTATTTTTCAATATTTTTGTATCACTTAATCCTCAACTCACTCGCGCCGGCGGCGGAGCCGCGACCCCGCTAACCCGGCGACCGCCGGACCGCACGCGCGCAATACGCGCCCCGTGAAAGGGGCTGGCGGGATCAATGGGGCCAGGGGTGACAATGGATTGACCAGGCCTCGCCGCCCCCGCGGGTGCAGTGGCGGCCGAACGATTCACGGGAATGAGCGAAGCCCGGCCGGGGAGGCGGAAAGGGCCGACTGGCGGGAAAAATCGATGCCCGGTACGCGCGAGCGGCCGGGCCCGGTCGGGAAAAAGACCGCTGCTAAATCAGTGCCGCACCACGCGGCTCAGCCGCGGCTTTTGTACAGCGGCTGGACATCCTCGACGACGATGCGGCGCCTGTCCGCCTCGACCGCCGCCAGGGGCTCCGCCGGCCGCAGGGTCTGCAAACAACGCCGCGAGAGTGCCTGATACTCCGCGGTACCCCGCGATTTCCAGGCAATTTCCTCATCGGTGACCTGGCGCAGAAGCCTGGCTGGACTGCCCACCAGCATGGACCGGGCATCGCAGTGAAACTTGGCCTTAACGAAGGCGCAGGCCGCGACAATGCATTCGGGGCCGATCTCCGCGCCGTCCATAATCACCGCGTTCATCCCCACCAGGGTGTTGCGGCCGATGCGGCAACCGTGCAGTACCGCGCCGTGGCCAATGTGGCCGTTTTCCTCCACCTCGGTATCGGTCCCCGGAAAACCGTGCATGATGCAGGTATCCTGCAGGTTCGCGCCCGGGCCGAGGATCAGGCGACCAAAATCGCCGCGCATCACCGCGTTGGGGCCCACATAGGCGCCGGGGCCGACGATGGCATCGCCAATCAACACCGCGGTCTCGTGCACGAAAGCCGTGGGGTCGACCACCGGCGTAATTCCATCGATACTGAATACTGGCATGGCTATTGCGTCCCCGAGCACAAATGGAGCGTCCAGTATAGGCGCCTGCTTTTTATGACACAATTTTTATATATTTTTTAATTATTTGGTATTATGTAAAGCATCATTCCAATAGCGCTGTGCGCTCGCACAGGGCAATAACAAATCGATATATGGCACAACTCAAAATCATTTCCGACCTGCTGGACGACTTCCGGCAGCGACGCCCGATCCGCGGGCGCTCGCTCATCATCACTGTGTTTGGCGACGCCATTTCCCAGCACGGCGGTTCCCTCTGGCTGGGCAGCCTGATCCACGCCCTGGCGCCCTTCGGCCTCAGTGACCGCCTGGTGCGCACCTCGGTCTACCGCCTGCTGCAGGAAGACTGGCTCACCTCGCGCCAGGTGGGGCGGCGCAGTTACTACAGCCTGTCCGAGACCGGTTCGCGCCAGTACCAGCGTGCGGCCCGCCGCATTTACGCCGCCGCCCGCCCCCGCTGGGACGGCCAGTGGATCGTGGTCATGCCCTCGTTCCTGGTGGACGAAGAGCGCGAGCAGTTGCGCCGCCAGCTGCGCTGGGAGGGCTACGCCGCGCTGGCCTCGGGTGTTCTGGGGCACCCGGGCGGCGACCGCCGGGCGCTGGATGAAACCCTCCAGGAACTGGGGGCGAGCGACAAGGTGGTGGTGATGAACGCCCACACCGAGGACGCCGCCTCGCAGGTGGCGCTGCAGGAGCTGGCCCGGGACTGCTGGCAGATCGACGAGCTCGAGGCCCGCTACAACGCCTTCCTGGCGACCTTCCGGCCGGTACTGGCGGCCCTCAAGCGGGCCAGGACGCCAGCGCCGGAACAGTGCTTCCAGGTCCGCACCCTGGCAATTCACGAATACCGGCGCATCCTGCTGAAAGACACCGACCTCCCCGACGAGCTGCTGCCCGGGAACTGGGCCGGCAAGGCCGCCCGCAACCTGGCCGCCAATCTCTACCGCGCCACCTACGCCGGCGCCGAACACTACCTGACCGGGACCATGGAGACCGCCGAGGGCGCCCTGCCACAGGCGGATGCCAGCTTCTACGACCGCTTCGGCGGCCTGAAACGGGCATAACGCCACCCGCCCCCGCCCTTGCCCCGCGAAGGGTTCTATACTCTGACTATGGCCTGGTTGCACCCCGGGACCCCGGCTGCCGGCTTCAATGGAAGGCGGCCTGTGGCGCCGCCGTTTCCCACACCCGGACCGGGACCGACAAGCAAGGCAACAAGCGGTTGATTTATATGGATAAATAAACGAAGACCCGGTGCCGCGAGCGCCCCATAGCCAACGGCAGTTTCCACGCCAGCAGGGTGTGGGAGGCCTGCCCAGAGGAGGTCACCATGTCGCTTCAACCCGTAAACCCCGCAATTATAAGCCGCCCCGCCCTCGCCTTCGCCGCGGGCGCCTCCCTCGCATGCCTGCTCCCCGCCGCGCCCGCCCACGCCCAGGCCGGACAGCTGGAGGAGGTCATCGTCACCTCGAACTACCGGGAGGAAAACCTGCAGGATGTCGCCGTCGCGGTGACGGCCCTGTCCGGGGATGAACTCAACGAGGCGCAAATTTTCGGCCCCACCGAGATCGCCTACAAGGCGCCGGGCATGGCCTACGCCGAGTTCGCCCCCGGCCAGGCCATCATCTCCATGCGCGGCATCAGCTCGGCGGACGACGGCGCCGGGATGGACAACTCCGTGGTCATGTTCCTCGACGGGGTCTATGTCGGCAGCATCGCCAGCATCAACCAGGAAATGTTCGACGTGCAGCGAATCGAGGTCCTGCGCGGCCCACAGGGCACGCTGTTCGGCCGCAACGCCATCGGCGGCGTGCTGAACGTGACCACCCTCAAGCCCTCGGACGAGCTTAACGTGCGGGCGGAAGTCTCGGTCGGCAACGAGGGCAACCTGCGCTACCAGGGCCTGGTGTCGGGCGGCATCACCGACTCCCTCTCGGGCAAGCTGGTCTACAACCACCGGGAACACGACGGCTACGTGGATAACGTCGTTCTCGGCATCGACCAGCAGGACGAGGATGTGACCTCCTATCGCGGGCAGTTGCGCTGGGAGACCGAGTCCATGGACTGGCTGTTCTCCGCCGATTACATGGAGGACGAGCGGGAGGACATGGGGCGCGTGCCGATCGTCTCCGGCACCGCGCCCACCGTGGACCTGTGGCGGGAACAGGGCGGCTCGTTCCGCAAGGTGACGGCGCCGGTGGGCACCAAGGCCGAGGGCGGCGGTTCGGAGCGCGAAACCGGGGGTGTCAGCCTGCAGGGCGACATCCTGTTCGAATCCGGTACCTTCACCACCATCACCGCCTTTCGCAACGCCGAAACGGACTGGGGCATGGCGTCGATCGGCGTGGGCATCCCGGTGGAGATCATCGACGATATCGTCCAGGACATCGATACCTTCACCCAGGAATTCCGCTGGACCTCCAACCTCGGCGGCAACTTCAACTACGTGGCGGGCATCTACTACCTGGACGAGGAAACCGACCGCACCGAGCAGTTTCGCCTGCTGCTGCCCGGGACCGGCGACATTGGCAACGAGGTCTCGCGGCAGGTTAACGAAACCACCAGCTACGCCGCCTATTTCCAGGGCGACTACGATTTCTCCGAGGCCCTGACCCTGACCGTCGGACTGCGCTATACCTACGACGACAAGGAAACCCGCTCCATTTCAGTCAACTGTGGCCAGCCGGGCGCGGCTGACTACCCCCGGTACTGCACCGGGGTCGGCGGCAGCCTGGCGATCATCGCCCAGACCTTCGACGTGACCGCCGATGACTCCTGGAGCGATGTCTCGCCCAAGGTCACCCTCACCTACCGGCCGCTGGACAACATGATGGTCTACGGCACCGTGGCCTACGGTTTCAAGAGCGGCGGCTTCGGCGGCGCGCCGGGCACGCCGGAGCAGGCGCAGGTACCGGTCGACCCGGAGGACGCGATCAATTACGAGCTGGGCCTGAAGGGCGACTTCCTCGACCAGAGCCTGCGCCTCAACGCGGCGGCCTTCTACATCGACTACCAGGACCTGCAGATCGTACGCTTTGGCCCCACCGAGGCCAACCCGGACTTCGGCTCGTTTATCACCGACAACATCGGCGAGGCGGACATCTACGGCATCGAGACCGAATTCACCTGGCACCCCAGCGACAATTTCCGCCTCAGCGGCAACTACGCCTACCTGTCCACGGAGGTCAACGACCTGATCATCGCCGGCGCCGGCGGCGCGGTCGATGTATCCGGCTCCGACCTGCGCCAGGCGCCGGAAAACAAATACTCGTTGACCGCCAGCTACGACATCCACCTGGGCGGCGGCTCGCTGATCAACCTGCGCGCGGACTACGCGCACACCGACGAGCAGATCAATGACTACCTCAACCAGGACACCATTATCGAGGACTTCGACCTGTTCGACGCCCGGCTGGCCTGGGTGTCCGCCAGCCAGAACTGGACCGTGGCGGCCTGGGGCAAGAACCTGACCGACGAGGAGTACATCTCGCACAGCTATGTGATCGGCCCCGGCGTGATCGGCGTCTGGGGTCACCCCAGAACCTACGGCCTGTCCATCAGCTACGAAATGTGAACCGGGGGCCGGCGGCGCGAGCGCCACGCCGGCCCACCCTTGCGCGCAACCCAGCGACCTGCGCGGTTGCCGGAGAACAACAGCGATGAAACGTACCGCCCTCGCCGGTATCGCCCTGATAGGTATTTGCCTGCAAGCCTGCCATACCGGGCCCGGCGGCGCCGATGCCGGCGCGCCGGTCGCGGCCACCCGCACCGAAGCGGTCACCCTCTATCGCGACCGCTACGGCACGCCCCACGTCTTCGCCGAGAGCAACCGCGGCGTGTATTTCGGCTACGGTTACGCGGTGGCGCAGGACCGGCTGTTCCAGATGGAGATGCTCAAACGCACGGCCACAGGCACGGTATCGGCGGTGCTTGGGGAGGATTACCTCGACCTGGATATCACGCTGCGCACCCAGTACAACCACCCCGCGGTGGCGGCGCAGGTGGCGGCGCTCAACGCCCGGGACCGCGAGATTCTGGCGGCCTACGCCGAGGGCTTCAACGCGCGCATCGACGAACTCGCCACCGACAGGGGCGCGCTCCTGCCCAAGCCCTTTATCGACTACGACTTTGCGCCCTCGCGCTGGAGCGCACAGGACGTCGCCGCGATATTCGTCGGCGCCATCGCCCACCGCTACGCCGATTTCAACTCCGAGCGCGACAACCTCGCTTTTCTGCAGGCGATGGAGGCCCGGCACGGCAAGCGGGCGGCCTGGGCCCTGTTCAACAGCGTGAAATGGCTCTACGACAACACCTCGCCGACCACCATCGCCCGCACCGGCGAGGTCGACGACAACGCTCCCCCGCGCCCTGCCTACCTCGACGAGCTGGCGCCATCGAAGGGCCCCAGCCGGATGGTGTTCGACGACACCGGCAAGCTCGCCGGCCTGAGCAGCACTCCGGAACTGGCCAGCCAGCTGCGACAACAACTGACCCGCAGCGGTTTCGGCGCCCACCCCGAGTTCGCCCCGGCGAGCAATTTCTGGGCGATGAACACGCTCGGCGATGCCAGGGGCGCACTGCTCAACGGCCCTCAGTTCGGCTTTTCGATGCCCGGCTATGTCTACGGCATCGGCCTGCACGGCGGCGACTTCGATGTCGTCGGCAACACGCTGCTGGCCCTGCCCTCGCTGCTGTTCGCCCACAACAACGCTATCGCCTGGGGCAGCACCGCCGGCCTCAGCGACCAGACCGACGAGTACCTGCTGCGCCTCAACCCCGACAATCCCGGGCAATACCGACACAACGGCAACTGGGTGGATTTCGACACCTGGGAGGAAACCATTCACGTGCGCGGCCGTCCCCCGGTGACAGTGACCGCCCGCCGCGCCGTGCAGGGCATGGTGCTCGATCACCGGCCGATGGAGGGTATCGCCTGGGCCCGCGCCCGCGCCTGGGAGGGCAAGGCGGTGGATTCGCTAATGGCCTGGATCTGGCTTGCCGTCGATAAAGCCCTGCCCGCGGCCGTGGACCGGATCGGCGCCAAGGTCACCAACATCAACATGTACCTGATGGACAAGACGGGACGCCTGGCCTATATCCACAGTGGCCGCTACCCCCAACGGGCCGCCGGGCACGACTCGCGGCTGCCCGCCGTGGGCGACGGGCGCGCCGACTGGGCGGGCCTGCGGCCCTATGCGGACAACCCCAAGACCCTCGACCCGCACCAGGGCTATATCGTCAACTGGAACAACCGGCCCGCGCAAAACTGGCGCAGTTCCGACCTGTGGAACCTGACCTGGGCTCGCGCCGACCGCGCCCAGGTGCTGATCGACGCCATGCGGGCCGCGCGCGGCGGCACCGTGCAACAGATGGTGGATATCAACCGGCGCAGCACCTTCGCCGACGTCAACCTGCCGTTCCTGCTGCCCTACCTCGAAAACGCGCTGGCGGATCGCGAGCTACAGGCCACACGGATGCAGGCCCTGGCCCTGCTCAGGAACTGGGACGGCCAGTGGCGGGCGGACGGCAAGGGGCAGTTCGGTCCCGCGGCGACCCTGATGGAAGCCTGGGTGCGGGCGCTGCTGGAGCAGGTCTTTCAGGACGATGTGGGTGGGGATTTCTGGCACCTGTTCGCCGCCACCAACTACCCCACCACCCGACAGGGACCCTCGATCGGCAACCCGGTGGGCGTAAAAGCCCTGGTGCGGCAGCTCGACACGCTGGCCGCGGGCGGCCAGCCGGCGTACGACTTCCTCAACGGCCAGTCTCCGGACACGGTGCTCGCGCACAGCTTTATCACCGCCGTCGACGCGTTGCGCGCCAGCCAGGGCGAAGAGGTCGGCGCCTGGCGCGTGGATGCGGCGCCGATGCAGTGGGCGCCGGTCAATTTCCGCGGAGTCCCCCAGGCCAGCGAGGACAACCTGTTGAGCGTCCCCACCTACCAGAACCGGGGCAGCGAGAACAATGTCTTCGTCGCCACCGGCACGGGTATCGAAGGCCGCGACGTGATCCCCCCCGGCCAGGGCGGCCACCTGCTACCCGACGGCTCGCCGGCGCCGCACTACGACGACCAGCTGGAACTGTACAAGCGCTTCGAATACAAGGCCCTGCCGTTCTCGCGCGCGGCGGTGGAGCGCGCCGCCGCCTCCGTCACCGAGTTGCGGCTGCCGCGATAAGCGGCTCGATCGCGGCGGCAATGTCCAGCAGGCGGCAGTCGCTGCCGGCGGGGCCATCGAGTTCCATGCCGATGGGCATGTCACCACCCGCGGCGGGCAGGCTGATACCGGGAATACCGGCGTTCGAGGCGGGATCGGTGTTGCGAATGTAGGTGTTGAAGGTCGGGCGGCGCTCTCCGTTCAGGGACACCGTTTCCAGGTTGCCGGCAATCGGCCGCGCCGCCAGCGGCGTGGTGGGAAAAATCACCGCCTCGACATCGTGCCCTGCGAAATAGTCCCGATAGGCCCCCTGCAGCGCCCGCCGGTGTTCGCCGACAGCACTGCGGTAGCTGGCCTCATCGACGGCGCCCCCCAGCGCATCGCCGACCACCGCTTTGACATCGGGGCTGGCAATACTGTCCACGAAGGCCTCGATGCCCAGCCCCGGCCGGTACCGCGCCAGGTAGTCAGGCAGCAATCTGCTGGTTTCGTACAGCACCACGGGAAAGCCCACGGCGCCGTTCAGCGACTCGATGTCCGCAATATCCGCCTCCACCAGTACCGCGCCAGCCGCCGCCAGGCGCTCCAGGGACGCGGCCGCCGCGGCGGCGACGAGCGGGCTCAGATCGTCGTAGAAGTAGGCGCGGGGCACACCGAGTCGCAAACCCGCCAGCTTTGCGGGCTCCAGGCTGCCGCAGGCCTCATCGGCCATCACGCTGTCGAGCAGGGCCGCGGTACGCACATTCATCGCTATCGGTCCGGCGGTATCCCGCGTGGTGGAAATCAGCGTCATGCCGCTGTTGGGATAGCGGCCGGTGGTGGGCCGGAAACCGACCACCCCGTTCAGCGCGGCGGGGATGCGCACCGAACCCCCGGTATCGGTGCCGATACCGGCATCGACCAGCCCCAGGGCCACGGCGACGGCGGTGCCGCCACTGGAGCCCCCGGCGAGGTAGTCCGCATCCCGGGCATTGCCAACCACTCCGTAGGCGGTGTTGGCGCTGGTAATACCGTAGGCGAGTTCGTGCAGGTTGTTCTTGCCGGCGATGGTCGCCCCCGCGGCCCTGAGCCGCGCGACAACCCCGGCATCCTCCCCGGGCACGAAGCTGGCCAAAGCCGGCGTCCCCGCGGTGTTGGGCAGGCCGGCGACGTGGATATTGTCCTTGATGCCCAGGGTCATCCCGTCGAGCGGGCCGGCGCCGGTCGGCGGGATGCTGGCCCGGGTGATGAAGCTGGCGTGCTCGCTGGGGTTGTCGGTGTACGGTTGCTGCGCGATGACGACAGCCGGTGGGCTCACGACCTGGCCTGGCGACTTCTCGCTACCGCCCCAGGCACTGGCCGCCATGCCCAGGAGAACGGCCCCGGCGTTGACGACCCAGTTGCGATCACGCAAAACTCCAGTCACCACGGCAGCTCTCCTTCCCGATATTATCGTGCTCTTTAAAACCGGCGCCCGGTCAGAACACAGCCGGGGCCTTGAACACTAGCGCGGTTTCCACGCCGGCGCCACCATGCGCCGCTTGCCATCGACGGTGAGCGCGACCCCCGGCTCGTCCAGTTGCTCCCGGTCCCACAGCTCACAGGTGACCTGCTTGTGTTTCTGGTCCAGGCCCTCGCAGTAGTTGCTGTAGCGGCATACGATGACTTGCGGGCCGTAGCCGGTGCGCACCTTCTCGAACCAGTCCGGGTCCGCCAGGGCCTGGCGGGCGAAGCCGATGATGTCGGCCTTGTCCTCCCGCAGGATGTCCTCGGCGGCCTTGAAACCGAAGATGCCGCCGGCGACCACCACCGGGATGTCGAGCTGGTGCGCCTGCAGCGTCTGGCGGATGGCCGCCACCGGCTCGATATTGCGCCCGAAGGGCCCCTGTTCATCGGAAATATAACCCGGCATGCACTCGTAGCCGCTCTGCCCGGTATAGGGATAGGCGGCCCAGCCCACCTTCGGTTGCTTGGCGTCGTCGAATTTGCCGCCGCGGGACAGGGACAGGAAATCCATGCCGGCCTCGGCAAAGCAGCGGGCGAAGTAGCAGGCGTCGTCGACCCGGTTGCCGCCGTCGATGATCTCGTCGCTCAGGAAGCGGCAGCCCACGGCGAATTGGTCGCCGGTGGCCTCGCGCACCGCGCGGTACACCTCCAGGGGCAGCCTCACGCGACCCTCCCGCGCCCCGCCGTAGCCGTCCTCGCGGGTGTTGGTGGCCGACAGGAAAGAGGCCATGGTATAGGCGTGGGCGTAGTGCAGCTCCACCCCGTCAAAACCCGCTTCCTCGGCGCGCCGCGCGGCGTCGGCGAACAGGCCGGGCAGGGTTCGCGGCAAATCGGCGACACCGGGAATGTGGGTGTCGGTCACCCGCTCCCGGTAGCCCATTTGCATGTCTTCCCACTCCTTGGGGGTCAGCGCGGCTTGCAGCGCACCGGGTTCCAGGGCCAGCAGCGCCTCGCGCACCGCCGCCTCGTCCGCGCCGGGCAGATCGAGCGCCTGGCGATGGTGGTCGCCCACCGCGAGAAAGCGGCGCAGGAACTTCTCCGGGTCCGGGCGGCGGCGAATGGGCAGGAAGTCGATGATCTGGATCAGCAGACGGGTCTGGCCCTCGCTGGCCTCGCGCACCACATCCACCAGTTTTTTCAGCCCGGGGATGTAGCGGTCGTCGCCGATACGCAGCAGGGGGCCGCTGGGAATGTCGCGGATGCCGGTGGCCTCGACCACGATGGCGCCGGGCTTGCCGCGGGCGAAGCGCTCGTACCACTGCAGTACGTCGGCGGTGACCTCGCCCTCCTCGTTGGAGCGCCAGGGCACCATGGCCGGTATCCAGGTGCGCTGGTCCAGGGTCAGCGGGCCGGCCCTTAGCGGCGAGAACAGGCGACTGGCGGCGGCCTCGGAGGCGCTGGGCCAGTCCTCCTCAACAGCGGTGTACTTGATGCGTTGCGGCGGTTTCCACATGGTCGACTCCCGATTGAAGGAGCCGATATTTTAAATCTAAAATATTTTGCTGTGCAAGCCGCGGCGGCGTGTTGGCGCCCATGTCCGCGAGCGCCGCTTGCCCCCGCCCCACCCCATGCTTGCGCGCGCGACGCTCAACTATCGCGAAATACCTGGCTAGTAACGGGGGAAATGGGCCGCCGCCCGCGCGAGGGGGCGACGAAATGCGCGGCGGAGGCCGGCTATAGCCCCTCTTTTACCCGGCTGAGCAGGACCATCAACTGATCCACCTCAGCAACCTCGAGGTGCCCCAGCATGCCGATAATCCAGTGCTCGTGCTCCTCGGCCATCTGCGCGAAAGTCCGCGCGCCTTTCGGGGTCAACTTGACCAGCACGGTGCGCCGGTTGTCCGGCAACGGACTGCGCTCCACCAGGCCCTCGTTGACCAGCTGTGTGGCGATGCCGGAAATATTGCCCCCGGACACCATCATGCGCCGGGACAACTCGCCCATGGTGAGCCCGTTGGGCGTGCGCTCGAGCTGCGCCAGGAAATCGAAGCGCGGCAGCGTGGTATCGAAGGTTTCGCGCAGCGAGGTGCGCAGGCGCGACTCGATCAGGCTGGAGCAGGTCAGCAGACGCAGCCACAGCTTGATGGAGTGGTGATCATCCTCGTGAAGGCGCGTTTCCTGGTCGAGGGTAACAAGTGCTTGGGGTTCGCTAGTGGCCATGTGTCAGTTGATATTTTAAATATAAAATGTTTGCGCTATACTGGCATCAAGCTTTAAGCTTAAACTATTATTGCCTGTCTGGCGACCGCCACTGGCGCCCGACCCTTGAAGAGAGGAATGCCCATGAAAATCGTGTGCCTCGGCGGCGGCCCTTCCGGCCTGTACCTGGCCATCTCCATGAAGCTGCGCGACCCCTCCCACGACGTCACGGTGTACGAGCGCAACCGCCCGGACGACACCTTCGGCTGGGGCGTGGTGTTCAGCGACCAAACGCTGGAAAACCTGATGGCCAATGACCCGGTCAGCGGCGAGCGAATCGCCGGCGAGTTTATCCACTGGGACCTGATCGACTGCTACTTCAAGGGCGAGATGGAGCGCTCCGACGGCCACGGCTTTATCGGCCTCGGGCGCAAGCGCATGCTGCAGCTGTTGCACGAGCGCTGCCGGGAACTGGGCGTCAAGCTGGAATTCGAGAGTGAATTCAGCCCCGAGGACATCGACACCCGCTTTGCCGACGCCGACGTGGTGGTGGCCGCGGACGGCATCAACTCCCGCATCCGCAACGCCGACCTCGAGACCTTCGATTGCAGCGTCGACGTGCGCCCCAACAAGTTCGTCTGGCTGGGTACCAAGCAGACCTTCCGCGACGCCTTTACCTTTATCTTCGAGGAAACCGAGCACGGCTGGATCTGGGCCCACGCCTACCAGTTCGACGAGGAGACCTCCACCTTCATCGTCGAGTGCAACCCCGACGTCTACGACGCCATCGGCTTCGAGCACATGAGCCACGCCGAAAGCGCCGAGACCTGCCGCAAGATCTTCGAGAAGTACCTCGGCGGCCACGAGCTGCTGACCAACTCGGCCCATATCCGCGGTTCCGCCTGGATCAACTTCCCCCACGTGCTGTGCCGCAACTGGGTGAAAGACGACCGCCTGGTACTGATCGGCGACGCCGCCCACACCGCCCACTTCTCCATTGGCTCGGGCACCAAGCTGGGCCTGGAAGACGCCATTTCCCTGGCCGATCACCTGACCCGCGACGCCACCATCGGCGAGGCCCTGCACGCCTACCAGGCGGAGCGCGAGATCGACGCCCTGCGCCTGCAAAACAGCGCGCGCAACGCCATGATCTGGTTCGAGAATGTGCCCCGCTACGCCAAGGCCTTCGACCTGAAGCAGTTCAACTACTCCATGCTCACCCGCAGCCAGCGGGTGAGCCACGAAAACCTGCGCCTGCGCGACAAGACCTGGCTGGAGGGCATGGAGAAACACCTGGCCAAGCGCGTGCTGGGCGATGACTTCGACGAGGCCGTGCCGCCCATGTTCCTGCCCTACAAGCTGCGGGACATGAAGCTGATCAACCGCGTGGTGGTGTCGCCGATGTCGATGTACAGCGCCGTGGACGGCCAGCCGGACGACTGGCACCTGGTGCACTACGGCGCCCTGGCCAAGGGCGGCGCGGGCCTGGTGTACACCGAGATGACCGATGTGTCGCCGGAGGGCCGCATCACCCCCGGGTGCGCCGGCATCTGGAACGACGAGCAGGAAGCGGGCTGGAAACGCATCAACGACTTCGTGCACCAGCACACCCAGGCCAGATTCTGCCTGCAGATCGGCCACGCCGGCGCCAAGGGCGCCACCAAGGAGCCCTGGAAGTGGGATCCGGCCATCCTCGACGAGCCCCTGGACGCCGCCGATCAGTGGCCCCTGGTGTCCGCCTCCGCCATCCCCTACGACAGCTACAGCCCGGTGCCGACGGCGCTGACCCGGGAGATGATGGACGAGATCACCGCCCAGCATGTCGCCGCGGCGCAGCGCGCCGAGCGCGCCGGCTTCGACATGATCGAGCTGCACGCCGCCCACGGCTACCTGCTCAGCTCCTTCATCACCCCGGTAATGAACCAGCGCGACGACGAATACGGCGGCAGCCTGGAGAACCGGTTGCGCTATCCGCTCGAGGTATTCCGCGCCATGCGCGAGGTGTGGCCGCAGGACAAGCCGATGTCGGTGCGCATCTCCGCCTGCGACTGGATGGCCGAGCAGGGCAACACCGAAGAGGACGCGGTGGCTATCGCCCGCGCCTTCAGCGAGGCCGGCGCCGACATCATAGACGTGTCCAGCGGCCAGGTTTCCCACGACGCCAAGCCCCTGCCCGGGCGCATGTTCCAGACCCCGTTGTCGGACCGCATCCGCAACGAGGGCGGGCTCGCCACCATGGCGGTGGGCAACATCTACGAGGTGGACCACGTCAACAGCATCATCGCCGCCGGCCGCGCGGACCTGGTGTGCCTGGCGCGGCCGCACCTGGCGGACCCGGCCTGGACCCTGCGCGCCGCCGCGGAAATGGGCCACACCGGCGTCGGCGTGGTCGAACCGCACCAGTACTTCCTCGGTTACCGCCAGCTCCATATCAACATGGAGCGGGCCCGGGAAATGGCGGCCAACGCATGATACACGCCCTGATCACCGGCGCCGGCAGCGGCATCGGCGCCGCCATCACCCGCACGCTCGCGGGGCAGGGCTACGCCGTCAGCCTGCTCGGCCGCCGCGAGGCGCCGTTGCAGGCCACCAGCGGGCAGCTGCCCGAGGGCGCCCGCAGCCACATAGCCACCTGCGATGTCACCGACAGCGACAGCGTCGCGCGCGCCTTCGACAGCGCGCGCGCGGCCCTCGGCGACATCGACGTGCTGGTCAACTGCGCCGGCGCGGCGCCCACCACGCCCTTCCACAAACTCGACAGCGCCGGCTGGCGCGCGGTGATGGCGGTGAACCTGGACGGCGTGTTCAACTGCTGCGCCCAGGTGGTGCCGGCAATGCGCGAGCGCGGCGCCGGACGCATCGTCAATATCGCCAGCACCGCCTCCCTCAAGGGCTATGCTTACGTCAGCGCCTACTGCGCGGCCAAGCACGGCGTGCTGGGCCTGACCCGCGCCCTGGCCCTGGAACTGGCGCGCAAGGGCGTAACCGTGAACGCGGTGTGCCCCGGTTACACCGACACCGATATTATCCGCGACGCCGTGGCCAATATTGTGCAGAAAACCGGCCGCAGCGAGGAGCAGGCGCTGGAGGAGTTCACCCGCGTCAATCCTCAGGGCCGCCTGATCGACCCGCAGGAAGTGGCGGATACCGTGACCTGGCTGTGCTCCGAGGGCGCGCGCTCGGTCACCGGGCAGGCGATTTCCATCAGCGGTGGCGAGACCAGCTGACGCAACGATTGCAACACAACAACACAGGACCGCAGCATGCAACTATCATCCATGGCGGGCTACCAGGCCACGCATTTTCTCTGGGAGGCCGATGAGGGCGTCGCCACCATCACCCTGAACCGCCCCGAGCGCAAGAACCCGTTGACCTTCGATTCCTACGCCGAGCTGCGCGACCTGTTTCGCGCGCTGGTGTACGCCGACGACATCCACGCCGTGGTGATCCGCGGCGCCGGCGGTAATTTCTGCTCGGGCGGCGACGTGCACGAGATCATTGGCCCGCTGACCAAAATGAGCATGAAAGAGCTGCTGGCCTTCACCCGCATGACCGGCGACCTGGTCAAGGCCATGCGCGCCTGCCCGCAGCCCATTGTCAGCGCGGTCGAGGGCGTGTGCGCCGGCGCCGGCGCCATCGTCGCCATGAGCTCCGACCTGCGCTACGCGGCCCCGGACGCCAAGGTGGCCTTCCTGTTCAACCGCGTGGGCCTGGCCGGCTGCGACATGGGGGCCTGCGCCCTGCTGCCGCGCATTATCGGCCAGGGACGCGCCAGCGAGCTGCTCTACTTCGGCCGCGCGATGAAAGCCGAGGAAGGCGAGCGCTGGGGCTTTTTCAACGCGGTCAGCGACGACCCCGCCGCGGACGCCCTGAAGGCCGCCCGCCGCATCACCGAGGGCCCGACCTTCGCCAACGGCATCACCAAGACCCAGCTGCACCAGGAGTGGAACATGTCCGTGGACCAGGCCATCGAGGCGGAAGCCCAGGCCCAGGCCATCTGCATGCAGGGCAAGGATTTCGAGCGCGCCTACAACGCCTTCGTCAACAAGCAAACGCCGGTGTTCGAAGGCGACTAGGGGAAATACGCTATGAGCGACAGAAGCTACCTGCAGTGGCCCTTCCTGGATGACAGCCACCGCGACCTGGAGGCGGTTGTCGACCGCTGGGCCAGCGAGCACATCCCGGCACTGGTGGCCAACGAGCACGACGACCTCGACGGCACCTGCATCGGCCTGGTGCGCGCCATGGGCGAGGCCGGGATCACCAGCTATGCGGTCCCCGCCAGCGGCGGCGGCGCCCTCGACAAGCTCAGCGTGCGCAGCCTGTGCCTGATTCGCGAAACCCTCGGCCGGCACCACGCCCTGGCGGACTTTGCCTTCGCCATGCAGGGCCTGGGCTCGGGCCCGATCTCGCTGTTCGGCAGCGACGCGCAGAAGGAGCGCTTCCTGCCCGACGTGGCGGCGGGTAAAAAACTGTCCGCCTTCGCCCTGTCCGAACCCGACGCGGGCTCCGACGTGGCGGCCATGGCCTGCAGCGCCACCCTGGACGGCGACCACTACGTGCTGAACGGGGAAAAGACCTGGATCTCCAACGGCAGCATCGCGGATTTCTACACCGTGTTCGCGCGCACCGACGAGGCCCCGGGCGCCAAGGGCATCAGTTGCTTTATCGTCGAGGCGGACACCCCCGGTTTCGAGATCGCCGAGCGCATCGACCTGGTGGCGCCCCACCCCCTGGCCACCCTGCGCTTCACCAACTGCCGGGTACCGGCGGCCAACCGGGTCGGCGAATCCGGCCGCGGTTTCGGCATCGCCATGGGCACGCTGGACGTGTTCCGCTCCACCGTGGCCGCCGCGGCGCTGGGCATGGCGCGCCGGGCGCTGGATGAAAGCCTGGCCCACGTGCAGCAACGCAAGGCCTTCGGCGGCACTCTCGCCGACCTGCAACTGGTGCAGGGCAAGCTGGGGGACATGGCCCTGGCCATCGACAGCAGCGCCCTGCTGGTCTACCGCTCGGCCTGGACCCGCGACTGCGTCGCCGACCGGGTCACCCGGGAGGCGGCGATGGCCAAGCTACACGCCACCGAGTCGGCGCAACAGGTGATCGACGCCGCGGTGCAGTTGCACGGCGGCCAGGGCGTGCGCCGCGGGCACATCGTCGAGTCGCTGTACCGGGACATCCGCGCCCTGCGGATCTACGAGGGCGCCTCGGAAGTGCAGCAGACCATCATCGCCCGCCAGGCCCTGGCGGCCTTTGGCGAGGCCGGCGGACGGTCCTAGGCCGCACCCACGCCATCGCCAGCCCCAAGGGGCGACAGTGGACGCTGTGCGCCGCCCTGGTTTAAGGTAGCGGCGGCGGGCCCCGAGGCCCGCCGTCGTCACCCCACAGGGAACCGCACATGAGCCGATACTGGAGCGACCTGCAGCCCGGCGAGACTTTCGCCACCGGCCAGCTGACGCTGGACCGGGAAGCCATTCTCGACTTCGCCGCCGAGTTCGACCCCCAACCCTACCACCTCGACAACGCCGCAGCGGAAGACTCCATCTTCGGCGGCCTGTGCGCCAGCGGCTGGCAGGTGACGGCGCTGATGATGCGCCTGCTGACCGACACCCTCCACCAACAGGGCGTGCCGGTCATGGGTATCGACTCGGTCCCCTCCCTGCGCTGGAAGGCGCCGGTGTTCGTCGATGACACGCTCCAGGGTAAAGTGACCATCCGCGGCGGCGAGAACAACTCGCGACAGGCGGGCTGCGGTCGCACCCACATGGACATCACCGTGCACAACCAGGACGGCCGGCCGGTCATCGAGCTGAACGCCGTGCTGCTGGTGGCCCACGGGGAGCACAGCGATGCAGCGTAAGCCCTACATCCGCAGCCGCTGGTGGGAGGACATCCCGGTCGGCGAGTTCCACGTGTTCGGTTCCCACACCTTCAGCGAGCTGGAAATCATCGAGTTCGGCGAGCGCTACGCCCCCGAAATCTACCACACCGACCCGGTGGCGGCGCGGGATACCCTGCACCGCGGCCTGGTGGCCTCCGGCTGGCACCTGACCGCGACCTGGATGCGCTTGATGGTGGACTACATGGAGCGCTTCGCCCGCGGCGTGCGCGACGGCCGCCGCAACGGGGCGGGCATGGGCCTGGAGGACCTGGAGTGGTTCGTGCCGGTGCGGCCCGGGCACACCATCACCTTCACCTACGAGATCACCGAGAAACCCGAGCGCGTGGTGCGCGACCGCTGGGGCATCATTCGCAGCCGCAACGAGGCCTACAACCAGTACAACGAGCTGGTGATGCGGTTTAACATCGATATTCTCGCGGAGCGCAATCCGGGGGTGGAGGACGGCGGGGCGTTGGCCGAATGAATTCGGCCGAGAAGCGGCGGAATGAATTCCGCCCGACGGGGTGACGCCATCCGCGCCGTGTAGGGTCGAATTTATTCGACCGAAAAGCGGCGGAATGAATTCCGCCCTACAGGGGGCGCCACCCGCGCCGTGTAGGGTCGAATTTATTCGGCCGAGAAGCGGCGGAATGAATTCCGCCCGACGGGGTGACGCCATCCGCGCCGTGTGGGGGCGAATTCATTCGACCGAGAAGCGGCGGAATGAATTCCGCCCTACAGGGGGCGCCATCCGCGCCGTGTTGGGTCGAATTCATTCGACCGAAAAGCGGCGGAATGAATTCCGCCCTACAGGGGGCGCCATCCGCGCCGTGTGGGGGCGAATTTATTCGACCGAAAAGCGGCGGAATGAATTCCGCCCTACAGGGGGGCGCCATCCGCGCCGTGTGGGGTCGAATTTATTCGACCACGGCTTACGCCGCCCGATTCGAGGCCTTGGGTTCGCTGCCAGCCGATGATGCCGCCAGCGACTGGCGAAACGCCACGCCATCGTCATCGGCAAAGGCGGTTTCGCGCCAGTGGGCCACGGCCGCCGCGGACGCCCCGCCCTGCTCCGCCCGCGCCAGGATATCGGCCACCTGGGCGCTGGTGCGCGCGCGGGTGTCGCCGTATCCCTTCACCAGCCGACCGCACTCCGCCAGCTCGCGGGCCAAATCCAGATCGTCTCCCTGCGCCGCGCGGCGGATCGCCTGCAGCCAGCGCCCGATCAGCGCGTGCTCCTCGGCGTAGGCGAGACTGCGGCGCCGCCAGCGCCGCAGGCCAGCCAGAATGCGCAGCACCAGGAATACGCCAATGGTATTGGTGCGCAGCTTCTTGCCGCCGGTGAAGCGGCCGATCACGGCGCTGGCGGGGCGCGAGGATTGCACTGCGCGCCCCAGTCCCGCGGGCAGCATGCCGCAGACTTCCTCCACCCGGGGGCGGAAGAACTCGGTCACGTCGAAAAGCTGCCCGGGCTCGGCCTTGACCTCGTCGCGGACCTTGTCCATGCGCGAGGCGCGGGTTTTCAACTGCGCCACCCGGGGGATATCCTCGAAACACATCCACAGCGCCAGGTAGCGCGCGGTCTCCCGGGTCAACTGGTGGTCGCCGGCGCCGTCATCGCGCTCGTGAATGTCTTCCAGCTCGTCCAGGTACTGCCCGGCATAGGCGTAGTCCTGGTAGTCCACCAGCTTGAGCAGGCCCCGGTACAGGACCTCGTGACAGTTCTCGGGAAAGACCCGCAGGCGCGCCAGCAGCTGCTCGCCCTCGGGGCTGTGCGCTTGCGGCAGCGCAAAGCCCGCGGCCGGCTCCGCCGCCTTGGCCGGCTCGAACTGCTGGACCCCGCGCGCCTGGGCCGCCTGGTAGCTGGCGTTGAAGGCCGCGAGGTTGGTTTTCACGGCCTTGCCGGAGGCCTCGATGGCGGCGATGAAACTCTCCCGGCGAAAGGGCAGCACCCCCGAACCGGCCAGCGCCCCCAGCATCACCGCGGAGATCACCGCATTGTGCGCCTTGGCCAGCGCCGCCATGTCGAAGTGGATGTAATCCCTGGCGTAGCGGCCGGCAATGGCCTGCACCGCGGCGGGGTCGATGGTGCCATCCCCCAGGTTGATCTTCTCGGTGATGCCGTAGACCCGGTGATCCGAGGCGATCAGCGTGGTGCGGTCCGGGGTCACAAAGCCCCGCTGCACCATGCGCCCGGCCTCCGCCACTTCCGAGGCAATGGCCACGTCGATGTCGCCCTGGGCGGGAAACAGGGACATCACCGGCCGCTCGCCCTCGGGGATGTCGCCGCGGGGGTACATCTCCAGGTAGTAAATAGTGGCGCCGGTGCGCTGGGCCACCCCCGCGAGGAAGGTGCTCTGGCACAGCCAGCCCTCGCTGTTAGCCACGTCGATCACCCAGTTGGTGAATACGCCGCCGCCCTCGCCACCCAGGGCGGCGACAACCATGTTGATGGTACGTTGTTTGGTCATAGCGTTCCGGCCGCCTGTTGGTCGTCATCGCGCGACTGCATCCAGCCGATCACGGTCTGTCGTAACTTGCCCATCATCCGATCGCGCCAGCTGGGGTTGTACACCAGGTCGACGCGGGAAAAGGACGGGCACAGGATCGCCGAGTGCACGTTCTCGCCGCACACGCCGCAGCCCACGCAACTGTTGTCGACGTAGGAAACGGGATCCTTGCGCAGGGGGTCCGGGTTGGGCTTGATGGTCAGCGAGGGGCAGCCCGACAGGCGGATACAGGCGTGATCCCCGGTACAGGTCTCGGCATCCACCATGAAACGGGCACGCAGGGTGCGCTTGCCATCGGCGATGGAGCGCTTCATCAGCGGCTTGATGCGCCGCTGCCGGTTGAGCATGCACTCGCCCTCGGCGATGATCACCTTGAGGCCGCCCTCGTCGGTGGTCAGCGCCTCGCGCAGGGTGTTTTTCATCGCCTCGATATTGTAGGTGCTCACGGTGCGAATCCAGCGCACGCCGGCGCCGCGGCAGGCGTCCTCGATCGGCTGCTGGTCCTCCCGTGCCGGGGCGTCGGTATCGATGGTGGTGGCGATGATCTTGTTCGGCTCCACCAGCGAGGGAATGTCCTGGCCCCCGGTGGCGGCGGCGTAGCCGTTGTCGACGATGATCAACAGGCCGTCGTGCTTGTTGAACACGGCACTGGTCACGCCACTGGTCAGGCCGTTGTGCCAGAAGCCGCCGTCGCCCATGATGCTGATCGACTTGTGCGGCAGGGTGTGGCGAATACTGGAGGAACTGGCCAGGGACAGGCCGTAACCCATGATGGTATTGCCCAGGTTAAAGGGCGCCAGGGTGGCGAAGGAGTGACAGCCGATGTCGGAACTGATGTGAAACGGCCCCAGCTCCTTCTGCACCTGCTTGACCGCCGAAAACAGCGGGCGCTCCGGGCACCCGGTGCAGAGGCCCGACGGCCGCGGCGGCACGTTGCTCAGCAATTCCCGCTGGTCGTCCTCGGACAGCGGTGTTTCCATCGCCGCCACGGCGGCACTGCCCAGCGCCGGCGTCATACCCGCCGCCTCCAGGAAGCGTGCAATGCCGAGCAGCATCACCTGCCCGGTGTACTCGCCCGCCATCGGCATGATGTCCTTGCCGTACACCCGGGTCTGCACATCGGCCCGGCGCAGCACCGTATTGATCCCCTGCTCGACATATTCCGGCTGGCCTTCCTCCAGCACCAACACCTGCTTCTTGTCGGCGCAGAACTGGACCAGCTCGTCCGGTACCAGCGGGTAGGCCACGTTCATCACGTAGATGGGTATGTCGGAATTGCCGAGTACGTCGGACAGGCCCTGGCGCTGCAGGGCGCGCACCAGGGTGTTGTAGCAACCCCCCTGTACGATAATGCCGAGGTCGCCGTGCTTGCCGGGGAAGAACTCGTTGAGTTTGCGCTCTTTGATGAATTCAATCGCCGCCGGCAGGCGCTGTGCGATTTTCTCGCGCTCGTGGGCGTAGACATTGGGCGGCAGGATGATCTTGTCCGCCTCGCGATTGGGGATGACCGGATTGCTGTCGCTGTACCGCGGGGGCACGTTGTCGTGGGCGACAAATTCACCCGAAACGTGGCAACCGCGAATCCGCATCATGAAGAACAGCGGCGTATTGCTGGCCTCCGACAGTTCGAAGCCCTTCTCCACCATGTCCACGATGCTGGGCAGGTTGGGCCTGGGGTCCAACAGCCACATCTGCGCCTTCATGGCGAAGGCGTAGGTGCGCTCCTGCATGATGCTGGAGCCCTCGCCGTAGTCCTCGCCGACGATCACCATGGCGCCGCCGGTCACGCCGGAGGAGGCCAGGTTGGACAGGGCGTCCGAGGCGACATTGGTGCCCACGGTGGATTTCCAGGTCACGGCGCCGCGCAGCGGGTAATTGATCGACGCACTGAGCATCGCCGCCGCAGTCGCCTCGCTGCCCGCCGCCTCGAAGTGTACCCCCAGCTCGCCCAGGATATCCTGGGCGTCGTTGAGCACATCCATCAACGCGGAAATCGGCGCGCCCTGGTAGCCGCTGACATAGGACACCCCGGACTGCAGCAGCGCCTTGGTGATGGCGAGGATGCCCTCGCCCTTGAACACCTCGCCGTCGCCGGCGCGCAGCTTCAGGACTTCCTCGGCAAAGGAACGTTCAGCCATATAAATTTACCCCTGGGGTACCAGCGCCAGCACCCGCGCCGGGCTGCCGGAGCCGTTCTTGATCTTGAGCGGCGCGGCGATCAGGATCGCGCCGGTGGGCGGCAGCTGGTCCAGGTTGCACAGGCTGGCCAGGCCGCACTTGTTGGCGCCGTGCATCAGGTTGTGGCAGGGAAACATCGGGTCCTGCGCCGGCGCCTGGCCGGCGTCGGTGCCCACGGTTTCCACGCCGACACCGATCACGTCGCGCTCCTCCGCCAAAAATACCACCGTGGCCGGATCCCAGCCCGGGGTGTGGCTGCCGTCATCCTGTGCATTAAGGTATTCCTCGTTAGAGGCTTTCTTCGACCAATCGGTGCGGTACAGCACCCAGGAGCCGGCGGGGATCTCGCCGTGGCGCTCCTCCCAGGCCTTGATGAAATCGACACTCATCAGGAAATCCGGGTCGGCGGCGGATTCCGCCACCGCGTCGATCACCACCGCGGGGGCCACAAAACGCTCCGGCGGCAGGGTGTCGGTGGCGTGGTTTTCGTGGTCCTTGCCGGTCACCCAGTGGATGGGCGCGTCGAAGTGGGTACCGGTGTGCTCGCCGCACTTCAGGTTGTTCCAGTACCAGGCGGGCCCCTTCTCGTCGTAGCGTGAAATCTGCTCCATGCTGAAGGGCCAGGACTCGCCCCAGCCGAATTCGGTGGGCAACTGAAGGATCGGCGTATCCGGCGACAGCGTGGCTGTCAGGTCGACGATACGCACCTTGCCGCTGGCAAGGCCCAGTGCGAGTTCAGTCAGAACGGAATCGGTCATGCTTATTCTCCCCGGTATGCTGGCTATATTTTCCACGGTTTACCCGCGCTTCGGGTGGATTATATTTTAGACCTAAAATATAATCCAGTGCCTTAACCGCTAAATCACCTGGAGCACGATATGCATATCTCCCTGTTACCCGAAGGCTGGCCGCGCCCCAAAGGCTACTCAAACGCCATTCTCGCGCGCGGCAACGAGACCATCTTCGTCGGCGGACAGATAGGCTGGAATTCGGATTTCGTATTCGAAAGCAATGACTTCACCGACCAGGTCAAGCAGGCGCTGACGAATATCACCGACATCCTGGCCAGCGCCGACGCCGGCCCCGAGCACATCACGCGCATGACCTGGTATATCACCGACAAGCAGGCCTATGTCAACAACCTCCGCGGCATCGGCGCCGCCTACCGCGAGGTCATGGGCAAGCATTTTCCGGCGATGAGTGTTGTAGAGGTCAGCGCATTGATAGAAGATGAGGCCCTCGTGGAAATAGAAGTCACAGCCGTGAAGTGAGCCTTATGACAGAAACCGTAAGTTATCGCCGCGATGGCGACATTGGCATCGTTTGTATTGACAACCCGCCGGTCAACGCCCTCTCCCACAGTGTGCGCAGCGGGCTGATGGCGGCGCTGGAGCAATCCTCCGCCGACGACAGCCGCGCCCTGGTCGTACACTGCGCCGGGCGCACCTTTATCGCCGGCGCGGATATCACCGAGTTTGGCAAGCCGCCCCGGGAGCCCATCCTGGGCGAGGTGCTCGCGCGCCTGGACGCGCACGACAAGCTAACCGTGGCGGCCGTGCACGGCACCGCCCTCGGCGGCGGCCTGGAGACCGCCCTGTGCTGCCACTACCGCTGCGCCCTGCCCTCGGCGAAGGTCGGCCTGCCGGAAGTCAAACTGGGCCTGCTGCCCGGCGCCGGCGGCACCCAGCGCACGCCGCGTCTCACCGGCCTGGAGACCGCCCTGGAACTGATTACCAGCGGCAACCCGATGCCCGCCCCGCGGGCCGCCGACGCCGGCCTGGTGGATAAAGTCATCGAGGGCGACGACCTGCTCGCCGGCGCGCTGGCCTACACCCGGGAACTGCTGGACGGCGAAGCCCCCTTGCGCCGCGCCAGCGAACTGCCCCTGCAACTGGACGACGCGGGCCGGGAACTCCTGGCCACGGCCCGCGAGCGCCTGGCGCGCCGCACCCGCGGGGAAAACGCGCCGCAGCGCATTGTCGACTGCCTCGAGGCCGCCGCCACCCTGCCCTTTGACGAGGGTCTGCGCCGTGAACGCGAACTGTTCATGGCCTGTATGGAAGACCCGCAATCCGGCGCCCTGCGGCATATGTTCTTCGCCGAGCGCGAGGCGGCCAAGGTACAGGGCCTGCCACGCGACACGGCGACCCAGCCGGTCGACACGGTGGGGATCATTGGCGCCGGCACCATGGGCGGCGGCATCGCCATGTGTTTCGCCAACGCCGGCATTCCCGTCACCCTGATCGACATGAGCGACGAGGGCCTGGAACGGGGCCTGGGCTTGATCCGCAAGAACTACGCCACCAGCGTCAAGCGCGGCAAATTGTCCCAGGACAAGGCTGACGCGGCACTGGCGCTTATCGGCGGCAGCACCGACTACGCGGCCCTCGCCGAGGTGGATTTGGTGGTCGAGGCGGTCTTCGAGAGCCTGGAACTGAAGCAAGACGTGTTCCGCCAGCTGGACGGCATCTGCAAGCCACAGGCCATCCTGGCCACCAACACCTCCTACCAGGACGTCAACGCCATCGCCGGGGTCACATCGCGCCCGCAGCAGGTGCTGGGCATGCACTTCTTCAGCCCGGCGAACGTCATGAAGCTGCTGGAAGTGGTGCGCGCCGACGCCAGCAGCGACACCATCCTGGCCACGGCGATGGCCGTGGCCAAGCGCATCGGCAAGGTGCCGGTGCTGGCCGGCGTGTGCTACGGCTTTATCGGCAACCGTATGCTGCGCCACTACCAGCGCGAGGCGCAGCTGTGCCTGATCGAGGGCGCCACCCCGGCGCAGATCGACGGTGCCATGGAGCGCTGGGGCATGGCCATGGGCCCGCTCGCGGTGGGCGACCTCGCCGGCCTCGATATCGGCTACAAGGCGCGCCAGGGCCTGACCACCGAACAGAAGGGCGACCCGCGCAGCTACCGCGTGCCGGATCTGCTGGTGGAACAGGGGCGCCTGGGACAGAAGTCCGGCCAGGGCTACTACCAGTACGACCCCGAGACCCGCAAACGCAGCGACGATCCCGCGGTGATGGCGATCGTAGAGGCCGCCGCGGAAGAACTGGGCGTCGAGCGCCGGGCGATCTCCGACGACGAGATCATATCCCGGCTCACCACCGCCCTGATCAACGAGGGCGCGCACATCCTGGAAGAGGGCATCGCCCAACGCCCGGGGGATATCGACGTGGTCTACGCCTACGGCTACGGCTTCCCGCGCCACCGCGGCGGGCCCATGCACTTGGCGGACCACCTCGGCACCGGCGCGATGTATGAAACCGTGTGCCGCTACCGCGACACCCTTTCGGCGGACAACTGGCAGCCCAGCGAGCTGCTGGCGAAGCTCGCCGCCGAGGGCAAAACCTTCGCCGAGTGGCAGCGGGAGCGATAAGGCCCGCGCAATCACCGTACCAGCGGCCTGCCGGGCATCCCCGGCAGGCCGCCAAACTCCACTCCCCTTCTCGCCCCGCTCTGACTAGCCATACCGCCACGCGTAGACTAGCCTCGCCCTTTATATCGACCGAACATGTCGGTAATATGACCGCATAAATCGGTCGATAGGCGACGCCATGATTGAAGCCATAGTCGGGAGCGAGGGTGCAGAGCGGGTGCTCCTGTTCCTCGCCGCGCGAGGGAGTGGGTACCCTCGGGAAATTGCCAACAGCTGGTCCATGGATGTCAGTACCGTCCAGAACCAGCTGCTGCGCATGGAACGCGACGGCCTGCTGGTCAGCCGCAAGGTGGGCCGCACCCGGGTTTTTGAGTTTAACCCCCGCTACGTATTCAAGGATGAGGTGAAGGCTCTGCTGGCAAAAGCCCTGAAGCAGCTACCATCCGAGGTACTGGAGCAACTGACCCTCCTGCGTACTCGCCCGCGACGCACAGGCAAGCCACTGTGAACATCCAGATCGGAAACCTGGGGCGAGCTGAACTGGCTGCCCTTGTCGCCAAATGCATTTGTGGCCAGGAAAAACGCAGGATTCGCACAAGTCCGACAAGAACTGAATAGTTCACCCCCACCCGCAAGCGGTTTAATAGCCCCATAAATTGTGGTGTTACCCGTGTTGGCTGCGCGAGCAGTCCGGGCCACCGTCATAACAGTGGGAGCAGGTGCGACATGATTCGAAAAATTGGCATTGTGGGTGCGGGTTTTGGCGGCTTGAGCGCGGCCAGGGTGTTCAAGTCGCTGAACTACGACGTGACCGTCTTCGACAAGGAAGCGGAAGTGGGGGGAGTGTGGACCGCCTCCCGCCGCTACCCCGGCCTGACCACCCAGAACCCGCGCTCGACCTATGCCCTGTCGGATTACCCCATGCCGGCGGATTACCCGGAGTGGCCCAGCGGCGAACAGGTGCAAGCCTACATGCAGGCCTACACCGAAGCCTTCGATTTTGCCGACGACATCCAGCTCAACACGGAAGTGGTGCACGCCGGCTATGACGACCACACCCAGCAATGGCAGCTGGACCTGAAGCGTACCGACGCCAATGGCCAGTGCGAGCGCTACTCCGAGCGCTTCGACTACCTGATCATCGCCAACGGGATTTTCTCGGTGCCGTCGATCCCCCAATACCCGGGAGCCGATGAATTTACCGCCGCCGGCGGACGCATCTGCCATACCAGCCAGTTCAATAGCCGCGAGGCAGCTCGGGGCAAACACGTACTGGTGATTGGCTACGGCAAGTCCTCTTGCGACGTGGCCAATGCGATCGCCGACATCTCCGCCAGCACCACGGTGGTAGCGCGAAACCTGATCTGGAAGCTGCCCAAGCGCCTGGCGAATGTGCTCAACTACAAGCACCTGTTCCTGACCCGCTTGAGCGAGGCCCTGTTCCGCTATATCCGCCTGGAGGGCGCGGACAAGTTCTTTCACACCTGGGGCAACCCCCTGCGCCAGGCCATGCTGGGCAGCGTGCAGTTTGTTATCGAGAAACAGACCCACCTCAAATCACTGGGGCTGCACCCACAAAAGCCGTTAGAAACCATTGCCCGCAGCACCGTCAGCCTGGTGACCGACGGCTTCTACGAAAAAATCCGGGCGGGACGGATACGGGTGGCAAAAAACAGCGAAATCGTGCGCCTGCATGCCAACACGGCGGAACTGTCCAACGGAGAGACCGTTCCCGCCGATATCATTGTCTGCGGCACCGGCTGGCGCCAGGTCTGCCCTTTCCTCGACCCCGACATCATGGCCAAGGTCACCGATGAGCAGGGAAATTTCCGCCTCTACCGCTCAATGCTGCCAATCGGGGTGCCGCGCCTGGCCTTCAACGGCTACAACTCCTCGTTCTTCAGCCAGCTGAACTGCGAGGTTGGCGCACTGTGGCTGGCGGATTACCTGAACGGCGGCGTCAGCCTACCCGCCATCGGCGAGCAACACCGCTATGCCGATGAACGACTGGCGTGGATGGAGGCCAGGACCGACGGCAAGCATTCCAAGGGCACCAACATCATCCCCTTCTCCATTCACCATATCGACGAGTTGTTGAACGATATGGGGATGAACCTCGGCGCGGCGACCCGTTTTAAACAGTGGTTTGGTGCCCTCGATCCGCGCGACTACGCCGGGGTACTCCCGCGTCTGCAGGAGAAGCACAGACGGCACATCGTGGATCGCGAGCAATATGACACAGAAACGGCGGCAATGGCCGGCTTTCGGGAGCGCGCCATGCAATAGATAGTGCGCATCCGAAAACACCGTTACCTGATAGAATGCCTCATAGTAATTCCAATGTGTAGTGCTTAGTAGATCATATTAGGGGGTTACTATGAGACTTATAGAACTGCCAAACTTCGTTTGCCTTATCTACAAAGCTGGGCTCCTCCCTTTTGTAATAGCCAAATAAGCAGAAGCGAGCCAGATTCACACATTTATGCAACCGAAAAATCCACTAAGTTGCGTTTTCAATATACCTTTGCAAGAGTAAACATAACTGCTCTTTATCTTTCTCCGTGAAGTTCAGAGTATACTGCTCCGCTCGACTTTCTATCTCTGGCCTAAAAGTGTTATACAAATCAAGTCCACTATTAGTTACCCACAAGAAATAGCTACGCTTGTGTTCGGGATTTGAAATCTTGACCAAAAGCTTCTTATGCAGCAACTTCGTCGTTGTACGGCTCACGTTGGCAGTATTCTGGCGACTAGCCTTCGCTAACTGACTCAATGTTTGCGGACCTAATCGAACAATAACACTTAAGCATCGAAGCTCCTGAATACTGATATACTTGAAGTTTTTACTGTCATTCTTCAAAACAGGCGTTAAGTTTGAAGCTATTGCAATCAAATAATTTATCTTTAATGAAGTACTCAATCCCTCAAAAAAGTCTACCTTTTTAGGTATTTCAACCGGTGCTGGCTGATGCATATCATTCATTTTTGATCTCAGGCCTTTAACGTATATCTAATCGCTTATCAAGTACTTCAACTGAAAAATAACGACAACCATACAGTAGAAACTACACTCAAAACACTTCCTCGCAAAAAATCGCAAATCCCTACTTAAAATGGCCGTTCGAGCGGCTGCAGTGCATTCATCACCATGGTGTGCAAGATGTTTACTAAATCAATGTGCACACGATTGTCAATCATATCAACATTAGGGTTGAGGCTGGCTTCAGCGCCATCGGCTGCACCTGCAGAAACTACAGCATCCAGCATCCTGCGTTCCGTCACATCTGAATGAAATGCTTTAGGATTCTCAGAGAGGAACGCGATCATAGCAGCAATACCATATCCTCCCCAATTTGATACGCCAGCAAAGAACAGAACATCAGTTTTGATCGTTGCTGCTGGATCGTTTCCACCCACTGGAATACCGCGCAGTTCGCGAACGGTTTTCAAAATACGCCCGCAGCCTATCTCATTTCCTCCATCGCCAACACCAATGGTAGGAATCAATCGGTCAGAGGCAATACGAAAAAAATTATGATAAGCAGGGACACCGACAACTGGAAAACCAAGTATCGAACAATATACTCCTTCGCTGTTGGGAGCGGTACATTCTACGGAAACCATTGCGACAGGATCGTATCGCTCTATTAGCTCTAATGCCTTCTCATTTTCAATATCGAGCTCATTGTAACGCTCATCAATGGCCGCCCATCTCGGACGCTGTAGCGCAATATCAGGTTCAACTACCTGAAAACCTGCCGCACGAGCTACTGACACAACCGGCGGAGAATGCGCATCAGAAGATATAAAAACTGGAATTGCTCCAGTAGCTGCATTTATTGCATGAGCAATAGCCACACCACCCAGCGGACCATCAGTTTCTCCATAAGGGAGATAAGGAGCTACCCCAGCGTTACAGAAGATAAATACCGTTTTTCCGGGAGAACACGAGTTGATCAATAGTTCCGCCGCTCGGAAACTTAACGGGTCTCCACCGCCTTCTTCCAGCGCAGCGTTATAAAAAGTACTTAAAACTCCTCTAGGAATATTCTTTCCTTTCCCTCGCATCTCAACCGTGCACAAGCGATCAATGTACTCTGCAAGTATTTTTGGCATCTTCCAACCTCATAAATTTCTAAAAGTCATTTAATATTTAGCTCAGACTCATGCTCTGATCACTATCATCGTAAGCGCTAATCCCCATGGCTAATGCAACAATTGAACAAAGAAATGCCATGCACCCAACAATAGATACCGCCATATTTAGGCCATAACTCGTACTGAAGAATCCGGCGATAAAGGGAATCAAAGCAGGGCCAAAGCCAACGCCAACAAGATTAACCACTAGCAAAAATATCGCGGAAACCTGGCCGCGAAGTTCGTTTGGCGTTATTACTTGAAGAGCCGTAATTGCCAGACCAAGTTGAGCTGTAAGAATCAGTATGACAAGTGACAAAAGAATATAAGTGAGAATGATCGATTGCATCCATGTAAACATTACTGCAGGTATCAAGGCTATAGTTGATAGAAGGATGGCTGCCTTAATTGGTGCTGATGCGATATTCTTCGAGTACATGAAATCTGAAATCCAGCCACCAAGAAACGGACCAGCCCCACCAACAATGATCAATAGAACTCCAAACTCCTGACCAACTTCTCCTATTGGTACTCCGTGATTATTGTGGATTATCGTTGGACTCCAAAGCAAAAGTCCGTTAGCAAAAGCCACCCCGCCGATAAAACCAAAGAGATGTGTTATCAGTGATTTTTTATTCTTTTGGAGAAAATCAAAAAGAGTACTGACGCTTACCGACTCCTTACTCTCGTAATTGTATCTTAAGCCGGTGCGCCTCGGCTCTTTGATACACAGCATTCCAGCAGCAATAAAGAACCCTGGAATGGCAGCGATAAAGAATACGATCTTCCAGGTGCTAGTTTCACCTAGGACAGGAATCATCACCGCATCATGACCACCGAAGAAGTTAACCAAAGCACCTGCAAGGATGTATGACAAGCCAACACCGACATAGGTTGCCATCATAAATACGCCGATAGCTCTGGCTATGTATTGACGAGGAAAACTGTCTGACAATAATGAATACGCAGCAGGATTTAGAGTTGCTTCACCGACACCGACACCGACCCTAGCCAGAAAAAGAGTGATGTAGCTAGAAGCCATTCCACACAAAGCGGTCATAATTGACCACACGGATATTCCAGAAGCAATAATGCGCATGCGATTGTATTTGTCTACCAATCTTCCGATTGGAACCCCCATGACGCTATAAAGGAGGGCAAATGCCAATCCATGAAGCAGTCCAAACTGAACATCGCTTATTTCCAGATCTCTTTTTATCGGATCAACAAGAAGCGACATTATCGAGCGGTCTAACAGCGAGGAGATGTTCGCCATTACAAGCGCAAAAAGAGTGACGCATGCAGAAATAGATATCGTCTTATGTTTCGTACTTTTCATTTTAGTAATCTATTTCCAAGCCATCGAATGTATCGTTTAGTGAGCGTATAGATTGTAACTAGTGACAATTTGTAGAAATTTGCTGTTTAGGAAATCATGACTCCCTGAACATAAGCTTCTAGATTATTAGCCACATTACATTGAGCTAGATGACAGCAGCTATGGGGCCTCGAATCTACAAACTGCCGACCATTCACTGAGCACCTGCTTCGACAGGAGTAAAGCCGCCACCATTTAAATTTCGGCATCTACTATCTATGGATATTTTCGAACCTACGTGATTGCTTCATAAACTAAACTGCAGCTATCGCCTCAATCTCCACTCGCGCACCTGGAAGCATCAAACCTGAGCACACAGTAGATCGAGAGGGACGGTGGCTGCCAAAATATTGAACGTAAGCTTTGTTAAAATCTGCAAAATCTTCCGGATCTGTTAGCCATGCTGTAACCTTAATAATGTCTTTTGCAGTCAAATCAATTTTCGATAAAATTCTGTCGATATTAGCTAGGCAAATAAGAGTTTGCTCATCCGCTTTACCGCCATTCAATTCGCCATACTTATCAAAAGCCAATTGACCTGAAATAAAAACGAGACTCCCAGATATATAGGCTTCCGAGAATGGTGCTACAGTGCCGCTTGGGAGAAATACCTCATCACCAACCGCATACTTTTTCACAATGCTTTGCCCCATGTTATTTAGTGAATGAAGATATGACTACTTAACTCTTTTTCATCCATGCGCACTCTTATGAGAGCCGCCTGAATACAGCTTCTTTGAGTTAATCAGCCTCTAGTCAAACCTATAAGTAAGCTCTACGCCGATAGTTCGAGGCCGATACCGAACCGGGTTTGCACCCACCAGGGCAAAAGCCGCAAGTGAGGAAACTTCACCATCTTCATTTCCAATATTCTCACCTGTCAAATAAGCGCTCCAGTTATCATTTTCCACGCCCACCCTGGCGTTAAGCATGGTTACCGCGTCTGATGTATAAGCAAAGCCCGGAGCATAGTCACTTCGCTCATCCGTATATGTTGCACTGAAAAAAGCTACCCCCTCATAACTTCCCAGAGGCCAACGATATGTTCCCGAAGCCGATAGCGTCTTGTCGGGAGCGAGAAACACTGTGTCACCTGCAGCGATACCTGCCGACGGAACGTTATCTTGATACTCGCTGTTAGAATAATTTCCGCTTATTGACAACAAAAGCCCATCGATTCCACGGTAATGTAATGCCAGGTCAATACCTGAGCCTTCCGAAGAGCTAGCGTTGTCGTTCCACGAAACCAATCCGCCATTTGACGAATCTACAGTCGAAACAAAGGTCTGAATATCATCCCAAGTTAAATGGTAGAGCACAGCTTCAAAACTGAGTCCACTTTCCAAAAGAGACAGTTTGGCGCCTATTTCGTAACTAACAACTTCATCAGGTTCGGCAATAGTAGGTATATTCGTATCTAATTGAGTAGCCTTTATTAGGGATCTACCTGAATTTGGGGCCCCCGCCCTGAACCCCTGAGCGATATTCAAGAAGTACAGGGAATTTTCAGTTGGGGTCCAGGCCAGGTTAAAGCGACCAGTAGTTTTGTTGAAATTCTCGCTGCGGCTTATATCCAGACCAAGAGAGTCCAAACCAAGCATTACCGAAGGGTTTTTATCTACAATTTGGCGCTCATCCGCTGCGTAGCGCGCACCCAGAGACAATGACCAGGTATCAGACATCTGATATTGCAACTCTCCATAGCCAGCCCACTGCTCTGATGTCTGTGTGGCCCGATCTACCTCTAAGCCTAACGGATCCGGCGCATCCTCAATGAAGAGCAAGAAATTCTGACCACGCGTCATTTCCATATCTAGATAGATCAACCCCCCAGTCCAACTGAAAGGCCCACTCCCGCTGGAGGAAAAACGGAACTCTTGCCCGAAAGTTTTCATATCGAAGTCCAGAACCTGTCCCGCCACAA
Organism: Parahaliea mediterranea; assembly: GCF_017255185.1. Lineage (GTDB taxonomy): Bacteria > Pseudomonadota > Gammaproteobacteria > Pseudomonadales > Halieaceae > JAFKCZ01. Next base: position 116,703 of record NZ_JAFKCZ010000008.1, read on the forward strand.
CTGCCACATCGTACTTTTGGGTAGAGACTCCTTCCATGTAAGATGTGCTGCTCAATAGCTGAAAATAATCAGCTTCATAGTTGACCACCAAGCCGTAGAGATCAGTTTCATTCGTTGCAAGGGATAGCTCATGGTCTGCAGGTCGAAACGAGGTAAAGTCTGGACTGCCAGTGGCCGGATCGGTATTGTAAATGATTGGCGCGGCGTCGAAATTACTATCAGAAAATGGCGTGTAGACTTCATTTTTTGTTTGCCAGACCGAAAGCTTTATCTCTAACTCTTCGTCCGGCACGTACAATAATTTGGCGCGATAAGCACTATCGTTCGAGTCGTTATAGTTTTTTATATCTTCGAGAGGACGATCAATGTATCCGCTGTCGTCTATATACGAGCCCACCAGCCGCAAAGCCAGAACGTCATCTACAAGCGGGATATTAATTGCTGCCTGCGCTTTCCAATTTCCATCGCCACGCTCTGTATTGGAAATACCAGCGGTAGCCTTACCCGAGAGAGTATTTAGGACAGCATCCTGTGTTACTATTTTTACAACACCCCCCGCTGAACCCGAACCATAGAGAGTACCCTGAGGCCCCCGCAGAACCTCCACCCTATTAAGATCATAGGGGTTAAGGTCGGGCGACACATTTTGTCCGACGCGAGTATAAGGAAGCTCATCAAGGTAATATCCGATTGGCGAGTCGCCAAGTGAACCCGATACACCTCTAATCTGAATCGATTCACCTTGACTACCAATTTTTGCAGTACTCACACCAGGGTTAATAGAGATCGCATCCATGACGGATGTAAAACCATAATCTTCCAATTCCGTACCAGTAATGGCGGATACGGAAAGAGGGGTATCCAAAACCGATGTCCCTTCTGCCTTTTTTAGAGCAGTTACAACAACCTCTTCAATTGTGGAATGACTGTCGTTTGCCATCAATGGCTCGCATTCAACAGCTATCGCAATTGCTGAGCATAAAATCCATCTAGTGCCGAACTGTTTTCCGCTATCAATTATCATCTTGTAAACCCCTCCAGCAGCTAACCATTTATCTGTATTCGTATAGATTTATTGTATTTGTAACATATTTATACGAATACAGCAAAATTTATTTTACAAAGACCTTTCCCGTTGAGTTAAGGGTGAGCGCTCAGTCGAGCTCAACATTCACAGGCGTAGCAATACATCCGCACGCTGCACTGATTCTTGTGCCGGGGAACGGCGTCATGCCCGAAGGCCGAAACGAGAAGTTGACGGAACGTCAGCGTTTTGGCTAAGCCATCAACGCGCAGGCAGTGTCTTCGGATATACCTCCATCAATGACTCCAAAGCCCAAGTCCCCAAATTCAAGTACATCTCTACACTGCCAGGAAAGCGTTGGCCGAGAAGGGCGTGTTGTCACTCGCACCACCACCGGAGAGCAATTTCCTGCGCATCAAGGTAATCAATAGTCACCGTGATATCGGGAAGCAGCGGCACATTCAGGACTCACGGTTTCCATTCATAGCCAGGGGTCAATACTTATATGTCGTTTCTGGCCCTAGCACGCCCGAGCAAGGCCTTGTTCCGCTATATTCGCCTGGAGGGCGCGGACAAGTTCTTCCACACCTGGGGCAACCCCCTGCGCCAGGCCATGCTGGGCAGCGTGCAGTTTGTTATCGAGAAACAGACCCACCTCAAATCACTGGGGCTGCACCCACAAAAGCCCCTGGAAACCATCGCCCGCAGCACCGTCAGCCTGGTGACCGACGGCTTCTACGAAAAAATCCGGGCGGGACAGATACGGGTCGCCAAAAACAGCGAAATCGTGCGCCTGTACGCCAACCAAGCGGAACTGTCCAACGGAAAGACCATCCCCGCCGATATCATTGTCTGCGGCACCGGCTGGCGCCAGGTCTGCCCTTTCCTCGATCCCGACATCATGGCCAATGTCACCGACGAGCAGGGAAATTTCCGCCTGTACCGGTCAATGCTACCGATCGGGGTACCGCGCCTGGCCTTCAACGGCTACAACTCCTCGTTCTTCAGCCAGCTGAACTGCGAGGTCGGCGCGCTGTGGCTGGCGGACTACCTGAACGGCGACGTCAGCCTGCCCGCCATTGGCGAGCAACACCGCTATGCCGATGAACGACTGGCGTGGATGGAAGCCAGGACCGACGGCAAGCACTCCAAGGGCACCAACATCATCCCCTTCTCCATTCACCATATCGACGAGTTGTTGAACGATATGGGCATGAACCTCGGCGCGGCGACCCGCTTTAAACAGTGGTTTGGCGCCCTCGATCCACGCGACTATGCGGGGATACTGCCGCGTCTGCAGGAGAAGCACAGAAGGCACATTGTGGGTCGCGAGCAAAACGACAGAGCGACAGCGCCTCTGTCGGCCTTTCAGGAACGTGCTATCCAGTAGATAGGGAGATGTCTGCTGGCTTGCAGGGTACTGTCACCAAATCGACTTGACGTGCTTGTACCCTCGTATTGCGTTGTCTGCCGTAATCAGCGCGGCATTCAAGTGCCGGGCGAGTGCAACAATCATCCGATCTGCGGGATCTTTGTGAAATGCCCCTGGAAGCCTTGTTGATTCGACGGCCACCTCATTGTCAACGGAGGTAAAGCGTACACCTTCAATTTCCGACACGGTTGCAAGCCAGTCATCCACACCCATTGTAAGGATCAGCCGATCAGCGTTGACCAGCATGGCGATTTCCCAGGCTGAGATGGATGAGACCACGACGACGCCATCTTCGGATGCCAGCTCTTTGTCGATAGTCGCTTTGGCCTTTTTGGATAGCTGACTGTCCCCATTTACCCACCAGACCAGCACATGGGTATCGAGCACAATCAAGGCAGCACTTCCCAGTCGTCTTCCCCGACCGGTGCCGTGGGCTCCTTTAACTCAACAACACTGTCTTTCAGACGCTCCAATGGAGAACGGGGGTCGCTGCGAAAGCGCCGAATTTCAACCGTGGGCTGGCCGCGGTCGGTAACGACCACGGGATGTCCAGATGTCTCAACCTGACGAAAATACTCCAATGCCCGCGCCTTGAACTGGGATTTGGTAATAAGTTCTTGAGTCATGTTCCACCACTCAACATAGTCACCCTATATAGTCATCACTATACACCAACAAAATGACTATAAAAAGTAGTCACCTTGGAGTTTTGCCGCCAAGTAATTCTACAACTGATAGGATTAAGAGCGCTTGAGGGTCTGCGAGGGCGTTTCACCAAAACTGTGCTTATACAGCGCCGCAAAGCGCCCCTGCTGGCTGATACCGAGACGACTGAGGATATCGGTGACGGTCTCGCCGGCCGCCGCGCACTGCAATTCCCGGTGCGCCGCCTCCAGCCTAAACTGTTGCAGGCGCTTCATCGGCGGCAGGCCCCGGTAGCGCTTGAAGGCCTCGAACAGGGAGCGCGCGCTGGCGCCGCTGACGGCGACCAGGTCGTCGATTGAAATGCTGTTGGCCAGGTTTTCCAGCATGTAGGCTTCGGCGCGCTTGACCTGACGCGGCACCACGGTGCAGCCGCCTTCATCGAGGCGCTGGGAATAGTTGTGGTGGGCGGCGTACAGCAGGTTGCCGATCAGGGTTTGCTTGAGGTTCTGTTTTTCCGCCGGCCCCAAGCTCATGAAGCTGCCCTGGTCGACGTCCGCCACCAGGAACTGCACGTAGCGCCACCAGGAGTCCATCCGGGGGTTGTCGTCCAGGGAAATCAGCGGGGAAAACGCCAGGGGTTTTTTCACTTCGGAACAGGTGAGGCGCGCCAGTTCCTCCTCCACCGCCGATTTGCGGATCTGCACCATCAACTGCCGGCAGCCGCCGGACCAGACCATCGAAGTCTTGTCCTCGGGGTTGATCAGGGAGGCCCTGCGATTTTCGCTGACGAAATCCTCGGCGCCGGTGGCGATGCGCGCCCGGCTTTGCTGCAGAGGTAGCTGCAACAGGTAGAAGTCCTGCAGGTAACCCGGATTGATCGCCACTTCGCTGGAATAGGCCATGTAACTGAGCGACACATCCCCCAGCGGCACGAAGTTGTGAATCGCGTGAAAGGGCTCGCGCCGGGCGGCGGTCCCGGTCGGCGCCAGCTTGTGATCACAGTAAACACCGCTGATCACTTGCCGGGCCTGCTCGACCTGCGCGGTGTTGACGAGGGTGTGGTTTCTTAGCGGTATCATCATTGGCCCACCTGCACTGCTGCCTGGCTCAATGTACTCCCGTCGAACCGAGAAGGCAAAAACCCCTTGCAGCGCGCAGGCCGCCGACCATGGCCGATCAGCCCTGCCCTTCCATCAGCAGGGGCATCAGCGGGTAGTGCTGCTCCGGCCCCATGGCGCTGTAGCCGCCATCCACAGGGTACTCGGCGCCGGTGACGTAGCTGGCCAGGGGCGAGGCCAGGAAGGCCACCACATTGGCCACCTCCTCGGCGTCCGCCACCCGGCCCATCAGGTTATAGGGCTCGGACACCTTGTCGGCGTGCTGGCGGTTGTCGCCGGTCAGGCCCTCGAAGGGGTCCGACCAGATATGCCCCAGGCGCGCCATGTTCACGCGGATGCCGTCCTGGGCGTACTCCACCGCCTGGGTCTTGGACAGGTGCAGCATGGTGGCCTTGGACACCGGGTAGGTCCAACGGCCGATATGCGGGGCGATGCCGGAGATGGAACCGACATTCACAATGCAGCCCTTGCGGGCCTTCAGGTGCGGCCGCGCCAGCTCCCCCAGGATGGCCGGCGACACGGCGTTGGCATTGAGCGTGCCCAGCCACTGCTCGCGGCTGGACGCCGCGCCGTCGTCGTCGTAGCTGGCGGCGTTGTTGACCAGGATATCGATGCCGCCAAAAGTCTCCACGGCGGCGGCGACCAGCGCTTCCAGTTGGGCATCGACGGTGATATCCGTCTGCACATACAGCGCCCGCTCGCCCAAGCGCGCGACCATGGCCTCGCCCTTGTCGGCGCTGCGCGCGGCGATCACCACCGCGGCCCCCAGTTGATGCAGTTTTTCGCTGATGGCGGCGCCGATCGAAGCGGCGCCGCCGGTGACGATCGCCACCTTTCCTGTCAGGTCAATCACGCTGTTACCTCCTTAACGATCAATAGTTGTAGCGCAGGGTCAGGTACCACTGGGTGCCGCGCCCGTACACGCCCTCGTAGGACTGGAAGGCATCGCCGATGATGCCCGAGACCAGGTACTCCTCGTCGGTCAGGTTGGTGCCGCCGAGGGTGACCTGGTAGTGCTCGTCGGAAGAGCGCCAGCTAACGTTGGCGTTGAGCAGGGAGTAGGATTCCTGGGCGATCTGCGCGGTGTTGAAAGTATCCATCTCCTGGTCGGCGCGGTAGGACCAGTCCAGGCGCGCGCTCAACAGGGCCCCGCTGTCGAGGTTGAAATCCTTGGAAATCGAGGCGCTCAGGGTGGTGTCCGGCACCCGTTCCAGGTCGTTGCCGGCGTCGACGAAGGTCTCGCTGGTGTCGATGTCGTCGTAACCGGCATCGAGGAAGCCCGCGGCGGTCTCCAGCATCCAGCCGTCGCCGAACAGCCAGGTGACTTCCAGCTCGGCGCCGGTGATACCGACCTCGGCGGCATTCTTGGTGACCGGCGCCACCGAGGTGAAGACCTGGATCTGGAAATCCTCGTAACGGGTATCGAAGATCGCGGCGTTGACCCGCAAGGTGTTGTCATCGCTGCTGTACTTCAGGCCCAGCTCGGTGGAGGTCACGTACTCCGGGTCGAAGGACGGGATCAAATCGATATCCGCGGTGCCGGCCGGCGCGGTGGCGCCGGCGACCTGGGGCGGAAACACCCGCTGGCTGAAACCACCGCTCTTGAAGCCCTCGGAATAGGTGGCGTAGAGCATGGTGCCATCAGTAACCTGCCAGCGCAGGTTCAACATCGGCGTGGTTTCCTCGATCTCGATCTGTTTCTCCAGGTGCGGCAGCACCCGGCTGCCCGCCTGCATGAAGGGCGCGTCCAGCATGGGGTGGCCGGTGCCCGCGAAATAGTTCTGGATGATGTACTGGTCCGGCAGGAAACGTTTGCGCTCGTCGGTGTAGCGCAAGCCGCCGGTGAGGGTGAGCGACTCGCTCAGGTCATAGCTGACCTGGGCGAAGGCCGCGGCGCTGCGGTTGTCGTAGGCCCCACCGCTGACGAATTTCGATACCGAGAAATCCAGGGTGTTGGTGTTCTCGCCGCTCTCGTCGAAGTAGTACAGCCCGAGAATCCAGTTCAGGCGCTGGTCCTCGCTGTTGCCCAAAAACTGCAACTCCTGGGTGAACTGTTGCTGGTCCAGGGCATCGACAAACTGGGTCACGCGCCAGGGCGAGCCGTCGCCGTCACGGGCGAAATGGCTGTCGAGGTCGCGGTAGCCGGTGATCGACTTCAACTGCAGGCGCTCGCTCAGGTGCCAGCTGATGGTGGTATCGGCGTGGTACAGGTCCACCTTGGCGTAGGTCGGCGCGGTGCCGTAGTTGCGATCCCCCGAACCCAGGTAGCGGTCGTCGTAACAGGCCGGCACGGCCGTGTTCACGGTCCCGGTGACACCGGGGATAATACAGGGCGCTTCGGGGCCGCCCGCGGCCAGGGAGGCTCCCACATTGTGGATGGTGGCCAGGGGCGGGGTGTCGGGGTCGATCGGACCGGCGTAGTTGATGCCGATCAGGCGGACCGGTGAACCGTTTTCATTGTCCTTGGTAAAGCCGGCGGAGACGTTCACCTCCAGGTCCGGTGTCACGTCCCACAAAAAGGCGGCGCGCCCGGTAAGGGTGTCGTCGTCCCCAAGGTCCTTGCCGTCGTGGACCCGGGTGACATAGCCGTCGCGCTGGAAGCTGGCCAGGTTGAAGCGGCCGGCCAGGCTGTCGGTAAAGGGCACGTTGACCATGCCCTTGAGGTCCAGGCGCGAATCGCTGCCCATGGTCGCCTCCAGGCTGCTGGCCCACTGCTGCTCGGGTTTGCGCGTGGTGATGCTGATGGCGCCGCCGATGGTATTGCGGCCGAATAGCGTGCCCTGGGGGCCGCGCAACACCTCCACCTGTTCCACCTCCACCAGGTCGAAGATGGCGCCCACCGAGCGCGCCACGTAGATGCCGTCCACGTAGATCCCCACCCCCGGCTCGACCGTGGGCAGGAACTCCTTCTGCCCGATGCCGCGGATGTACACCGCGGCGGCGGAGCTGGCGCCGCCGAAACTGGGGTTGTTCTGGAAGGTGAGGTTGGGGGTGATATCGCCGATTTCGATCAGGCGGGTGATGCCGCGGGCCTCCAGCCCGTCGCCGGAAAAGGCGGAGATGGCAATCGGCGCATCCTGCAGGCTCTCCTCGCGCTTGCGCGCGGTCACGGTAACCTCTTCCAGCTGCCAGCTGCGCTGGCCCTGGGCCTGAGCCTGGCTGGCCTGTACCGTGCCCAGTGTCAGCGCCGCGCCAACCGCGGCAACCAGGATCTTGTCCCTGTGGGGGATCGGGCCACGGCCCGCAATGTTCTCAGCCATTGTTATCTTCCTCGTGTCGATAGTGCGTTTGAATATTTATCTGCTCGACTTGTTTGCAGCCCGGCTAGCGGCATGCAGCTGGATACATTCTAGGAATAGCCGGCCCCGCGGGGATATTCACTGAGCGCGGCAATTATTCAGCGGCTGTATGTTTGTGCACCGGCGAGCCGCCGGCGATTGCGCGCAAGTGTGCGGTATCGCTATAAAAGCCTGTCCAGGGCAAGACAAACAATAAGGGACGTGCAATGGCGCAGTTTGATCACCTCATCGTGGGCAGTGGCATCAACGGCCTGGTGTGCGCCGCGCTGCTGGCCAAGGCCGGCAAACGCGTGTGCGTGCTGGAGCGCAACCCCGGTCCCGGGGGCTGCATCCTCACCGGCGAGATCACCGCGCCCGGTTTCCGGCACGACCTGCTGTCGAGCTGGTATCCCCTGTTCGTGACCTCCCCCGCCTTCCAGAGCCTGGGCGAGGACCTGGCGCGCCACGGCGTGGAATTCGCTTATACCGACACCCCCACCGCCGGCCTGACCGGCAGCGGCGAGGCCTTTGTCCTGCACCGCTCCCGCGAGCGGGTGTGCAATGACCTCGGGCCGGACGCCGCCGCCCAGTACAGCGCCGCCATGGCCGAGATCGAGGGCAACGCGGAGCTGGTGTTCGCGCTGCTGTCACAGCAACTCCAGCGCTGGCGCTTCGCGGTGCTGCTGCTGAAATGCGCGCGGCGCATGGGCCTGCGGGGGCTGCGCCAGTTTGCCGGCGACGCCCTCGGCAGCGTGCGCCACTGGCTGGCAAAAGCGGGCGACAACCGCGCCTACCAGGCCTGCGTGGCGCCCTGGGTACTGCACGTGGGCCTGGGGCCGGACAGCCCCAGCTCGGCGCTGATGGCCAAGGTGGTGCTGTTTACCCTCGAAGCCGTGGGCCTGCCCGTCGTGCGCGGCGGCAGTGACCGCCTGGTAAAAGGCTTCCAGGCCTTGATCGAGGAACACGGCGGGCACATCCAGTGCAACGCCCTGGTCGAGGGCATTGCCGTGCGCGGCGGCCGCGCGCGGGGCGTGCACCTCGCCGACGGCAGCTACATCGAAGCCCGCAACGTAATCTGCAGCGTCACCCCGCAACAGTTGTACGGGCACCTGCTGCCGCCGGAAGTGGTGCCCGAAGCGTTGGCCCGGCAGGCCGCCGACTACCGCTTTGGCCGCGCCGACATGCAAATTCATATCGCCCTGTCCGCCCCGGCGCAGTGGCGACAGCGCGAACTCGACCGGGTGGCCATGGTTCACCTGTGCGATGGCACCGACGCCCTGGCCCGCGCCGTCACCGAGGCGGACAACGGCCTGCTGCCCGCGCGGGCCACCATTGTGGTTGGCCAGCCCTGCGCGGTGGACCCCTCGCGGGCCCCGGCGGGCCAGTGGATTTTATGGATTCAACTGCAGGAACTCCCGGCACGGGTTCTGGGCGATGCCGCCAGGGAGATCGATATCCCCGATGACGGACGCTGGAACGAAGCGCTGAAGCAGGCCTACGCCGGGCGCATCCTCGCACGCCTGCGCGAGCATATCGTCAACCTCGACCGGGACATGCTGGCCCACGCCGTGCTCTCCCCCGCCGACCTGCAACAACTGAATTGCAATCTGGTGGGCGGCGACCCCTACTGCGGCGACTGCGCCCTCGACCAAAACCTGCTCTTCCGGCCGCTATCCGGCACGCGCAACCACGACACCTGTGTCGACAACGTGTACCACATCGGCGCCGCGACCCACCCCGGCCCCGGCCTGGGCGGCGGCTCGGGCTACCTGGTGGCGAGGCAACTGCTTTAACCGCTGTTGCCGAACGACCGTCACCACACGACAGCTGGTCGATGGATTTTCCGTTGTGCATAATACGGTGCACCCTGCGTTAAGCCTGCCGGGACAATACACGTGATCGGGAGTCGTCGCGTTGCGGTCGAGCATTCCGCGCGTATTGAGTGGCGCTATCCCGGCAGAAGGGTCCTTGCTCAGCCGCCCACGGAGGCACGCACATGAGAGCCGGAAAGATAAAACCAACACTGGCCGGCCTCTGCTGGCTGGCATTGCTCTTGCCCATACAGGCCGGCGCGGAAGTCGGCGCCAGCGCCCCCCCACCGGATGAGACTGCCGGCAACGGCGTTATCTATCCGGCCCGCGAAATCATTACCATGGACCCCGCCCGCCCGCGAACCGAAGCCGTGCTGGTTGCCGGCGGCCGCATTGTGGCGACCGGCACGCTGGACGAAGTTCGGGCGCTCGCGGGCGACGCCACGAGCATCGACCGGACTTTCGCCGACAAGGTGATCGTGCCCGGCCTGATCGAACAGCATGTCCACCCCGTGTTGTCCGCACTGACACTGACCTCGGAGATCATCGCCATTGAGGACTGGGTATTGCCCGGGCGGACTTACCCCGCGACACGCTCCCGCGAGGCGTATATGACCCGTTTGCGGCAGGTGGAGGCCGGCATGCGCGACCCGCAGGCGCCACTGGTGTCCTGGGGTTTTCACCACTACTTTCACGGTAAACTCACCCGCGCGGATCTGGACGCTGTATCCACCTCCCGGCCGATTGTTATCTGGCACCGTTCCGGCCACGAATTCATCCTCAATACCGCGGCACTCGGGCTTGCCGGTGTCACCCGGGAACAAGTCGCCCGCACCGAGCAGGCGGTCCGTGAGCAGATAAATTTCGAACAGGGCCATTTCTGGGAGCGGGGCGCCCTGGAGTTTCTATCGCCGCATATCTTGCCGCTGATAGGCAAACCCGCACAGTTACGCGCCGGGCTGGAGTTGAGCGCGCGCTATCTGCATGCCGCGGGTGTCACGACCGCGGCGGAACCCGGCGGCGTCTCGGGCTTCTACCCACAGCAGATCGCCGTTCTGGGTAACACCGCGTCGCCATTCCGTTTTTACTTTATTCCCGACGGCCGTTCACTTGCGCTGGAGCATCGCGGGGCCGACCTCCTGGCGGCAACGGAAGGGGTACAAAACGGCGCCCAGGGGCATACGGCATTCCTGCCGCGGCAGGTGAAGCTATTTTCCGACGGCGCGATCTTCAGCCAGCTGATGCAAATGGAAGACGGCTACCTGGACGGCCATAAGGGCGAGTGGATGATGGACAAGGAAGTGTTCAATTCGGCGTTCCGTACCTACTGGGACGCGGGATACCAAATCCACATTCACCAAAACGGCGACGGGGGTCTGGAGCGCGTACTGGATGCCCTCGAGGAAAACATGCGGCGCAACCCCCGGCGGGATCACCGCACCACGATCGTTCACTTCGGCTTTTCCAGCCCCCGGCAAATCGACAGGATCGCCAGGCTGGGAGCGATTGTGAGCGCCAACCCGTACTACACGGTGGCGCTGGCGAATCAGTACAGCGACTTCGGTATCGGACCCGAGCGGGCCAATGACATGGTCAGGCTGGGAGACGTGTCCCGCGCGGGCGTGCCCTTTTCCCTGCACTCCGACATGCCCATGGCGCCCGCCCAGCCGCTGTTTTTGATGTGGGCCGCGGTGAATCGGACGACGTTTTCCGGGCGCACCGCCGGACCCGCGCAGACGCTCACGGTGGAGCAGGCGCTGAGGGCGGTAACCCTGGATGCGGCCTACTCGCTGCGGCTGGAAAGTGAAGTCGGCAGTATAGAGCCAGGCAAACGCGCCAATTTCACTGTCCTGGAAGACAGCCCCTTCCAGGTCAGTCCGCAATCGATCAAGGACATCCGGGTTTGGGGCACGGTACTGGAAGGCCGCGTGCAGCCGGTCGAGCCATAGGCGTTGCGCGGCCCGCCCGGCGCGGGAAGACGGGCGGGCCCTGGCCTCTAGTACAACACCACCGAGCGAATGCTCTCGCCCGAGTGCATCAGGTCGAAGGCCTTGTTGATATCGTCCAGCGGCATGGTGTGGGTGATCAGGTTGTCGATGTTGATGCGCCCGTCCATGTACCAGTCAACGATTTTGGGCACGTCGGTCCGCCCGCGGGCGCCGCCGAAGGCCGTGCCCCGCCAGGAGCGCCCGGTCACCAGCTGGAAGGGCCGGGTTGAAATTTCCTGGCCGGCGCCCGCCACACCCACGATGCAACTCTCGCCCCAGCCCTTGTGGCAGCATTCGAGGGCCTGGCGCATGACATTGACGTTGCCGATGCACTCAAAGCTGTAATCCACCCCGCCGCCGGTCAACTCGATGATGTGCTCCACCACGTTGTCGACCTCCTTCGGGTTGACGAAATCCGTCATCCCGAATTGCTTCGCCAGGGGCACCTTGGCCGGGTTGAGGTCCACGCCGATAATGCGGCTCGCGCCGACCATGCGCGCGCCCTGGATCACGTTCAGGCCGATGCCGCCCAGGCCGAACACGGCCACGGTGGCGCCCGCCTCGACCTTCATGGTGAAGGCCACCGCGCCGATGCCGGTGGTGACGCCGCAGCCGATGTAGCAGATCTTGTCGAAGGGGGCGTCCTTGCGCACCCGGGCCAGGGACACCTCCGGCAGCACGGTGTAATTGGCAAAGGTCGAGCACCCCATGTAGTGCCGAATGGGCCTGCCCTCGAAGGAGAAACGGCTGGTGCCGTCCGGCATCACACCCTGCCCCTGGGTGGCGCGCACCGCCTGGCAGAGATTGGTCTTGGGGTTCAAGCAAAAATCGCATTCACGGCACTCCGCCGTGTACAGGGGAATGACATGGTCCCCCTTTTGCAGGTTTTTGACGCCGGGGCCCACGTCGACCACGACACCCGCGCCCTCGTGGCCCAGAATCGCCGGGAAAATCCCTTCCGGGTCGTCGCCCGAAAGGGTAAAGGCGTCGGTGTGGCACACCCCGGTGGCCTTGATTTCCACCAGGACTTCGCCCGCCTTCGGCCCCTCGAGGTCCACCTCGACGATTTCCAGGGGTTTGCCCGCCTCGAACGCGACGGCTGCTCGTGTCTTCATGGTCCAGTCCACCTGTTGCAACGCTGATTCGGGGGCACTATATTTTGTTTCTTTAAAAGAATTAATAGCCGTAATATATAAATACTTTTTCTGTATAGAAATAATTGCTCGCCATGGGCGACAGGGTAACGTCATGCACAAGTGGGAAGCGATCGAGGCCTTTGTCAGCGTGGTGCACCACCAGAGTTTTTCCCGCGCCGCGGAGGACCTGGGGGTATCGAAGTCCCATGTGAGCAAGCAGATCGCCGCCCTGGAATCGCGCCTCGCGGCCCAGCTCCTGGTGCGGACCACGCGCAGTCTCGCCGTGACCGAGGTCGGCCAGGCCTTCTATCTGCGCTGCCAGGACATACTCGCCACCCTCAGGGAGGCCGAGGACGCGGTGCTGGACCTGCAGGAAAAACCCCGCGGCCGCCTGCGGATGACCGTGGCCGGCGCGTTTGGCGAGGAGTTCATCGCCCCCGCCGCGGCCGACTTCATGAGCCAGAACCCCGGGCTTGCCATCGAGCTGGATTTCAACAACCGGCTGGTGGACCTCATCGCCGAGGGTTACGACCTCGCGGTCCGCGCCGGCACGCTGCAGGACTCCTCGCTGATCGCCCGCCGAATCTGCAACCGCCGCCTGGTCACCTGCGCCTCCCCGGCCTACCTCGCGCGTTATGGCGAGCCGGAGGACATTCACGCGCTGGTCAATCACAACTGCCTGGTGGGCACGCTGAATACCTGGCGCTTCCGCGACGGCCAGCGCAACTTTGACATCACCGTGGACGGCAACTGGCGCAGCAACAATGGCCGGGCGCTGGCACATGCCGCGGCGGCAGACCTGGGACTGGTCCAGCTCCCCGACTTCTACGTTCGGGACGCCCTCGACGCGGGAACCCTGAAGACCGTACTCGAGCCCTACAACCCGACCGACACCGCGGTCTGGGCCGTGTACCCCCACAACCGGCACCTGTCCGCCAAGGTACGGCTATTCGTCAGTTACCTCGCCGAGGTACTGGCCTGACGGGACCCGGCCACAACAGCCTCGCGAACGGCCCCGGCCGATGGCAGGAGTGCTTGACAGGCATCGGTAATGCCGATATTTTACATTTAAAACATTAACACGGGTTTCGGCTCCAGCCCGACTCCCTCTGACCGAGCGAGATCAAGGTGTCGTCCGTATATCAGGTATTCGCAAGCACCGCCGGCCGATCGGCGGACCAGCCCTTCCTGCACATCCCCGCCACGGCGGCGAAAGCCTATGCCAGCGGTCCCGTCGACCTCGCCTATGGAGAAGCCCTGGCGCGTATCGATGCCTGCGCCGCGCAATACGCGGCCCGGGATTTCGGCCACCCGCTGCGCGCCGCCCTGGTGCTGGACAACCGCGCGGAGTTTTTCATTCACTGGCTGGCCCTGAACAGCCTCGGCTGCAGCGTGATCCCGGTCAGCCGCGACATGCAGGCCGAGGAGATCGCCTACTTCCTCGAACACGGCGAAGCCGCGGTGGTGATCGCGCTGCCGGAGGCGGTGCCCGAACTGGCGCCGGTGCAGGCCATGCTGGAACGCGAGGTGCCGGTGGTCGACTGCGAACGGCTGGACCAGTTGCCCGCGGTGACCGGACGCAGCGACGAGGCCCCCGCGGAGGATACCGAGTGCGCGCTGCTGTACACCTCCGGCAGCACCGGCAAACCCAAGGCCTGTATTCTCAGCAATGAGTACTTCCTGTTCGCCGGGCAGTGGTACAACGAGGTCGGCGGCCTGGCGGCCATCGAGCAGGGCGTGGAGCGCCTGCTGACACCCCTGCCGCTCACCCACATGAACGCCATGGCGGTCTCCACCATGGCCATGATCCAGAGCGGCGGCTGCATCATCCAGCTCGACCGCTTTCACCCGCGCAGCTGGTGGCAGAGTGTGCGCGACAGCGGCGCCACCATCGTCCACTACCTGGGCGTATTGCCCGCCATCCTGCTGGAGCTGCCCGAGACACCGCAGGACAACGTCGGCGGACAGGTCAAGTTCGGCTTTGGCGCCGGGGTCAACCCCAAGCACCACGCGCGCTTCGAGGCGCGCTTCGGTTTTCCCCTGCTGGAGGCCTGGGCGATGACCGAGTCCGGCGTCGGCGGCAGCATCATCGCCAATACCGAGCCCCGGCACGTGGGCACCTGTTGCTTCGGCAAGGCGCCCGACTACCTGGAGGTTCAGCTGGTGGACGAGCACAAACAGCCCGTTGCCCCGGGCGAGGAAGGTGAGTTGCGGGTGCGGGCAAAAGGCGACAATCCCGCCCGCGGCTTTTTTTCCGGTTACCTGAAGAATGCCGAAGCCACCGCCGAAGCCTGGCAGGACGGGTGGCTGAATACCGGCGACGTGGTGCGCGAGGGGCCCGATGGCAGCCTGCACTTCGTCGACCGGCGCAAGAACGTGATTCGCCGCTCGGGCGAAAACATCTCCGCCCTCGAGGTGGAAGCCGCCCTGCTCACCCACCCCGCGCTGGCGGAAGTGATCGTGACCGCGGTGCCGGACGAATTGCGCGGCGACGAGGTGGCGGCCTGCGCCGTGCTCGCCGACGGCGCCCCGGGCGACGCGCAGCTGGCGGCGGCGCTGGTGGCGCACTGCATGGACCAGCTGGCCTACTACAAAGCACCCGGCTACGTGCTGTTCTGCGAGTCGCTGCCGCGCACGGCCTCCAACAAGCCCCGTCGCGGTGACGTGAAAACGCTGGCCAGGAGCCGCGTGGCCGCGGGCGAGTGTATCGATACCCGCGAGCTGAAAAAGCGGCGGACCGCGTCATGAAGGACTACGCGGGCGTTGTCCTGGCGGCACCGGTCAGTTTCGGTTACGCGCGCCAGAGCCCGCGCGGCGCCAACTGGTTTATTGGCTGCACCCTGGCAGAGATGCTGCGCCAGGCCGGCCTGGCCAAGGACGATGTCGACGGCCTCGCCGTGTCGAGCTTCTCCCTCGGCGCCGACTCCGCCATCACCCTGACCCAGCATTTCCAGATGAGCCCGCGCTGGATCGACCAGCTCCCCTACGGCGGCGCCGCGGGACTGGTCGCCCTGCGCCGCGCGGCGCGCGCCGTCCAGGCCGGCGACGCCGAGATCGTCGCCTGTATCGGCGGGGACGGCGCCGCCCACCGCGCCTTCGAGGGCACCGCCGCCAATTTCAGCAACTTCACCATCGACGCCTCCTTCCCCTACGGCGCCGGCGGCCCCAACACCGCCTTTGCCCTGATTACCCGCCACTATATGGAGCGTTTCGGCGCCACGCGGGAGGATTTCGCGCGCGTCGCCCTCGACCAGCGCTACAACGCCAACCACTACCCGCCCGCGCTGCTGGGCCACAAAACACTGTCGCTGGAACAGTACCTCGGCGCGCGGCCCATCGCGGGGCCCCTGCACCTGTTCGACTGCGTGATGCCCTGCGCCGGTGGCGAGGGCTTCCTGATGATGAGCGAGGACCGCGCGCGCCACCTGGGCCTGCCCTACTGCCACATACTCGCCGCCGGTGAGCTGCACAATGCCCACCGCGACGATCCGGTGCAGTTCCGCGGCGGCTGGACCGAATACGCCGATGCGCTGTACCAGGCGGCGGCACTGGGACCGGAGGATATCGACCTGCTGCAGACCTACGACGACTACCCGGTCATCAGCATGCTGCAAATGGAAGACCTGGGTTTTTGCGCCAAGGGCGAGGGGCCGGCCTTCGTGCGCGACACCGACCTGCGCTTCGACGGCAGCGGCCAACAGGCGCGCAAACTGCCCCACAACACCTCCGGCGGCCAGCTGTCGGTGGGCCAGGCCGGCTCCGCGGCGGGCTATATGGGCATCGTCGAGAGCATCCGACAGCTCACCGGGCGCGCGCCGCACAACCCGGTCAGCGGGGCGCGCCATGCGATGGTGAGCGGTTTCGGCATGATCAACTACGACCGCGGCCTGTGCAGCGCCGCGGCGATTCTGGGGAGCGCGCAGCAATGAGCAAACGCCAGACCATGCGCCAGCGCCTCAAGCTCAACCGCCCGTCGCGGCGCCGCCTGGCCCGCCCGCCGCGCCAGCGCACGCCCGTGGGCATGGATTTCACCGCCGCCAATCTTCCAGTCGCCCTGTCCCTGCAACACTGCAGCGCCTGCGGCGCGGCGCAGTACCCGCCCCGGGAGGTCTGCGGCGACTGCCTGTGCCCCACCCTGGTGTGGCGGGAAGCGGAGACCGGGGGCACGCTGCTGGCCGGGGTGGACCTGCACCACAGCCTGTGGGAGTTCTTCAAGCGACGCATCGCCCAGGCGCCCTGGCCGGTGGCGTCGGTTCGATTGGACTGCGGAGTGACGGTATTTGCCCACCTGGCGCTGCACACCTTTTCCGCGCTCCCCGCGAAAGACGCCGCCTCGCTGCCCGCCGATACCCGCGTCGCGGTGTTCAGCCACAGCGACGCCTCGCGCAACGCGGTACTGATCGCGGTGAGCGCCGACACGCCCATCGCCGAGCGCGGCCAGCGGCGGGCCATTGCGCAACAACTGGAACTGACCAGCCCGGCGGAAAAGCCGGAGGGAATCTAATATGACGCAACAACACGATACAGTGGTCGTCACCGGCGGCAGCACCGGCATCGGCGCGGCCATCTGCCAGCAGCTGCTGGATGAAGGCCACCGCGTGGTCAACCTGGCCCGCCGCCCCCTCGAGGTGGATCACCCCGCCCTGCACAACGTCACGCTCGACCTCAGTGATCGCGAGCGCACCGCCGCCGTCGCGCGGGAGACCGCCGACCAGTTCCCGGTCACCGGCCTGGTGCACAACGCGGGGCTGATCCGCGCCAGCGGGCTCGAAGAGGTGGCGCTGGAGGACCTGGATTACCTGAACCAGGTCCATATCGGGGCCGCCATCAGCCTGAGCCAGGCCTTCCTGCCGAACATGAAGCAGCGCGGCTTCGGTCGCATCATCCTGATCACCTCGCGCGCCGCCCTCGGCCTGCAGACCCGCACCTGCTACTCAGCCACCAAGTCGGGGATGATGGGCATGGCCCGCACCTGGGCCCTGGAGCTGGGCGAGCACGGCATTACCGTCAACACCGTGGCACCGGGCCCCATCGCCGCCACCGAGATGTTCCACAAGGTGGTGGAGGACGGCAGCGAACAGATGCAGCGCATGGCGGCGAGCATCCCGGTCAAACGCCTGGGCCAGCCGGAGGATGTCTCCCGCGCGGTCTGCTTCCTCAACCATCCCGACAACGGCTTTATCACCGGGCAAACCCTGATGGTTTGCGGCGGCGCCAGCCTCGGCTCGCTCTCACTATAATATCACCCCGGAGGTTCCCCCATGCGTACCACCATCAGTCACGAGGAGCTCGACAGCCTGGTCGAACCCACCCGCCTGCACAAGCGCCTGTACACCGACCCGGACATTTTCGAGCTGGAAATGGAACGTATCTGGGGGCAGGCGTGGATATTTATCGGCCACGAGTCCCAGGTGCCCAAGGTCGGCGACTACTTCGCCACCAATATCACCCACAAGGCGCCGGTCATCATGGTGCGCGATAAAGAGGGCAAGGTGCACGTGCTGCACAACCGCTGCGCGCACAAGGGCGCCAAGCTGGTGGAGAACCGCCAGGGCAATGTGCGCGGCGCCTTTCGCTGCCCGTACCACGGCTGGAGCTACAAACACGACGGCACCCTGATCAAGATCCCCAACGAGGCGGGCTACGAGGGCACCGGCTTCGACATCAACGACACCTGCAACAACATGCAGCCAGTGGCGCAGATGGGCAGCTACCGCGGCTTTGTGTTCGCCACCCTCTCGGCCGATGCCCCGGACCTGAAGACCTGGCTCGGCGGCGCCATCGACTGCCTGGACAATCTCTGCGACCGCTCCCCGGAGGGCGAGGTGGAGGTCGCCGGCGGCGTGCTGCGCTACGAACACGAGTGCAACTGGAAATTCATCCTGGAGAACCTCAACGACACCATGCATCCGATGGTGGTTCACCAGTCGGTGGTGCAGGCGGCCAAGGACTACATCGACTCGCTGCCGGCTAGCGCAACCCGCGAACGCAGCGAGGCCGAGATCATCCTGCCCTTCGGCTCCTCCTACGAGAACTTCGAGGAGTCGGGGATCACCGGGTTTCCCTACGGCCACCACTACGACGGCGGCAAAACCAGCATCCACGCCAAGTACACGGTAATGCCCGCCTATCACGAGGCCATGGTGAAGGCCTACGGCGAGGAACGCACGCGGGACATCTACTCCTTCAATACCCACAACACCCTGTACTACCCCTCCCTGACGATCAAGACCGCGGTGCAGAACATCCGCGTGGTGCGCCCCATCGCGGTGGACCGTTTCGTGGTGGAAACCTGGTCATTCCGCCTCAAGGGCGCACCGGAAGAGATGTTGCAGCGCACCCTGCTCTACTCGCGGCTGATCAATTCCTCGGCGGGGATGGTGGGACCCGACGACCTCGAGGTCTACCGGCGCACCCAGGAAGGACTGGAATCCACCGCCAGCGACTGGGTGGAGTTCCACCGCCAGTACGGCAAGGACGAGCAGCAAGCGGACCGGGTGGTTGGTGGCGGCACCGGCGACCTGGACATGCGCACCCAGTACAAGGCCTGGAAGGCATACATGAGCGGGGAGGTCTTCGCATGAGCGACATCGACATCAGGGCTATCGAGGACTTTCTGTACCGGGAGGCCGCCCTGCTGGACCGCCCCGACCTGGACAGCTGGATGCAACTGTTCACCGAGGACGGCACCTACTGGATGCCGGCGGCGGAGGATCAGACCGATCCACTGAACCATATTTCGCACATGTACGACGACCGGGTGATGATGGAAATCCGGCGGCGCAACTTCGTGCACCCCAGGGCCTCGTCCAAGGACAGCGGCGTGCGCGCCTCCCACCTGATCGGCAATATCCGCCTGGCCGGCAAGACCGACCGCGGCGACCTCAAGGTCACGTCCAACTTCCATGTGGTGCTGTGGTACCGCGACGAGCAACGGGTCTACGCCGGCACCTACGAACACCACCTGGTGGCCACCGGGGACGGCTGGGCGATCCGGCACAAGCGCGTCAACCTGATCAATCCCGAAGCGCCGCAGAGGACCCTGATCATCTACCTGTAGTCCGCGGCGCCCTGGTTTACGGTGATAAGTCTACAGTGATAGGTGAACCCCCAAACAACCTGGAGCACAAGGCCATGGCATTCCTGCCCCCCCTGGAGAACGAGGATATCGATGACGACTTTATCCTCGAGCGTTTCGCGCACTACGAACAGACCCGCGGCTTCGTGCCCAACTCCATACGGACCATGGCCAGGCGCCCGAATATCGTCAAGGCCTTCATGGCCCTGAACCAGGCGGTGCTGTACGAGGGCAGCGTGGACCGGCAGCTCAAGATGCTGATCAGCCTGATCAGCTCGGTGTCCTCGGGCTGCCTGTACTGCCAGTCGCACATGACCAATCTGTCGCATATCTACGAGGCGCCCGACGAGAAGATCGCGGATATTCTCCTGTACGAAACCTCGCCACACTTCAGCGACGCCGAGCGCGCGGCCCTGGATTTGGCCTACAAGGCCGCCCAGGTGCCCAATGCGGTGACGGAGGTGGAATTCGACACTCTCAAGGCGCACTTCGACGAGGCCGAGATCGTGGAAATCGTCGGCGCTATCGCGCTGTTCGGCTACCTGAACCGCTGGAACGACACCATGGCCACCACGCTGGAACCCCTTCCCGCAGAGCGGGCGGACCGGCTCGTGGGAGAGAGCCTGGGCTGGCGCGCGGGCAAGCACGGCGAGCCGGAGCAATAAGGCCCGCCTCCAAAACCGGCAACAGGGAAACGGCTCATACCTAAGTGAAAAACAGGGTAATTTACCCTCTGTAGGGTCGAATTCATTCGACCAATAAAAGCGCTCACGACATCAATGGCCGAATAAATTCGGCCCTACAACGATCAAGGAGTTTGCCCTCTGTAGGGTGGCTTGCCCTCTGTAGGGTCGAATTCATTCGACCAATAAAGGCGCTCACGACATCAATGGCCGAATAAATTCGGCCCTACAACGATCAAGCATGTGCCGTTCCGACAACAGGCTGCCGGCATTGCCCAGGCCGCGACGCGGGATTGGTTGCAATAGCCCGCTAGCGGGTGTCCCCGATCGGTTCGCTGCGCGCGTCGCGCACCAGGGCGTCGACGCCGGAGCCGGTCAGGGACTCGAGAAACGCCACCAGGTCCGCCCGCTCCCCCTCGTCGAGATCGAGCGGCCGGATACGCGGGTCCAGCCCCGGATGCTCGACGCCGCCACGGTCGTAGTAGGCCACCACCGCCGCCAGGTCGGGAAAGGAACCATCGTGCATATAGGGTGCGGTGAGCGCCACATTGCGCAGGGTGGGCACCCGGTACAACCAGCGATCGGCGCTTTGCCCCGTGGCCTCGTAGCGTCCCAGGTCATTGAAACGGGGGGAGGCAAACCCGACCCTGGGCCGCACCTGCACCCCCGGCGCCAGGTGAATGCGCTCGGGCACCCTGGCCGGCCCCATGCTGCGGGCGAAGCCGATACCGGTGTCGTAGTAGTTGCCGTCGCTGAACTGGGCATCGCTGTCACCCGCCGCGTGACAGCCGATGCAACCCAGGCGCTGGAACAGTTTCCAGCCACGCCGCGCCGGCTCCCCCAGGGCCCCCTCCTCGCCGCCGTAGTGCCAGCGATCAAAAGCCGAGTCCGCCGCCAGGAGCCCGCGCTGGTAGCTGGCCAGGGCACGGCCCACGTTCGCGGCGGTCAGGCCGTCGGCGAAGGCCTTCTCGAACAACCCGCGGTAATCCCCCGCCTCGCGCAGGGTCTGTAGCACGAAGCCGATCGAGGGATTGCCCATCTCGTTGTCCCGCAGCAGCGGCGCCCAGACCTGGTTTTCCAGGGTGGATTCGCGGCCATCGTGAAACAGCGAACGCCGGTAGGCCACATTCAGCAAGGTTGGTGCGTTGCGCTTGACGAAGCGCCCCTCGATTCCCACCGGCGTGCGCACCTCGCGCTGGGTAAAGCCCTGCTCGGGCACGTGGCACATGGCGCAAGACAGGGTGCGGTTGAAGGACAGCCGACGATCAAAGAACAGTTTGCGCCCCAGGTCGATGCCCGCCCGGGTCGGCGGATTGCCGTGTGGTACGGGAACCGCCGGCAAGCCCAGGGGCGGCGACTCGATCAATGCCAGCAGGTCCGCCGCGCCGCCGTGCCGCGCCGACTCGCGCTGGTTGGCGTCGGGCGCGGCGACCCCGGCGTGAACCGCAAACAGCAGTGCGGCAACGAGCAGCGACAACATGGGCGCCACGGCAGCGGCCATGGCACGCGCGCCACGGCTCCGCCGGACCTCGTTGACGCGGTCCCCGGCGGGCGTTTTACTCCCGCAGCAGCTCGACGGTCCCGGCATTGATCGGCACAAAACTACCCAGGCCGCAGGTAGCACCACGGGTGAAACCAAAACCCATGTCGTCAAGTACGGTGATGAGATCGACATTGCACAACTGGTTCATCGAGGTCTTGTACATAATCGTCTTATCCCGGCGCAGTCCCGGGCAGCGCCGCGGCAGGCGGTTGGCATAGAGATCGCCGCCGTTCATATGAAACACAATGGTTCGCTCATCCACCACTTCGGTGCGCGCGATGCGGTTCAGCTGGACGCAGTTCCGCGAGCCCCCGAGCAGCTCCTCCAGGGGGTCTGGTTCCGCGTCCCGATCGTCGCTCGAACCGTCACCATCGGTCGCCGTCGCGGCACAACCCGAGAGCGAGAGCAGGGCCACTAGCCCGGCGGCGACAAGCCAGGTATTGGATATCATATTGCATATACTCCAGCGTTTGCCGGCCGAAACGCCGCCGGCCCGGCACTTGATTTACCGCCCCCGGCTGTCCCGGCCCTCGCCCCAGCGACGGAACAGGCGGTGCTCCAGACCCAGGTGATCGAAGAGCTTGCCGATGGTCTGGTCAAGAATATCCTCGATACTCTGGGGGTCGTGGTAAAACGCGGGCATCGGCGGGTAAATCACCGCGCCGTAATCGGCCGCCCGCGCCATCAGTTCGAGGTGCCCCTTGTGCAGGGGGGCCTCTCTTACCACCAACAGCAAGGGGCGCCGCTCCTTGAGCACCACGTCCGCCGCGCGCACCAGTAGATTGTCAGCGTAGGAATTGGCGATTCCGGACAGCGTCTTGATGCTGCAGGGGACCACCAGCATACCGTCGGTCTGGAACGAGCCGCTGGCCAGCGTCGCGGCGAGGTTGGCATTGTTGTGCACCACGTCCGCCAGCTCCTTGACCTCTTCCAGCGCGTAGCGGGTCTCGACGGCGATGTTGGTGGCCGCCCCCTCGCTCAGGATGAGGTGGGTTTCCACCTCCGGCATCCGGGCCAGGTGCTCCAGGGCCCGGATGCCGTAAATAACCCCCGAGGCGCCACTGAGGCCGACGATAATGCGTTTTTTCATAAGTGCTTGTGGTCCTTGATGAGACTGGCCCGGTGCCTGGCCGGCTGTTCAGGGGACCATCGTAGCACCAACGGCGGGCATCCGGGGAGCCAGTGGGCCGTCACCGGATGCCCGGCGACACCCGCGCGGCCCGCTTGCAGCCGCGGACACAGCGTCTAAGCTTTCACTGACAACTCCATCACCGGAGGAAGCTGCCATGCGTTTGATACTCGCGCTGGGCCTGCTACTGGCCACCCAGGCACTGGCGGACGAAACCTGTATGTCGCCCTACATGGCGAAGATCGAAGGCCAGGAAGATTTTGTCTACGTCTGGACCCTGGGGGTGGCGGGTGTCGGCGACGAGCAGGACAAGCTGGTCACGGTCGACGTCAACCCGGCCTCGGACAGTTACGGCGCGGTAGTGGCCAGCCTGTCGGTGGGCGGCCGCAACGAAGCCCACCACACCGGGTTGACGGATGACCGGCGCTACCTCTGGGCCGGGGGCCTGGACACCAGCAAGGTATTCATCTTCGACATTCACAGCGATCCGGCCAAGCCGAGCCTGCACCGCACCGTCGATAATTTCGTCGACAAGAGCGGCGGCGTCGTGGGCCCGCACACTTTCTATGCCCTGCCCGGCCGCATGATGCTGACCGGCCTGTCCAACAACCGCGACCACGGCGGACGCACCGCCCTGGTCGAATACACCAACGCCGGCGACTACGTAGCCACCCACTGGATGCCCACCGACGATCAACTGCGTGGGGCGAAGAAAGCCGGGCAGTACGCCGATGGCTACGGCTACGACGTCCGGGTACTGCCGCGCCGCAACCTGATGCTCACCTCCTCCTTCACCGGCTGGAACAACTACATGATGAACATGGGGGCGTTGATGTCCGATGCCGAGGCGATGAAAGCCTTTGGCAACACCATGGTGGTGTGGGACATGCACGCCCGCCAGCCGAAGAAAGTGCTGGACGTGCCCGGCGCGCCGCTGGAGATCCGCTGCGCCTGGAAACCGGAGCACGACTACTGCTTTACCTCCACCGCGCTCACCTCCAAGCTGTGGCTGGTGTACCTCGATGACGGCGGCGAGTGGCAGGCCAAGCCGGTGGCGGATATCGGCGACGCCGCCAATATCCCGCTGCCGGTGGACATTTCAATCTCCAACGACGACACGCGACTGTGGGTCGACACCTGGAACGACGGGATGACCCGCCTGTACGACATCAGCGACCCGCACAAGCCCAGGCAGTTGTTCGAGAAGAAGATCGGCACCCAGGTCAATATGGTTTCCCAGAGCTGGGACGGCGAACGCGTGTACTACACCTCCTCCCTGCTGGCCAACTGGGACAAGCAGGAACCCCGCGGGCCCGATCTCCAGTACCTCAAGGTCTACGACTTCGACGGTGAAAGCCTCAAGCAGACCCTGGCCATCGACTTCATCGCCAAGCAACTCGGGGCCCCGCACCAGATGCGCTTTGGCGCCTATGCACTGTACGGGGACCGGGTCGGCCAGCGGTGATACGCCTACTGCTGTTGCTGATCGCCTGCCAGGCGACGCTGGCCCGCGGAGAGGCCACGGTGCTGGCACCGGGTTACGGGGAGCTGGCCTACGAGCCCCCCGCCCCCGGCACCTACGCCCTGCCCCCGCTCGGGGCGGCGGTGGACGGGCAGGTTCGGGACGCCGGGGGGCAGGCCCTGCGCCTGCACCAGGTGCTGGACGGCCACCTGGTGCTGATGGGCTTCATCTACACCCACTGCCCCGATGTCAACGGCTGCCCCCTGGCCAGTCACGTGATGAAACAGGTGCAGTCACGACTGCTGCGGGAACCCGCGCTTCGGGACCAGGTTCGACTGGTGAGCCTGAGCTTCGACCCGCAACTGGATACGCCCGCGGCCATGCGCGAGTACGCGCGGCATTTTCGACACCGGGACGTTGACTGGCGCTTCCTCACCACCGACTCCGAGGCCGCGCTGCTGCCTATCCTCGAGGGCTACGGACAGTGGCGCCTGAAAATCCGCCGCGAGGACGGCAGCTACGCGGGCAGCATGTCCCACATCCTGCGGGTCTACCTGATCGACAAGGCGGGGCGCATCCGCAACATCTACAGCGCCGGCTTCCTGCACGCCGACACGGTGATGAATGACCTGTGGACGCTGGCCGGGGAGACCAACCCGCGGACAGCCGCCCAGTAAGCTCCCGCACCCGGGCACGGCCCGCGGACGCCGTGCCGCGCCTCTTCGGTTCCGGTATTGGCCCCGCGGTTTCCGACAGGGCAGGACACGACGCATCACGCAAACCAAAGCGAACCACGTCACAAAACGGGCCTTTGGTATTCAGGTTTTTCCATCCTCCGTCGACTCGTAGGGGAGCGCAAATCTGAAACACCCCCAATCAGGTAATCAGCCCCCACATCATTCATCAATTTGGCAAATCAGTTCGCCATGGCCTGTGCAACCATGGCACCGTTAATTTTCCGGGAACCAACATGAACTTCTTTCAACGCCTCAGGCCACGCCAAATGCGCGTGGCCCATGCCGTCGGGAGCGACAAGGCGCCGATCAACCACAAGGGCGGCTCACGGCCGGTACGCCGCCAGGCGCTGGTGGTGGCTCCAATCGGGCGCGACGCCGACGCGCGCATCGACGACGCCCCAATTGCAATTAACCAGGAGCGGTTCATCGCCGAACCGGCCTGCGAGCTGCTCGGCGCGGGCATCTACCTGCTGCAGGCCTACGATCGGCAAACGGGCAAACTGGTGGCCGACCGGGTCAAGGTTGGCTACAGCTGCCGCATCATGTCGCGCACCATTGCCCTGGCCAATACCTGCTACAACGGGCACCGCTGGTTGCTGCGCGGTTTCGTGACCGTCCCCTCCCCGCTGCGGACCAGCCGCGCGACCGCCGAGGAATGCCTGCACCGGGCCTTCAGCGAAATACCCAGCCACCACGGCGGGGACCGCAGCGTGCTGCAATCTTCCCCGTCCACGGCAAGGCGCCTATTGCGCGGGGCCTTCCCCACCCTGCCCTACATGGAATTCCGCTTCGAGCAGGGCGATCGGGTGGCGCTGGTGGTATCGGAGAGCGACAAGGTGCCAGCGGCCATATCCGAGGCGACGCGAAAATTTGCGCGGGTTTTCACCAATGCCTCGCCCTTGCACCACGCCAGCCTGACGCGCGTACTCGATCACCAGTGGATCAAGCGGACGGGCGCCTTCGACACCGCGCCCCACGCCGGTGGACTTGCCCCCAACCCCTTCGCCGGGTTATCGCTCGCTTCGCGCTAGTGTCGTGAGTCACGGCCCGCTCGTGCCGTGGTGTTCTACCGCGACCGCATGGGGTATGCTCGGCGACAGCGGGAGTATTCGCACCAGCCAACAACCGGGGAGAGCGGGCAACTGGGGAAGGCAACACCAATACGCGTGTGGGTTTACCTGCTGCTCACAGTGGCGCTGGCCGGGTGCAGTGATCCAGAGGCGCCGCTGCGAATGCACGCACTCGCCTACCAGCACCTGGACGTCGCGCAGCTACGCGGCGCCATCGATAACAACGACTTCGATATCATTCCGGTGGAGCTGGCTCCCGGCATGCCCCCCTTGCAGTTACTCACCGGTGATTTCGCGGACCTGACCACCGTGGAGAACAGCACGCCCTTTGAACGGGGAGTTCGCACGGTCATCCCACTGTATCAAAGCGTACTGCACTTGCTTGTCCGGGACGATGTTTCGCTCGAACAACTCCGAAATTCGGGCGAGGAAGTGGGCATCTATGTGGTCAACGATTCCCACGCCGGGAGAACCTTCGTCGACCTTGTCGCGGCACGTACCAGGATCCTGGCGGACAATGTGCGCGTATTGGACACGCTGGTGCAGGGTGAACCCGAGGCCATCGTGTACTTCGGCCCGATCAACCCCAGCACAACGCCCTGGTACCAACCGGGCTACCACCTGGCTTCACTGGCGGATGCCGGCCCCACCGCGGCCGAGTTTCTGCGCGAGGGCATCTCCCTGCTGGTCCCGCAGATGCAGGCCACCACCATTCCCCCCCTGACCTATCGCCTGCCGGGCAACGAGCGCTCCCTGCAATCCCTCCAGGTGTCGACCCTGCTGGTCGCTCGCAAGCAGGCATCGGCGTCACAGGTCTATCACCTCACCCGCACACTGGTGGAACAAAAGGCCCTGTTTGCGGCACTGGAGCCCGACATCTTCAGCTGGGTCAGTGAGCACTTTGACCGTGAGCAGCTGAATTTCCCCCTGCACGAGGGCGCGCGCCGCTACCTGGAACGGGACGAACCGGGTCCGCTGGAACGCTACGCGGAGACCATCAATCTACTGGTGTACCTGGGCATCCTCGCGGCAACCGGCGTGGCCGGTTTTGTTCGCTGGCGCAGCCTGCGCAAGAAGGACCGCATCGATACGTTCTACAGCGCGCTATTGACCGTGCGCGAACGCGCCTACCACGAACCGGCGGAGGACCTTCTCGAGGAACTGCGGGCGCTGGAGGTACGGGCCTACGGCCTGCTGATCGAAGAGAAGCTCGCCGCCGACGAGAGCTTCCGTATCTTTACCGAGTTACTCGCCACGGTAAGGGCGGAGCTGCGGCGATAGCCGGGTGTCGAACAACAGCTGGCGTCCAGGCATGCCGGGAGCGCGGCGGTCAGTGCATCTTCGCCACCAGGTCCCGCTGCAGGCCACGGCACAGGTAGAGATACAGCAAGCCCGCGGCCCCCAGGATGCACACCGTTGTGGTCAGCGACTGGCGCAGCCCGCCGGCACTCGCCGCCAGGCAGGCCTCGGCCCTGGCCTGCCCCAGGGCCGTGACCAGGGCATACTCACTCCCCTTGCAGGCTTCCATCGTGAGCTCGGCAGCGAAGCTGGACGCGGCGAGCCGGGCGTTCATCAGCAGGTCGCTGAGCACACCGACCCCCAGGGGTCCCAGTCCATAGCCAATCAGGTTGACGATGAACAGGAAAACCGCCACCGCGGTGGCCCTGGAACGCGTGCTTACCACGCCCTGGCAGATGGTGTACTGGGCGCCGAGATAGCTGTAGTGCAGAACCGCGCCCACCAGCATGAAACCCAGCGCCGTCCACGGGCCGTCGGCGCTCAAGCCGAGCAGGTAAAAGGGCACGGACAATAGCAGCCCGGCACCGGGAATCCAGGCCACCGCGTTGTGGTAGCGCAGGCTGGCGCGCTCGGTCAGGTAGCCCGCGGCATAGGCGCCCAGCGAGGCCGCCAGGCCCAGCGGCACCGCCACCTGGGTTGCCACCTCGCCCACCGACATGTCGTGCACGCGCTGGAAAAACGCGGCCTGGAAGTTGATCAGGCCATAGCCGACAAAGGCCACTGCGGAGGCCGCCACCGTGTTGAGCCAGAATGTGCGCTTGCCTGCCAGCTCCCCCAGGGTATCGCGAAAACTGAGTGGCGCCACCACCGGCGTGCCGGGGGGATCCGCGTAGCCCCGTGGCGGCTCCTTGATCGTAAACAGCACCGCGATGCCAATGATCACCCCGGGAATGCCCAGCACCAGGAAAGCCTCGCGCCAGGAAAACATCTCCGCCACCGGTCCGCCGAAGGCGTTGGCCAGTACCCCGCCGATGGTGATCCCCAGCGAATAGACGGCCAGCGCCCGCGCCCGACTGCGAGGCGGAAAGTAATCGGCAATCAGTGAGTTGGCCGGCGGCGTGCAGCCGGCCTCGCCAATACCCACGCCGATGCGAAACACCAGCAGCGCCAGGAATCCACCGGCGACCCCGCACAGGGCTGTCATTCCCGACCAGAGCACGACGCTGGCGGCGATGATACGAACACGGTTGTAGCGCTCCGACAGCCGCGCGATGGGAATGCCCATCAGGGTATACATCAGCGCGAAGCCGAAGCCGGACAGCAGACCGAACTGCCAGTCCTGCAGCCGGAATTCCTCGATAATGGGCTGCGCCACCACCCCGATCAACACCCGGTCGATAAAGTTGAGGGTGTAGACCAGGGTCAGGCTATACAGTACGAAATTGCGGTAGGCGGGAGTACCGAAGCCCTCCCCGGTATAGGAAGGGCCGGCGGTCGCCGTGTGGGCGTTAGACATTGGGGCTCCCGATATTATGTTATTGGCTGAGGACCTTCGTCGGCCCGGGGCGCCGCCCGGCTCCAATCACACCGACTACCGGCATGTTACGTGCTTTGCGCACGCTTGCCGAGATGCAATTGCCACCGCGAGCGGCCCTGCCCGGAGCCGGAGTCCGGGGACAGCAATGGCGGCCCCGGCGAAAGTTGTTACAGAAAGGCTAGAGTCGATGGCCGCCCGCCGAAATAGCCGGAGACGCCAAAATCATTCCCGGGCACGCCAGCAGCGGCGGCGAGCCGGCGCGAACCCGACCGCGCCGGGGGGCCGGCAGGGAGGCCAATACCGGCGCTAAAGCGGCGCGGCTGGCTGGCCGCGAAGACGCCTGCGTTGCAGTACTGCATCGACACTGTAGATCACGAGCCCGCACCACACCAGCGCGAAGGTCACCAGCTTGTCATCGCTGAACGGCTCCCCGAACAGGCCGGTCGCCAGCAACAGCATGATGGTGGGCGCCATGTACTGCAAAAAGCCCACGGTGGACAGGTTCAGGCGCCGCGCGGCGATATTGAACAGCAGCAGAGGCACCAGGGTGACCGGCCCCGCCAGCATCAACAGGCCATTGAAGGCGGCGTCGTTGGTGGCCAGGTTGCTGGTGGGGCTGTCGCTCCACCACAGGTACAGCAGCGCCAGGGGCAACATGAACAGTGTTTCCACCGCCAGGCCGGTCAGGCTCTCCACCGGCGCGCGCTTGCGCACCAGCCCGTAGAAACCGAAGGACAGCGAGACATACAGGGCCACCAGGGGAAGCCGCCCGAATTGCCACAGCTCGTGGGCGATTCCGGTGGCGGCCAGCGCCACCGCCAGCAGCTGCAGGGCACGCAGGCGCTCGCCGAGGAACACGACGCCCAGCAGTACATTGATCAGCGGGTTGATATAGTACCCGAGACTGGCATCCACGATCCGGGCGTTGGTGATGGCCCAGATGAACACCAGCCAGTTACTGCCGATCAGCAGGGTCGAAAGCGTCAGGGTCGCCATGCGCCGCGGATCGCGCAGCGTGGCCCCCAGGTCGGACAAGCGGCCGATGGCGGCCAGCACCAGCAGCGCCAACACCAGCGCCCAGATACTGCGGTGCGCGAGGATCTCCGGCGCCGGGATACCTTCCAACAACTTGAAATACAGGGGCGCCACTCCCCAGAACAGGAAGGCGGCAATGCCGGCCAGCAGGCCGGTGGTGATGTCCTTGTCGCGCATAAACGGCATCGTGTGATGACTACCGGGACAGCCCGGAGCCATGAGGGCAAGGACGGAGTGTACCGGCTTCCCCCCGGGTGCGATACCAATGCCTGGATTCGCCCCGGTCCGCCGGCTAGCCGGGAGGGAACGGGGCGTTCAATCGGAATACATGAAGACGGGGGGCGGCAGGCGCCCCCGCGGAAAACTCAGGACCGGCGTCCGGCGATGGCCAGGAAGACCAGTGTCACCACTCCCCCCAGGCACCACAACAGCACGAGCTCCAGGCGAATACCTCCCTCCTGGCCCTCGGCCGCCTCCAGGGGAACCCAGCGCAACAACAGGTAGACCGCCAGCAGCAACAGCGCCATCAACGCTGGCCGCTTATACCGCCGTTTCAATACATTGTTTGTCTTGCCGCCACCCACGCCGGGCAGCGTTTCACTGACTGCTCTCATATTAATCCTTCCCCTGCATCGTCCGCTGATTGCGAGTGGGATTAGAAGCATAGACGGTTTGGGGAAATTTGCAGGAATTTGATGAAAATTTGTGGGGCAGTTCGCAGCCTACCCGGGCCGGGCATTGCGCAAACCGCCCTTAAAAAGCGTATCAGTGGGTGAAAAGGCGCCGCTCGCGGCCGGAACGGCGATCCCGTTCCACCACTACCCCATTGATTTCAAAAGGAAAGCTGTGGCACGCGCGGCGGCGTCGGTCACTGCGTGAGCGCTTGACGAAATAGCGTGGGTCACGCCCCCCGCCGGCCGCGCCGCCATCACCCGACACGTAAAAACGCGCCGCGGTAACGAACACAAAAGCCGATAGGCACAGTGCTGTTACCCCCATGCCACCCAGCATATAGACGACTGCTTCCATGGTGCCGACCGTCCCCGATTGTCTGCTTTATTGCTGTTAGTGCGAAGTCCGTGACCCGCGCTCTCGTTGGCCTAGCTTTTCTTATTTAGAACGAAGCAAATTTTGTGCCGGAAGTGGAAAGCCGCTTCCGCGCAAGCAGTTACGTGAATAGTAGCAAGCATCTCCGACGATGCGAAGTAGCTGGTGTTAAATTAGTTGACAGCCAACTGGCATGTCTAGAATAAAACTAGCGAACACCCTCGCCAAAAAGGACCACCTCGGCCGTGGTCAGGATGATCATGAAATCCAGGAACAGGCTGTGGTTCTTCACATAGTAGAGTTCATACTGCAGTTTTTGCTTTGCGTCTTCTTCGCTCGCGCCATAGGGGTAGCGCAGCTGGGCCCAGCCGGCAATACCGGGCTTCACCTGGTGCCGGGCGCTGTAGTAGGGGATGCGCTGCTCGAGCTGATGGACGAACTCGGGGCGCTCCGGCCGCGGCCCCACCAGTGACATGTCGCCGTACAGCACATTCAGCACCTGCGGCAACTCATCGATGCGCAGGCGCCGGATAACAGCGCCAACGCGGGTAATGCGATTGTCGTTCTGCGCCGCCCAGCGCGCCTTGCCGTCACCCTCGGCGTCCACCCGCATGCTGCGCAGCTTGAGCAGGTCGAACTCCTTGCCGTACAGGCCCACCCGGCGCTGGCGGTAGATGACCGGGGCGGAAAAGCCATCCTCGATCCAGATCGCGATCAGCGTGCCCAACATCAGCGGCCAGGCCACCATCAACAGGGAAAGACTGGCGCCGATGTCGAACAGGCGCTTGCTGAAAGCCCGCCAGTTGCCCATGCCGAAACCATTGGAAAATACCAGCCAGCTGGGACTGAGGAAGTCCAGCATCAGCTTGCCGGACTCGCGCTCGAAAAAGGTGGCCACCTCCAGCACTTCGACGCCGTCCAGGCGGCACTTGACCAGCTCGTCGACCGGCAGCGCCTTGCGGCGGTCGTCAAGCGCCACCACGATCTGGTCGATCTTCTTGGCTTCGACATACTCATCGAGCGGCCCGTCCAAATCCACCACGGCCTCGTTTTCAATCTGTACCGGCTCGCCGTTGGAACGGACAAAACCGACAAAGGTGAAACTCCGGCGGTCCGTCCCCCGGCGCAACCAGCCCGCGGCGGCCTTGGCCCGCTGCCCGGCGCCAAGCACCAGCACCCGGGACTTGAGGTGTTCGTTGTTCACCACGCGCATGAACAACCAGCGGCTGATCAGGCTGAAGATAAAGGCCACCAGGACTGTCTGGGCGAAAACACCGCGCCACAGGTGCAAGTCGGGCAGCAAATAGAAGACCAGCGACATGCCCAGAATGGTGATGACAAAGGCACTCATCAGGCGCAACAGGATGCCACTGGAGCCCTCTCGCAATTGCGGCTTGTACAAGCCCATGGCGGCCATGGCGGCTACCGTCACCGCGGAAAAAACCGCGGCCCGCGGCAGTACAGAGGCGACGTGGTCCGACATGAGTTCCTGCTGCTGCACGAAGTACAGCTGTGCCCCCAGGTGAAACGCCGCGAAGAACAGCAACAACTCCACCAGGGCCAGCAGGTAGTAGACGGCGTGCACATGGTGGTTGAACAGGCTTACCGTGCGCAAGGCATTCTCCCGGGCAACCCTCGGTTGCGATACCGTCCGACGATCAAACCAGCACCTGCGCCGGGACCGGGTGACTCAGGAACAGGTGGGGGCTGGCGCTGTAACCGTAGGCACCGGACTGGAAGATCACCACCAGATCGCCCGATTCGGCCCGGGGCAGCGTCACCTTGTCGGCGAGGATATCCAGGGGGGTGCACAGCGGGCCCACCACGGTGACGCGCTCGGTGTCCGGCGACACAAGGCGATTGCCCAGGCAGACCGGGTAGTTCTTGCGGATCACCTGGCCAAAATTGCCGGAAGCGGCGAGATGGTGATGCAGGCCGCCATTGGTGACCAGGAACACCTCTCCCCGCGACTCCTTGCGATCGACCACTTCGCTGACGTAGATGCCGGCCTCCGCCACCAGGTAGCGCCCCAGCTCCATGACCAGGGTGGCTTCCGGCAGTTCCCGAGCGGCGCGCTCGCACAGGTCGGACAGGTTGTCGGCAATGGGCGCCAGGTCCAGGGGCTTCTCGCCGGGGAAATAGGGAATGCCGAGGCCGCCCCCGATATTCAACCAGCGCATCGGCACCGGGCTGTGCGCGGCAAGGCGCGTCGCCAACTCCAGGGTGCTGCGCTGGGACTCCACAATCGCCTCGACCCGCAGATTCTGGGAACCGCCGAAGATATGGAAGCCGCGAAAATCGAGGTCGAGCGCGGCAAGTTCGGCCAGCATCCGCGGCACGCGCTCCTCGTCGACGCCGAAGGGCTTGGGGCCACCCCCCATTTTCATGCCGGAGGTCTTGAGCTCGAAGGCCGGATTGACCCGGATCGACACCACCGGACGGCGCCCCTGCCTGTCGCCGATCGCCGCCAGGCGCCGCATCTCGCCCTCGGATTCCATATTGACGATAACGCCGGCGGCGACCGCCGCGGCCAGCTCGGTATCGGTCTTGCCCGGCCCGGCGAAACTGATCAGTTCCGGGGCGATGCCGGTGTCCAGGGCCACCTGCATTTCCGCCGCCGAGGCCACGTCCAGGCCGTCGGTCAGGCCCGACAGCAGTTGCACCACCGCCGGCATAGGATTGGCCTTGATCGCGTAGTGCAAGTGCAGGGACGCGGGAATGGCGTCACGCAACTCCGCCACGCGCTGGGTGATCAGGCGGCGATCATAGGCGTAGAATGGCGTCTGCCCCACCCGCGCGGCGAGGTCGCCGAGCGTGTGGCCGCCCACCAGCAACTGGTTGTCGTCACTGCCAAAGCGTGCCGCGGATGCATTCAATGATTCGCCCTCGCCGCTCATTTCCCCTCCTGGAAATACGCCGTGTGTTGATTCGCCAGGGCCTTGCGGTCGAGTTTGCCATTCTGGTTGAGCGGCATATCGCGACTCACGAGCACCGCCTGGGGCACCATGAAGTTGGGCAGCTCGCGCCGGCAGTACTGAACCAGCCGCCTATCAAGCTCCCCCTCGTCAGCGCCCTGCGCGGGGCTGACCACCACCACGATGGCCTGCCCCAGCATCGGGTGCGGCACGCCGAAGGCGGCGACCTGGGCCACGCCGCCGGCAGCGTAGATGACTTCCTCCACCTCGGTCGGACTCACCCGGTAACCCGAGGTCTTGATCATTTCGTCTTCGCGGCTGACGAAATAGAGGTAGCCCTCGCCGTCCTTGCGAACCCGGTCCCCCGACCAGACCGCCAATTCCGGTATTGTCAGCTCATCCCCGCGGTTGGGCAGGGGGCGAAAACGCTCCGCCGTGCGCTCCGGCGCGTTCCAATACCCCATGGCCACCAGCGCGCCGCGATGGACCAGCTCGCCGGGCTCATCCGGGCCGCACTCCTCGCCGCGCTCGTTGATCACCAGAATCTCGGCATTGGGAATGGCCTTGCCAATGGAATCCGGGCGCACCGATACCTGCTCGGGGGGCAGGTAGGTGGAACGGAAGGCCTCGGTCAAGCCGTACATCAGGAAGACTTTGGTACCGGGCAGCGCATCCACCAGGCCCCGTGTTGTGGCTGTGGGCATGGCGCCGCCGGTATTGGTGATGTAGCGCAAGTTTTCCACGACCGCCGGGGGCCACTCCAGGCCAACCAGCTGGTTCCAGATCGGGGGAACCCCGGCCAGTCCGGTGACCTGGTAACGCTCCAAAGCCTGGAGGACATCCGCCGGCAACAGGTAGTCCATCAGCACCGCGCTGCCACCGACATGAAACATGGTGGTCAACTGGCTGAAACCGGCATCGAAACTGAGGGGGAGTATCGCCAATACGCGATCTTCCTCGGTGTTTTCCAGATAGCTGGCGACGCTCTCGGCTCCGGCAACGATATTGCGATGCGACAACACCACCCCCTTGGGCTGGCCGGTGCTGCCGGAGGTATAGAGTATGGCGGCCATATCGACATCGATACGCCGGTGCGGGGCGCAGCTGGCGGCCTGGCCGCAGAATTCACCCCAGGCCTGCACGCCCAGACCGAGCGTCAACTCCGCGGGCGGCTGTTCATCCACGACGACCACCCGGGTCAGGGAGGGGCACTGGGCGAGTACATCGGCAAGCAGTTTCAGGCGGGCCGCGGAAGTCACCAGAACCGTTACGTCGCAGTCCCCGAGGATATAACCCACCTGGCGCGGCTTGAGCAGCGGGTTCACGGGCACGAACACCGCCCCCGCGGCCGACGCGCCCATCAACGCCACCACGAGCTCGGGCTGCTTGGGCAGGTAAGTCGCCACCCGCTCTCCCGGCCCCACGCCAGCGCACAGCAAGGCCGCGGCGAATTTCTCGCTGGCCTGCCACAAGCGGGCATAGCTCCACCGTTCATCGCGGTGGAAAAGCGCGGGACTGTCGGGCCGCAAAGCGGCCTGGCGCGCTATCAATTCGTGGACTTGGTTTACCATTTGCTTCGCTGCTACCGAAAATACAATAATTAGCACGAGGATGCGGGTGAGTACAGCCCGCGACACCGCTCACGTGAACCAAATCGCACGATCCGCCGGGGAATTGTGACATAATCCCCTTCCGCGTAGAGCATAGCCCATAGGAATCCACCAAAAGGATATGGGGAAAATAACAATGTCCACGCCAAACCGCGAGCGCTGGAAGAACAACGGCGTATTTTCCCCGAAGCCGGAAAACGTGGTGCGCTTTTTAGCCGGCTGGATCCTGCTGTCGCTCACCGTGCCACCCTTCTTCCGCTATCCGGTACTCGAGTTCTGGCTGCTGCCGCTGGGGGTGGGCTACCTGCTGCTATTGCTCTTTTTGCCACGGCTGTGGATCTACCTGCTGCCACTTTGCACCGTCGTTCTCGGCCTGGAACCACTGACCGGTCGCGTGCTGTTCAATGAACTCGACTTCCTGTTCCTGCTGACGGTCAGCGCGGGGCTGATGTATCACCGCTTTCGTTTGCAAGTCTATCGCCCCACGCCGGTCATCGCCCTGTTGGCGGGCTTGCTCGCCATTGTGTCGTTGAGCTTTCCCGCCTGGCACGCCTTTGTCGCGCCGCCGGGGCCCCTGTACAGCAATCCGGTGCTCACGGAGTACTACGGCTATGCCGTTGCCAAGGGCATGTTCTGGGCCCTGCTGCTGGTCCCCATGTGGGGGCACGCGCTGGCCACCAACAAGGGAGCGAGCGTCGACGCGCTGGTACGCGGGCTGTCGCTGGCCGGCATGGCCGTGTTGCTGAGCCTGCTGTCGGGGGTCGGCCCAATGGCGGAGGCCGCCAGGCCGATCGACCCGATGCAGCCCCTCATCCCCCTGCTGGTCTCCGCAACGCTCCACGGGGCATACCATGGCCGTGGCGCGACGCGCTGGCTGGGGGGGCTTGGCACCGCCAGTCTCATCGGCGCGATGCTGGTTTTGGGCGATGCCCTGGTGATGGTGGGCGCGACGGTCGCCGCCGCCCTGTACCTGTTGCTGGAGGGTCGCGCGCAACTGCGCCGGCAATGGCGCCTGCCCCTGGCGCCGCGTACCGCCTTTCTGTCCCTGGCCGCGGCATGTCTCGCCATAAGCCTCGGAGTACTGCTGCTCGACCAGGGGCGCGAGCTGTCCATGGCCGAGCGCTACGAGCGCTGGCAAGCGGCATTTAGCAACAGCGGGCCATTGATGGCCGGCTCCGGAGCTGGACGCGCCGCCCTGCACTACGTGAATGCCGCTCCCTCGAGCCACCTTTCCCCCAGCGACTTCCTGGTGCACAACAATTCTCCGCGCAGCGTCATTCAATTGCCCGCCAACCCCGCGTTGCGTATTGGCCAGCGCTTGCGCATTCAGCCACAGACCCCCTACAACCTGATTTTGAGCGCGCGTTCCGCCAGCGGGGGCACGCTCGCGTTGCGCCTGTGTAACCGCGGGCTCGCCGGGCAAGTCGACAGGCAGGCGCAGTGCGCTTTCGCAAAC
The DNA here is from genome assembly GCF_017255185.1 of Parahaliea mediterranea. GTDB lineage: Bacteria > Pseudomonadota > Gammaproteobacteria > Pseudomonadales > Halieaceae > JAFKCZ01. The sequence continues at coordinate 153,676 of NZ_JAFKCZ010000008.1, forward strand.
CTCACGGTGCCCGCAGATCCCGGGGAATTCACCGCGCTGGACCTGGAACTGAACTCGTCGAACGTGGGCGGCACGCCGAATCTCAGTCTCTGGCCCGCGGAACTAACCGTGGCCAACATATCCGACAGCGGCGCGGTGGAAATCGACTTTATCGCGCTCACGCTCAACGACATCAATCGCCTGCGCAACAGCTCGTTTTCAGACGGGTTCGATCACTGGTTTTACCTTGACGCACCGGAAAACTATCCCGGACAAACGCGCAATATGTACCTGCAGTGGATATTGGAGTACGGGTGGCTGGGCCTGGCGCTGATGCTGGCCATGATCGCAATGCTGGTGCGCAATTCCGTTCAACCGCATGCCAGGCGGTCCCTGGCGCCGGTCTACCTGAGCGCGGTTTGCGCGCTGTGCCTTTACGGCCTGGTGGAGAGCCCCCTGATCAGCGCCAGAGTCTCATGGCTGTTCCACTTCTTCCTGTTCTCGGGCATCGCGGGGTTGCGCCTGGGAAGCCGGGAAAGACAAGCGCAACAGCGAAGCCTTGCCGTTTAACCGGGGCGACTGCGGGTATCAACCAGGGCATTCATGGCGCGCGCCAACTTCGCAACCCCGGCTTTTCGCGAGGATTGGGCAACCGCCTCTTCCGCGGCGATACCGGCGGTCCGATCACGCAAGCGGGCGACAAACTCCACCAGCCCGCTGGCAATAGCCTGCGCATTATCCAGCGGTACAATACTGTCGATGCCGGCCTGCCTCAAGGCCGACGCGGTGTCTCCAGCGCTGTCGGTCAGCGCCAGGACAGGCTTTCGAGCGCGGAAATACTCGTAAATCTTGGCCGGGATCTGGTGATTGCAATTGGCCGCCTGGAACACGAGCAGGCCGTCGGCCCGCAGCAATTCACCCAGGGCTTCCCGGTACGGCAGGGCTGGAGCCAGCTCCACCATATCCTCGATATCCAGTCGCCCCAGCATCGGCTCGAAGACAGAGCGGTGGCCAGGCGCGCGCAGGCGCACGCGCACCGACCCGGCATCAATCAAACCCTCCCGCTTCAACATCGACAGTGCGGTAAAGAACGGCTCCGGATCGCGCTCCTGCGGATAGATCACGCCGCTGTGCAACAGTAGCAGGCAATTGCCGCGCGACGGCTCGGGCTCCGGGCTTGCCGCCACATCGCCCTCCACCTCGTCGAAAATACGATGATCATAGCCGTTGGGAATCACCAGGAAGCGGTCCTGCGGCAGCTCGGGGTAACGCTCCCGGTACATGGCCGCGGCGCTCGGCGTGGTGAATACGGCAAGACTGCAATGGCGCATGGCCCGTTTCTCTATCCAGCGATAGACACGGCGCTTGCGCGGCTCCGGAGGGTAGTCGTCCTCGGTCATCGAGTCCCGAAAGTCCACCACCCACGGCAGGCCGCTGACCTTGTGCAGCCCGAGACCAATGAGATGGGCCGTGGCGATCGGGTAGGTCGACCAGATGATGGACGGGCGGTATCGCCGCAACAAACGCCAACCGCAAACCAGCCCCCCGACAGCCCAGCCTACCCAGCGGTCGGGCAGGGCCAGCCAGCCGGGATACCACCCCCGAACCTTGAGGTGCCGGGCGGTATCCATCGCCCACGCGCGCTCGACCACGGTGCCCTCGGGAATGTCGTTCAGCTGGTTGTCGCTGGTCCGCGGATACGCGCGGGGCGCGGCCGACAACACCAGCGGCCGCCAGCCGTTTTCGGGGAGATAGGCCGCATTCGCCAGGGTACGCTGCAAGCCACTGCTGACCTGTACCGGCGGAAAGTGGAAAGCGATCAATAGCACCGACTTCACAGCGCACGCACCCAGTTCGCGGTGGCTTCGTTGGCACTGTTCTCGCTGGCGGAGGCCGCGAAGGTATGGTCGGCCTCGGCGAAATCACAACGCCGCGCCCGATCGCTGGCCATCACCTTGCGCAAGCGCCGCGAGCGCCCGAGGGCATCGGCAAATTCAGCGGCAGTGAGGTCCCGGCCGCTCAGTAACAACAGTAATTTACCCGGGAAACGCACCAATGCATCCTCCATCGCCCCAACCAGGTCATCGGAAATACCGGCTGACTCCAGCGCCTGTCCGCGCGGGGAGGTCTCCGGCGCCTGCGTTTGCCGCTGCGCGCCCCCCGGTCGCCGGGACCTGAGGAAATTGGCCAGCAGCGATTTCAGCGATTGAACAACCCCCACTTCCCCTCGCAGCAAACGACGCCAGAAGCCACGGTTGAACAGACGCGCGGTGTAGTAATGCCTGATAAAGGCCCTGGCCTGGCCCTGTTCCGAGTGCACCCAGGGGTTGGCCAGCGCGAGGCCGCTAACCCGGCGGTCGTCGACGGCGTAACAGGCTGCCGCCGTGGCACCGTCACAGAGCCCCCACAGGACGACGCTTTTCATCTGCGGCAACCGGGCGAAAAACTCGTCCATGGCGGCACCGATATCGCGCGACACGTGCTGAAACCCGCGGAAATTCCCCTCGCTGTCCCCCATCCCCCGATAGTCAAAACGCATGGCGGGGATACCCGCCGCGGCCAGGTGCCGGGCAAGATTGACAAACTGCCGGTGGGCTCCGACACGGTACTGCGGCCCGCCAACGACAATGAGAACCCCGCGCTCAATCCCCCGCGGAGGCCGATGGATAACGCCGAGCAGGGTATCGCCGTCGCATTGAAACGCGACGCCTTGCTCGTCACTGCAAGCAACTCCTCCCGGGATGATCGGCCCGTTGCCGGCACTGGCCGCTGTCGCCGGCGGACACAGTTCCGCGGTACGCTGGACCAGTTCCGGCGCCATACTGATTTCGGTGGTGGCCCAGAAGCTCTCGCCTGGCAGCGATTCCGCCTCGACGCCCACCCCCGCGGCTTGCCAGGCCGCGATGACTTTTTGCTCGACCGGTGTGCACCCGCCCCCGGTATTGCGTACCGAGAGCCAATGTACCTGCTGGCCGGCGCCAGGCGCCATCGCCGGCATTTCCAGCGCGGCAAGCTCCAGGGCCATGCGCGACGGCAAGGTATATCCGGCCACCCGGACCGAATCCCCGGCATCGAGCTTCGCCATCAATTGCGACACCGACTCATCCAGTCCGCGCATCCGCCGGGCGGCCACCCGCAGGCGAAGAAACTGCTTGAGATACTGCGCCCCACTGGTGACGGGCTGCCATAGAATCAGGGATTGCACCGACTGCCCGAGCAACGCCGCTGCGTCCAGGGCGAGCAGGCAACCCAGCCGAAGCCCCCAAAGACGGACCTCGACGGCATTGGCGGCGCGGAGTGTATTGACGAGATAGACGATTTCATCGCGCCAGGTGGACCAACTGGCCTTGGAAAACTCACCCTCACTGTCGCCGGTGCCGTGCAAGTCGGGTACCAGCACATGCCAGCCCTTGGCCGCCATGCCCCGCGCCGCCGCCGCCACCATGGGCCGGCTTTTGTTCATTTCCTCGCAAAACGCCGGCACATGCACCACCCAGCGCGCGGGAAGATCATCGCGCCCGGGAAGGTAGAGTGTGGAAAACAGCTTGCCGGCAGGGCCCGCCAGTTGACAGGTGGTGACAGGCATGGCGATCCCCGGGCACCGCGTGTGTCAGCTAGCCTTGCTCGCTACAAATTCGTGCAACTGGCCAATAGACTGGAATATATCCGCACTGACTTCGTCGTCTTCGATAGTAATGCCCAGGTCTTCTTCCAGGGCGGTGAGCACAGAAACCACCGCCATCGAATCAAACTCCGGTACCTCGCCCAGCAGGCCACTCTCGGCGGTCAAGGCATCGGTACGATCCCCCAATTGCAGGACGTCGCCAACGATGCGTTTGATATCCTCAAGTGTAACCATCCTCAATCTCCTGTAATATCGAGCAGGCGCTTTCCGGGGCGAAGGCCCTGTCAAACCACGGGATGATAGCACCACGCCATGAAAGAAATAAATGATCTGGAAGCAATGGACAATGCTCCACAACCGGGGTCGGGCGCTTCTGTGAACCAGTTCCAGTTTCCCGCGATCGCCGGTTGCTTGCTGCCCGGGGGCACCGCGGCCCAGTTGCCCCTGTCGCGGCTCTCTGGTCACGCCGCGCCCGCATTCACCCAGCGGCAGGCTGGCAAGCTGGCGCTGGCCTCGACCGGCTCCTGCGCAAGCGACATCGGCGGCCTGGGCCTGGCCCTGTGCGGCAACCCGCGACTACCCGCCTCTTGCGCCACCTCCATCGAGGATACCCTCCACGCGCTTGCCGCGCGCTTTCAAAGCGACCGGGACCGCTTCCTCGAGGGTGTTGGCGGCGACTACTGCCTGAGCGTTGTTGATCCGGCGAACAATAGCGTGACCCTGGCGGTGGACAAATACGCGTCCCACCCGCTCTACTTCACTTGCGGTGAAGACGGCGTTGTTCGATGGTCGAGCCTGCCCACGCTGCTGCTAGACGATGACGGCTTCGAGGCCACCGCCGATATCCAGGGCCTGTATAACTATTGCTACTTCCACATGGTGCCCGGCCCCGGCAGCATCTTCCGTGGTATCGGCAAACTGCAGGCGGCCGAGGTTGTGCGCATTGACGGCTCGGGTATCCACAGGCAGCGTCACTGGGAGCCGGATTTCAACCGCCCGCGGAAAGTGAGCGACTACCAGCGAAACTGCGGGGAACTGCGCGAGCGGCTTCGCGCCGGGGTGCGGCGCTGCATGGCGGCCGACATGAACACCGGGTCCTTCCTGAGCGGCGGCCTCGACAGCTCCACGGTCACCGGTTTCCTGGCCGAGGCCACCGGCGGCAAGGCCCCCGCCTTCGCCATCGGCTTCGACGCACCAGGCTACGATGAAATGGCCTATGCCCGCACGACCGCGCGCCACTTTGGCGTAACCCTGCATGAATACTATGTAACACCCGACGATGTGGTCGAGGCCCTGCCGCTGATTGCCGGCAGCTTCGAGGAGCCCTTTGGCAACTCTTCCGCCCTGCCGGCCTATTTTTGCGCCCGCGTCGCCCGCAATCACGGCATCGACTGCCTGCTCGCGGGTGATGGCGGCGACGAGTTGTTCGCGGGCAATGAGCGCTACGCCCGCCAGAAAGTCTTCTCGGTATATCACCAGCTTCCGTCTGTATTGAGAAACCAGCTGCTCGAGCCGGTATTGCGCGCGCTGCCCGCGAGCACGCCCCTGGCGGGAAAAGCCCGCAGCTATGTCGACCAGGCCACAACACCACTCCCCGACCGCCTGCAAAGCTACAACTTCCTGCACCGGCACGATCCCGGAGAGCTGTTCGGCAGCGATGTACTGTCACGGATTGACACCAACCAACCACTGGAACTGCTGCGCGCGATCTATCGGCGGCCTGCGAACGCGACCGAGCTGGACCGCATGCTCTACCTCGACTGGCAGATCACGCTCGCCGACAACGACCTGAGAAAGGTCAGCCACACCTGTGCCCTGGCAGGCATCGGCGTGCGCTTTCCGATGCTGGATGACGACCTGCTGGAGTTTTCCTGCACACTGCCCGACGACTGGAAGCTGCCGCGACAAAAGCTGCGGCAATTCTACAAGAACGCGCTGGCCGACTGGCTCCCCCAGGAGACACTGCGCAAGAAAAAACAGGGGTTCGGACTGCCATTTGGGGTGTGGATGCAGGAATACGCTCCCTTGCGCGAGCTGGCCTATGACACCCTGCTACAGCTCAAACGACGGCCGCTGTTTCGCCCCGAGTTCATCGATAACACCATCGAACTGCATCGCAGTCGTCACGCGGCCTACTATGGCGAACTGGTGTGGATTCTAACGGTGCTGGAGCTGTGGATGCAGAGCCATGGGGTCGATTTCTAGCCTACCCGTCCCGCCCGGCATCCACCAAGACCTCCGGCCTGCGTGTGCGGGAACAGTGAATCCATGGAAAGCCCGGCAGGAAAGCCAGCTGCCAGCCATTGTCGCCCGTGCTCAGATAGCGATTGCCGATACACAGGAAGTATGCGCGCCCCACTCGCCGCGCCCCCATCGACCGGTGGGCCTTCAGTGACTCGGCGTTGAATCCATCGATGCGGCTGGCGCTCCAGTGGATTCCCCTATTGCGCATCCAGTCATCCGCCGCGTCCCACAGATACAGAAATGTTCTGCCAAGTCGATACTTCGGGTGTATGAAGACATCAAAATCCCAGGCCGACTCGCCTTCGGGCGCGGGTACAAAGCGACAGCGAACTTCATCTTCATCGTAGCGGCCGGGCACGATCCATATACAGCCGGCCGCCTGTCCGTCCCCGGCAAAGGCGACAAAACACACCGCGCCCTGGGCATAGCGTGAAGCGACTATTTTTTCCGAGCGCGGAAACCACTGGGCCTGGTATTGGGACTGGGGCACAACCTCGACACCAAGGCCCCTGGACGACGCCTTCCGCGGAAGCCTCGGCGAATCCGCAACCGCTTGCACCACCAGCCAGTAATAGCGAATGGAGACGCCGGGAATCAAGCGCCGTAGCGCGCGCGTCAACAGGTACAGCGCCCCATGGCGCCGGCCAGGGACGGGAATGGTTCCGTTGCGATGCTCCGGGCGGGATTGCTTGCGCATAGCGACCTTCATTACCTCGACGACACCTGGCACGCGGAAGCCGGAGGCTGCTCCCCGGGCCCGAGCAACCACAGCATGTTCCTGTTCACACCGTTGACCAGAACCAGGCGATCATCCAGCACCGCCAGCCGCCCGAAAGTACCGACACCGGCCTCATCCCCCGGGTCGCCGTCGGTCTGCAAGGCGTGCCAGCTTCCCGTATCGATATCGTAGCGAATCAACTCCGCCCCGGCGTGCCACAGAAAGATGGAACGCCGCCACCTGGCCACGCCGAGATAGCGCTCGTCGACGATCGAGGGCGGGTCGGCAATATCCTGCCAGGTTTTGCCGTAGTGATTGCGGGATTGCCAGGCCGCCATGCCATCACCGAATACGAAAAACCGGTCCGTCTCCGGATCGTAAACCATGCGCTTTCTAGCGTTGAAGCCGCCGCGCTGTATCTTGCCGACCCACTGGTCGCGCTTGATATTGAACACCCCGTACCCACGCGACGATGCCTGGTAGAGGTAACCATCCACATGGACAAGGTTCGTCATGATGCGTTCGAGCCCCGACTCCGGAAACGGCTGCCATTCCCCGCTGGCCAGATCGAGCCTCCAGTTCACGGGGCCGTCGCCCAGGTTGCCATGCGACCAGATCGAACCGCCGCTGCGGTACAGGAAAGCGTCGTCCGCCGCGAGGCCGTTGTAACTGTGGATGGCGGCCGGCGCGCCATCCGGCAAGGTGGTGCACCGGCTATAGCGGCACCGGCCAGCGGGGGACTGGCAGTAGCCATCGGGACAGGCTCCAGGCTCCCAGACGGGCGAGGGTTCGGTCACGCGGCGCCAGCGCCCGCAGCCATCCACCGACAGTACGCCGTTGTGGGCGCCGTCGCCGTGACCTCCGCCCGTGACGTACAGCCTGTCACGCGACACCGCGCCCCCGCTCCAGGCATACTGGATCGCCCCCCAGCTATTGCCCGGCTTGCGCCCGTCCCGATCGCGCCACTGTTCGTCGACCCCGGGATCGAAGACACTGTCCATTGCAGAGTCGGGCACTTCAAACCAGCTCCACCGGGCCCCCTTCGCCGGTTCGGCGCCCAGCGCGCGGGGCAGGGAAAAAACAGCGAGGGCCAGCCACCCCAGACAGAGCCCGCGCAGCAGTCGATTACCTGTCAATTCGCACTCTCTCCCGACGTCATCGTGACCCGGTATTGCGCCCACTCCCAGCGGCGAATCCGTCGATACAGCACGCGAAGGCGGTCGTTGGTCGCCACATTGACGAGGTCGGTGCTCAAACTCTTGAGCCGGAACAGCCGGATTTTCCCCGCCAGGGTACGCGCCAGTCGCTCTTGCCCCATATCGCGCGCGAGATCCGCCAGCTCACGCGCGAAAGGCAATGCGAAATGGTTTGGCACCTTCAGGCGGCGGGCCTCGGAGTAGTCCGTCAGATCGGGAAGGGCCGCACTGTGCAGGGACAACAGCCCGAGCGCCAATCGCGTCCGCAAACACTTGGAACAGTTGCCGCAATTGCTGTCGGTCCGCGCCCAGCAAACCTGCAAATTATCCAACAGATCCTGGTGCTGGCCGAGAAACCGCGTTTTATCGACTCGCAAAGCCTGGCAGCCGTGGTGGATGACCTCCCGGCCCCCACCGCCCCAGAGCGGATCGGTCAGCGGATGACTTCCCCAGGGATGCAGTGAGTCCGCGGCGAAAGACGAAGGGATCAATGTGCGGCGAAAGCCCAGGGCACTGGCGATCCCCCCCAGCTCCAGCCCGTGCTGGAAATGGTGGGATATTCCACGATTCTCCGCAAACAAACGAAAGTTGCCGCTAATAGTTACCAACTGGACGCCGATACTGCTGGCCAGGGAGCGCTGGCGATCGATAAAGCGCGACCACTGCTGTTCATCGCGCCAGCCCTCGAAGCTGTTCATGGTAACGAGATGGGTGACCTGGTCGCGGTAATATCCCAGGCTGTAGGCACTATCGACTCCCGCCGAATAGAAGCACGCGCAACCCTCGCGGACCGCGTTGTCAATCTGGCTCTGCGCCCGAATGACAACCGCTTGCAGTTTCCGGTTCCAGATATGGTACATCCGCTGCAGGTCCCCGAGGCCATCGAGCAGGGCCGAGTTGACGGGCAGCGTATCGTCGAGGTGGATCTCCCTGCGGGACACCATGGCATCCAGCAGGGCAAACGCCAGGAAGGCATCTCCGGGCGTCAACAGGCGATGCTCGAGTGGCAGTGAAATTTCGACTATCTCGCCGTCGACCGAAGCCCGATAACGGCGCGACGCTTCCTCGACGCGTTCCTCGCAGTTGCCTATATTCAGAGGCCGTGGCGGGTCTGTTCGAGGTACGTCGGTCGTCATTGTTCGCTTTCCTTCCGCTGCAGCCGGGCGGCTCGTTTCAACTCGATAGAGGGAATGCGGGCGTGCGCGGCGCCGTCCTTGTCCGGCACCGGGTTGCACTCTATCAGCATGGGTTCGCCACCGTGCGACACCGCAACGTCCAGACCCGCAAAGCGCGTGTGCGGGAGCTTGCGCAGGGCCTCGCAAGCGAAGTCCCCGATCAGGTCCCAGTCGGGCAGCCGGCCCCCGGCGATGGTCTCGCCGCTGTCGAGGTGGGTGATAATGTCCCCCCGGTGAGGGGTGGATTTCAACAGTCCCGGCAGCAGGGTTCCATCGCGGCAGTCAATGGGAAACATTATCCCGCCGGCGGAACCATTGTCGACCAGGGCCCCGGCTCTCCCAACGCGCAGGTAGGCGCCGAGTACGCGCACCTCCCCGCGCTGCTGGATAACCCAAATGCGGATGCTATTGAGACTACTGCTGTTGAATCGCGAAAACTCCACCGACTGCCGCAAATACGCCTCCACCAGGAAATTGGACATCCCCCCGTTTCCGGCGTATCTGTCCACCAGTTCCCGCGCCGCGATTCGCTCGCTGGAATGCAGGATTCCCACCATCGCGGCACCATTGCGATCGAGTTCGACGTCCCCCGCCAGCACCCCCCTGCCACCCCAGCCCTCCAGGGGTTTCACACACAGGCGGCGCCCCACCTGCGTAAGCAACCACGCATCCAATGCCTCCGGGCTGCACAGGGCGCCGAACTCCCGGGCGTAGCCGGTCTCGGGGTGGTAGTGCGCCAGCATCCTCGGCGAGGGAATTTCGAGCAGTTCGTAAAGCCCCTTCTCCGCCAGCTTGCTCTGGGTCAGTTTGCGGTATGCGGGCGGGTTGAGTATGTCCACGGCACGATGAAACTGCGCGTCGGAAATGTGATGCCAGCGCTCGTGCCGGGGAAAATCCGGCCGCGCCATGCCGGCCACCACGAAATACCGGGGGCCGAGCCTGGTCCGCAGGCAGAATTCCGCCACTTCAAGCCACAACGCCGCGACAGGCCGCCGCGTCTCTCGCGCTTCGGTGGCCAGCATTCGACCGACGTTTTTGAAGGCGTTGACTATCGACATTGACTTCAAGGCGACGATGCGCGCTCCGCCTCCACGCCACTGCCAGAAACCCCGGCCCCGATCGGCAAAGACCGACGCAGCAGGCGCAGCAATTCGAGCACGCCGGACATTTCGGCCTCGAATTCAAGCTCGCTGACCGCTTCGCCATCCATAATCCGGGGTATCTCGTAACGATTATCGCCACGGCGATACAAGCCCATCGCGGTGGTCGTCGCCGAGGCGACTCCGGCCGACTCCAGCTCGGACCACATCGACCGGTCATAGATGCCGCTGGGGTAGCAGAAATGCCTCGGCTCCCTGCCTGTTTCCGCGACAATGACGGCCCGGTTGTCGGCGATTTCCCGCGACAGGCAGCTGTGACCCGCGCTCACCACCCGGTGTCGATGTGTATGCAATTCAAAACAGATACCACGACTGGCGGCGTCGGCCACCTCCTCGGCGGACATCAGGTGAAACCACCTGTCCTTCCATACCCGCGACCAATCGAGCCCGGCTTCCCGCACCAGGCTCTCAAGCAGGGCCTGGCGCTGGTCATCGTCCGGCAGCGCCGCCATCAAGGCCTCCACCCGGCTCTGTGCCTCCGCGCGCTGTTGTGGCGTGCCCAGTGGCACCGAACCGGCGGTGGCGCCGGGTATGTCGATATGCGGGGGCAGATCACACTCACCGGAAAACAGGTACTGCAACGCCACGTCCACAACCGGCCGTTGCTTCTGGCTGTAGTAGGTGGCGAGATATACCGTGGCGGGATAACCGTGCCGCGCCAGCGCCGGCACCATATGCCGATACGTGCCCACCCACCCATCGTCAATCGTGATGACCGTCGCGGCGGGAGGAATCGGGGTCGACGCCGAAACGGCGTCTTCCAGGGAAACGACCGGGTAGCCCCATTGAGCCAGCAGCTCCAGCCGCCGGCAAAAGCGCTGCGGCGACATGAACAGGTGGTTGCCGAAATGTCCGTCGCCCAGCCAAATACCGTGATAGGCGAGAATGCGCGGGCGACCCCGGGTCAGCCAACGCGCCATCCGGAACAGCCCCAGCAGTCTGGCGCAAGCAAGCAGGTTGTGTTTCAAGCTCAACGGATCTTCTCCGGGATCGATCCAGGTCAATGCCCCCATTATGGGTGCAAAGCCGGCGGTTTGCGATAAATCACAGTTTCAGCACCCGGATTCTGTCGCCGGGATCACATTCTGCTAAGCTGTATCGATGTTAGAGGTCGGTATGGCCATGACCCGATGAACAATCGCTCCACAGCAATCAGGAACCTGCCGCGGCTTGCGGCCCTCGTCGCCGGCTTGCTGTCCGCCGCCGGCGCCCTCGCCCAGGGGGCCCCCTGGGTGGGCGAGACGCTTGCGGGCGGGCCGTGCACCGGCCAACCCCAGGGCTACGGCCCCTATGACTACACCCAGCGCTTCTCCTATAGCCATGAGCTCATGCTGGTTGAACGCAGCCACTTCACCCAAAAGGTCGAGCTGTTGCAGGGGGGCTCCACCGGGAAAATCCAGGGCGACCTCGACTATACCCTGCGCGCCTGGCCCAACCACCACCGGGCGCTCAACTCAATCTCGCGATACGGCCTGGAATTCCACAGGAAGCAGCGCAGCGAACCGCCCTACTCCCCGGTGGAATGCTATTTCCAGCGCGCGCTGAACTACAGCCCCAAAGACGCCACCGCCACGTTGCTGTACGCCATCTACCTGCACAAGACCGGTCACCGCGACAAGGCGCTCGAGGCCTATGAAACCGCCCACGAACTGGCCCCGGAGAATCCGCAGGTAATGTACAACATGTCGCTGCTGCTCGTTGACCTGGGGCAGTTGGAGCGCGCAAAAAGCTACGCCACCAAACTGTACGCCAACGGCTTTCCCCTGCCGGGACTCAAGAATCAGCTACAGCAAAAAGGCGCCTGGTAGGCCCGGCCGCGGCTATCGCATGTGCCGCTCGTTCAACAGCATGCGCAGCAGGAACCGCTGCGCAGTCGCGTCCCAGGGGGTGAACCGGGGCAGCAGGTAGCGATCGCTGGCGGCGGTACTCACTCCCCAATCCGTCGTTACCGCGGCGCTGTAGCCGGCGCGCCTGACCAGGTCGGCGTGGATATCGAGAAAATCCTCCCCGCGCTTGCCATTGGGATAGGCGAACAGCCCGGGCGGACTCCCGAGCAAGGCCTCGAGATCCCTGCGCCCCTGCGCTATTTCCCACTCAGCCTCATCCGCCTCCAGCGTCGCAAGTATCGGGTGGTTGACCGTGTGGCCGCCGATTTCAACCCCCGCGGCGGCGAGCGCCTGTAGCTGCGCGCGGCTCAACATCAGGTCGCTGGGCAGCTCGGAGGCCCTGGCGGCAAGCGCGTCGACAACGGCCTGGCGCTGGGCCGGGGTGCGGTACTTGATCTCCCGGGTGATTTCCCTGATTGCCGCCCTGCGCGAGTCGATGTCGTCGACGCTGTAGTCCCCCAGGCCCAAGTCGGCGAGCTCCAGTCGCCCGGGGGGCATCCCGCGCAGGCTTTCCCTTACCGCGTCGTTCCACATCAGACCGCCATCGATAAACCGTGTGGAGACAAAGACCGTGGCCGGGACACCGTATTTATTCAGTACCGGCAGGGCATTGAGCAGATTGTCGGCATAACCGTCATCGAAGGTAACCGCGACGGCACGCCGGGGCAGCGTCCCGGCCTCGACTCGTTCGAGCGCCTCGGACAGGGGCAGCGGTGCGAAATGACTGGCCAGCAAGCGCATTTGCCAATCGAACTCGGCGATGGTTGGCGCCTGGGAAAGGAAGGGATCCCTCTCTGCCAGCACCCGGTGATAGAGCAGTATCGACAATCGACGCGGCGAATCCGTGCCCAGAACCCTGGGCAATACCGCGCTGATGAAACGCTGGCTGAAAGTGGCCATTACAGTGTCCTGCTTCGTGTTCATACAATCCACCACCGCCCGCCCACTAGCCGCGCGAAGTAGTCAGCCGCGGCTCCTCACCGGGAGCCTGCTCAACGGACAGCTCCGGCTCGCAGCGCGCGAATGAAACACTGACGATATCCGGCACGTCCAGGTCGCTGACCTGCGCTCCCCGCAGCGAAATCGCCCCGCTCTTCCAACGCCGCAGCCATACCGCGCCGAAGCGGCCAGATATCTGTGCTCCCCGAATCCCGGAACGACCGGCCTCCGAAGCGATAAAAAAGTGATCGCTAAAATTATCCGCTTCCAGCAACAGCGCCACATGATCGGGCTCGCGGCTCATGTGTAATATGCCACACAGCTCGCGACCCGGGGCAATCAATGTAGCCGCGCAGTCGGTGTGTGCCGGGACCGCCAGGCCCAGCTGCGGCGCCGGCACTTTCCTTCCATACTCCGTGGAAACCCATCCGCCCCGGGGACAGTCACTGCCCAGCAGTACACTGGCTGCCTCGCTCGTGGCCCCGGTAGCCAGTGTCGAGACGAGCGACCCGCCGGTATCTCCCTGATCGGACACTACCTGAAATCCGCCCTCTCGCCGATTCAGCTGCCAACCCTCGGCGAACTGATAGCTTACCGTCCCGCCCTCATGCCTGTCCGGCAGCAGGTCGTAGACCAGAAAGTACTCACCCGACAGGTGCAGCACGCCGCGCCGATAGCCCTTGTATCCGCCGTCCCCGTCAAACCCGGCCTCCACCAGGCGGAGTTTGTCGGCGGCAATGGCCCTGGTGGTTGTTATTCGCTCTACGTAAGCAGCCGGCCCGAAGTCCCCCTGCAGGAGGGGCGGGAACACACTTCCCCGGAGAGTCAGGGCGTTGTGCGCGCCGCGACCGCGAAAATAGTCCCGCCAGGACTGCTTGTCGCCGGCGCCCGTTTCACGCGAGCGGTAGCTGTAGGTGCCGGGGTCGACCAGCAGCGCCCTCGAATCGATCGACACCATGACCGACAGCCAGTCACTGTGCATGTGGCCGCCATGCACGGCCGCGCCCTTCGCGGGCCCGCTGCGAAACACCGTCCTTGCAGCGCTGTGTGCATCGGCAAAGACATGAATACCGCTGGCCGGGAACTGTACGAGCCCGCCTTCGGTGGGCGGCAAAGCCTCGCCGGACTGGTCGGCCGGGAGATCGGCCGGGAGATCGGCCGGGAGAGACGAGGGGGGTTCCGCCAGCCCTTCCAGCAACCAGAAACATACCTCGACAGACGCGACGTCGACGGGGGCTGGCTGCAAGGCCGGCTCGAACAGGCGGCGATACGCCTCGCGGTAAAACCCGGCGCCGGCGCCGCGGTGGATACCCAGTGGCAGTAGGTTGTCCTCGATGGCGTCCCCAATGCAACAGTCCACCAGCGATGGTCCGGCGGTATCCACCTGAACCCGCAGCATCGCCCGCAAAAGAGCCAGGAAATCCGCCGCGAGCGGCTCATCGCGAACCTGCTTTATCCGCAGGTAGATCAATGCCATGTCGAGGGCAAATTCGTGATAGTGGTGGGAGGCCTCGAAAGTCCACCCCGACTCATCGACCTGGCGGCGAAGCTCATCGAGCCAGCGCGCCTCCAGCTGCTCGCGCGACGGGGAATCCTCCAGCCAGGGCCCGAACGCGGCGCCGCAATACCAATCGGCAAAGCGGTCCGCCAACAGGTGATTATTGCTTGCCGATGACTCCGGATGCCGTTGCAGGAAGCGAACATCCTCACGCATTACGGCCATCAGCTTGACGTCGATCCGACGTGCAACGGGGTCATCGGGGTGCGCGGCGATGAACAACCAGGCCCAGTGACAGGCGAGCAGTCGCTGCAACACCAACAGCCCCGACGCGAACGCGACGCTGTTCGCCGCCCCCCCGGCGGCCCGGCACCAATCATCGATCACCGCCTCGATACGCGGCAACAGGGAAGGGTCGTGATGCGAGCCCAGTGCATGACAGGGCAGGAAAAAAAAACGATGAGGACGCAGACGAAACAGGATATCGCCGCTAACGGCCCCGCCCCAGGGATACCCCGCCTCCAGTGCGGGCCCATCAATTCCGTAGAGCGCGAGACTCTCTTCCAGGTCCGCCCTGGCCTGGTTTGCGGCGCGTTGCAGCCACCCGGGATGGCGGACTTTCGCCTGCTCCAACCAGCCTCGCATGCCGGTCACACTGTGGAAACAACGGGCAAGTGGCAGCGACTCATGAGCGCTGCTCGCGACCCGCTGTGACGGTTCCTTGCCAGATTCGTGCTTTCCGCAATCACCGCCGAGCGATTGCAAGTCCACGTCATAGCACGGCGTGAAGTCACGCTGCCGAAACGGCCACCGTCGCAGCCACCTAGCCACTCCCTGTTTCAGTGCCCAGGGTATCATGACACCGCTGAACGCCAGGTCTCCGCCTGATCACGGATGTAGGCCCAATCCTCCGCGAACAGATCGTCCACGCCGTCGAGGTCGCTGGCGACAAGCAGCGGCCGGGTGAAAAGGCGCCGACTCAACGCCTGGCAAATGCTTCGTGGATCCAGGCCGAGCCTCTGCAGGCGCCAATGATACAGGGGCCAACGCCCCTCGGCATTCAATGCGGACTGGCTGCGGGCATTGAGATAGCGCAGCGCTTTCGCCGGATAGTAGGACACACTCTGGTTGTGCCGGCGATTGCGGATCGCGTCGACGGACGGCGCCCGCCCACCGACGTAAGACTCAAGCAGGGACAGTACAAGGGGGAGATCGCTAACGATATCGCTGTGCAACAGCACAAGTGGTTCGTGAACAAAGGCCCTGCGCACCGCCTCCAACTTGGGCCGGTACATAAAGTCTTCGATTTTCAACAGCCCGCCACCCCCTACGGGCTCGAAATACTCGGGAAAAGACAGGCTTCCGCCGCGCTGGAGGTACTGGTTGTAGGAGGAGGCGATATACCCGGCGTGCTGCCGGAAACTGATAATCACGCGGGCCTGGGGGAAAAGCCGTCCCAGGTTTTCGATACTGCGTATTCGGTCGGCCGAACGGGCCCAGTTGACGCCGGACAAACCCTCCCGCGACAGCAGGTAACGCTCACCCTCCCGCATGCGGGTGAGGTACTCCAGCTTGTCCTGGGCAAGATAATTGACCCCCTTCCACAGGGGAAATACCTCCCGTTGCAGGAAGGTCGTTCCCGTTTTATGCAACCCGATATGAATGAACAGCTGAGGCATCGCCGCTTCCCTGCTAAGAACCGCTTTGGCCAGAACCCAGTCTGGCGTACTTTCTGGTAGCGGCCAACAACAATGATTCGACCCCGCTCGGTCGACCGGCACTTACCCAGCCCAACAGTATGATCACGGCATAGATGCCCACGCCAAGAACAACGCCCGCAACCAACCGGAACAAACCGGGCTCAAGCACCGCTACCAACCAATGCGCGACGCACCAGTACATCGCCATACTGGCAATGGCCGGCCGCGCAAGGACAGCGAGCACGCCGCCAAAGCCCAGCGGTATCGCCCTGGACAACACCCACCCCGAGACCGGCAGCATGAACACGGACACGCCGGCGCAGGCTATCGCCACGCCAATCACTCCGTATTCCCTGGATGCGAGATAGGCCGCGGGGAACAGGATGGCCAGCCGAAACCAGGCGACCAATGCGGAGTGGCGCTCCTTGCCCGCGACAATCAGGATATGGGTTGTCATCAAGCGGTTGATCGCACTGAACATTGCATACAGGCACAGCCAGGACATCAAGGGGATCGTTGCCAACCATTGATCGCCCAGCAATAGCGGCACGAAATCCTGCGCCACGGCGGCGAGTCCGGTGGCAATCGGAAACATCACCATCGCCGAGGCTGCCAGTACATTGCGAAAGGCCGTGGCCAGGGCCGGTGGGTCATTCGACAGTCGGGCATAGCCGGGAAACAGGCCCCTGCTTAGCGGCGTGGCGATCTGGCCGGTCACCATTTCCGCCAGATCCGCGGCCATCTTGTATATCCCCAGCAGGCCCGCATTTCCCATCCCGCCGACAATGATGGTCCCCATCCGGCCGTTGAAAAACTTGGCGATACGTATCGGCAGTATATAGCCCGCGAAGGCAAGGTAGCGCCTGAAATAGGCGAAACAAATCCGCGGGCGCCAGGGGTGAAGCAGAAAGCTGACCAGCACGTAGGCGACCGAATTGAGCACATGGCCGATGATCAGGGCCCAATAGCTTCGCAGCCACAAAACCAGCGCCAGTGTCACAATGAAAGTTATGATTCGCGTCACAACCTCCGCCCAGAAATCGAGTTGGAAATTCAGCTGCTTGCGCGCGAGCGTGATACCGATGTTGGAGGTGCCATCGATCAACGGGGCCAGCGCCAGCACATACAGAACGCCAACCAGTCGCGGGTCGCCAAAGTAGGCCGCCGCGAATGGAGCCACCGCAAGCAGCAACAAGGCGACCAGGGCGCCCTGTAAAATTTTTATGGTCCAGGCGGAATTGATATGGTCGGTATCCGGGTCCGTATCGCGAATCAGCAATTGGTCCGGACCGAGTTCGGTAAAGCTCTGCACGAAGGCAATCGCCACCATGGCCATGGCCACGATTCCAAAATCCGCCGGCGTCAGCAATCGGGCCAGGATAACGATGTTGACCATGCCGATCAGGCGCATAGTCCATTTCATGCCAATGGACCACGCGGCGCCCCTGGCAAGATGCTTGTATATGCCGTCAGTCATGGTCGTCAGTCCACCCGCGGGGTCCCACTGAGGGCTCAGTAGCGGGCGATAACATTGAAGTAAAGGTTTCTGAGGCGGCTGCGGATATCGGCCGGCTCCCGGAGACACTCGTAACCAAAGGAAGCCAGCGCGTCCCCGGCTATCTGTTCAAAGATAACCCTGTCGGAACGACGCATGGTCGTCTTCCAGGCCAGGACTTTTTCCACATTCGGCCTGCTGACCGAATTCCTGTGCCACTGAAGGCTTTCCCGGGGCACCGCTTTGTCCGCGGAGCGATGGTAATCGAGCATGCCCGGGTCGAAGGGCACGTTCAGAAACTGGCAAATGCGCCGCAACTGCTGCTCCGGCTCGAGCACCAGGTCTTCATAGCGCAGCTCCATAAACCGGTCCGCCGGCAACACCGCCCCCACTTTATGGCATACCATGGTTTGCCAGCGCCAGTCGCGGGCTATCCGCGGCAGGTTGTTCGAGCCCCAGCTAATCGCCAGCTGGGACATCGCAACATCGCGACCATCGCGCACCAGATGCACGAAACGGGCGTCTGGAAACATGCGACAAAGTACATCGATGTCCTCGGTATACGAAGGAGACTTGTCACACCACACGGACTTGCCCTGACCGACCATGTACTCACGGAAAATCTCGCGCACCAGCGCGGGGTAGGAATCGACCTCCGCGGCCTTCAGGCGCTCGATATCCACCACAAGCCCGCCTTTCTTCACCTGTGGGTGCGCGGCGATAACATCGATGAGTCGACAGCGGTTTTCCCGCTGGGACAGGTCACCGAACTCGTCCAGGCGCGGGTAAAGCTCGGTAATAAAAACGCTCTCGTGGGGGACGCAGAGCCGCCCGTGCGCATTCAGCATCAACCGCAACATGGTTGTACCGGAACGCTGGGCGCCCAGAATGAATACCGGAGCTGCTACGTCTTCACTCATCGCCGTTCCAACACTATCGATGGCCGCACGGGCCGAAGCGGCGCCGGGCTGGCCCCGGGCACGACCGCCCGGGTCCCGGGCGCGATGGACCGGGAAGCCACCGGGTCCGTGTCCCGCGTCAGCAGGGTCTCGCGATTGATACGCACCACGGCAACCACCCCGACAATGGCGTAAATCAAGTCAAAATAGGCCAGGCTGACATTGGCACCAGTGATGCCATAGCCCACCAGGGCAAGTGTCACGGCATTGCACAGCTTCACGCACCAATCGGCGCCGGCCTTCTTTGCCGCGGCGGTATTGCGCATATTGGTCCAGAAGGTCAACAACAGGATACCGAGAAAGATAGCCAGCCCCGCCACGCCGTGATCGCCGAGGACCTGGAAATACACGTTGTGCGCCGCCTTGGGTTTCAGGGTCGGCGGCACCGGCGGCGTTTCAATCGGCCCGAAAGTGGGCGTAAAGGGAGCGTAGTAGGACCACAGCCCCGGCTCGGTTACCGCGCCGAATCCTCCCCCGGTCAAGGGGTGATCCAGGGCGATCAGCGTGGAAACTTTCCACGCCCACAGGCGGCCGATAAACGAACTGTCGTCCTGGGATGCGGTCGCCACTGTCTGCTGCCGTTCTTTCCAGTCCTCCGGAGCATACTTGAACGCGACGGGAATCAGCGCCGCCGCAATCAGGGCCAGTATCAGCTTGTGCCGTGACTTCAACCAGAACGCCGCCGCGAGTATCGCAAGGCCGATAAAGCCTCCGCGCGAGTAGGTACCCACGATGCTGACCACATTGAGGAACACCAGGCCGCACAAACCCAGCCGCAACAACTTGTGCCGGGTGGTGCCGATGAGGTAGATAACCAGCGGAATGCACATATTGATCGCCACCGCGAGATCGTTGCGATCGGCAATGATGCCAGCGCGCCCGGTAATGCGGTGCCCCCCTCCGGAGAGGATGAATTTCACCGCCTCCATGGCCGCGTAGGAGGAAATCGCCAACACAATCGCCCAGATGAACGTGTGGATATGTATGTAGCTGCGCAGCACCCAGGTGATAAAAAAGAACAACAGCAGCACCTTGGCAAACTGCGCCCAATAGCTCCAGACCCACCCGGGAACAGTGGACAGGTTGGTTGCCGTCGACAACAGCGTCCAGAAACCGAACAACAGCACCAGAAAACTGAGCCCGCAAAACGCGGTCCCGCGCCGTTCCCCGGGCGCCAGCAAGAAGGACACCGCGGTAATCAGCACAATCGTGAGATTGAGACGAAAGGTCTGGGAGAAACCGAATGCCCACTCCGCGGGCGCGGTCAGTGCAATCCACACCCAGGCCGCGACGCCGAGATAGGGGCGCTTCAACGCGAACCCCGCGGCCACGAACAGGAACATGACCAGGAGCAGATCCCGCATCAGCCTGCGTCCTGCTTACTGGACCAGTAGAACAGGTAGCAAACGGCCACCACGTCCCCCAACAAGTAAAGACTGTCGATCATCGATTGATCCAGCCCGCTTTTATCGACATGGGATCGCGCCAGCCTGCGCCGGGATCGCGTATCGGCCATTCACCAACACCCCACCTCCGGCACAATTGCAAACAGCGACCCGAAACCCAGAGACAATAGCGACCGCGAACCATAAGGTAAAGCCCCGGGGCGTATTATCTCGGCCCGAATGGCGTAGCTGTGAAGTAGTACACAACCGGAGTGCGGCAACACACTCAGTCCGGCCTGCCAAGCGGCCCGATATACTCCGTCGCCACGACCACATTATCGATATACAGGACCTGGTCCCTGGGTGAACGGGCGGTGCCGCCGTGGTAGACATTGAACCAGACATCCTCGATTTTCAGCTCCGGGACGGTGCGAAACCGAAGCCCGCGCCGCTCGAACACAAGCTGCCCGTCGAGCCAGGCCCGAATAAGCCCGTCCGCCTCCCCGGGGCTGTTCAGGCGCACATGTTGCTCGACGCTGTACCATCGCTCGTTTTCCAGCAACGCGCCGCTACCGAGAGACCAGGTCCAGGTATTGCCATAGAAACTATCCTGGTCCACATGATAGACGTAACTGCCGATCGGGGTCAGCAAATCCCCGCTGCCGGGAGGCCCGGTCCGAATCGACTTGCGAAAGCTGCCGCGAGCCGACCAGCCATTGGTGCCGTTGGAGCGCCTGCTTCCCCAGCCCGCCTGGCGATAGGTGCCCGCGAACCCGGGCAGCTTTCCCCCCGAGACCGTCTGGTTCCAGCTGCTGCCAAAACGCAAATAGTAGCGAAAGTAAGCTTCTTCGGGCTCCGGCTGGTCGTGCCGTGAAAAGCGGTAGCGTATGTTCAGCCCCTTTTTCTCGCCCTCGGCTATGGTCACGGCGAGAGCGGGCCCATCGAATGCCACAAAATCCGCCGCCGCACCATTTTCTACGCGCTCGCCGGCCTTGCCATCGACAAACCAGTCCCGCTGCCAGTTCTGGCGGGAAAAGTCCTCGCTAAACACCACTGCCGGGTGCTCCGCGATACCCACATCCGCGGGATAGTCCCGCGCCAGCCCCCGCTCGCTGGCAACCACCACGCCACTCCTGGGGGCGATATGCACGTTGTAGACCTCGAGCGAGGTCGTCTTGGGGCCACTGGTTTGCACGACTTTCAGCTCGAGCGAAGCCCTGGTCACCGGGTGCCCGCGGGGCATACGGGAGAGATCGAAATACAGCAGTACCGCCTTGCCCTTACCCAGCTTCAGCCGTTTTCTGTCGCCCAGGGCCTTGCTGGTGCTGGCGTCGAGCGTTGTATCGTACACCACCGGCAAGCGGTAACTGCCCTGGCTAAGGTCTACGTTCAGCACCGGCGCATCGGCACCCGCCTCCCGGCTGGGCATGGCGAAATCGAGCCCCCCGCCGCGCAGGCGGAGATAAAAACCCTGGTTTGCCAGCTTTCGCCGGTACCAGGCTTCGACCAGTTCGGTGACATCCAGGCGCAACAGCGTGCCCTCCGCGCCACGACTCAGCGTGGCCGAGGCCCACGGCAATCTGCCCCAGGGCTCACCCGCGGCGTCGCTCCAGTCACCCAGTTTGCGGTCCCAGGGCAAGCCCGCGGAAGCCAGGGCATGACGCCGGGTGGCGCCCCCGTCGCCGTCGTTCCACTGCACATCGATGGCGAGTCCCGGAACGGGGAACAGGGACAAAACCAGGGAGACAGCCAGGAACAAAGCCCGGCCAAGCGGATTTCGTGCGGTAATTCTCATCGACGGCAAATTGACATCCATGGGTTTTGTCTATCCCTCCAGAAGCCACTATAGTCTAACGGATTTCACCTTTGCCACCTGGCAGGGGTCACTGGCTATGGAACTGGCGATACTATGAAGGCTGCGGGAATTTTTTTACTGGAAGCACTGTTGATTTTCGCGGCCTTGTTCGGCGCCCACCTGCTTGAACCCCATATCAGCTTCATTCCCAGTTTCGTTATCAGCCTGCCGGAAGTGGATTATACCGGTGAGGATTTCCGTACTGTGTTATGGCACTTCGGCTGCGTCTACCTGGTACTGCTTGCGGCAACGGCGGCCTACCTCGGCCCCTGGCGCCCCAGCGATGTTCGCCGGACGGTCCAGGAACTGTTCGCCATCGCCCTCGGCTTTGCCATTGCGTCCATGTCGCTGTTTTTGACCACCGAGATCGCCTTCGACCCGAACCTCATCGTCGGCATCGCAATTCTCGCCTCTCTGCTGGTCATATCCGCGCACCTAATCAGCGCGGCAAGCACCCACGGCGCGCCCGGCTCCAGAGTGCTGCTCCTGATCCGGGAAATACTGCGCGTGGCATTCCGGTCGGCAGGTATCGCCATTATTCTCGCCGCGCTCACGCCGGGTATTCTCGCATTCTTTTTCGTCGGCGACCGGGACTTTGCCAACACCGTGACCCGTATCCGCATCTGGTTCAGCGACAGCGAACAGGCCGCCTACCAACTCGTCGACCTGTTCCCCGGCGAGCGATTCGCACAGCCGATGCTGGTGCGCCCGCGGCCGGGCGATCCGGGCGTACTTTATATTCTCGGTCGCGCCGGCACCCTCGAGCGCATCGACTACCCCTCGGGCGAGGGCCGTAGCCTGGTCCTGGATATACGCGACAAGGTGGGCGAAGTGGAATCCGAAAACGGGTTCCTGGGCTTCGATTTCCACCCCGAATTTGCCCGCGCGGGCTCCGGCAACGAAGGCGTGATCTACGCCTACTACACCAGTGTGAAAAACGGCGAACAGGTAAACCACGTATCGAAGTTCACCTTGCGCGAGGACGCCGGGGCCAAGGTACAGACAGAAGCCCCGTTAATGGTCCTGCCCCGCGAGCCCAGCGGGTTTCACAACGGCGGCAGCGTGGCCTTTGGCCCCGACGGCTTGCTGTACCTGGCTCTGGGCGAAGGGGTTCACCCGAAGACCCACAAGGGTATCAACGAGACCTTTCGCGGCGCCATCCTGCGCATCGATGTGGACTGCCGGCACTCCGACCGCAGCCAGCCGATAACGCGGCGCCCGGCGGTGGGACAGGTGCAAGACTACTGCATTCCCCGGGACAATCCCTTTGTTGGCAACCCCGCGATTCTGGACGAGTACTGGGCGCTGGGACTGCGCAACCCCTACCGCATGAACTTCGATGCCGACGGCCGCCTCTGGGTCGGCGATGTGGGCTCCACCAAGTGGGAGGAAGTGAATATCGTAGAGGCCGGGCACCACTACCAATACCCCTTCATAGAGGGCTACGAAGCGGCCGGCCCGTCCCGGCCCGACACGGTCATTGGCACCGAGACGCCCCCCGTCCACACCTACGTACACACCGCCTATGATCGCGCGGTGATTGGCGGGATCGTGTACCAGGGCAAGCGGCACCAGGCCCTGCGCGGCCAGTACCTGTTCGCCGACAACTACTCCTCGAAGGTTTTCAGCATGCCCGCAAGCGGGCGGCGCGTCGACAGCGCGGACCATATCGCCACCGCCGACCAATTCGCCCAGCGTGGCACCAGCTCGCTGACAGAGCTCGCGGACGGTGAAGTTGTCCTGACCACCCTGGGCAGGAGCAGCACACCCACCGGGCGCGTTCTCAAGCTCTCGAGCGGCGATGCACAGGCGCCCGCCCCGGCGGCAGAGGCGGAGCCCGCGTCGACCACCGCGGCGGAAGTACACAGTATCTACATCGCCAACTGTGCCCGCTGCCACGGGAACGAGGGTCGCGGCGACGGCCCGGACGCCGGTATGCTGCCGGTACCGGTGCCGGACTTCCACGACGACGACGTCCGGGCACGGGAGAACAGCTGGTACCACAGGGTAATCGGCGAAGGCGGATACGCCGCGGGACTGAGCCCGGCCATGCCGCCCTGGGCGCATATCCTCAACGAGGCCGAAATCGACGGCCTGGTCAAGCTGATCCGGGAGTTCCAGGAGAACCCGCATGACGGCAACTGATTCACCGCGCCCGACAACCGGCCTCGCGCGCGGAGATACCACGGTCCACGGGGGCGAATGGCCTCCGGCCTGAACCGAAGGCACCTCTACCTGCTCCTGGCAATTGCGCTGGCATCCGCCGCCGGCGCGTTGCTACTGGCCAGCTGGCACCTGTCGCTGACGCCGCGCTTCCTGCTCGCCGAATCCCTGCGGCGGTGGACGACGATCGACACCCTTCCGGACTGGCTGCGGGCCGGCGATGCCTACCCCGACCACCGCCTGGACGGCGTACTCAGGCCCGCGCACCCGCGCCTGTTGCCAATCCCCGACGGCGCGCCGGCAATCCCACCCCCGAACGAAGCCGCATGCGATGGCCATCGCGCGGCCCCCCGATCGCTGTGCTGGCTGCTGAGCGGGGATCGCGAGTCGGCCGAACTGGCGCTGGCGAGCATGGCGGGGCATACCGGCACCGAGCTGCGTCCACCGCCCACCGCGTGGGAGTGGGCCCTGGCCATGGACTGGCTGGCAACCCTGCCGTCAAGGGACCCGCGGCAGTGGCGGGCAGCGCGCGAGCGGACCCTGCAAATGGCACTGTCGAGTCTTGAGAAACTCGACGACCAGAGCCTTTCGCTGTGGCACGGGCGAGCCAGCGAGGCCGCCAATAGCTGGTTGCTGGCCGCCGGTATCGCCACCGATGCCGCCGCCGACGCGGAGCTGCTGCGCCGCAGCCAGGCCCATTTCGACCGAGTGATCGCGGCCCTCGCGATCACCGAGAGCTGGCCCAGCGGCTATAATTACTGGATCAATTCCCGGGCAATGCCCCTGGTACTCGCCCTGATCAGCTACCGCAACAGCCTTGAGGGAAACGCCAGGGCGTCGCAGATCGATGCCCTGCTGGAGCGTCTGGGCCTGTGGATGATCCATTCGGTGCGCCCGGACAACCAGGTCCAGGGCCATGCCGATGAAGGCCCGCGGCTCGACCTGCGGGACGAAACGGCCCGCGTCATCGACCTGCTGGTCCGCCATACTCGCAGCCCGGTACTGGCCAGCTACGGTGCCTACCTGCAGAGCCTGCACGGCGACGCGGCCTACTATCGCGGTTATCGCTGGTCCCGCCGCCTGCTTCACGATCCCAGCGTACCCCTGCTGCCGGGACATACCGGTAGCGCGAAACAGGCGGCAGACCTGTCGATATTCAACGGCCACCTGCCCACCGCGGCCCTGTTCGGCCGGGGCGCGGTCAACAGCCTGTTCGCGCGCTCGGACTGGGGGCCGGACGCCACCTTTGTCAGCTTCCGCGCGAGCCACGGTTTCAGCCATCACCAACACTACGACGCGGGCCACTTCACGCTCTACAAGGGCGGGCCGCTGGCGGTGAACGGTTCCGCCTACGGAGCGACCCATTCCCCGCACCGCCTTCAGTACAGCATCCAGACCGTCGCCAAGAACAGCCTGCTGCTTCCCGGGCGGCCGCTTGCCCTGAACACGCGATTGCGGGGCCAGGCTTCGGACTCCGGCGGCCAACGGCTAACCATGCCCACTGGCAGCCGGATCAGGGACCCTGAACACTGGCGCGGGCAGCTCCACGCGGGCATGCACCTGGCCGCGGCGGAGCTGGAAGCCTACGACCACAGGCCCGGCGCCCACGCCTATCTCCGGGCAGACCTGAGCCAGGCCTATTGGGCCGAACCCGGTTCACGCCGCGTACGACGCGACTTCCTCTACCTGCTGGACGAGGATCTGCTGGTCATCCACGACGCACTGGTGGGACTGCCCGCCGATATCCGGCCGGCGTGGCTGCTGCACACCGCCAGGCGCCCGGCAATTGAAGGCCTGGGGCGCGTGGCGGGAAGCGACAGGGCGGGCGTTTTCGTCGGCACCGTCGACCACGCTCGTGTGGAAGCCGGCCGGGGCAGCATGGACGCCGGTTTTCACCTGCCCGCGTCGGCCGAAATCACCCTGGTGGGCGGTCCCGGCTACGAGTGGGCCACCCCCGAGCGCGACGGATTCTACGTTAACCGGGACGGCGGTGTCCGCGCCATGGCGGGCTACGACCCGGCGCGGTGGCGCCTGGAAGCGCGGCCGCCACGGGCCGGCGACACCCACTTCCTGGTCAGCCTCCTGCCATCGCTCAAGGGCCATCGCAACCGTGAAACCACCCTGCCGGAACGGCAACCGAAGGGCGGCCACGTATTACACACGCCGCGGCGCCTGCTGGTATTCCTGGACGGTGGGCAGTTAACCACGACCCTGTCCCTGGACGGCGGCCACCGCGAATTGTTGCTACTGGGCGTCGGCGCCGCGGCCCGGATCGAGCTGACCAACACGCAGGGCCGCACCCTCACCGGCAGGCGCGGCGACGGGGTAGCCAGTTTCGACCTCGACGGACTATCGGGAAACTGGCGGTTGAGCGCAACGCAGGCCGCTCAGGGCGATACATGACTGACCACATAGCGCCGCTTGCCCGAGGGCTCCAGGGGAATCGCAGGCAAGTGCTCGATAACGACCTCCACACTCTCCCCCAGGCGCTGCCTGAACTGCTGCCGCACCGAATGCTCGATCGCGTCGCTCCAGTTGGGCCCCGCGACGACCTGCACCCGCGTCAGCTGCGGTGATTCCTGCACGATGCGAAACTCATCGACGCAGTCGATATCGCGCAGCACATAGATCAGCGCCAGGCCGTGCATGACCGTGCCATCCGCCGCCACGATGAAGTCGGTGCTCCTGCCCTGGATTTCCGCCAGCACCGGCAGGCCGCGACCGCAGGCGCAGGGCTCGCGGGACAGGACACCGACATCGCCGGTGCGATAGCGCACGAAAGGAAACTCGCCGGTGGCCAGGTGGGTGACAACCAGTTCACCGCTCTCGCCGGCGGCCGCCGCCTGCCCGTCGGGCCGCAACACCTCCACCACGATGTCCTCGGCGCTGATATGCAGGCTGCCCTGCGGGCACTGGTGGGCGATGAAACCGGCATCCCGCGCGCCGTAGCCATTGGCCACCGGACAGGCGAACACCGCCTCGATATCGGCGCGCTGCTCGTCGTAGAGGCGCTCGGAGGTCACAAAGGCCACCCGGATGCCCAGGTCGTCCATGGCCACGCCGCGCTGCCGGGCGTGGCGCGCCAGCAGCGACAGGGAAGACGGGTAGCCGAACAGCATCGCCGGGCGGCGGCGGCGAATGCGCTCGAGAAAACGGTCCATGTTCGCCAGCGACATCTCGAACGCGGGCAACAGCTCGGTGCGAAACAAGCTGTCACGCACGACGCGCAGACGGTCCTGCGCGCCCAGTTCGATCGGCGAGCCCCAGAGCACAATCTCCGGGTCGCCAATATCCACTCCCCACCAGCGGGTCGCCCGGCGCTTGGCGGCGACATCGTGGCTGATGCGCTGCTTGCCGAGATAGAAAACCAGGGGCTCGCCACTGGAACCGCCGGTATTGAAGCGCGCCAGGGGACCGGCCCCCGTCGCGCGCAGGCGGTCGCTATTGGCGCGGATCTCCGCCTTGCCCATGGTCGGCAACCGCCGCAGGTCATCCAGGCCAGCCAGTGCTTGCGGGTCAAAACCGAGCTCTGCAAACAGGTCGCGAAAATACGGTACGTCGCGGCCGATGGCCGCCAGGAATTCGCGCAAGCGCTCGATCTGCAGCGCCTCCAACTCCCCGGGCGAGCGCCACTGACTCTCCTCCAGGCGGCGAAACACCGCCTGCGTTTGGTGCCCCTTGAGCCGTTCGTGCAGCGGAAACAGCAGTCCGGAGACCAGCGGGGTATACAGGCCGCTCATGCCCCGGCCTCCCCCGCGACCCGCGCATAGGTCGCCAGCCAGCGCTCCCTCACCCGCGGCCAGCTGAACTGGCGCACGTGCTCGAGGCCGGCACCCACCAGGTCGGCGCGCAAGCCCGGTTCCCGGTACAGCCGCACCAGACAGGCCGCCATCGCCTCCGCGTCGCCCACCGGGCACAGCAGCGCCGTCTCGCCGTGGGTGACCACATGGGGGACGCCACCGGCATCGGTGGATACCACGGCCACGCCGCTGGCGAGGGCCTCGAGTACCGAATTGGGCATATTGTCCACCGTCGTCGGATTCAACAGGGCGTCGGCGCCGCGGTACAACGCGAGAATTTCATCCCGATCCACCTGGCCGGTAAACTCGACTCGCCCGCTCACCCCGAGCTCCCGGGCCCGGGCTTCCAGCTCGCCTCGCAGCGGACCATCGCCAGCGACCACCAGGCGCAGCCCGGGAATATCCGCAGCCGCCAGGGCCACCGCGCGCAATGCGGTTTCCAGCCCGTAGATGCGCTCCAGATGGCGGGTAACGATCACCGTGAAGCCCTCCCCCGCGTGCGGCGGCTCCTGCGGGCGAAAGCGTTCGGTATCGACGATATTGGGCACCACCTGGGCGCTGAAACCAAAGTCCGCAAAAACCCCCTGCAGAAAGCCGGAGGGCACCACCAGGGCCGAGGCCCGGCGCAGCGACGGGCGCACCCGCGACAGGGAGCGCCGCAGGTAGTCCCGCGCCTCCCCGCCGCGGTAGTTCACCACTACCGGCGTCCCCCGCCACCGCGCGATCCACAGCACCGGCGCGGCGAAGAGCTGCCAGGACCAGCCGGAATTGGCCATCAGGTGAATCACATCGACCCTGCCCGCCAGGCGCCATACCGACAGCAGGTAGGGCAACAGGCGCCCCAGGGCGCGCGCCACCGGCACGCGGGCCAGCCAGGACGGCCGGTAGGGACCGTTGGTCGGCAGTTCCACCACCGTTACGCCTTCGGCGCGCAGTAAATCGGCCAGCTGCCGGGTCTGCGCCGCCATCCCCCCCAGGGGCGGCGGCACGGGACCGACGAGGCCGAGCACCAGGCCGGCGCCGCTCATAGCAGCGCCTCGTACACCGGGCGGTAACGGGCGACGCTGGCGGTCCAGTTGCGCTCGCCCTCGACGAAGTCCCGCCCCTGCCGGCGCATGGCGCCCCACTCCGGGCGCTCATCGATGGCGCGAACAACCGTGTCGACCAGCGAATCCCGGCTGCCGGCTTCGAACAGGTAGCCGGTGCGGCCGGGTTCGATCAGTTCCCGGTGTCCGCCCACGTCGGACGCCACCACGATCTTGCCCTGGGCCATCGCCTCCAGGGGCTTGAGGGGGGTCACCAGGTCGGTGAGACGCATGTGCAGGCGCGGGTAGACCAGCAGGTCCACCAGGCGATAGTAGTCCTGCACCCGCTCGTGGGGTACCCGCCCGGGCATCACCACCGCGTCCTCGAGGCCGAGCTCGCGGACCCGCGCCCTGAGATTGTCTTCCTGGGGGCCGCCCCCGACCAGCAACAGGGCGACTTCGGGGCGTTCACGGCGCAGCGCGGCCAGCGACTCCACCAACAGGGCCAGGCCCTCGTAGGCGTAGAACGAGCCGAGAAAGCCCAGCACCAGTCGGCCCTCGAGCCCCAGCTCCCGCCGCAGCGCAGCATCGGGTTCGCCGTCGAGCTGAAAACTGTCCGCGTCGACGGCGTTGGGAATCACCGTGATCTTGTCCGCCGCGACCCCCCTGGCAACGATGTCGCCGCGCAGGCCCTCGCAGATCGTGGTCACCGCGGCGGCGTCGCGAAACACCCGCGACTCCAGCGCACGCGTCAGCCGGTAGCGCAGCCCGCCCTCGCGACTGGTGCCGTGGTCCACCGCCGCGTCCTCCCAGAAGGCCCGGCATTCGTACACCACCGGGAGACCGTGACGGCGCCCGGCGCTCAGCGCGGCCATGCCATTCAGGGCCGGGGAGTGGGCGTGTAGCACCTGGGGCCGCTCGCGCTCGATCACCTCGTCGAGGCGACTGGCCAGGCTGCGTATGACCACCAACGGATCCACCCAGGGCAGGCTTTGCCAGCGCGAGGATGGCGCCCGGGTGCGATAAAAGTGCAGGCCGTCCACGTCCTCTTCCGCCGCCGCGCCGTCGCGGTGCTTGGACCCCGTCACATGGGCGGTGTACCAGCCGAGCTTGCGCTGCTCGCGCAGGATATTGCGGGTGCGGAAGGTGTAGCCGCTGTGCAGGGGGATCGAGTGATCCAGGACATGGAGGATGCGCAGGCCGGTCATGGCTGTAACCCGAAATCGTCGTCCTTGACCGCCGCCTGGAACATCAGCAGCGACCACAGTGGCGCGCTGTGCTCGCGCAGGCCCGACTGGTGTTCCCGCACCAGCCGCTCCAGGTAGGCGGCATCGAACAGGCCGCTATCGGCCAACCCTCCCTCCAGCAGGGCCTGCCGCAGGCGCTGCTTCAAGGGCCCGCGGAACCAGTTGCCCAGGGGCACGCCGAAACCCATTTTCGGACGGTAGAGGATGTCCCGGGGCAGGTGTGACTCCAGGGATTTCTTGAGCAGGTACTTGCCCTCCCCGCCGCGCAATTTTTGCGACGGCGGCAGGCTGGAGACCCACTCGGCAAAGGGGTGGTCGAGGAAGGGGACGCGGACCTCCAGTGAATGCGCCATGCTCGCGCGGTCCACCTTGGTAAGGATGTCCCCGACCAGGTAGGTTTTCATATCCAGGTACTGGATCAGTGAGAGGGGATCGTCGCTGGGACAGCGGGCGGCGTGCTCATCGAATACCGATTGCACCGAGTAGCCCTGCAATTCGCGCTTGAGGGCATCGCTGAACATCGCTCCGCGCTGGGCGGTGGAAGACAGCGACACCGAGTGCAGGTAGGCCGCCACCGAGTTGCGCGCCAGACCCTCGAAGGTGGTCTTGGCACGGAATATCCGCGGCGCCCAGTCGGCCTTCGGATACAGCCGCCCGAGGGTGCCGAACAAGCCGCTGCGCAAGCCTTGCGGGAGTCGCGCGCGCAAGCGCTCCTCGTTCATGTGCCAGCGGTAACGGCGATAGCCGGCGAAGTTCTCGTCGCCGCCGTCTCCCGACAGGGCCACTGTGACCTGCTCCCGGGCCAGTTGGCACACGCGATAGGTGGGTAGCGCCGAGCTGTCGGCGTAGGGCTCGTCGTACAGGTCCGCCAGGCCGTCGAGGAGCGCGAAATCATCGCTGCTCACGGTGCGCTCGTGGTGGTTGGTGCGATAGCGTTCGGCCACCTGCCGCGCGTAGGCCACCTCGTCGTACTGCTGGACATCGAAACCGATGGCGCAGGTGTTGACGGGGTCGGCTTGCTGGGAGGCCATCATCGCCACCACCGCGCTTGAATCCACGCCCCCGGAGAGGAAGGCCCCCAGGGGCACCTCGGCCACCATGCGGATGCGCACCGCCTCGGCGAGCCGCTCCACCAACTCACCCTGCAGCTCGGCCTCGGTCATCGGCGAACCCGGCTCGAAGGGAATGTCCCAGTATTCGCGCTGGGCGGGTACCGGCTCGCCGCGGCGCAGGGTGAGGGTATGACCCGGCCGCAGCTTGTAGACGTCGCGATAGATGGTGCGCGGTTCGGGGATGTAGCCGAGGGCGAAGTAATCCTCCACCGAGCGCGGCTCGAGCTTTCGCGGCAGCCCGGCGTGGGCTTTCAGCACTTTCAATTCCGACCCGAACAGGCAGTGGCCATCTGCCAGTATGCTGTAGAACAGCGGCTTGATACCGAAGCGGTCGCGCGCCAGGAACAGTGACTGCGCCCGGCGGTCGAGCAGCGCGAAGGCGAACATGCCACGAAAATGCCGCACGCAGTCCTCGCCCCACTCCTGCCAGGCGTAGAGAATCACCTCGGTGTCGCAACGGGTGCGGAATTGGTAGCCGCGGCGGCGCAGCGTCTCGGTCAGCTCGCCGAAGTTGTAGATCTCGCCGTTGTAGACCACGCAAAGGTTGCCATCGGCGCTGAACATGGGCTGCTGCCCGGACGACAGGTCGATAATCGACAGGCGCCGGTGGGCCAGTCCCGCCCCGGGCTCGACGTGAAGGCCGTCCTCGTCCGGCCCCCGGTGGAACTGCACCTGGTTCATTGCCCGCAGCACGTCGCGATCGACATCCCGCCGTTCCCGCAGGTCGAATATGCCCGCTATGCCACACATCCCGAGTCGTATCTCCCTTTTAGCGTGCCCGCCCCGCCCGCGATGACGCTGGCGAACCCGCGCCACCGGCCCGGGCCGGGGCCAGCACCTCATCATATAACGACAGATAGCCGTCCACCGTGCGCTCCCACACAAACTCGCCCAGCACCCGCTCGCGAGCCCGCCGCCCCATCTCCGGCAGCGAGGGGGATTCCAGTGCCCGCGCGAGCGCCGCGGCGAGCGCCGCGTCATCGTCCACGGGCACCAGGTAGCCAGTGGCCCCCTCGGTCACCAGCTCCGGATTGCCGCCGACCCGCGTCGCGATAACCGGCAGGGCGGTGGCCATGGCCTCCAGGACGGTATTGGACACCCCCTCGCCCAGCGAGGGCTGCAGGAAGAGGTCCATCGCGCGCAGCAGGTCCGGGATGTCGTCCCGCTCCCCCGCAAGCAGAACCTGCCCGTCCAGGCCGAGTTCGGCCACCAACTGCTGAAGCTCACCCGCCAGCGGCCCATCACCCACCAGCACCAGGCGCACCCGTTCGCGCAGGGGCGGCGCGCCCTCAAACAGCCGCGCCAGCGCGCGTATCAAGCCGGCGTGATTCTTGACCTGGGCCAGGCGACCGACGGCGCCGAGCAGAATCCCCCCCTCCCGCGGCATGAACCCCGGCGGCAGCAGCGCCGGCGGCGGCGTGCCGGGATAAAAGCGCTCGCGGTCCACGCCGTTGTAGATCTGCCGAATCCGCTGCCGGGGTACCCGGATATCGCGCTCCAGCCAGCCTGCCAGATCCTCGCTGACCGCCACGTAGCGGTGAATCACGCTCCGCAGCGCCCGGCGCAACCATCGGTAACGCGGATTGCGCCCCTCGAGGTCAAACATGTCCCGCCCGTGCTCCCCGTGAACACGGCGCAATCCCGGCAGCCACAGCGTCGCCAGTTGCGCTTCGAGTGCCGCGAGATTCCGGCTGTGGACAATGGCCGGAGACAGGCGCGCCAGCTCCCGCCGCAAGCGGCGGTAGGCGGCCAGGTCGGTTCCCGGCCGCTTGCGAAGTTCAATCACCTCAACCCCGGGCGCGGTGATGCGCCGGGCGAAGGGCTCGCTCGTGGTCAGGCAGATAATCGCATGCCGGTAGCGATCCGCCGGCGAGCGGTTAATGATATTCACCAGGCCGTTTTCCAGCCCCCCGGTGCCGAGCTGGTAGATCAGGTGCGCAACGAGCGGCGCCCGCGATTCACTCACGGCTGGCTCCGGACGCCGCCTCACCGGCAACGGTGTTTTCGATCACCGGCCCGGCGTGGCCCAGGAATCGGGCGAGCCGCTCGGTGGCGGTATCGACGGCGCCGGCCGCCAGGCTGTCCTCCCGGGTGACCACGATGATCCTGGCCTGGGTCACGCCGCTGCCCCGCAGTTTTTCCCAGGCCTCCAGTATCTTCGCGTTTACCGCGCCCCCGGTGGCGCGGGAACCAATCTGGTACCAGTACCACACCCTCAGGCGATCGTGGCCGTCGGCGACGGAGAACTGATTGATCCGCCCGGCCGTCACGCCCACGGGAGCGGCTTGCGCCGACTGCCGGAGCAGGCGCGAGCTCTCGCCCTCGCCCAGCAAGCGACTGGGCATCGCCACCAGTTCCGCGCCTTCAAGCCCCGGGTCGAGCCGGTCGAGGTAGAGCACCACCGGTTCGCCACCAAAGCGGTAGACCGCCTGCGTGCGCAGGACGTTGGCCTCGCGTACCGGCTGCCAGCGCCAGGGTTGCGCGCCGCCAACCTCCCAGGACGCCAACGCCGGGGGAGCCGGCGGCG
This sequence comes from Parahaliea mediterranea, assembly GCF_017255185.1. Lineage (GTDB taxonomy): Bacteria > Pseudomonadota > Gammaproteobacteria > Pseudomonadales > Halieaceae > JAFKCZ01. Next base: position 187,364 of record NZ_JAFKCZ010000008.1, read on the forward strand.
CCTCCGCGACCACCGGCGACAGGGTCGCCTGCCGCATGTGCGCCAGTGCCGGCCACATGGCCGCCATCAGGATGGCGCCACAGCAAGTGATAAAGAGCCGCGACAGGGGCGCGGGCGCGTCGCCCGACTCCGTTGGGGATGCGACGCGGGGGTGCTCGGTATCCTCGCGCCAGATTCCGCCGAGCCAGAACAACAGCAACATCACCAGGCCGAAGAACACCCAACCGTAGAGCAGGTGATCGACACCGGTCGCCAGCTTGCCGTTGGTCAGGTGGCCCAGCATGACAATGAAATAGGCGCGCAAGGCATTGGCGATCACCGGCACCAGCAGCGCGGCCAGGGCAAACAGCACGCGCCGCGCCAGGCTTCGATAGGTCAGGTAGGCGTAGAGCAGGCCCAGCGTGAAAGACGCGATCAGGTAGCGCACGCCACTGCAGGCCTCCACCACCGACCAAACCCCGGTCGGCAGGGTAAACAGCAATCCCTCCCGGTACACCGGAACGCCGCTGGCCTCGACCAGCCACACCGTGGCCCAGGCGGTGAACTCCATCATCGGCGGAATCAGGCCCTCGCCGATAGGCACCGACAGGAACAGGAAGCCCAGCGGAAACGCCAGCCGCTGTATCAGGGCGTGACCGAGAATGGCCCAAAGCCCGACCGGCAGGATCGCCACCATCGCCAACTGCGCCACCACCCGCACTTCGGCGAGCTCGGCGAGCACCCAGGCGAAACCCAGCGGCAGCATCAACGGCAGCACCCAGGGAACCGGCCGCGCCGCGATGCCGGCCAGCCCCTCGCGCTGGCGCCACACCAGCCAGGCACTGATGGGCCCCACCAGAAAACCGTGGGCAAAGGTATCGGAACGGGACCAGATATCGACCATGCCCATGAGTGTGGGCCAGAAGCAGGCCAATACCGCGACGATATAGCACAACCCGGCCGTTAAAGCGGGTCGAAAGGCAAGATCGGAACCAGCCACTACCCTAACCATGCGCCGCTCCGGCATCCAGCTGCCGGTATCCGGTGGCCTGGGACTCGCCCTCCAGCAACTGGCCGAGAACGGGCAGCGAGGCCTCCCAGCTAAAACTGTCGCGCACCAGCCTGCGCGCGGCTCCGCCGAGGGCCGGATACTGGCCGTCGAGCAATGCCAGTATCCGCGTCGCCATGGCCTGCGCGTCGTCGGCCAGTAGCACATGCTCCGCATCCGAGGCCGGTATGCCCTCGAGCGCCCTGGACGTCACCACCAGCGGCCGCGCCATGGCCATGGCTTCGAGCACTTTGTTCTGAATGCCCTGGGCCACGCGGACCGGCGCCACCGATACCCGGGCATGCCCGAGCCAGGGGCGCATATCATCCACGCGGCCGGTAACCACCACTTCGGCCTCGCGGGCCAGGGCGCGTACCTCCCGCGCCGGACGGCTGCCAACTATATAGAGCACCGCGTCGGGGCGATGACGGCGCACCAGGGGGAGCACCTCCCGGCTAAACCAGGCCACGGCGTCGACGTTCGGCCAATAGTCCATGGCGCCGGTAAACACCAGTGGCAGGGTGCCGTCGGGGTACGGCGACTCCCCCCGCTGACCGGGGTCGAAGTACTCGGTATCGACCCCGTTGCGGTAGTAAGTCACCCGTTCCGCGATATCCGGATTGCGACGGCGGTAGAGCGCGGCTTCTTCCGCGGAGACAAAGACACTGGCGTCGGTCTCGTGGCTCAAGCGCTTTTCGTAGCGCGCCAGGCTGCGGCCTTCTCGCCGGTACAACCACGACAGGGGCCAGGATTTGCGCTTCGCATACTGGGTCCACTTGGCGGAATCGACATCGACAAAGTCGACGACGGTGGTCGCCTCGACGCCGCCCGCGCGGGGAGTGAACTGCCCCATGGACGAGGAAAACACCACGACACGGCGTATGCCCTCGCGCTCCACCACCGATTGAACCCAGCGGCTCAGGCGGCGATCGCGATAATAGCCCAGGGTCAGCGGCTCGTTGCGAACCAGGCCGGCCAGACTGCCCAGCTTCGCCCGCAGGGGCGCGAGCGGAAGCAGCATGGCCTCGCGGCAGAGGCCCTCCAGCGCATCGCGGTGCCGCCAGTCGTCGGGATCGTCGACGAAGGCCCCGAGGTAAACATCGTAGTGCCGGCGGAGATACTCCAGCAAATGATAGGAGCGGATCTTGTCGCCCTTGTCCGGTGGATAGGGGATGCGGTGGCACAACAGTAGGAGCGGGTGCCTGGTGCCGCGATCGGCCGGAGACATGCGCGCTACCCGAGACTGCGGGCGAGAAACGGCCCGATGGTGTTGGCCACCGGCAACGGAATCCTGCGCCAGGTATCGATCAGGCGCGCGTAGCGGGGATTGCTGGGACTGAGGTTGGGCACGCTGTCGCGGGTCACCAGGTGATACTCGTAGGGCAGCGAGGAGGGCTCGAAGCCGAAATTTTTCTTGAAGCTGAAAGGACCGGTATCCCGCTTGCTGCGGCCGAAATCGAAGCCCAGCACCCCCTCTTCCACCGAGCGCCGCATAAGCTCCCAGTACATGAAATGGTTGCAACCCTTGATGTCGCGGGCGCGGGCGACGCTTCCGCCGTAGTAGGGCAGCACTTCCCCCCGATGGTAGAAACTCATGACCCCCGCCACGTCGCCGTCGTCGTCGGCGATCATCAACAAGCGGCAATCACCGGCGAACTCCCGCTGTAGTATCTCCAGGTAGCGACGCGCGAACACCGGCGTCCCCAGGTTGCGCACGCTCTCGGAGTAGACGCGATACAGGCGTTTGATATCCGCGGTTTCCTCACTGCGCAGGCCCTCCGCGATTCCCTTGCGGATCATTGCCCGCTGGCGGTTCGGTATCGCCTTGAGATTGGCGTCGTGATCGCTCTCCAGTTGCTTGCGAAAGGTGTAGTACAGGTCCTTGGTCGGCCAGCCGAAGCCCGAATCCCGCGTACTGCGCAGTTCCAGCGCCCCGACTTTCATCCGCGCGGCCAATTCACAAGCCGCCTCGCGCAGGGCACCCGCGGCCTCCCTGTCATCGGCCAAATCGCCGCCATAGACGCAAAAAGGCAGGCTGGTCAGGGAGCGGCCGAACAGGTAACTCCTCACCTCGGCCAGGGGCAGGACCCCGCGCAAGCGGCCGCCCTCCTCGGCTACCAGGAAATGGGGTTGGTGCCCGAAGGCCTGCCGCAGCACCCGGCTCCAGCCAAATCGGTGAAAAAACGTGGCGTGTTCGTGGCGCCCGACATAAGCATCCCAGAGGGCTTCGTCCGCCGCTCCGGCGGCGCGTACCGAAAGGGTCATGCCGAAGCCTCCCCGCCCAGGAATACCTCGTCCATCCGGCCCCAGCGAAAATCTCCCAGCAGCCGTTGCAAACGCGGATAGGTGCGCTTCAGGTTCAGGTAGTGACGGAAACGCGTGCGCAAGCCTACACCCGGTACCCGCGGTTGATCGGGGTCGATCTCCCAGGGGTGGAAATAGAACACACAGGGCTGCGATTCAGCCTCGTTGACCTGGTGCAGGGCCTGCCTCGATAGCGCGTAGGGAAACAGGCGAAACCAGCCGCCGCCGCCAAAATTAAAGTTCCGCCCCGCCACCGGCAGGGTCGTGGGGGGCACCTCGAGCAAGCGGTCACCCGCCACGAGATGGGCAAAGCGTGGAGCGCCGGGCATGCCGTAGTTGTCGTGCCGGATGGGTACGACGCTGGAGCTGTAGCGGTAGCCCGCGTCGGCCAGTACGTCGAGGGCCCAGAGGTTGTCCCGGCCAATGGAATAGCTGGCGGCGCGATAGCCGCGCACCGGCTGTCCCGACAAGGCTTCCAGGGTTTCGCGGCTGCGCTGCACGTCCTTGCGAAAGGTCTCCGGGTCCTGCTGGGTCACGCGGGTGTGCTCCCAACCATGGCTGGCCAACTCATGCCCCTCGGCGACAATACGCTTGACCATGGCGGGGTAACGCTGCGCCAACCAGCCAAGCGTGAAGAAGGTGCCCTTGATGCCCGCGTCGGAAAACAACTCGCAAATCCGGTCCACATTGTGCTCCACGCGACACGGCAGGCTGTCCCAGTCACTGCGCGCAATGTGGCGTTCAAAGGCGGACACCTGGAAGTAATCCTCCACGTCCACGGTCATGGCATTGACGATGGTACTCATCGGACTGGCGGCTTCCGCGCTAGCCGCCCAACCAGGCGACAATGTGGTTGTAGATGCGCGGGGCAGCCTTCCCATCCCAGTACTCGGGCACGCGCCCCCGCTTGCCGCCCGTGCGGCTGAGCTCGGAATAGGTATCCAGTATGCGCTGGCTGTCGCTACCGACGATGGTGTTGGTGCCTTCGGTGGCGGTAATCGGCCGTTCCGTGCTTTCGCGCAGGGTAACGCAGGGAACTCCCAGGGCCGTGGTTTCCTCCTGGATACCCCCGGAGTCGGTGAACACCGCGGTGGCGTCGCGCATCAGGCCGAGCATTTCCAGGTAGCCCATCGGCGGCTGGGTGTAAATGGCGGACTGCTCGATCAACCCCTGCAGGCCGGCGGCCTCGATCCTGTCCCGGGTACGTGGGTGGATGGGAAAGATCAGCGGCAGGTCGCGGCTGATCACAGACAGGGTTTCCAGCAGGCGCCGCAGGGTATCGGGATCGTCCACGTTCGCGGGGCGATGCAGGGTCAGCAGGCCGTAGCGGTCCGGCGCCTCCCCGCCACTCATCACGCCACCCAGCGTCTCCGCCGCGGGAACAGCCTTGTCCAGGTTGTAGAGCAGCGTGTCGATCATCACATTGCCGACGAAGTGCACCCGCTCCGGCGCCACCCCTTCGCGGGCCAGGTTTGCCGCGGCATCGCGTTCGGTGGTGAATAGCAGTTCAGACAACTGGTCGGTCAATATCCGGTTGATTTCCTCGGGCATCGTGCGGTCGCCGCTGCGAAGCCCGGCCTCGACATGAATCACCGGCAAGCCCTTTTTCACCGCCACCAGGGAACAGGCGATGGTCGAGTTCACATCGCCAACCACCAGCACCGCGCTGGGGCGCTCCTGGTCCAGCACCGGCTCGAAGCGTTTCATGATATCGGCGGTTTGCACCGCGTGGGAACCAGACCCCACCCCCAGGTCGCAATCCGGCTCGGGAATGCCCAACTGGTCGAAAAAGGACTGTTTCATGGCGGCGTCGTAGTGCTGGCCGGTATGCACCAAACTGGCGGACAGGCGGCTATCTTCACCGCGAAAACAGCGCATTATCGGCGCGATCTTCATGAAGTTGGGGCGGGCTCCGACCACGCATACAATATGGCCGGCGGGATTGACTGGGCTCATTGTCCTTTACCTTACAACTGGTAGTTGAAGCGCAATATGACGCGATTCTCCTGATATTCATCGTTGGGAATATCGGAACTACGGTCTGTGTACTGATACGTTAGCGTTGCACTCGTGTTGATCCCAAACTGCGCCCGCGCGCCGAGACTGAACCGTCCGGTCTCGGAATCGCGCACGATGGCACGCCGTTGGTCGGGCTCCCTGACATACCACGAGACGCGGGTAAAAAGGCTCAGGCGACGCGACAGCTCGCGCTCCAGGCGCACCCCGGCGTCGATAAACGTATCTTCCAGTCCATCCTCGGCGCGCGTTTGATCGGAGTGCGACGCATTGACAGTCACCGACGTCCTGCGCGCGCGGTAGGTATAGACGAAGCGCAGGCGTTCGTTGAGGATCGGGCTGTTGGTGATTGTGGTCGGGGCGCCGCCCGGTTCCTGCACCGTTCCCAGGTCCGGAATGCTGTCGTCCAACAGCCCGTCGATATCATCGGCAAAGGGGTCGGTGCCGCGCAGCGAACGGTCGTATGTCAGTTCGCGCTCGTAGGACAGGGAGATGCGGCCACTGCGATAGCGGTAGTCCACCGAGGCACGCGGCGTGGAGCCAAAAAAGCGCTCACCGGTCCCGGCGGCGATCGTCACCCGCTTATTGGGTGTCCAAATCAGGCCGACGTCCCAGTAGCTGCCCTCTTCCTCCTGGAACACCGAAATGTAATCGTTCCATTCCTCGCCGACGTAGCCATTGACCTGCCACTGGCGACTAAGCTGGTAGGCGGCGCGCAATTGCGCCGAGGAGAGCTCACTGTTGAAAGTCCTGTCGCCGCTGCGCTCCCGGGAGTAATCAATGTTGCTGTATTGACCAACAACCCCCACACTGAACTGACTGAGCTCGGGCGAACTGCCAACATCGAGGTAAACCTGCTCTCTTTCGCTATCGGACACCGCATCCTCGGTGTTGACCTCTTCGCTATAGGTCGCGCGCAGCAAGGCACTGGTTGTTGCCGAAAGCTGGCGGTACAAATACGGCGACACCCTGTACTGATAGGTGGTGTTGACGTTTCCGCGGCCGGATAAATTGTCCTCGCTTCCGGCGACAAACTGGTTTATCGGGTTTTGGTCGGCAAAGGCGGTGGCATCGAGGTACAACCATTGCGGCACCAGCGTGGTATTGCCATTGAACCTGACACGGGGCGCCGGGGACAGGGCCTCCGTCCCCTGCGCGTTGCAATCCAGGCTGCTGTTTTCCAGCGTGTTGAATTCCACCGCCGCGAACAGGTCCATACTGCCGTTGACGCCATCCGCGGACACTCGCACATTGGGCGTGGCGGTGCCTATTGCCTTGTTTTCTTCGTCGACGTTACGCAGGCATACGTTATCGCTATACACCGCTCCCAGCGTGAGCCCGGCCCCGGTATCCCATTGCGCGGCTTGCGGCGTATCAACCGGCACAAGAAGCACGAAGCCAGCCGCCGCGACCCAGGACGGAATCCCGCTGTGCAAGCCGATGTCCCGCGCCCCCATCAGATCGCCTCCGGGCCGTTGCCTGCATCCGGTTGCCGGCCCCGGTACCGTGGATTCGCGCCGCCATCGCTGGCACTGGCACTGGCACCGTAGCCATAGCCGTAACCATAACCGTAGCTGTAACCGTAACCGAAGGGACTTACCCTGCGCCGGCGCGCGCGGTTGAGCACGGTGCCAACCATTTTATCCGGCCCGATGTGTTCGAGCGCTTCGACCACCGCCTGCTGCGGGGTGTGGTCCGCACGAACCACGAAAACGATCTGCCCCATAAAGCTGGCCAGTACGCCGGCCTCGGTGGTCAGCAACAAGGGGGGGGAATCAAAGACAATGACACGATCGGAATAGCGCTCCGAAAGCTCCACCATCAACGCTCGCATACCGCTACTGGCAAGCAGTTCGTTGGCATGTTCGTGGACGTTTCCCGCCGGCAGGATACTCAGCTTCTCCATATTGGTGCGAAGCAGAACATCGCCCGGCGTCACGCCTTTGTTCTCGAGGATATCGATCAGCCCCTGGCTTTTGGGCGGTACGCCCAGCAGCTTGCCCGCTGTCGCCTTGGCAATATCGGCATCGACGAAAAGTACCGTCTTGTCCATTTCCATTGCGATACTCAGGGCCAGGTTAATGGACGAAAAGGTCTTGCCATCGCCCTGTAGCGCGCTGGTTACCATTACCAGATTGGCAAACGGGATCTTGGTCGTCACGTGGCCGTCGATATTCTTCAGAATAGGCCGCTTGATCGTCCGGTATTCCTCGGCGATCGCCGAACGGGGTATCGCAGGAGTCAACATCCCCTTTTTATGCAGGTCATTGAAGGGAATCTCGATGACACCGCGCGAGGCCTCGGGCTCCACTGGCAGCTCGCGACGGGCTTGGCGCGCCTCGTCGGTGGCGACCACCGCGGCTGCCGTGGTTGAATCGGATGCCCGCTGCACCGCCGTGGGCGCATCGGCCTCCACCGGCTCCCTGCCGGTGTTTTTGCGCTTGCCGAGCTCTCCCACCGCTTTTTCGATAATGCTCATATCAGCCAATGTCCTTTATGGCGTTGTTGGTTGCCACGGTCCCAGCAGGGTGCTGAAAAAGCCTCGCGAGGCCTTTTCAAGCCCTCTGTACGGCGCATGTCCGCAAAGAGGGACTCTGAAAATCCATTACCTACATGCTTGCTTTTGTCATCGGCCACTGCGCGGCCAGTGACGCAGGCTGCTTCTCAACCGCCTGCTAGCTTGCCAATAATGCACTCTGCCCGATACTGAGCGCCACGTACGCGGCCGGCAAAGCCACCGCCAGAGCGGAGTAGGCCGCCAACGCATAGAGTTCTCGACGCCTCTCCTCGGCGGGCTGCACCAAAGTGACCGTGCCGAGCAAGGGCAGGCCCGTGGCCGCGACCAGTGTTCGCGGGTCGCAGACAACCGGGGAAATCAGCGACATGAGCAAGCCGGCCCCCAAGCCGATACCGACACTGACAACCAGGACCCCGGCGTTCAGCAGGATTTTGTTGGGTTCCGACGGTTTCATCGGCACGAAGGGCGGATCGATAACGCGGAAGGTCACGCCGGAGGCATTCTGCTCGACGTCTTCGGACAGTCGCGCGGACTCACGCCGTTGCAGCAGCTGATTGTGCTGGGCGGCGATCACGTTGTAGTCGCGATCCAGCTGCTTCAACTGCACCTCGACATCCGGAATGCTGTTGACCTTGTCCTCCAGGGCCTCCACGCGCTGGCGGAACTCGACCACACGCACCTGCAGCTCGGCGACTCGCGCCTCGGTCTCGGCCAGCATGGAACGCATGCTCTGGTAGACCGGACTGGTCGCGAGACCGCTATAGTTCAGCCCCTCCCCGGAATTGAACTCACGCGCCTTCTCGGCCTGCAATTCGTCGATCAAGCCCTGGATCTGCCGGACCTCGGGATGCTTGTCGGTATAGCGTGAAAGCAGCATATCCAGGTTCACCTGAAGCGACTGAATACGGCTATCCAGCGGCGATTGACCGCCAGCGCCACTGGCCAGGAAAACCGGCTCCTCGCCATTCAGCTGGCGCTGCAATTCCCGTTTGCGGTTTTCCGCCTCCCGCAGCAGCAATTCAGCCTGGGCGAGTTCCCGGCGCGCGGACTCGAGACGGCTGTAATAGTCACCCCCGCCACCCGGCAGGCTGTCGACATTTTCCTGTTTGAATTTCGCGAGCCTTTCCTCGGCGGCTTGAAGCCGCTCTTCGTAATCGGCGATCTGCTCGTCGAGGAAGGTCTGCGCGCCCGAGCTGTCATCCTGTTTCTCGCTGCGCGAGCTCTCGATAAACACCGTGATCAGGGACTGGGCGATGCGCTTGGCGGTCTCGCGGTCCGAGTCGCTGACCGAGATGGCATAGAGCGAGTAGTTGCCCCGCTCGCCCGAGAGGGTAATGGCCTCCCTGAGCCTGCCCACCATTTCCTCTCGCTCCAGCTCGGTGTTGACGTCCAGGTCGAGATCGGTCATGCGCATCAGTTTTTCCAGGTTGGGCCTGCTGAGCAAGGTCCGGCTCATCATTGCGATGCGCTGATCGATATCCGGCTGGATAGCCAGGCCACGCAACAGCGGGCGCAGGACACTGTTGGTATCGACATACACCCGAGCCGAGGCCACATAGGCCTCGGGCAGCTGCCATACCCAGACCCATCCCGCCACGGCGAACACCCAGGCGACGATAAGAACCAGCCAGCGGTGCCGCCAGACGCCCCATATATAGGAGAAAACTTGCGCTATTGCTTCCTGCATATCCGCCCTACTCTGCTAACAGCTCGCGACCACGGCGATTATCAGAACCAGGATTCCGAAATAATAATGATATCGCCGGGCTTCAATGGCAGGTTTGCCGTGATGTCCCCATCCTTGAGCAGGTCGTCCAGGCGCAGACCATAGGATTGCTGCCTGCCACCCTCGGTACGCACCAGCACGGAACCATTGCCATCGGCATACTCGGTGACGCCACCCACGGCAATCATAAGGTCCAGCAGGGTCATGTGCTTGCGAAACGGTACGCTGGCTGGCTGGGTCGCCTCGCCAACAACGCGAACCTGTTGCGCGGGAACCCCCACAAAACCGTTGACGATCACGCTGACCACGGGCTGCCTGACATATTCGCCGTAGGCTTTTTCGATATCCCGTGCCAACTGGGTTGAGGTCTTGCCGCTCGCCTGAAGATCCTCCACCAGCCGGGTTGTGAACTTGCCATCGGGGCGCACAATTCCTGCCGAGGACAACTCCTCGTTACCCCATACAAAAACCTCGAGGGTATCGCCCGGACCGACTACGTAGTCGAAATCAGGGGCTTCACCGCGCGCGGACTCGGGCACGGGCGGATGGGACGAGCCCGTGCAGCCCGCCAACACCATCGTCAACACCACCGCAAAGGCGGCGCCTAGCCGCCCCTCGCGGTACCCCGCTCTTTTCTCTCCATGGCAAGCAGGCATCTCTCCCTCCTGTTGAATGCGCCGAATCCACGCCAAGTCATTATTGACCTGAGCATAGCATGTGATCTGCAAATAGCCCGATTTAACTGGGACTTATGTGAAAAACATCACAACCGCCGTGGAACCGTACCTACCTGGAGGCCACGGGGATAATTTCGACTCGCACCAGTCGCTGGGCATCGACGCCCGCGGCGCGCGGCTCACCGCCATCGCTCCCCAGCCCCCGCACTTCCATACGCTGTGGCGGGACGCCCAGCCGCGCCATGTAGTTGGCAACGGTCTCCGCGCGGCGGCGGGACAGGCTCAGGTTGTAGTCCCCGTTGCCGAAGGGGTCCGCGTAGCCGGAAATACGCGCCCTCGCCGCCGGGCCCGCCCGCTCCATCATATGGACCGCGAGTTCAAGACTGCGCCTGGAATCCTCATCCAGCGCGCTGCTGTCGAAATCAAAATGAACCCGAATCGCGCCAGCCGGCGCGACGCCAGAACCCGCCGTCTCCGCAGCCGGCTCCGCCATGGACAAGCGGGGCTCACCGGCGTCCGGCTCGCGAGCGGACTCCCCCCGTGGCACGCCCGCATCAATACGCGGCAGCGTGGCGAACACCGGCCGGACGCGCGCGACCACCGGCAGCAATAGCGGATATGTCCGCCGCCCATCCGCGGGAACACCGAGACCGGCAAGCCCGTCCTCGGCCGCACCCTGGTCATCGGGCAGTTCCGGCGCCACCACCGGCGCGGGCGCCCGGCTCCCCGGCTCGCCGCCAGGACCGCCTTCCCGCTCACTGACGCCGTGCCACAAGGACTGCGGGCCGGCCGTGGTGTAGCGGTACAAGAACAGGCTGGCGAGGCCCAGCGCCAACAGCATCAAGCCGAGAACAAGTCCCGCGCCGGCCCGCGACGGGCGGCGCCGGTAGGGTGGCGCCTCGGCTCCCACCCTGCGAGGCGGTTTAAGTTCGGGTTTTGGTTCGGGTTTTAGTTCGGGTTTTGGTTCGGGTTCGGGCCCGGCCTCCGGTTCGATGGCAAGCGCAGTCCCGGCGGCAACCCCGCGTTCCCGGGGAACACGAGGGGCATGCCCAGGCTCACCCGCCGTCGGCTCGGCGCTCAGCTCCCCCGTGTCTTTTTTTTTTCGCTGGCGGCCCGCGCCTTTTCGATGTCCACCGCCACCGCCTCGGCAGGGGATGCGGCCGCGTCGTCGGCGCCGCCCCTCTCGCCGGCTTCCTCAGGTGATTGCGGCGCGGCGGCGGGCGCGTCGTCAAACACGTCCGCCTGCTGGAAGTCCTGTTCCGAAAACTGCCTGCCCGCCGCAAGGTGCTCACCCTGCAGCTCGGTTATAACCTCTTTCACGTCGGCCACCCCAACCCGGTGCCGATTCTCCACCGCGCAGTGCAACAGCAGGCGGCTACAGATCAGGTTGATACGCCGGGGGACACCCTCGCTGAACTTGTAAATCAGGGGAAAAACCGACTTGCTGATCGCGGGGTCGCCCGACCAGCCCACGCGCTCCAGGCGGTGGCGAATATAGGCCTCGGTTTCGCCCGACTCCAGCGACTTGAGATGGCTCGCGGCGACGATGCGCTGATGGACCTGCTCCATCTCGGGCCGCAGTACCAGCTCGCGCAGCTCGGGCTGGCCGAGCAGGAATATCTGCAGCAGGGGCTGGCCGTTGCTTTGGATGTTGGTGAGCAGGCGCAGCTCCTCCATGGCCGAAACCGTCAGGTCCTGGGCTTCATCGACGATCAGCAGGGCGCGCCGCCCCTCGCGATTCCAACGGTGCAGCAGCTCGGTGAGGCGCTGCAGCAGCTCGCCCTTTTCCACCACCTGCGCACTGATGCCAAAGTTATAGGCCACCATTTTCAGCAGGTCGTTGGCTTCCAGCTGGGTGCAAACCAGATTGGCGGTGGTGACAGACTCATCGGCCAGGCTCTCGACCAGGTCTCCGATCAGCGTGGTTTTACCGGTACCCGGGCGGCCGGTAATCATCGCGAAGCCCTCGGCGCGCATATAGGCATAGGCCATGTAGGCCCGCGCCTTGGCATAGGCGCCGTGCTCGTAGCAGAAGTGGTGGTCGGGACTTAGCCTAAAGGGCTCCGCCGTGAAATTGAAAATACGCTCGTACATTCCTCGATGCCGCCTGCCCGCGAGGCCCAGAAACCCAGCCAACGAGCTTTGCAGAGAGTCCCCGACTTTGCAAGCGTGAAGCGGCCGAATCGGGACGCAGTTCCGGCCCGCGCCGGCCCAGAATGTTGACGCCCCTAACCGGGCTCCGCTAACCCCCGGCAGCCTGCCCCTGCGCTTTTTCGCCCCTGTCGGGCGCGGCCGGAAAAAGATCCATCCAGGCTTTGCGGGCCAGGTGGGGCAGCAACAGGCGCAGCGGCATTCGCAGGTAATGGGAGCGCACGTAAAGGCAGAACAAAGCCGGCGCGGTAAATGGCAGGCGACAGGAAGAGTGATTGGGGGTAAAGGCCCGCAGGAACAGGAAGTCCATCAGGCGGCGCCCCGGGGCCGTGGGCCGGCGCGGCAGCAGCTCGCGGGAGAAGCCGTCGGGCACCGGGGTGCCCAGGAAACGACGGGTATAGCGCAGCGCATAGAACAGGGGGCGCTGCAGGCCCATCTCGCGCGCGCGCGCGGCCAAGGCGGGAAAGAATGCCTCCCCCTCGGTGGCGGCGAAATGCCTGAGCAGGCGATCCAGGTCCAGCAGGTCCCGGAGACCGTGATCGAACTCGCCCTCGTGGAACAGGTGCGCGGCGCTGTGCAGGACCATATCGACCGGCGCCAGCATCCACACGCCCGGGGCCGCCTCCACCATCGCCGACCACAGAGCCTCCGGGTCGATGCTACTGTCCGAGGTGGGCGGCAGAATCGTGTGGTGAACATCCAGCGTGGAGTGCCGCTCGCCGTGGCCCAGGGGCGGGATTTCATGCATCCACTGCCGGTAGTAGCGATCGTTGTAGGGGTCGATGCTACCCGAAGTCCAGCCGTGCCGGCCGAGGGCGGCCTCCACCTTGTGCAGGTTCGAGGCCTGCACCAGGATATCGATATCGGAGATCAGGCGCCCGCTGGCCGCGGGCAGTCCGGCCAGGATGTAGGCGCCGCCCTTGAGCAGAACCACCCGCTCGCCCGCCTCGGCCAGGGCGACCCCCAGCTTGCGCAACTCAAAATGCAGGCTGCGGCACTGCTTGACGTGCACGGCGTGACCGGCATAAAGGTGCCGCCAGACCTTCTCGGGGATGGCCGGCCGTGGCCGCAAGGTGTCCAGGCAGTGGTAGAGACTGCCCAGCAGCCTGGCGAGCCGCGCCTGCGGTATCAGGCGATCCCAGTCCCGGTCACCCAGCCTGGCCGCGCGCTCCGGCGAGCGGAGCAGTTCGATCAGTTGTATACTCATGCCCCGGGCCGCCCCCGCAGCAGGGACTCCAGCGCCTCGACGACGGCATCGAGCTCGCTGTAACGCAGGTCAAAACAATCCACGCCGTCGACGAAAGCCGCCATGGCATCAAAACCCTCGTCGCCCAGTACGCTGTAGTTAAAGGAGTGATGGGCGGCGAAGATGAAACTTTCGGCCCGACTGCGCGGGCGCAACTGCACCGTCTCCCCCGCCCTGTACTGGGGAAACAGCATGAATGCCGCCTCCAAAGGAGCCGGATCGTGGCTGTTGGGGGCGACATCGGCTTTCAGGTGCGCAACCCGCCCCTTGTGCGTATCTTCCGACACCGGACCGATGACGGCATCGGGCGCAAACCGCCTGATCACCTCGATAGACGCATTCTTGAGACTGACCGGACGGTTGACCGGCACGACCCGGTGGCTTCCCGGCACGATCAGCGCGTGCTCGTCGGAAAGCACCCGCCAGCCGCGCAGGGCCAGCGCGGCGCACAGCGTACTCTTGCCCGCCCCCGGCAGACCCGGCATCACCACGGCTACCCCGTTTCGCGCCACGACGGCGGCATGCAGCTTGAGATATTCGTGCATGGTGACCGACAGGCACCAATTGAGGCCCCATTCAAAGAATGCAAACGCCTGGCCGCGGGGTATGCTGCCAAAGGGCTGCCGCTCATCGAGGAAAAAGTCGAGCCGCTTGCTCAAGCGCTGCTGGAGGCCCGCCGGGCGCAGCGCGACGTGGAAATCGGCGAAACCGGGGTCCCGCGCCAGGTAGTGATCCCGGTACAGTGCCGCCACGCCCTGCGCCACCACCGGGACAGGGCACTGAACGGCGTAGCAGTAAGGCCCCACCCGCAAGCGCAGCCCCTCGCCGGCCAGGCGCCGGCGCGTTTCGGCCTCACCCAGCTCGGCGAGCGTGCCGGGCTTCACGACTCGCTCACCAGGTCAACCCGCGCCAGATCGGCCAGCAATTGGCCCAGGCCCGACGCCGCCTCACTGTCCAGCGACAGGGTCTCGCGGAGCCCGGCTTCGGCAATGGGATGCCGGCCGAGCGTCCGCAGGATTTCGGCGGCCTCGGCATTGATCAGGTGAGTATCGCCGCTGTCGGGGCAATAACATACCACCAGCCCCTCGCTTCGATCATAGAATTTGACAGGGCCTGACAATGCCCAAGACGCCATGCCGTTGCTCCGCATCCTAGCCGCGACGGTATATTATTCCAGATTGGCGTTGAAAGTACCCGTGCCCCAGGTCACAGATGGGGCGCTTCGGATTCAGGCTGACTCGCGCCACCCACACCACGCCCGGCATTTACTCGTTGAAGTGGGAAAAATCCAATTGCCCGGCCTGGCTCGCGGGTTGCGCGGCCTTGACACACACCTTGTCGCCCTGGATTTTCGGGGTCTGGCCGGTGCGATCGGCGAACTGCTGGAACGCCTCGACCTCGTCGTAATCGGCCCGGCGCTGATCGTTTGCAGACGCCGACACGACAAACCCCGGCTCGGTGTAGGAGGCAAAAGTCGCCCGCGACACACAAACCTTGCTGGCCCCGCCCCCTTGGCCCCAAGCCGCCCTGTTCCCCAGAGTCAACATGACGGCGCCGCCAACGGCGGCCGAGCGCGCGAATTGGCGACGCGACTGCCCCGCCTTGTCCGGTGAGCGCTCTTCTGCGGCTGTTGCCTCAGCCGATAGCTGCTGCTTGTCCTGTTCGCAATCCATTCCCATTACCTTTCCCTGCCAGCGGCCACCACCACGCACGGCGACCACCGCGTCGGGCGCTGCACTTCAACAACTGAAGCACATTGTGTGCCAGATACATAAGTACCTGATATAAATAAACTTTTTGAAGATCCATTCAATTCCGGGACACTCTTGGCGGCACAGTTGTAAAATTTACTGACAACGCACCGCCCGCTCTCGAGATTATAGACGCCATACCGAAATCCCGCCTGCCTCCGCGGCGGCCCGCTCCAGCACCGACTTCACATCGATAAGCACACCCTCGGGACGCAGTAGCGAGGCTATGCCCTCCAGGCCCTGTGCCAGGTATTCCCGGTGGGGCACCGCCAACACCACGGCATCGGCCTTGGCCAGCTCATCCCAGGACACCAGGGGCAGGTCGTACTCCTCCTCCGCCTCCCGGGCACAGGCCAGGGGATCGTGCACCCTGACGTCACAGCAGAACTCCCGCAACTCGTGAATGATGTCGACCACCCGCGAATTGCGCAGGTCGGGGCAGTTTTCCTTGAAGGTCAGCCCCAGGATCGCGACCCGCGCCCCGCTGACCGAATGCCCGGCGCGCACCAGTTGCTTGACCGTCTGCTCGGCGATGTACTTGCCCATGCCGTCATTGGTCTGGCGGCCGCCAAGCACCACCTGGGGATGAAAGCCCACGCTCTGCGCCTTATAGGTCAGGTAGTAGGGGTCCACGCCGATGCAGTGCCCCCCCACCAGCCCCGGCCGGAAAGGCAGGAAATTCCACTTGGTGCCGGCGGCTTCCAGCACGTCGAGGGTATCGATGTCCAGGCGATTGAAAATCATCGCCAATTCGTTCATCAACGCGATATTGAGGTCGCGCTGGGTGTTTTCAATCACCTTGGCGGCCTCGGCGACCTTGATACTCGCGGCGCGGTGAACGCCGGCCTCGACCACGCACTCGTACAGCGTGGCCAGGCGCTCCAGGGTATCGGGAGAGTCGCCCGACACCACCTTGGTAATGGTCTGTAATTTGTGCTCGGTATCCCCGGGGTTGATCCGCTCCGGCGAGTAACCGACGAAGAAGTCCCCGCCCTCCTCTCCGGCCCAGGTCAGGCCCGATTCCCGCTCCAGAATGGGGACACAGACCTCCTCGGTGCAGCCCGGGTAAACCGTGGATTCGAACACCACCGTGGCGCCCGGGGACATATGCCGGCCCACGGTGCGGCAGGCTGCCTCGAGCGGGCCCAGGTCGGGGCGGTGGGCGGCGTCGATCGGCGTGGGGACCACGACGATAATCACCGACGCCTGCGCCAGTGCCGCCGGGTCCGCGGTGAACTCGAGCTGCGTCGCCGCCGCCAGCTCCTCGCGACCCACCTCGCCGCTGGGGTCGAAATGGTCGCGGTAGTGCGCCAGCTTGGTTTCATTGACATCGAAGCCGATGGTCCGGCGCTGGCCGCCAAAAGCCACGGCCAGGGGCAGGCCGACATAACCGAGCCCGACAATTGCGAGTGTATTGTTCATTGATTAACCGCCGTGGGTTGTTCGTGACGGGCCAGGAACCAGCGCGTGGTCAACGCCAGCCCCCGCGCCGCGCTGACGTCGGGCGCATAGCCCAGCAGCGCCCGCGCCTTGCCAATATCCGCCTGGGAGTGACGCACGTCACCCTCCCTGAAATCGTTGTATGCGGGCTCCGGGTGCGCCACCGAAACGCCGCCCTCGCGCAACTGGTCGCGAATCAGCGCAAACAGTTCATTGAGCGTGGTGCGGTCGCCCACCGCGACATTAAACACCTGATTGGCCGCGGCCGGCTCCGTCGCGGTGGCGGCGAGCAAGTTGGCCAGCACCGCGTTATCGACATAGCAGAAGTCCCGGGACGTTTCACCGTCGCCATTGATGCGGCACTCCTCGCCGCGCAGCAGCTGCTCGATCCAGCGGGGGATCACCGCCGCGTAGGCACCGCCGGGATCCTGGCGCGGGCCGAACACGTTGAAATAGCGCAGGCCGATGCAGTCCATGGCGTAACAGCGGCCAAAGACCTCCGCGTACAACTCATTGACATACTTGGTGACCGCGTAGGGTGACAGCGGCCTACCGATTTCGTCCTCGACCTTGGGCAAGCCCGGGTGGTCGCCGTAGGTCGACGAGGAGGCCGCATAGACAAAACGCCTGACACCCGCGTCGCGGGCCGCCAGCAGCATATTGAGAAAGCCGCTCACATTGCTCTGGTTGGTACCCAAGGGGTCCTCGAGGGAGCGCGGCACGCTGCCCAGCGCCGCCTGGTGAAGTACGTAGTCGACGCCAGCGGCGGCGCGCTGGCAGGTCGCGAGGTCGCAGATGTCACCCTCGATAAAGGTAAACCGCTGCCAGGCGGCCTCCCCGACGCTGCTGCGCACGTCCTCCAGGTTTTCGCGATAGCCGGTGGACAGGTTGTCCAGGCCAACCACCCGCTGCTGCGCGCGCAGCAGGGCTTCCACCAGATTGGAACCGATAAAGCCGGCGGCCCCCGTCACCAGCCAGGCGGACGAACTTGAGCGCAACTGCGAATTCAGCGCTTGCAGGGCAGTCATGGCGGTTGGATCTCCCGGTTCAACTGGACTAATCGAGTGTGTTCTGAATCCCACTACAGGGATGCCGACATTTACACATTCCAGGCCAGAGTATAGTGTCTAGCGCACATCTGGACCATTAGAAAGCGTGACTCGGCCCACATTTCCACGATGCAAGGCCGGTCTGCGTTCAACCGCGGGGTGGATTCATGCCAACCAATGTCGGGCTCTACAGCTATCTCGCGGCGTGCGTGACCTTCGGCGCGCTCGCCCTGCTGTTGATGTTTGCCGGGCGACAGCGACCCTACGCCGCGCTGCTGATCGTCGCCAATGCCCTGACCGCACTCTGGGCGGGGGTGATCGCCTTCGGCACGCTCGCCGACTATCCTCCGGTCACCCTTATGCAGCTGGCCGAACTGGCGCGCAACGCGGCCTGGCTATTCCTGCTGCTGCGCCTGACCGCGGCCCAGTTCGCCGAGGTCAGCTCCCTGCTCGCGGGGCGGCGCTGGCTCTACCTGTTCATCGCGGGCGCCGTGGCCGCGCTGCTGTTGCTGACACTGCCTTCCAGGCTGGAGGATGTTGTTCCGCCGCTGGGGCGCGCCGCCAGCGCCATCGGCCTGGGGACCTGGCTCGCCATTGCCGTCGCCGGGCTGCTGCTGATTGAACAACTGTTCCGCAATGCCTCGGAGAGCGAGCGCTGGTCGATGAAGTACCTGTGCCTGGGCCTCACCTGCTTGTTCGGCTACGATTTTTTCCTCTACGCGGAAGGCCTGCTGTTCCAGCAGCTGGACCCCAATCTGTGGCAGGCAAGGGGCCTGGTCAGCACCGTCGCGGCGCCCCTGCTGGCCGTTGCCATCGCGCGCAATTCAGACTGGCAATCCACACTGCATGTGTCGCGGCACGTAGTATTCCACTCAGTCACGCTGGTCGCCGCCGGACTCTACCTGATGGCGATGTCGGTGGTGGGTTACTTCATCCGCTTGATGGACGGCACCTGGGGCGGCGTGCTGCAAACCTCCTTCATGGTGGCCGCGGGCGCCATGCTGCTGGTGCTGCTGTTTTCCGGCAAGCTGCGCGCCCATGCCCGGGTACTGCTGAACAAGCATTTTTTCAGCTACAAGTACGACTATCGCGAGGAGTGGCTCAACTTTACCCGCGCCCTCGCCGATATTGGCGACGATGTGCCCGAGGGCATCGTGCGCACCATGGTCCCCCTGGTGGGCAGCCAGGCGGGCCTGCTGTTCGCCATCGAGGGGGGGCGCTACAACCTGCTGGCCAACTACCAAATGCCGGCACCCGAGGGCGACTTCGACATGGGGGAACTTCCCGCCTGGCTGGAGCAGAGCGAGTGGGTCGTGGACCTGGACGAGTGGGATGCCTCTCCGGACATGTACAATCACCTGGAGTTGCCCGCCTGGCTGCAGCGCGTTTCCCAGCCATGGCTGATCGTGCCATTGATATTCGGCACCCGCCTGGCCGGCATCCTGGTCATCAGGCGCTCGGACCTGCAACAGGGCATCAACTGGGAGGAGCGGGACCTGCTCAAAACGGCGGGGCGCCAGGCCGCCAGCCATCTGGCCCAGTTTCTGGCCCAGAAGGCCCTGGTCGAGGCGCGCCAGTTCGACGCTTTCAACCGCCTCTCGGCCTATGTCATCCACGACCTGAAAAACATCCTGGCCCAGCAATCACTGATGGTCGCCAACGCGGAAAAACACAAGGACAATCCGGCCTTCGTCGACGACATGATCGAAACCGTCAGGAATTCGGTGACCAGGATGACCCGCCTCATGGACCAGATGCGCAGCGGCATGCGCGACAGCCAGCTGGAACTACTGGACCTGGCGGATGTGCTGCGCACGGTGGTCGAGGGGCGCGCCGGGCAGCGCCCCGCCCCCAGCCTCGAGGTTGTCGACGCGAACCTGCGATTGCAGGCCGATCGCGAGCGCCTGGCGACCGTCTTCAACCACCTGGTGCAAAATGCCCAGGAAGCCTGCGACAAACGCGGCGAGGTCCAGGTGGCGGCGAGCCGTGACCACGGTTTCGCGGTGGTGACGATCCGGGATACCGGCCGCGGCATGGACGCGGATTTCATCGCAAATCGCCTGTTCACGCCCTTCGACAGCACCAAGGGCCTGACCGGGATGGGCATCGGCGCTTTCGAGAGCAGGGACTATATTCGGGGTATTGGCGGCGACATCCGCGTCGAGAGCGAGCCCGGCGTGGGCTCGACCTTCAGAGTGTATCTCCCGATACCACAAGACAAGGAGAATGTGGCAGCATAGCAAGCCACATAAGAGGTAAGCGGACGTGAACGCAGGAAAAAAGCACTTACTGGTTGTCGAGGACGACAAGGGCTTGCAGAGCCAGTTGCGCTGGGCATTCGAGGACTTTGAGGTCGCGATAGCCGGTGATCGGGAAGAAGCCATCGCGCAACTGCGCAGGTTCGAGCCCGGCGTGGTCATACTCGACCTGGGCCTGCCACCCGACCCCGGCGGCGTGAGCGAGGGACTGGCCACCCTGACGGACATCCTCTCACTATCGCCGGACACCAAGATCGTGGTGGTAACCGGCGACAATGATCGCGCCAACGCGGTGAAGGCGGTGGGCCGCGGGGCCTACGATTTCTACCAGAAGCCGGTGGACCCCGAGATGCTGGGCATGATCGTGGGGCGCGCCTACCGGGTTCACGAACTGGAGCGCGAGAACCGCCGGCTGACCCAGTTCCAGGACAAGATGCCGCTCACCGGCATTATTGCCACCAGCCCGCAGATGCTCAAGGTCTGCCGCACCGTGGAAAAAGTGGCGCCCACCGACGTCACCACCCTGCTGCTGGGCGCCAGCGGTTCGGGCAAGGAGCGTTTCGCCCAGGCGCTGCACGAACTGAGCCATCGCGCCAAGAACAAGATGGTGGCGATCAACTGCGCCGCGATTCCGGAAAACCTGCTGGAAAGCGAACTGTTCGGCTATGAAAAGGGCGCCTTCACCGGCGCGACCCAAACAACGCCGGGCAAGATCGAATACGCCGATGGCGGCACGCTGTTCCTGGACGAAATCGGCGACCTGCCGATGGAACTACAGGCCAAGCTGCTGCGCTTCCTGCAGGAACGGGTGGTGGAACGGGTTGGCGGGCGCAAGGAAATTCCCGTGGACGTGCGCATCGTTTGCGCCACCCACCAGGACCTGAGCGCGCACATTGCCGAGGGCCGCTTTCGCGAGGACCTCTACTACCGGGTGAGTGAGCTCACCATCAATATTCCCGCGCTGAAGGAGCGCGATGGCGACGCCCTGGTACTGGCCACGGTATTCCTGGATCGCTTTGCCCGCGAGATGGGCCGCAATATCAAGGGCTTCGATGACGGCGCCCGCAGGGCCATCGAGGCTCACGACTGGCCGGGCAACGTGCGCGAACTGGAGAGCCGGATAAAGCGGGCCGTCATCCTCGCCGACAACAGCAATATCACCGCAGCGGACCTGGAGCTGGAGGACGTCGAGATCGAGGATCGCCCCTTCAACCTCAAGCAGGTACGCGAGGAGGTGGAGCGCAAGGCGATCCAGCGGGCCCTCGGCCACTGCAATGACAATGTCTCGGATACCGCGACCCTGTTGGGGATCACCCGCCCCACCCTGTACAACCTGATGGAGAAATACCGGCTCAAGAGCTGAGGCGCCGTCTAGAAGCCCCAGCGCAGCCCCAGCACCAGACGGTCCCGGCGGTCGAACTGGCCGAACAGCCCGCGCGGCTCGCCGTCGAACCAGTCCGCCCCGACCCAGACTTCCAGGTCCGAGCGCCACCAATAGCGCAGGCGCAGCTGCAACATGGCGTCCTCGTCATCCACCGAGTACAGCCCGAGGGCGCGCCACTCCCAGCTGTTGTTGGCGAAATTCTCCAGCCAGAGCAGGGACAGGAAGTCTTCCGAGGGGCGGCGGTACATGGAGTCGCGGTGATCCGACAGGCGGCGGTGAAACCACTGCGCGCTCAGCTGGCGGTCGCTGCGCCACTGCCAGTCCAGCCCGACCACCCCGGAAAACTCCCGGCTATCGGTCACGCCCCCCTCGGCGAGGTTGTTCCCGACCACCCAGGTATCGCTGTTCCAGGCCAGTTCGGTGCGCAGCGCCACCGGGCCAAAGACGTTGCTGGCGGTGACCCCGGCGAGATGGTTGCGCCGGTACTCGGCCTCGACCAGGCCATAGATCCCCGCCTCGTCGCGGGCCAGCGACTGGAACAGCACCGGAAAGTCGCCATAGCTGTACAGGTAGTGCAGCCCCAGGTCCCAGCCTCCCAGGTGGCCGCGCAGGCGCAGGCCCGCGTCGCTGTCCGCGAACAGCCGGCCCGGGATATCAGGCTCGTCAAAGCGCAGCCGCAGACCCGGCGGCGCCACCGGCACCAGCAGCGGAGAACTCAATTCAAAGGGAGTGCCGGGCTCGGCGAACTCGTGGTAGGTCGTATCCGGAATCCACAGCAGTTGCAAGCCAGCGGCATCGCCCAGGGGGATCTCCAGGTTGGCCATCCACAGGGGAATCCGGGAGTCGTCGAAATCGTCCAGAATGTATTCGCGAAAACTCTGGGGATTGACCACGTCCAGAACCTTGATCCCGTCGGCCTGGCCCCACACCACCTGCTGCTTGCCCAGCCGCAGGTAGGTGTTCCCCAACCGGGTATCGAGATAGAACTCCCGCAGATCGAAGCCCGCGTGACGGTCGTTGTACCAGGGCCCATTGACCGCCGAGTAGTTCCAGGGGCGCTGGCTATCGGGGCCCAGATCGCCCACCGCGTCCAACCGCAGGCGCCCGAGCGCGCTCAAGCTTCCCAAATCCCCCAGCGCCAGATCCACGCGCGAGTCCAGCAGGGCCTCGAATTTCTGGTTGCCGTCGCGAGCCACCGCCCACTCCTGCTCCCAGGTGCCACTGAATTCCCAGGGGACCCGGCTCGCCTGGGGCGAGTCTGCCGCGCGTCGCGGCATCCCGCCCGCCCCGCGCCGCGGCCCATTCCCCGAGCGCCGCAGCTGTCGCCGCTGCGGTGCCTCGGGCCCGGCCCGCGCCAGGTCGGGTTCGGCCGCCGGGAGCGGCGCGGACACCCGGGCCGGTTGTTCCGCGGACTCCTGTAACGCGGGAGGGTAGAAATCCAGCACGACCCGGTAGCCGCGGGTGGCATTGGCCGCCAGGGCGTAATCGCGCACCCGCCGGGGTTCGGCCAGGACCATCTCGACGGCCCCGTCCCCTTGCAACCGGGCGCCCGCAACCGCGGAATGGCCGCCGCGCAGCGACGCCAGCTCGGCGGGCTCCAGCATCGCATCGGCGAAGGCAATGGCCAGTGACGGCCCGCCGCCCTCGGCCTGGCTGACCTCGTAGGCGACCTCGTCGTCAAACTCAAAGGTGAGCCGGGAAAAGCCCTCGTGCCACCCCTCCCGCACCGCGCGCAACCTCGGTACCGCGGGGCTGCGGGACGCCGGTTCGGCGCGCTTGATATCCAGCACCAGGCGATCGCCACCGTGGGCATCGGGCCCGAGGACAAAGGCGCGGGCACTCACCGCCTGGCGCAGCGACAGGCGCAATCGGCGGGGCTCGCCGGGCTCGGCGGGCTGCAGCCGCAGCGCGCTGACCGGCGTGCCCGCCCAGTTGATGGTCGCGGGGTCGAAATCCAGGCGCTCCGCCGCCAGGTCGAGCAGCAGCGTCTGCCCTTCGGGCTGCTGCAAACGGTGAAAGGGCAGCGGCTCGCTGAGGTCAAAAACCAGCCGGGTGTGCTCCGCCGTCAGCCCCAGGCGCAAGCGCTCGACCACGGAGGCGCCCGCGGTGGCGGCCGCCGGCAACAGCAGGCAGGCGATCCAGCACCCGAGGCGGGCGGAGAGCCTCACTCAGCGCCCCCGCTCCAGGGCCTGGCGGGTAAACAGGCTGTCGTCGATGCCGCCATCGAAGGCGATATCGTAAAACTCGAAGCGGGTGGTGTGGCCCGTCTGGTGATTGCTGACTTCCAGGCCCTCGCGGGTCCAGGTGCCGTCGACCTCGACAATGCCGGTCACCTCCAGGGTTTTTAGTGGCTGCCCCTGCAGGTCGAAGAAGGCCACCTCGACCGCCAGCCAGGTACTCGCGTCCACGCGAACCTCGATGCGCGAATAACCCAGCTCGCCGGCAATGGCCTCGCTACGGGGCTCGCCCCTGAGCAGGTAGTACAGGTAGTCACCGTCGCGTTCGCTACCTTCCAGTGCGAAGTGGTAGTCAACGGGCGCCAACTTGCCGTCGAGCTTGATGTCCTCGTAGGTGAGATCGGTCCCCAGGAAGTAGTCACCGCGATCGGCGGCGGGAATGCGCCGGGACTTGCGCAGGGCGGGCAGGTACAGCCACTGGTCGTCCTCGCGGTCCGCGGCATCGTAGTCCCACGTCAGGAAGGCCGTGCCGCGCACGTTCGCCGGCGCGAGGTAAAACACCACGGTGCGCAGGGAGTCCTCGAAACGCTTGCGGTAACTCACTGTCTCGCGATCACGCTGCTTGCCGCGACTGTCGGTCAGCACCATGCGCACCTTGCGCGACAACGAGCGGTCGGCACCCACCGCGTTCATCGAGGCGACGATCTCGTCCGCCGTGGGCGATTCCTCGGCGGCCGCGGCGCCGCCGACCAGGAATATCGCCAGCGCGCAGGTCAGCAGCACGGCGGCCCAGCGCAAGCCCGGGCGGGCGGGTGTCCAGTCCGGCCGCAGAAAGGACGGTTGCAGCCGCCAGAGCAGCGCCGGAAGCAGGGTCATACTGGCAATGAAACTGGTGACAATGGCCATCATCACGATCCAGCCGAAGGTAGTGAGAGAAACAATCTTGCTGAAGACGAGGATACCAAAGCCACAGGCAACTGCCAGCGCATTGTAGAGCAGCGCGCGGCCGGTGCCCGGATAGAGATCGACAAAGGCGCGCCGGGGATCGTCGGGGTGTGTCCGTCCCAGGCTACGCAGCCGGTCCAGGGTGTGAATGGCGAAGTCGATGCCCAGGCCGACCGCAATGGCGGCGAACATGGAGGTCCCCATGCCGAGGGTGATACCCGCCAGGCCCATCACCGCGTACACCACCAGCACGGAGGCCACCACCGGCACCAGGGTCAGGCAGCCTGCCAGCAGTGATCGAAACAGCAGCGCCGACACTGCCCAGACCATGACCAGGGACAGCAGCAGGCCGCCGAAATGGCTGTCCGCCAAGCCCTTGATCCAGCGATAGTTGATATAGAGGCGGCCGCTGATGCTCGCCGCCAGGTCGCCGTCGCCGAAATGCCGCGCCACGTAGTCCCGCACCCCCTCGACCAGCGGCCGCGTATCGCGGTAACCGCCCGCCGTGGCGTAGACCCGCACGTTGGCGCTGCGGTAATCGTAATCCACCTCTTCCTCGAAATCCGCGGGATCGGACATGGCGGCATAGAGCAGGAAAAACTGGGCCACCGAGTCGGCGGAATCGGGAATCCGGTAATAGGCGGGATCGTCGTCGTTCAGCGCCCGGTTCATCTGCTTGAGGTAGTCCACGATGGACACCGTGCCCCCCACATGGGGCAGCGTTTCGATATAGGCCTGCAGGGCTTCGATACGGCGCAGGCGACGGGGGTCGAACAGCCCTTCAGCCTCCGGCGCCTCGACCACCACGTCCAGGGTATTGGTGCCGTCCATGCGCGCGTTGATCAGGCGATCGGCCACCGCCACCGGTTCGTCGCGGTGAAAGACGCCGATGGGATCGTCGTCGACCTGCAGGCGGGTCGCGGCGTAAAGTCCGGCCGCCACCAGTACGCCTGCCAGCAGCAACACGCGGCCACTGGAATCGAGGGTGCCCTCGCCGAGGCGCGACAGCGCGCCCGCCAGGCCCCGCCGGTCTTGCCCGCCGCCCTCGCGCGCGCGCTCTACAGCGGCTCGCGGGGTAAACAAAACCATCAGCGCCGGCAGGATCACCAGGGTATATAGCCAGGCCAGGCCCACCCCGAGCGCGGCAAACCAGCCAAAGTACCGGAACGGAGGCATGAAGCTCGCCAGGGCCAGGCCGGCAAACCCGGCCATGGTCGTGAGCGACGTGATCGTAACGGGGCGCCACATTTCCCGCACCGCGCGCGACACCAACTCGCGATGGGATTCGCCGGTGGCACGCGCGCGCAGCTCGTCGTAGTGGCTGACGACATGAATGGTGTCGGCCACCGCGATACCAATCAGGATGACGGGCAGGGCATTGCTGATCACATAGAACTTGATGCCCAGCGCCGCCATCAGACCAACCGTCGACACCACCGTGAACAGCATGATGACATCGGCGTAAAGCGCCGGCCCCAGGCGGCGAAAGCCCAGGAAGACCACCGCGGTGATGATCAGCCAGGCCACCGGGATCAGCCTCTGGGCATCCTGGTCGACGTAGCTGCCCATGTAGCCGCTGATGGCGCCCTCCCCCGCCAGGTGCAGGGTGGTGCCCGGCGGCCTCGGCAGATCCAGCAACACCTGGCGCAACTGGCGATAACTTTGCTCGGCGAGACTCTCGTTTTTCAGCTCGACCACCGTCAGGGCCATGCTGCCGTCCTCGGCCACGAGGCTGCCCAGGTACAGGGGAAAGCGTGACACCGCCACGCGCACGTGCTCCGCTTGCGCGCGGGATGCCGGCGGCGGATCAAGAAACGGGGAGATTGCCAGGCCGTCGGGGGTGGCGGCGATATTGGACTCGGTCGCCAGGCTGAACACCCGCTCCCGATCGATATTGGGAAGCGCCTTCACCGCCTCGGCGATGTCCGCCAACAGGGCGAGATTGGCCGGTGAGTAGACGGCCTCCGGCTGACCCGCGTCCAGGGCGACGACCAGCGGGTCACTGAGGCCGAATTGCCGCTTGACCTGTTCACGGGCGACGATGGCGGGATCGTCGGGCGACAAAAAGGCGTCGGAGCGAACGTCCTTCTCCAGCGCCGGCACGAAAGCGGCGGCCAGCGCCAACACCAGGGCGCCGAGCGCCAGTACCCGCCGGGGCGCCGCCAGCACCCCGTTCAGCAGGGCGGCCCCCCCTTTCAAGCGAGGCTCACCGGCCCGCGCCGGAGGCCGGTTTTACTGGCCGCCTTGCAGCGAAGCCAACAGGTCGACCGCTTCTTTGCGCTCGGAAAAGTCGCTGTCACTCCGGGTCAGCTCCTGTAGGATGCGGCGCGCTTTTTCCGTCTGGCCCTGTTTGCTGAACACCACGGCCTGGTGGTAGCGAAACGTCCCGTTCTCCGGCTGCGCGGCGACCAGTTCGCGCAGTATTTCCGCGGCTTCGGTGTATTCGCCCGCCGCGGCCAGAACCATGGCCAGGGTATCCTCCACCTGGGGCTGGCCATTGGTGAGTTCGGAGGCCCGCCTGGCATATTGCAGGGCCCGCGCCGGCTCGGAATCCTTCAACAACCACGCCAGGTTGTTGTTCGCGACGATGTTGTCCGGATCGCGCTGCAGGTACTGCTCGTATTTGTCGACAGCCGCCTGGTAATCCCCCTCTTCCTGGAAACGCATGGCCAGCATGCCGATCGCCCCGGCGTTGTCCTCGCCGGTCGCCGAGGCGGCCCAGGCCTCCAGCAGTTCCCGGGAGGCTTCCCGGTCACCCATGAGATCATACTGGCGCACGAGGTTGGCCACCCCGACCGTGCTGGGCTGCTGCTCCTGGACGCGCTGCAACAGCGCCAGCGCCCGGGCCTGGTCGCCCTCCTTGCGGGCGATAGCGGCCTTGAGCTGTAACACCATCGGGTCGTCGGGGGACAGTCGGTCCAGGTTGGACATATACCCCGCAAGGGCGGCCTCGTCACCTTCGGTAAAGGCGATGCGCCCCAGGGCCAGTTGAATGGCCACGTTCCCCGGCTCGAGTTCCGCGGCGCGCTCAAGGTGCTTCGCGGCTTTGTCCAATTGCCCCTGGCGCTCCTTGACGTAGGCCGACAATTGCAGGTCTTGAACGGAGGGGGCCGCCGACGCGGTCAACTGCGCCAATGCCGCTTCGGCGTCGGCGTATTCCTCAAGGGCGACGCGCGACATCGCCCTCGCGCGCAGGACCGGGGGCTCGGCGGCCTGTTCCGGCGGCAAATCGGCCAGCACCACCGCCACCTTCTCGGGCTGCCCGGTGGACAGATAATATTGCGCCAGCGACAGGCGCGGTTTCAGCGAGCCGGGGTGAGCCTCGACAGCGCGCTGCAACAAACCTTCCATGGCGTCGAATTCGCGGGCGTAACCCTCCAGGGCCGCCGCCGCAAGCAGCGTGGGCAGCAGGTTTTCATGCACCCCCAGGACGGTTTGGTAGTGGTCCCTGGCGCGGTCGAGTTCGTCCCGCGCGATCGCCAGCGAGGCCAGTTGATGGTTTGCCCCGGGATGCCCGGGCTCCAGTTCACTGGCCCGCGTGAACGCCTCGGCGGCCAGCTCGGGTTCGCCTATCTGCTTGCGGACAATCCCCTCCATCACATGGGCGGTCGGGGAATCCGGCTGCCGCTCAACAAAGTCTTGCGCGGCCTCTAGCGCCGCGCCGTTGTCACCGTTACGCAGATGGGTAAAAATCAGCACGGCATCCGGCTTGCCGGACTCCGGATCCAGCGCAACGGCGCTCTGTATCAGGTCCACCGCCTCCTCGGAGCGGCCCGCGATGGCGTAACTGGCGCCGAGTCGCAGCTGGGCCTCGAGGGAATCCGGGTTCAACTCCACAACATGGCTCAGGGTGGCGATGGCTTCCTCGGTGCGCCCCTGGCTGATCAGCACACTGGCAAGCGCATTCAGCGCGGCGCTATCGTTGGGGAACTGCTCAAGCACATCCCGGGCGTGCTGTTCCGCTTCCATGAAATCGCCCGTGCTCACCAGCAGCGTGGCCAGCAGCCGACTGGCGACAATGTTGCTGTCGTTGAGCGCGTGGTACTCGCGAACGTAGCCCAGCGCGCGGTCGAGCTCACCCAGCTGCATATTGGTCATGCCGAGGTAGAGC
Source organism: Parahaliea mediterranea (assembly GCF_017255185.1). Classification (GTDB taxonomy): domain Bacteria; phylum Pseudomonadota; class Gammaproteobacteria; order Pseudomonadales; family Halieaceae; genus JAFKCZ01. The sequence goes on from NZ_JAFKCZ010000008.1 coordinate 216,144, forward strand.
AGGATCTCCGGGATGTCGAACTTGTCGGGCTCCGCGATGATCAGCGCGCTGTTGGCATCGCGGTAGTTCCCCTGCTGGAAATAGAGGACACCAAGCGCGTAGTTCACCCGCGTACTTTGCGGCACGGCCTTCTGCAGAATATCCAGATCCTGCTTCGCGGCATCGAAATTGTTCGCCTGCAGGCGCGCAAAAGCACGATTCAGGCGAAATAGCAGGCTGTTCGGGGAGAGCGACAGGGCTTCGCTGTAATATTCATCGGCCGCCTCGAGGTTGCCGCGCTGCCATTGCAGGGCGCCGCGCAAGGCCCAGGCCCGCGCATAGTCCGGCGCGTCGGCAACCAGTTGCGCCAACACTTCCAGGGCCTGGTCGCGATCGCCCTCGGCGGCGAACAAGCTGGCCTGGGTATAGCGCGCGTAGACCGAGCCACTATCCGCGTCCAGCGCCCGCTCCAGGCGCTGCCTGGCAGAGGCGAAGTCAGAGCGCGCCATATAGGCCTGGGCCTTTGCGGACAGCACATTGGCGCTTGCGGCCTTATCGAGCCTGACCAGGCCCATGGTCAGCACGTCTTCAAACTTGCCCAGGTCGATCCAGGCCCTGGCCAGGGCCTCCTGCTGCCGGGAATGCTCCGACTCCGACGCCAGTTCACCGGCCTCCAGCAATTCCTTCTCGGCCGACGGCATATCGCCAATGTCAAAATAGGCCAGCCCCAGCAACAACCTGCCGTGGCTGTTGCCGCGGTCCAGCTTGAGGGCATTTTTCAATTCGATAATCGCGGTCGCGTTATCGCCTTGCGCCAGCGCTGACTCGGCGCGCTCCATGTAGGCCTGCGGTGTTTTCTCCTGGCCGCAGCCGGTGAGCAGCAGACAGGCGGTAACAATGGCGCAGAATTTCATCCGTGTATTTTGCATGCGAAGACCGTATTGTTCGTTCACCCTTTTAACACCCCAAGTGCTATATTGGATTGATGGTTAGTGTACACTGGACCAGAACGACTGGCCTAACCACGCGCCGAAAAGCCAATGGCAAGAGCTATAATAGCAGTGAACGCCCACGGTATCGCGATTGTAACTGTGCCCCGGTTCGCATTACGGGGACGAAGCCACCATGTCGCGGCTAACGCGGAACCCGCCTTGTTATGAGCGCCTGGACGCAAGAGACCGTGGCGCGACTGGTTCGGTACGCCCAACTTTCCCCTTCCGCCGACAACATGCAACCGTTCTGTTTCCAGTGGGACGGACGCCAGCTGCGAATCGCCTACGACCAGGGCCGGGTGGCGGGCCATACTTTCGGCCCCGAAGCCCCCGCCACGCTGCTATCCCTGGGCACGACTGTGGAAGCCATCGAACAGGCGACACGGCTGTGGAACCACCCGGCGACCTTTGCGCCGACATTCCACGACACCCCCGACGGCTTTGAATACGGCGCGCTGCAACTGGAGGGCGAGCTCCCACCCGAAAGCGGCCAGCCCTTGCCCGACCCCATCCGCCATACCGACCGCGGGCGCTACAGCCGGCGGGAACTACCCTCCGCCCTCGTTCAGCGCCTGCGCGCCGGTGTGCAGGGTGGCTGCCGAATGGCGGTTCACAGTGATCGCGCGAGCACCCGGGCGATCGCCGCGCTCGTCCAGTCGGCGTCGGAACTGCGCTTCCAAACCCCGGAGCTGCACGCCTGGCTGATGGACAGCCTGCGTTTTTCAGAGGACGCCGCGGCCCGGGGAGACGGCCTGGATGTTCGCACTCTCGGCCTGCCACCGGGCGGGGCGTTGATGCTGCGCTGCCTGGGCAACTGGCGACGCATGGCCTTTTTCAATCGCCTGGGAGGGCACCGGGCCATGGCCGGCATCGATGCCGCGCCGGTTGCCAAGGCCCCCGCCGTAGTGGCGGTAATCGGTCCCGATGACCGGGACGGAGCATTGGACGCGGGCCGATTGCTGTACCGCGGCTGGACCTGGCTCAACGAGGAAGGTGTCGCGGTACACCCCTACTATGTTGTCAGCGACCAGGTGCAGCGACTGCGCGAGGGCTCCATGCCGCAAGCCCTGCGCGAGCGCGCGCAGCGGCTACAGGCGGAAACCGCGCGCCAGATGCAACTGGCTCCCGGCGAGCACCTGTATATGCTCCTGCGGGTCGGCTATGCGAAAGCGGCGCCAACACCCTCCCGGCGGCTCCCCCTGTCACGCGTCTTCGAGGTTCGAGGCGGGGAATAAACCGGGCCCGGTGTCGTCACCCCCCCAGGCGGCGCCTGGCAATGGCCAGCAACAGCCGCTGCAGGGGGTGGCCGTTGCCGCCGGGGCGCCAGGTGCGGGCGAGCTTGTTGCGGTAGGCGTCGAAATGCAGGCCGTGCGGCGCGGCGGGAACCTTGCCCCTTCCGAGAATCAACTTGAGGGTTTGAGTGGCGGCCACACCCGCGCAAAGCTCGCAGGCCATGGGCGTGGACGGCCCCTCCTGCTGCCCCAGCTTCACCCTAGAGGGGTCGGCCAGATAGCGCAACTGCAACATCGCGGGGGAAAGCCCCAGCAGGAAGCGTATGGCCTGCTCCGTTGGCGGCTGCCCGGCCAGCTTGAAATAGTCATCGAAGCCCATGCCACCCGGCAGAAATGCCAAAAACGCCACGCCCATGCCCAGAGGCGCCGCCGTGATTGCGGGAATCCCGCGGCGCTCGCATTCGTTGAAAACCGCCCGCCGTATCTCCAGCTCAAAAAAGTCCAGAGAATCGACGTAGACGTCGACGCCATCGAGAAAGTCCGCGAGGTTCGAGGGATTCACGCCCTGCGGAAACAGCTTGAGGTCCAGCTCGGGATTGATATCCCGGGCCATTTCGGCCATGACCTCCAGCTTCGGCCGCTGTAAATGCGAAACCGTGGCGCCGGCCTGCCGGTTGAAGTTCGCCAACTCGAAATGATCGAGATCGGCGATATTAAAAGCCCCGACCCCCAGCCTGGCATGAGTCAGCAAGTGGCCGCCCCCCACCCCGCCCAGTCCGGCAATGGCGATACGGGCGCCTCTCAGGGCGGCCTGTTCGTCCTCGGTAACCCAGCCCAGATTGCGCGCAAAGGCCTCGTGATAGCGAAAGGAATCAGTCACAGCAGGGCGCCCTCACACCGGGAAAAGACAACGCGGAAGCGACCCGCTGCCGCCATTCCCGCGCCGCGCGCCGCCCTTGCGGGCGCACCCCGGGCGCCCCGGCCACCGCCGGCTTGAACTCGGCGCTGAATTCGTCCTCGATAGCCTGATAGAGCGAGCGCAAATCCGGGAGCATGGAACCCAGGGCATCCTCGGTACGGATCATATAGGGGGCCCTTAGGCCGTGATAGTCCACCTCCTGCCCGGCGGGATTGAAATAGATGCCCGAGCGCTTGAGCAGGCGAGGAAGAAAGGGCTCCATCATGGCGTAGACCACTTCGCGGCCGTCCAGAGCGGCGACCGCGCAGGCGGAGAGGTAGGCGGCGACCGCGACCAGGGAAAAGGTTCGCGCCTCCCGATGGGAGACATCCAGGGCCGTCAAATGACCGTAGCGCGTGGCGTCCTCGCCCGGGCGGCGACGGAAGCGGCCATCCACCGCGAGGCGGGACACTTCGGCCGCCACACTGCGGGAGCGCTCCAGTTCCGCGAGATCACCTGCCGCCACCGCTTCGCGACAGAAGCGCTCCAAGGGCAGGTCGTCGCCCTGATTACAATACACCAGGCGCACGCAGCCCGCGGCCAGCCCCGTGCCGCGATGACGCACCAGGCAATGCCATGAGCGATCGTCAAAATCATCGCGCTCCAGCGCCTGCGGAAAACGGTCCTTGGGCTCGTAGGCGAATTCCTCGCAGTACACGCGATAGCGAACGGCGAAGGTCTCATCCAACTGTGACTGCGAGGTCGCCAGCTCCACGCCGAAGTAGCGCTGGAAATCCTTCACCAGAGAATCTTTTAGTTCACCCATAGCCACTTCGCCCTCTGATTATTCAGGTACCGGCACATGGCCACGACCTCGACCACCTCAGCCTGCGGGCCCGGCATCCCGGCACCATTCATCGAGCACCCCCGCGATCACCGGCTCAAGCTGCCGGTAAAGCGCGCGAAAACCCGATTCCGGACCAAAATAAGGGTCGGCCAGATTCACGTCGCCCCCCCCTGGAGCATAGTCCATGAGCCAGCCCAGTCTCGCCGCGAACTCGCCCGGCAGCTGTTTGCGAAGGCTTTCCATGGTAGCCCTGTCCACCACCAGTATACGCTCGAAGCGCTCGATTCGGACTTTTTTTATGGGCCGAGCCCGGTGCCGGGAAATGTCGACACCGCGCTCGGCCATGACCCGCAGGGCTCTTTGGTCCGCGCGCCTGCCGACCGATTGAACGTGCGTCCCCGCCGATGCAACGGTGAATTGGCGCTGCAGGCCCCGCGCCCGCAGCCCCTGGCGCAGCATCCCCTCGGCCATGGGGGAGCGGCAAAGATTGGCGGCACAGACAACCAGCAACGCGCGCCTGCGCGGCCACCACCTCACCTGCGCTCCTCCGCCGGGCCCAGGTCCTGCAACAAGGCCCGCAGATGCTTGACCGGCACCGCGTACCCGACCCCCAGGTTTATGCTTTCTCCGGCGACATCGGGCAGGCCCACCTTGAGGCTACCCATGAGTACCGCCACCACCGCGGGCTTCGAGGTCAGAAATACCGGGCTACCACTGTGCCCGGGAAGCGCCAGGGCATCCAGCTGGTAGACGCTGAAGCCGTCGCGAATCGCCCTGAGCTGGGCGGCGCCGAGCTGCTCGCTGCGCGCGACGGGCGTCGCCAACGGCGTTGTTGCCGCCACAATGCCCCGGTGGGTCACGGGAATCACCCCCGTTGCCACCCCCAGCGGAAAGCCGCTAAACGCGATTTCAGTGCCGGCCGCAAGCGTGTCGTCGCCCGCGAGGGGCAATGGAGGCACCGGCGTACCCGCAATACGCAGCAGGGCGAGATCGTGCACCGGGTCGGACGCCACCAGTTCCGCGCTGCGGATTCCCGCGCCCCCCTGCTCCCGGGTGAAGGTGACGAGACGCTCTTCCGGCGGCAAGGCCTGGTCAACCACATGCAGGCTGGTGGCGATCAGGGTCCCGTCCGCCAAACTGAACCCCGTACCCATGTAACGGCTGGCAAAGGGCACCCCCTGTCCACGGGGGGACGGCCGGACGGTACCCACCGCCACCACGGAGGCACTGATACTCTGGACAATGTCCGGCAGGCTACCCGGGGATGGCGCGGCCCCGGCGCTTCGGTGCAAGGCCAATAACAGCAGCGCCACGAATAGCGCCGGATTGAAACGCTTCGGCAATAACAGCGATTGATAACGGTGCGGGAGGTTGTAGTTATGCATCTGGCCTAACGCTAGCGCGAATACCTATGCGCGGCAAGCCCGACGCAAGACAGGAAAGGCAATCCAATTGGCCAGTCCGGCATGAAAACGAAGAAAGCCACTGCTGGCAGTGGCTTTCCTGGTTGGGGGCCCCGCGGGACGAAGCCCCCCCTTGCGAACAACCGGGTCGAGAAGCGGACTCCGGGAGAGCCCGCACCCCGCACGGTTACCGGCGCGCCCGGCGGCGACCGTAGCCCAGCCCGAGCAGACCGAGGCCAAACAGCCCCAGCATGGCGGGCTCGGAGATTTCGCGAGCGGTGAGCACGAAGCCGAACTGACCGGTGCTGGACTCACCTTCCACGGTCTGGAAGCCAACACATTGGCCACCCAGCTCAGGCGCGACCACGTCACAGACCTGGGGCGACAGCGGAGTCAGGCCGGTTTGCTGGATCTCGATGTTGTAGAGATAGTTGCCAACCTGGAAGGACTGGTTCAGCAGTACCGGGTTCAGGACCACGAAAATGTCGTCGCAGACACTGGTGCTGGGGAAGCCGCAGGGAGTCGAGTTAGGCGTCTCCACGAACAGGATGTCGAATTCCGGCGTGTCGAGGAACGTCCCCTGGGGCAGCACATTGTCGCCGTCCGGAGCGAGGGTGAACCACTCAGTCAGCGCCACGGACACCAACGAGTTCCCGGTGATCGGGAAATTGTTGTGGGTAATGCTGGTGCCGGCCACGAACCCGGATGACCACGTGCCGTCCCCCTGGTCCACGAGTACGACCTCGCCCTCGCCTTGCGGGCCGACGCCGTCGACGTTCGGCGAACTCAGGTTGGGGTTGTTGATCACCAGGGAACTCTGGCCTTGACCCGTGCTCGTACCCCAGGAGATCTGGGCATCGCCCTCATTCCCGGGATTGGTCGGGTCAATGTCCACCGGGGTGGCCGGCGTTGGCGCGCCGCCGCCCTGCAGTACGCCGTTGGTCCAGCCGGCGTTGAGTACCCAGTCCCACGTAATGATCGGGTCGGCCGCCACCGGCCCCGACACACACGCTGCCACTGCGATCGCCGCGGCCTTGGTTGAAATCCACTTATTTACTTTCATTTTTGAATCCTCCTTCAAAGGAATCAGAGTTGCCTAGTTCCCTGGCGACCCCGGTCTCGTCTCGAGTGCTCTGGTGTCGGGCCGTCGACCTCTGACACGACGCACATGATCGCCACGAACCGGATAAAGCAAGTACAATGCCAATAAAAATTTTTACTTGTTTTTCAACAGGTTAAAAATTCCCGAGAAAGCGAACGCCAGCCCCCTGTAAAAAAAACTGACAATCCCGGGGCGATCGTGAACCGGCCGCCCGCCGCTAACCGGCCATCGGGAACGTCACAACGCCCACAAAGGCGTCCACCCCGGGCGCGGCGCGCCTTCGCGGGGAAAGCAGTGTCAGTTTTTTTTACAGCGCGGCGGGGAGAACGCCGGCGCGCGCGGCGGCGGCAGGCCCCTCCCGACCGGACTCATCCGGGCCGAGACCGGGATTCAGCGTCCCCGCGGATGTCCGGCCCCGGAACACAGACTCCGAACCTTTCATTTTGTGATATAGATCACTGTCGATATTCTTAACAGTTTTATACGCTTACCCCATCGGCACGGCACAAAAACATATCATCTGATTGTTTTTATTGGGCTTTTTATATTTTGGCATACAATGTGCTTTTAGCTGGTCAGAGCCGCAGCCGGGCATCACTTAAGCGGGCATCACTTATAGAGAGCCTGGCGCGAATGACAAATCCATTTCAACAACGGGGCATCATCCAATGAAGCAACTCCTGAAATCCTGCCTGCTGGCAGCGGGGCTGGTCGCGGGCACATCCGCTCACGCGGGCCTGATCACCACTGAATTGAATGTCGATCAATTCGTCGGGTACTGGCAATCCCACACCTTCGAACTCGATGTTAGTGGCGATCCCGCCTTCGGCGAGGGCGACATACTGGGCGGCCAACTAAGCATCGAGCTGTTTGACGACAACGCGAAACAAAATGGCAATGAAAAAGGATTTTTTGGCTACGATCTGGAATTCGATGACCCCGACTTCGTCACGATAATCGTGGAAGGACTGGATGGCGATTCGGGCGAGTTCAGCACCATGGTCAACGGCTTGTGGACCACCGCACTCGGCCCGGAGGCTCTCGCCGCCATCGCTGGCGACGGTCTTCTGGAGATCACCGTATTCGGCGGCCTGCTAAATCCGGACGACTTTAGCATTGGCCGCTCCATGCTGTCGCTGGAAACAAACGGCGCCCCGGCGGCTGTACCCACGCCCGCCACCCTCGCCCTGTTTGGCCTGGGTCTCGCCGGCCTGGGCCTGACCAGGCGCAAGGCCGCGAACGGAGTCGCCAGGGGCTGAGTGCCGCATTTTTCAGCTTTGACGGGATGTCTTCGGGCAACAAACCAACTTCAAATCATCGAAGACAGCCTGCAGACCCCGTCCTACCTGCCCGCCAATGGCGCGGGTGCCCACCACCCCGAGGCGGCGCTGAAGTCGCCCTCGGGCGTTCGGCTAGATGCATTCCTCCCCACCCGCTCCCTGGCCTGTCTCGCCGACACCCGCCCCCTGCATACGGCGCGTCGAGTGGCTGCGACGAGAGGAGCGAGCGATTCCGCGCCCACCATGAGCGCATCAATGGTCCGGCGACATGACGCAAACCGCGTTTTCAGGCGCGCAACAACGCAACGGTAAAAAGACAACGGATTAGTACGCATTCCTATGGTTTAGCTATTAGCGAAATAGCGCCTAATAACCAGACCAAAGGCGCTATTCCAAAGTTGTCTACCTGTCGATTTGCTTGCGTCAAATCAATCTAAAATCGTCGTTATGACATCATTTCCCACTGCTATTCTTCCCTACGGCGCTTCGGGGGGAGTTTTCTATGGGCGCGCACCCGCAGGTCTTGGGGCTGCTTTCCTGTAATCATTCACCCTCCCGAAACTCCTCGACAGGTGGAGATCCTGTGCCTGTGCAGCGGGTTTGGAGCCCCGGCAATTCATGCACCAGGCAAACAGTCCATCAGGGAGGATGAGCGCTCGCGTTTCCAGATTAGTATTAAAGCCCCGCGGGGCCATGACCAGGATGTTGCAAGCATACAGGAAGCGAACTTTCCCGAGGGAGAGTATTTCGAGCACAGGGAGACTGGACAATGAGACACCTACTTCTGACGACCCTGGTCGCCGGCATGAGTTTACCGCTCATCGCCAGCGCCAACCCGACCAACACGGCGGACACCGCGGATACCCAGACCGCGACCGCGGCGTCCACCGCCGATAGCGGCGGCGCGTCCGCCAATGAATACTCGGATGCCATCAGCGCCATGGGCGTCGCCAATGGCAATGACCTGAGCGACAACTCCAACAACTCGCTGACGGATTCACAGAACACCAACGCGAGTTACAACGACTCCGGCAACTTCGGACTGACCGCCGACAACGCCGGCAACACCGACAATAGCGCCACTGACTCCAACAACCTGGGGATAGGGGTGACCGATTCCTTCAACACCAATGCCAGCACCAATGACTCCGGCAATCTGTCCACCGCCTTCGATGGGGAGTGGAATGCCGACAACAGCACCAACGGCAGCGAGAACCTGACCGTCAACCTGGACAACGTCGGCAATCTCGACGGCAGCGTCAATGACAGCGGCAACGTCACTTCCGCCACCGATTTGAGCAGCGACTACGACGCAAGCACCAACGACAGCCTGAACTCAACCTATGTAATGGAAGGCTCGGGCAACACCACGACGACAATCACCGACTCTGGCAACACCACCACCACCGACTCCGGCAATTTCAGCCTGAACATCGACGCGGCGGTCAATGTGGCGACCCTGTCGGGCACGGTGAGTGCCAACATGCAGCCCATCCAGGCCGGCTCCACCTACACCTCCAGCAACACCATTTCGGAGGGTTCGTTGAGCGATGTGGCCGGCATCACACTGGTGGGACAAAACGGTGGCGCGAACAGCCTGATACAGCAAAACGTATCAGTGCAGTCCACGCTTAGCCTGCAATAGTCGCGGAGTCAGAGGAGACTGTCATGAAACGTACACCGCTATTTTGTGCGCTTGTCCTGGCCACCTCGGCCGGCCTAGCGTGGGGCAACCCAACCAACACTGCCACCACCTCGGCCACGTCACAAGACGCCCAAGCCACTTCGGATGCGATGAACAATGGCGCATCGGCCAATGAAGATTCATTCGCCATGGCCATTTCCGACTCGCTCAACAACAACAACCTGAGCGACAATTCGGATAATTCGCAAAACAACTCCTTCAACCTTGATGAAAGTTCCAACAACTCGGACAATGCCAACGTGGGCTTGACCAACGTGTTGAACACCAACAACGCGCAAAACAACTCCGGCAACGCCGATGTGGACCTGAACGGCGTGGGCAACCTCGACGCCAGTACCAATGGTTCCTTCAACGCCGACCTGACCACGAACGAGCTGTACAACGAAAACAACAGTTACAACGACTCCGGCAACGTGGCCGTCGACGCATCCAACTCCTTCAACACCGATGTGTCCACCAATAACTCGGGCAACGCCGACCTCACTCACACCGAAAACCACGTTGTGGACGAGAGCTTCAATAACTCCGGCAACTACAGCGAGACCATCAGCAACTCGCTGAACACCGAGACCACGATCAGCAATTCGGGCAACGTCGACACCACCAACTCCGGCAATACCCTGATTGACGTGGCGGTGGCGTTGAACCTGGCGGATCTGGAGGCCACGGTGACCGACAACAGCACCACCCTGGGTGGCGCGGAAGTCGGCGCCATGTACGACTCCGCCAACGGCATTGCCGCGAGCGGTATCGGGCTGTCGGGCATTACCGGCATCGCCCAGAACGGCGCGGCCAACAGCCAGGTCCAGCAGAACGTCAGCGTGCAATCCGAGCTCAGTCTCGGAGGTGGTGGCGGAGGGTCTTTGTAGACTCGACACCGCGAATGTTGACCAGTTAGCCCAATGCCCGAAGTACGGGTGGCGGCAGGGACGCCGCCACCGCTTTTACGCGACGGCGGGCATGAGTGGGGCAAGGAGTTCGCCATGTTGACTTTTCGCTGTACCCGCGCAGGTATCGGCGCTTGCGCATTGTGCCTGTTGCCGGCGGGCGTTGCTGCCGAATCGATTGCGATGGATAGCAACGAGGCCCCGCCCTCCCCTTCGCCCTTGTTCGCCGTGGCCGCGGTCAGTGCCGGCGAACTGGATGCAAACCGGGGACGGGAGGGGCTGGATATCGACGAGCTGGTTATGCAGCTCAACGACGTGCGCGCCGACGCGTCCGTCGCCAACAATGTACTCAATTCACAAAGTACGGGAGGCAACCTTGTGGAAGCCGGCGCGTTCAGCAACGCCGCCGGGCTGGTGTTCAATGTCCAGAACTCCGGTAACCACGTTGTGATTCAAAACACCACGCTGATCAACGTCAACCTGGAGCCGTGAGCGTGACAAGGGCAGTCATTCGCTGCGCCCTGGCGGCAGTGGCGGTCAGTTGCGGCTCCGCGCTGGCCGGCAACGTCAACGTGCCCGGTCCGGGCGGCATGTTGCTGAATGTGCCGGTAACCAGTTTCCAGGAACGCAAGTTCGAGCGCGTGGTACCCCAGGCCTTCGATTTCAGCTGCGGTTCCGCGGCGGTGGCCACCCTGTTGACCTACCACTTCGACAGCCCGCACACCGAACGCGAGATTTTCATCGACATGTACGAGACCGGCGACCAGGAGAAAATCCAGGCCAAGGGCTTCTCCCTGCTCGATATGAAGCTGTACCTCGAGCGCGCCGGCTATCGCGCCGACGGTTTTCGCATCTCGCCGGACAAACTGCGCGAAGTCGGCATTCCCGCCATCGCGCTGATAGACACCCGCGGGTACTCGCACTTCGTCGTGGTCAAGGCCGTCAACGAGGGCCACCTGATCCTCGGCGACCCGGCCCTGGGCATTCGCGCGGTTTCGCGGGCCGAGTTCGAGGCGATGTGGAACGGCATCTTCTTCGTCATCCACAACCGCATGGAATTGGCCCAGCAGCACTTCAACCAGGACGAGGACTGGAACCGCCTGCTGGCGCCGCCGCTGGGCGAAGCGGTTTCCCGCCGCACCCTCGCGGAATTCACCCTGAGCCTGCCGACGCGAGCACATGACTACTGACATCGCCAGGCGCGCGCGGACGACGCTGCTGGCGGCATCGCTGGCGGCGGGCGCGGCCGCGGCCGAGCCCGGCGACCTGCCGGGCTACGTGCGACACGCGATGCAACAGGACTGTTGCCAGCGCGGCGCGACACTCGGCACGGCCCTGCCGCCAGCGCAGCTGGCCGAGTTGCGCGGGGGTTTTACCGATAGCAACGGCCTGCGCTTTGCTTTCAGTTTCGACCGCGTCACCCGCCTCAACGGCGAAGCCCTGTCTCGGGTCAGCGTGGTGCTACCGGTGTTCACGCTGGTCGACGGAGCCACGCAACCGGCCTTCACAAGCGCGTCACAACACCTGGGTAACCTGTCCACCCTGTCCCCGGGCACGGGAGCGAGCGCGCTGAACGGCGGTTTGCCCATGCAGATCCAGAACGCACTTGACAATCAACATATAGAGAACTTGACTTTGATTAACCTGGATATAATTGGCACGGATACGCTGCGGGGCGCCATGATTCGCAATCTCATTGAAACCACTTCAATCGAGTCCCTGAGTCCCTGAGCCCCTAGCCAGCCATCCCCGGCCAAGGCACCGAAACGCGCGGTGCACGGTGTCCATTTGTCCACAATAACAACAGGATACGGCTTATGATGCGCCCCCACCGGATCACCCTCGTCCACTGTCTCTCCGCGTTGTTCGCCACCCCCCTGCCCCTGCTGGCCCAGGACGCCGGATCGAGCGAGCAGCCGGTGGAACAGCCCGTTGGCGAGGCGCCGGAGGAATCCCAAACGCCGCAAGTGGTATTCAGCGACCGCGGGGTACGCGGCGTACTGACCCCCGCGGGACGGACGGTATTCGAACCCTCTTTTTCCTACACCCACTCCTCCTCGACCGCCGTGGCCATCGAGGGTTTCACCATTTTACCGGCCCTGGTGGTGGGCCTGATCAACGTGTCCCAGGTGCAACGCGACTCCTACATCACCGGGCTGTCCGCGCGCCACGGTATTGGCGGCCGCTGGGAGGCGGAGCTCTATGTGCCCTACGTGTATCGAGACGAGGCCATCCGCCAGCGCGACATCCTCGAAGGTTCGTCGGCGGATTTTATCTCCGACACCACCGGCGACGGCATTGGCGATGTGGAGGCCTCGCTGCGCTACCAGCTCAACAGCGGCCATATGGGCGGGCCGATTTACATCGCCAGCCTTCGCGTCAAGAGCGACACCGGCGAGGGCCCCTTCGATATCGAGCGCGACACCATCTTCAGCGACGACGGGGTGAGATTGACCGATGTCCTGCTGGAGCAACCCACCGGTTCCGGTTTCTGGGGGGTGCAGCCCAGCGTCACCATGCTCTATACCACCGCCCCCGCGGTGCTCTACGGCAGCCTCAGCTATTTCTGGAACATGGAGCGCGATGTCGGCGAGCCCCAGGGCGAGGTGGACCCCGGCGACGCCGTGGGGCTGAGCATGGGCATCGGTTTCGCCATCAACCAGCAGACCTCGTTCAGCCTGGGCTACGAGCACAACACGGTGTTCAAGTCCAAGGTGGAGAACGACAACGACCTCGAATCGCTGTTCGAGCGCACCCAGGTGGGCTCCTTCCTGCTGGGGGTATCCTACGCCACCTCCGCCACGCGCAGCTGGAACCTGTCGGTCGCCATCGGCGCCACCGAGGCGGCGGCGGATGTGCAGGTCACCCTGCGGGTGCCGACCACTTTTTGAGCGACCTGGCCGGCAAAACTTCCCCCGGGAATACGATTTGCTAAACCGCGCCCCGGCAAAGTGACGTTTCGGCTCACTATGCGCCGCCCGGGGGCGGGGTATAGTGGGCCGCACATCACAACGCGACGGGGCAAGCATGTTTTACGGTTGGCGGATCGTGGGCGGGGCGTTCATCGCCCAATTGTTTATCACCGGCTTCATGACGTATTCCTTTGGTCTGTTCGTGGTGCCCCTGCAGGAGAGCTACGGCGCCACCCGGGCCCAGGTGAACCTGGCGATGACCGCCACCACCCTGGCCGGCCTGGTCCTGTCGCCGCTGATCGGCGCGCTGGCCGACCGGGTGTCCAGCCGCCTGCTGATGGCCGCCGGCGCCGCGATTTTCGCCCTGGGGCTTTGGGGCATGTCCCTCAGTAGCGGTATCTGGCAGTTTGTGGCGGTGTTCGGGGTATCGATCAGTTTCGCCAGCCTCACCCTGGGGCCCCTGGTGTGCTCCACCACCATCGCGCGCTGGTTCAGCAGCCGTCGCGGGCGGGCACTGGGGATCGCGGCCATGGGCACCTCGATCGGCGGCCTGGTACTGCCCGTGGTGCTGGGACACTGGATCGCCGCGGAGGACTGGCGCAGCGCCCTGCAATACCTGGCGATCGCGGTGGCGGTGGGCGTGCTGCCGCTAATGCTGCTGCTGATACGCAGCCACCCCCAGGCACTGGGACTACACCCGGACGGCGAAGCCCCCAACCCGGCGGCACACGCCGCGCCGGCGGGCGACATCGACTTCCGCGGCATTCTGCGCCACCCCGCCTTCTGGAGTATCGGGCTATCGATCGGCCTGCTGTTCAGCGTGTATTCCGCGCTGATGGCCAACCTGGTGCCCTACGCCCAGGGTACCGGCATCGAACTCGAGGCCGCCGGAATACTGATGACCGCGATCGCCGGCGCCGGCCTGGTGGGCAAGTTGTTGTTCGGCGTCGCGGCGGACCGCATCAGCCTGCGCCTGGGACTGTGGCTGGCCATTGCGCTGGTCTTCACGGGCATGGTGATTTTGCTGCAGGAACCCGGCTACCCGGTCACCCTGCTGGCCTGCGTCATTATCGGCCTCGCCGCCGGCGGCATGTTGCCGGTGTGGGGCGCGTTGCTGGCGGTCATCTTCGGGGTCACCAGCTACGGCCGGGTGATGGGCCTGATGAACCCCCTGATCACGCTGCTGGTGATGCCCGGTTTCGTGATCACCGGCTACCTGTACGACCGCAGCGGCGACTACCACAGCGCCTTCTGGCTCTACCTGGTCCTGCTGGCGGCGGCGGCGTTAATCCTCACCCGGCTGCGGGTACCGGGAACGCCGGCGCAAGCGCAGGCCGCCGCCAGCCCCGGCTGAACCGGGGCCCGGCGGCGCGGACCGCTAGAGCTTGTCGAAATCATCGGTAAGCAGGCAGTCGAAACGCAGCGCGTCGTACTGTCGAATGCCCGCCGCCGCCTCCTCGCTGATCACCTCCCGCGCCACGGCATCGGCCAGCGCGGCCTCCAGATCATCGCCGCCGACCTCGCCCTTGCGCCAGGCGTGCAGGAAGCGCTGCCAGCCGTCATCCACCTGCAACAGGGTCTGGTAGGTGCGCTCCACCCGTCCGACCGCGTCCTCGGGATCCCCCGGCACGTAGATACGCGAGGCCAGTAGCTGGCGCACCGGATTGGGCTCCATGATCAGATCCCCCAGGGCGCGCACCTGCTCGTCGCTGGGGGCGCTGTGCACCCGGCCGTAGGGGAAGGCGACAAAGCGCAGCAGGGCGCCCAGCCAGCGCACCGGGAAATTCTCGAGAAAGGCCAGCAGCGCCGACTGGGCGCCGTACAGCGCCTGGGTGAGGGCGAACTCGGCGTGGACATCCAGCTCGCGACCGGGGTGCTGGCCGTCGCGGAACTTGAGCAGGCTACAGGCGATGAACAACTGGCTGTGGACATCCCCCAGCCGCGCCGACAACAGCTCGCGCCGTTTGAGATCGCCCCCCAGGACGCCCAACGCCACATCGGCGCACACCGCCAGGGCGGCGCTCATGTGATTGATGTGCTGGTACCAGCGCCGGCTGAAGGCATCGGCGCCCGCCGGCGCGGGGCTGAATCGGGACACCGTGAAACTGAAGGCCGCCAGCCGCGCCAGATTGGAACCCAGATGGCCCAGGTGGCGCAGCAACAGGCGGTCGAAAGCGCGCAGTCCCGACGCCCCCTCAGGCTGCTGCAGGGTTTGCATCTCGTCAAACAGGTAGGGGTGGCAGCGCAGGGCGCCCTGGCCGAAGATCATCAACGACCGGGTGAGGATATTGGCCCCCTCCACGGTGATGGCCACCGGGACCCCGCGGTAGGCAAAGGCGAGGAAATTGCGCGGCCCCAGCTGGATCGCGCGCCCGGAAACCACGTCCATGCTGTGGTTGACGCTGCGGCGCATCATCTCCGTGGCGTGGTACTTGGCCATGGCGGTCACCACCGAGGGGGCGCCGTCCTCCAGGGAGCGGGTGACCAGCTCGCGCATGGCCTCCAGGGTAAAGGCGGTGGCGGCGATATCGGCGGTGGCCTCCTGCACCCCCTCGAACTTGCCCACCTCGATATCGAACTGGCGGCGGATGCGGGAGAAGGCTCCCACCGTGAGGTAATTCACCTCGCCGCTGGCGGTGGCCAGGGATGGCAGGGAAATGCCCCGCCCCACCCCCAGGCACTCGATCAGCATGCGCCAGCCCTTGCCGGCCATCTCCGGTCCGCCGATGATCCAGTCGATGGGAATGAACACGTCCCGGCCGATGATCGGCCCGTTCATGAACGGCGTGCCGGGATTGTGGCGGGTGCCGATCTGCACCCCGGGGTGGTCGGCGGGCAGCAGGGCGCAGGTGATGCCGTAATCGCGCTTGCCGGGATCGCCCAGGAGGCCGTCCGGATCGCGCAGTTTGAAGGCCAGGCCGACCACGGTGGCGATGGGCGCCAGGGTGATCCAGCGCTTGCGGAAGTTCAGGCGCAGGCCCAGCACCTCTTCACCTTCGTACTCGCCCCGGCAGACGATACCGATGTCCGGTATGGCCCCGGCGTCGGAGCCCGCCTCCGGCCCGGTGAGGCCGAAACAGGGGATTTCCTCGCCTCTGGCCAGGCCCGGCAGCCAACGCTGTTTCTGCGCGTCGGTGCCGTATTTCATCAGCAGCTCCCCCGGCCCCAGCGAGTTGGGCACCATGGCGGTCACCGCGGCGGTGATCGAGCGGCTGGCGATCTTGCTCATCACCCGGCTCTGGGCATAGGCGCTGAAGTTCCGCCCGCCGTACTCCTCGGGAATGATCAGGCCAAAGAAACCCTGTTTCTTGAGGTAATCCCAGGTGGCCTCGCCGAGGTCGCGATCCTTGTAGACCTGCCATTCATCGAGCATGTCACAGAGGGTCTCAACCTCGTTGTCGAGGAAGGCTTGTTCCTTCTCGCTGAGGCGCGGCCCCCGGATGGCGGCGAACTTGTCCCAGTCCGGACGGCCGCTGAACAGGTCCTTTTCCCACCAGGTGGTGCCCGCCTCCAGCGCCTCGCGCTCGGTGTCGCTCATCGGCGGCATCGCTTGCTGCAACAGGCGGTAGACCGGCCGGGTCAGCACGCTGTGGCGCAGGGATTCGGTGTTGAGCACCACGGCCACCGCCGCCGCCGGCAGCAACAGCCACCACATCGCGGATTCAAACAGGGTCAGAACAAATAGCGCCGCCAGCAAAAGCACCGAGCCGGCAAACAGGGTCACGCGGTAGTACAGCAGGGCCCCCAGTACGATGAGCGCCAGGACAATGGAGAGCAGCATGAAATCCTCCCGGGTGAAAAACCGTGTCTGGGCCTGTTCGCACCTGTCGAAAACCGGCGTTACGCCCGAACAGGCCCTCCGCCCTATCCACTTTGGCACATTTTCCGGCGTTGTCCCAATCGCCGTTCGATTTTTACCCCTGGCGGACTTGAAAGTGTCTCCGGTGCCCCTATGTCTATTGGTGCCGGGGTCGCGTCTTACACAGAGCGGCCCGCGGCGGCGCCTGGGAACCAGGCGATTCAAGCGTGTTGCTTCTTATGGAGGATATGTGATGACCACGATTGATTTTTCACCCCTGTACCGTAACAGTGTCGGCTTCGACCGCATGGCCAGCCTGCTGGACGCCGCTTTCCGCAGCGACGCCGCCGGCTCCGGCTACCCGCCCTACAATATCGAGGCGCTGGACGATTCCCGCTACGCCATCACCCTGGCCGTAGCCGGCTTCGAACGCGGCGACCTGGATATTCACGTCGAGGGCGGCGTGCTGACCGTCAGTGGCCGCAAGGCCGACGAAGGCCAGCGCCAGTATCTCCACCGCGGCATTGCCAACCGGGCTTTCGAACGCAAGTTCAACCTGGCCGAGCATGTGGAAGTGACCGGCGCCGACCTCGACAACGGGCTGCTTACCATCAGCCTGGTGAAGGAAATTCCGGAGGCGATGAAACCCCGGCGCATCAGCATCGGAGGCGAGGCCCTGGAGCACGACAAGGCCGGCGAAGGCCAAAGCCACGCGGCATGACACAGGAGGGGCCCCATCGGGGCCCCTCAATCGCTGCATTGACAGGTCCGTGGTATTGGCCGAATGAATTCGGCCCTACAGGGGGGAGTACCACGCACCGTGTAGGGTCGAATTCATTCGACCAAAACCGGTGGAATAAACGACCAAAACCGGCGGAATGAATTCCGCCCTACAGCCCCCCTGGTTTACTCCGCCCCTTCCCGGTAGACAATTTTGCCATCGACCATGGTCAACAGCACCCGGGCTTTATGGATGGCGTAGGTATCGATCTCAAACAGGTTGTCGCTGAGCACCACCAGGTCGGCCTGCTTGCCCGCCCGCAGTGACCCGATGTCGTGTTCCAGGCGCAGTTGATAGGCCGCGTCCAGCGTGTAGGCGCGGATCGCCTGCGCCAGCGTGATACGTTCCGACACCGGCGGCTGCACGGCAAACCCCGCCTCCCCCGCCGGCTGCCGCGTCATCGCCATTTCGATATTGAACAGCGGGTTGAGACCGTCCAGCCCGATCCAGCTGGCCGGGTAGTCAGTACCCAGGGTGATCCTCGCGCCGCCCTCGGCGATGGAGCGCAGCGGGTAAAAATGCGCCAGCCGCTCCGGCCCCAGGTATTTCTCCGCCACGTCGTCGTACAC
This sequence comes from Parahaliea mediterranea, assembly GCF_017255185.1. Taxonomy (GTDB): domain Bacteria; phylum Pseudomonadota; class Gammaproteobacteria; order Pseudomonadales; family Halieaceae; genus JAFKCZ01. The sequence goes on from NZ_JAFKCZ010000008.1 coordinate 234,530, forward strand.
ATACCAGGTGGCGGTGGACTGGGCGATCACGTCCAGTTCGCCGAACCGGGGCACGTCCGCCGGGTCCACCACCTGGATATGGCACATGGCGATGCGGACGCCGGAATCCGGGACTTCCTCGCGCACCGCCTCGGCGAGGTCGAGGCCCATGCGCACCGCCGCGTCGCCGATGGCGTGCAGGTGCAGGTCGATCCCCGCGCGGGCAGCCCGCAACACGGTCTCCCGGGTCCTGTCCGCCGACACCAGTGAGTCGCCGCGGTGCCCCGGGGGCTGCACGTAGGGCTCGAGCATATAGGCGGTCTTGGCCTCCACGGTGCCGTCCAGCGACACCTTGAGCATGCGAATATCCAGGAATTCGGAGTGGAAACGCGCGTTGAGCGCGCGCAGGGTCGGCATGGCCGTGGCCAATGCATCGTCGGTATTGGTGTACAGGGAGCCCACGATCCGCACCGGCAGCTCCCCCTCCTCCACCAGCCGCTCCATCAGCGCGAAGGTGGCCTCGCCGCCATCCACCATCCCGGCGTCAAAGGCCGCGGTAATCCCCATCGAGGACATGGTGTCCAGGAAGGCCCCCGCTCCGCGGGCGATACGCCCGGGGCTGGAGACACCCAGCTTTTCGCTGATCCAGTTGAAGGCCCCGCCCTCGATCAGCCAGCCGGTGGGTCGGCCATCCGGGTAGCGCTTGTAGTAGTGACGGCCCGGCACCGGGTCCGGTGTCCGGGCGTCCAGGCCCACCATGGCCATGGCCTTGCTGTTGATCCAGGCGGTATGAAAGCCCTCGTCGAACAGCATCACCGGGCGGTCGGGCACCACCTGGTCCAGCTGGGCCGCGGTGGGCCCCTGCTCGCCGAACGCCGCGCCCAGGAAACCGTTGCCGATAATCAGGCCCTGTTCCGGGTTGGCCCGGGCGTACTCGGCCACGGTGGCCAGTACTTCCCCGGGGCCCATATCCGGGCTCAGGGAGGCGGCGAACACCCAGGGGAAGGTATCCCCCACATGGATGTGGGTGTCGATAAAGCCCGGCAGCACCAGTTTGCCGCCCAGGTCCAGGCGCTGGGTATCGGCGTCGACGTAGTCCGCCGCGCCCGCCATATCCCCCACGTAAACCAGCCTGTCACCGGCGATGGCCACCGCCTCCGCCCAGGGCTGCTCCGGGTCCAGGGTGTACACCCTGGCATTGTGCAGCAGCCGGTCGGCGCGGGCAGCATCGTCGCGGCCGGCGCCCGCACCGCCGACGGGCTCCGTGGCTGCGGCCAGCAGAGGCGCGGCCAGCAGAGGCGCGGCCAGCATGGCCACCGCCAGGGCGCCGCCGATAAAGGCGCGTACCGTTATGGTTTTTTGCATCCCGCCTGTCTCCCTGATCCATGCGTTCCGGTGGCAATGTCCCAGACTCCCACGGCACTGGGCAATACCCCACCGGGGTAGGCGAGTAGCAGAAAATCACAGTTTGGCTTGAGGGAAACGTGGCACAATGCGTCTAACAGGAAAGTTTCCAGCGCAACCAGTCGCGCCCGGGGCCGCTGTCCCGCCGCGATGGCCGCTGACAGTCAGAGCACACCTATGGGCAAAACAATAATCCGGGTGCTGGCACCCCTTCTCGTGATCGCCGGCGGTGTCGGCGTATCCGTGCTGTTGCACGCCACCAAACCCCAACCCGAAAAATCCGGGGACAAGGCCCGCCCGGTGAGCGTCTACACTGCGCCGGTACAACGCCAGGATGTGGTGCTGGAGGTCTTTACCCAGGGCGAGGTGCGACCGCGTACCGAGCTGGACCTGGTGGCCCAGGTGAGCGGTCGCATTGTCGCCGTATCCCCAGAATTCACCGAAGGCGGGATCATCACTCCCGGCGAGGCGCTGCTGGAGATCGAGGACACCGACTACCGCCTGGCCCTGCGCGAGGCGCAGGCCCGCGTCGCCGAGGCGCGCGTAGCCGTGGAACAGGCCCTGGCCGACGCCGATGTGGCGCGCAAACAGCTGCGCAATGAGCCCAACGCCTCCGACCTGGCCCTGAAAAAACCCCAGGTGGCCCGGGCGCGGGCCCAGCTGGAAGCCGCCGAAGCGGGCCTCGAACAGGCCCGCCTTGACCTGGAGCGCACCCGCATCACCCTGCCCTTCGAGGGCCGCCTGACGGCCACCCGCGCCGACAAGGGCCAGTACATCACCGCCGGCGCGGTGGTGGGGCACGCCTTCGCCTCCGATGTGGTGGAGGTGCGGCTGCCGCTGGCGGACGCCCAACTGGCCTCCCTGGGCCTGCCCATCGGCTATTCGGCGGAAGCGGGCGGGGGCCTGCCGGTCGACTTCAGCGCCCGGGTCGCGGGTACCCAGCAACACTGGCGGGGGCGGTTGACCCGCCTGGACGCCGCCATCGACCCCGCCACCCGCACCCTCTACGGCATGGCGGAACTGCACTCCCCCTACCGCGACAATGTGTCGGACCTGGGCATGCCCATGGCCGTTGGGCTCTATGTCGAAGCCACGATCCAGGGGCGCTCGATGCGAGACGCCCGGCTCATCCCCGCCGAGGCCCTGCGCGCCGGCGATACGGTCTATCTGGTGAGCGAGGCAGGCACCCTGGACATCCGCCAGGTGGACGTGCTCCACCGCAACGGCGAGCGGGCGGTGATCAGCGCCGGCCTGGAAGGCGGGGAGCGGGTGGTCACTTCCGCCATCCGCAATCCGATCCAGGGCATGGCCATCTACAGCATCGACGGCGACGACACCGCCGTCGCCACCAATTGATCGCCGAGGGGACGGGGAGCACCGCATGGAACGCCTGATCGGCTGGTGGATCAACAACCCGGTGGCGGCCAACCTGCTGATGGTGGGCATCCTGCTGTCCGGCTTCCTCGGCTTTCGCGCCATGGAGCGGGAGGCCTTCCCGCAGTTCGTGATCAACCAGGTGCAGGTGGAGATCACCTGGCCTGGCGCCGCCCCCCAGGAGGTGGAGGAACAGGTTGTCATGCGCATCGAGGAATCCCTCAAGGACCTCGACAGCGTGAAGCGGGTAACCGCCACCGCCAGTGAAGGCTACGGCCGGATCGATGTCAGCACCTGGAGCTACGTCGATATCAACGACTTCCTCAACGAGGTGAAAAACCGCGTCGACGCGGTGATCGGCCTGCCACGGGACATCGAGCCGCCGAAGATCAAACGCACCGAGTTCCGCGAGGAAATGATCCGGGTGGCGGTGCACGGCGACGTCAGCGAGCGCGAGCTCACCCGCCTGGCCCAGGACCTGCGCGACGACATGGCCAAGCTGCCCTACATCTCCATCGTCGAACTGTTCGGCACCCGCCGGGAAGAGGTCACGGTGGAGCTGTCGGAGGCCTCCCTGCGCCGCTACGGCCTGAGCTTCGACGAGGTGGCGGCGGCCATTCGCGGCAGTTCGGTCAACCTGTCCTCCGGCCAGGTGCGCACCGCCACCGGCGATGTGCGCCTGCGGGCGCGCAACCTGGCAGATTCCGGGGAGGAGTTCGAGCGCATCGTAATCCGCCAGGCCGCGGACGGCGCCACGGTGACCCTGGGCGATGTGGCGCGGGTGATCGACGGCTTCGAGGAAGAGGAAATCCTCGCCACCATGAACGGCCAGCCGGCGGTGTTGCTGCAGATGCTGTCCACCGACAACATGCAGGTGGTGAAGGCCTCCGACGCGGTCAAGGCCTGGATGGAACAGACCCGCCCCACCCTGCCCCGCGGCGTCGACCTGACCCTGTGGTTCGACACCGCCGACATCTACAAGAGCCGCATGGAGACCATCGGCAAGTCCGCCTACCTGGGCCTGCTTCTGGTATTCGCGGTGCTGATCGTGTCGCTGCGGCCCAAGGTCGCGCTGTGGGTGACCGCGGGTATCGCGGTGGCCTTCATGGGCACCTTTTCCCTGCTGCCGGCCAACGACGTGTCGCTCAACGTGATGTCCACCTTCGCCTTCCTGCTGGTCCTGGGGATCGTGGTGGACGACGCCATCGTGGTGGGCGAGAGCATCCACCAGCACGCCCACCAGTACGGCGGCGGGCCGGCCTCGGCGGTGAGCGGCGCGGCGGCGGTGGCCAAGCCGGTGATCTTCGCGGTGCTGACCACCATGATCGCCTTCGCCCCCTGGTTTTTCCTGGACGTGGAGGGCGGGCACATGACCCGGCAGTTCTCCATCGTCATTACCGTGGCGCTGACCATTTCGCTATTGGAGGCCTTTTTCATCCTGCCCGCCCACCTGCGCCACCTGGAACACCGGGAGCACCTGGGGCGCTGGCGCGCGCGGCAGAAACGGCTGGAAGAGGGCATTGTCAATTTCGCCAACACCCGCTATCGCGCCGTCGTGTCCTGGGCGGCGCGGCGGCGCTACCTCACGGTAGCCGGCTTTGTCGCCGTCTTTATCGTCAGCATCGGCCTGTTCAAGGCGGGTTGGGTCAAGTCCACGTTCTTCCCCGAGGTCGCCAGCGAAGAAATCTATATCAACGTGGTGATGCCCTCCGGGGCGCCCTATGCCCGGGCCCTCGAAGTTCTCGGCACCCTGCAGGACGCGGAAAAGAGGTTGATCGCCGAGGTCAGGCGCGACGCCGAAGCCAGCGGCGGTAGCGGCCAGCTGATCAAGGGCTGGTACACCCGCTCGCGGCGCGACAGCGTGATCGCCATCGTAAAACTGTCGCCGCCGGAGGACCGGGACCTGTCGGCCAAGGAAGCGGCCGCGCGCTTCCAGGCATTGGTGGGCGACATTCCCGAGGCCGAGGAAATCCAGATCAGCTACACCCTCAACGACCAGGGCCCGGCCCTCACCTACCTGCTGCGCCACCGCGATATGGCCACCCTGCGCGAGGCCAGCATTGATCTGCAGGCGCAATTGCGCACCTATGAGGGCGCCTACTACGTCCGCGACAGCCTGCGCGGCGAGTCCGATGAGATCCACCTGCAACTGCGCCCCGGGGCGGAGAAACTGGGCGTGACCCTCGCTGAAGTTTCCAAGCAGGTGCGCCAGGCCTACTACGGCGAGGAAGTGCAGCGCCTGCCGCGGGAGAATGGCGACGTACGGGTGATGCTGAAATACCCGCGCGAGCTGCGCGAGAGCCTGGCCTCGCTGGATCACTTCCGGGTGCGCACCGCCGACGGCCGCGAGCTGCCGCTGCTGTCGGTGGTGGACATCACCGTATCCAGTGGCGTGCAGCGTATCGAGCGGCGCGACGGCCAGCGCACGGTGCAGGTCGCCGCCGACGCCATCCCCGAACTGGCCAGCGACATCAACCGCGACGTGCGCGAACAGTTCCTGCCGGAACTGGAGGCCCGTTATCCCGGCCTCGAAATCCTGCGCGGTGGCCAGCAGGAAGTCGAGCAGGATTTCTTCGACCAGATCATCGCACTCTACCTGGTGGCCATTTTCGTGATGTACACCCTGATCGCGGTGGCCTTCCGCTCCTACGCCCTGCCGCTGCTGGTGATGACCGCGATTCCCTTCGGTTTCATGGGCGCGATCTTCGGCCACCTGCTGTTCGGCGTGCCGCTGGCCCTGTTCTCCTACTTCGGCATCGGCGCCGCCGCCGGCGTGGTGGTCAACGACAACCTGGTACTGGTGGACTACATCGGCCGCCTGCGCCAACAGGGGACGGAGACGCTCAACGCGGTGGTGGAGGCCGGCGTGCACCGCTTCCGCCCCATCCTGCTCACCACCCTCACCACCTTCATCGGCCTGATCCCGATCATGGCCGAGCGCTCCACCGAGGCCCAGTTTCTCAAACCGGCGGTGCTGTCACTGGCCTTCGGGGTCCTGTTCGCGCTGTTCGTCACCCTGCTGATGGTGCCCGCCCTGTACCTGATCGGCGAGGACATGCGCCGCGGGTTTGCCGGCCTGCGGGCGCGCCTTTCCACCACCGGAAACAGCGAAACACCGCCGACAAAGCTGTAAAGACAAGTTCAAACAGCGTTCACGCAGACGTCACTTCCGGGCGGCATGCTTGAGTGGCCGGACAGGGACGTCTGGCCCCACACCGGCGGGATAAGCGGCCAGCAATCGAGGCAATGACGCCGCCGATTGCGCCGGCATGGCGCGGCGGCTATTTCTGGTACTTCGCCTTCCATTCCTCGTAGGGCATGCCGTAGATACGCTGCCGGGCGCTGTCATAGTCGATCGTCTCGCCCTGCTCCTCGGCGGCGGCCATGTACCACTTGGCCAGGCAGTTGCGGCAAAAGCCCGCCAGTTCCATCAGCTCGATGTTCTGCACGTCCTTGCGGCTGTCGAGGTGCGCCAGCAGGCGGCGAAAGGCCGCGGCTTCAATTTTTTCGGGGTCGGACATTGTGGAACCTCCATGGCATCGGTTTACGCGCCCATATGGGCGACGCTGCGTAAAATCAACTGTACCAGCCGCGTCTGCCGCGTCACCCCGGTTTTGGAAAATACCGCGCTGAGGTGCGATTTACCGGTGTTGCGCGAGATGTGCAGGCGCTCACAGGCCTCGTCCAGGGTGGCGCCGTTGGCCAGCTGCAGGGCCAGGTTGGCCTCGGCGCGGGTGAAGCCGAACAGGGTCATCAGCACGTCGTGCTGGGCCTCCCGCGGCTGGGAGGGGTCGGAGACGAAAATCGCCACCGAGGGATTGCGGCTGCCGTCGGGGGCCGCCACCAGGGGCAGGGGCCGCAGCAGGACCCCGGCGCCAGGCTCGCCGCGCTCCCGGCCCAGGCGCAGGGCTTTGATAAAGGCGGGTTCGCCCCGCAGGTGCGCCTGCATCACGTCCTCTAGGCAGGCGCGGAAGGCGCGATTGTCCTCGCGATCCACCAGGCGCAGCTGGCCGTCCTCGGCCTGCATCCACTGCCCCTCACCCAGCAGGCGGTCGGCGGCGCGGTTGCTGTGGCGGATACGGGCGCTCTGATCGAGGATAAACGCGGCCACCGCCATCCGGTCCACCGCGGTGGCGAACAGCGAACGCTCGCTCTCCACCCGCGCGATGCGCGCGTGCAGGCGAATGGTCTGCTGGATGTGTGGCAGCAAGCACTGGCACAGGGCGCGGTCCGCGGCGGAGAAATTGGGTTTTCCCTCCCGCCGCGCGCAGCGCAGGCGCGCGCTGTTGCCGAGGTCGTCACCCAGGTCGGCCCCCATCAGGTGACGGATGCCCGTTGCCTTCACGTACTGCTGGTAATAGTCCGAGGCATAGTAATCCTCGGAGGGCATGAAGGCGTCCACCGTGTACACCTCCCCGGCGGGCAGGTTCACGAAGGGGTCCATGGCGAAGTAGGCCTCGTTGTAGGCGTCGTAGACCTCGGGCGAGAGCACCACCGAGTTGATCACCACCCCGGCGTCGCCCTCGCGCGGGGCGCGCAGGATCAGGGTCACGTAGTCGGCGGACAGGGCCCGGCCCAGCAGGCGCAGGAATTCCTCCCATGGCGAATCCGCTACCGGGCCCCGGGACAGGGCCAGCAGCAGTTCGTTCATGGCGTCGGAAATCGTGTAGTCGCTATCCACCCGGTGTGGTCCGTGTAAATTCCGTCATTGTCCGGGGTGGCGCGGACGGGGTCAATTTGTCCCCCCTGGGGCGAAATTCATCGCGCCGGGTTTCCCGGCGCAGGCCGGTTGAAACCGGCCCTGCAGGGAGGAGCCCCAACCCGTGTAGGGTCGACAGCGGGCCCCTCTTTTTGGGTCATTCATTCGACCACGACCAACGGATGGCCGGTTGAAACCGGCCCTACAGGCCGTCCCGCCAACCCGTGTAGGGTCGAATTCATTCGACCACGCCCGGACGGAAGACCGGTTGAAACCGGCCCTACACGGGCATGTATTCCCCGCCGTTGACGTCCAGGGCGGCACCGGTAACGGCGGCGGCATAATCGGACGCCAGGAACACCGCCGCCTTGGCGCAGTCGCCATCGTCGGGGATGCGGCCCAGGGGGATGTGGCGGCAGACCTCGGCGATCAGCTCCTCCTTCGGCCGGCCGCTGTCCCCCGCCTGCCAGTCGAAATACCCTTCCACCGAGGGCCCCCACATCCAGCCCATGTGCGCGCTGTTGACGCGGATATTGTCGCCGCCGAGTTCCAGCGCCAGGTGTTTGGTGGCGCTGCGCAGGGCCGATTTGGTCGCGCCATAGCCACCCTGGGTGGCCAACGGCTTGTGCTCCACCATGGTGGCGATCATCACGATGGCGCCGCCCCCCGCCTTGCGCAGGTGCGGGATACAGGCCTGGGTGAGCTGCATGGTGCCGAAAAAATTGACTTCCATGCTGGCCCGCCAGCCATCGAGATCGGCCTCGGCGATGGGTTCAAAGGAACCGGGGTTGTAGGCGCTGTTGAACAGTACGTCGATACGGCCGAAGGCCTCCGCGGCGCGGTCGGCGAGGTTGCGGCACTGGGCCGCGTCGGCGATATCCGTGACCACCTTGAGTACCCGGGTGTCGAGACCCAGCTCGCGGATCTCCTGCTCCGCGGTATCGAGCTTGGCCTCGGTACGCGCCGCCAGCACCACCGCGGCGGCGCCCTCCTTCGCGGCCAGGGTGGACAGTTCCTGGCCCAGCCCGGGGCCGATGCCCGATACAATCACGACCTTGTCTTTCAGTAACATCTGCGCTGCTCCCTGATCTGTTATTTGTTTACGGCTTGGTACCGCTCCAGTCTAAGCGGCAGGGAGGAGGCAGGATCACCCAAAAGGGCGAGAAAAGGACGAGAACCAGCCGGAAGACGCGGCTGGTTCAGAGTATTGAATTACCAGGAAGTTAATGCTCGAGCAGGGCTGAAGGCGGACATCCGGAGATGAAAAACCGAGCCCCACGCGATTCGAGCCATTGGGGCACGCCAAAAATGACGTGGCGTACCGATGTACGCCACAATCCCGCCGACCTGCTAGAACCTGTAGTCGACGGAAACGCCGGCAACACGCCCCTTATTCAGAGGTATGAAAGATCCTCCGGTTGGCACACCTGCAAGCACATCGGGAAGGAGCGAATGTGCTCCATAGGTCACTTCGTCGGTCAGGTTTTTCCCGTACAGCGTGACGGTAAAGGCGCCGGTGGAAGATGTGTAGGCAATGCTCGCATTGAACAAGCCCACCTGCGGCAAGAAGGCGTCGTTACTGTCGGTATAGGCCGCGGCATCCCGGAAGCTGTAATTTGTGTTCACGCTCACGGCACCCAAATCTCCGATATCACGGTCGTAGGTCAGGCCCAAAGTGGCCGTCCAGGGCGCCAACCGGGTCAGTTTCAGGCTCTCATCCGCGGCGTCGATTACGCTGTCCGCATTGAGGTCGTAGGCGACGTCATGATATTCGCCATCAAGGTAGCCGATTGTTGCGTTTAGCAGCAGACTGTCGGAGACAAACATCTGGGCTTCCAGTTCGGCACCTTGTATCACAGCATCGGCGGCATTCGTGACGGTCTGCCGCTGGATACCTTTTTCGTCAGGCGCGAATACCGCGCGCTGGAGCCCCTCAATATCGTTATAGAAATAGGCGGCATTAATGCGCAGTTTCCGGTCCAACCAGTCGGACTTCACACCCACTTCATACGCGGTCAGCTCCTCTTCGTCGACGGGCCCCGGGCTGGAATTGGGATCTCCCTGTCTCAGATTGTACCCGCCACTTCGATAGGCCACCGACCAGGAGGCGTAAAGCTGTACGTCCTCACTGGGAAAATACTGGACACCCACGAGCGGAGACACATTGGACCAGTCTTCCTCGCCCTGATCATCTGGTCCCGGGAATGCATAACTGGAGCAACCCGGCTCATAGAAGGGTTCACACGCGCCCCCGGTGGAGTCGAACTGGACCCGGGCATCCTTTTCCTCGTAGGTATAGCGCAGCCCCAGATTCAGGGTCCACTCGTCGCTCAGGGCCAGGTTGTTGTTTACAAAGACCCCGTAGCTGAACTGTTCCTGCTCGCCGCCGCCGCCTTCGAGATAGGCGCCGTTGACGAGAAGGTTGGCCTGTGTGCTGGCAATGTCCTGTTCGAAGTAATAGAGCCCGGCGGTAACCGTCCAGTTGTCATTGACATTACCGGAATACCGGAGCTCGTTGCTGAAGTGCTCCACATCAAGGGAGCCAAAGGTATGGATCGCCGTGTAGATATAGCCATCCAGATCCAGCATCTGGGATTGCTCCACGCTCCGATAGCCAAAAATATTGGTGATCGTGCCGTTGCCCAGGTCAACGTCGAAGTTGGTCTCCAGGGTGGCGGATTGCCACTCGATATCGACAAACCCCGGCTCGTTAATCGCAATATCAAAGCTGTCTTTGTCGAAATTCGCGCTGCCGCCGCGGCCCTGTACAGCGGGGCCATCCGCTTCGGTTTGACCGGCCTCCATGCGCAGCAGAATCTCTACGTTATCGCCCGGGGTCCAACGGACGCTGGGGCGAACAAAGTAGGTCTCGTCCTTGCCGAAATCGTCACCGGAGTAATCGTTCTTGAACCAGCCATCGTCGTCGCGGTAGTACCCCACAAGCCGGGCGGAGAGCTCGCCGTCGATGATTGGAAGGGTCACGCCACCTGCTACCGTCTTGTTCAGGCCTGTTTCGATCGAGGATTTGAAATCGAGCTCAAACTCTTCCCCGGGGCGCCGGGTGTTCACAAGTACGGCACCTCCGGAGACATTGCGCCCGAACAGTGTGCCTTGCGGCCCCCGCAGCACCTCGACCGACTCGAGATCGTAGGTATCCATAACCACGCCTACAGTCGTACCCATGTAGACGCCATCGACAAAAAGGCCCACCGTGGGCTCCACCGAAACGATGGAACTGTTGGAGCCATAACCACGGATTGAAAAATTGGCGACGCCTTTCACGATACCGTTCGAATCGAGGGCGACGTTGGGCATTTTGTAGCTCAAGCCCTCGATATCGCGTATTTGCATGACATCCAGCTGATCACCGCCAAAGGCGGTCATCGCTATGGGAACAGTCTGTACGGATTCCGCGGCGTTTTTCTTGGTCGCGGTCACAACGACCTCTTCCAGCATGACGTTCAGCTTGGATTGCGCCTGGGAGTGAGCCGAGTAGGTTCCAACAGCGGCAGCCACCGCCGCCAGCATCGGAGCCATCGAATACTTCATTGAATTACTGCGGATCATTGAATCACCTCATTGTGATTGTTATCGATTTACCAATCGGACGGCATGGTATTACACGTATCTATACGATTCAACAATGTATCATCTAAATTAACCCAGTTCTCCGACAGCGCAACGGGGTGAGGGCAGTGGCGGCCACGGCGCGCGCGCCAGGAGCTGGAATGAGCCAGGTACGGCAGGGGTATCAAACAATAAACAGCCAGGAACAGAAGTGCTGGACGGAAGCACCAGCGAACGACGGGGCACCGGCCACCGCGACCAGTCGCTACAATGCAGCCGTATGCGCGAACCCCGGTGAATCCCCAGCCAAGAGAGCGGGAATGCCCCACCCTGGCTGTATCGCCGCAAACCCGGCGGCCCGGCAAGCGAGATCCGGCGAGGCCTCAGAATCGCCTAAAAACGCAGGAAGGAGTTTGTGCAGCCGCGTCGCGGCTACAACAGCCGGACCGGCGGGCGAGGGCCCTGCTTAAAATTTCACCTGGAAAAGCCGCGCCAACAATCGCCGGCAGGCTTCGCGCGAGGGCAAAACAGCCCCTTCGCGCTCATCTGGCGGGAACCGTCAACCGGCGGTCGCGCAATCAACGAGGTATTCCAGAAGTCCTTTCTCGTCCAGAGGTTGCTTGCTCAACAGACCACGGTAGATAAGCGGACCAATTATCACGTCCGCCATCCACTCAACATTCGCCTTGGGGCTCAATTCTCCATCCTTTTTCGCTTTCTTCAGAATCTGGATGGTTGTGGAGCGAGAATACTGGACAAGGTCGGCGAGAAGCTCGGCGCAGTGTTCGTCGTGGTGCGATGCCTCAATAAACGAAGGCAGCAAGTTCAACCACTTTGACGACGAAGCCGCTTCGATAAACTGCCCGGTAATGTCCCGTAAATCCGTCCTGAAGTCCCCGGTATCCGGCGACTCGAAGGGCTTGCCGGTGAGACTGGCGAAAGCATCAAACAACAGGTCTTCAATATTGGGCCAATGCCGGTAGATGGTTGACCTGGAGGCACCGCTATCGGCGGATATTTTTTCCACCGTAATCGCGCGATAACCATTATCTATCAATAACTTACGCGTAGAGGCCACAATTGCCGCCCGCGTGCGAAGAATTTGAGGGTCGGTCGTTTCAAATGCGCTCCCCCTCCTTTCCTTTTGTTTTGCCGGCATGGCGATTCTGACCTTTTTCTTGTAAGCGATTGATCGACTTCAATCCAGTCCACGAGCGACGCGCGCGCTGCCAAAGCGTAATGGAATGTCGCGCCGAAGGTCAAACAGTGATATCGAGCCCTGGCAAGTGACGCCGTGCGAAAGCGCTGCCCGATTTTGGCCAGCGCGTCGCAACACCGTCACCTCCGCCTGCGTGCCGGCTTTCGTCCCGACGGATCGCCGGAAAGCTCGCGCGTGGCGAGCAGGCGCGTCAAAACCAGCTCTCTTGCATGTCGAAACTCGTGCTGTCGAGATTGACCAGTAGCTTCGCCCAGGCCTCGGTCTCCGGAAGCTCAAAGCGGAAGAAATAACGCAAGGCCTGCAACTTCCCGCGGTAAAAATCCCGATCAGCTTCATGCGGATCATCGGCGAGCGCCCTGGCAGCCACAATACCCTGCCTCAGCCATATCCATGCAACCACCACATTCCCGAAAAATTCGAGGTACTTGACGGAGTTCGAAAGCACGAGATCGATGGGCTCGTGTTCCATCGCGTGCAGCAACTGGTTGGTGGTGTCGGTCAAAGAAGCAACCGCAAGCTCCAACTCCACCGCGTAATCCTTCAGCTCCGGCTGAAAGGATGCCTCCTCGAGTGTTTTTTCCACCTCGGAAACGAAGACCCTGTAGCCCGCCATGCCGTTCATCGGTACCTTGCGCGCCAACAGGTCCAGCGACTGAATACCGTAAGTACCTTCGTGAATGGGGTTCAGCCGGTTATCGCGATAGAACATCTCCACCGGATGCTCGTTGATATATCCATGACCGCCCATCACCTGTATCGCCAGGCTGTTCGCTCTGGGCCCATACTCGGAAGGCCAGGACTTGATAACGGGAGTAAGGAAATCGAGCAGCGTATCGGCTCTCAATCGCAGCTCTTCACTCTCCCCGGTTCTCGTATCGTCCATTAACTGCGAGCCCAACAGGCACAGCGCGAACGCGCCCTCGGAATAGGCTTTCTGCGCCAACAGCATACGCCTGACGTCGGGGTGCTGGATAATATTCACCGGCGACGACCCGGCCCCCTTGGCCGAGGGCAGGCGCCCCTGGGGGCGCTCCCTGGCATAGGCCAGTGAATACTGGTATCCAGTGAGCGCGAGGGCCGCCGCGGAATGCCCCACCATAATTCGCGCTTCGTTCATCATATGGAACATATAGCGCAAGCCCTCGTTCTCCTCGCCCACGAGATAGCCAATGGCGCCTTCATTTTCACCGAAATTCAATGCCGTCGAAGTGTGTCCGCGCCCGCCCATCTTGTGGAAAAGGCCCGCCAACGACACCTCGTTCCGCTCCCCCATGCTACCGTCGCTATTGACGAGAAACTTCGGCACGATGAATAGCGATATGCCTTTAACCCCCGCGGGGGCACCCTTGATGCGGGCCAGTACCAAATGTACGATATTTTCGTTGAGGTCATGATCGCCACCGGAGATGAATATCTTGTTGCCGGTGATTCGATAACTGCCATCCTCCGCCTTGCGGGCCGACGTGGTCAGGTCCGCAAGACTCGACCCCGCCCCGGGCTCGGTCATGGCCATAGTGCCGGCGAAGCGGCCGCTGCGCAGTGGCTCGACCCACCTCTCGATTTGTTCGGCCGTTCCGTGCGCCTCGATCAGGTTCGCATTGGCATTGGTGAGCGTGGTATACCCCATCGTGGAGCTACCAGCCGCGGTCAGATAAACCGTGACCGTGTCCGCGACAATTGACGGAAGCTGCATCCCGCCGAGCTCGTAGTCAGCTGCCCCCGCCGCCAAACCGGAATCTATCACCGCATCTACGGCGGCTTTGATTTCCGGAACCATATGGACTTTTTCGCCATCGAAAGTTGGCTGATGTGTATCCACTTTCTGGCGAATAGGGACAAAGTACTTTTCGGCCACGGCCCTGGCCGTGGTGAGCGCGGCATTCATCGTCTCGCGAGAATGATCGCTGTATCGCTCACGTAGCGTCATATTCTCGGCGTCAAAGAGTTCGTAAAGCATGAACTCGATATCACGCTCACTCAGGATGGAAGCAGCCATTGCAAAACCTCGTTTTCATATAGGGTATTCAGGGCGCCACAGTCACCATGTGACGCTCGACGCTATTCTCTGGCGCAACTTGTCAAGCGGTGAAAGAGCGCGGCGCCAATCCGAGGCCGGATTCCTTCTCCGCCGCGCCCCCCGGTGAACTCGGAACATACCCGTCCGGTGATGGCGTTTTTTCCGTCCAACCTGTTCATCTTCAGGAGCAAAGACCAGCCCTGCCAGGGCATTTATCAGAACGACCGGAGTAGATGCGCCGCGACACCCCGTATCAATCGCCAAAACAGCCTGATGAATTTCAGTACCACGGCCGGTCTGGAATACAACCATTAAGATATTGTACGATGCGGCTCATTTGAAACACAAACGAATTATCTGAATCACGTAAACACTCCATCGCACAGCGCGAACCACCCGCGGTTACACCCTCGCGGAAAGCATGAGAATCCGTTGCATGAACAGCTCAGCGAACAATCTCTCAGCGGCGAACGCCGCCACGCCTGCCACCACCTATGCCTGGTATGTGGTTGGCTTGATGTTCTCGGTCAATATGATCAACTACATCGATCGAATGATACTGGCCGTGATCATCGAGGCGATTCGCATCGAGATCCCCATGACCGACACCCAGGTCGGCCTGCTAACGGGATTCGCCTTCGCCATCTTCTACGGTAGCGTCGGCCTGTTTCTTGGGCTGCTCGCCGACCGGTACAGCAGGAAGCACATCATGATCTTCGCCATTACGGTCTGGAGCCTTGCGACAGCCGCCGGCGCCATGGTCAGCGGCTTTTTTCAGCTTCTGGCTGCCAGAGTACTCGTTGGCGTGGGAGAGGCAGGAACAATGCCCACGACCCAGTCCTTGATCGCCGACTACTGCCAGGTAAGAAAGCGCTCGCTGGCCTATGCAATATTGAATGCGGGCGGCACGCTTGGCCTGACAATCGGCCTCATCGGCGGCGGCTGGGTCGCGGGAACCTACGGCTGGCGGGCGGCATTCCTGACCGCGGGCGCGATCAGCATTCCGGTTTTACTCCTTCTCAGCTTCACGCTGCGCGAACCCAAAAGAGGCGCGCTTGACGCTGCCGGCACGGAGACCAGGCCCGCCAGTTTCGGGACGTCTCTCACGACGCTATGGGGAGTACAATCCTACCGCTATATCGTGGTTTCGGCCTGCTTCACCGCTTTTCTACTGTACGGTGTCGCCCAGTGGCTTCCCGCCTTCCTGATACGCAAGTACGAACTCAGCACAGCCATGGTCGGCGCCTACACCGGCCTGACGATCGGCGCGGGCTCCCTTATCGGCTCGCTATTGGGCGGCTATCTGGGCAATCGGCTGTCACAGAAAGACCTCGGCTGGCTACTCAAGCTTCCATTCCTCGCGAGTCTTTTCTACGTCCCCTTTCACCTGGCAATGCTGATGACCGATCATCTACAGCTGTCGCTCGCCTTCCTTTTCATGGCGAATATGCTCGGAGCCATGGGATTCGGCTCCATTCTCGCCTCCATGCACACCGTTCTGGCGCCGCACACGCGCGGCATTGGCACCGCGGTCTACGGACTCACTACCAGTATATTTGGCGTCGGCCTTGCCCCCTTGATCGTCGGCGCGATCTCCGACTATTTCGGTTCGCAAGGCCATTCCTCGGCCCAAAGCCTGGAGTACGGACTCACCTTTGCCGTATGGGTCGGTATTTTCATCTCAGTGGCGCTATTTCTGGCCAGCAGGTCCTTCAAGAACGACCTCAAGCGAGTCAATGTTGAATCCTGATCCTCGCTACCTGTCATACCTTGCGGACTTCCATGGGAGGAGACCGGGGTTGCGAAACATTTCAGTGAAAACGCCACGGGAAACTACAGAAGCGATCATGGCGACTGTACAGTCGACACAATATTCACTACTTTTACCTCGATCAGTATCCGGGAGAATGAAATGTCTAAACGCGTAATCGTCGACGTCCACGAGCATGTCGCACACGTTCGCCTGAATCGACCAGAGAAAATGAATGCGCTGGACGCGCTCATGCTGGAGAGCATTGTCGCCGCCGCGACACAACTGGCCAACGACGCCAATGTACGCTGCGTAGTGCTGTCAGGCGAGGGGCGAGCGTTCTGCGCGGGTCTGGACATCTCGGCACTCACCGGCACGCCAGCGAGCGACTCGGCAGAAGCAAGCCAGCTGGCCTGTCTTTCAGAACGCACTCACGGCATTGTCAACCTTCCCCAGGCCGCGAGCTGGCTCTGGCGCGAGCTACCAGTGCCTGTTATCGCCGCCATGCACGGCGTTGCTTTCGGCGGCGGATGCCAGATCAGCATCGGCGCGGATATGCGTTATGCGGCACCCGATACCCGAATCAGTATCATGGAAATGAAATGGGGAATTGTCCCCGACATGGGAGGCACGCCTTTCCTCCAGCAGCTGGTGGCCGATGACAAGTTGCGTGAGCTCATCTACACACACAAGATAGTGACCGCCGACGAAGCCGAGAGAATTGGCCTGGTAACCCGGGTTTGTGAGAACCCTGTTGAAGCGGCGCTGGAAACAGCTTCCCACATTGCACACAAAAATCCGGATGCAATACGCGCGGCAAAACGGATAGTCAACAACGCGCCGTTTGAAAGCGCCGCGGATACCCTACTCGCGGAATCCAGCGAACAGGACCGGATCCTAGGCTCGGCCAATCAACGCGAAGCGGTAAGCGCGGAACTTGAAAAGCGCGCCCCCAACTACCAGCCATAGATAATTACACGACGGGCTTGCCGGCAGCTGGCTCTTCCGGCCTGGAAAAGGCGACGGGGGGCTAGCTGGTAGCGATCTTGATCAGGTATTTCAGGTAACCCTTCTCGTCTGTCGGCTCACCGCTCAACAATGCGCGATACATAATCGGGCCGTTTATCGCGTCCACCATCCAATCAATCTTGGCCTTCGACTCGAGCTGCCCCTCCCGCCGGGCTTTCAGCAGAATCTCCCTTGTGGTTGTACGACCTCTTTTTACCAACTCGGCAAGCAGCTCGGCAAAATGCTCGTCGTGTTGCGCGGCCTCGATGAATGGAGGCAGCAGGCCCAGCCACGAACCCGTATTAACCGTATCGATAAACTGCTGCGCAATACTGTATAAATCCTCGCGAAAGTCACCCGTCTCGGGGGACTCGAAGGGCGCGCCCGTTATCTCCGCAAAAGCATCGAACATCAGGTGATTCAACGATGGCCAGTGGCGATAGATTGTAGAGCGAGAGGCGCCGCTATGCGCCGAGACAGCATCCACCGTCAAAGCCCTAAAGCCTTTTTTAATCAACATCTTACGCGTGGACGAAAGGATCGCTTTACGCGTTCGGAGAATCTGCGGGTTGGTGGTGGAAAAAGCCGAACCCGGCCTCTTCCTGGTGGGGGAGACTACTTTACTTTTAGGCATATAATTGTGTGAAATCTAACTTCAAGACCCGAGCGGTCCGTTAATGTAAGCAACGCTTATAGGTTAAGCGAAAAGACAGACATACACAATTATCAATGACTTAGCTATTGCCCCAGATGAAACAATAGCGACCTTGGTCGGTCAGGTGAGCATTAACGGCCCCCGGACAACATCCTACCGCCATCAAGAACCGCTATGGAAAGGCCGCTATCAGAGGTGGAACAACGTTTCCCCCTAACTACCCGACCATTGCGGTTTGCGCTTCTGGGTGAATGCGCGCACCCCTTCCGCCGCATCCGAGGATTTTACCAGCCGCCTGGCATGCTCAATATCCGAAGCCATTGCCGCCTCCAGGTCAATGCCAGCCAGGACCTGACGCGCGCTAGCCAGGCTCACCTCGACAGACAACGGTGCGCAGGCGATGATTTCACGAGCAATTTCCAGACTTTTCGCCATCTCCTGGCCGGACTCCACGACATGGTTTACAAAGCCCATTTCATAGCCACGATCGGCCGACACACGACTCCCGGTAACCAGCATCTCCACCGCCAATTTATAGGGTATCTGGCGTGACAGGCGCTGTATGCCACCGCCGACGGCGGCAATACCCAACCTGGGCTCCGGCAGGGCGAAAGTCGCGTGTCTGCCGGCAACGACAATATCGGCGGCTAGCGCAATCTCAAACCCTCCACCCATGGCAAAGCCGTTGACCGCAGCTATGACTGGCTTGGTACGATTGAAAAAATTCGTCAGGCCACCAAACCCCTCCGCAGGCAATCGGCGCTCGTCCCGGCTTGCGGTCGCGGCAAATTTGACATCATTTCCAGCACAGAATGCATCACCACCCGCGCCGGTGACTATCGCGACACGCAGCGTACTATCAGCCTCGAATTGCCGAAATATGCCCGCAAGTTCCCGACTGGCCGGCGGGTGAAGAGCATTCTTGACCGACTCGCGATCAATCGTAATACACAGAACAGCATCGCGCTGATCGACCGAGACAACACTGTCACTACTCATTCAATATACCTTCCTGTATCACCAATTTCTTTTCCATACCACAACATTCGCCACGATTTCGCGGCAACGACCAGCGCGGACCGCGAGTGTCAATATAGAGGCGACCTCCGACTAGTTGCCAACACTCAATATCTCGCCATTGCACTGCGCATCTACGAGCAGATTGACCGCAGCGGAGGCAATATCCTCGGGCTGTAGTGGCTTTATTCCTCGCGCCGCAAGTATCTCCTCCACGGTGCCCGGTGCGTATTCGGGGTGCAGGTTCTGCTCAAGTATCGGCGTATCGACGATACCGGGACATATTGCGTTAATTCGCACGCCCTTGGCGGAAAACAACTGCGCGCACGCTATCACCAGGGCGTTGATTCCAGCCTTGGTCGCCGAGTAAACAGGGTCATTGGGCAGCGGCCGCAACGCGGCACCAGACGAGGTATTGAGTATGCTGCCACCGCCAGACGCGTGAATTGCCCGGCAGGCGAATTGCGTCGCGCGAATGATAGACCGCAGGTTAATTGCTATGGTTCTGTCGATATTTTCAAGCGGAGTATCGGGATAAGGTGGAAAACCGGTCATAACGCCGACGTTGTTGTGAACGTAATGCAGAGAGCCGAACTCGCGTACCGCGGTGTCGAACGCCGACTCGAGCTGCACATCGTCGCATACATCTACAACCAGAGCCTTACTTTGGGCGGCGGACGCGCCAATCTCATCGGCTACCGCGCGCAAGCCAACGGCGTCGGTATCAAGCAAGGCGATACCCGATATCCCACGCGCGGCCAGCAACAATGAGGTAGCTTTGCCGATACCCGATGCCGCCCCGGAAACCAGGGCAAACTTCCCATTCAATTCATCACTCATACGACCTCCGAAACATGTAAAAAACTGGCAAAGGGTGCAAGCACCCTCTCATTTTCGAGTCGATGCGGTCACCGCAATCCGAGTTCCGCCAGCACCTCTTCCGTATCCGCTCCCAGCGCCGGCGTGGGCCCCTGTGGAACCGTGGGGCGCCGGTCAAAGTCGATAGGGGTTCCAACCGTAGTAATGTCCTCACCCTCGGCGGGCAAGCCGGGGAACGCACCGATCGCCGCCGCCTGCTCACCAGCGATAACATCGTCCAGATTGTTTACCGGTGACCAGAAAACCTCCTGCTCGTCGAGTATCGCGCTCCACGCCTCGAAATCCTTTTCAGCGAACCGCTTATCAAACTCAGCGACGAGCGCCCTGCGATTCTTGTAGCGGGAACGCACATCGACAAACCGCTCGTCATCGGCCAGATGCTCAATGTCCAAGGCCTTCAGTATAATCGGCCAATGCCGCGGCCCCTCCACACCAAGAAGCCAGATTGCGCGATTGTCCGCCGATTTATAGCAGTTCACCAAAGGTGCGTCGGCGGCCGCCCGGCTAATCGGTAGTTGGGGAAAACCCAAACCGAGCTTTAGGGAGAAGTCCGAGGCTCCGGCATAGATGCCTGTCTTCAGCAGGGATGTCTCGACGATACAGCCGGTGCCCGACTGAGTTCGCCCATAGAGTGCCCCCGCAATACCCGAGGCCAGGGTTATACCCGTCAAGTGATCGCCCATGGCACTGACCAATAGCGGCGGGTAGCCCGACTCGCCAGAGAATTGATGCGCCAGGCCCGAGTAGGCCCAAAAACCGCCACTATCGTAACCAGGCCTGTTTTCGTCGGGACCGGCACTTCCATAGCCCGTGACTTGCGCGATAATCAGTGCCGGAAACTCCGCCCTAAGCTTTTCGGGCTGCAACCCCAGCCGCTCCAGTGCCGCCGGGCGCACGTTGGTTGCGAATACGTCCGCGGTGGCCAGCAATTTCATCAGGGCGCCCTTCCCCTCCTCGGCCTGCAGATCCAGAACAACCGAGCGCTTACCGCGGTTATCCACATCAAAAGCCGGGGACCGCTGGCCCTTTATACCCAGAATTGACTCCATTGCGCTCCGCGCGGGATCTCCCCTGGGAGGCTCGATCTTTATGACTTCCGCCCCCCAATCGGCCAGGATACCTGTCGCGGCCGGGCCCGCGATCCACAACCCAAGCTCAACAATCCGAACACCATTCATCGGCCCCTGCCGCGTTGTTCCGTTCATAAACTACCATCTCCAGATTCAGCGGTTATTGCGAAGCAGCCCTATGTCGCTACTCGCTCCTGCCATAAGCAGGATCTTCTTTCGATTTAAACGATTGGTGAAAAACCTCGAACATCGGCAAGCCACCGCACTCCAGCGGCATGGCGTGAACCCAATCCAAAAGGACCTTGCGTTCGGCGATACGCCAACCCTCCGCACGATCCTCGAACCAGTCCGCGTATCGGCCAGACATGAAGGTAATAAACGGACCTTCACCACTCACTGACATGCCGGCTAGGGGACGCTCGGTAAGATCGCAAGACCAAAAATAGGTCTCGACATATGCGCCATTGCCCACGAAATCAATTTTGCTTTGGCCGAGAAGATGGGACGAATGTATTTTTTTTCGCTGTGCTTCCAGCGCAATCTGAATGAACTGGCTGGCAGGGCCGTCAAAGATACCGTGGAAGTCCATGGCGTCTTCATGATATACGGACCGCAGCAAGTCCTCGTCGCAACGATCAATGCCGCGCGCGTAGTCAGCCAGCACTTCCTGAATGCTCTGTTTGTTCAACAAACACTGTATTTCACTCCGAAACGCATCTTCTACGTGACCCATATACACACCTTTTCAATATTGGCCAGACGGATTCGACTTCACCGGGGAGCGAGCGGCAATTTCGATCCATAATTAGATCATATAATACATATTAGTTCTATTTTGTTCGCGCGACAATCAACGGCTTGGCGAAGCCGGAAACCATCTCGCCATGGAGCTTTATCGATCTGAGGCAACGATCCGTTCGGACATGCGCAAGGACGAACTTCTCTCAACGAATCGGCGTTAGATTCAACGGAGAAAATTCGATCGAACGCGATGCAAGGGAGCAAGCACCAATTCCCCGGGACCAGCGCAACTCCCTTCCAAATCACCGAGCTGTCGACATCACTGTTCCGCCGCCCTTAGCGTCAATAGGCGGCAGGTGGTTGTCACGCACTCATGTAGCGGCCCACATGATAATCAACACTTCCGAAAAGATTTTCGATACTGGTTAGGCGCTTGAAATAATGGCTGATATCCAGCTCGTCGGTAATACCGATTCCCCCGTGGATCTGCACGGCCTCCTGCCCCACCAGCCTTGCCGCCTGTCCAACACGCGCCTTCGTCGCCGATACGGCCTTCAAGCTAGACTCGCTGCCTTGGTCCAACTCGCAGGCCGCCATAAGGAGCATCGATCTCGACTGCTCGCAGGCAATAAACATGTCGACCATGCGATGCTGGAGCGCTTGAAACGATGAGATTGGCACACCGAACTGCTTGCGCGTTTTCGTGTACTCCACTGTTTTGTTCAGCAGCTCATCCATAATTCCAACAGATTCCGCGCACGCGGCAAATGTCGCACGCGCAACGACGGATTCCAGGGCTTTGAACCCGTCGCCTATCGCCCCCAGAACACTACTTTCCGGCACCCTGACATCGGTGAACACGAGATCGGCCGCGGGCACTCCATCGTTCATGCGATAGTTGTCCACCGAAAGCCCGGAGACACCATTTGGGACAATAAAACAGCTTATGCCAGACTGGTCGTTACTATCGCCGCTGGTACGAGCCACAACAAGGTAGTTTTCTGCGTGACCACCATTCAGAACAACGCATTTTTTCCCGCTGATGACATAGCCGCCGCCATCTCTGACTGCCTTGGTGGTCACCCTTGACAAACAGTAGCGACTATCCGGTTCGATATAGCACGCGGCCAGCTGCATCGCGCCATCGATCACCGGAGACAGATAATCACCCTTTTGCCGATCACTACCCAAAGCCGCGACCAAACCGCCGGCCAAAACCGTGGTTGCCAGAAACGGCTCGACAACCAGCCCTTTTCCAAACTCCTCCATGAGAATCATCAGGTCAACGGCGGAGCCGCCCAGCCCGCCGTCTTCCTCGTCAAAGGGAATCATCAACCAACCCAGCTCAGCGAACAGCGCCCAGTTTTCCGCCGAGTAACCGAGTGATGAATGCAGGTTATCCCGCCGCCTATTGAATTCGTAGCTTCTGGCGACAAAACGTGAAACACTGTCTTTAAGCAGTAGCTGCTCTTCACTATACGAAAGATCCACTAACGTTCTCCCTATATACCCAGAACGGTTTTGGCAATGATGTTTTTCTGGATTTCATTGCTCCCGCCATAGATAGACGCCTTTCTGTTGTTGAAGTACCACGGCGTCCTGTTCACATAGCTCTCCACGCAACCAGCCTGATCGACTTCCGCATTTCCAAGGTAGTGATCGGGCCGGTACGGCAGGCCCGCCATGCCGGCTGCCTCGACAAACAGCTCATCGATTCGCTGGGCAACTTCAGTACCACAAACTTTGAGTATCGAGGATTGAGGCCCCGGCGACTCACCGGTACTAAGAGCAGACAGCGTGCGTAACTCAGTAAACTCCAGCGCCTTCAGCTCAATCTCGAGTTCGGCAAGCTTTCGCGAAAAAGCCGGGTCATCACTCAAAAAACCACCCAGGCCATCGGGCGTCACCAAAAGCAGTGATTTCAGTTGTGACAAGCGCTGCCTCGAAATGGCAACTTTGGCGATATTCGTGCGCTCATGGTTCAAAAGAAATTTTGCATAGCTCCAGCCCTTGTTTTCCTCGCCTATTCGATTATCGACAGGAACCTTGACATCATTCAGGAATACTTCGTTGACTTCGTGCGCACCGTCGAGCGTAATGATCGGCGAAACCGTGATACCCGGAGATGTCATATCAATCAAGAGAAAGGTAATGGCTTCCTGGCTCTTCACATCGGCAGCGCCTGTGCGAACCAGGCAGAACATCCAATCCGCGCGATGCGCGTACGTCGTCCAGGTTTTCGCGCCATTAACCACGTAATGATCACCGCGCCTCACCGCTGTCGTCGTCAACGCCACGAGATCGGAACCGGCATTAGGCTCTGAATAGCCCTGGCACCACCAAGTATCGCTACTGAGAATCGACGGCAGGAAACGCTGCTTTTGCTCGTCCGTGCCAAAGGTGTAGATCACCGGGCCAACCATCTTCAAGCCGAAGGATATAAATTCCGGCGCGTAGGCCCTGGCGCATTCTTTTTCAAAGATATGCTTCTGTACCGGAGTCCAGCCGGTACCACCATACTGTCGCGGCCAGTTGACACCCGCCCAGCCTCGCTCATACACGACTTTCTGCCACCGCACATGTTGTTCCTTCGATAAGCGGCCGCCAGACTCCACACGCCCCCGTATGTCATCCGGCAACTCACTGCCGAGGAACCGCCTAACCTCATCCTGAAAATCCAAGTCATCGCTTGACAGCTCGGCGTTCATATCAACCATCCTCCATTCCCACAGGCAGACATTCTGCCACCTGCATAGTGTTTTATCAGACCAGCTCGGTGAACCCAAACAGACGTTACCGGCGAATCCACGGTACAGCCCGCTCCGCGAGTTCCGCTGACCAGCGCCGGACCCGGCGGCATCAAACAAACCTCATTTGACTTATATAATACATCTCTGTATCGTCAAGTTAAAGTGAATTGCACTCGCCCGTCGTTTGCAGAAACAGATCCACGAAATAAAGGAGTTGCACTAATGGATATTGGCATTCAGCAGCAGTTTTCATCATTTGGTTGGCAAGACATATCCGACAGTGAAGTCTATGCCCAGGAAATGGAAATGACGGTCCTCGCCGAAGAGCTTGGATACGACACCACCTGGGCGCTGGAGCACCACTTTACGAATTACTCCTTCTGCCCGGACAACCTGGCATTCCTGTGCTGGGCTGCTGCCAGGACAGAACGAATCAAGCTGGGCACCGGGGCGGTAATTCTGCCGTGGAACGACCCCCTGAGGGTTACAGAAAAAGCATGCATGCTTGATGAGCTTTCTGGTGGCCGCCTGAAATTCGGCATGGGGAGGGGCCTCTCGAGACGGGAGTTCGATCACTTTACCGGTATTGAACTGGGCGAGAGCCGCGAGCGCTTCGACGAGGCTTCGCAAATGATCATCAAGGCACTTGAATGCGGCTTTATCGAGGGTGAGGGTCCTTTCTATCCACAAAAACGCGTCGAAATTCGTCCGCGTCCGCGGACATCGTTCAAGGACCGCACATATGCAGTAGCCAACTCCGAAGATTCGGTAAAGGCTGCGGCGGCGGCTGGCGCGGCCATGATCATGTTTGCGGAAAAAGCCTGGGAAAAGCGACTTCCGACAATCGAGTATCACCGCGAGCTCTATCAGGAGCTCTACGGGTCGACGCCCCGCCCCATTGTTGTTGGAGATTTTACTTTCTGTCACGAAGACGCCGACTGCGCAAAAGAAGTCGCGGAAAAGGCGTTAACGACATATCTTTCGTGCATACTTCACCACTATGAGCTGGCGGGCACGCACCTGGCCGATGCCGCGGGCTATTCCGCCTATGCCAAAGCGGCCGAGATCTTGCGAACCGACGAGGGCCTGAGCAAGTATGTGGAGGGCTACCTGAAGAGCGTCTCCTACGGCACGCCCGAGCAAATCATCAATACGCTGCGGGAACGTCGCGATATTATTGGCGATTTTGATCTTTCGACATCATTCCGTTTTGGCGGCCTTGAGTTCGACGATGCGAAAGCCAGTATGAAATTGTTCGCGGAAAAGGTTATGCCGGAACTGCGTACCTGGTAAATCAGTAGACGCAACAGAAAGCACCAAGCCCCCTCCAGCCAAGCAAGGCGAGGGGGCGGCCTTGCCATCGGGTCATGCCTGGCTAGTGCCACTGTCTCTTGCATGCAAGAAGACGTGCAGAAAACGTTACTCACGCGCTAAACTTTCACATCCCCCCGATAAAGCATCCGTTGCGAAATATCACGATTTTTATAGTCATTCTTGTCGCGCGACAATAGCGACAACAGGGCCATTCCAAGGAATGGCCCTGTTGTCGAAGGGCTAGGGACAAGGCGGCTTCACATGCTCGCGGATCGTGGCCAGGATACCCACCAGCTACAACTAGCTGCTAGCGACCCTGCGGTTGTGCTCGGCAAGAAACGCAATGGCCTTGCTTTTCAACTCTCGTGGAGGCTCAGGAAGGACCACCGGACCGCCCTCCTTTGTAGGCAGGGAAATCGTTGCATCGGCCAGCGCAGTTTCCTCGCCACGTTGATTGGTGGCGGAAATCGACACATCAACCAAATACTGGCTGTCCTCTTCGTATTTCCTAACGACCTTGCCCGTGAGAATCTGAAGATCGCCCATGTAATTGAACTTCCTTATCTGATCCTTCTGGCTGAGGACGAAACCGTCATCACCAGCCCAGTCGGTCAGGAGGTGATGCAACCAGAACTCACGCTGGAGACCCCAGTCATAGGCATCGGGATTGCCAACCGCCGTCGCCGCGACGGGATCCCAATGCACCCTTGCGTTAGTGTCGGGAAATCCCTGCGCGTTAGGCGAATACATAGTCGGCATAATCGCCCTGTCCTTGGCAGCGACCCTTCCGCTCGCAAGCATGCGATAGGGGGCGAGGCCATAGCCTGCATTATGCGCAAGGATGACATCGGTAATAGTCAGGGGGCCTTTTTGTATCGGCTCAATCGTATCGCCGACACCGACATCCTCCCAGTATCTGGACTCGGATCCGCGGGGTTTCTCGGCCATGTACTTTGCATCAATCCGGGCAATGTCGTCCTCGGCATAACTTGCGGACTGGATATCCTTGTATTTCCCCTTCTCCCTGGCCGCTTTTCGGTTCGCCATGATTCGCAGGGCGCGATAGATACCTACGATATCGCCACGCTGATTGAACTTCACATAACGCCGAACAATATGCACGGTGCGTCCGCCGAATTCCGACGATTTTACCTCGACGCTTTCTTCCCCCTCGAAGCTATATATTGTATCGCCGGGATACATCGGCCGGTACCAGGTCCAGGTTCCACCCGACATGAAAATCTGACAGCCCTTGAACAGACCCCGGGTGCGTTTTTTCAGTTCTTTGGGGAACCCTTCCCCAAGCAGCGGCTTATTCACCACCGCGGTCATGATTGACGGCGCTATCACACTTCCCCAGCGCGTCTTTCGCGCGTATGCGCTATCGGAATACAGCGGGTTGTCGTCACCGATACTTAGCGCAAAATTGCGAATCGCGTCGGTCGAAAGCTGGGAGTGATACTCATGACCACGGTTGGCAATATCGACACCTATAAGCTCTCGCTGCAGCGAGATATCCTCATCCGTTATCTGGCCCTGGTTGCTTTCTTTGTTTTCTTCACTCATCTCATTCTCCTTGGTATCGCTCGATACGATGGCTATCGAAATTCATGCAATCGATTGGAACTAAAAACCTTCATGGGAGCATCGATCGACAATCCAGCCTGACTCACCTCGATATCGCCGCTGGACTTGATGCGTCCAATATGCACCCCGTATTTACTTGCTTTCATCTCCTGGTAAAACGTCTGTGATGACAGGTTTAGAACCGGATAAGCCAGTTCCCGGCCATGCAATTCCTCATATTTCAAAAACCTGACTTCCGACGCCTCAGCTGTTTCCCTCAGGAAATCCTGCCCCTTATACGGCAGCCGAAAATGCACGTGAACCTGATTAATCGCTTCTATGGTGCCGACACTGTAGAGTCGAAGCTCCCTGGGCGAAGCCTTCAATCCGGTTTCTTCGTACAGCTCTCTCAACGCGCCTTCTTGCAGTGTTTCACCCAATTCCATGAATCCCGAGGGCAAGCTCCAGGTGTTGATACGAGGCTCGGTCCGCCGCTTTATCCACATCACGCGATCATCGGCGTGCACAACGCATGCCACAAGAATGGTTGGATTGATGTAGTGGATGAATCCACACGAGAGGCAACCTTTCCTGAGAACGTTGTCGCCGTCGGGCACGAAGCTTTCCAACGCGCTACCGCAGTTAGAGCAAAAGTTCATAATGCGCTCTCCGCTGGGCAAGGCCATTGCCGCCGAGTCTCCTTGATGGACGCCAGCATGCCGTTTGCGCCAGTCATTGCTAGGCGCGGCCGGATCCAGCGAGCTCGTCACAACTGGCCAGGCAACAATAGAACACCGTTCCGACAACCATAATTACCGCGGCTGTCGTAAAAACCATGGTCCAGGAATTGGTTGCCTGTAAAATCGCACCGCTGACATAAACGCCTACGATGCCGGGTAAAGTTCCAAAAGTATTGGCTATACCAAGCAAGGTACCTGCCTGTCTGGGCGCAATGTCGATGTGATTGGCGCCAAACCCGCCAGCGGAGCACGCGCCGAACGCGCACCCAATGGAGATGATGGCAATTGCCTCGACGGCACTACCGGCATGACCAACAACCAGCAGCGTAATCGTGTAACCCAAACCAGAAACGACCTGCATCGCCACTCTAACGCGTCGAACCGGAATCCCCCTTTGAACGCAGTGATCCGCGAGCTTGCCGGCCACATTCAGGAAAATGAACGAGACAATATATGGCGCTACGCTAAAAATGCCGACGGAAGAAAACTCAACCCCCAGTCCCGATGTGACGAAGGTAGGCAACCAGGCAAGTAATACATAGAGCGTCCAGTTATTGGAAAAGGTCGCCATGATGATGGCCCATACGGAGGCACGGGAAAGCATGGCCTTGGTGCTCATCTTGACTGACTGCTGCGCGGGCTCCTCGCCACACGTGCCGACCTCTTCATTCACATTCACGTCAATGGAATCAGCGGCTTTAACCACCTTCTTCCACGCGAGACACCAGACAATGCCCATCGCGCCGTAAAGGTAAAAGGACCACTCCCACCCCAGATGAATTATGATCAAAGGGGTTAGCAGCAGCGCGACGACCGTCCCCAGGGGTATACCACTGGTACTCGTCGCAAGCGCTCCCGAAACCTGGCCTGCAGGCACAATGCGCGCGAAAAGACTGTATATCGAGGG
This sequence comes from Parahaliea mediterranea, assembly GCF_017255185.1. GTDB lineage: Bacteria > Pseudomonadota > Gammaproteobacteria > Pseudomonadales > Halieaceae > JAFKCZ01. Next base: position 263,186 of record NZ_JAFKCZ010000008.1, read on the forward strand.
AAACGTTACCGCTTCTCCCAATCCCATGAGAACCCTCGAAGCGATTAACGCAAAGAGACTGAAATTCGCGGCGGCCGGCGCGACAATTGTGCAGATCGACCAAAAAACAACTCCAACCCCCAGTACCAACGCGCCGCCATAGCGGTCGGCCAGCCAACCGCCAGCCACCTGCGTCAGCATGTATCCGAAGAAGAACGACGACAGCACCATCCCCTGTGTCCGGGCATCCCAACCGAATTCCGCAGCCATTGGGATAACAGCGACCGACATGTTCACTCGGTCGATATAGCATATCACCACGGCCACCGTGGCCAGTGCGATGATCATGTTTTGGCTAGTCTTATCTACGCTATTTCTCATTATTTCAACCCGCGTAAAAACGACGTCCCGAGCACGGGATCGCTACGACTTAAACGATACATTAAAGTACTATATCATACGCTATAAGCCTTTCCTAGCAGGCATCCCCTCATCGACCCGCTCACAAAGAGGCGCGCAAGCGGTGGTTGGTTTTAATGGACAGAACAATACATATATGTATCGTATAGGCTTTATATGAACGACAATGACTGGATTCTAGTCACCGGGCGCCGCAAAACACGAGGTAACCATGGTATTTACCCAGGTAGACACGAGCACCGATTATCTTGCCGACCTTTTTGACGCCCGGACGCAAAACAAGTGGGCTATTACACGCTCCGGAGGGAAGTACGGAATAAGCATTCTTTCCGAACCACGCGCTTCAATAGACAAATGTACGGATGCCATTAAGGCTGCGCTTTACCAGGACCAGGGAAAGGATGAATCGAGCGCGGCAACCGAGAGAACCTCGAGGTCCGCGATGCAAGCCTTGACCGACGCTGTACGTGCTTTCTCTTCCGGCGCCTCGTAGCCAGAAACACACAATCACACTATTAGCCAGGGTACTTACATTATGAATAGTTCTAAAAATGGGCTGGTACTGAACTCGACAGCCACCAGTGAACACACGATCGAGCTCACACTGGACAGCGCGCCGATACCTGTCCCCAAGGATGACGAAGTGGTAGTTCGTGTTGAAGCCACGCCAATCAACCCGTCTGATCTTGCGCTCTTGCTCGCGTTCGCGGATGTATCCCAGGGCATCACGTCGGGCAGCGGCGCGGCAACTAGGTTCTCCGCTCCCCTGACAGCCGAGAGCGACTCAGCAATCGCGAATCGCCTGGGGGTGCCCCAGCGTTGCGGGAACGAAGGAGCGGGCACGGTGATCAGCGCCGGATCCGGTCAAGCCGCCCAGGCTTTACTTGGAAAAAAAGTCGCCGTTATGGACGGCGCGCTCTATTGCCAGTACCGAAAGTTACAGGCAAGCCAGTGCGTTCCCCTCGAGGACAGCACCACGCCGCAACAAGCGGCCGCTTGCTTTGTCAATCCGATGACCGCCCTCGGAATGGTGGAGCAGGCAAGACGCAAGAACTGCACGGCAATAGTACATACCGCCGCGGCCTCATCACTCGGATTAATGCTGAATCGACTCTGCCTCGTTGAAAATATCGACCTCGTCAATATCGTCCGGCGACCTTCACAAGCCGAGCAGCTGCGATCGGAGGGCGCCAGGTACGTGGTAGACTCCAGCTCGGATACTTTTAAAGAAGATCTGGTCGAAGCGATCACTCAAACAAATGCCTATATGGCTTTTGACGCCGTAGGTGGCGGGAGCTACATCAACGACATACTGGGCTGCATGGAGGCCGCCGCGCGTCGCACGCACACACCCAATGGACCCTACGGCACCAATGTTCATAAACAAGTGTATGTGTACGGCAGACTGGACACACAGCCGTTCATGGTTGATCTTGGCGTTGGTTTTAGCTGGAGCGTTGAGGGCTTTCTGCTTCCCGCCCTGCTCGCCGAGCTGAAGCCCGAGAGAGTCGCACAGCTCCGGCGTCGCGCGGTAAGCGAAGTAAAAACGACTTTTCGTTCACGGTTTGCGAAGGAGATTTCTCTTGCGCAAGCGCTGCAACAAGAAAATATTATCGAATACAGCAAGGCGGGGACGGGCGCCAAGTACCTGATCAACCCCTCTCTCGACGTAAAGTAAGCCTTAAAAGGCGCACCTGCTGCCAACGTCCATCGACGTGGCAGCAGGCATTGATTGCGCCAACTACCCCATTAATCCCATCGATAGGTATAGGATACGCCGAACGTTCTCGGGGTACCGAAATTCAGCGAGGTCAATCCGTATATATTGAGATCAAGATAGGAGACGATGTACTGCTCGTCCTCCAGATTCCGCACCCATACCGTCAGGTCATTTTGCTGCCTCTCTCCCCAGGAAACCCCGGTTGAGGCGTTCCACAGCCAGTAACTTTTCGACAGCGAAAGCGGCTCGTTACGACCTGAAAGGTAGGTATCATCCCGCCAGTTACCCAAAACGTTGACATTGGCTATGACTCCACCGGTCATATTCCATTCGTAGCGTGTTTGCAGGTTGAACGTGTACTCGGGCGAGTTGGGGAGCTGATCACCGTAAATCGGCTGCCCTGACCGATATTCGGGGATTGTGGTGTCCAGCCAGGCTCCGCCCGCCTTGACATCCAGGCCCGACGCAGGCCGCCAGTGGGCCTGAAACTCCAGGCCCGTGACTTCAGCATCGCCTGCGTTATCCAATCTCGATACCGAGACACCGTCGACAACATCAATGGTAAACAGCTGGATATCCCGGTAATCGTAATCGAAAACCGCGGCCTCCAGGATAAGGCTGGATTCCAGCAGGCTGGCCTTGAAGCCCAGTTCCGCCGAGTACACCTCTTCCTCGTCGAAACCCGCGGCTTCTTCCGGCCTCGTCTGGAAACCGCCCGAGAACCCGCCGCTTTTAAACCCCTTGGAATACGCGACATAGAGCAGCCAGTCATCGTTCAATCGATAATCCAGGCCCACCTTTCCCGATATGTCGTTCCATGTATCCTCGTCAGCGAAAGGAACAGAACCGTCCACACCGGCCAGAAGATAGCCGCCACCCAGCAACGAGCCGCCATTGGGGTTTTCATCGAATACGGTCTTTTCGAAATCACGTTCCTCGTGCGTGTAGCGAACACCGATTTGAAGATCAAGCTTATCGGTCAAGTGCCACGCCGTATGGCCATATGCCGCCGCCGCGGCAATATTCTCTTCCCAGGCAACCCACGTTACGGTATTGAACGGCAGAAAGGTAAATTGCTCCGGCCCCAATCCCACCTGGAATTGCAGGTCACGCGCATTGAAAACACGCCAGGGGTTGCCCTCGATCCTATCGTCGCTGTAGGTGATGCCAGCGACCCAATCCACCAGTTGCCCCGGCTCCGACACCAGGCGAAACTCCTGGGAGAAGCTACTGAGATCATGCCGCTCCTCGGACGTCCAGGCCTCTAGTGGCCCGCCGTCGAGATCTTGCTGGGGCGTATTCAAATCGAGTGCGTTGTAGGCCGTTATTGAACTGAACGTGGCAAATTCCATGTCCCAGCTTGCGGTCAGCGCCAAGCCAAGGAATTCATTGTCTCGCCTGGGCCTGATTGTGTCCCCTCTCTGGAAGGGCTTTCCATAGACGCCCGTGTACATCTCGCCGACCGCGGTGCCGGCGTCTTGGGCTTGCTGTTGATTGAGCGGCACCAGGTTTTGCGACATCTGGCAACCATCGTATGCCCCGCCTTCCTGCCACGCCCTCGAGTCGCCGTTGGGTACACAGGTCGTATATACATTCTGCGGCCCAAAGCCAATATCAATCTGCCCCACCGGATTGGGATCAAAGGTTCCCACTGTCATAGCCTGCGAGAGAGAGGGGTCGCTCTTGTCTTTGCTGGAATGAACGAGCAGGTTAATATCCCAGCCTTCGGCCGGCTGAAACTGCAGCTGCCCCCGCAGCGACCACAAATCAATTTCACCCTGGTCCCGGTAGCCCGGGTTCGTATTGTCGACATAGCCATCACGCGATTTCCTCAGGAAGGTCAAGCGACCCTGAGTCGATTCCGATAACGGCCCACTTATCGACCCCTCTATGTCAAGCTGCGACCACCTGCCACCCGTTACCGTAAGATAAGACTCGAATTCCTCTGTGGGTTTTCTTGTGACAAATTTAACCGCGCCACCCGTGGTATTTCTTCCATATAACGTTCCCTGCGGCCCCTTGAGCACTTCCACCCGTTCGAGATCATATAGCGCGAAGTTGGCTAGCGCCGGTGAACTCAGATAAACCTCATCCATGTAAATCGCGACACTGCTTGAGGCGTTTACATTGGGTTCATTAAGTCCCACGCCACGCATTGTGAAGGTTGGGACATTCGTTCCCTCGACACCCACGATATCAAGGCCCGGGGTTTGGCTGGCGATATCCGTGCTTGAGAAAATCAGGGATTCACGCAGACTGTCGCCTTGAAACGCGGTCATGGCAATGCCTACGTCCCGTGAACTCTGTGCCCTCTTTTGCGCGGTAACCACGACTTCCTCGATCGCAGCCGACCAGGCCGCTTGAGCGACCAGCGATGAACCACCTAGAAGCAGGCCGATCACTGTATTCAGCTTCTTCCGGTGACAGGGAGGGTTGGTTTTATTCATGTCTGACTCCGATTGTTATTGATTGAACGGGGACAACGGTTTTGCACTATGGAAAACATTTTCCGCACCAAGCCGCGCTGACCTGCCGAATTGCGATCCCGCTAGCGGCACGCGGCCTGGAGCCCAAACAAAAATCGATCATTTTTTATTTATATAGTACACTCAAGTACTATATGGTATGTTCTGATCTTGTCAAGACCGGAGCATGCATCTAAGGTGAATAGCGGCGCCGACCGCTCCCTCGCCGTGCCTGCATGGCTATCCTGGTACTACCCCGGAGCAACCTTCGGCAATGATCGGCCAGCCCACAAAACTTTCAGCATATATTTAATGGTTGATAACTTATGCGGATTCACAATTTTGTTGAGTACTACGCGAGAAACTATCCGGACAGCCCCGCAATCACGCGAGGCACCAGAACCCTCAACTACTCCCAGCTGGACGCGATGGCGAACAGGCTCGCGAACGGGCTACTGGAAAAAGGGGTTGAGAAGGGTGACAGGGTCGCGGTGGTTGGCGAAAACGGCGAGCAGCACCTCGCCATGATCCTCGCTTGCGCAAAAATCGGCGCCATTACGGTTGAACTCAACTATCGACTTGCGACACCAGAGATTGCCTACATCATCAAGGATTCGGCACCCAGGATACTGCTGTTTATCGGCGGCGACATGTCTCAACTCTGCCAGGAGTTGCAAGATCTTCTCCCAGCAGACATTGTTCAACTGTTCAGTGAAGTCCCCAATCGCGATGACTGGCTTGATTGGCTGAACGCCTTGCCTTCCACCTCCCCCGGCATCGAGGTGGATGCGTGCGACGGCGTGCTGCAAATGTACACCAGTGGCACAACCGGCAACCCCAAGGGGGTTGTCATGTCGCACGGCAATATGGTGGCCGGCGGGCTGCAGAACTTGGTCGCAAAAGCGGTCAAGGCCGGGCCCGGATCCGCGGATCTGATTTGCGCCCCCTTCTTCCACATCGGCGGCGCGGGTGCCGCTCTTGTAGCGCTTTATACCGGCGCACACGTGATACTCCACAAGACGTTTGATCCCGAAGCGGTCGTGAACGATATAGAGAGCTATCCCATCTCCAGTATTTTCCTGGTCCCGGCTATGATCATGGCCATCCTTTCACTGCCGGACATCGAGTCCAGGGATTTCAGCAAGCTCAATCATATTTTCTACGGCGCATCCCCCATTACCGAACAGGTTCTACGACGCGCTATCGAAGTATTTCAAACAGATTTCACGCAAATGTACGGCATGACCGAGTCATCAGGCGCGGGGCTAAACCTCGGCCCCTCGGACCACCTGCGCGCACTTAAAGGCAACCCCGGCTTACTCGGATCCTGCGGCCGTCCCAATGTCGGCGTCGAGGTAATGATCGCCGACAGCGATGGCAATGAAGTGCCTACCGGGGAAATTGGCGAGGTTTATCTCAAATCCGACACCATCATGATCGGCTACCATAATTTGCCGGAGGAAACCAAGGCGACGCTCGTAAATGGCTGGCTGAAAACAGGCGACTCGGGCTGCATGGATGCCCAGGGATATGTCTATCTCAAGGACAGAATCAAGGACATGGTGGTTAGCGGGGCGGAAAACATCTACCCCATCGAGGTGGAGAATGTGCTGTCGCTACACCCCGCCGTCAAGGACGTCGCGGTTATCGGCGTACCTGATGACAAGTTCGGCGAGGCGCTCCTGGCCTGTATCGTTACACAGCAACAATGCGATCTGGACGTCGAGGCCATGATAGGCCATTGCAGGGGAAAAATCGCGGGCTACAAAATTCCGCGGCAACTGAAGCTCTACAGCGAACTGCCCAGAAGCCCAACGGGCAAAGTTCTGAAAAAAGAACTGCGAGCTCCATTCTGGAATAGCATGGATCGATCCATTGGCTAGCAACGCCGCCCGGCAAGCAGTGCCCGAAGCAGCCTACTCGACCACCGGCATCGTTTGCCCGGGCCTGCCGACTTCAGGATTTTTATGGCGATAACGCCTTACACGATCGGGAGAAACAACTGATGACATGTTTTACGCAAGAGGCGCTATCTGGAAAATCCGCACTGGTCACCGGCGCGGGCAGCGGTATTGGCCGCGCTGTCGCACACGCCCTCGCCCGTTCCGGGTGCAGCGTAATTGTCACCGATATCAGCGATGAACACTCCCGGAAAGTAGCCGAGGACATCGTGGCAGCGGGCGGTCGCGGGATTTCTCTACAGCTGGACGTGGTCGACACCGCCGCCGTGCAAGAAGCCGTGGATCGAGGTGCCCGGGAATTCGGAAGCCTGGATATCATCGTCAATAACGCGGGCATCAACCCAAAATCAGCCTTCGATGACGAAAAGGCACCCGGTAAATGGGCTCGCTCGCTCGATGTGATGCTCACCGCGCCGCGCAATATCGTTGCCGCGGCACTCCCCCACCTCCGCCAATCCAGCGCCGCCAGGGTGATTAATATCGCCTCCATCGAAGGCCTGGTCGGAACCGCCGGTGCAAGCGCCTACGCCGCGGCGAAATCAGGCGTAATCGGCTTTACCCGCGCACTTGCCGTTGAACTCGGACCCGAGAACATCACCGTAAACGCGGTCTGCCCCGGCCCAATCCATACGGGCATGACGGCGGCTGTTCCCGAGGAAAGCGCGCGCGAATACGTGGAACGGGCTACCGCTTTGCTACGGGGCGGGGAGCCAGAGGAGGTCGCGAATCTGGTGACGTTTCTTAGTGTCGAGGAATCCAGCTATATCACCGGCGCGGTCATCCCGGTGGACGGCGGAATGACCGCACGCGGCATATAGAATCCGGCCGGGTAGATAAAGCGGGAAAAATACCCAATCTACCCATCATCACCGCCAGGGGCAGATCGCGCGCCCCCTGCCGACAGCACTCGCCCAGCGTAAAGACGCGGGGCGGGAGCCTGGGTAAATCCGGCGGGCTCCATGCAGCGCGCAGGGGCACCGTCAGTGCCATCAAGCCAGGGAACCGTACTGGCCCCTGAAGAATAGCAGGGGGCCAACGTTCGCGCGGTGCAGCTGCATATCCACAACCTTGCCGATGGCGACCAGGTGATCACCGGCCTCAACTTCCCGCTCCAGTTCGCAATCGATATGGCAGATACTCCCCTGTATCACGGGCGAGCCACCACTCCCCGCGCTCCACTGTACATCGGCAAACTTATCCGTGCCCGACCTGGCGAAAGCACTGGAAACATGCTGCTGATCTTCGGCAAGCACGTTGATACAGAAGCGTCCGGCCTTCCGTATTCCCGGCCACGTATTGGAGGACATGGCCGGACAGAGCGCTATCAATTCCGGGTCAATCGATAGCGCGACAAATGACTGCGCCGTCAGACCGATGGGGTTGTTGTCCTTTAGGGCCGTGACCACCACAACGCCCGAGCAAAAGTTTCCCATCACGTCGCGGTAGCGACGCCCGCTGTCTTGAGTCATGCAAACTCCCTCTTGATCAATTTCTTCACGCCATCCCGCGGCGAGCCTATATAGATTCATATAGTACTTATATGTACTATATTAAACTAAGTTTATCTCACTATCAGCACATCTCAAATGACAATTGAACTAGAGCAGGCATTCATTATCGACGGCGCAAGATCCGCGTTTGGACGCCACGGTGGCGCGCTGTCCGGAGTTAGACCGGACGACCTCCTGGCATCGGTGATACGATCACTGGTCAACAGGAACAACGTGGATCCGGCGACAATCGAGGATGTCGTCATAGGATGCACCAACCAGGCTGGCGAAGACTGTCGAAACGTGGCCCGCTTCGCGGCGCTACTCGCCGACCTCCCCATCAGTACCGCCGGCATCACACTCAATCGACTATGCGGCTCGGGCCTTTCCGCTATCGCGGACGCCGCGCGCTGCATACAGGTTGGAGACGGCCAGCTTTACCTGGCTGGCGGCGTTGAAGTGATGAGCCGGGCGCCCCTGGTGCTGTCCAAGGCCGACAAAGCCTTTTCAAGATTACAGACAATTGCCGACTCGACGATGGGAGCGCGCTTCAGCAATCCGGCATTCCTGGCTCAATTCGGCGACGACAGCATGCCCCAGACAGCCGACAACGTCGCGGCCAGCCTGCGTATTTCTCGCGCCGAATGCGACAGGTTCGCGGTAGCGTCACAGCACAAGTATGAGACCGCCAGGTCTTCCGGCTTTTTCACGGACGAAATCGTTCCGGTAGAGCTACCCGCTGGTGGCCGCAAGCCTGCTGCACAGGTGGTGGAAGACGAGCACCCCCGCCCCGCAACCGATTTCGAGCGCATCGCCCAGATGGGCGCCCTGAATGAGGGTGGCGTGGTGACCGCCGCGAACGCCTCGGGAATCAACGATGGCGCGGCGGCGCTGCTGCTGTGTTCGGGCGACGCGCTCCGGCAGTACTCGCTGACAGCCAGGGGGCGAATTCTCGCCAGCGCTGTCGCCGGTGTCGAACCACGCCTGATGGGACTGGGGCCAGTCCCGGCAGCGGAGAAAGCCCTGAAGCGCGCGGGCTTGACGCTTGACGACATGGACGTCATTGAGATCAACGAAGCGTTTGCCGCCCAGGCACTGGGCTGTATGAAAAAGCTCGAAATCGATCCCGCCGATCATCGTGTCAACCCCAATGGGGGCGCTATCGCCGTCGGCCACCCACTTGGAGCGAGCGGCGCACGCATAGCCCTAACGGCCCTACGCCAGCTCGAACGCACCGGTGGCCGCTACGCACTGGCAAGCATGTGCATCGGTATTGGCCAGGGCATTGCCCTAATCATCGAACGAGTCTAGTGAGCCATGCGCGAAGTTCGGTAACCGAACTTCGCGCATGGTTCATTCGTTCCTTCCAACCTAAAGCCAGTGAATCAGTGAGGCCACATGTCCGTAGTCAGTTATAAGTTAGTGGATAATATTGGTGTTATCACCCTGAACAATCCACCCGTCAACGCCTTGTCACACGATCTGAGATCGGGTCTCCACAACGCCGTGGAGGCAGCTCAGGGGGACGAGTCACAAGCCATCCTGATACTCTGCGACGGAAAAACTTTTTGTGCAGGCGCCGACATAAACGAATTCGGCAAGGTGCCGCTGAATCCTTCACTCAGCGCCCTGCAGATGTTTATTGAACAATCGGAAAAGCCGGTTATCGCGGCCATCCACGGCACGGCCCTTGGCGGGGGACTGGAACTCGCGCTGGCATGCCACTACCGCATCGCGGAAATCAACACCAAGCTGGGTTTACCCGAGGTCAAACTGGGGCTTCTGCCCGGAGCGGGCGGCACTCAGCGTGTAACGCGACTGGCCGGGGTGGAAGCCGCCCTACAGCTGATAACGACGGGCAACACCATAGCGGCGCCCCAAGCGCTAAAGCTGCATCTTATCGACGAGATAGCCACGGATAATCTCGAAGAACAAGCCCTGCTCTTTGCCAGGACCGTCGCGCGAAGCCAGGACACCCCGCCGAGGAACAGCTCGATCCAGGTGCCGCGTACCGACGCCGCGGTTGAAGCTCTTGACTTCCATAGAAAGCTGGTCGCCAAGAAGCGTCGCGGCCAGATTGCCCCCCGGAAAATTGTCGACTGCGTGGAAGCGGCAATGGACAACTCCTTCGAAGACGGCCTCGACTTTGAACGGTCCCGCTTCGAGGAATGCATGGCTTCGCCACAGTCGGGAGCCATGCGCCATCTGTTTTTTGCCGAAAGAAAGGCTTCCAAACTCACCGGCATCCCGGACCAGACACCAACTCGCGCCGTCAACACCGCCGCCGTCATAGGCGCGGGAACAATGGGGGGAGGCATAGCGATGAACTTCGCCTCCAGCGGCATCCCCGTCACGATTGTGGACGTTTCCGAAGCGGCGCTTAAAAACGGCCTGGACAGGATTCGCCACAACTATTCTCGCAGTGTTCGCAGTGGCAGACTGTCTCAGGACGAGATGGACCGGTGCATGAGTCATATTCACCCGACGACCGGATTCGAGAAAATCGCCGATGTCGATCTTGTCATCGAGGCGGTATTTGAAAACCTCGAACTCAAGCGGGAGATCTTCCGCAAACTCGACACGCATTGCAAAGAAACCGCGATCCTGGCGACCAACACATCCTATCAGGATATACACGCCATCGCCGACGCCACTTCAAGACCGCAGTCAGTCATCGGCCTACACTTCTTCAGCCCCGCCAACGTCATGAAGCTGCTCGAAGTTGTTCGCACGGACAAGACCGCCGACGACATCGTACTGACCTGCATGTCATTGGCCAAAAGGATTGCAAAGCTTCCCGTGCTGGCCGGGGCCTGCGAGGGTTTCATTGGCAACCGCATGCTCACCCCCTACCTCAGGGAGAGCCAGCTATGCTTGCAAGAGGGCGCCAGCCCGGAACAGGTGGATTCCGTTATGCTCGCCTGGGGCGCCAACATGGGGCCCCTGTCAATGAACGACCTGGCGGGAATCGATATCGGTTACCTGGCACGGCAAGGTCGCCTGGAAGCCGGGGAATCTCCCGACCCGACCTACGCCATTGCCGACGCGATGTACCACAGCGGCAGACTCGGCCAGAAATCGGGCAAGGGCTATTACCGCTACGACGACTCCGGCAAGCGGCACGCTGATCCGGAGGTCATGCAGATAGTCATAGCGGAATCGAAACGACTCGGGATTCCACGCAGGGAGCTGGGCGATAACGAGATATTCGATCGTATGATGTACGCGCTCATCAACGAGGGGGCTCGGATTCTGGACGAGGGAATGGCGCAGAGGCCCGGCGACATCGATATTGTTTATAGCACGGGCTATGGTTTTCCTGTTCACCAGGGCGGGCCCATGTACTACGCCGATCAAATCGGTCTCGACAAAGTCTACGCCAGAATTTGCGAGTTCCGGCAAACCCTCGATCCGGCGAACTGGCAACCCGCGCCATTGCTGCAACGCCTGGCGCGGAACAAATCCAGCTTCGCCGAATGGGCTCTGGACAGGTGCTCATAGCGGTTCACGCCCCCCTGCCCCCGGGCATTGATCCGGCATGCCTGGCAAGCAAGGCGGCGGGTACCGCAACCTCGACGACTTCAATGGCTCCGGTACGGGTTCCCGCGTAATCTCCCGGCCTGTGCCTGTCGGGCGACATTTCGGCCGTTGTCACATACAGACTGCGGCCGTCCTCTCCGCCAAGGGCGCAGGCAATAGGCACGCCCCTGGTTTCGGCGCTGGCCAGAACCTGGCCGTCCGAACCAATTCTCAGCAATCCGCCGTCACCCAATGCCGCCACCCAGACCGCGCCTTCGGCATCCATGCATATCCCGTCCGGGGCCCCCTTGTCCAGACGCATCAACACCGATCGATCTACCAGCGCTCCCGCAGCCGCGTCCACCCGAAACTGGACCAGGCGGCCCGCCGCGGACTCCGCCACCACGGCGCGCTCCCCATCACCGGTGATAGCAATCCCATTCGGGAAAGCCAGGCCACTTGTAGCCACCGACACCCCACCATCCGGCTCCACCAGGAACACGCTTCCTTTTGCAAAATTCTCGCCGGCGGCAATATCAAAACCGTATTCGCCAATGTAGGACCGGCCGTCGGGCAATGTGAGCATGTCGTTCAGGTGACTGGCCGCAAGGGGAGAGAGATCGGCGTGTATCGAGGTTTCACCGCTAGTATGACTACAACGCATTACTGCTCGCCGATACTTGTCGACAAAGAGCAGATCGCCGTCGGGCAACCACCCAAGTCCGCCGACCGCGCTGCTCCAACTGATCACGCAACTCGCGTGACCCCCGGAATCCACTTTCCAGATATCGCCGAGGTACATATCGACAAACCAGAATTCCCCGCGATACCAGCGCGGGGACTCCGGAAAAGAATAACCTTCGATCCATACCTCGGACATCAATGCCGACCGCACTCGCTTCATTACCTGGTCCACTCCTTGTTATACGCGCGGGTTGCCGGGCGGAACCGCCATAAAAACGGCACACACCGAACCACACGATACAATTATGTACCATTGCGATGCAATCGTTTTCTCCATTGTCGCGGCTCGCATTCCCCGCAATCCGTTTCGCTCCACCGGGGAAGCAGGCCCGTGGAAACCCCGATTCCGGATATTCTTCTGCCCCTGGCACACCTGAACGAGCAGACTCCGCCGGAAAGACCCGACACCGCCGCTGGAATTTTCTTTCTGATCCAGAAACCGAATCGACTAGTCTTTACTGCTTTGCTGGCTGATGATATCCATCAATTCCCGCCCCTGCTCGGGGAAGCGCCAGCGCACGCGGCCGAAGTCCGCCAGCGGCAGCCAGTAGGCGCGGCGGACTTCGGTAATGGCGTGTGGGTCGATGGTCCCCGTGTCGGGGTGAATGGCGCACTCGTAGAGATTGAAGCCGGTATCAAAGGTATGCACCAGGCGGCCGACACGCAGGTCCAGGCCGGCCTCCTCCCAGGCCTCCCGCTGGGCGGCGCACTGGGCGGACTCGCCCGGCTCGGTGTGACCGCCCGGCGGGCTGACCCGCCCGTTCCAGCCCTCGATCACCAGCATCTGGCCATGAACCACCGTGAGGCAGCCCGCGCTGGGGGCGCGGTCCGGTTTACCGGTGTAGGTACACGGGGGCGGCTCGGCGACGCAACCCGCCAGCAGCAGTAACAGCGCACAGGCCGTCAGGCCACCCGGCCTCATTGGCTCGCTCCCACGGGCAGTGCCGGGGCCGGCCTAGCCATACTGTAGCGACACTTGATCGTTGCCCATGCGATCCCTCAGCTCCTGGATCAACTCGTCCGATGGGGTCACCTGCCAGCGCGCCCCCAGGCGCACCCGCGCCCGGTTGTGGCTCTGACGGTACAACAGCGCCACCGGGCAGGCACCGCCCACGGCGCCGGCCAGGGTCTGCGCCAGCCAGTCGGTAAGGCGCTCGTCCACCATGTCCCGGTTGACCTCGATGGTGAGTTCCGAGGCGTAATTCTCCCGGGCCTGCAACAGGCTGCGCACCGAACGGACGCGCATGGCCAGGCCACCGGAGTAATCATCGTGGGCGACCGAGCCCTCGACGATTACAATATTGTCCTTGACCAGCAGGTCCCGGTGTTCACTGAAGGTATCGGCGTAGACCGTTACCTCGATGCGCGCCGAGCGGTCGTCCAGCTGCAGCACGGCCATGGTGTCGCCGCGCTTGGTTTTCATCACCCGGGTGGCCACGATCAGTCCCGCCAGCACCTGGTTGCCCTGCTTGTCGGCGCGCAGGTCGACAATGCGCGTGGGGGCAAATTTGCGCACCTCGGCCTCGTAGTCGTCGATGGGGTGGCCGGTAACGTAGAGCCCCAGGGTTTCCTTCTCGCCCCCGAGGCGCTCCTTGCCGGTCCAGGGCCGCGCCCCGCGGAATGCGGCGTAGACATCGCCGGCGTTATCCAGCGGGCCGGCCACTACTTCCCCGAACAGATCCTCGATGCCGCTGTCGCGGTTGCTGGCGCTCTGCTCGGCGGCTTTCATCGCGTCCTCGATACTGGCCATCACCACCCAGCGCTCCACGCCCATGGAGTCGAGGGCACCGGCGCGGACCAGGGCCTCGATGGCGCGGCGATTGACCTTGCGCGGATCGGTGCGGGCGCAGAGGTCGAACAGGTCGGTGAAGGGACCGCCCTCCTCGCGCGCCCGCAGGATGTTCTCGATGGGCCCCTCCCCGAGTCCCTTGATCGCGCCCAGGCCGTAGATGATGTCCTGCGCCGGATTGACCGTGAACATGTACTGCCCTTCGTTCACGTCCGGCAATTTCAGCGACAGTTTCATGCGCCGGCACTCCTCGACGAACACCACGATCTTGTCGGTGTTGTCGAGTTCCGAGCTCATCACCGCCGCCATGAAGGGCGCCGGGTAATGGGCCTTGAGCCAGGCGGTCTGGTAGGAGACCAGGGCGTAGGCCGCGGAGTGCGACTTGTTGAAGCCGTAACCGGCGAACTTCTCCACCAGGTCGAAGATCTTCATCGCCAGGTCGGAGTCGACGCCTTTGCCGGCGGCCCCCTCGGCGAAAATCTCGCGCTGCTTGGCCATCTCCTCGGGCTTTTTCTTGCCCATGGCGCGGCGCAGCAGGTCGGCGCCGCCCAGGGTGTAGCCCGCCAGTTCCTGGGCGATCTGCATCACCTGCTCCTGGTAGAGGATGATGCCGTAGGTGGGCTCGAGGATGGGCTGCAGCCACTCGTGCTGGTACTGCGGGTCGGGGTAGGAGATGGCCTCGCGGCCGTGCTTGCGGTTGATGAAGTTGTCCACCATGCCCGACTGCAGCGGGCCCGGGCGGAACAGGGCCACCAGGGCGATGATGTCCTCGAAACAGTCGGGCCTGAGCTTGCTGATCAGCTCCTTCATGCCCCGGGATTCGAGCTGGAACACCGCGGTGGTTTCCGCCGACTTGAGCAGATCGAAGCTCGGCGCGTCGTCCAGGGGAATCTGCATGATGTCGAGCGGCGCCTCGCCGGCGGTGGCGCGCAGCTCGTCGATCATCTTCACCGCCCAGTGAATGATGGTCAGGGTGCGCAGGCCGAGGAAGTCGAACTTCACCAGGCCGGCGTCCTCCACGTCGCCCTTGTCGTACTGGGTCACCAGGCCGCCGCCGGTTTCGTCGCAGTACAGGGGCGAGAAGTCGGTCAGCTTGGAGGGCGCGATCACCACGCCCCCGGCGTGCTTGCCGACGTTACGGGTAATGCCTTCCAGCTGGACCGCCATGTCCCAGATCTCCTGGGCCTGGCCGTCGTCGCGCAGGAAGTCGCGCAGCACCTCCTCCTGTTCAATGGCCTTGGACAGCGTCATGCCCACTTCGAAGGGGATCATTTTCGACAGTTTGTCGGCGAGGCCGTAGGACTTGCCCTGCACCCGCGCCACGTCGCGCACCACCGCCTTGGCGGCCATGGTGCCGAAGGTGATGATCTGGGACACGGCGTCGCGGCCGTAGGCGTCGGCCACGTACTCGATCACCCGGTCGCGCTTCTCCATGCAGAAGTCGACGTCGAAGTCGGGCATGGATACCCGCTCGGGGTTGAGGAAGCGCTCGAACAGCAAATCATACTGCAGGGGGTCGAGGTCGGTGATCTCCAGCGCGTAGGCCACCAGCGAACCGGCGCCGGAGCCCCGCCCGGGGCCGACGGGTATGTCGTGCTGCTTGGCCCAGCGGATGAAGTCCATCACGATGAGGAAGTAGCCGGGGAAACCCATCTGGACGATGGTGTCGAGTTCGAAGTCCAGGCGCTGGCGGTAGCGGTCCCGGGTGGCGGGAAAGTCTTCCGCCGCGGTGTCGAAGAGGACTTTCAGCCGCGCGTCCAGGCCCTCGTGGGAGAGCTGGCGGAAGTACTCGTCCATGGTCAGCCCTTCCGGAATGGGGTAGTCCGGCAGGTAGGGCTTGCCCAGCTCGAGGGTGACGTTGCAGCGCCGGGCGATGGCGACGGAGTTGGCCAGGGCCTCGGGGATGTCGGCGAACAGCTCGGCCATCTCCGCGGGCGTGCGCAGGTACTGCTGTTCGGTGTAGTTGCGCGGTCGCCGGGGATCGTCGAGGGTGCGGCTTTCGCGAATGCAGACCCGCGCCTCGTGGGCCTCGAACTCGTCGCTGTCGAGGAAGCGCACGTCGTTGGTGGCCACGACGGGGCATTGCAGCTGTTCGGCGAGGGCGACGGCGCCGTGCAGGGCGGTTTCGTCGCCCTCGCGGCCGGTGCGGTGCAATTCGAAGTAGAAGCGCCCGGGGTAGGTTTCGAGCCAGAATCGTGCGCGCTCTTCGGCGAGCTGGGGTTTGCCGCCGAGGATGGCCTGGCCGACGTCGCCAGCGGCGCCGCAGGACAGGGCGATGAGCCCGTCGGACTGTTCGGCGAGCCATTCGCGCTTGACGTAGGGCTGCCCGAGGTACTGGCCGTCGAGGTAGGCGCGGGAGATGAGCTCGGTGAGGTTGCGGTAACCCTGGTCGTTCATGGCCAGCAGGCAGATGGCGAAGCTGCGCTCGCCCTCTTCGCCGTCGCGGATGTGCAGGTCGGCGCCGAAGATGGGTTTGACGCCGGCGCCGAAGGCGGCCTTGTAAACCTTTACAAGCGCATAGAAATTGGCCACGTCGGTGACCGCCACGGCGGGCATGCCGAGCTCGGCGCTGCGCTTGATCAGTGGCTTGACGCGGACGATGCCGTCGACGAGGGAGTATTCGGTGTGGACGCGGAGGTGTACGAATTCAGTCATGGGGGGAAGTTTACCGCCAGGGTATTGGCTAGACTAGCGGCGGCACCAAATTTGGCTGCCCTATCTACGTTTTGACTGTTTTGTTCCAATCATGGATGGGTAGATTCGATAGGCACCGTCGCCGGAACCGGGGGTGACCCCGCCGGGACACGCTGTACCCGATAAAGCGGGGCAGGCTCTGAATACATCCATGTACGCTCGTGTTGCGGAAGGCCGCCCCCGGCATCCATGCCTCTCACGTCCCCCTGGGGTCACCCCCGGCCCCGGCGACTCATTCCTTTGCCGACACGCAATGAGGGTTCTACAAAAAGGCGAGAAAGGCCTGGCTCACCATCTGTAAGTACACCGTTGGTGCGAGTTTCACTTTCCAACAATGGTCAGGGCACAGCTGGCCCTCTTTGAATTGACCCAGCCAGCGGACCTGCCGGGCCACCCCCATTCTAGTCGTAGTAGTAAAAACCCAACAGATTCCAATAACTGTAGAACCACAGCATCGCCAAACCGACCACCGATAGCAGGCTGTGCCGCAGCCGGGGCCAGGTGCCCTCGAACAGCCCGTCGCGCCACACCGCCAGGCTCTGCCAGGCGTGGTAGAGCGCCGCCAAGCCGGCGAGGATGGCGCAGACCATGGCCAGTTTCAGCGTCAGGGGAATGGCGTTGAGCAGCTCGTGCAGCTCGGCCGACAGGCCCAGGGCGCTGAATACCAGGAACAGCAAGGTCGGCACGGCCAGCGCGATGGAGGCGGTCTCCGCCCGTCGCGCCGGTGCCGGCAGGGTCCGGTAGCGTCGCCACTGGTAGGCCAGGCGCAGCAGCACCAGCGCGGCGGCGAGGCCCGCCGCGGCCAGCAGGCCGGTGGTGAAGCCGCGGGTTTCCCAGAATGGGGCGCGGTAGAAGCGCATCACTTGGGTGCCGTCGAGCACATAGCCGCTGATGTCTCCGTCTTCACCGGCCTGGAAGGCGACCCGCTCGACGCCGTCGACCTCGCGGAACAGTTTGTCCCCGACCTCCACGTAGGGCGTGCCGGCGATCATCAGGGTATTGCCCGGCAGCGCCTCGACGCTGGTGCCACTGACGAGCCGCAGCAGCGCCTCGAAGGTGCTGTGGGCGCTGCGGCTGGTGACATAGTTCCCGACATACTGCCCCGAGCGTTCGGCAAAGTCGGCGGGGGGTTCGATGGCCGGTGACGGACGCGGGAAAAACTCGTCGTAGAAAGCCTTCAGCAGGTTGTCGCGGACGGCGCCGGCACCGGGTCCGCTAAAGGAGAGAAACAGCATGAAGTTCTCTGCCCGGGACAGGCCAAAGTGGGATTTGAAGACCCCGGTGGCGCCGCCGTGGCCGAAGACATCGAGGCCATCCGGGCCGTAGGCGTATTTGATGAAGCCCAGTCCCACACCTCTCACCCGCGGGTCGTGGCTGAAGCCCTCATCGAGCATCTGGCGCAGGGTTTCGGGTGCCAGGATACGCTGTCCCCGATAGGCGCCACCGTTCAGCAAGGCACGGGCGAACAGCGACATGTCCCCGGCGCTCACCGCGGCGGCGCCGGCGGGCCCCACGTTGGACACCAGTTCGTAGGGCAGTTCCTCATAGCGGCCCTGGCGGTGGGTGTAGGACTTGGCCATGTGCGCGTCCAGGGCCGGCGGCAGGGGCTCGACAAAGGACGAGTGAGTCATGCCCAGGACATCGAAGATGTGCCGCTGTACATAGTCGTTGAAGTTCTCGCCGGAGACGTTGGCGACGATTAAACCGGCCAGGGCCGTGGCCCAGTTGGAATAGGCGACCTGTTCCCCCGGCGCGTAGACCCGCTCGGGCTGGTACTTGGCCAGGGACTCGTTCAGGGGCAAGATGCGCGCCTGGTCGTGGACGATGAGGAAGCCCAGCGCGCCGTCCTCGAAGCCCGCGGTGTGGGTCAGGATATGCCGCAGGGTAACCGGCTGGCCGGGCCAGGTATCGGCCACCTGAAAGGTCTCGAGGTACCGGTTGACATCGACGTCCAGGTCCAGCCGGCCCTGCTCGACCAGCTGCATGACGGAAACCCAGGTAAAGAGCTTGGAAATGGAGCCGGGGCGGAACAGGCTGGTCGCCGGGTCCACCGAAATGCGTCGCTCGACGTCGATGTAGCCGTAGCCCTTGGCGAACACCAGTTCGCCATCCTTCATCACCGCCACCACGCCCGAGGGGCTGTGGTGAGCCCGCATCTGGGCCTTGACCGCGCCGTCGACGAAGGCTTCCACCACCGCGCCGTCACTGACATCGGGGACGCCAGGGGCGGCGCCAACAACCCCAGCCCCGGCTCCCAGCAGCAGGACCAGGGCGCTTGCCATGCGCCGGCACCATCCCCTGTTCAGTTTCGCTACCATTATTGTTGTCTCCTGTTGTCTATTGTCGCCGCTTACCGGCTCAGGCCGGTTGCCAGACTTCCCCCAGCACCCGGCGGAAGTTGTCGCTCAATACGCGGCGGATATCGCTGTCGCTGTAGCCGCGGCGGATCATGGCCTCCACCAGGTCGTAGGTGCGCTTGGGGTGGTCGAAGCCGTCCACGTCGATTTTGTCGCGGAAGGCATAGCGGCCGGAGTAGCCGGATTTGAGCTGGTCGTAGGCGGGTTTGGGCAGGTCGTCGTAACCGTCCATGTCGAGATCGGAGCCGATGCCCACGTGCTCGATGCCGATCATCCGCGCCACGTAGTCGATGTGGTCCACCACGTGTTCCACGGTGGTCGGCTCCTGGGCGCGCACGAAATTGCGCACGCCGGTGATGCCCATCACGCTGCCGGCGCGCCCCACCGCGCGGATCGCCTCGTCGGACTTGCAGCGCACGTGACCGTCCACCAGGGCGCGGGCGTTGGAGTGGGTGATCAGCACCGGCCGCTTCGATACGGCGAAGGCGTCGAGGGTGGTGCGATCCCCGCAGTGGGAAACGTCCACCGCCATGCCGACGGCATTCATGCGTTCGACGATGCCGACCCCGAAGTCACTGAGCCCGCCATCGCTGCGGTCGGTGGCGCCGGTGCCGATCAGGTTGCGGCTGTTGTAGGTGAGCTGGCTGATCCGCTGCCCCAGGTGGTAGTAGCGATCGACATCGGCCGGCTCGCGGAAGTGATCGGCGTTCTGGATACCGATGATGATGCCCAGGCGCTCGCCCTTGACGAGGTCGTCGAAGTCGGCCACCGAGTCGATCCGGCGCAGGTGCTCGGGGTGCTCCGCCACCAGGGCGTTCAGGCGCCCGACGAAATAGGGGGCGTCCTCGGCGCCGAGCCCGACCGCGGTGTGAAACACATCGATCCCCGAGGACAGCAGCACCTGCAACTGCTCCGCGCTCACCGCGTAACCGTCCATGCGCTTGGGCTCGTCCGCCATGGCGGACAGGATCATGGGCCCGAAGGGAAACGGCGCCGACAGCATGTCGATCACCTGGGTGGAGGCCACCAGGTCCACCGCGCGCCGGCTGTAGCGGATGTCGCTGGCGGCGAACACCCGGAAGGCGCCGAAGTTGAGCATGGGCGCGGCCAATAGCGCGCCGCCCGCCGCCGACAGCAGGCGTCGCCGGCCCGGTTTGTCCAGTGATTTGTCAGTCACAGCCAGTCTCCTCCATGGCGTCCCGTTACTTTCGGGCGTGCGCCGCTATGCCCTTTGCGCAACCGGCCATGGGCGACGGCCCAGCCGGCCACCACACGGCGGCAAAACCTCAGCAAACGCCAAGACTAAGCAGCTGTATTTGATAATGCAATATTTTTAGGCAGTTATATTTATTTAATATATTATTTTTAGCTGTTCTAAATTATACGGCCAGGCGCCACGCCAGGTCCGCCTCACGCCGCGGCCCCCACAGTGTACAATCGCCCCTGAGCCATTCACCCTCCGACCCAGGGAGCGACATGTCGAAACAGGATATCAAGCACGGCGAAACGGACAGCGCCTACGAGGCGGTCATGGACGCGATTGTCACGCAGCGGCTCGCGCCCAGCCAAAAGGTATCGGAGAACATCCTGAGCGACATGTTCGGCATCCGCCGCACCGCCTCGCGCAACCTGATCGAGCGCCTGATCGCCAAGCAGTTCCTGGTGTCGGTTTCGCCCCGGGTGACCCTGGTCGCCCCCCTGACCGCCCTGGAGATCCGCCAGAACTTCACCCTGCGCAAGATTCTGATGCCGCCGGTCTGGACCCAGGCGGCCTCCTACGTGGATTACGACGAACTCCAGGCGGTCAACGAGGAGATCAAGCAGCTGCAACCGATCGAGGACGAGGACATCGCCCTGCAGGTGCTGAAGAAGAACAAGGAGCTGAACCTGCTGGTCTACGAAAAAACCGGCTATCCCCTGGTGCTCGACTGGGCGCGCCAGCTGGAGGATACGGCGATGCGCATCTACTGGCTCTACATCAAGGCCAACAAACGCTCCCCCTACACCAGCGAACAGCAGGGCATGGTGCTGGAAACGCTGCGCGGCTACGAGCCGGCCCGCATCCGCATGGCGGTGCACGACACCCTCACCCAGATCGAGGACCGGGTGTTGAACACGATCTTTTCCAGCAAGCAGTTCTACACCCAGGACCTGAGGGTCTAGAAAAACAGCCTAGGCGGCCGGGACCGCGCGCCGAACCCGAAGCGGCCGCCCCTCCCGGGCCAGGGCCTCGAGCGCCACGCCCCCGCCCAGGATGCGGCCAAGGGGGATACCCCGCGCCGGCGGCGACGCCCCGTCCTCACGGGCCAGGTTGATAAACAGGCGCGCCGGCCCGCCTTCCACCGTCGGCGGCAGCAAGAAGACCACACCCCAGCCATTCTCAAACTCCGGGTCCCGGGACTCCCCGGCGTCGAGCACCGCGTCCGCGCCCCCTTCCAGGGCCAGCTGGACACCCTCGCCGACCGCGACCCGGGACAGGAAGCGACCATCCAGGTCACCGGCCGCCACCTGCGACAGCAAGCGCGCCACCGCCTCCGGTGAGCGCCGGGGATAGAGCGCCAGGGTCACATCGCCGCCCGCGGTTTGCAGCGTCACCTGCCGGGTCGCGTCCCGCGGGTGGGTATCCAGCCACCAGCCGCGAAGCGCCGCCGAATCGATAACCCGCAGGTGCTCCCGGTAGGCGCGCAACTGCGCCGCGGGAAAACCGACATCCGCGCCACGCAGGTGGGTGTCGAAAAAACCGCTCACCAGGTCGTTTTGCAGGGCGATCATCGTCGCGCCGTCAATAGGGCCGGTCACCAGGTCGCGCAGCCAGCCGCGCAGGAACAGGGGGATATCGGTGTAGGCCGCATGGGTCGCACCGCGCACCATCAGGCGATAGACGTCCTCGCGCAGGCCCGCCAGTTCGGGGCGCTCGTAGGAAAAGTCGTTGTAGCCCATGCTCGGCTCGCCGACATCCTCGCCCACCATGTTGGCCAGGATGCCAAAATCGGAGTAGAGCATCATAAAGGGCGCCGGCACTGAACGCTTCAAACCCTGCAGATGGAAATCCCGCCCATCCAGGTTGACGCCGGCGGCGCAGCGCGCATCCACCCGGCAAAAGGCGCCGGTAGTGGAACCACCGTAGGACATACCCATCTGCCCGGTCCGGCGAAAGTCACTGGCGGCCACCAATTCGGCGACGGCCCCGGGCACCGCCCCGCGCTCCAGGCTGTCCAGCAGGAAAATCCGGTCCTGTAGCCACACCTCGGCACTTTGCGTGACCAGGGCGTGCCCCTGCGCGCGGGCCTCCCGGGCAAAAGCCTCGATACCCGCGTGGCGCTCGGCCGGCGTGGCGCCGGCCAACACCGCCCTGTCGGCCGCGCTCGGCTCCAGGGTGCTGGCGCTGCGCGCGGCGGCGGCGGGATCGGCCGCGACCACGCCGCCGTCGGGAAACACCGTGCCCGCCGAGTCGTGGGTGTGCTGCAGGGAGTAGACCGCGTAGCCACGGCTGGCCAGGGCCTCCATCAAAGCACTGCTCTGGCCGGCAAAGGCGTGGTAACCGTGACTGAAAACCACGACCGGTAACTGTGCCGCCCCCGCCAACAGGGGCGCCGCCTCGTAGGCGTTGCTGCGGCCGTGACTGAAATACTGGGCGAAAAAAGGCAGGCCGAACAGCTCGCCGATACCGGTAATGGTGTACTTCGTCTCCGCCTCGCTCAGGTAGGGGCGCCGCGGCAGGCCCGTCACGTCCCCCGCCGGGTACCAGGCGCGCACCAGCAGGCGGCGCGGCTCGGCGGCACCCGCCGCGAAAACGCCACGGCGGCTGATATCCACCAGTTCGAAAGCCCGCGTGCCCACCGCGTGGGGACCGCCGGGCGGCGGCAGGTCGCGGACCGGGAACAGGTACAGGGGCGCCGCCGCCACGCCCGCCAGCAGGGCGACCGCGATACCGGACTTCCAGGGCACGCCACCCCCCTTGCGCGCCCCGCCCCCGCGCGCGAACAGAGCCAGGGGCAACAGCAGCAGGGCCACCAAGGCGCCCGCCCCACCCTGCCAGCGGTAGTTCGCCAGGCCCCAGATGCCGGCCGCGAACACCACCAGCAGGCTGGCGAACAACAGGGCCGTGCGCCAGCGCAGCCCCCTCGCCCACCAGGCCAGCAGGAAAACCGCCAGCGCCAGCAGGATCAGTACATCACTTGCAATCATCGGTAACTCCAGGGCGGTCCAGGCATGCCATTTCATACAGGCTTCCCGTCACATTACAACCGGGACGGGAAGCCGCCGACCGCTAGAAATCGTAGCGGAGATTGACGCCGAGGGTGCGCGGACGCTCGAAAATACCGGCGGAATTAACAAACCCCGGGGCGACCTCGGTGTCGGTGCGGGCGGTGAGATCCCGCTCGTCGAACAGGTTCGTCGCGTAGAGCGACAGGCGGTAGGGCCCCCGCTCCACGCCCAGGTTAACGTCGGTTATCACCCGGCTGTCCACCTCGCCCGCCAGGGCTCCGGCCAGGGGGAAGTTGGTGACGAAGTCGTCGATGTAGCGCACGCCGCCGCCGAAGCTGGCATTCCAACCGGCCGCGAGCTCGAAGGCATAGGACCACTGCAGTGAGGCTTTCCAGCTCGGCACGCCCGGAATATCCTGGTCTTTCTCGCCGCCGAAACCCGGCTCATCGTCGTCGAGGGTACTGTGGGTATAGCCCATGTTCAGGGTAATCTCGAAATCGTCGGTCAGGTTCAGTGCGGTCACGCTCTCAAAACCGTAGGCGGAGAGACCGCTGTCGGCGTTGGTGATGGTGTTGAGGCCGTTGACCAGAAGCGGCGCCTGGAAATTGTCGTAGGTGGCGTACCACAGGGCCAGGTCGTAGGAAATCAGGCCGTCCAGGGCCCAGCCCTTGGCGCCGGCTTCGTAGCTCCAGGAGGTGTCTGACTCGACGAACTCGGTGGTGGCCAGATCACCCGTGGCGAGATTGACCACCGGCAGGTTGGGGGTCGCCGGGCGGTAGCCGCTGGCGATGGTGGTGTACAGGGACACATTCTCACCGGGGCGGTAGCGCGCGCTCAGCAGGTAGGTGTCGACGGTATCGTCGATGACCTGCCTGGACTGCACCCGCGGCCCACCGGTGACCAGCAGTCCCTCGGCGGTGAAGTCCAGCTCGATCTCGTTGTCGCTGTAGCGGGCACCGAGTTGCACATCGAAGTTGTCGCTGAAGTAATAGGTCACGCTGCCGAACACCGCCGCCTCGGTGTAATTCGAGGGGAAGGAGGCGTCGGAGAACACCACCGGCGTATCCGGCTCGATGCGCCCGCCCTGCACATTGCTGGTGTCCTCGTCGGTGTAGTAGAGGCCGGCCTGCCACTCCAGGTCGCCGTCGGCCCGGGAGGCCAGGCGAATCTCCTGCACGAACTTCTCCGAGCGGGACTCGGCGTCGAAGGTCAGGGAGCTGGTGCCAACCGGACGCTGCAACAGCAAGTCGATCAGCGGGCCGAAACTGCGCGTCACGTCCTGCGCGGTCAGCAGGCTGTTCTCGGCGTAGCTGGTGGAGGAGATCAGGGTGGCGAAGGCCATGTCGTAGGTGATCGTGCCGGAGACCACCTCGAACTCGACCTCCTTGCGGGTCCCGTCCTCCACCGAGCTGTAATCGCCGAGCAGGCCATCGGTGCTGCCCGGGCCCGCCAGGGTCACCTCCGACAGCGCGTCGCTGCTGCTTTCCTGCTTGAGGTAGTTCAGGCGCAGGCCCAGGTCGTCCGTGGCCTGGTACAGCAAGTCGAAGGAGTAGCCCTCCACATCGCCGCCATCGACATCCCTGTCCAGTGTCTTGCCGGGATCAATGCCCATGGGACCCTGTACGCGGTCGACATAGCCCGCCACGTCCCGGGTGAAGCCCGCGATGGTCAGGCCCAGCTTGTCCTCGATCAGGGGAATACTCACCCGGCCGCTCACCGTATTGCCGGTATCGCCGGAGCTCACCGAATTGACGTCCAGGCCCAGGCTGCCCTCGAACGCCTGCAGATTGGGCTTGCTGGTGATATAGCGCAGGGCG
Source organism: Parahaliea mediterranea (assembly GCF_017255185.1). Taxonomy (GTDB): domain Bacteria; phylum Pseudomonadota; class Gammaproteobacteria; order Pseudomonadales; family Halieaceae; genus JAFKCZ01. Next base: position 288,350 of record NZ_JAFKCZ010000008.1, read on the forward strand.
CCGCCCACCGCGGAGGCGCCCCACAGGGTGCCCTGGGGCCCCTTGATGATTTCGACCCGCTCCACGTCCAGCAGCATGCCGTCGAGGAAGATACTGTCACCGTTGGCGTAGGCGGTACTGCTGGTTACCGGGGTTTCATCGGCGTAGATCGCGAACACCGGCGTGGACGCCAGCTGCGGAATGCCCCGCGCGGTCAGCGTGCCCAGGCCGGGCTGGCCGCGACTCTCGAACTGGACGCCCGGGGTGTAGCGCACCACATCCTCCACGCTCTGCAGCCCTTTCAGGGCGAAATCCGCGGGGTCCACCGCGACCACCGAGGCCGCCACGTCCCGCAAGGACTGCTCGCGCCGGCTCGCGGTGACGATCACCTCTTCCAGGGCCACAGGCTGGCCGCGGCCGTCCTGGGCGGTGCTGCTCGCCGCTGTCGTCATTGAACCGAGGGCGGCGAGCACCGCCAGCGAAAGGTGTTTTTTCCGAGTCGTCATTATTTATCCCCTAGTTGGAAGGCCATGTGACCGCGAGGGACGGATTCAGCCCATCCCGCAGCCCATCACTTATCTCAGCTTTAACCAAATTCTTTCACATATTTAACAGCCATATATATAACTTATTAAATACATGGCTGCAATATTTTAAAGACAAGAGCATTCCGGCAACGGGATATGCAAAAAACCCGGCACATGACAGCCGTAACAGGGACTCAAAGCCGACAACGGGGAGAAAAGGGACGAAAATGGCGAAATAACGGGAATAAGCACGCCCCTCGAGAGGGAACACTCGCCAGGACTCCAGCTGATTGTGAATGGCGCCGAAGACCGCAACCGCTCGGCGGCCGCGAAGAGCGAGGGGAGCAAGGAGAGCGCGGGGCGATCAGCGCAATTCGGCGGGCCGCGCCGCCGGCCCGGTCAATCCGTTAGCAGGGCCCGCACCGGGGCGAAACTGCGTCGGTGCACCGGCGTGACACCCAGTTCGCGCAGGGCGGCGAGGTGGGTGGCGGTGGGGTAGCCCTTGTGGCTGGCGAAGCCATAGCCGGGGTACTGTGCATCCAGGTCCATCAGCTCCCGGTCGCGCTGCACCTTGGCCAGAATGGAGGCGGCGGCAATGGCCGGCACCCGGTCGTCGCCCTTGACCACCGGCTCTGAGGCGTAGTGCCAGCGGGGCAGCCGGTTGCCGTCCACCAGCACATAGCCCGGCTGCACCGGCAGCGACTCCACCGCGCGCTTCATCGCCAGCAGCGAGGCGTGGAGGATGTTTAATTCGTCGATTTCCGCCACTGTCGCCCGCGCCACCGACCAGGCCAGGGCCTGCTCGCGAATCGCCTCGGCCAGGGCCTCCCGGCGGCGTTGGCTCAACTTCTTGGAATCGCGCAAACCGGTGATCGGCCGGGCCGGATCGAGGATCACCGCCGCCGCGACCACGTCTCCGGCCAGCGGACCGCGGCCGACCTCGTCCACGCCGGCGAGATCCGGTCCCTCGTAGTCGCTTGTGAACAAGTCCTGCACGACTAGCTCCCCTCCCCGATTGTGGCCAGCAGGGAATCCGCCGCGCGCGCGGCAAAATCCAGGGCCAGTTGCTCGTGGAGCGCGTCAAAGGCCCGGCACTGGGACGCCGCCGCGTCCGGGTCCCGCAGCAATGGCAATAGCGCCTCCGCCATGGCCGGCGCGGTGGCCGCATCCTGAATCAGCTCAGGCACCAGGGCACGGCCCGCAAGGATGTTGGGCAGGGCCGCCCAGGGGGTTTTCACCAGGCGCGACACCAGGGCCCAGGACAGCGGCGCCATGCGATAGGCCACCACCATCGGCCGCTTGAGCAGCATCGCCTCCAGCGTGGCGGTGCCGGAGGCCAGCAACACCGCGTCGGCGGCGGCCATGACCTCTCGGGAACGGCCCTCGACCAGGGTCAGGGGCAGTCCCGGCTGGGAGCGCAGCAATTCGCGCAATTGGGCGTGGCGCTCGCCACTGGCCGCGGGCAGAACGAAGTGCAGGTCGGGAAGCCGGGTTGACAATTCGCTCGCCGCGGCCAAAAACAGCGGCGCCAGTTGGCCGACTTCACCGCCGCGGGAACCCGGCAACAGCGCCAGCAGCTTGCCCGCCGCGGGCAGGCCCAGGGCGGCGCGGGCGGCCGCGGCATCCACCCGGCGCGGGATCTCGTCCGCCAGGGGATGGCCGACAAAACTCGCCGCCACCCCGTGCTCGCGGTAAATCGGCAGCTCGAAGGGAAACAGGCAGAGCATGCGGTCCACGCTGCGGCGGATGCTCTCGATGCGGCCGGCGCGCCAGGCCCACACGGTGGGGCTGACCAGGTGGGCCGTGGTGACACCGCAATCGCGCAACTTGCGCTCCAGGCGCAGGTTGAAATCCGGCGAGTCGATACCCAGGAACAGATCCGGCGGGTTGTCGTGAAAGTGGCGATAGACGGCGCCGCGGATGCGCAGCAGTTCCGGCAGGCGCTTGAGGGGCTCGACAAAGCCCATCACCGACAGCCGCTCCATGGGAAACAGGCTGTCCAGACCCTGGGCCGCCATCAGGGGGCCGCCGATACCCTCCACCACGAGGTCGGGATGCCGCTCGCGCAGGGCCGCCAGAACCCGGGAACCCAGGATGTCGCCGGAGGCCTCCCCCGCCAGTACACCGATGCGCATCGAGAGCTTCGCCGCTAGCGGACGATTCCGCGCTCCGACGCGCGCACCGAATCGATCAGGACCTTCACCTCGGGGGTATCGCGCAACATGGTTTCCAGGCGCTGCAGGGCCAGCTCCAGGGTGAGGCCCTGGCGATAGAGAATCTTGAAGGCGCGCCGCAACTGGCTGATGGTCTCGTTGGAAAAACCGCGCCGGCGCAGGCCCTCGACATTGATGGTCTTGGCCTCCGCGGGCGTACCGCTGACGGTTACGTACGCGGGCACGTCCTTGCCGATACCCGTGGCCATGCCGCTAAAGCTGTGGGCGCCAATCTTGCAGAACTGGTGTACCAGGGTATAGCCGGAAAGGATGGCCCAGTCGCCCACGTATACATGCCCCGCGAGCGCCGCGTTGTTCACCAGGATGATGTGGTCGCCCAGCACGCAATCGTGGCCGATATGCACATAGGCCATGATCAGGTTGTGGTTGCCGATGGTGGTCTCGGAGCGATCCTGCACGGTGCCCCGGTGGATGGTAACGTTTTCGCGAATCACGTTATTGTCGCCGATCACCAGCCGCGTGGGCTCGTTGCGGTACTTGAGGTCCGGCGTCGACTCCCCCACGGAGGAGAACTGGTAGATGTGGTTGTTGGCGCCGATACGCGTCGGCCCCTTGATCACCACATGGGACTCGATCCGACAGCCCGGCCCGATTTCCACGTCGGGCCCGATCAGGGTCCAGGGCCCCACACTCACATCATCGGCCAGCCTGGCGCCGGGATCGACTATCGCCTGCTCGTGGATCATGGCGGGGAATCAGGCTTTGCGGTCTGCGCAGAGAATCGTGGCGGAGGCGGCCAGTTCCCCGTCGACATCGGAACTCACCTCGAATTTCCAGATACCGCGGCGATCCCCCAGGATCTTCGCGCGCAGCATGACCCGGTCGCCGGGCACGCAGGGGCGTTTGAAGCGCAGGTTATCGGCGCCCACGAAATAATAGATCGAGCCGTCCGCGGGGGTTTTGTTCTGGGACTTGAAGCCCAGCACACCCGCGGCCTGGGCCATGGCCTCGACCAGCAACACCCCCGGGAACACCGGCTTGTCCGGAAAGTGGCCGTCGAAAAAGGGCTCGTTGATACTGAGGTTCTTGTAGGCGACGATCGATTCGCCCAGATTGATTTCCACCACCCGGTCCACCAGCAGGAAGGGGTAGCGGTGCGGCAGTAACTTGCGAATTTCGGCGACGTCCATCATCGGAACGGTCTTCCTCCGTGCTTAGTGGTCGCGCCCCTGGTCGAGGGAAGCCTCGAGACTGGACAGGCGCCGTTGTATTGAGTCGAGCTGCGCAAAGCGCACGGCGCTGCGCTTCCATTCACGCGTGGTGGCCATCGGGGTGCCGGATGAGTAGGAACCGGGCTCGGTGATCGACTTGGTCACCATGGTCATCCCGGTGACGTGGACGTTGTCACAGATCTCCACGTGGCCGACGACGCCGACACCACCCGCGAGGGTGCAATTGGCCCCTATAATCGTGCTTCCCGCGAGTCCGGTGCAACCGGCGATCGCGGTATTTTTTCCGATGCGGCAGTTGTGCGCGATCTGCACCAGGTTGTCGATGATCGCGCCGTCCTCCACCACCGTGTCCTCAATGGCGCCGCGATCGATGGTGGTACAGGAGCCCACTTCCACACGATTGCCGATGCTCACCCCGCCGAGCTGGTAAATCTTCTCCCAGCCGTCGGGGCCGGGGGCAAAACCGAAACCGTCGCCGCCCAGCACCGCCTGGGAGTGGATGGTGCAGGACTCGCCAATACTCACCCCGTGGTGCAGCACCGCGTTGGCATGGATGCGCGTTCCCGCGCCCACCCGGCTGTTGTGGCCGATATAGACATTGGCGCCGATCACCGCCCGGGGCCCAATCACCGCGCCGGGTTCTATCACCGCGTTGGGCCCCACGGAGGCCGAGGGGTCTACCTCGGCATCGGCGGACACCGTGGCCGCGGGATGGACGCCAGCCGGCGCCTGGGGGGATTGATCGAACAGACCGCTCACCCGGGCGAAGCAAAGATAGGGGTTCTCGGCAATCAGGTGGTCCACCGGGCACTGCTCAGCCAGCTCCGGCGGCACGATCACCGCGCCGGCGGCGGTCGTCGCCAACTGCGACAGGTATTTGCGGTTGGCCAGGAAGGCCAGATGCTGCGGGCCGGCGGCGTCCAGCGTCGCCAGGCCCGTGATGCGCCGTCCCGCGTCACCCGAGAACGCTATCCCCAGCTTTCCTGAGAGCTCCCCGAGTGTGTACACGTGTTTACTCCGCGGACAGCTGGTTCAGCTTGTCCGTCACCTTGGCGGTGATGCTGTAGCCGGCGTCGGCGTGGATCACTGACTGGCGTTGCAGCAGCAGGCCGATGCCCTCGGTGGTGATCAGCTCGCGCAGCACTTCCTGTACCCGGGGCGACATTTCCTGCAGCAGCGCCTGGCCGGCGGCCTGCTCGGCATTCTGCAACTTGCCGGTCACGTGCTCCAGGTCGGACTGCTTGCTCTGCAGCTTCTGCCGCGCGGCCACCTGTTGCTCCTGGCTCATCACCGCGGCGTCCTTCTGGAAGTCCTTGACCAGGTCGTCGAACTCTTCCTTGAGCTTGTCGTATTCGGCCTTGTCGGACTTGTAGTCCTCCTGGGCGCGTACCGCCGCCAGGCGTTTCTGCGCGTGGTCGGTCTGCAGGATGGCCTGCTCCAGATTGACCACCGCGATCTTGCCCTGGGCCCAGCCGGCGAGCGGCAGCAGCAGGGCCACGGTAGCGATTGCGACTTTGAATAGCTTGGACACGGTTATCTCCATCATTGGTTCAAAAAAAGTTGGGGCCTGGCCCTAGAAGCCCCGGCCGAGGGTGAACTGGAACACTTCCTCCTCGTCCTCGGGGCCGGCATTGAGCGGCTTGGCCAGGCTGAAGGTCATCGGGCCGAAGCCGGTGATCCAGGTCACGCCGACACCCGCCGAATAGCGCAGTTCACTGGCGTCGATGTCAAAGCAATTCAACTGGTTGGCCAGGCACTCGGTGTTGAATACGTTGCCCACGTCCACGAAGAAGGCCGAGCGCAGCTTGCTGCGGTCCTTGATAAAGGGCAGCGGGAACAGCAGCTCGGCGCTGCCTTCCACCAGCACGTTGCCGCCGAAGGGATCGGGGTCGTCGCGGAAATCGCGGAACACCAGCTTGCCGGTCTCTGGATCGCGCACGTAGCCGAAACCGCGCCCGTCTTCACCACCGCGCTCGACCGGATTGCCGTCCTCGTCGATCTCGGTCACCGGCCGGTCCACCAGGTAGACCTCCGCCTTGGTACTGCGGGGCCCCAGGGTATTGCTCTCGAAGCCGCGCACGGAACCGAAGCCGCCGGCGAAGAAGTTCTCGTAGAAGGGCAGGCCCTGGGTATTGCCGTAACCGTCGCCATAGCCCAGCTCGGTGCGGAAATGCAGGGTCCACTCATTGTGGATAGGGAAGAATATCTCGCCGCGGTAGGTCAACTTGTAGAATTCGAGATCGGAACCCGGCACCGCCACTTCCAGGGCCACCGACTGGGCCGCGCCCCGGGTGGCGAGACGGCCCCGGTTCAGGGTCGACTGGCTCCAGCTGCTGGTCACGGTCCAGTTCAGGTATTCGTTGCCGTGGATGTCGAGGAAGCCCGGCTCGCCCGGCGGCGACAGCGCGTCCGCCGGCAGCGAATCGATCGGGAACAGCTCCTCGACGCCGCTGTAGGTGCCGTCGCTCAGGCGGGTGCTGTCGTACCAGAAGTCCACCCCGTCCTGCAGGCGCGGGCTGGCCTTGATTTCCTGCACCGCGTACTGGCCGGCAGTGATCTCGGTGTTGGACACCCCGAAACTGAAGCCCAGGCGCTGGGTCTCCGAGATCGGGTAGCCGAAATTGAGCGCCGCGCCCAGGGTGTCGGTGGTGTAGCTGGCGACGTTCACCTCGGACAGGTCGGTGGAGCGGTAGTAAATATTAAAGCCCCGGCTCACCCCGTCCTCGGTGTAATAGGGGTTGGTGTAGCTGAAGTTGTACAGGTCCTGGTAGCGGGAGCTGTTGAGGGCGATGCCCACCCGGCGGCCGGTCCCCAGGAAGTTGTCCTGCTGCAGGTTCAGGCCGAGGATCAGGCCCGCGTCCTGGGCGTAACCGAAACTGGCGCCGATGCTGCCCGAGGACTGCTCCTCGACATCGAACTCGACATCGATCAGGTCGTCGTGGCCCGGCACCTCGGGGGTTTCCACCGAGGCCTTGCTGAAGTAGCCCAGACGCTCCAGGCGCACCCGCGACTGCTCGATGGCGGCGGCGGAGGCCGGGGCGCTCTCCATCTGGCGCATTTCCCGGCGCAGCACGTCGTCGGCGGTCTTCTGGTTGCCCTTGAAGTTCACCCGGCGCACGTAGGTGCGCTTGCCCGGGTCGACGAAAAACTTCATCGCCACGGTGTTGTTGTCCTCGTCCACCTCGGGAATGCCGGTCACCTTGGCGAAACTGTAGCCCTCGTTGCCCAGGCGGCGGGTGAGGTACTCCTCGGTGGAAGTCACCAGTTGCTGGGAAAAGGTCTGCCCCTCGCTCACCAGCAGGAAACGCCGCAGGTCGGTCTCGGGCAGCACCAGGTCGCCGGACAGGTCGACGTCGCTGACGGTGAACTTCTCACCCTCGGTGACATTGGCGGTGATGTAGACGGCTTCCTTGTTGGGGGACACCGAAACCTGGGTGGAGTCGATGCTGAACTGCAGGTAACCGCGGTCCATGTAGTAGGACGTCAGGGTTTCCAGGTCGCCGGTGAGTTTTTCCCGGGAGTACTTGTCGTCGTTGGTGAAGAAGGAGAACCAGCCCGTGGTCTTCAGCGCGAACAGGTCGGTGAGCTCCTCGTCGTCGAACACCTCGTTGCCAACCACGTTGATATGCTTGATCGCGGCGACGTTACCCTCGTCGACATCGATGTTGATCGACACCCGGTTGCGCGGCTCCGGCAACACCTCGGTCTCGATGTTGGCGTCGTAGCGCCCCTGTTGCACGTACTGGCGCTGCAGCTCCAGCTGCATGCCCTCCAGGGTGGAGCGCTGGAACACCTGCCCCACCGCCAGGCCGGCGCCCTTGAGGCCATCAAGCAGGGCCTCGGTCTCGATGGCCTTGTTGCCCTCAATATTGATCTCGCTGATGCTCGGGCGCTCGTCGACGATCACCACCAGCACGTTGCCATCGCGGCCGATGCGAATATCGTCGAAGTTGCCGGTGGCAAACAGGCTGCGGGAGGCGGCGCGAATGGCCTCCTCGTTCACCAGGTCACCCACCGCCAGGGGCATGGCGGCAAACACACTGCCGGCGGATATACGCTGCAGGCCCTCCACCCGGATGTCGCTGACGATGAACGAGGCCGAGGGCGGCTGTGCCGCCGCGAGTGGCGCCACCAATACGAGGGTGAGCGCCAGCCATGTGGGAAGTCGCTTGGTCAAAATTCTCTCAAACACCGGATAGGGCCTGTCAGCAAGTCATCTTGTTTGGTTGTGTTTATTCCCGACACACTCGGCTACAGGCGTGCGAAATCGTTAAACAGGGCCAGCGCCATGATCGACAAAACCACGAACAATCCCAACTGGTACCCCAAAACTTGTATTTTCTCTGGTACGGGCCGCCCGACCAACAGCTCCACGGTGTAATACAGGAGATGCCCCCCGTCGAGCACCGGAATGGGCAACAGGTTGAGAACCCCCAGGCTGACACTGAGCAGCGCCAGGAAGCTGATATAGGATTCCAGCCCTGACTTGGCGGACGCGGACGCCACTTTAGCAATGGTGATGGGGCCGCTCAAGTTTTTTGGCGAGATCAGGCCCTGCAGCATCTTCTTGATGGAGTTGAGCGTGAACATCACCAGGTCGCCAGTGCGCTGCACGCCCGCCACCAGGGCCTCGACCGGCCCCCGGGAGAAACTGCGCACCAGTTCCGGCGGCATGTCTGGAACGACCACCGCCACCCCCACACGACCAAAGGCCTCGCCGTCCTCGCCCACGATTCGCTCGGGGACGATGTCGGCGGTGAAGCGCTCCTCGCCGCGGCGAACCTCGAGCGCAATGGACTCGCCCGGCCGCGCGCGCACGTATTCCACCCAGTCCTGCCACAGGGGCATGCCGATGCCGTCGGCGCTGAGTACCATGTCCCCGGTCCTGAGCCCAGCGGCCTCGGCGGGACTCCCGGGAGTCACTTCCCCCACCTCGGGCAGGATGTCCGGCGTGTACAGGGTCAGCCCCAGGCCGCCGAGCAGGTCGGGCTGCTCCTGGTCCGAGAGCCACTCGGTGACAAAGGCCTCGGACTCGTAGACCACGTCGGAACCGGGGTACTTCACCGCGAAAGTGATGGTGCCGGTATCGCCAATGCGATCGAGCAACTGGAAATTCAGGGCCTGCCAGGTCGGGGTATCGCGACCGTCCACCGCGACGATCTCCTGTCCGGCCTCGAGACCGGCGACTTCGGCCACCGAGCCGGTTTCCACCCCGCCAATCACCGGCGAGAAACCGCTCTCCCCGGCCATGAACAGGCCCCAGTAGGCGACAATGGCCAGGGCGAAATTGGCCAGCGGCCCGGCCGCCACCACCGCGATGCGCTGCAACACCGGCTTGCGGTTAAAGGCCCGGTGCTGCTCCGCGGCGGGCACCTCGCCCTCGCGCTCGTCGAGCATCTTGACATAACCGCCGAGGGGGATCGCCGCCACGCTGAACTCGGTGCCGTGCCGATCGCGCCAGGTGGCCAGGGGCTTGCCAAAGCCGATGGAAAAGCGCAGCACCTTGACGCCGCAGCGCCGCGCCACCCAGAAATGGCCGTACTCGTGCACCGCCACCAGCACGGCCAGGGTCAGCAGGGTTATTGCTATGGTGTAAAGCAAATCCATTAGATCTCCACGCCCGCGGAACCGCGCGTCGGGCCATCGGCCACAAATACCTCGGCCGCGTGCCGCGCCTCCGCGTCAGCAGTTTCGACCACAGCCAGCGATCGGGGTTCAACCACGGGGCAGCGCTCGAGCGTCCGCTCGATCACCGCGGGAATGTCGTTGAAGCCAATACGGTTGTCGAGGAAAGCCGCCACCGCCACCTCGTTGGCGGCGTTGCAAATCGCCATCGCCGTGCCCCCGGCGGACACCGCCTCGCGCGCCAGCCGCAGGCAGGGAAAACGGCCCTCGTCCGGGGCCTCGAAATCCAGCCGCGAAGCCGCCACCAGATCCAGGGGCGACACCCCCGCGTCCACCCGCTCCGGCCAGCTCAGGCCATAGGCAATGGGGGTGCGCATATCGGGGTTGCCCAGCTGGGCCAGTACCGAACCGTCCCGGTACTGTACCATGGAATGGACGATACTCTGGGGGTGCACCACCACGTCCACCCGCTCGGGCGCCAGGTCGAACAACCAGCAGGCCTCGATAAACTCCAGGCCCTTGTTCATCAGCGTGGCCGAATCCACGGAAATCTTGCGCCCCATGTCCCAATTGGGATGGGCACAGGCCTGCTCCGGGGTCGCGGCGGCCATTTGCGCCACGCTCCAGGTGCGAAACGGCCCGCCCGAGGCGGTGAGCAAGACTTTGTCGACCCCCGCCCGCCCGGGTCGCCCGGCGCGATCCACCGGCAGACACTGGAAAATCGCATTGTGCTCGCTGTCGATCGGCAACAGCAACGCGCCGGACTCGTGCACCGCCTCCATCAGCAGGTGCCCGGCCATCACCAGGGATTCCTTGTTGGCCAGCAACAATCGCTTGCCGGCGCGGGCCGCGGCCAGGGTGGAAGGCAGGCCGGCGGCCCCCACCACCGCGGCCATCACCGCATCCACGGCGGGATCGGTGGCCACCCGGCACAGCCCCTCCTCGCCCTGCAGGACCTGCGTGCCCAGCTCGCCGGGCAGCGCATCGCGCAAGGCCTGGGCGGCGTCGGCACAGGCCATCACCGCGAACTCCGGGCGATGGGTCCGGCACTGCGCCGCCATCGCCGCCACCGAGGTATTCGCCGCCAGCGCGAATACCCGGTAGCGATCCGGATGCCGGGCAATCACATCCAGGGTGCTGAGACCAATGGAGCCGGTGGAACCCAGCACACTGACCGCCTGTTGCGCGGGATTTGCCATGCCTGTCTCGCCGTTACTCACCTATCACTACCCATCTGCCGCGACTCACCAGTCCACCAGCAACAGACCCAGGGCAAACACCGGAGCCGCGCCGCAGATACTGTCCAGCCGATCCAGCACGCCGCCGTGCCCCGGCAGGATCGAGCCGCTGTCCTTCACCCCGCTGTGGCGCTTGACCATGCTCACTGTCAGGTCCCCGACCACCGACGCCAGCGCCGTGCTCAGGGTCACCGCCACCACGGCCATCAGGCTGACATGGGCCATGCGCGGGGGCAACAGGTACCAGATCAACAGCGCCAGCAGCAGCACGCAGGCCATGCCGCCCCAAAAACCCTCCCAGGTCTTCGCCGGGCTGACCGCGGCCGCCAGTTTATGGCGGCCAAAACGCTTGCCGGCGAAGTAGGCGCCGATATCGGCCGCCGCCACTATCACGATCATGCCCACCATCAACAAACCGCCGCCCGGGAAGCTCAGCAGGTACACCGCCGCCACCCAGGCGGCCGCCATGATCAGCACGCCCATCAGGGTGCGCATCGCCCGGCTGCTCCAGAGCAGGGCGCTCGAGGGGTAGCCCTTCACCCACAGCAGGGAGAAGCTCCACCACAGGCAGGCCAGCCCCAGCACCGGCTGCACATCCTCCCGCCGGGGGCCCTGGCCGAGACCGCAATAGACGTACAGCGCGGCCATACAGGCGACCACGATCAGCACATAAAAGCCGCGCGCCCAGGGGCCGCGCCAGCCGGCCAGCGGAGCCCACTCCCAGCAGCCCAGGGCCACCACCACGGCGAAAAACACCGCCAGGCCGGACAGCGGCAGGAAGGCCATCGCCCCCAAAAACAGGGCGGCCATGATCAGCGCCGTAACGACGCGCTGTTTAAGCATCCCCGCCACCGGCAACCAGATCGTCCGGCGCACGCAAACCGAAACGACGCTCCCGGCGACTGTAGTCAGCCAGGGCACGGGCGAATTCCAGCTCGCCGAAGTCCGGCCACAGGGTATTGGTGAAGTACAGCTCGCTGTAGGCGAACTGCCACAGCATGAAATTACTGATGCGCGCATCGCCGCCGGTGCGGATACACAGGTCCGGCCGCGGCAGGTCGGCGGCGGACAGGTAGCCGTCCAGAAGCTCGACGGAAATATCCTCCGGCTGGATTCTCCCCGCCCGCACTTCCTCCGCCACGGCCCGGGCCGCCTGGGCGATATCCCACTGGCCGCCGTAGTCCACCGCAATCACCATGGTGGCGGCGCGGTTGTCACGGGTGAGATGCTCCGCCCGCTCCATCAGGCGCTGCAGGCGCTCGCTGAAACGGCCGCGCTGGCCGATAAAGCGCAGCCGCACGCCATCCTTGTGCAATTCCCGCACCTCATTGCGCAAATAGCGCGACAGCAGGGCCAGCAGGGCCCGCACTTCCGGTTGCGGCCGCCCCCAGTTTTCACTGGAAAAGGCGAATAATGTCAGCACCTCGACGCCGTGGTCGCGGCAGGAGCGCAACACGCCCCGCACCGCCTCCACGCCGGCGCGATGGCCAGCCGGACCAGGCACGCCCTGGCGCCTGGCCCAACGATTGTTGCCGTCCATGATAATGGCGACATGACGGGGCACGACGGCTGCGTTGGCCGCGGCCCCCTTGTCGGATCCTTGAGATTTGGTCATAAAGCCGATGGCCAGGGCCTCTGCCCTATATTTCCATCAGGTCTTCTTCTTTGGTGGCCAGCATCTCCTCCACCTTGGCGACGTACTTGTCGGTCAGCTTCTGCACCACTTCCTGACCCCGACGCTCATCGTCCTCGCTGATTTCCTTTTCCTTGACCATGTCCTTGAGCATCGTCATCGCGTCGCGCCGCGCATTGCGCACCGACACCCGCGCCGACTCGGCTTCGTTCCGCGCCTGGCGGATAAAGCCCTTGCGCGTTTCCTCGGTGAGCATGGGCATGGGGATGCGAATCACCTCCCCCGCCGTGGCCGGGTTCAGACCCAGGTCCGATTTGAGAATGGCTTTCTCGATGTCGGGAATGATGGACCGGTCCCAGGCCGTCAGCGACAGGGTCCGGGCATCTTCCACGTTGATATTTGCCACCTGGTTCAGGGGCGTATCAGACCCGTAGTAGGACACCTTCAGCCCGTCGAGCAGACTGGGGTGGGCCCGCCCGGTGCGGATCTTGTTGAAATTGTGGGCCAGCGCCTCGAGGCTTTTCTCCATCCGCTCGGAGGCTTCTGCTTTTATATCGTCAATCACGTTTCATCTCCTTGTTACCCCGAACCGTTTACTCAATCAGGGTGCCGTCCTGCCCGCCGCGCACGATGTTCAGCAGCGCCCCCTGCTTTTCCATCTCGAAAACCCGCACCGGCATCTTGTGATCCCGGCACAGGCAAATGGCGGTCAGGTCCATTACTTCCAGTTTCTTGTCCAGCACCTCGTCGTAGGTCAGCCGCTCGTACTTGACGGCCTCGGGATCCTTGAAGGGGTCCGCCGAATACACGCCGTCCACCTTGGTGGCCTTGAGTACCAGGTCGGCCTCGACCTCGATACCCCGCAGGCAGGCCGAGGAGTCGGTGGTAAAGAAGGGGTTGCCGGTACCGGCACTGAAGATCACCACATCGCCATTGCCCAGGGCGCGAATGGCCTTGCGCCGGTCGTAGTGATCGACCACGCCACTCATGGGAATGGAGGACATGACCTGGGTGGCGATATTGGAGCGTTCCAGCGCGTCGCGCAAAGCGAGGGCGTTCATCACCGTGGCGAGCATCCCCATGTGATCCCCGGTCACCCGGTCGAGCCCGGCGGCCTGCAGCGCGGCGCCGCGGAACAGGTTGCCACCCCCGACCACGAGTCCGACCTGGACGCCGATCCCCACCAGCTGGCCGATCTCGAGGGCCATCTGGTCGAGGACCTTGGGGTCGATCCCGAATTTCTCGGTCCCGGTGAGCGCCTCGCCGCTGAGTTTCAGCAGGATGCGCTTGTACTTCTTGTCACCTGAGGCTTGCGGCATGAATCTGGTCTCCTGAACTGGTGGCGTATATTACAGGACATCGGCGCTACACCCCAGTGCATTTTTGCGACTGGCGGGCAAAGGGGCCAATATCGGAGTTTGACACTGGTTCTTTGGGAGTTCACTGCAAGTTCATTGCAAATATCGACCTGCAAGGCTCTCTCCGGCTTTCCTCTTCCTCGGTCATAAGCTTCGATCGCCGCCCGGAGCGGCGCGCGAAGCGGGTGCCTCCTGCCAGACACGCCGTAAACCCGTCCATGGGGGCTCGGCAGCGCCCGTCCAGGGCGCTGACGGTCTGGCAGGAGGCACCCGCTCCCCACGCCTACAGCCCAAACCCAAGGCACTTCGAGCAACCAACGCAAAGCAACGGTTATTAGTCTGCGGCAGAGCCCATCAGCCCAAATCGAAGCAGTGCAGTGCCGGGGAGGCCCTTCCGCGACCGTCAGCGGCCATGGACGGCCGCTGCCGAGCGCGACATGGAGAGCCTGCCCCTCTTTTCGGGCACGTCATGCTTGTAGCGTGTCGCGGAAGGGCCTCCCCGGTGCGGCGCTGCGCCACCGAGCCCATGCGCAACGCCACCGACTCACACACAGAGCCACCGCCCCCAAGAGCCACACAACCAAACCCCTTGCGCAAACCCCCCAAACACCAGATAACAAAACGGGGCCAAAAGGCCCCGTTTCGAAGTACTGCGCGTGGCGATCAGCCCTTCAGCTGGGCCGCCACCTCGTCGGCGAAGTCGACTTTCTCGACCTCAATGCCCTCACCCACCTCAAAGCGCGCAAAAGACACCACTTCCGCACCGGCGCCGGACACCAGCTTGCCAACGGTCACGTCCGGATCCTTCACGAAAGCCTGCTCCACCAGGCTGTTCTCCGCCAGGAACTTCTTCACCCGGCCGCCGATCATCTTCTCGATAATCTCCGCCGGCTTGCCTGAGTCCTGGGCCTGGGCCGTGTAGATTTCCTTCTCCTTGGCAATCACCTCTTCCGGCATATCCGCCGGAGACACCACGCGCGGGTTTACCGCCGCCACGTGCATCGCCACATCCTTCGCCAGGTCCTGGTCGCCGCCCTTCAGCTCCACCAGCACCGCAATGCGCTTGTTGCCGTGCACATAGGAGCCGACCACACCACTATCCGCGGTCACCAGCTGCACGCGACGCACGCCAATGTTCTCGCCAATCTTCTGTACCAGCGCCTGACGATCAGACTCCAGCTCACCTTCCATCAGCTCGGCCACCTCGGCCTGGCGCGTAGTGAAGGCCGTGTCCAGCACCTTTTCCACAAAGGCCAGGAAACCCGCGTCACGGGCCACGAAATCGGTTTCGCTGTTCACTTCCACAACCACCCCGAAGCTACCGTCTTCGGCAACGCGGGAAGCCACCACGCCATCGGCGGCGGTGCGACCAGCCTTCTTGGCGGCCTTCATGCCGCTGGCCTTGCGCAGGTCCTCGATCGCTTGCTCAACATCGCCGCCGGCGGCCGCCAGGGCTTTTTTACATTCCAGCAAGCCCAGTCCGGTGCGCTCGCGAAGTTCTTTGACCAGTGCTGCAGACATACTGTCCTCCTGCTAGTCCCCCTTGAGGGAAATCTTTAATACCAAAATCCCCGGTATCGGCTGCTGCCACCGGGGATTATTGCAGACCCCGGTGACAGCTGCGTGACCGGGGTGAGTGTGCTTACTCGGCCGCGGGCTCTGCCGGCGCGGACTCCTCGACAAACTCGTCCTTGGCGACCATCGCCTCGCCGCCCTCGGCCTTGCCGGCCACACAGGCGTCCGCCACGGCGGTCACATAGAGCTTGATGGCGCGAATGGCGTCGTCGTTGCCGGGGATCACATAGTCCACGCCGTCGGGGTTGGAGTTGGTATCAACCACGCCGATCACCGGAATACCCAGCTTGTTGGCTTCGGTAATGGCGATGCGCTCGTGGTCCACGTCAACCACGAACAGCGCGTCGGGCAGGCCGCCCATATCCTTGATACCACCGATGGAGCGCTCCAGCTTCTCCATGTCGCGAGTGCGCATCAGCGCCTCTTTCTTGGTCAGCTTGGCGAAAGTACCGTCGGCCTGCTGGGCCTCCAGGTCGCGCAGCCGCTTGATGGAGGCGCGAATGGTCTTGTAGTTGGTGAGCATGCCGCCCAGCCAACGGTGGCTGACGTAGGGCATGCCGGCGCGCTCGGCCTGCTCCTTGATGACCTTGCCAGCGGCACGCTTGGTGCCCACGAACATGATCTTGTTCTTGTTGCCAGCCATCTGCTTGACCTTGTTCAGGGCGTCGTTGAACGCCGGAACAGTGTACTCAAGGTTGATGATGTGGATTTTGTTGCGGGCACCGAAGATGTACTGGTCCATCTTGGGGTTCCAGTAACGGGTTTGGTGACCAAAGTGGGCGCCCGCCTGCAGCAGTTCGCGCATGCTTACTTGCGACATAAGATAAGTACCTTGTAGTGGGTTAGTCCTCCACATATCCCGTGCCCCAAACCGGCCTTGCCGGCACCCTGGGACAGGTATTGATATGTGTGCGTCGTTTAATGTGATTTCCCGCCGGCACAACGGCCTCCGTTCAGGGGCGCCCGCCAGCGAGGCGCGCTTTATACCACAAGTGCACCCGCGAGGAAAGGCACAGCCCGCCGACGAAGGGGGGGCAATTCCCGCGGGCCATGCGCTTTTACCCGGCGCATGCGTTAGAATACGGCGTTTCGGGCGCTCCCGGCACCACCGGACCCCTCCCGGACTCAAACTAAAATCTTTTATTTTCAATAGGTTAGTAATGGCGGTATCAATCAAGACAGCCGACGAGATCGAACTCATGCGCACCGCGGGGCGCCTCGCTGCCGAGGTGCTCGAGATGATCGAGCCCAAAGTGGAGCCCGGAATCACCACCGGGGAGCTCGACGCCATCTGCCACCGCCATATCACCGAGGTGCAGGACGCCATCCCCGCCTGCCTCGGCTACCATGGTTTTCCCCGCTCGATCTGCACCTCGATCAATGAGGTGGTCTGCCACGGCATTCCCGCCGACAACAAAAAACTCAAGAGCGGCGACATCGTCAATATCGATGTCACCGTGATCAAGGACGGCTACCACGGCGACACCAGCATCATGGTGCTGGTGGGCGATGTCCCCGATCACGCCAAGCGGCTGGTGCGCGTCACCCAGGAGTGCCTGTACAAGGCGCTGGACATCGTGCGGCCCGGCACCACCCTGGGCGACATCGGCCACGTGATCCAGCAGCACGCCGAGAAAAACTACTACTCGGTGGTGCGCGAGTATTGCGGCCACGGCATCGGCCAGGTCTTTCACGAGGATCCCCAGGTACTGCACTACGGCAAGAAAGGGGCGGGACTGGTGCTGGAGCCGGGCATGACCTTCACCATCGAGCCCATGATCAACGCCGGCCGCCGCCACACCAAACTCAACCAGAAGGACGGCTGGACCGTCACCACCAAGGACGGGCGCCTGTCCGCGCAGTGGGAACACACCCTCGGGGTCACGGAGGACGGCTGCGAAATCTTTACCCGGCGCAGCAACGAACCTTTCTGAGGGCCAAGATGACCGCCGCCAACACCTCCCTGCCGCCGGCGATGTTCGACGTGGACGGGTTCCGCGCCGACATCGCCGGCGGCAACACCATCGGGCGCTGCAAGGCCGCCCTCGGCGAAGCCAGCGACTATCTCGACACCCAGTTTCACGCCGGCGTCGAGGCGGGTGACCTGATTCGCCTGCGGGCGCGGTTCATGGACGAGTTGCTGGGCGCCCTGTGGGATCTCCAGCCCTGGCCAACCGATACCGCGCTGGTGGCGGTGGGCGGCTACGGCCGCGGCGAACTCCACCCCCACTCCGACATCGACATACTGATCCTGATCGGCGAAGACCGGGAGGCCTGCCAGGGCCTGGTCGAGGCCTTCCTGACCCTGCTGTGGGATATCGGCCTCGCCGTGGGCCACAGCGTGCGCACCGTAAAAGATTGCCGGGTCAATGCCGCCCGGGATATTACCGTGCTCACCAACCTGATGGAGGCGCGGGTCCTGCGCGGTAGCGAGCCGCTGATGCAGGCGGTGCGCGAGGCCACCTCCCCGGCGCAGATGTGGCCCAGCGCGGAATTTTTCCGCGCCAAGCTGGACGAGCAGCAGGCCCGCCACAACAAGTACGCCGATACCGAGTACAACCTGGAGCCCAATGTCAAAGGCTCACCGGGCGGCCTGCGCGACCTGCAGGTCATCGGCTGGATCGCCGAACGACACTTCGGCGTCAAAACCCTCGATGAGTTGTCCACCGGCAACTTCCTCACCCCCGATGAACGGCGCATCCTCGACCGCGGCCGGGAGTTCATGTGGCGGGTGCGCTACGCGCTGCACATGGTCACCGGACGCGAGGAAGACCGGCTGCTGTTCGATCACCAGCGCGCCCTCGCGGAACTGTGGGGCTTCGAGGACGGCGACAAACTGGCGGTGGAGCAATTCATGCAGCTCTTCTACCGCTGGGCCCTGGCCCTGGGCCAGCTCAACGAAGTGCTGATCCAGAATTTCGACCAGGCCATCCTGCACGCCAGCGGGGCCGACGAGCTGCGCGATATCAACGAGCGCTTCCGCACCCGCAACGGCTATATCGAGGTGAAGGACGAGCGCCTATTCCAGCAGTACCCCCCGGCGCTGCTGGAGGTATTCCTGCTCTGCGCCCAGGACCGCGACATCATCGGCATCGGCGCCCCCACCATCCGCCTGCTTCGCGACCACCGCCACCTGATCGACGACAACTTCCGCGCCGACCCGCGCAACCACAAGCAGTTCCTGGATATCCTGCGCGCGCCCTACCGGGTCACCCGCCAGCTGCGGCGGATGACGCGCTACGGCATTCTCGGCAACTACCTGCCGGAGTTCGGCCGCATCGTCGGCCAGATGCAGCACGACCTGTTCCACGCCTATACCGTTGACGCCCATACCCTGGAAGTGATCCAGAACATGCGCCGCTTCCAGGCGCCGGAGTACGAGGAGCGCTTCCCGGTCTCCAGTCGCGTGGCCCGGCGACTGCCGAAGATTGAACTGCTGTACATCGCCGGGCTGTACCACGACATCGGCAAGGGCCGCGGCGGCGACCACTCGGAACTCGGCGCGCTGGACGCCGAGCGCTTCTGCCTGCAGCACGGCCTGCTGCAGCGTGACACCAACCTGGTGGTGTGGCTGGTGCGCAACCACCTGACCATGTCCGCGGTCTCGCAACGCAAGGACATCTCCGACCCGGAGGTGATCCAGCAGTTCGCCCGGCACGTCGGCGACCAGCACCGGCTGGACTACCTGTTCACCCTGACCGTGGCCGACATCAACGGCACCAATCCCAATCTGTGGAACGCCTGGCGCGGCAGCCTGCTGCGCCAGCTTTACACCGAGACCAAGCGCGCCCTGCGCCGCGGCCTGGAAAACCCCATCGACAAGCAGGTGTGGATCGAGGAAGCCCGCAACGCGGCCATCGACATTCTCGAGTACCGGGGCTTTACCATCGAGGAGCTGGAAGACCTGTGGCGCGAACGCGGCGAGGACTATTTCCTGCGTGAGCGGGCGGAGGATATCGCCTGGCACACCGAGGCCATCGCCGGCCACTACGACCGCAGTCAGCCCCTGGTGCTGGCGCGCAGCTCCAATGATTCCAGCGTGGCCAATGCCACCCAGATTTTCATTCACGCCCAGAGCCACCCGCACCTGTTCTCGCGGGTGTGCGCGGAGCTGGAGCAGCTGGACCTGAGCATCCACGACGCGCGCATCTACAACGCCAATGACAACATGACCCTCGACACCTTCTTCGTACTCGACTCCGATGGCAGCGCCATCGCCGAGGACGGCGCGCGCCTGAAGCACATCCGGGAACACCTGGCCCGCGCCCTGGCCACCGACACCGACAAGCCGGCGGTGGTGCAGCGGCTCACCCCCCGGCAGATGAAATCCTTCACCGTGCCCACCGAGACTCGCATGTCGGTGGATGAAATCAAGCACGTCAGCGTGCTGGAAGTGGCCTCGCCCGACCGCCCTGGGCTGCTGGCGCGCATCGGCCAGGTATTCGTCGAGCACGACGTGGTGTTGCAGGCCGCCAAGATCCAAACCCTGGGGGAGCGGGTGGAGGACGTGTTCTTCATCACCGACGACCGGGACCAGCCGATCACCGATCCCGGGCGCTGCGAGGCCATCCAGGACGCGATCCGCGAGCGCCTCGACCAACAACTCTGAACGGCCAGACCACACCATGAATCCACAGCTTGCGTTGCTGCAGCCCTATCCCTTCGAAAAACTTCGCGAACTGTTCGCCGATATCCAGCCCAGTCCGGAGCACAGCCCGATCGCCCTGTCGATCGGCGAACCGCGCCACCCCTCGCCGCCCTTTGTGCTGGAGCGCCTGGCGCAGCACCTGGACAAACTGGCCAACTACCCCGCCACCCGCGGCGGCGACCAGCTGCGCGGGGCCATCGCCGGGTGGCTGGAGCGCCGTTTCGGCCTGCGGAGTGTTGACCCGGAACGCCAGGTACTGCCGGTCAACGGCACCCGGGAAGCCCTGTTCGCCTTCGCCCAGACGGTAATCGAACCCGGGCGGGACGGCGCGGTCATGAGCCCCAACCCCTTCTACCAGATTTACGAGGGCGCGGCCCTGCTCGCGGGCACGCGACCCCAGTTCATCGACTGCACTGCGCAAACCGGCTTTGCACCCGACTTCGACAGCGTCACGCCGGAGCAGTGGCGGCGCTGCCAGTTGCTCTACATCTGCACCCCCGGCAATCCCAGCGGCGCGGTACTGTCGATGACCACCCTGCAAAAGCTGATTGCCCTGGCGCGGGAACACGACTTTATCATCGCCAGCGACGAGTGCTACTCGGAGATCTATTTCGACGAGGAGGCGCCGCCGCCGGGGCTGCTGCAGGCCTGCGCGGCGATGGGCGAACACGACTTTGCACGCTGCGTGGTGTTTCACAGCCTGTCCAAGCGCTCCAACCTGCCCGGGCTGCGCTCGGGCTTCGTCGCCGGCGACGCCGATATCCTGGCGCAGTTCCTGCGCTATCGCACCTACCACGGCTGCGCCATGCCGCTGCACCACCAGCTGGCCAGCGAGGCCGCCTGGGAGGACGAGGCCCACGTGGTGGACAACCGTCGCCGCTACCGGCAAAAATTCGACAGCGTACTCGGCATTCTCGCGGAACTCGGCGACGCCCTGCCCGTGGCCCGGCCGGACGCCGGCTTCTACCTGTGGCCGGCCACACCGGTCGCCGATACCGACTTCGCCCGCGCGCTGCTTGAAGACTACAACGTCACCGTGCTGCCCGGCCGCTACCTGGCGCGGGACGCGGGCCGGGGCAATCCCGGCGAGGGCCGGGTGCGCATGGCGCTGGTGGCGGAACACGCCGACTGCGAGGAAGCGGCGCGGCGTATCGTCGACTGCGTACAGGGCCTGTAGGCATTCACCACCGGGAAATACCGTCAATGTTGAAAAAAGCCGAGCGGGTCGACTATATCCTGCATCGCCTGCAGGAGCTCTACCCCCAGACCCCCATCCCCCTGGACCACAAGGACCCCTATACCCTGCTGGTGGCGGTGCTGCTCAGCGCCCAGTGCACCGACGAGCGGGTCAACCAGGTCACCCCCGCGCTGTTCGCGGTGGCGGACAACCCCGTCGACATGGCCGCCCTGGACGTGGAACAGATCCGCGAGATCATCCGCCCCTGCGGCCTGTCGCCGCAAAAATCCAAGGCCATCAAGCGCCTCAGCGAGATTCTGCTGGAAGAACACGGGGGCGAGGTGCCGGCGGACATGGAGGCCCTGGAGCGCCTGCCGGGCGTGGGCCACAAAACCGCCGGCGTGGTGATGGCACAGGCCTTCGGCGTACCCGCCTTTCCGGTGGACACCCATATCCACCGCCTGGCCCAGCGCTGGGGCCTGACCAGCGGCAAGAACGTGACCCAGACCGAACGCGACCTCAAGCGGCTGTTCCCCGAGGACTACTGGAACCGCCTGCACCTGCAGATCATCTACTACGGCCGCGAGTACTGCACCGCCCGGGGCTGCGACGGCCGGGTGTGCGAGATCTGCCGCACCTGCTACCCCGAGCGCAAACATCCCAAGAAGACCCTGAAAGCCTGAACACCACGGCGGCGGATCGAAGCCCCCTGTAGGGTCGAATTCATTCGACCAAAAAGCGGCGGAGTAAACATCTGCGTTCTTAGAACGCAGACTTGCTTTTAGCCCCCTATAAGGGGGCTGTGAAGCCAGCCTTCTTAGAAGGCTGGCCCAAGTTGTGCCATCTTCAGATTATCGACGTAAGTCCATACGGACTTGTTTCT
>NZ_JAFKCZ010000009.1 GCF_017255185.1 Parahaliea mediterranea
AGAAACAAGTCCGTATGGACTTACGTCGATAATCTGAAGATGGCACAACTTGGGCCAGCCTTCTAAGAAGGCTGGCTTCACAGCCCCCTTATAGGGGGCTAAAAGCAAGTCTGCGTTCTTAGAACGCAGATGTTTACTCCGCCGCTTTTCGGTCGAATGAATTCGACCCTACAACGGCTGGGAAGGGTTCCTGTAGGGCGGAATTCATTCCGCCGCTTTCGGTCGAATAAATTCGACCCTACAACGGCTGGGAAGGGTTCCTGTAGGGCGGAATTCATTCCGCCGCTTTTCGGTCGAATGAATTCGACCCTACAACGGCTGGGAAGGGTTCCTGTAGGGCGGAATTCATTCCGCCGCTTTCGGTCGAATGAATTCGACCCTACAACGGCTGGGCTCGGGCACTGTATTCCGCCTGCAACGCGGCACGACAGAATCTAGCCCTGGCAAGCACATGGAATGCACTCCATGTAATACTGGAGTGAAGGCGCTAATCAGCGCTCGCGGTAAGTGATGCGGCCCTTGGTCAGGTCGTAGGGCGTGAGCTCCACACGTACCTTGTCGCCGGTGAGGATGCGGATGTAGTTCTTGCGCATCTTGCCGGAGATGTGCGCGGTGACCACGTGGCCATTTTCCAGCTGCACGCGGAAGGTGGTGTTGGGCAGGGTGTCGATCACCTCGCCTTCCATTTCAATTTGGTCTTCTTTCGCCATGCCTTGGCAGGTCCTCTGTAAAAACAGGGGCGCATTTTGCCTTAAACGGCGGGGATGTGCCATATCAATAATGCCGCAATCAGCGGCGCGGGTCAGGCGTCGCCGGCGGTCGTTGTCCAGCGGTTGTTCAGGTACAGCTGCAGGGGCCGGAAGGCGGCCTTGTAGGCCATCTTGCGGCAGTCGCGGATCCAGTAGCCGAGGTAGAGGTACTGCAGCCCCATTTCCCGCGCCTGTTCGATCTGCCACAGGATGGCGTAACTGCCCAGGCCGCGGTGCTCGTGGTCCGGGTCGAAGAAGGTGTAGATCGCCGACAGGCCGTCCAACATCACGTCCACCACCGCCACCGCCGCCAGGCGCTGGTGGTCGTAAAAGCGGTAGTAGCGGGTGCAGTCCCAGGCGTTGTTGAGGAAGGACTCGTATTGCTCCCGATCGGGCGGATACATATCGCCGTCGGCGTGGCGCTGCTCGATGTAGCGTTGGTACAGGAGATAGGCCTCGTCATCGCGGATATCGCGGGTGCGCTCCACACCCAGGTCGCGATTGCGGCGGATGGCGCGCCGCTGGCTGCGGTTGGGGTGAAAGTCCGCCACCGGGATGCGCGCCGGCACGCAGGCGTTGCAGTGACTGCAGTGGGGGCGGTACACGTGGTTGCCGCTGCGGCGAAAGCCCAGGGTCGACAGGCTGCTGTACAGGTGCTGGTCGACCTCCTGCCGGGGGTCGATGAACAGGGTGGTCGCCTCCTGGCCCTCCAGGTAGCTGCAGCTATGGGGGTAGGTGGTGTAGACCTTGAGATCGCGCAGGGAAGACGTCAAAGCAAACCTCCACAGCGGGCCGGCGGGCGCCAGTCCATGCCCTCGGCCTCGATTGCCACAGTTTGGTCAAGCTCGCGCTCGAAGTCCAGCCGCGCAATATTGCGCGCGCCGAGCGAGTTCAGGTGCTCGCTCTCCACCTGGCAGTCGATCAGGCGAAAGCCCGCGCGACGCAGTACCCACACCAGGGCAACCAGGGCCACCTTGGAGGCGTCGGTGACCCGGCTGAACATGGATTCACCGAAAAACACCCGCCCCAGGGCGATGCCGTAGAGCCCGCCGACCAGCTCCCCGGTGTCGCCGTAGACTTCGATGGAGTGGGCCCGGCCGCGCCGGTGTAGTTCGCAGTAGGCCTCGACCATGGCGCCGTCGATCCAGGTGCCCTCGCCGTCGCGGCGGCTGTCGCCGCAGGCCGCCATGACCTCGCGAAAACGCCGGTCGGCGGCCAGTGTGAAGCGGTCCCGGCGCAGGGTCTTGCGCAGCGAGCGCGAGACGTGGAGTTCCTCGGGGTAGAGTACCGAGCGCGGATCGGGGGACCACCACAGTACCGGCTCGGGCGCCTGGTACCAGGGAAAGATGCCGCGGCGGTAGGCGGCCTCCAGTCGCCGCGGGCTGAGGTCGCCGCCCACCGCCAGCAGGCCGTTGGGATAGTCCAGCGCCTCGGAGGTGGGCGGAAAGCCGTCGCCGCCGGACAGGCGCTGGAGCAGGGGCATGCCGGTATCTAGCCGTTGAGGTTGTCCAGGTACTTCTCCGCGTCCAGGGCCGCCATGCAGCCAAAGCCCGCGGAGGTCACCGCCTGTCGGTAGATGTGGTCGCCCACGTCGCCCGCGGCGAATACGCCGGGTACGCTGGTGGCGGTGGCGTTGCCCTCGGTGCCGCTACGAATGCTGATGTAGCCGTCCTTCATGTCCAGCTGGCCGGCGAAGATGTCGGTGTTGGGTTTGTGGCCGATGGCAATGAACACACCCGCCAGGTCGATCTCGGAACTGCTGTCGTCCTTCACTGACTTCACGCGCATGCCGGTCACGCCGCTGTCGTCGCCCAGGACCTCGTCCAGCACGTGGTCCCACAGGATGGTCACCTTGCCTTCCTTCTCGCGGGCAAACAGGCGCTCCTGCAGCACTTTCTCCGCCCGCAGGGCGTCGCGGCGGTGAACCAGGACCACTTCCGAGGCGATGTTGGCCAGGTACAGGGCCTCTTCCACCGCGGTGTTGCCGCCGCCGATCACCGCCACTTTCTGGTTGCGGTAGAAAAAGCCGTCACAGGTGGCGCAGGCGCTGACACCCTTGCCCATGAAGGCTTCCTCGCTGGGCAGGCCGAGGTACTGCGCGGACGCGCCGGTGGCGATGATCAGGGCGTCGCAGGTGTAGTTGTTGCTGCCGGACAGACGGAAGGGGCGCACCGCCAGGTCCACTTCCTCGATGTGGTCGAACACCACCTGGGTGTCGAAGCGCTCGGCGTGTTCCTGCATCTGCTGCATCAGCGCGGGGCCCTGCAGGTCGGCGGGGCCGCCGGGCCAGTTTTCCACTTCGGTGGTGGTGGTGAGCTGGCCGCCCTGTTGCATCCCGGTGATGACCACGGGATTGAGGTTGGCCCGCGCCGCGTAAACCGCCGCGGTATAGCCGGCGGGGCCGGAGCCGAGAATAATCAGGGGGTGATGCTGGACGTCGCTCATGGTCGCTCAATTCCTGGTCAGTGGGTGGCACATCCTCGCCGCGCGGGGGCGGGCGCTGTCCACCGATGATTGGGTCGATTATGGTAATTTAAAGGGGCGTACCGGGCAAAGCCTAGGACGATTCTAAAAACTGAACATAAGCTTCTGAATATCTTAAAAAAGTGGCAAAATGTACTGAAACCCAGAGGATCCGCTAGCAACCGTGCCTGAAGCGACCAACACCCAGAGTTTCCTCGGCCCCCGGCTGCGCGAGGGCGCCTTCATTGGCGTCAGCGCGATCTGCCTCTACCTGCTCCTGGCGCTGCTCACCTACAGCCCGCGCGACCCCGGCTGGTCCGCCACCGGCAGCGGCGGCCAGATCGCCAACGCCGGCGGTCCCACCGGCGCCTGGCTGGCGGACGTGGCCTTCTCCCTGGTCGGCTACGCCGCCTACCTGTTCCCGCTGCTGCTGGCCTACCGCGCGGTGATCATCCTGATCCAGCGCCACGACGCCCGGCCCTTCGACTGGGTGACCCTGGGAATCCGCGCGCTGGGCCTGGTACTGGTGATGATCGCCGGCACCGCGCTGGCGGCGATGAACGACCCCGGCGGTTCCGGCCTGCCCCAGGGCGCCGGCGGCATTCTCGGGCTGGCCATCGGCGAGGCCTTCACCCTGGCTTTCAACGACATCGGCAGCCGGCTGATCCTGCTGGCGGTGTTCCTGTTCGGCATGACCATTTTCACCGATCTCAGCTGGCTGCGGCTGATGGAAACCCTGGGCGCGTGGACCCTGCGCGGCAGCCGGCGCGCGATCAGCTGGGTGGTGGGTACGCTCGACAACCTGCGCGACCGCCGGGCCCGGGAAAAAGCCCTGGAGGTGCGCAAGCAGCAGATCGACGAGCACGTGGAGAAATCGAAAAAACGCAAGCCGCCCAAGATCAAGCCGCTCAAGCCCAAGCCCGAGACCAGCGAGCGGGTGGAGAAGGAGAAGCAGCAACCCCTGTTTGATGCTCCGGTGACCGGCGAGCTGCCGCACCTGGACCTGCTGGACGAAGCCCATCACGACCCCGACAAGGGCTACTCGAAGGAGGCCCTGGAGGGCCTGTCCAAGCTGCTGGAGCTGAAACTGGCCGACTTTAACATCAAGGCCGAAGTGGTGGCGGTTTACCCCGGGCCGGTGATCACCCGCTTCGAGATCCAGCCGGCGCCGGGCACCAAGGTGTCGCGGATCTCCAATCTGGCCAAGGACCTGGCGCGCTCACTGGCGGTGATCAGCGTGCGGGTGGTGGAGGTGATTCCGGGCAAATCGGTGGTGGGGATCGAGATTCCCAACGAGGACCGCGAGATCGTCAACTTCCGCGAGGTGCTCTCCGCCAAGGCCTTCGACCAGTCCCGCTCGCCACTGACCTTGGCGCTGGGTCACGACATCTCCGGCGAGCCGGTGGTGGCGGACTTGGCGAAGATGCCGCACCTGCTGGTGGCCGGCACCACCGGTTCCGGTAAGTCGGTGGGCGTGAACGCCATGCTGATCAGCCTGCTGTACAAGTCCACGCCCAACGAGGTGCGGCTGATCATGGTGGACCCGAAGATGCTGGAGCTGTCGGTCTACGACGGCATTCCGCACCTGCTCACCCCGGTGATCACCGACATGAAGGACGCCGCCAACGGCTTGCGCTGGTGCGTGGCGGAAATGGAGCGGCGCTACAAGCTGATGGCGTCGCTGGGCGTGCGCAACCTGGCGGGCTACAACCGCAAGGTGATGGAGGCCGAGAAGGCGGGCACCCCGATCGCCGACCCGCTGTGGAGCCCGGACCCGATCTACGCCGAGACCGACGAGGAGCAGACCCCGCCGAGCCTGGAGACGCTGCCGGCGATCGTGGTGGTGATCGACGAGTTCGCCGACATGATGATGATTGTCGGCAAGAAGGTGGAGGAGCTGATCGCGCGCATCGCGCAGAAGGCGCGTGCGGCGGGTATCCACCTGATCCTGGCCACCCAGCGGCCCTCGGTGGACGTCATCACCGGCCTGATCAAGGCCAACGTGCCCACGCGGATCGCCTTCCAGGTGTCGTCGAAGGTCGACTCGCGCACCATCCTCGACCAGGGCGGGGCGGAACAGCTGCTGGGCCACGGCGACATGCTCTACCTGCCGCCGGGCTCGGGCCTGCCCAACCGGGTTCACGGCGCCTTCGTGTCGGACGAGGAGGTGCACCGGGTGGTGGCCGACTGGAAGAAGCGCGGCGAGCCGGCCTATATCGAGGGTCTGTTGGATGAGGGCGGCAGCACTCCGGTCACCGCCGCCGAGTTGCAGCAGGCGGGCGGCGCCGAGGAGGGCGAGGAGGACGATGCCCTGTACGACGAGGCGGTGCACTACGTGACCCAGAGCCGCCGCGCCTCCATCTCCTCGGTGCAGCGCAAGTTGCGCATTGGTTACAACCGCGCGGCGCGGCTGATCGAGGCCATGGAGTCCGCCGGCGTGGTGTCGGAAATGGGCAGCAACGGGCAGCGCGAAGTGCTGGCGCCGCCGCCACCGGAGTAAGTGTGCCCCCACCGCTGTCCAACCCTGAAAAATGGCCGAATGAATTCGGCCCTACAAGGTGCACGGTCCGCCCTGTAGGGCCGAGAGCCTGCCCCTCTTTTTCGGGCAGTTCATTCGGCCAACCGCAGGCGCAACGAACCCGCCGAAAATAACCCGCCACAACCGGAAAACGACGCTATGATCCGCCGCCACCTCTGCCTCGCACTCCTTTGCGCCCTCGTATCGGCCCTGCCAGCCCGGGCCGATGACGCCGGCCTATTGCTCGATCGCCTGTCCACCCTGGAAACCCTGCAGGGCGCCTTCATCCAGCGACAGTACCCCGAGGGCAGCGATCAAGCCCTTACCACCCGCGGCCATTTCAAACTGTTGCGGCCGGGCTATTTCGCCTGGGAAATCGAATCCCCCGACAGCCAGCTCATACTGGCCACCCCCGAGTACCTGTGGCACCACGACCGCGACCTGGAAACCGTCACCCGCCGGCCGGTGGCGAGCGGCGCCATGAGCCCCCTGCAGGTATTGGGGGGCGACGAGTCGGCCCTGCGCGAGGGCTACCGGGTGGAGGCGCTTGAGGGGGAGGATGAGGGCGACTTCCGCCTCACGCCCGCGGCGGCGGAGGCCGGTTTCCGCTCCCTGGTGGTGCGCTTCGAGGGCGTGGATATCAAGGGCCTCGGCATCGTCGACAACCTGGGGCAGCGCGTGGAAGTGGGTTTCGCCGAGGTGCGCCGCAACGCGCCGCTGGCGCCGCGGGATTTTGGCTTTTCACCCCCGGCCGGGGCCGACCTGTTTTATTACGACCAGTGAGCCGCGGGCTTCATCCCAGCCAGGCCGCCACGACGATCGCGAACAGGGTCGATAGCAGCGTTCCCACCAGCAGGTACTCCGCGAATATCGGGTCCTGGAGTTTGTTGAAGCGCACCAAGCCCTTGGCGGCGATGATAAAACCCAGTGCGCTCCAGTCGCCGGCATAGGCAATCACCGCGAACATCAACCAGCGTTCCAGGATGCCGATTACCCGTCCGGCGTTGAATTCCCGGGTGTCGGTTTCCGCTTGGCTGTCGGTGTCACCGGGGGGCCTTCGCGGCACCAGGCCGCAGGCGCCGAGCACCACCCGCATGGCGATATTGGCCTCGTTGGCCAGCACCAGCACGGCGAGCAGGGGAGAGAGGATCCGGGCGCTCTCCCAGCGCTCCGCGCCGACCATCAACGCACCGAGCCCGTCCGCGAGGTCGCCGGTGCGCAGTGCAGCGTCGCTAAAGGCAAGTTCGCCCACCAGTGGCTGCAGCAGCGCGGGCGTCACCGCCAGCCCGAACAGGGATAGCAGGCGCCACCAGAGCGGGGAAACCCAGCGTTCCGCGATGCCGCCGGGAAGGGTGAACAGCGCGATCGCGGCGATCGCGGGCAGCGCGGCGCCGGACAGGCCGAAACCCAGGGCGACCAGCAGTATCTGGCTTGCCCCCAGTGCCATCGAGAATCCGAGGGACACGGGGCCGTCCTGCCGCAGTAGCGCCAGGCGGGTGATCAACAGCAGGCTGAGATAGGTTTGGTATTCAATGTCCATGCGCTTGTTGCAGGGCCCCGTTCATTCGCGCAGTGATTGCGCGCAGTACATGCGCGATCGTTGCGAGCATGCCGTCATTGATGTTTTTGTACACGGCGACTTTACTGATATCCAGGTCTTTTGCGATCTCCTCGACCGGCCTGTCGCCCAGGTAGTCGCGAAACACGCGGAACCGGGTGCCGCGCCACCGCGTCTGCGCATCCGACAGCAGTAACAGCGTCGGGTTGATCAGGTCGCCGTCTTCCAGGCCCGCCACCCTGAGGAGGCCCCCTTCGTCCTTGAGGGCTTCCACGGCGTCGCGGGCGAGGTGAAACGCGGGGCCGTCCATGCCCAGCGCGGCCTGGGGGTTGATGTCGGTGACGATGTCGCCCAACCCCAGGCCAAAGCGCACTTGCACCGGGTGTACCGCGGCCTGGAGGCAGGTAATGACTGTCCAGAGGTCGTCGGCGCGCGCAAACAGCGCCTGGAATTCGTCGCCCAGCGTCAGGGTGAGGGGCGACAACAGGGAGTCGGCGAATCGTCGGTTCAGGTCGTCAAACAGCGCGTTGAGCGAGCGCTGCAGCGCGCCGCGTTCCTCGACCCCCCGCGAGTCGACGATATCGCCAATCAAAGCCAGTGAGTACATCGCATCATTCCCCAGCCGTAGCCGTGCATGCTATATTTAACCATTATGGGTAAAAAACAAGACGGCTAACTGTTTTAGTTAAATTTATAAACCAGATACGTTTAAATGTCAAAAACTAACCAAATCGGTTATATGTTGTGACCAACGACCTGTTTGCCGACCGGCAGGCGGCGGGCTACCAGCCCCTGGCGGCGCGCCTGCGCCCCGGTGACCTGGCGGGCTACGCCGGGCAGGCGCACATCCTGGGCCCCGGCAAGCCCCTGCGCCAGGCCATCGACCGGCGGCAGCTGCACTCCATGGTGTTCTGGGGACCGCCCGGGGTGGGCAAGACCACCCTGGCGCGTATTGTCGCCGCCAATGCCGACGCCGACTTCCTGCAGATTTCGGCGGTGCTCTCCGGGGTGAAGGAAATTCGCGAGGCCATCGCCCGCGCGAAGCAGAACCGGACGGGCGGGCGAGACACGGTGTTGTTCGTGGACGAGGTGCACCGCTTCAACAAGTCCCAGCAGGACGCCTTTTTGCCCCATGTGGAGGACGGCACCCTGATCTTTATCGGCGCCACCACCGAGAACCCGTCCTTCGAACTCAACAACGCGCTGCTGTCCCGGGCCCGGGTCTACAAGTTGCGGGCGCTGGAACCGGAGGACCTGGAAGGCGTGTTGGAGCGGGGGCTTGAAGCGCTGGAGCCGGCGGTGGCGGCGGACCCCGAGTGCCTCGAACTGATCGCGCGCCAGGCCGACGGCGACGCCCGCCGCGCCCTCAACCTGCTGGAGCTGGCGGCCGACCTGGCGGTGGAGGAGGGCGGGGCGCGGCGCATTACCCGGGAAACCCTGGAGGAAGTGCTCCAGGCTTCCCTGCGCCGCTTCGACAAGGGCGGCGATTTGTTCTACGACCAGATCAGCGCCCTGCACAAGGCGGTGCGCGGCAGCGCGCCGGACGCCGCCCTGTACTGGTTCTGCCGCATGCTCGACGGCGGTTGCGACCCGCTGTACATCGCCCGCCGCGTGGTGCGCATGGCCAGTGAGGATATCGGCAACGCCGACCCCCGGGCGCTCACCTTGTGCCTGGATGCCTGGCAGGTGCAGGAACGCCTGGGCAGCCCCGAGGGCGAACTCGCCCTGGCCCAGGCCATCACCTACCTCGCCAGCGCACCCAAGAGCAACGCGGTGTACAGCGCCTACAAGGCGGCCCGCGCCGACGTGGAGGGGAGCCCCAGCTACGAGGTGCCCCTGCACCTGCGCAACGCGCCCACCGCGCTGATGAAGGCCGAGGGCTACGGCAGCGAATACCGCTACGCCCACGACGAGCCCGACGCCTATGCCGCCGGCGAGAACTACTTCCCCGAGCCCCTGCGCGAGCGCCGGTACTACCAGCCGGTGGACCGCGGGCTGGAACAGCGCATCCGCGCCAAGCTGGAGGCTCTGCGCGAGCGGGACAAAACCAGTACAATACGCCGCTACGACTGAGAGCGGGCGCGTGGCTTCATGAAGTTCATCCTCTTCGTCGCCCTGGGGGGCGCCTCGGGCGCGGTGACGCGGTATTTGCTGTCGAGTTGGGCGCACAGCCTGTGGGAAGGGCGCTGGCCGCTGGGTACCCTGATGGTCAATGTGCTGGGCTCCTTTTGCATCGGCATCATCTTCGTGCTGATCGAGCGCCAGCACATCCACGCCGACTGGCGCGGCGTGCTGATGGTGGGGTTCCTGGGGGCCTTCACCACCTTCTCCACCTTTTCGCTGGAAGCGATCACGCTGCTGGAGGCGGGGGAGAGCGCGCACGCGCTCGGCTACATGCTGGTCAGCGTGGTCAGCTGCGTGGCGGCGGCGGGCTCCGCCATCTACCTGACGCGCATGGTCAGCGCGTCGCTTTAACGATCACATACAGGAAGTCTTTCAATGCTGGATATCAAGGCGGTCAGGAAAGACCCCGAGGCGACTGCCCGGGCACTGGCCAAACGCGGATTCGAATTTGACATCGCCGGTTTTCAGGCGCTGGATGCCCGGCGCAAGCAGGCGGACGTGGACAGCCAGGCCCTGCTCGCCGAGCGCAAGAGCGCGTCGAAGAAGATCGGGCAGCTCGTCGGCCAGGGGATGAGCGTCGACGACGCCAAGGCCCAGGTCAACGAAACCCTGGAGAAGATCGCCGCGCAGATCGATGACCTCACCGAACAGGCCCGCGTCGTGCAGGGCGAACTCGACGAACTTCTGCTGGGCGTGCCCAACATTCCCGCCGGGGACGTGCCCGAGGGGGCCAGCGAGGACGACAACGTCGAGGTGGCACGCTGGGGCGAGCCGCCGGCACTGGCTTTTACTCCCCGCGACCACGTGGAGATCGGCGAGGGCCTGGGCGGTCTCGATGCCGAGACCGCGGGCAAGATCACCGGCTCGCGCTTTACCGTGATGTACGGCCCCCTGGCGCGGCTGCATCGGGCGCTGACCCAGTTCATGCTCAACCTGCACACCGGCGAGCACGGCTACCGCGAGATCTACGTGCCCTACCTGGTCAACCGGGACTCCCTGCGCGGCACCGGGCAGCTGCCGAAGTTCGAGGAAGACCTGTTCAAACTGGCCGGCGATCACGAGTACTACCTCATTCCCACCGCCGAGGTGCCGGTAACCAACGTCGGCCGCGACCGCATTTTCGAGGCCGATGAGCTCGGCGAGCGCGGCCTGCGC
Organism: Parahaliea mediterranea; assembly: GCF_017255185.1. GTDB lineage: Bacteria > Pseudomonadota > Gammaproteobacteria > Pseudomonadales > Halieaceae > JAFKCZ01. Next base: position 10,568 of record NZ_JAFKCZ010000009.1, read on the forward strand.
TTTACCTGCCACAGCCCCTGTTTCCGCAGCGAGGCGGGCAGCTACGGCCGCGACACCCGCGGCATGATCCGCCAGCACCAGTTCGAGAAGGTGGAGCTGGTGCAGCTGGTGCGCCCGGCGGACTCCGACGCCGCCCTGGAGGCACTGACCGGCCACGCCGAGGCGGTGCTGCGCGCGCTGGAGCTGCCCTACCGCAAGGTGGTGCTCTGCGGCGGGGACATCGGCTTCTCGGCGCGCAAGACCTACGACCTGGAGGTCTGGCTGCCGGCCCAGGACACCTTCCGCGAAATCTCCAGCTGCAGCAGCTTCGGCGATTTCCAGGCCCGGCGCATGCAGGCCCGCTGGCGCAACCCGGACACCGGCAAGCCCGAGCTGCTGCACACCCTTAACGGCTCCGGCCTGGCGGTGGGGCGCACCCTGGTGGCGGTGCTGGAGAACTACCAGCGCGAGGACGGCAGCGTGGCGGTGCCCGCGGCCCTGCAGCCCTATATGGGCGGCATCACCGAACTCGTGCCGGGGGCCTAGAAAAGGTGGACTACCTGCCGGTCTGCCTGCGCCTGCAGGACGCACCGATGCTGCTGGTGGGGGGCGGCACGGTGGGCACGCGCAAGGCCCGCCTGTTGCTGCGCTCAGGCGCCCGCCTCACCGTGGTGGCCCCGGCGATCACCGCCGAGCTGGAGCAGTTGCTGGCAGAGCACAGTGGCCAGTGGCGGCGGGCGGCGTATACCGGCGGCGATCTCGACGGCCAGACCCTGGTGGTGGCGGCGACCCCCGACGCGGCGGTCAACGCCGGGGTGCACCGCGACGCGGTGGCCCGCGGCCTGCCGGTCAATGTGGTGGATACTCCCGCCCTGTGCAGTTTCATCTTTCCCGCGGTGATCGACCGCAACCCCCTGTTGATCGCGGTGAGCAGTTCCGGCACCAGCCCGGTACTGGCGCGCCTGGTGCGGCGCAAGGTGGAGGCCATGCTGCCCGCCGCCTATGGCCGGCTGGCGGCCTTTGCCGGGCGCTGGCGCGAGCGGGTCAAAACCGCGCTGCCCAACGACACTGCCCGGCGCCTGTTCTGGGAACAGGCGGTGGAGGGCGCCATCGGCGAGCAGGTACTGGCCGGGCGCGAGGCGGAAGCCGAGCAGCGCATGCGCGAGCGCCTGCGCGACGGCGCGGCTGGCCACCGCGGTGAGGTCTACCTGGTGGGCGCCGGCCCCGGCGACCCGGACCTGATGACCTTCAAGGCCCTGCGTTTGTTGCAGAGCGCCGACGTGGTGCTCTACGACCGCCTGGTGGCCCCGGCCATTGTCGATATGGCCCGGCGGGACGCGGAGCGGATTTACGTGGGCAAGGCGCGCTCCGATCACGCGGTGCCCCAGCAGGCCATCAACGAACAATTACTGACACTGGCACAGGCGGGCAAGCGGGTGGTGCGGCTGAAGGGCGGCGACCCCTTCATCTTCGGCCGTGGCGGCGAGGAGATCGCCCTGCTGGCGCAGCACGGCATACCTTTCCAGGTGGTGCCGGGCATCACCGCCGCCAGCGGCGCCGCCTGCTATGCCGGCATTCCACTCACCCACCGGGATCACGCCCAGTCGGTGCGCTTCGTGGCCGGCTATCTCAAGGGCGACCGGGTGGAGCACGACTGGCGCCAGTTCACCAGCACCACCGAGACCCTGGTGTTCTACATGGGCCTGATGGGCCTGCCGGTGATCTGCCGCGAGTTGCAAGCGGTGGGGCGAGCGCCCGACACGCCCGTGGCATTGGTGGAGCGAGGCACCACCGAGGACCAGCGGGTGCTGGTGGGAACCCTGGCGAGCATCGAAGGGATAGTGGCGCGGGAACAGCCCCGCGCGCCAACCCTGATCATCGTTGGCGACGTGGTGCGCCTGCACCGGGAACTGGCCTGGTTCGGTGAAGGGAAAAAGGGGTCAGAGCCCTTTTAATAAAAGGGCTCTGACCCCTTTTTCCCCTTTTTGATTGCGGGACCCATTTAGCGGGGCTGGCTAATCCTTGTCGGACGAGCCACCCGGACTGTGCACCGCGTAGCGCTGTTCCCTGAGCACCAGGGTATCCGCGAGAATATTGCCCGCCTCGGTCAGCAGCACGTCATCTCTGTCGGCCTCAGTCTCGGATTCGGTCTCGGGTGCTTCCTCGCTGTCGGCCTCCTCGTCGACCTCGTCATCCAGCGAGGTCAACAGTTCCTCGCCCCGCGCCGCGCGGCGCTTGTTCTCGATTGCCAGGGCCTTGCTGTCCTGGTCGTCGGCCAGGGCGCGACGGGCGTCCTCGTTCAGTGGCAGGCTCTTGAGATCGCGGCTCTCCTCCGCCAGGGCCACCTGGTCCTCCAGGTAGACAAAGTCGGGGTTGCTGCCACTGCGTTGCTGGAACAGGCGGGTAATTTCCGGCAGCACGCTGTCGATATCCGTGTAGCGGCGGTGCCGCACCGGGTTGATCTTGTCCCAGTTCAGGGCGTGATCCAGGGCGCTCTCGCCGATTTCCTCGTGGTCGTAGAGGGCCGGGAAGGTGATGTCGGGCACCACGCCGCGGTGCTGGGTGCTGTCGCCGGAGATGCGGTAGAACTTGGATTCGGTGAGTTTCAGCTGACCCTCGGTGAGCGGGATCAGGGTCTGCACGGTGCCCTTGCCGAAGGAGCGGTCGCCCACGATCAGGCCGCGGTCGTAGTCCTGGATGGCGCCGGCGAAAATCTCCGAGGCGGAGGCGCTGAGCCGGTTGATCAGCACCACCAGCGGACCGTCGTAGTAGGGGCCGCGCAGCCGCTTGCCGTCGCGCCAGACGCGGCGGGAGGAGTGGCGGATCTGCACCGTGGGGCCGTATTCGATGAACAGGCCGGTCAGCTCGTTGGCTTCCTGCAGCGAGCCTCCGCCGTTATTGCGCAGGTCGATGACCACGCCGTCCACCTGGTCCTCGGTCTGCAGCTCATCCAGCAGCTTGCGCACGTCGCGGGTGGTGCTCTTGTAGTCCTTCTCGCCCCGGCGCATGGCGTCGAAGTCGATGTAGAAGGCGGGAATGTCGATGACCCCGACCTTGATGGTCTCGTCGCCGTTGGGCACTTCCAGCACCTTCTTCTGCGCCGCCTGCTCCTCCAGCTTCACCTTGTTGCGCACGATGGTGATGTCCTTGCGCGCGGCGCTGTTGGGTGACTTGGCCGGCAGCACCTGCAGGCGCACGGTGGAGCCCTTGGGGCCGCGGATCAGCTCCACCACCTCGTCGAGGCGCCAGCCGATCACGTCCTGGAATTCGCCGTCCTCGCCCTGGGCCACCGCCACGATGCGGTCGGAGGGGTTGAGGTCGCCCTGCTTGTCCGCCGGGCCCGCAGGGACCAGGCGCGCCACCTTGGTGTATTCATCCTCGAGCTGCAGGACCGCGCCGATACCCTCCAGCGACAGGCTCATGTTGATGTTGAAGTTTTCCGAGCGGCGCGGGGAGAGGTAGTTGGTGTGCGGGTCGTAGAGCTCGGTCAGGGCGTTGGCGTAGATCTGGAACACGTCCTGGTTGTTGTACTGCTTGACCCGCTGCAGCTGGTTGCGATAGCGCTTGCCCAGGGTGTCGACAATGTCGTCACTGGGTTTTTCCGCGAGGCGCAGGCTCAGTACCTGGTTTTTCAGGTGCCGGCGCCAGCGGTCGTCGAGCTCGGCGTCGTCCTTCGCCCAGGGGCGGTCGTCGGTGTCGAGCTGGTATTCCTCGTCCACGCTGAAGTCCATGGCCGCCACGGTGTCCGGCAGTTCTTCCACCACCCGCGACAAGCGCGCCTCCAGGCGTTGCTGGAAGCGGTTGAAGATGTTGAAACCCGAGTCCAGGCCGCCCCGGTGCAGCTCGTTGTCCATGGACGTGCGGTAGCGCTCGAACTCGGCCACGTCGGCGGCGGTGAAGAACATCTTGCCGCTGTCCAGGCTGTCGATGTAATTGTCCAGGTGTTGCGAGGAGAGTGCGTCGTCGTAGCGCAATTTGGCGTAGTGGCGCTCCTCCAGCTGCTCGAGCATCTCCACGATGGTCTCGCGCTGCTCGTCGGTGTATTCAATCAGCGCCAGCGCCGGGAGCGGGCCGCCCGCCAGCAGGCCGGCGAGAAGCGCGATGGGCAGGCCGCGACGGGCCAGCTTGGTCAGGATCTGGGTCAAAACAGCGTCACCTCGTGTACTTATCGTGCCGCCAGCGTAAATACCGCGGGCATGTCACTCAAGTGTAAACCTCTTCGACGCGGGGTCAAATAGCGGGGAGTTAGAGCCCGGGAACGGGCGAAAGTTCGCCGCGGCCTGCCGCACCCGTCCGGGGAGCGCGCTACCAGGCCAGTTTCTCGTCGCGCACGAACAGCATGTCCATGACGATCTGCGGGTTCCAGGCAACCAGTTCCGCCTCGCTGGCCCGCCGTATCGCGTCCAGTTCCGCCACCGTGCGGATCGAAAAGGCCTCCGACACCACCACGTGCACCAGCATATAGGTGTTGCGGCCGCGCTTGGTGACGCGCAGCTCCACGTGGTCGTAGTCCACCGCCGCCAGCGACGCGAGCAGGCGCCGCTCGATTTCCTTCACCAGGGGCCCCGGCGGCGCCATATTGACGATCTCCCGGAGACTGTCGCGCAGGATACCCAGGGGAATGGGCAGGGCGCACAGCACGATGGCGATCAGCAGCAGCGGGTCCACCAGCGGCGCGTAGCGCGACCAGGGGGATTGCTCCAGCCACCAGGCCAGGCTGAAGCCCAGCAGCACCGCGGCGCTGAGCAGGCCGTCGACAAACCAGGTTTTCGACTCCACCGCGACCAGGTCGGAGCGATGCAGCTGGCTGCTGCGGTACATCAACGCGGCCACCGCGAAACAACCCAGGGTGGCGAGCAGCCCGTAGAGCACCGCCAGGCCGTACTCCGCCTCGTTGCCCCCCGCCAGCAGCCGCTTGGCGGCCTCGGTGACGGCGTACACGCAGGCCACCAGGACGAACAGGGCCTTGAACAGGTTGAGGGTGGGCTCCATGGCGGTGTAGCCGAAGTGAAAGCGATCGTCGTCGGGGCGCTCCGCCAGTTTCGCCACGCGCAGGGTGAGCAGGGCCACGCAGAAGGCGATCAGCGAGTAGATGCCATCGAACAGGATGGCGTCGGAGTTGGTGAGCAGGGCGAAACCCAGCGCCAGCGCGACAAAAAACACCACGCCGTAGAGCGCGAAAGTCAGCGCCCGGCGCTCGCTGTGTACATGCAATTTGTCGTTCATGAGTATCCTCCATCGCCCAATATTCTAGGTAGTACCGCCGGTGCACGGTATTCCCCGCGGGGGTAGGCCACTTGAGTTGGGTAGTTGCCGGTGTAACAATCAGCCACCCAAACCAACCGGGAGCTACAACATGCCCAGAAAACACCCCTTGATCCTCTCGTCGCTGCTGCTGTCGTCGCAGTTGCTGGCCACCGCCGGCACGGCGGCCGCTGACGAGCCCGCGCTGTCGGTGAAAACCATGAAGAGCGTGACCCAGGAGTTGTCCTCGGACGCCTTCGAGGGACGCGCGCCCGGCACCGTGGGCGAGGAGAAAACCCTGGCCCTGCTGGAAAAGGAGTTCAGCGAGGCGGGCCTCAAGCCCGGTAATCAGGGCAGCTGGTTCCAGGATGTACCGCTGGTGCAGATCACCGCCGACAATGTCAGCGACCTCCGGGTTAGCGGCGGCGAGCGTGAGCTGAGCTACAAGTACGGCCCGGAGATGGTGGTATTCAGCTATCGCGTGACACCGAAAATCGCCATCGAGAACAGCGACGTGGTGTTTGTCGGCTACGGCATCAACGCACCCGAGAAAGGCTGGAACGATTACGAGGGTGTCGATGTCGAGGGCAAGACCGTCGTCATCCTGGTGAATGACCCGGACTACGAAACCGAAGACTTGCAGGGCACTTTCAACGGCCGCGCCATGACCTACTACGGCCGCTGGAGCTACAAGTACGAAGAGGCCGCCCGCCAGGGCGCCGCGGCGGCGCTGATCGTGCACGACACCGTGCCCGCGGCCTACGGCTGGAACGTGGTGGAGTCCTCCAACACCGGCCCGCAGCACGTGGCCGACGCCGCCAACGGGCACATGGACCAGACCCTCGCCAATGGCTGGATCCAGAAATCCGTGGCGGCGGAACTGCTGGCCAGCGCCGGTCAGGACCTGGACGCCCTGACCGCGGCGGCGAAAAAGCCGGGGTTCAAGTCGGTGGACCTGGGGCTCAAGGCCTCGCTGTCCTTCGACAACCAGATCGAGAAGCAGCGTTCGAAGAACGTGATCGGCGTCCTGCCCGGCAATGAGCGACCCGACGAATACGTGCTCTACACCGCGCACTGGGATCACCTGGGCCGCTGCGGCGCCGATGAAACCGGTGACGACATCTGCAACGGCGCCATCGACAACGCCACCGGCACCGCGGCGCTGGTGGCCCTGGCGGAGGCCCATGTGGCCGCCGGCCCCACCGCGCGCAGCATCGTGTTCCTGGCGGTCACCGCCGAGGAATCGGGCCTGCTGGGCTCCGAATCCTATGCCGCCAATCCGGTCTACCCGCTGTCACGGACCGCCGGTGGTATCAACATGGACGCCTTCAGCATGACCGGCCAGGCCCGGGACGTGGTGGTGATCGGCAAGGGCAAGTCCGAGCTGGACAGTTACCTTGAGGCCGCGGTGGCGGCCGACGGCCGGGTGGCCAGGAACGAGCCCACACCGGAGAAGGGGTACTACTATCGCTCCGATCACTTCAGTTTCGCCAAGCGCGGGGTGCCGATGCTGTACTTCGAGGGTGGCGAGGACCTGGTCAAGGGCGGTGTGGCCGCCGGGCGCGCCGCGGCCGAGGACTTTACCGAGCACCGCTACCACGGGCCCCAGGACGAGTACGATCCCGATTGGGACTGGTCCGGCGTGATGGCCGACCTGAAGCTGTACTACCGGATCGGCCGCGACCTCGCCAACACCGACCAGTGGCCCAACTGGGTCGAGGGTGACGAATTCCGCGCGGTACGTGACGCCAGCCGCGGCGCCGAGTAATTTTCAACCCTCTTCACCGCAAATGAAAGCGGCGCCGGCCCAAACGCCGGCGCCGCCTGTCCCGCGCAAGGCGGTTGTGCTATACCTTTGTCCTGAATTTCCCGTTTCCCTCTGTCTAAGTGGATGTGGACTATGCCAGGCAACAGGCTCCTTGTGTCGTTATTACTTCCCCTGCTCGCGTTGTCCGCGTGCAAGGTCCGGGTTACCGTGCCGGAAGGCGGATCGGTAATCTCCGCTTCCGGGGCGCACGATTGCGCGGCGGGCAAGCACTGTGTCATTGACGTATACGACACGACCTTCGATGAAACCTTCACCGCCAAACCCGCGCAGGGCTATCGGTTCACGGGGTGGCGCAAACGCCACGGGGGCTTCTGTGGCGGCAATACCACGCCCTGCCGGCTCGCGACCACCGGCTTCGAAGACAATTCCGACCTGATGCAGATTCTCGAAAGCGACCAGGTGTTCTATCTGGAGCCCGTCTTTGAGTCCACCGAGCCGGGAGACCTGGGCAATGAGCACGGAAGCGTCTGTTTCAACCGGGCTCTGCTGGCGGAGGGGGGCGGTTTCGAAACACGCTACCGTTCACCCGGCGGCAACCAGGGCTACCAGTACACGAATTATGACCAGGTGGTGAGTGGTCGGGGCATGCTCAATGGCAACGGTGGTCGCAGGGCGTTGATCGTACAGGAAACCGAGGGCGACCCGGGTAGCCTGGCGGAGTCCGAGATGATCTTTACAGTCAATGGCGACAGGCATCGAGTCAGGTACTATGGCCTGCGCACCCAGGTGTCGCGTCCCCAGCGTATCAACGCGGTGCACAGTTATTCACCCTATAAACTGGTGCGCTGGGATCTCGCGGCGGGTGGGGAGTTCGTTCAGAACTATGCCGCCCGGGTTGAGCGGGATGGTTTCATCAGCGAGAAAGACGTGGTCCTCACCACGCGTTACCTGGGCACCGAGACCATCGCGGTACCCGCGGGCCAGTTCTCCACCTGTCGCGTTGAAGAGCGCTATGTCGAAACCGATGCATCGGGTGTCGCCACCGAAACCTTGCAGACCTTGTGGTACGGCGTGGGGAGCGGCATTTTGCTCAAAGAGCGCTCCGAGTTTACCGATACCGAATTCGTATCCGGCACGGTCAATGGTCAGGAGCTATAAAAACGATAAAAAACAATATGTTGTGTAATCTTTCTCCAATGCCTGCTTAGGCTCGCCCGGCGCGGTCCGGCACTGTGGCCGGGCGACGGGGGCGGGGATAGAGCCGCGCCGGGGGGCCGCCGGCGCCTTGCGCGGGCCCCGCGGTGGATGGGGTTCGGCGGTGTGTGCTATACCTGTGCACCGTGCGCCGCGGCGGTTGCTCGCCGTCGGTTTCCATCCCCGAGAGGTATCCATTGCCGGACCTGCAGCCCGATATCCGCAACGCCGTGCGCGCCCTGATTATCGAGGGCGGCGCCGTGTTGGTGCTGGAGAAAACGGACCGGGGCCGCGGCCGGCGTTTCGCGCTGCCCGGTGGCGCCCAGGATGTGGGGGAATCCCTGCGGGACACCCTGCAGCGCGAGTGCCTCGAGGAAATTGGCACGCGGGTGGAGATTGGCGGGCTGCGGTTTTGCTGCGACTACTTCAAGCGGCGAAACACGACGCCCCCGAGCCGGCGTCACGTGGTGGAGTTCGTGTTCGACTGTGGCGTTCCCGCGGGTTATCGCCCGGGCTGCGGGAGTCGCCCCGACAAGCACCAGCTCGGTGTTTGCTGGCTGCCCCTTGAGCAGTTGCCGGGCCTGGAACTGATACCCGGCTACCTGCTGGACCTGTTGCCTCGCAAAGCGGGAGTTAACCCGGTTTACGCGGGGACCTTTCATGGGCAATAGCCTCCCGCCAGAGGCGACGGGCAACCTGCGTTTCCTGGTGGTGGAAGTGGAGTCCCAGGTCAGCAACCTCGGCGCCTATTTCAAAACCCCATCGGCCTCCCTGGCTCGTCGCGTCGCCGATCGCGGGGGCTATGCCGACAATCTCCAGCTGAGGATACAGAACAGCTGCGCGAGTGAACTGGCGCGGGGCACCGTCACCGAGAGTGGGCAGCTGGCCCTGCACAGCCTGGCGGTGATCGCCGCGCAACTGGAGCGTATCAGTGCGTGCTGCCGGGATGTACTGGAGCAGTTGGCCGAGCTGGAGTGCGTGGAAAATGTCTACCCCATGGCTTTCGCGTCAATGCTGGGCAAGGTCCGGCGCGGCGTGCGGGATGTCGAGTCGGCGGTGCTGGGCCGCGATACCCAGCTCGCCCTGGCGGTGGGTCGCATCGACCAGAAGCTTGAGCGGGCCTACGCCCGCCTGCGCAACGACCTGACCGTGCGATTGAAAAAGGGCGGCGCCACCGATGAATTGGTTCAGGCGATGTTTGCCGCGTACACGGTCAAGCAGATGGGGACCGCGCTGTTGCGCGCCAGCGAGTCCGTTATCTCCGCCAACCTGGGACAGGCGATCAATTTCGAGCGATTCCGAACCCTGCAAGCGGTCACCGATGACCTGCCCGGGGTGGAGTCCCTGCGCGTCGCCAAGGTGGCCGAGACGCGCTCGGGCAGCGCCATCGCCGGCCTGGCTGATTCCCGTGCCGACGGCGATGACTATCTGGCGATCTACAAGGACGGCCAGCGCGCCAAGCTAAAGGAGGAAAAGCAGGGCGTGAAAAGCTGGCACGCGATCTTTCCCGGCCTGGCGCCGCGTATCCTCTCCTACAAGAAGCGCGGCGAGTCGGCTTCGCTGCTGATCGAACACCTGCCCGGGCTGACCTTCGACAAATTGCTGCTGAACGAATCGGACACCGCGGTGAACGACGGGCTGCGGCAGTTGGGCAAAACCCTGCGCACGGTGTGGAGCGAGACCCGCACCGAGCGCGGCGTGAACGCCGCGTTCATGCGCCAGCTGGAGCGGCGGCTGCCGGACGTCTACAAGATTCACCCGGAGTTCGACCTGGGCACCAGTCGCATCTGCGGGCTGGAGGTGCCGGGCTTTCGCGACCTGGTGCAACGCGCGGGGCGCCGGGAGCGCAAGCTCGGGGCGCCGTTTTCCGTGTATATCCACGGTGATTTCAACGTCGACAACATTATTTTCGACCCGCTGGAGCGGCGGATCAATTTCATCGATCTCCATCGCTCGCGGTACATGGATTACGTGCAGGATGTCTCGGTTTTCATGGTGTCGAACTACCGCCTGCAGATCCTCGATACACCGCTGCGGCAACGCCTGATGGGAGCCTCGCTGGACCTGTACCGGATGGCCGCGCGCTTCGCCGGCAAGCAGGGGGACAGCACCTTCGAGTGGCGACTTGCCCTGGGCCTGGCGCGCTCCTTTGCCACCTCGACCCGCTTTATCCTGGACAAGTCCATGGCGCGCCGTATGCTGTTGCGCTCGCGATACCTGTTGGAATTGGCGCTGGGGGTCGACAGGGGCGCCGAGGCCGAATTCCGTATTCCACTCAAGGAGATATTTGTTGACTGAACTCAAGGTCGGCGTGATCGGCATCCCCGGCAAATGGTCCACCGAGGCCCTGGCTGACGCCCTGGAATCGCGCACGGGCTTTCGCCGGGTCATCGACATGGCCGAGGTGGTGGCCGACCTCGACCGGCCCGCGTTAATGTGCGATGGCCTCGAACTGGGCGGGCTGGATGCCGTGGTGGTCAAGAAAATCAGCCGCGATTACAGCCCCCACACCCTGGATCGGCTGGAATTGCTGCGCCTGCTGGAACAACAGGGTGTGCGGGTGTTCAGTCCGGCCGGGAGCATGCTGCGGCTCATCGACCGCCTGGCCTGTACAGTGACTTTGCGCAATGCCGGTATTCCGATGCCCCAGACCCGGGTGACGGAGTGCCCCGGGCAGGCGTTGGCCGCGGTCCGCGAGTTTGGCAGCGCGGTTTTCAAGCCGCTGTACTCCACCAAGGCCCGCGGTATGCGCGTGCTGTCGCTTGCGGAGGGCGAGCGCGGCCTGAAGAAGCATATCGCGCGGTTTCACCAGGACAACCCGGTGATGTATATCCAGCGCAAACTGGAATTGCCGGGGCGCGATCTCGGTCTGGTCTACCTCGGCGGCGAGTACCTCGGCGCCTACGCCCGGATCTCCCGGGGCGATGCCTGGAATACCACCATACACAGCGGCGGCAAATACGCTCCCTGCGAGCCCGGCGCGGTATTGATCGAACTCGGGCGGCGCGCCCAGGCACCCTTCGCCCTGGACTTCACCACCGTTGATATCGCCGAGACGGAGCACGGCCCGGTGGTGTTCGAGGTGTCGGCCTTTGGCGGGTTTCGCGGGGCCAGGGAGGGCGCGGGAATCGATGCCGCGGCCGCCTACGCCGACTATGTCCTGCAAGGGCTCGCGGGCCAATGAGGTGCGCAGCGGACATCGCCGCGATCCTGCACCAGGGCGCCGCGGCCTGCGACGGGGAGTTGTCGCTGCGGATCGACGACTGGCCGCTGCGGGTACGCTGCAACAGCCCGGCGCTGCTGGAGCGGCTGCGCCGCTATTTTACCCAGGTGGCGAGCGGCGCGCCGGCTCCGGCGGAAGCCGTGGAGCTGACGGTCCTGGAGCGGCCCGCGCCGACGCTGGACCTGGATTTCGCGAACTGGTCGCGCGAAGCCGGAAAGCGGGGACGCAAGGACAGTTATGCCGACCTGGCCGACGGCCGCGTGATCCACAAGGTGCGCACCGGCATGGTCTTCCTGCAGAGCCAGGGCCAGCGTATTGCCGCCGGTCCCTGCCTGGCCAACGACAACCAGGTCATCAACTTCATCATCAACCAGTACATGAACGCGCTGCAGCAACGGGACTGGTTGATCTGTCACGCGGCGGCCCTGGTGGGGGAGGGGGGCGCGCTCGCCCTCGCCGGTTTTTCCGGCGGCGGCAAGTCCACCCTCATGCTGCACCTGATGGCGGGGTCAATGCGTTTTCTCAGCAACGACCGCCTGTTTATTCGCCGGGACGAGCCGGGTGTGGCGGCCCGCGGCGTGCCCAAATTGCCGCGGGTAAACCCGGGGACACTGCTCAACAACCCGCGCCTGCGCGCCTTGCTGGACCCGCGGCGGCGGGCCGAGTGCGAGGCGCTGTCCCCCGCGCAGTTGTGGGAGCTGGAGGAGAAGTACGATGTGCCGATTGCCGATATCTACGGCCGCGACCGGTTCGCCTCGCGCGGTCCCCTGGCGGCCCTGCTGGTGCTCAACTGGCGGCACGGCAGCGGCGAGCCAACGCAGATCGAGCCGGTCGAACTGGCCTCCCGGCGCGATCTGCTGGCCGCGATCATGAAGTCGCCCGGCCCCTTTTATTGCGACAGCCACGGGCGATTCCCGGGTGACAGGGTGCCATTGGACGAGGAGCGCTACCTGGCCGCGCTGGCCGGCGTTCCGGTATACGAAGCCCGCGGTGCCGTTGACTTCACGCGGGCGGCGGAACATTGCCGCCTGTGGCTGGGGGCCTGAGTCGTGGCGCGCCTGCTGGCGGCGCTGGTGCGCCACGGTGAGTACCACCAGCGCTCGGATACGCCCAGCGCCCACCAGCCCTATCCCCTGACCGACGATGGCCGCCGACGGGCCGCGGAGGCCGCGCGGCGGTTCGTCGGTTGGCTGGCGGGACGGGGCTGGCGGGTGGCGCCGGTCATACACGCTTCAAACCTGCTGCGGGCCTGGCAAACCGCGGAGATTTTTGCCGGCGCGCTGGCGGCGGCGGGCCTGGAAACGCGCATCGACGCTTACGACGAGCTGGCGGAGCGCAGCGTGGGGGCGGCGGCGAACCTGAGCCTGGCGCAAATCGCGGACGTTATCGCCGCGGACCCGCGTTGCTTGCCGCTCCCCCCCGGCTGGAAATCCGACAGTGACTTTCGCCTGCCACTGACCGGCGCGGAATCCCTGCGGCAAGCCGGCGCCCGCGTGGCTTTGCACTTGCGCGCAACCATGGATGCACTTCGCGCGTCGGCGCCCTCCGAGGACACCCTGCAGTTGTTCGTCGGCCACGGAGCGGCGTTTCGTCACGCCGCGGCGGATCTCGGCGCGCTGCCCCGGGAGGAAGTCGGGCGGGTGAGCATGCACCATGCACGCCCCGTGATTCTCGAGTGTCGGGGCGCGGCCGGCTGGCGCCGGGTCAGCGGCGAATGGAAGGCCCGGGGCGCGGAGCGGTCTCCCGACTAGGCCGGGAGGCGCCCCTGTAACCTGAACGACATGTTCATGCCATATAAAGGTGGGACAGCCATTGCGAGGGGTGTTCCATGCGGGGCGACAGACTGGAAAGACACATACCGCGCGTCCGCGGCGTGAACGGGGCGCGCCTGGGTCTGCCCGTTGCGGCCGAGGCCTGGCTGGACGGGGCAGGTCACTCGGTCGCCCGCGAGTGCGAATCGGCCGCGGCGATGGCGTCGGTGCTGTCCACGGCCTGCCGCGGCGCGCCGCTGTGCTGGCCCAAGCGGCCGGTCCTGTTTATTTCCGACGCCCACGCCGATGCCCGCGCCTTTGTCGCCTCCCTCGTTGCCGGTGGCGGAGTGGCCCGGAGCGGGCCGGGGATCGGGGATTTTGTCCTGACCGAGGAGGGCGGGAACAGCGTCTTTGTCATCGGCGGTGACTGCCTCGACAAGGGGCCGAGCAACCTCGAACTGCTGCGCGCGATCGCCCGCCTGCGCGGGCTGGGGGCCCGGGTCAAACTGCTGGCCGGCAACCACGACATGCGCCTGTTGATGGGGCTGCGTTCGCTGGAGCGGCGCGGGAATCCACTGACCGATCATCTGTTCGTCAGAATGGGGAGCAAGGCGGTGCCGCTGTTGCACGAGGTCCACTCCGAGCATGTGCTGGGCAATGCCCGCGCCATGCGCGACGTGCCGGACACGGCGGAGTGCCGGCGCCGGCTGCTGCCCGGAGAGGACTGGTTTGAAAGCTTCCCGCGGCTGGCGGCGCCGCATCTTGGCGCCGCGGCCATCGACAAGGAACTCGCTCGGGTGCGCGAGAAGGCGGATACCTTTGAAGCGCATTGCGCCCGCGCCGGCCTGTCGCCGCGCCAGGTGTACGCCACCGCCCTGTGCGCCCGTCGCCTGTTCCTGGGCGATAGCGGTGAATTCGCCTGGTTCTTCGGCGATATGCAGCTCGCCTGGCGCAGCGGTTCCTTCCTCTTTGTGCACGCGGGTCTCGATGATGAAATCGCCGGGTTGATCAGGCGCCGAGGTGTGGCCGGGCTGAACCGCCAGTACCGCGAAACCGCCTCCCGCGACCTGTTCCGCTTCTACTTCGGGCCGCTGGCCAATACCCTGCGCACCAAATACCGCCGCGAGGACCTGCCCCTGACCGGGCGGGGCGTGGCGCAGGCCTATCGCAGCGGCCTGCACTTCGTGGTGCATGGCCACCGCAGCCGCCAACGGGGGCAGCGACTGGCGCTGCGTTCCGGTATGCTGCACCTGGAGGGCGACGTGACCCTGGACCGCAATTCGCGCTACCGCCTGGGTCTCGAGGGCCACGGAGCCGGGGCGACCATCATCCGGCCCGACGGCCGTATCGTCGGGGTCAGCACCGACTACCCGCGAGCCAAGGTTTTCGAGCCCGCCGTCTACCTGAACCACAGGACAGCCCAGATCCATGAGACAAAGCCGCAAGAGTTTTCGTCACGAATCGCTGCAGGACGCCGACAGTATCCAGGAGATGCTCGAGGCGATTGCCCGGGGCCTGGCCAAGGGAAAACTCAGTTTCAGTGACGACGACGACCAGGTCCAGCTGAAGCCGGCGGGCCTGTTGAACTTTCGCGTTTCGGCGACGGAGGACGAGGGGGAACACCGGCTCAGCTTGCGCATTAGCTGGCAGCCCGACGGCGAGCAGGCACAGCGCAAGGCCCTGCGTGTGAAATAGCGCGCTAGCGCCGTGTGCGCGGCTCGAGTTGCCGGGCGAGCGAATCCAGCTGCCGCTGGTTGAAATTCCGCCAGCGCAGGCAATCCAGGTTGATGAAGTCCGGATCCCTTGCCAGGTAGCGCCGAACCGCCGCGCGCATCAGGTCCTGCTGGCTGAATTCGGCACGTGTTGCGTGTGCTTGTGAGCTGCCTTGCATGGTCCCGGCCCGGCTTGCCAATGTGGCGCAAATATTAACAATAAATAACAGTCAGGTGAAAGCACTTCCTGGGCCTTACCCGGTCTTGCCGGACCGTTGATTTACTTCTAAAGATTCCGATTTTTTATAATAAAAACAACGCTCTAGTGTTTAAGCCGCAGTGCATTCCGCCATTGGCGATTCTCACCTCGCGCGCCTCCTGCCGGCCCGTCGCCGGCGCGGGTTTAGGCCCGGCTGCGGAACGTTCCCCCGGTTCAACTATCTGGCAGCCACCCGACGAGGGCTTGGTGTACGCTGCCGCTGTCCCGCTTCATCCATATGCGGGAAGCCAGTTGAAGCCGCAGGCCCTAGTCTCGTCAACGACAAGACACCAACGGGGTGACAGGTACGGGCGTGGCGAAGACCTTGCGGGAACAGATCGCATTGGTCCGCTGAGGTGCCGGCGGCACCGGACTGGCTTGTGCCGGGCAGTGGTTCCGGAACAACACAGTGAACAAGGAGTAGAGCATGCAGCAATTCGACAACAAGACCGCCCTGGTGACTGGCGCCGGCAGTGGCATTGGCGCTGTCGTGGCAAAGGCCCTGGCGCGTGCCGGCGCCCGGGTGGTGTTGGTGGACGTGGCCGCCTCCGGCCAGGCCACCGCCGACGGGATCAATGCCGAGGGGGGCAAGGCCCTGTTCCAGCAGTGCGACATCCAGGATTCGGCGTCGGTAGCAGCGGCGGTCGGCGCCGCGGTGGCGCATTTTGGCGGCATTGATATCGCGGTGAACAACGCCGCCATCGACCCGGAGGTGGCGCCGGTGGCCGAGTGGGACGAGGCCGTGATGGAGCGCATTCTGGCGATCAACGTCAAGGGCATGTTCCTGTGCCTGAAGCACGAGATCGCGCAAATGCTGGAGCAGGGCGGCGGTGCCATTGTCAATCTGGCCTCCGCGGCGGGCGTGGTGGGTGTGGCCAACAAGCCCGCCTACACCGCCAGCAAGCACGCGGTGGTGGGGCTGACCAAGGCCTCGGCCCTGCAGTACGCCCCCCGGGGACTGCGCATCAACGCGGTGTGCCCCGGGGCGGTGGATACGCCCATGCTGGCGGAAAACCTGCCCCCGGGAGTCGATAAAAGCGTCATTGGCGCCAACCATCCCATCGGTCGCCTGGCGACCTCGGCGGAGGTCGCCGAGGCCATCCTGTGGCTGTGTTCGGACAGCGCCAGCTACGTGGTGGGCCACGCCCTGACGGTCGATGGCGGACTGACCATCCAATAAACAGTGGAGCTGGATATGCAAGACCTGGATTTTAGTGGCAAGACAGTGCTGGTCACCGGTGGCGGCGCCGGTATCGGGCGCGCGATTGCCGAAGCTTTCGGCGCCCGCGGCGCGGCACTGGCGATCGCCGAGATCGATGAAACCCGCTGCGAGGCATTGCGCGAGGCCCTGGCCGGTAGCGGGGTGAATGCCCTGGTCAGCTGCCGCGACGTCACCCGCCGCGAGGACGTCGATGCCTTCATGGCCGAGGTCGCGGAACGCTTCGGCGGCCTGGATGTGGTCGTCAACAACGTCGGTGACTTCCTCGGTGTGATCAAGCCCTTTGAGTACAACGACGACGACGAGCTGGAGCGGCTCTACGCCTGCAACCTGAAGTCGATCTTCCTGGTCACGCGGGCGGCGATCCCCCTGCTGCGCCAGCGCGCGCCGGGGGGCTCGGTGATTTCCATTTCCTCAATCGAGGCCTTCCGCGGCATTCCCATGGCCACCGCCTACAGTGCCTTCAAGCACGCAATCACCGGCTTTACCCGCAGCCTGGCGCTGGAGCTGGGACCCGAGGGCATCCGCGTCAACGCCATCGCGCCGGAGACCACCGAGACCGCCCAGGTGCGGCCCTCGGAGCTGATTGCCAGCGAACACCAGGCGCACACGCGGCGCTGGATTCCGCTGGAGCGCTTCGGCCGCCCGCAGGACGCCGCGGGCAGCGCGCTGTTTTTGGCCTCGGACCTGTCGAGCTGGATGACCGGCGCCACCCTCAACCTGGACGGCGGCGCGCTTGCCGCGGCGGGCTGGTACCGCGACCCCAACGACTTGTGGACCAACGTGCCCGTGATCACCGGCAACGGCTTCAACTTCTAAAAAGGGGTCAGAGCCCTTTTCCTTGCGGATGTCGCTTGTCCTCCCCGATACGCCGGGCTTGGTTTTTAGCGCCCAAACCGTAACACTGTCGGCTGTTGTACAGTGTTGGTTCGGTCGTGACGCTACCGTTGACGGCGGCACGCACTGAATACCATTATCGACATGAGCGAGGGAATAATAATGCACCGAATAACACGCCTTGGTCGCAGCGCGGCAGCATTGCTGCTGTGCCTGGCCTGCCAGCTGGCAGTCGCCGCCGACAAGCCCAACATCCTGGTTATTTTCGGCGACGACATTGGTATCTGGAACATCAGCCGCTACAGCATGGGCCAGATGGGTTACCAGACACCGAATATCGACCGTATCGCCAACGAGGGCATGATTTTCAGCGATTACTACGGCGAGCAGAGCTGCACCGCGGGCCGCTCGGCTTTTATCACCGGCCAGCACCCGCTGCGCACCGGCCTGACCAAGGTGGGTATTCCCGGCGCCGACCTGGGTTTGCAACCCGAGGACCCCACGCTGGCGGAACTGCTCAAGCCCCACGGTTACGCCACCGGACAGTTTGGCAAGAACCACCTGGGTGACCGGGACGAATTCCTGCCCACCAACCACGGTTTCGACGAGTTTTTCGGCAACCTCTACCACCTGAACGCGGAGGAAAACCCGGAAGACCCCGACTATCCCCAAGACCCGGCCTTCCGGGAGCGCTTCGACCCCCGGGGCGTGATCCACAGCTACGCCGACGGACGCATCGAGGATAGCGGTCCGTTGACCCGCAAGCGCATGGAAACCGTGGACGAGGAATTCCTGGCGGCGTCCTTAAAATTCATGGACAGGGCCCACGCCGAGGACAAGCCCTTCTTTGTCTGGTTCAACTCCACGCGCATGCACTACTACACGCACGTCAAGGACGAGCAGCTGGGCGCCAGCGGCCAGGGTTTCTACAATGACGGCATGGTGGAACACGATGGCCATGTGGGGCAGTTGCTGGCCAAGCTCGACGAGCTTGGCGTCAGCGACAACACCATCGTTATCTACACCACCGATAACGGTCCGCATTACAACCAGTGGCCGGACGCCGCCATCACCCCCTACCGCGGCGAGAAGAACACCAACTGGGAAGGCGGTTTCCGGGTGCCGGCCATGGTGCGTTGGCCCGGCCGCATCCCTTCCGGCGCGATCAGCAACGAGGTCATGTCGCACCTGGATTGGGTGCCCACCCTGATGGCGGCGGTGGGTGATGACGGCGTCAAGCAGGATCTCCTCGAGGGGCACCGTGCCGGCAACAAGCGTTTCCGGGTACACCTGGACGGTTACAATTTCCTGCCCTATCTCACCGGCGAGAGTGAAAGCGGGCCGCGGGAGGAGTTCTTCTACTTCAGCGACGACGGCCTGTTGACCGCCACGCGCATCGGCGACTGGAAAATGGTCTTCGCCGAGCAGCGCGCGCGGCGTTTCGATGTCTGGCGCGACCCCTTCGTGCCCCTGCGCATCCCCAAACTCTTCAACCTGCGCCGGGACCCCTTCGAGCGCGCGGACACCGACGCCAACAGCTACAACGTCTGGTGGGACAAGAAGATTGCACCGCAGGCGATGAAGGCCAGGGTCGCGGTAACCCTGTTCGTGCGGTCCCTGCAGACCTATCCGCCACGGCAGCGGCCCGCCAGTTTCACGGTGGACCAAATCCTGGAATCCCTGTACCAGGAGTAGGCGCCATCCGGGGCCCGCACCTGTCTCCGGGCAGTGGCGGGCCCTAGAACATTTTGCCGGGGTTCAGCGTGCCGGTCGGGTCCAGGGCGGCCTTGAGCGTGCGCATCAGCTGGATTTCCTGTGCCGAGCGCGACACGTGGAGCCAGGCTTTCTTTTCCAGGCCGATGCCGTGCTCGGCCGATACCGAGCCCTTGAAGGCGGACAGCGGCGCGTAAACCCGCTGTTCCACCGTCGGTCGCAGGGCATCGGCCCGCTCCGGTGGCAGCTGCACGACGATATGCAGGTTGCCGTCCCCCAGGTGGCCGAACACCCACAGCTTGTGTTCGCCCACCGCGCCCGGCAGGGCGTCGCGAAGCTCATCGATGTAGGTCTCCATTTCGGCCATCGGCAGTGAAATGTCGAACACGCAGGGTACGCCACCGAGGAAAGTCTGTTCCACATCGTCGCGCAGGGCCCAGAAACGTTGGCAGTCGCCCTCCGACTGGGACACGGCGGCGTCGGCAAGCAGCCCGGCCTCCAGGGCGGACGCCAGGGCGTCATTAAAGCGCTGGCTGTCGCCCTCGGGGTCGGCGCCCTGGCTCTCCATGAGCACGTAGTAGGGGTAGTCTTGTGAAATCGGCGGACGACCGCGGGCGGGCTCGGTGGTCACCAGGCGGTAGAAACCGTTCCACATTGCCTCGAAGGCCGACAGGGTGCCACCCAGCTCGCGGTCCATGTGCTTGAGCAGGGCGGTCATATTGTCGAAGCTCTCCAGCCCCACCAGCGCCATGTTGCGCGTGGTGGGGCATTCGCGCAGGCGCAGGACCAGCCGGGTGATGACGCCCAGGGTGCCCTCGGAGCCGATGAACAACTGCTTGAGATCGTAGCCGGCATTGTTCTTGATCAGCTGGTTGAGGGAGGAGATGACGGTGCCGTCGGCCAGCACCGCTTCCAGGCCCAGCACCATGTCGCGCATCATGCCGTAGCGGATCACCCGGTTGCCGCCGGCATTGGTGGCGGCGTTGCCGCCCACGGTGGCGGTGCCGCGAGCGCCGAGGTCGAGGGGAAACATGAGGCCGTGTTCTTCCACCGCTTCCTGCAGCGCCTGCAGGGTGACCCCGGCCTGGACCGTGGCGCAGCGTTGCCGCGGGTCGATGGATTCGATGTCGCGCATGCGCTCCAGCGACAGGATCACCTGCGCGGGGTCGGCGTCGGCGCCGTGCACGAGGCCGGTGAGTCCGCCCTGGGCAACCACGCCAACGCCGTTGTTGCGGCACCAGCGCAGCACCTGGGCGACCTGCTCCGTGTTCGCGGGCCTGGCCAGGGCGGCGGCTTGCAGGTTGTCGGGGCGCAGGAAGCCGGCGGAGCGGGTGGCGAGGTCGGCGGCATCGAGTACGGCGTTGTCGCCCAGCAGGTCCCGCAGTGAGCTTACGATGTTCATGGTGCCTTCTCCGGTCGGTCAGGGTAATACCAGATCGGTGAAGTATACGCGCGTTCGACGGTGATCATTGGGATATCATCGGGCATCTCCACGTCAAATCGCCTGGCGTCGTAGGCTGTCCACCGGGGGGTCGGGATTTCCAGCACGCGGGCGTAGTAGAAGGCGGCCCGGTCCCGGTCAAAGTCCGGGTCGCGCCATACGGTTGCCAGTTCGGCGGCACCGATACTGTTGCGCCAGGTGGCATTGGCGATGTCCACGGTGTTGCCCACCGGCGGCAGTGTGCCATCGGAACCCGGCTGGCGTTGCCCTGGCTGGCTCCATGACACATCGTATACGCGCTCGTGGCTGGTGCCGGCCTCGTCCAGCCAGCCCTTGACGATCTGGATGCGGTCGAGATTGGCGCCCATCGGGTCCCGGCTTGCGGCCACCAGGAAAGTCGGGGCCTTGTCGACCCGGCTCGCCGCGGGCAGCACGGCGCCCATGGGCACGCCGTTGGCGTAGCCGAGTCGCGCGATATCCGGGCGGGTGGCGTCCTCCGGCGAGAAAGCCCAGCCGCCAAACAAGCGCGCCGCGATGCGCGGCCCCGTGGTGGCGTAGACCTCTCTTCGCTTGAGTGCATCCCATACGGCTTCCCGTGTATTCTCGCGCGCCCATACCGCGGCGTAACCCGACGCGGCCTGTTCCCAGGCGAGGATGGTCTTGTCACCGGCGCTGCCCACCGCGTGCTGCCAGCGCCCGGCGTCCGGCTCTACACCGCTGTGTTTACCGAAAAAATTCTCTTCGGCGGCGGTGGCGAGGCCGGTATGCGAATCAGTGGAGCCGATCATGCCGAACTGATAGGGATTCTGCCCCGTGCGCTGCTCCAGCTCGAGCCCCCGCTTCAGGGCGGAACGCGCGTACTCTCCGGGCAGCATGGCTTCGGTCTTGGGTACGCCAAAAAAATTCCCGGCGTCCCAGGTTTCGTAGTCGGCGAATTCGTCGTCGGGTGACAGCAGGCCGTGGGTTTCCCCGTCGCCCTTGATCTGGGTGACCTCGTAGACGGGCTCCCAGCGTTGACGCTGTTGCGCATAGTCGGCGTCCACCCGGGTGCCGGCCTGGGTCGTTTCCGTCGGGAACATCAGGCCGTTGCTGAGATTGCCGTTGTGGGGGATGGCCAGCACGCGACCGCCGGTGTTCTGTTCGTAGTTCGCGAGGTAGGACCAAAGATCTTCCGGAGCCTTGCTGTCGAAGCTGGAGAAGGGCGTCACCGTGCCGACCTTGTCGGCTCCGTCGCGGAACACCACCACACGGTGCAGGTTGCTTCCGCCGGGGGCGGAGGTCCACTCATAGCCCAGCAATGCGGTGAATTCACCGGGTCGGTTGAAGCGCTCGCCAGTGGCCAGCGTGGCTTGCCAGTTGTCGCGGGTCATGGACGGGGTGCCGAGTTCAGTCAATTTGCCAAAGATCTCGCGCCGTTTCTGGCCGTTCTTGATGTAGCCGTCGAAGGTTCGTCTCTGCGCGTCGCTGCCGGTCATCAGGGCGTGCCATTCGGCAGCGGAGGGATCTTCAAGCAGTGCCGGGTCGCCGGCCTGGACGCGGCTCATCATGCCCAGGGACTCGGCGTGGTCCGCCACCACCAGGAAATCCAGCGGTCGGGCCAGGCGCACTTGCTGCCCCCAGGTGCTGGTGACGGTTTCGCCCGAGGCGAAGCGGTAAGCCGCCTCCGGATCGAGGCGCACACCAAAGCCAAAGGCGTCGGTGGACAGGCTGGTGTGCAGGTGGGTATCGCCCCATAGCAGCCGCCGTGGGAATTCCTCCCCGGCGTAGGGCGAGTAGCCGGGTTCGGCCACCGACAGCGGCGCCACCACCAAAAATGGGGTCAGAGCCCTTTTAGTCAAAAATGGGGTCAGAGCCCTTTTAGTGGCCCTTGTGGCGGAATGAAAAAGGGCTCTGACCCCTTTTGTTGTCATTGGTTTTGCTCCTGTTCGGAGTGGAGGTCGTGGGCGCGCTTGATCACGTACGCGTGGATGGCCTCGGCGTCGTCGTCGTCCAGTCGCTGGGCAAAGCCCGCCATGCCCTTTTCGTGGCGCAGGCCGCCGAGCACGATGGCGTTGAACAGTTCGTGGGTTTCGGGGCTCATCATGCGCAGGTCCGGAATGCTGGTGCCGGAGATGGCGCGATCGCCATGGCAGAAGTGGCAGTTGTTGATGTAGAGCTCGTGCCCGCGCGCCAGGGTCGCCACATCGGCGTTCAGGGGGGGCGGCGCCGGCAGTTTGCGCTCGGAGGGGGCGGGGGCCGGCAGCTGTGCCCGACCATCCAGGCTGTATACCAGCAGGCGGCTGTAGTTGTCGCCGCCCGCCTCGGGGCTGCCTTTGGCGCGGTCGGCGATTTCGCCGAAGGCCACCTGCGCGCCGCCCCAGCCGGCCACCACCGCTACATACTGTTTGTCATCGACACTGTAGGTGATGGGGGCCGCGACAATGCCGGTGTAGGCCGGGCTGGACCAGAGCCTGTCGCCGGTATCGGCCCGGTAGGCGACGAACTCGCCATCGGCGTTGCCCTGGAACAGCAGGTTGCCGGCGGTGCTGAGCATGCCGCCGTTCCACAAGGTGCTGTGGGGCACGCGCCAGGCTTCCGCCTGTTTGACCGGATCCCATGCGGTGATAAAACCGGTGAACTGGGACATGGCCTGGGCGCGCAGCTCGGGGTCTTCCGGCATCACCGCGGGCATCAGGTCCAGCCCTGTATTCCAGGCTCCCGGGGTAAACTCGAAGTCCTTGTCCTGGGCGTAGACCATGATGCCCTGGTGGGCGGGAATATAGACCAGGCCGGTGTCGGGACTGTAGCTCATGGGGTGCCAGTTGTGGCCGCCCTGGGTGTTGGGGTAGATGAGTGCCGGCTTGTCCTCGTAGCGGGCATTGTCCGCCTCCACCGGGCGGCCGGTATCAAGGTCCACGTGGGAGGCCCAGGTCACGGTGGTGTACTTCTGCGCGGAGATCAGTTCGCCGTTGGCTCTGTCTAGCACGTAGAAGAAGCCGTTTTTCGGCGCCTGCATGATGACTTTGCGGGTTTCGCCGTCGATCTCGAGGTCGGCGAGAATCATGTGCTGGGTGGCGGTGTAGTCCCAGCTTTCGCCGGGCGTTGTCTGGTAGTGCCACACGTACTCGCCGCTGTCCGGGCGCACCGCGACGATGGACGAAACGAACAGGTTATCGCCGCCACCGGGACTGCGAATTTCGCGGTTCCAGGGCGCGCCGTTCCCCACTCCGAAGTAGAGCAGGTCTAGCTCGGGGTCGTAGGCCATGGAATCCCACACGGTGCCGCCCCCGCCGTATTCCCAGTACTTGTCACCGCTCCAGGTGGCGGCCGCCTGTTTGAGGATGGGGTTTTCGTGGGGCGCCTGTGGATCGCCGGGGACGGTGTAGAAACGCCAGGCCATGTCGCCGTTCTGGGCGTCGTAGGCGCTGATATAGCCCCTGACACCCAGCTCGGAACCGCCGTTGCCGATCATTACCATGCCCTTGACCACCCGCGGCGCGCCGGTGATGGAGTAGGGCTTGTCGCGGGGCGTGGTCTGCACCTCCCAGGCCACGCTGCCATCGGTGGCATCCAGGGCCACCAGGCGGCCGTCCAGGGTGCCCACGTAGACCTTGCCTTGCCATACCGCCACGCCGCGGTTGACCGCGTCGCAGCACAGGTTGACCATCCAGGCCTTCGGTACCTGGGGGTCGTAGTGCCACAGCAGCTCGCCGCTGACCGCGTCGAAGGCGTAGACCATGCTCCAGGCGGATGTCACGTAGAGCACGCCGTCCACCGCAATGGGGGTCGCTTCCATGCCGCGCTTGGTGGGGAAGTCAAAGTACCAGTCCAGCCCCAGGTCACCGACGTTGTCCTGGCGAATCTGTGCCAGGGGGCTGTAGCGCTGTTCGTCGTAGCCGCGGCCGTGGCTCAGCCACTGGCCGGGTTCACTGTCGGCGCCGCGTATGCGCGCCCCGTCCACCGCGGCCACAGTTTGCGCCGCGGGCGCCGCGGTTGCGGCAGTTGATTGACGGTCGCCGCATCCGGCCAGCAAGGGCAGGGATAGCAGGGCGGTGGCAAGGGCGGGGCGCAAGGCGCGATGTGTTGTTGCGAGCACGTAGTACCTCATTGTTTTCGTTATAAAAAGCCTAGGGAGTCCAGCATGTGGGCCTACCCGATGGACACTGAATCCTAGCCGCTTATTTAGTATCATTCCCGGAGCATAACAACCTCTGTCGCTTGCACGACAATTTACAGGTGGATAGGAATTTGCAGACAGGCGAGAAAGACGGGGCGCACAACTGGATAGACACACTGTCCCCGGCACTGCGTGAACGCGTACACGGCTTGATGGGTACGCGTCAGTACCATCGTGGCGAGCTCGTCTACCGCGCGGGGGAGCCCGGCAACGAGATTTACCAGGTCATCGAGGGCACCACCCGTATCTATACCCTGACCACCGATGGCAGGGAGCTGCTTTACGAATTGATGCCCCCCGGCGCTTGCTTCGGCGAGTCGAGTCTCATCGATGCCCAGCCGCGCCCGCACATGGCCCAGGCGGTGACCGACGTGAAACTGCGGGTGTTGGAACTCGCGGATTTCCAGGCCTTGTGGCGCGAGTCACCGGAGCTGTCGCACGCGGTGGCGCTGGTGCTGTGCCGGCGAACGCGCCGGCTGTACGAGATTTATGAAGGCGTCAGCCTGGCGGCCCTGTCCCGGCGCATGGCGCGGCGACTCTGTGTGCTCGCGGATTCCATCGGCGAGGACCGCGACGACGGTGTCCATTTCCAGATCCGCCTCACCCAGGAGGATATTGGCAGCCTGGTGGCCGGGTCGCGCCAGTCCGTGAACAAGATTCTCAAGCAGTGGCAGTGCGACGGGCTGATCAACCTGGCCTACGGTTCGCTGGTGATCCGGCAGTTGGCCACGCTGGAGCAGCTGGCCAATACCGGTGAGTAGGGGGCCCGCGCAGGGCCGCTTTCACCATACCCCGCGCCCACACTATCGCGTGGACGACAAACTTTTGCGCCGCGGCGGTTCTATACTGCGTTGTATCTGGTAGCGAATCAGTTCACTTTTTCCGATATAACACAGGATTTCCCCATGAATGGCGCAGAGAGCTTAATCAAAACCCTGGTGGACAGCGGCGTCGAGGTCTGCTTCACCAATCCCGGCACGTCCGAAATGCACTTCGTCGCCGCGCTGGACGAAGTCGAGGGCATGCGCTGCGTGCTGTGCCTGTTCGAGGGCGTGGTCAGCGGCGCCGCGCACGGCTACGCGGTGATGGCCCGCAAGCCGGCCTCCACGCTGCTGCACCTGGGCCCGGGTCTGGGTAACGCCCTGGCCAATGTGCACAACGCCAGGAAAGGGCACGTGCCGGTGGTGAATATCGTCGGCGACCACGCCACCTACCACCTGGAATATGACGCGCCGCTGACCTCGGACATCGAGGCCATCGCCGGGCCGGTTTCCCACTGGGTGTACAGTTCGACCGCCGCCGAGGATATTGCCCGGGATGCCGCCGTCGCCGTGCAGCAGGCCGGGCATGGCCAGGTCGCGACCCTGATCCTGCCGGCCGACGTGTCCTGGGGGGACAACCCGAACGGCGCCGCGGCGCCCGCCGAACTGCCCGCGCTCACGGCGGTGGCCAGTGACCGCATTGAGCGGGCGCAAGCCATGCTGCGCTCGGGCAAGCAGACCGTCATCATGATCGGCGGCCGCGAGGTGAGCGCCGCCCAGGGGGAGCAGCTCAGCCGTATTGCCCAGGCCTCGGGCGCCCGGGTGCTGACCGAAACCTTCCCCTCCAGGGTGCGTCGCGGCGCCGGGACCGCCGCCATTGAGCGCCTGCCCTACCTGGCGGAGCTCGCCATCGAGGAACTCAAGGGCACGGAACAGCTGATCCTGCTGGGCGCCGATGCCCCGGTGTCCTTCTTCGCCTACCCCAATGTACCCAGCGTGCTCACGCCCCCGGACTGCGAGGTGTTACCGCTGGCCGGCCCCGACGACGACATCGACGGGGCGCTGGCGGCCCTGGTCAAGGCATTGCAGGCGGGGGATATCGCGCCGCAACTGCGGCCGCTCCAGCTGCCCGAGGCCCCGGTTGGCGCCCTGGACGCCAACAGCGCGGCCCAGGCCCTGGCCCACCACCTGCCCGAGGACGCCATCGTGGTTGACGAAGGCATTACCTCCGGATTGGCCTGTTTCCCGGTAACCGCCGGCGCGCGGCCCCACGACTGGCTCAATCTCACCGGCGGCTCCATCGGCTGGGGCCTGCCCGCCGCGGTGGGCGCCGCGATTGCCCAGCCTGATCGCAAGGTCGTCTGCCTCGAGGGCGACGGCAGCGCGATGTATACGATCCAATCGCTGTGGACCATGGCGCGGGAACAGTTGGATGTTACCGTGGTGCTGTTCAACAACCGCAAGTACTCGGTACTGGAAGTCGAGTTCGCCCGCACCGGTGCCCGCGGCGGCAAACCCGGGCCCAAGGCGGCCAGCTCCCTGGCCATCGGCAGTCCCGACATGGATTTCCAGGCGATGGCCTCGGGCATGGGCGTGCGCGCCACGGTGGCGACCACCGCCGAGGAGTTCAGCGAACAACTGGCCGACGCCATGGCGCACCGCGGGCCCTGCCTGATCGATGCGCGCGTGCCGCCGCTGGAACTCGGCTGGTAGGGCGCAGGGCGCGGGAAGTAGAGGGCCGTCGACACCAAAAGAAGAAGACCAAAAAGGGGTCCGCAGCGTGAAAAACCCGATAGGAACTTTGCTGTTGCTGGGCAGTGCCCTCGCCATTCACTGCTCCTTTGCCGCCGATACGCCAACGGCCGGCCACCCGTACTCGCCCTGGGCGAGTACGGATTTTCCGACCCGCGTGTACTTTGGCGACACCCACGTACACAGCGGGCTGTCCGCCGACGCCGGCGGCAGCGGCACGCGCCTGATGCCCGAGGACGCCTACCGCTTCGCCCGTGGCGAACAGGTGATCTCCAACTCCGGCCAGCCGGTGAAACTGCGGCGGCCCTACGATTTCTTCATGATCACCGACCACTCGGACGGCATGGGGCTGATCACCGACATTCTCAATGGCGCGCCGAATATCCTGGCGGACCCCGCCGGCCGGGAGTACCACGAGGCATTCCTTGAGGGCGGGGCGACGGCGCAGCAGGCGGTGATGAAGCTGATCGCGCAGTTCTCCCAGGGCCAGACGCCACCGGCCCTTATCTACCAGCCGGGAAACCCGGCCTACCGGCCGGTTTGGGAGCGGATCATGCAGGCGGCCGAGGACTATAACGATCCGCACGACTTCACCACCTTTATCGGCTTTGAATGGACCTCACTGGTGGATGGCAACAACCTGCACCGCAACGTGATTTTCCGGGACGGGCCGGCACTCGCGGGGCAGATCGAACCCTATACCACCTATCCGCCGGTGGGCAGCCGGGATCCGCGGGACCTGTGGCGGTGGCTGGCGACCTACGAGGAAAAGACCGGGGGCAGGGTCACGGCCATTCCCCACAACGGCAACCTGTCCAATGGCATGATGTTCGCCCTGCAGGACGACTTTGCCGAGGGGGCATCCTATGACAAGGACTACGCCGCCACCCGGCAGAAGTGGGAGCGCTTGTACGAGGTCACCCAGCTCAAGGGCGATGGCGAATCCCATCCCCGGCTTTCCCCGGATGACGAGTTCGCGGACTACGAGAACTGGGACTGGGGTAACCTGGACCTGAGCCAGGCCAAAACACCACGGATGTTGCCCGGCGAGTATGCCCGCTCCGGCCTGAAGCGGGGCCTGGAGCTGGAGTCGTCGCTCGGCGTCAACCCCTTTAAGTTCGGCATGATCGGGGCGACCGACACCCACACCGGGCTCAGTACCGTGGACGACGATAACTTCTTCGGCAAGTTCAAGGCCTACGAGCCCAACCCTGGGCGTGCCACGCACTGGGCCCGGAACAACAAGGAAACGGGATTGAATTACCAGGGCTGGGTCTACTCCTCGGCGGGGCTCACCGCCCTGTGGGCGACGGAGAACACCCGCGAGGCCCTGTTCGATGCCATGCTCAGGCGCGAGGCCTACGCGACCACCGGGCCGCGCATAAGCGTTCGCTTTTTTGCCGGCTGGAACTTTGAGGACAGCGACCTGCTGCTCCCGGAGCGGGCGCGAGCCGGCTACGCCAAAGGGGTGCCCATGGGATCGGATATGAAGCCTCGAGCCGAAGGTGCCGGCGCCCCGCGGTTCCTGGTGTACGCCCTGCGCGACCCCGACGGGGCCAACCTGGACCGTATCCAGATCGTCAAGGGCTGGCTGGACGCGGACGGCCGGTCGCGGGAAAAGGTGTACGACGTGGCCTGGTCGGGTGGGCGCAAGCCCGGTGCCGATGGCAAGCTGCCGCCGGTCGGAGATACCGTGGACCTGTCGATTCCGGGGTGGACCAATACCATCGGCGCCGCGAACCTGGAGGCGATCTGGAGCGACCCCGCCTTCGACCCCGAACAACGCGCGTTTTACTACGCGCGGGTGATCGAGATACCCACCCCGCGCTGGACTGCCTACGACCAGGTCAAATTCAGTCTCGATTTACCCGGGAATATACCGTTGAAAACCCGGGAGCGTGCCTACACCTCGCCCATCTGGTACACCCCCTAGGGGGAAGCGCGTCGCCGCGCTATGGCATCACCGGGCGATGCTATAGCGATGAAAGGGCTGCAAATGCCCGATCTTTTCCGCGGATTCCGGCGGCCGCCAGGCGAACATTCGCACGTCAATTTTCTCCGGTGTGATATCCAGCAGGCTGAAGCCGTTTTTTTCCAATGGCGCGAAGGCCTGATCCAACACCAATTGCGAGGGTACCTGCGGCGGCGTGCCGCGAATGAACGAGGGAAAGCCCGGCCCGGCGCTGCCCAGCGGGCCCACGCACAGGGTATTGACCGGATTGTTGGCGAGGTCCAGGCCGCCGCTTTTGAGGATCTGGCCACTGCTGAACGCGTGCAGGTCGCCGGACACGATCACCGGCGGCCGCCCGGATTGTGCGTGCAGCATCGCCAGCAGCCGCTGGTGTTGCGACCACCAGCCGTGAGGCCAGTAATCCTTGGCCCGCTCGATGCCGAGACGGCCATCGGCCTGTAACACGTCCGGATACCACTCGCCCCACTTGCCCGCCGACCAGCCAATGGGAGTCGAGGGCATGTGCAGCAGTTGCGCGGTGTCGGTGCTCGCCGTGCGCGCCCCCAGCCAGCGCTCCACCGCGGGGGGGATCATGGTGGCCTGCGGGCCCTTCAGGGTGCTGTAGCGTTTGGTGTCGTAGAGCAGCGCCTCCAACAGGCGGCCGTAGCGCAGGGTGCCGAAGACTTCGGAGCAATCCGCCAGCCGATCCGGGGCGCCACTGCCCGGCAGGAAGCCGGGGCGGGTGGGGTCCGGCAGGAACTCGGGGTAATACAGGTGTTGCACGCTGCGCGCGAGGTCGAGCATGCGCTGGTCCGGCGGCAGCGTGACCAGGGTATCCGTCGCCTCGTCGTTTTCAAACAGGTCGTGGTCGTCGGTGATAAAGAACGATGGTGTCGAGCGCAGTCGCACGCCGTAGAGCCGGGCAATTTGCGCGTCCACGATACGGGTCAGGACGCCCTCGTTGGGGGTACCCAGGGCCGGCCGCGTGGGGTCCAGCTCGCCGTGGCGGGCGAACATGTCGCGGGCCGCGCGGGCGAAGGGCTCGGGCTTGTTCTGGCTGGTGGCCTGGTCCCAGTACACGTGGTCGCCATTGGCGATCACCACGTCGGGGGAAAACGACAGGCCCCGTTCCAGAAGGCGCTGGCGGGCGGCGAGGGCGAGAAAGAAGTGCGTGCCGCCGGCGGTGGCGATATCCTCGTCGCCCCCGGCGCAGGTAAAGGTCAGGATGCGCAGGTGCGTGGCCGGCGCGTCCGGGGCCGGGAATGTGCGCAGGGGCCAGGGGTCTGTGCGGGCCTTGCCGCGCTCGTCAGTCAGCTGAAGTTGGTACGTCTTGCCCGGGTCCAGCTTGTCGACATGAAACCGCCAGAACCTGCCGGCGGAGTCGCTGCGCCGGCCTGCCACCGCACGGTCTCCGACCCGCAGGTGCGGGATACCCGACTGCGCGGAATTGAACGAGCATTTCAACAGTATCTGCCGGTGATCCACCAGCGGTAGCAAATGCGCCACGTCTCCCTGCCACCAGGCTCCGCCGGTGTCATCGAACGCGCGGCTCGCGGGGGTCAGGGAAAGCGTCGCGGTTGCCGCGCCAATACCCTGTAGCAGACTGCGGCGTGAAAGCCGGCCCGGGCTGTCGTCCATTGGTATTCCTCGAATAGCCTGTCGTGTCGCCCCGCGGCAGCGGCCGCGGCCAGAAGGCCGACAGCCGCGCGGGTATGGCGAATCAGGTGTTCAATCAGAAATGGTAGTTGAACTTCACGTTCCAGGTGCGCGGCGCTCCCAGTACGCAGCGCTGCACCATGGTATTGGCGACAGGGTTCAGGGCTCCGAGTTGGGCACCGAAGGGCTGATCGTAGATGGTGACGCAGTAACCTTCGTCGGCCAGGTTGTTGCCGAACAGGGTGACCGACCAATCGCCGGCGACATCGCGTACGCCGATGCGCGCATTGACCAGGGAATAGGCATCCTGCACCGACTGTGGGTTGTTGTTGGATACCGCTCCCAGGTTCTGCTCGTCCATCCAGCTCCAGCTGGCGCCCACGAACCACTCGGTGCTGTCGGTAAGCGAGGAGGTCCAGTCCGCCGACAGGGAGGTCTGCCACTCGGGGGAGTAGGGCTTGCGCTCGCCGGTCAGGTCCTGGTTGGGACCGCCCGGAAGCCCGGGGGCATCCTTGAAGTCCTGGTATTCGGAATCCAGGTAGCTGATACCCGCCCGCAGGGACAGTTGCTCCAGCGGCACCCAAGCCAGGTCGGCCTCCACGCCCTGCTGGCGCACCTCGCCGGCGTTGACCACCACGAAGGACAGGCCGTCGAACAGGCGATCCTGGAAATCCTCCAGGTCGGTGCGATAGGCGGTGACATTGGCGGTCATGCTGCCATCGAGCAGGGTGCTCTTGACGCCCAGCTCGTAGTTGGTGGCCAGTTCCGGGCCGAAAATCCGCCGCTCCTCTCCGAGGGCGACACTGCCGCCCTCGGAGTTGAAACCACCGGACTTGTAACCGGTGGAGGCGGTGGCGAACAGCATGATGTCCTGGGTGACGAACCAGTTGGCGTTGCCGAACCAGGTGGATTTGGAGTCCTCGCGCTCCATCCCCGGGACCTGCTCGTTAACGCGAACCAGGGCGCCGAAGGGGTTGTTGACCACCTGGTCGAAGTCTCCGTCTTTTTCATCCTTGGTGTAGCGACCGCCAAGAGTCAGGCTAAAGGCCTCGCTGATGTTCCAGGTTCCCTGGCCGAATACCGCGATGGAGTCGAGATCCTGCTGGAACACGCTCTCCACCATGCGGTCCTGCTGGAAGCTGTCGCAGGCCGCGCCCGCTTCGGGGCCGACCAGGCCGGCAATGGTCGGGGTGCAGTAGTCGTCCCCCGCGTCGAAGGCCTGGTCGATGTTGTACTCCTCCTGGTAATAGAACAGGCCCGCGACCCAGTCGATGGTCTCGCCGCCGGGGGAGATGAACTGGAATTCCTGGGACAGGGTCTCGGTCTCGTAGAAGGTGTCGCGCTGTACCATATTCGCCGGGATACGCAGGGCGCTCTCGTAGACGTCCGCTTCCCATTCGCGGTAGGCACTGATCGAGCGCAGGCGTATGCCATTGCTGAAATCGTAGTTGATGTCGAAAGACAGGCCGGACTGCTCGTCCTGCAGGTCGTCCTCGTGCTCCTGGCTGACTTTGTGGTCGAAGCCATCGCCCGTGCTCACACCGTTGCCATACAGCGCATTCAGCGTGCCGTCGAGGCGCGGGTCCTCGGTCCCCTCGAGGACTTCGATGGCGCCGCCGGAGGCATTGATCTCGGAATAATCCGCGGTAACCAGCAGGGACAGGTTGTCGGCGAAGTCGAACAGCAGCTTGCCGCGTACATTCAGGTCGTCGCGCTCGCCGAACTCCCCGCCGCTGAGGATGTTCTCGCCGTAGCCGTCGCGGTCCGCGTACTTGATCGCCACCCGGCCGGCAATGTTGTCGCTGAACGCGGTATTGAACACCGCGCCCAGTTCGTAGGCGTCGTAGTCGCCAAAGCCGGCCTCGACCATTCCCTCGGTTTCGTACGCGGGTTTGCGGGTGTTGATATTGAGCGCGCCCATCGGCGTGTTGCGGCCGAACAGCGTACCCTGCGGACCGCGCAGGACCTCGAAGGATTCGACGTCCATCAACTGGCCGATAACGGCCCCGGGGCGCGGGTAGTACACGCCGTCGATAAACACCCCGACACTGGGCTCGATACCGTTGTTACCCACCGATCCGATGCCGCGGATAGCGATGCGGTTGTTGGTCTGTTGCGAAGAGTTGGAGATGGTGAAGTTGGGGGTCAGGCGGGCCACGTCGCCGATGTCCTTGACCCCGGCCTCGCTCAGGTAATCGCCGGAAAAGGCGGTGATCGAGATCGGTACGTCCTGGATGTCCTGGGCGCGTTTCTGCGCGGTGACCACGACTTCCTCGAGGGCGGGCTGGGCCAGGGAGGCCTGGGCGGCGGTCAGGGCGGCGGCGAGGCCGGAAAGTTTGAATAAACGGCTTTTCATGCTGCGGGTCCTCATTTTTTATAACTATGGTTCTGCATCACCGTGCAAACTCTATAGCGGGCGCCTCGCCGGGCTCTGTCGCGCGAGCGACAGTGTGGCGCTTTTTTGTCCTCGACAGTCGAAAGGGGCGGGGGTCGGGTACGCGGCGACGCCGATACCTTAGTCTTTATTCGCAAAAAAGCGGGCGCGCAGCCCCGCGGTGGCGCCGGCGATTGCCATCGCCATCACCGCGTCGGTGCCCGCCCCCTGGAGCGCGGCGGGACTACCGCCGGATGATGATCTCATGCAGCGGTTTGCGCTCCCGCGGGCCGCGGTCGCGCTCGACGTATTTTGCGTCGAGGGCGGTGTTTTCGCCCTCGTAACCGATGGCCAGGGCGGAATAGGCCTCCTGGCTGTCCGTCAGGCCGAAGGCGGCATGGGCCTGCTCCGGTTCGATACCGATCATCTGGTGCACGCTGAGCCCGCGGGCAGTGGCTTCCATCGTCAGGAACGCCGAGGCGGCGCCCAGGTCGTGGGTGGCGGCCTTGTTGGGCTTGCCGTTGTGTTCGAAGGTGGTTTCAATGATGCCCAGGACCAGCACCGGGGCGAAGGCCGTCCAGGGTTTGTTGCCCTCAACCAGCACGTCGTGGATCGCTTGCCACAGCGCGCCGTTGTCCGCCTTGACACCGACAATGTAGCGCCAGGGCTGGGCGTTATAGGAGGACATGGCCCAGCGCGCGGCTTCAAACAGCGCATCGAGGTCCCCGCGCGCCACCGTCCGCCGCGGATCAAATACATAGGGACTGCGGCGCTGGCGGAAGATGGGAAGAATGTCGTTGTCGGTCATGGCTGCTCCTTGGATGTTCAATCGCTGTTGATGTGGGGACTATTCTGGCCGGCCTTGCCCGGTAATGAAACAGAGTGCATTCGATATAACCGCCGACGTCGGTGAAAACAAGCGGTGCCGGGGCTCGCTAGGCGCCCGGCTGGGGATCGCTCACGCAAGCCAGGCCGCGGAGGAAAATGCGGGTGTTGTGCCGCAACAGGGTTTCGAGATCGGTGTCGGCACTGTAGTAGGTGAAGGCATGATGCGACTGCAATACGCTGAGTCCGTGCGCCATGGACCAGAAGGCGAGGGCGATCGATTCCACCCGGCAGTCATGGATGCCGTGGTGTAGTCGCCAGTGGTCGAGGGCTTCGATCAGGAAGCGGAATCCGGAGGCACGGGTCGCCAGCTGCTCCTGCGCGGACAGCTCCCTGCCCAGTCGCCCCCACATGAGTTCATAAAAGGGCTGGTGTCGCGCCAGGAAGTCGACATAGGTCATGCCCAGGGCGACGATGCAGTCCTCGGCGCCGTGTTCGGGCGCGCGGGCCGTGCGTTCCACTTCCTCCCCCAGG
Source organism: Parahaliea mediterranea (assembly GCF_017255185.1). Classification (GTDB taxonomy): domain Bacteria; phylum Pseudomonadota; class Gammaproteobacteria; order Pseudomonadales; family Halieaceae; genus JAFKCZ01. Next base: position 44,917 of record NZ_JAFKCZ010000009.1, read on the forward strand.
GCGAAAAACGCCAGGTCGGTGACCGCATTGAGCAGATCGTTCTTGTCCTTGAAATGGCGATAGGGGGCGGCATTGCTGACCCCCAGGCGCCGCGCGGCGGCCACCATGGAAAACCCCAGCAGGCCCTCCTCCTCGATCAGGCGCGCCGAGGCCAGGATCAGGGCCTTGCGCAGGTCGCCGTGGTGATAACGGCTGCCGCAACTGGTGATGGATGCCACATCGACTGTCCCGGTGGAGTGGTATAGCGAGTGTCTAACAGTTCCGACCCGACCGCAAATACCTCGCCTCGGGGCTGCCAAGGCGGCGCCGTGATGGTAGTGTTAGCGCCTTTGCGCCGGGGCCCGCGGGTCCGGCGGGGTGTGGGGAGCGAGGGTAGACAACATGGCATTGCGCAGTTACAGGCTGGTGGGCACCTGCCCCGACAAAGTGGGCATCGTGGCGCGGATAGCGGGCTTCATCGCCGAACAGGGCGGCTCGATCATCGGCGCCAACCAGTACGAGGACACCGAGACCCGCATGTTCTACATGCGCTATGAGGTGGACGCGGGCAGCCTTGATATGGATGCCGAGGACTTTCGCGCCGCCTTCGCCCCGGTGGCGCGGGACCTCGACATGGACTGGCGACTCACCGAATCACGACGGCCGCAGCGGGTGGTGCTGATGGTGAGCAAGCTGGACCACTGCCTGGCCGACCTGCTGCACCTGTGGCGCAGCGGCGATATCGATTTCGATCCGGTCTGCGTGATTTCCAACCACGAGGACCTGCGCCCCCTGGTGGAATGGCACGGCGTACCCTACCACTGCGTGCAGGTGCCCCCTGATGGCGAGGGCAAGCAGGCCGCCTTCGAGGAGACCTCGCGCCTGATCCGCGAGGCGGCCCCCGATACCATCGTCCTGGCTCGATACATGCAAATCCTGCCGCCCTGGCTGTGCGCTGAATATCCCAACCGGATTATCAATATCCACCACAGTTTCTTGCCGTCCTTCGTCGGCGCGCGCCCCTATCACCAGGCCTTCCAGCGGGGTGTCAAGCTCACCGGTGCCACCTGCCACTATGTCACCGAGGAACTCGATGCCGGTCCGATCATCGAGCAGGATGTCATTCGCATCCGTCACCACGACACCGTTGAGGACCTGGTGCGGCTGGGCAAGGAAGTGGAAAAAACCGTACTGGCCCGGGGCCTGCGCTACCACCTCGAGGACCGCGTCCTGGTGCAGGGCAACAAGACCGTGGTCTTTTCCTGAAACTAGTGGCGCCGCTCCACCGGCAGCTGCCAGGCGGTGACCGGCCAGTACTCCCCCAGGTATTCCCGTCGCCACCAGGCGCCGTCCTCCGCCCGTTCCGAGAAGGTGGTGAATCGGTAGCGGTACAGCGAGGCGCGCAGGTAGCGCGGCGGTTCGTCGGGGAAGGGATTGTGGGCGAACAGCGCGAGTACCGGCTCAGAACCCTGCAGCAGGCCCGCCACCACGGCGCCGACCCAGCGGTTGTCCTCGGGCCGTTGCAGCGCGGCGAACCACAGCTGCCAGTCCAGGCGCGGCTGGCGGGGCGTGGCCCAGCCCGGCGCGCGCCGCGGGTCGCCCGGCTTGTAGGGCAGCTCATAGGCCCGCCATTGCCGGCCGTCGCGGGAGCCCTCGAAGACGATTTCCGGCCGCTCGGTGGTCATTACCGCAAACAGCCCGTAGCCGTTGGCCATGTGCCAGGGAGAGCTCCAGTAGAGCAGCGCGCGGGGCAGCTCGCCCAGCGGCACCCGGTTCGCCGTCGCACCGAGCCACAGAGTGCTCAGGGTGAGGTAGAGCAGGGCGATGGCGACGGTGCCCGGGCCGGCGCGCGGCGATCGCCGCCCGGGCCCGTCGCGCAGGCCTCGCGGCAGTGCGCGCCGCAGGCACTGGTCGTCCAGTAGCAGCACGCACAGGCACAGGGTGAGCAGGTTGAAAAAGTTGTAGCTGCCGCTGAGCAGGATGGCGAGTTGGAACAGGGCGACCAGCAGCGCCGCCAGCTGGCGCGGTCGGCGCGGCAACAGGATCAAAAAGGGCACGAGCAGTTCCACCGCGAAGGTAAAGGCGACGCCGGCGCGCAGTATCGGCTCGGGCAATTGGTGTGCGTACCAGGCCAGGGCGTTGGGCAGGGGCTGGGTCTCGAAGTGGAAATCCAGGGCGCTGAAATCGCGCCAGTGGGGGTCGCCGCTCCACCACTTGACCAGGCCCGACTGCAGCAGGAAGCGCAGCAGCAGCCAGCGGTACAACCAGGTGAACAGGGTTGGGGCATGGGGCAGGAAGATCGCCAGAAAACCGCACTCCAGCAGCAGGATGTCCCACTGGTAGGCGGTGAAGCGCTGGCCGCCGTGGTACAGGCTCAGGTAGCACAGGTACAGCAGCGGCAGCACCCAGGCCGTGCCGCGGTTGCACAGTAGCAGCAGGCTGAGCGCGCAGCCGGCGATGCCGAGGGCCTGGATGCTGGCGGTGGAGGCGTCCAGCCACAGCAGCGAGGGCAGCAGCGCGTACTTGCGGGGACCGTAGCGGGCGTCCACCGCGGCGAAGAAGTCCTCCGCCGGCAGGATGCCCTCGCCGCCGATCAGGCCCGCCGCCTGCCACGCCAGGGAGCCGAAGGCGGCGAGATAGATCAGGGCCAGCAGGCGCAGGAACAGCCAGGTGGTAAGTTGCTGGCGCGCCGGGCGCAACTGCGGTCCGAACAGGCAGCGGCCGAGGGTGTAGGCGGCGCCCCGGTGGCGAGCCACCAGGCGGTAGACCCACTCGCAGGCCGCCGCGAACGGTGGCAGGGCGCGGTACAGCCTGGCCCAAAGCGCGAGGTGGCCACCCAGTTCCAGCGCGCGGAAGGCGGCCCCGGCGCCGCCGTGGCTGCGGCCGTCGGCTTCCACCAGCCGGATGGCGTCGCGGTAGTCCTGTGTACTGAATTGCGCGAAGGCATTGCCCACCGCCTGGAAGGGGCGGTAGTGGACCGCGTCGCCGGTGGCCGCCCGGGCGTAGTCGACGCTGTAGCGGCAAAAGCCGCAGTCGCCGTCGTAAATCAGCAGCGGCCGCTCGCGGGCAAGGTGATCGGTGTTGTCCAAGGCCGGTAACTCCCGTAAACCGGCCTCCAGTCTAGTTGAGGATGGCCCCGGTGTCAGAGGGCGCTAGCGCATGATGACCCCGCCGTCGATGTGATAGGCCTGGCCATTGATCCACTCGCCGTCCGTTGACAGCAGCAGGGCGACCAGCGCGGCGATATCCTCCGGCGTGCCCAGCCGCCGGTGCGGCGTGTGAGCCAGCATGGTCGCCTCGAAATCCGCGGGCAACAGGCCGCTGGCGCGCATCTCCGGGGTGAGGGTCACCCCGGGCGACACGCAGTTGGCGCGGATGCCCTCCTTGCCCCAGCGCGCGGCGACATGGCGCATCAGGGCGTTGAGGCCGCTCTTGGCCATCGCGTAGGCCGGCCGGGTCGCTTCTCCCGCCTCGGCGGCCCCGGAGCTGGTATATACGATGGGCCCGCCGCCACGCCGCAACAGGTGCGGAAGCACCGCCCGGGTGCACAGCAAATGCCCGCGCAGGTTCACCGCCAATGTGCGGTCGAACACCGCCAGATCCTCCGCCAGGGCGTCGCTGTCTTCGTGGATCACCTTGAGGTCGGCGGCGTTGATGTGCGCGCCGTCCAATCCGCCGAAATGGGTGACCGCGGCCGCCACCATGGCGTCGACCGAACCCTCGTCGGCGATATCCACCTCCACGGCGATCGCCTCGGCGCCGGCGGTGCGCAGTGTCTTCACCACCGATTGCGCCGCCGGTACGTTGATGTCGGCGACGCATACCCGGGCGCCCTCGTCGGCCAGCCGGCGTGCGGTGGCGGCGCCGATGCCGGTGCCCGCACCGACGACGATGATGGCGCTGTTGTGCAGTCGCTGGTTGAGCGGCATGTCACTCTCCTGTTGTTATCGTCAGTCGCAACATGGCACAGAAATCGCGGTGGCGGCAGCCGGAGCGCGTTGCGGTGGTGATTTACACGCGGGTGGTTCGACTATGTTTTCCGCGTGCCTACTGGCCGTGCCGGCCCGGAGCTAAGCGGCGGGGAGCGGTGAAGGGCGAGTGGGTCAGGGGCGCTGGTAGCCGAGTCCGGCCATGATGGCGGCGGCGCCGTCGCCGCGCATGTGGCGCAGAAATGCCTCGGCCGAGGGTTTGGCCCTCGCCCGCAACAGCTGTACCGCATCCTGGCGAATGGGCGAGTAGAGGGCGCGGGGGACGACCCAGTACGAGCCCTTGCCGGAATGGCCGCTGCCCCGCAGTTGCGACAGGGCGATGAAACCGAGATCGGCATTGCCCGTGGCGACGTATTGGTAGGCGTGGGCGATGTTCTCGCCACGCACCCACTTTGCCTCGGTCGACGCTGTCAGGCCGAGCCGTTCAAGTACCTCCGTCGCGGCCTGCCCGTAGGGGGCGAGCCGGGGGTTGGCCAGGGCCAGTCTGTTGAAATCTCCCCGCTCAAGCGGCCGTGGCCCGTGGTCGAGGAAGCCCGGCCGGGCCGACCACAGCGCCAGGCCGCCGACGGCGTAGGTAAACCGGCTGCCGGGAACGATGAGGCCCGCCTGCTCCAGGGCCGCGGGCTTGGCCTGGTCGGCGGAAAAGAACAGGTCGTAGGGCGCGCCGGCCGTGATCTGGGCGTAGATGCGTCCCGAGGAACCCGGGGACAGCACCACCTGGTGCCCCGTTTGCGCTGTAAAATCCGCGGCAATTCGCTGCATCGCCTCGACAAAGTTGGCGGCCACGGCGATGCGCAGTTCCTGCGCCAGGAGCGTGGTCGGGATCAGCCACAGCAGTGCGCTGAACACTAGGTGCGCGAACGAGCGGTGTCGCGGGCTTGCGGTCCTTGGCAAGGTCGATCTCCGTTGGCAGGGGCGGTGAGCATAACCGAGCCGGTAACCGGGTGCATCTTCCGGGAGCCCTGCCTGGCTCAGTTTGGGGGGTAGGTTTCGCGCATCAGCGCCAGCAGCGCTTCGGCCGGGGCCGACAGGGCGTGGCGTCGCCGGGTAAAAATACCCACCCGGCGCTCGATCCCCGGCCCGTGGAGCGCCACGCAGGCCACGCCCTGGTTCTCCAGTTGTGGCCGGCACAGGGCGGGCGCCACGCTGACTCCGAGACCCTCGGCAACCATGCGTCCGATGGTCGCCAACTGGGAGGCCTCGGCGAGGGACGCCGGCACCAGTCCCGCCTCCGACAGCACCGCGTCGGTGGTATTGCGCATCCAGGAGCCCCGGTTCATGGCGATCAGCGGCTGCGCGGCAAGCTGGCGCCAGCTGAGCCTGGCGCGTTTGGCCAGGGCGGAACCGGCGGGCACGATGGCCAGAAAGCGGTCCCGGAACAGGGGGGTGAATTCCAGCCCGCCCAGTTGCTCCGGCTCGAAGGCGATGCCGAGTTCGGCGCGCCCCTCCCGCACCGCGTCGAGCACCAGCTCCATCACGATGTCGTCAACGGCTATATTGATATGGGGGAAGCGCTCGCGGAAGGCGCGCAGAATGGCGGGCAGCATGTTCAGCGCGAAAGAGGGCATGGCCGCCACCCGCAGGCGGCCCTGTCGCAGCGCGAAACTGCGCCCCAGGTCGTCGAGGGCGCGGTCCCAGTCGGCGAGCAGGCGGCGGGCCGTGGGCAGGAACTGCCGGCCTTCCGGGGTGAGGGCCAGCTGGCGGGTCGAACGCTGGAACAGCCTGCCGCCGACGCTGTCCTCCATATTGCGGATGGCAACGCTGAGGGCGGGTTGCGACAGGTGCAATTGCTCGCAGGCCTCGGCGAAGCTGCCGCAGCGGGCCAGCGCCTCGAAGGCGCGCAGCTGCTTGATTGTAATATTCATAAAAAAAGCTAATGAAAACATAAATAGATTAAATTTGATAAATATATCTGCCGGCGGCAATCTGGGCAATTCACCCGCAGGAGAGCCAGCGCCATGACACAGCCTCTTTGGACCCCGCCGCAAGCGCGCATCGACCGCGCCCGCCTCACGGCTTTTACCCGTGCACTGGCGGTGAACCACCCGCAATTGGATGGCGCGGACTATTTTGCCCTGCAGGACTGGGCGATCGACCACCCCGAGGCCTTCTGGCGCGCGGTCTGGGAGCACGGCGAGGTGCGCGGCGACACCGGTGGCGACACCGTGCTCGAACACGGCGACCGCATGCCCGGCGCGCGCTGGTTTCCCCGGGCCCGGCTCAATTTCGCGGAAAACCTGCTGCGCTACCGCGACGAGCGCGCCGCTTTGGTGTGCCGGCTGGAGAACGGCGAACGCCGCGTCCTGAGCTACGCCGAGCTCTACCGGGAAGTGGCGGCGGTGGCCGCGGCCCTGGCCGCCGCGGGCGTGGGGCAGGGCGACCGGGTGGCGGGCTTCATGCCCAACATCGCCGAAACCGTCATCGCCATGCTCGCCACCACCAGCCTCGGGGCCGTGTGGTCCTCCTGCTCGCCGGACTTTGGCATCAACGGGGTGTTGGACCGCTTCGGCCAGATCGAGCCGAAAGTACTGTTCGCCGCCGATGGCTACTACTACAACGGCAAGACCTGCGATTCCCTGGAACGCGTGGCCGGCATCGCCCGGGCCATCGACAGTCTGGAGCGCGTGCTGGTGGTGCCGGTGGTGGCGAAGGCGCCCGACCTGTCGGGCATCGGCGGCGCGCAGTTGTACGGCGATTTCCGCCACGACAGCGCGGGGGAGATCGCGTTCGCCCAACTGCCCTTCGACCACCCGCTGTACATCATGTATTCCTCCGGCACCACCGGGGTGCCCAAGTGCATCCTGCACGGCGCCGGCGGCACGCTGCTGCAGCACCTGAAGGAACACCAGCTGATGTGCGACCTCGGCCGCGACGACGTGCTGTTCTACTTCACCACCTGCGGCTGGATGATGTGGAACTGGCTGGTATCGGGCCTGGCCTCGGGCGCCACGCTGGTGTTGTACGACGGCTCGCCCTTTGCCGGGGAGGGCACCTTGCTGCTGGACTGCATCGACGAGGAGGGCATCACCATCTTCGGCACCAGCGCCAAGTACATCGCCGCGCTGGAAAAGGCCGGGCACAAGCCGCGCCAGAGTCACCGCCTGGACAGCCTCGAGAGCATCCTGTCCACCGGCTCGCCCCTGGCTCACGAGAGCTTCGACTACGTCTACCGGGACTTCAAGGCGGACGTCTGCCTGTCCTCGATCTCCGGCGGCACCGATATCCTGTCCTGCTTTGTCGCTGGCTCCGTCACCCTGCCGGTGTACAAGGGCGAAATCCAGGCCCCCGGGCTGGGCATGGCGGTGGATATCTGGGACGAAAACGGCCACCCCCTGCGCGGCGAGAAGGGCGAGCTGGTGTGTACCAAGCCCTTTCCGTCCTGTCCGATCGGTTTCTGGAACGATCCCGATGGCGCGCGCTTTCACAGCGCCTACTTCGACCGTTTTGACAATGTCTGGGCTCACGGCGACTACGGCGAAATCACCGAGCACGGAGGTTTTGTCATCCACGGCCGCTCCGATGCCGTGCTCAATCCGGGCGGCGTGCGCATCGGTACCGCGGAGATCTATCGCCAGGTGGAGCAGGTGGAGGAAGTGCTGGAAAGCATTGTGATCGGCCAGCAGTGGCAGGACGACGTGCGCGTGGTGCTGTTTGTGGTGCTGCGCGAAGGTGTGCGGCTGGATGACGCCTTGCGGGATCGCATTCGCGGCACCATTCGCCGGAACACCACGCCGCGCCATGTGCCGGCGAAAATCATCCAGGTGGCGGATATTCCTCGTACCATCAGCGGCAAGATCGTCGAGCTGGCGGTGCGCAAGGTGGTGCACGGCGAGCCGGTAAAAAACACCGACGCCCTGGCCAACCCCGAGGCGCTGGATTTGTACAGGGACCTGCCGGAGCTCCAGGTTTAGCCGGAGCGGTGCCAGAAGGCATGGGTCGTGCAGTGAGTGGCAGCCGGTCGGAGCGTTCACGGGCCGGCGGGCCTGTGCAATACTGGATGGGAACCCTTTTTTGCGAGGTGACTATGTTTGTCAGGCTGAGTACCGCTTTCTGTATCGTGTTGGCCGGGATTGTTGCACTTCCCGCCAGCGCTAGGGAACTTCCCTTCGAGGTCCAGGCCGTCGCCGACTTCGACGAGCCCTGGGCCATTGCCATGATGCCGGATGGGCGCATGCTGGTGACGGAGCAAAAGGGCAATCTGTTTGTCGTCGATCGCGAGGGCCGCAAGTCCCGCCCCGTGCGCGGTGTGCCGGATGTGGATTACGGCGGCCAGGGCGGCCTGGGCGATGTGGTCCCGCACCCGGACTTCGCTGACAACGGCCTGGTCTACCTCAGCTATGCCGAGGGCGGGCCGGGCAACACCCGCGGCGCGGCGGTGGCCCGCGCGGTGCTCGATGCGCGGGGCGAGCGTCCCTCGCTGTCGTCTGTGGAGGTGATCTGGCGACAGTACCCCAAATTGCTGGGTCGCGGCCACTATGGGCACCGGCTGTTGTTCGACGAGGCGGGTTACCTGTGGGTGTCCTCCGGCGACCGGCAAAAATTCACCCCGGCACAGGATATGCAGTCCAACGTGGGCAAGCTGCTGCGCCTGAACGACGACGGCGGCATTCCCGCGGACAATCCCTTTGTGGACTACCGCCGCGACGACGCCCGGGTGGACGACGAGGCGGTGTACGGCGAAATCTGGTCCCTGGGCCATCGCAACCCATTGGGTATTGCCTTCGACCTGGAGGGGCGCCTGTGGGAGATTGAGATGGGCCCCGCCGGCGGCGACGAGTTGAACCTGATCAAGCGCGGCGCCAATTACGGTTACCCGGTGGTATCCAACGGCGACCACTACGACGGGCGCGAGATTCCCGATCACAACACCCGGAAAGACTTCGCGGCTCCAGCCCTCAGTTGGACGCCGGTGATCTCGCCGGGGGACCTGACGGTCTACCGTGGCACCATGTTCCCAGACTGGCGCGGCAACGCCCTGGTCGCCGGCCTGTCGTCCCAAGCGATCATACGCATCGCGCTGGGTGAGACCGGCGCCGAGGAAGTGGCGCGCTATCCCATGGGCGCGCGCATCCGCGGCGTGGCGGAGGGCGCGGACGGCGACTTGTGGGTACTCGAGGATGAGTACGGCGATAGTCGGGGGCGCTTGCTCCACTTGCGGGCGGCGCAATAGCGACACCGCAACCGGCACCGCGTCCGCCAAGCCTGGGCGCGGCGCTTGCCGGCGCTGGAGTATTTTCCACAAGAAGCCATCTCACCAGCTGGTCCTGTAGTTACTCGCCCCAAAAAAAACAAAAATAGGTCGTTGACATATTTGAGCCATGCCCTAGACTTGTTCTCAATTCGAGGGAAAGGGCGGTCCAGCAATGAAGCACCTTATCGTTTTCTCACATCCGAATCCGGCGTCATTCAATTTCGCGCTGAAAGAGACGATTGCGCAAACGCTGGCCAATTGCGATCACCAGGTTCGCGTCAGCGACCTGTATGCGAAAGAGTTTTCGGCGATTCTGGATGCGCGGGATTTCGAGTCGTTCCAGGCCGGTGTGACGCCCGCGGATATTGCCGCCGAACAGGCGTTGATCGACTGGGCCGACAACCTGATTTTTGTGTATCCGATCTGGTGGTTCAACCGCCCCGCGCGGCTTCAGGGCTGGATCGACCGGGTGTTTTCCCACGGTTACGCCTACCGTGAGAACGGAGCCGGGCTCGAGCCCCTGTTGCTTGGCAAGACGGCCCAGATGTTCATTACCTTTGGCGGTGACAGGGGCTCCATCGAGCAGGCGTTTGGCTCGATCGACGCCCTGGTGGCGCCGATGACCCTGGGCACATTGAACCTGGTGGGTATCGACCCGGTATCGGTAACTCCGTTTTTTGAAGTGCCCACCGTGACGCAGGACGAGCGCGGTCACATGCTCGACGGTGTCAGGCGGTCACTTCTCGAACGCTATGCCGGTGCGGCGGTCGGGCCCGGGGAAGTGGTGCAATGACCAGCGCCATCGACAAAAATCTCGCGCAACAGGAGTCCCTCAGCGAAAAGGGTCGCCAGCGCCGCGCCAGGGTACTGGCGGAGGCAAAGCGTATTCTGCTCGAGGAAGGCATGGACGGCCTGGCCCTGCGCAAGGTCGCCAAGCAAATCGATATCAAACTGGGACACCTGCAGTATTATTTCCCCACCCGCGATGATCTGCTTGAAGCGATTTTTCGCGAAGAGTGGGAGCGCGACGAGGCCATTTTATTGGAGGCTGAGTCGCTGGAGGGCATCGGCCAGGTGCTGGCCTCGCTGATGAAGGCATGGGCGGGCGACCGGGGCAAGGTCTACCTCATGCTGACGCTCAGGAGCCTGTATGACGAGCGCTTTCGCGCACTCAAGGAAGAAATTTACCAGACTTTCTACCAGGACCTGGTCAACCTGTTGGCCGGCGTGCATCCGGGCAAGTCAAAGACGGATCTATTGGCCAAGGCCAAGGTCATCACCTCGATGATCGATGGCGCGATGATCCAGAACCACAGCGGCTCGGCGAGTAATCGTAGAAAACAGCTGGAGCGACTTTACGCGGATTTGGCCGAACTGGCGACCGAAGTGGCCGGCAGATAGCGCTTGATCGGTCGCCGGCCTCGCGAGGTTTTTTTTGCCTCCAAAATAGGTCAGTGACATATAAATGGGTGTGTTCATTATCTGTATGGAAAGGAGGTGAGCGGGATGTTGAAAATTGTGGTGTTTGGCGCCAGCGGCAACGTTGGTAGCCATCTGTGTAGAACGCTGTCCGAGGCGCCGGGCGTGTCGCTGAGATTATTATCCAGCAGCGAGTGGGGGGTGGCGGAGTTATCCCGCCAGTTCCCGGACGCCGAGGTTGAACTCACCGACCTGGCGGACGGCGGGAAAATCAGCCACTCGATTCGCGGCGCGGAGCGAGTATTTGTGATGTACCCGGATTTTGCGCTCGACGAGGAGGCCTCGACCGTGGCGATGATCGAGGCGGTGCGCCAGGAGGCTTCCATCCGCCAGGTGGTGCGCCTGCTGGGTGTGGTGCCCGAAGTGGAGGCCGCGAATATTCCCTCGGCATTCCGTCAATATCCGGCCATGCCCTGCTGGGTCCACTGGCGCGGACGGCAGCTGTGGCGGGATAGCGGATTGCCCGTCACCTTCGTCAATCCCTGGGCGTGGTATATGCAGAGCCTGTTGTGGCTGGTGGGTCGGGGCGTGGTGGAGGAGAACGTTTTCTGCCTGCCCCATGATCACACACTGCCCTATATCGATACCCGAGATATCGCCGATGTTGCCGCCCATGTGCTCACCGCGGACACGGCGGTTTTCCTCGGCGAGGAACTGGGCCTCACGGGGCATCGGGACGACTGTTTCAGCTTCGCGCAACTCGCGCAGCAGATGAGTTCCCACCTGGGGCGGGACATCCGCTATTCCGGCGACAGTGAACTGTTTATCCGGCTGCACGGCGAAGCCGCCGTTCCCCTGCTGCAATACGTCGCCTGGGAGCGTGACCAGGACCTGGACTACCGAATGCATACCGACACGGTGCGGGAGTTGCTCCGACGCGACCCCCGGCGAATGGAGGATTGGATTATCGAGAACCGCATGCAACTCAGTCGCTGACGCGGGCTAAACGCGCGGCATTTCGTACATCGACACGAGCGCTCGTCGAGCTCTGACTTCCCGCGAAGTCACTGCGGGTTCGCGAGTGTTCTCGGAGGCACCATGAATAATAATATCTGTATCAAAGCTGTTGTGGCGAGCTGTTTCGCCTATTTACCCACTTTGAGCCCGGCGAGCAACGCCGCGCTGGAAGAAGTCATCGTAACCGCCCAGCGGCGCGCGGAGGGCCTGCAGGACTTGCCCCTGTCCATTTCCGCGTTGTCGGGCGCGGATATCCGCAAGCTAAAGATGCACAACATCACCGACATTGCCGGCCAGATTCCCAATGTCAGTATTGCCACGCCGTATGCCGAGAGCCAGCCGTCGTTTTCCGTGCGCGGTGTCTCGATGTCCGACTTTTCCCAGAATCAATCCAGCCCCATCGCCATGTACGTGGACGAGGTGTACAAGGGGGTCGGTGCGCTGCAGGCCCTGCAACTGTTCGACCTCGAGCGTATCGAAGTCCTGCGCGGCCCGCAGGGAACACTCTACGGCAAGAACGCCACCGGTGGCGCGGTGAACATCCTCTCCACTTCTCCAGACCTGTCGGGCGAGGGGGCTTCCTATATTGCCGCGGGCATCGGCACTTTCAACCGCTTTGAATCCGACGGCGCCATCGATCTGGCCCTGGTGCCCGATACCTTGGGGGCGCGGTTGGCCTACACCTACGCCCGGAGCGAAGGCTGGGTCGACAACGAGTTCGCCGGTAGCGGCGACACGGGCGAACTCGAGGACTACGCAGTGCGCTTGAGTTTGAAATACGCCCCCACCGACAGCCTGGACGCGGTGCTGAAATACAGTCGCTCGCGCAGCGACATGCCCAATGGCTACGAAGTGCTGGCGACCAATATCGGAACGGGCGGTGTTGGCTACGTCACTGGCTACGATCGCCACGGTCTCGACTACTTCGACAGTGAGCTCGACCGGCAGAGCAAGATGTCGATCGACAATACGAGTGTAATTTTGGCCCTCAATTGGTACCTGTCGGAATCCCTTAGCCTCGCGTCCGTGAGTTCCTACGACGAGGGGCGCTGGACCACCCGTGAGGATGCCGATGGCTCGCCCTTCGCTATCCTGCACTCCGATTTCGGTTCCGATGTGCGGGCACTATCGCAGGATTTTCGCCTGGTGAGCGCGTTCTCCGGCCCCGCGAATTTCGTACTCGGGCTGTACGGCTACGACGAGGACCTGGACGCGGATGTCACTTTCCGGACTTACTATCAGTATGCCGGGGATTTCAACGACAACGGCGTGAATGACTGCCTGGAGGACTTCATCACCGGCTGCCGCAACAGCAACGCGTTTACACAACACAAACAAAGCTATGCAGGTTACTTCCAGGGAACCTACGACCTCACCGATCAAGCAACACTCACCCTCGGCGTGCGCTATACCCAGGACAAGAGCGAGCTTGAGAATTACCGCGCCGCCATCGGCTACTACGACCCCGCTCTAGGGACTGAAGTCAGGAATGCCCTGGCCACCATCGACGGTTATGGGGATTCGCTGGACGACGAGAAGTGGAGCTTCCGCTTCGTTGTCGACTACGCCTTGAGTGCCGATGTCGCCACATACCTCAGTTACACCACCGGCTACCGCAACAGCGCCTTCAACGGTCAGGCCTTCTTCGATCCCGGCGAGATTACCATCGCAGCACCGGAGGAGGTCGGGGCCTGGGAACTGGGCGCCAAGAGCGAGTGGTTTGGGCGTTCCCTGCGGCTGAACGGCGCCATTTTCCACTATCGGTACAGCGATCAGCAATTCCTGGATGTGACCCCCAACCTCCTGCAGATCCTGGTTAACGCCGACAGGGCGGAAGTATTTGGCGGCGAACTGGAGCTTACCAAGGTCTTCGGCAGCAGACTCCAGGCCTCGATCGGCCTGGGCCTGCTGGATACTGAGTACACCCAGATCGAGCTGCGCGGCGAGGACCTGTCCGGCAACCAGTTGATCAACGCACCGCAACTTACCTTCAATGCGCGAGTGGCCTGGACATTGGCCGAGCTGGAAGCGGGGCATGTCGACCTCACGGTGGATGCGATATACAGCGACGAGCAGTACTTCGACGCCTTCAATTCCCGGCACGCGCGACAAGCGGGCTACTGGGTATCAAACGCCCGCCTGGCGTTCAGTACCCGCGGCAACAAGCTCGAACTCGGCGCATGGATCAAGAATATCGCCAACGAGGAGTATGTGACTTCCCTCCTGGACCTGCAGGCGTCATTCAACTTCGACTACGCCCACCGCGGCCCCGCGCGGGCCGCGGGGCTTGACCTCAGGTACCGGTTCTGACGAATCGGTGAACGCCGGACCCACCACGAAACACAAGGCGGAAAAGCTATGCAAATTGCAAACAGGATCAAGAAAGCGCCCGGTCAGGCGTGTCTACTGGCGGCGGGGCTTTACCTGGCACTGTCGACAACCAGCGGCGCGGCGGAGTTGCCCGCGATGCCCGAACCGCTGGAAAACGTCGTACTGCAGGATAAACCCGCGGATGAGCAGTGGCTGTGGGTCGGCGATTTCCAGCAGGGCCACTACGGGCGCGCGATGCTGTTCAACGCCGGTTCCGGCGAGCTACTCGGTATGCTTGGGACGGGGTGGGAAGGGATTAAACTCGACATACCCCGTGGTGGCAATGTGATCTACAACCACGCCATGTACATGTCCCGGGGCTACCGTGGCGATCGTACCGATGCCATTACCACTTACGATGCCAGGACCCTGCAACCGTTGGCGGAGTTAATTGTGCCCGCCAAGGCGGTCAGGGGCTGGCCCGATCCCAACCATACGGCACTGACTGACGACGACCGGTTTTTGCTGGTTCAGTTCACCACCCCGGCATCCTCGGTGGGTGTGGCGGATATGGAAAACGGCCACTACGTCGGAGAGATCGAAACCGCGGGTTGCCACCATGTGATGGCGGCGGGGCCGCGGCGTTTCTTCACTCTCTGCGGGGATGGCAGTGCCCTGTTGGTGGAACTCAACGATCAGGGTAAGGAGTCGCAGCGGCGTCGTTACCCCGCATTCTTTGACGTGTCCCGGGATCCCCTGCACGGTTCCGGGACCCGATCCGGCGATCGCTGGTACTTCGTGTCCCACTTGGGCATGGTCCATACCCTGGACATTGGCGGCGAAGAGCCGCGGGCGCTGGAACCGTGGCCGGTGTATCTCGAGGGCGGAAGCGGCAGGTGGATACCCGGTGCCACCATGCAGCCGGTATCGGTGCACGATAGCTCCCAGCGCCTCTATGTGGCGATGCATCACTCGGATCTCGAGATTAAGGGTGGTGGCGCCGATTTCCACCGCAAGGGCGGCACGGAAATCTGGGTGTTCGACATTGCCACGCAGCGGCTCTTGCAGCGCCTGCCGCTGGCCAATGAAGCGACCACCATCGCAATAAGCCAGGCGCAAGAACGACCCTACCTGTACGTTGCTTCGTTCTGGGCGTTTGTTATGGCGATTATGGATCCGGAGTCGGGTGAAGTGCTGCGGGAGCTGTCGATTCCCGGTGTCCCCATCCAGCTGCAGCCGGTGCGCTAGGAGATGGCCGTCGCTATGGATCCACTACTGTACACGTTACTGGCGCTGTGCTTCGGCCTGTTGTTCGCACAGGCACTCGCACACAAACTGGCGGATTTTCCGCGCTTCACCGGTGTCCTGCGCGGCTACCTGCGCGGTTTGGGGATACGGTCGCCATGGGCGGTTCACACTTTGGCCAGCCTGGTGGTCCTCGCAGAAACGCTCGCGCTGTTGTGTTGCCTGTTGCCGGTGGGGGCAGTTCCCAGGGCGGTGGCCGTGGCCGCGCCGCTTCTTGCTTACGCCCTGGCAATGGCGGCCAATATCCGGCGGGGGCATAGGCTGCTCGATTGCGGTTGTAGCTGGGGCGCGGCGCGCCAGGCTATCTCAATGGGCCTGGTTTATCGCAATGTGGCGCTCGCCATCGCGGCGCTGACGATGTTGCTGCCGGTGACGTCCCGCGCGCTGGTGGCATTGGATGTCTTGTCGATTCTTGCGGCGACCTCGGTTGCCGCCCTTGGCTACAGCGTCGTCAACGCGACGCTGGCCCTAAACCACAGCCTGGCGGAGGAATAAGAATGGAAATAGCAGTAATTGTGGCGGTCGTACTGCAGTGGGTGTTGCTGCTGGGACTGGCCCTGGTCAACCTGGCCATCATCCGCCAGGTGGGTGTAATCCACCAGCGTATCGCCCCGGCAGGCGCGTTGATGCTGGGCAGCGGCATGGGCCAGGGCGAGAAAAGTCCCGAGCTCGAATTGCTGACCACCGATGGCGAGTCGCTGCGGGTCGGTGCTCCCGATAGCGGTGGTCGCAGCACCCTGATCATGTTTGTCTCGCCCGACTGCCCGGTCTGCGAGCGACTGATTCCCGCGATCAAGGCACTTGGCGCTGCCGAGGAGCGGTGGTTGCGTGTGCTATTCGCCGGTGATGGCAGCCAGCGCGACTACGAAAGCCTGCGCCGTGAGAAGCGCCTGCAGCAGTACTCCTTCGTGCTGTCACCGGAACTGGGCATGCGGTTCCAGGTGGGCAAATTGCCCTATGGCGTCTTGCTGGACGAGCACGGTGTCCTGGTTGCCCAGGGCTTGACCAACAGCCGCGAGCACATCGAGAGCCTGCTGGAGGCCAAGCGCAGAGGCGTCGCCTCCATTCAGGAATACCTGGGGCAACAAAAAGTAACTGAGTTCTCGCCGGTCGCAGATTCTGCTCAGGCCAGACAGCCGGCAAACTACGAGGTATCACAATGAACGATAACAACTGGATGGACCGGGCAGTGGAACACTCGAGTCGGGACCTGGCCTCGCGTATCTCACGCCGTTCACTGCTGGGGCGCCTGGGGCAGTGGATGGCCGGGGCGGCGATGCTGCCGTTGTTGCCGGTCGCCCGTTTCGCCGAGGGCGCCGCGATCAACGAAGACCGCTCACCCCAGAACTGGAACGACCCGCAAAAATGCGATTACTGGGCCTACTGCGGCACCAACGGCTACCTGTGCAGCTGTTGTGGCGGTACATCCAGCAAGTGCCCGCCGGGAACCGAGCCCTCGCCGATTTCCTGGATCGGTACCTGCCGAAACCCGGCCGACGGCAAGCACTATGTGATTTCCTATACCGATTGCTGCGGCGCGGCCCAGTGCGGGCGCTGTGCCTGCGACAGGGACGAAGGCGCCACGCCCCGCTACCTGCCTCAGCGGACCAACATGATTACCTGGTGCTACGGCGGCGTGTCCAGCACCTACAACTGCACGGTGTCGCGACTGATGTCCGTCGCCGAGGTCGCGAAGTAGGGGAGGTTCACCATGCGCGCACTGCGCTTGTTTTTTTCGATCCACGCGGCCTGGCTGGCGGTCTCGCTAGCCGCGGTCGCCGCGGAGGGGCCGCCGTCGGGATTGGGTGCGGCGATGAACTACCAGCTGCACTGCGAAGGCTGTCACAAGGCGGATGGCACCGGTCAACCCGGATTCATACCGCGCTTTACGGGCGTCATCGGCGGGCTGTTGGCGGCACCGTCGGGTCGGGATTACCTGGCGCGGGTCCCGGGCGTAGCGCAGTCGTTGTTGAGCGATGGCGATACCGCCGCGGTGCTCAACTGGATCCTGCGCACCTACGATCCGGCTGGCATTCCCGCCGACTTCAGGCCCTATCGGGCCGGCGATATCGCCCGGGCGCGCCGCGCCCCGCTATCGGACGCCACTGTTCACCGGCAGCGCCTGGTGAATGGCCTGGCCGGCCCCGGTATCGACGCCGACCGGGACTCGCAGCCAGCGCCCCTTACCGCCAATTGAGGATACGAGCATGAGAATTATCCAATACCTGTTGCTGGCGACCCTCGCCGCGGGTGCCGGGGCCGCGCGCTCCCAGCCCCCGGCCTTCGCCGTCTGCGCTGCCTGTCACGCGGTATCCGCGCCAACGGCCCACGGCATCGGTCCGTCGTTGACGGGCATCGTCGGCCGCTCCGCCGGCTCCGCCGAAGGTTTTATGTATTCGCCAGCGCTGGGAGGGGCCGACATCCTGTGGACGACGGAAAACCTGGACCGCTTCCTGGAAAACCCCGCCGAGACCGTTCCCGGCAACTACATGGCCTTCCAGGGCGTGGCGGACCCCGCGCTGCGACGGGCCATCATCGACTATTTGGCGGATAGATAGCATCTCGCTTCAACTACTCCTTCCTCAGCTACTATAGTATGGTGAGGCGGACCACCGGCAGTGGTCCGAAGCAGGGAGTTGACTATGAAGCACAGCAAGCGCAGCGTGCATCGCCCGCAGTTTATCTCCGGTAGCGAGCTGCCGATTCCCACGCTGGAGATTCTGCGCGCCGACGGGTCGCTGTACGAGGGCGCCGAGGAACCGGAGCTGTCCCGGGACCTGGCGGTCCGCATCTATCGCACCATGATCTTTACGCGCATTCTCGACGAGCGCATGACCTCGGCCCAGCGCCAGGGCCGGCTCAGTTTCTACCTGACCTGCGCCGGCGAGGAGGCGGCGGTCGCCGGCAGCGTCGCGGCCTTCGATCCGGGCGACATGATCATGGGCCAGTACCGCGAGCAGGCGGCGCTGCGCTTTCGCGGCTTCAGCGCCCGCCAGTTCATGACCCAACTGCTCAGCACCCGCAACGACCTCGGCAAGGGGCGGCAAATGCCGGTCCACTACGGCACCCGGGAGCTGAATTTCATGACCATCAGTTCCCCCCTGGCGACACAGATTCCCCAGGCGGCGGGATACGCCTACGGCCAGCGACTGGACGCCGGCAAAGCCGGTGGTGGCGCGAGCCACTGCACCCTGTGTTACTACGGTGACGGCGCGGCCTCCGAGGGGGACTTCCACGCCGGCATGAACATGGCGGCGGTATTGAAGTGCCCCGTAGTGTTTTTCTGCCGCAACAACGGCTACGCCATCTCCACGCCCACCGCCGAGCAATACGCCGGCGACGGGATAGCCTCTCGCGGGGTCGGCTACGGCATGCAGACCATCCGCGTGGACGGCAACGACCTGCTGGCGGTCTACGCCGCCTCGGTGGCGGCGCGGCGCATCGCCGTCGAGTCTTTCGAGCCGGTGCTGATCGAGGCCATGTCCTATCGCCTCGGCGCCCACTCCACCTCCGACGACCCCAGCGGCTATCGCAGCCGGGAGGAGGAGGATCGCTGGCGGGAAATGGATCCGATCGCGCGCATGCGCCTGTGGCTCTACGCCCGTGACTGGTGGAGCGAAGGCGAGGAGAAGGCGGCCCTGGAGTCCTATCGCGGCGAGGTCCTGAGTGAACTCAAGGCGGAGGAGAAAGAGCCCAAGCCGCCGCTCGCGGCGCTGGTGGAGGATGTCTACGACACGCCGCCATGGCACCTGCGCGAGCAGATCGAGGCGCTGAGCGAGCATGTGCGGCGGCATGCCGAACACTATCCCGCCGGCAAGGGAGTGTGAGTCGTGGCTGAGATGAATCTGTTGCAGGCCGTCAACACCGCCCTGGACGCCGCGATGGCGGCGGACGAGCGGGTAATCTGCCTGGGCGAGGACGTGGGCGGTTTCGGCGGGGTGTTCCGTGCCACCAGCCACCTCCAGGAAAAGTATGGCCGGGAGCGCTGCTTCAATACCCCCCTGACCGAGCAGGGTATCGCCGGCTTCGCCATCGGCCTCGCGGCGCAGGGCAAGGTGCCGGTGGCGGAGATCCAGTTCGCCGACTACATCTTTCCCGCCTTTGACCAGATCGTGAACGAGGCCGCCAAGTTCCGCTACCGCACGGGCAACCAGTTCGACGTGGCGGGCCTGACCATTCGCGCGCCCTACGGTGGCGGCATAGCGGGCGGCCTGTATCACTCGCAGTCGCCCGAGGCCTATTTTTGCCATACCCCGGGCCTCAAGGTGGTGGTGCCCAGTGGCCCACGGCAGGCCAAGGGGCTGTTGACCGCGGCGATTCGCGACCCCAATCCGGTGCTGTTCTTCGAACCCAAGCGACTGTACCGGGCCGCGGTGGGGGAGGTGCCCGACGAGGAGTACACGCTCCCCCTGGGCGAGGCGGAGCTGGTCCGCGAGGGCGAGGACATCACCCTGCTGGGCTGGGGGGCGCAGATGGAGTACCTGCTCAAGGCGGCGGACTTGGCGGCGGCGGAGGAGGGCATCGCCTGCGAGGTGATCGACCTGCGCACCCTGCTGCCCTGGGACCGGGACCGGGTGGCGGCATCGGTGCGCAAGACCGGACGCCTGCTGATCGCCCACGAGGCGCCGCGGACCGGCGGCTACGCCGGCGAGATCAGCGCCAGTATCCAGGAAACCTGCTTCCTCCACCTGGAAGCGCCGATAGCCCGTGTCACCGGCCTGGACACGCCCTTTCCCCTGGCCAACGAGAAGGAATACATGACCGACCAGTGGAAAATCCTCGACGCCATCAAGGCCAGTCTGAATTACTGAGCGCAACGGGAACCGGAGAGCCGGCATGAAGACCGATTTTATTCTGCCCGATATCGGCGAGGGCATCGTGGAGTGCGAGATCGTCCAGTGGCTGGTGGCGGAGGGCGATCACATCGACGAGGACCAGCCGGTGGCCGAGGTGAGCACCGACAAGGCGATGGTGGAGATCCCCTCCGTGCACAGCGGCAAAGTCCTCAAGCTCTATTACGCGGAGGGGGAGGTTGCCCGTGTGCACCAACCCCTGTTTGCCCTGGAGCGGGACGACGCCAACGGCGAGGAAGTTTCCGGAGCTCCGGCCACGGCGCCCGCCGAGGGGACAGCCCCGGCGGAGACCAGCGCGGAGCCCGAGGCGGCGCGGGCGCCCGCCAAACGCGGCGACAAGGTACTGACCACCCCTGCGGTGCGGCGCATCGCCCGCGAACACGATCTGGACCTCGCGCAGGTTCCCGCCACCGGCAAGAACGACCGGGTACTGAAAGAGGATGTACTGGCCTACCTGTCCCGGCGGGACGAGTCGCCGCAAAGCGTTGCGTCGTCCAGCGCCGCCGAGGACCGGGTGGAGCCGATCCGCGGTCCACGGGCGGTGATGGCGCGGGCCATGACCGAGGCGGTGGCGACCATTCCGCATTTCACCTATGTCGACGAGATCGATCTTACGGCACTGATCCAGCTGCGCGGCCAGCTCAAGGAGCGCTTTGCGGAGCGCGAGGTCCGCTTGACCATGATGCCGCTGTTCATGAAAGCCCTGTCGCTGGCCTTGCACGAGTTCCCGATACTCAACAGCCGTCCCAACGATGACTGCACCGAATTGCGCTATATCGCCAGTCACAACATCGGCATGGCAGTGGACTCCCGGGTGGGGCTGCTGGTGCCCAATGTCAAAAACGTACAGGAACTGACCCTGCTGGAACTGGCCCGTGAGCTCAACCGCCTGACCGACGTTGCCCGGGAGGGGCGGGTGGACCCCGCCGACCTGCGCGATGGCACCATCACCATCTCCAATGTGGGGGCCGTGGGCGGCACCGTGGCCACGCCGATTATCAACAAACCCGAAGTGGCGATTGTCGCCCTGGGCAAAGTCCAGAGCCTGCCGCGATTCGACGAGCGCGGGGACGTGGTGGCCAGGCAGTTGATGACCGCGAGCTGGTCGGGTGATCACCGCGTCATCGACGGCGCCACCATGGCGCGTTTCAGCAATGCCTGGAAGGGCTTCCTGGAGGAACCCTCGACGATGCTGGCGGCAATGCGCTGAACGTGTCGGTGTAGGCTGGTCGCGGAGATGAATTTGCAGGAGGTGGCAGGCAGCGGCGGCAGGCGTGGTCTGCAGCATTTTTACATCAACGAAGAGCAGTCGATCTACCTGCTCAGCCAGCGCGACGCGCGCAAACTCAAGCAGTGGCTGGCGCTGTGCGAGGAGCAGCTGCGGTTGCTGGGCTACGAGGCGATCGAGATTATCGGCAAGGGCGCCTACGGCTTCGTCTTCGCCGGCCGCGAACGCGGCGATAGGACCGGCGAGCGGCAGTACGTATTCAAGTTCGCGCGTATCACCCTGCCGCGTCATGTGCAGGATCGCCTGGAGGAAGAGGCCTATATGCTCTCCCAGGTGGCGTTGCCGCACATTCCCGCCTATCTGGAATTCCAGCGGGTGCGCGGGCAGTCGATCCTGATGATGGAGCGGGCACGCGGCATCAACCTGCAGGAACTCATCCTGAAGCGCGGCCGCGTGGAACCGCGGCTGGTGCTGAAAATCGCCACACAGTTGGCGGACATTCTCCGGTCGCTGCGCGAGCAAGCGCGACGGCGGGATCGACCGCCGATCATTCACGGCGATATCAAACCCTCCAACGTGGTTTTCGACGAGCAGCGTGAGGAAGTCGCGCTGATCGACTGGGGCGCCGCGGTGTTCGCGCAGCAGGACGCCAACCGGCAGTTTGCCGGGTCGGTGGGGCTCGTGGCCCTGTCCTCGGACCTGCAGCAAACCAACGCCAAACTGGGCGACATTTACTTTATCGGCGAGGAGCAGCTTCGCGGCGGCCTGTCATCGCCGCGTTTCGACGAGCAGGGCGTGGCCGGCACCCTGTACGCCCTGGCCTCGGGACAGTCCAGCCGTTTTGGCAGCGCGGTGATTACACCCACCAGCCTCGGGCTGCCGGTGGAGTTCGCCCGCACCCTGGCCAATCTGCTGTCTCCGGATCCTGCACTGCGGGACCGCGCCGGGGACTATTTTCTCGACAACATGCGCTACATGAAGCGGATCGTGATTCCCGGTGGCGGTACGGGGCCGCGCGAGGAGCCGCCACTGGTTCCCGTCTGGCAGGCCCCGCGAGCACGTGATATCGACAGCGTGGTGTACAGCTCGCGCAAGTCCTTCCTGCGCCAGGAAATGCCCGAGAAACTGGTTGCCGACGTGGACCCGACGGAGCTCGATCGTTATTACAAAAACTACCTGGAGGGCATGGGCGATACGGAAAAGGCCTTTGTGATCGCCGTGAGCCACCTGGGACATTACCCCGTGGTCGGCGGGCTGGCCATTCACTGGAGCGAGCGGGGCATGCACATCGACTCAAACCTCAACCTTTACGACGCAGAGCTGTATCCCGCCTTCACCTCCGCGGTGAACAACGTGGTACACCTGGGGCGGGCGATCAGTAAAACCGGTGTGTTCAAGAGCTGCATGTTCGACGCCCGCAATACCCTGCACATTGAGCGCGCCGCCCGCGACGAACCTTTCCGGGTGACACCGGGCATGCACATTCCCTACGAGGTCAGCGAGCTCCCCCCCGAGGGCACCGGCAGTAAACTCCATTCCTATTTCGAGGACGGCGACGACCCGGATGAAATGCTGGAGCTGCCGCGGCCCATCCTGGACCAACTGGCCGTTTTGAACACCATCAGCCACACCGGCTGTATCATCTTCGAGAGTCTGGAGTTCGACCTCAAGATACACAACTACCTGCAGTTGCTGGACCCCGCGGAGGAGTCGCGCTTTCGCGCCAGCCTGGACGCGATTCTGGAGCAATTGCACCTGATTTCGGACCTGGGCGTGTCCGGGTTCATGAAGTTGCTGGATACGGACACCAAGTTTTTCCCCTTCCTGGCCCGGCAGCCGGATTGTTTCGCAACCACCGGGCGGAACGGCCGCTGAATCAGGGGCTCGCTAACGGTACTGGAGCGAGCCTGTATTATCGAGATTGGCCCGCTAGGCTCTCTTGACTCTCAGCCTGGTTTTCAACTCACTTCGACACAACGCGTGAAGAAAACACGTTTGCTCCGATATATCCAACATCTCCTGGGCCATGCTATCGGGCTCGGAAGTTTCCAGATATACATGCGTTTCAACCGGATCCGCCGTTCCTGCCTTGCCAGTATCCCCGGATGCGCCTCCCAGCGAGAAATGGGTGTCTTGAAGAATCTGGTATTTCGGCAAGTCGAGTTTCAGTATTTCCACAAACCGACCAAACTGAGTCATGAAACAAAAGCCAATACCCGCGGATATGTAGGTATAGGCATCCGGAGCGCGGCCATGCCCCCCATTGACAGGCGCCTCTTCCGATAGAAGGCAGAAGTTGGTCCCGTAGGGAGAATAGGTCATCTGTTGAATCTCCTTGATGCCGTCTTCCCGCAGCGTGGCGATTGCGCCGATATTCAAGCGGCGATCCTGCTCCGAGGCCAGGGAGGATCCGCTTTCCGAGGTGCCCTTGGCAACGTCCTTCTTGGGGGTTGGTCCGACGGATTCCAGCAGTGTCAGATCCGAGAATTTGGCCGCTACTGTATCGACCAGTTCAACTGGGTTTCGCAGCAGAGGGGCTTTCATCTCCGCAACCCTGGCGGTGGGCAGCTCCTGCCCGTTTTTAGACAGCTTGAAGAGGCTATCGAGCTGTTCGCGCATCAATCCGTTGAGTGGCGATGCGTGAATCGCATTTGCTAGAAATGTGCCTAGCTCGCCGTCATCGAGCCCGCAATCTATTTCCACCGTGAGTTCCACCGGCTCGGCACCGCCTATCATGGTACGTTTAAGCATGGAGCCTTTCATGGTGTAGTAGTTGTCCTGGATGAGTTTAAGCTTGCGTATCTCGACGTTCTGCTTGCGAGCCAGGGCCAGTATTTCATTCATGTAGCTCGATATCATCCCCGTGGTGAGGAAGGCCAGCGGACAGGGAGCGGCGTCGTGCCCGTTGAGGTAGGCGCCCTCATCGGACACCAGGCGCCAGGTGGCGCCGGTGCGTGCCGATGTGACGAGGGCTTCCTTTTGAAAACCCGAGAGAGAGTGGATAAAGGTACGCAATGCGTCGCCCTTCCTGTTCTCCGGCGCGGATATTCCCATCTCGGAGGGATTGGCCACCTCGAAGAACGGCGGTAAACCGCATGCGCCAATTGTATTCTCGCCCAGCTTTGTCATGGTATTCTCCGTCGTTCGGGTTGTCAGGCCGCGTAGATGAGCGACCAGCGGGGGATGTTATTCCCGCATCATAGAAAGAGTCCGGCTGGTCTAGAATGGATGCTTGGCACATTTTTCTTGTACAATTCGGACAAACCGCGCAACGCATCGGTCATGCAAGACAACATTCCCCACTTTTACCAGTACGGTGAGTCAGAAGCCGCCGAAGAGCTGGAATTCGTTCATGCCAGCAAGCTGTTCAGCCGAATAAAAGAATATAATTGGGAAATCAAACCCCACCGGCACGACAGTCTCCATCAAATCTTCCTGCTGCTGGACGGCTCCATCGAGACCCGCCTGGAAACCCAGCAATTGACCTTGCAGGCGCCGAGTATTCTCGTCGTTCCCGCGGGCCATGTGCATGGTTTCCAGTATGATGAGTCTGCCCGGGGGCTGGTTACCACGGTGGCTGACGGATTTCTTCGCAAGGCATGTGACGGAGATGAGTGGAGCTGGATAAGCAAGCTTCTGGATGAAATTTTCATCTGCCGGCTGTCCAGCCCGCTGCCCCAGGAAACCCCGCTTGTTGCTTACCTGCAGGATATCGAGCGCGAGTATCGTTTTTCGGCACCAGGCCGGTTACAGATAGTTGCCGCTTTGTTGAAACTGGTGTTCATCCATCTGGGGCGCAATCTGGAGTTACAGCGAGTGATGACGGGGGATAGCTCCCACTATGTCCAGATATTTGATTCATTCCGGAAACTGGTTGATACATATTACACCGGCCATATGCGGGTTTCGGGCTATTGCCGTTTACTGTCGATCAATGAGCGCAAGTTGAATCGTGTCTGTAAGGCGCTCACTGGTGCCGGCCCTTCTACCTATATACATCGCCACCTCATTCAGGAGGCCAAGAGACATTTAATTTACACGCATAAACCCGTGGCGCAGGTTTGCTTTGAACTGGGTTTTTCCGATCCGGCCTACTTTTCACGTTTCTTTTCCAGGCACACGGGGTATTCACCCCGAGACTACTGTGACCGATATCGGAAAGCGCTGACCGGATAGCGTGTGTCTGGTAGCGTCTGTCTATTTCCTGTCAATTGAGCCGGGGCAGGGCGTGGCGACGCTTCCGATGCAGACATGCAAAAATTGTGGTGTTGCGCAGGCAAGCACGTTTTTGACCGTTCACAGCACGGGTGTCGCCCACAGTACGGGTTCCGGCTGCCGCAACCATTGTGGGAACCGCGCGGCGTAGGCCTCCTCCAAAATCGTTCGCTTGACCTTCAGCGTCGGTGTCATCAGGCCGTTGTCGATTGTCCACTGATCAGCCACGATAACCATGCGGGCGATTTTCTCGTGTTTGTCCAATGTGGCGTTGACGGAACGCAAGGTTTTCTCGAGGCCCTGAGTGATGCGATTTTTATCTTCCGGGGTTCTACTCGAGACCTGTGACTGTTCGCCGAGCGTTATCAGGGCGATCGGTTGGGGAAAGTTCGCTCCGGTAACACAGACTTGTTCAATGGCCTGATTTCTCAGCAGCCGGTCTTCAATAGGCGCCGGAGCAACGTATTTGCCCTTACTGGTCTTGAAAATTTCCTTGAGTCGTCCGGTAATGCGCAAGCGGCCCATCTCGTCAATTTCGCCTTTGTCACCAGTGCGAATATAGCCATCTTCGTCAAACAGTAGAGCGCTGAGCTCCGGCTCCCGGTAATAGCCGATCGTGGCCGCGGGTGTCTTGATCAACACTTCGCCTTGCTCGGAAAGCTTGCAATCCACACCGGGCAAGGGGCTGCCGACGTATCCAACTCTCGATTGTCCGGCTCGGGTCGCGTGGGAGTAGGCGAAATTCTCACTCATGCCGTATCCCTCGAGTATCTCAATGCCCAGCGTGGCGTACCAATCAATGAGCGCGGTCGAGAGCGGGGCGGCGCCGCTGACCGCGACTCGCAGGTTATCCAGCCCCATCCCGGATAACACTTTTTTCCGGATGCGCTTCGAGACTAGCGGCAGTTTCAAAAGCAGCTGTAGGCGTTGGTTGGGTATGCGAGTTAATACCTGCTGTTGAAATTTCTGCCAGATTCTGGGTACCGCGAAAAACATGGTTGGCCTGGCCCTTCGCAAGTCGTCTCCGAAGGAGTCGAGTGAGCAGGAGAAAAATACCTGGTAGCCGTAGTACAGCTGATTTATTTCCACGGCGGCCCGCTCGGCGACGTGCGCGAGGGGAAGATAGGATAGCTTTCGGTCCTTGCTGGAAATTGAGTACATCTCGCCGGAGGACGTACCCACTATCGCCAGGTTACGGAAGGTATGCATGACGCCCTTTGGCATGCCGGTTGTGCCGGAAGTGTAGATAATTGTAGCCAGGTCGTTCAGGGAGGGCCGCGGGCTTTCACTTATCGGATCATAGGCATTCAATATATCGTCCCAGCCTATACCCGCGTCACGCGGCACGGAACTTTCCATGGGAAAAGTGATGATGCGAATATGTTCGGGAACACCGCTGCGAATATTGTCCCAATCATCCAGCATTCCGGCAAACATCGCTTCCGCGCCACTGTGATCCAGAATCTGCTTGACGCTATTTCCGGTTAGTACCGGGTAAATGGGTACGGAAATGTGGCCCGCTAGCCAGATAGCCAGGTCCGCCATGATCCAGTACGCACAGTTGCTTGACATCAAGGCGATGCGTGATCCGGGTTCAAGATCGAGCGATACCAGGTAGGCCGCGACACGTCGTGCGTTGTCCGCAACCTGGGCCCAGCTGTACTCTCTTATCGATCCATCCGCGAAGGGTTGAGTAAAACAGGTATCGTTGGCTTGCTCGTGTTCCCTGATGTAGAAAGCGTCGAGCGCGGTTCGCATCCTCGAGATTTGCTGTTCGTTCATGTCAAAGCACTTGGGTTGGTTATTTGAAGGTTGGCCGACCCGCATGTCGATAGCGGGGCGGCGGTATGGGTTCGCACGGACTAGAATCGGAAGACCGTTTTTCCATTTTCCTTTCCGACGTAGCCCTTTTTGCCGATAGGGTCTTCCGCAAGTAACCGGGAAAGTGTGTCCATGTTGGGGCCGGTATTGGCCAAGACCCTGTGTCCACTCTGGTTCCTGGCCACGATATACCCTTGTTTTGGCCCGTCTCTATCGTGCGCCACGGTGTAGGTTTCTATCGATACCTTGCCCTCGTGACCATCGTCCAGATGAATATGTGTGCCCTGGTTGATCGCGCTCTGCAACGGTTTGTTATCGAACGCTGTCCACTTTCCTGTCGCTGGCCGAGACGAGTAGACACCGACGGAATGCTTGGTCAAATACAGGCCATTGGCGGTAATCAAGCCATTGTCTGCTTCCTTTTCGCGCAGCCTTGATACCATTTCCGCAATCGCATGGAGAGAGTAGTTATTGCCCGGGCCTCCAAAGTAGGGCAGTCCACCGGTAACCGTGACGCCCCGCGGGTCGAGAGGCGAGATGCCTATCTCCTTGCACGCTATTTCGACAGCGCTGGGGAAGCAGCTATAGATATCGAAGCAGTCGATGTCGCTCAGATCCATGTGCGAGTGTTCGAGTGCGGCCCGCGCGGCTTTACCAAGTCCGGGTGATCGGTGGAGGCTCTCGCGGCTGCTGATATTCCAGATTTCGTCGATATCGACACCCGCGCGCAGATATACCAGGCGCTGTTCGTCAATTCCTAGGTCTCGCGCCCTGCCTGCGGTGGTCATGACGATGGCCGCCGCCATGTCGACTGACAAAAACGCGCTCATCAGTTTGGTATAGGGGTAAGCGATCATTCGGTTGTTGTCACCGACAGTGGTAATCTCCCCGGAGGTGAGCTCCTTGCGTCGCCAGGCCAGCGGGTTCCTGGCCGCGACACGGGAGAATGCGCTACAGATATCGCCCATGTATCGCCGATGGGCGTCAAGGCCTCTTTTCTCGTGATGTCTCAGTGCATTTTCAAACAGCGGGTAGGTAATGATAGGCTCATACAGTCCATGTAACATTTCGGTTTCATTGAGCCCGTCCCTGTCCTTGCCGAGACGCGAGCCTGCAAAGCTGGCCCCATCCGCCCAGCCGGAAACATCGCCTCCGGTTTTCAGGGCCCCAAAAAACGTACTCAGCAGTTCCGCGCCGGCCAGCAGTACAACGGAGTACTCACCCCCGGCCAGCTTGCTGGCAAGTTGATTTACCATGTACTGGGGTGAATTTCCCCCGATAGCGCCCTGTACGACATCCGTGCCCGTCAGCGCCAGCCGCCTGGCAAGCGCCGCGCCCGGGTCGCGGGGAAAAAACGCGGCGACGTCGGGATTGGTGTCCGCTATGAAACGTACCGTGGCAACGCAGTCAACGGCCTTGGAAATGCCTGTCACTCCCGTATCGGCAAGCGCCGCCGCGGCGACCTCGGCCAGAGCGTCCACGGGCGTTCGCGTGACATCCAGGTCTCTCCATGTGTTCTGTCCGAGTCCGACGAGAACAGGGCAGGCTGGGTCAATCTGATGCATACAATCCTCCATGGTGGCTGCCATGAGTTCGTGCCTGGCGACCTAAAGCTGGTATTGGCGTGCGGCAAGGTCCCTCATGATTTCTTCCGATCCACCACCAATCGCATTGACCCGGACTTCCCGATAGATCCGTTCAACCCGGTTGCCCCGCATGTAGCCGATGCCGCCGAGTATCTGCATCGCTTCCCTGGCGCAGAATTCAAGCGTCTGGCTGCAGTGGACCTTGAGTAGGGCAATGTCGCCAAACACCGCGGTTCCGTTGATGACCTCGCGTGTGCAGTGTTGTATATAGGCCTGGCAACTGTTAATCCTCTGCTTCATCTCCGCAATCTTGTGTCGTATGACCTGGTGATCCGCAAGGCGTTTGCCGAAGGTTGTTCTTTCCCGGGCCCAGCTCACCGCTTCCTCAAGACAGACACGTGAGCTGGCTTCCATCATTACCGCCATGGACAGTCGCTCGGCGTTGAAATTGTGGGCGATAACAAGGAACCCGTGCCCCTCATCGCTAAGCAGGTTGTCCGCTGGTACCTTTACGTTGTCGAAGTAGATGGTGGCTGTATCACTGCACCACCACCCCTGCTTTCTATCAAGCGGAGTGCGACTTACTCCCTCGGCATCGCCCGGAATTACCAGTACGGATATACCCGTCGCTCCTTCACCACCGGTGCGAACGCCGGTGGTGAACCAGTCGGCGCCCATTCCTCCCGAAATAAAGGTTTTACTGCCGTTGACAATGTAGTGGTCGCCGTCGCGAACCGCGGTTGTCCGCAAGTTGGCAACATCGGAGCCGCCGGAAGGTTCCGTAATGGCGAGAGCTATACGCTTATTGCCCGCTATCACTGGCGGAATGATGGTCTTTTTCAGCTCATCGCTGCCGAAACCCAGGACGGGCGGAAGTCCGATACCATGTGAAAGCAGGGTGCTGGGAAGCCCTCCAAGACTGGTTCTCGCCAGCTCTTCGCTGAGAATATTGCGATAGTGCAGGTCGATGCCCGCCGAAGTGCCGCCGTACTCCTCGGGATAGCCGATGCCCATAATCCCGACTTCGGCAGCCTTCTTCCAAAGCTCCGGTGGCAAGCAGCCATTCTCGTCCCATTCGTCCACGAAGGGGAAAATTTCCTTGTCGATGAAACGGCGGAGCTGTTCCCGCCAGCTTTCATGTTCCTCCGTCAGGTCGGGATTTCTGAGTCTGCTTGAATCAAACGTAAGTGACATGGTGAATGCTCGCTAGGTTGAATATCCGTGTTGTAAAAAAGGTAGGTTAGGCAAGGTGTCGGAACAATGTCCCGATTGAGCATATTGCTGTCCGTATCGCTCAAAGTTCGAGTGCCCGGCTTCGTGAGCGAACCGACTACTCGTTTGAGCGATACGGTAATTGAATGCTCGCTCTTGTTGAATCTAACCTGAACCGATCATTGTAGGGGCCTGGGCGTAATGTCACTGTCCCGGATAGTGGGTAGGCCGGAGCTGTTTTTTCGGCGCGTAGCAGGTGACCTTGATACACAGAGAATAAGTACGACCAGGGAGATGTAAATATGAGAAATAGTGAGAAAAACACGATCGCGATTGCAGTATCACTTGCCAGTTTTTGCGCACCGCAATTCGTCCAGGCAAATGAAGCAATGGTCCTTGAAGAGGTGGTTGTAACCGCGCAAAAGCGATCCCAGAGTCTGCAGCAGGTTCCGCTAGCCGTTCAGGCGCTTTCGGGCGATACGCTTGCGCAGAACGGCGTGAGTACGTTGAGCGATCTGTCATCGATTTCCCCGGGTTTCAAGCTGGCCGACACCCAGGGAACCAGCAATATATCGGCTCTGCGCGGGGTGAATAGTTTCGCTTTTGGTTTTGGTCTGGAAGAGAGTATTCCTTTCTATCTCGACGGCGTTTATCTGGGAAACGGGTTTGACATGCTAGGCGATCTTCTTGACATCCAGCGTGTTGAAGTCCTGAAAGGGCCGCAGGGTACATTGTTTGGAAGAAACGCCTCGGGGGGCGCAATAAGTATCGTGCGAAACAGGCCGGCAAACGAATTCGAGGCCGAGTTGGGTACCGGCCTTGGAAACTATGGCCTTCTGACAAGCCGGGGGGTCGTGAATGTTCCCGTAATTGACGACGTGCTGATGGTGCGCGGCGGATTCTCCACGCGAGACCGCGATGGCTGGCAAACCAACGTGATAACCGCGAATGAAGACGGGCTCGCTCAGGATCGGATGTCAGGGTTTGTTCGCGCACTGTGGATTGCCAACCACGCATTGGAGATTGAGTACGCTGGAGACTGGACCCAGCAGAAAGATCACCCAGGTTACAGAAGCGTGAGTAGTGTTCGCCCTGGATCGACGACATTCACGGGGCTCTGGGATCAAGCAAACCCGGCCAGTTTCTACGATCAGCGGAGCGAGAACAACGCCAGCGGGGACAGAGGAATGACGCTTTCCCTGGGCGGTGGCAGTCTTGTGATTCCGGTAATCCCCGCCGCGACGCCACCGGACGCTATCCAGAATCGAGAGATTGCCGGCAACGCGCTGACACTGACATGGGATATGAACGAGTATCTTACGCTGACATCGATCAGTAGTTACCGGAAGGTGGACACAAAAGTAGGCACCGATGCGGACGGCGGGGACCTCGGTCTTGCAAATACATGGGAGTTAGGCACTACCAGGGAGTTCAATCAGGAGCTTCGAATCAATGCGGCATGGGAAAGTGTGGATTGGCTCGCCGGCTTCAATTACTACCAGCAGGATCGTGATATGGATATCACAACCCATGTGAGCTCGCTCGTCGCGCTCCAGAGGATTGGCCTGGACGGTCGAGAAATGCGCATTACTGAAAGCAGTGCCGGGCAGAATGAAACGGAAAGTTACTCGGTATTCGCCGATGCGACATGGCATGTAAGCGATCGCCTTAACCTGACAGCGGGTATTCGCTACTCCCATGACGAGAAGGAATACAGCCTGATTGATGCGGGAAATGACTCTTTCAACGACCAGGGAATTCTGTACCCAAACTTCGATCAGCTTGCTGATCCTTCCACAACCTCATGGGCCAATGATTGGAGCAATGTATCCGGTCGAGTCGGATTTGACTACGGGTACAGTGACAATGTGATGCTGTACGGCAGTGTCAGCCAGGGTTACAAGTCAGGCGGCTTCAATACGCGTTTGACGGTCGAGGGAAGTGCGGCTGATGGATACTTCAGCCCCGATTTTGGTACCGAGCCATTCGACGAGGAAACCAATATCAACTACGAACTTGGATTCAAGTCCGATGTGTTCGATGGGCGCCTGCGCTTCAATTCTTCTATTTTCTACTACCTGTACGAGGACCTTCAGGTTCTGCTCGCCGACGGCAATTCTCCCGTGGGGAGAACTGTCAATGCCTCCGAAGTTACCGGCTACGGCTGGGACAGCGAGCTAACCTATCTGGCCGCGAATGCCCTGACTTTATCGCTCAACGTGCTCGCACTAAACGCCGAGTACACCGACGATGTACTGGATACCACTGGCGTGTTGAGGATCGAAAGCGGTTCAACAAGGCCCTGGGCTCCGGATTGGGCCACTACCATGGCCGTTGACTATGCAATAGACCTGCACGATCTCGGCGAGTTGCGGGCCAATATCACTTACGCGTATCAGACAGAGCAGTTTATGCGCAACACCCAGGTAAACCAGAGCTACACCGACGCTGATCATATACAGGATGCCTACGGTCTATTAAACGGCAGGGTTTCACTCTATAGCGCGAATCGCCACTGGGAGTTGGCGTTCTGGGGCAAGAATATCCTGGATGAAGAGTACAAGGGCAACCTCGTCGCGGCATCTGACTCGGTGGCGGGTGTGTTGCTGGCCGTTCGAGGCGAGCCGAGAACGTACGGGGTGGAGGCAATCTACAGGTTCTGACAGCAGCTTCTCCGTCGGCAGATAAAGTCATCAAGTGATTGTGGGAGTCCTTGCAATGAGTAAACATCGAATGAGTGCGATCGAGTGCGTCCAGGGTTTGTCACTATTGGTCATCGTTGCCCTTGGCCTGGCGGGACAGTTGCCGATCGCGAGGGCGGCGGCGCTGGGTGACAGTGATATTGGCGAGTTTTACCGCTTTGATGGTGCGTCGTCAAAAGCGCCTGGCTTGCTCTTGCGACAGGAGCCGTTAGAGCAACACCAGTCGCTTGCCCGTGCTTCGCAAAATATCAGGCTGCTGTATACATCCACTGAAGGCCTCTTTGCCCGTGAAACCGTGGCCGTTTCCGGCGCCCTGTATCTACCGCGAGGGGAGCCGCCGGAGGCCGGTTGGCCGTTGTTGGTATGGGCTCATGGCACAGTGGGTATTGCAGACGTCTGCGCACCCTCGTGGAATGGCAGGCAACAACGCGATAGCACCTATCTCAACTATTGGCTCGCGAATGGCTATGCGATTGCCGCCTCTGACTATCAGGGGCTTGGGACACGCGGGACGCACCCCTATCTATCGACGCGGCCCTCAGCATACAGCAATCTGGATATCGTCCGTGCGGTCAGTAAAGGGGGTTTTCCTGTATCCGATGCGGTCGTGGTGATTGGCCAGTCACAGGGCGCCGGCGCCGCGCTTGCCACGGCGATGTATGCACCGGATTACGCGGGTGAACTGGATATCAGGGGCGTGGTTGCCACTGGTGCTCCGTACTTTAGCGCCGAAGGGCTCGCAGTCATCCAGGCGACCCGCCCGACGGAAGAAGTCGATCCGACGCTGGGATACAACTTTCTCGCGCTCTCAAAGTTGAGCCTGATTGATCCGGATTTTGTGCTGGAAGACTATGTTTCGGAGCAGGTGCTTCCCGTTGCAAGATCCGTTAGCGACACCTGTTATGCGGAGCTGAAAGAAAGGGTTGTGAAAGAAGGTGTCAGCTACAATAAAGCGTTCAAGAAGTCGCCCGCCAATGTGCTGCAGCCTGCGTTCAAGCGCATGGAGTACCCAACGCTAGCGCTTTCCGTGCCGGTATTCATCGGCATTGGGGGTAAGGATCTCAGTACGCCGGCGCGCATGCAGCAGGCGTTGGTCAAAGACGCTTGTGCGGCGGGCGCAGTGATAGAAGCGCATTTCTATCGTAGAGGCACCCATTCCAGTGTTGTTAATGGGTCTACGGAAGATTCATCGGTCTTCGTGGAAGCGGCATTCTCTGGCGTTGATATAACGGGAAACTGCAACAACCTGCCATTCTAGGGCCTTGGGGTTGTTTGTTGCCGCGTGCGTTTCGGCTCGTTGGCAGGGCGCCGCGGCGTGGCGTTGTCGCATGACGACGGGGAGGCGCCGTCCCTCAGGATATATAGGCTTTTGGCGTTGTACCTGTCCAGCGTTTGAATGCCCTGAAGAATGAGGTCGGTTCGGTAAAGCCGGCTGCGTAGGCCGCCGCCTTTACGCTGCCTTCCCGGACCAATACCGTAACGGCGCGATCGCGGCGCACCTCGTTCTTGATTTCCTGGTAGGTGGTGTCTTCGTTCTGAAGGCGTCTGCGCAGCGTTGCCACGCTAAGACTGAATTCGGTGGCAAGGCTGTCGAGATCAGGGAAGTTCTCCGGAGAACAGCATTCTATGTATTTTCTGATTTCGTACGCGAGGCTTTTTTGTACGCCGAATTCCGACATCAAATAGAGTGCAGGAGCCTTTAGCAACTCCTTCATGCTGTCAGCATCCTGGAGGATTGGCCGATCGAAATAGTGCGCGGGAAAACACAGTTGGTTCCGGTTGCTGCCGTAGTCAATGGGCAGGTCGAACAAATTATCGTAGCCCCTTGCCTGGCTGCTTCTTGCGCCACAAACAGAGACGGAGGTGAGCGGTATGCGTTCGCGGATACTCCAACTCCCCATTTTATAGGCTATCGCAAGAATGACGATAACAATATGCTGACTCAGGGGGTTGCCGGAGTCGGTTGACTCAATTTCGTAGTATACGGTCTCATCTTGCCGATGGAGGTTTAACTTGAGGCCGTCGCTGACGAGGCTGAGCACTTTAATGCGCCGTCTGAGGAAATGGCCCAGCGTTTGGCAATCGATACAGCTTTGGCACAGCAGGGCAAACGTGCCGGGTTTCACCGGTTTGGGTAGCATGCCGCAACTTTCGTCATCCATTGCGATCATGACCGAGTTTGCCAGGGCGATAAAACTGGTCAGGGGTATGGGGGCGGTTTCGGTCTCCAGTAGCGAGTAGGACAGGTCGCAAGAAGCCATAAGCTGCTCTCGCGAGTGTCCCCCTCTTTCAGCCAGGGACAGTAGTTCAAGAAGGTGATGAGAGGGAACTGTCGAGATTTCCACCGCTTTGAATCTATCCCTTTACATTCGACGACGCGCCAGTAACTGCATGGCCGCAGGCCTCAACTGGTCCCTGATTGGAGCGACCTGAAGCCGTCTGCGGGCCTCCAGCCTGTCCCCCCACTCCCTTGTTAGCTAGATGCGCTCGATGATAATCGCCGGCGCCATCCCTCCTGCCGCGCACATGGTGACCAGGCCGAACTGAAGATCGCGCCGCTCGAGTTCGTCCAGCACCGTACCGATAAGGATGGAGCCGGTGGCGCCGATGGGGTGCCCCAGCGCCATGGCGCCGCCGTTGACGTTCACCCGGCCACGATCGAGGTCGAGGTCGCGGATGAACTTCTCCGCCACCACGGCGAAGGCCTCGTTGATCTCGAACAGGTCGATATCCGACAACTGAAGGCCGGCCTTGGCCAGCACTTTTCTCGCCGCCGGCACGGGCGCGTTCAGCATCAGGGTTGGCGAATCGCCCATGTTGGCCATGGCTCGCACGCGTGCCCTGGGTTTCATGCCGTGGGCCCTGGCGTAGTCCGGGGACGCGAGGAGGAGGGCGGCCGCGCCGTCGACCACGCCGGAGGAATTGCCGGCGTGGTGCACATGTTTGATAGCGAGGTCGGGGTAGACTTTGTTTACCAGGGCGCGGAAGGTGGTGCCGGCCTCATCCAGCGGGTAGTCGGCCATCGCCTCGAAGGCGGGCTTGAGTTCCGCCAGGCTTTCCAGGGTGGTGTTGGGCCGCGGGAACTCCTCGCAGTCCAGCGCCAGGCTGCCATCGGGCCGGTACACCGGCACCAGGCTATTGTTGAAATAGCCGCTTTCGATGGCCCTCGCCGCACGGCGCTGGGACTCCACCGCCAGGCTGTCCAGGGCCTTGCGGTCAATGCCCTCGAGGGTGGCGATGGCATCCGCGCACACTCCCTGGTGGGGCTGTGGATGGCGCTCCCGCAGGCGCAGGTTATCGCTGTCGATAAAGGGTGATTGGTCGCCGGCCTGGCCAAAGGTGGACATCATTTCACAGCCGCCGCCGATCACCAGGTCCTCCATGCCCGACATGATGGAGGCCGCGGCGATATTCACCGAAGTGATGCCCGAGCCGCAGAATCGGTCCAGCGTGACGCCGGAGGAGCGCACGTCGTAGCCGGCATCGAGGGCGGCCATGCGCGCCAGGTCGCTGCCTTGCTGGCCGCGCTGACTACTGGTGCCGAAGACGATGTCATCCACGTCCGCGGTGTTCAGGTCATTGCGCTCCGCCAGCGCCCGGAGCACGGTGGCTCCCAGATGTTGCGGATGCTGGTCGGCGAGAGCGCCCTTGCCTTTCTTGCCGATGCCGCGGGGCGTGCGGCAGGCGTCGATGATCCACGCTTCAGACATGCTGTACCTCCTGTCGGTTATCCGGCGTTTGCCCGGTTACCTTTATCCGATTATTTGCCTTTCCACTGGGGCGCCCGCTTCTCGGCAAAGGCGGTGGCGCCTTCGATAGCATCCTCGCTGGTGAAAACCGGACGGATGAGATCCTGTTGTTTCACGAACATTTCCTCGCGGCTCCAGTCCAGGGCGTGGTCAACAACGGCCTTGCTCGCGGCCACGGCGAGCGGTCCGTTGGCGGAGATCCGCTGCGCCAGCCCGCGTGCCGCCTCCAGCGCGCCGCCGGGGGCTGCGACGCTGTTGATCAGGCCCAGTTCATAGGCCCGTTGCGCACTGATGAAGTCGCCAGTCAGCGCCAGTTCCATGGCGATGCGCGGCGATATCTGTTTCGGTAACTTGACCAGGCCGCCGGCGCCCGCGGCCAGCCCGCGTTTGACCTCGGGGATGCCGAATTTGGCGTCCTCCGCGGCAACGATCAGGTCGCAGCTGATGGCAACTTCAAAACCACCGGCCAGGGCGTAACCCTCGACTGCGGCGAGTAGCGGTTTCTTGGTGGTGTACTCGCACAGGCCGGCCAGTCCGCGCCCTTCAACGATTGGCAGCTCTCCCGAGACGAAGGCCTTGAGGTCCATGCCGGAGCAGAAAGTACCGCCGGCGCCGGTAAGGATACCCACCCGCAGTTCCGGGTTGCCTTCCAGCTCGTCGATGGCGGCGGCGACACCTTCGGCGACGGCTTTATTGACCGCGTTCTTGGCCTCGGGGCGGTTGAGCGTAATGGTGATGACGCCGTCTTCGATCTCGGTCAGTACAACACTG
Source organism: Parahaliea mediterranea (assembly GCF_017255185.1). Taxonomy (GTDB): domain Bacteria; phylum Pseudomonadota; class Gammaproteobacteria; order Pseudomonadales; family Halieaceae; genus JAFKCZ01. Next base: position 82,264 of record NZ_JAFKCZ010000009.1, read on the forward strand.
TTGGACATGTTTTTTTTCCTCTCCTTGTGGGTTTTCCGGTGCCGCCGGCAACCGGCGGCCGACAATGTGTTCAGCTGTCACGTTGAGCACAGATGGTACCCCAGGTTCTGGCTGGTGGGTAGCCAGCCGGTTGTGAGACTGGCAATGCGATCGGCACGCACGCGCCGGTAAACACCGGGCCAAAAGCCCGTGGCTAGGGTATGTTTGCCGCCGGGATGTTGTTCAGGTCCGGATCGTTGGGCGGGTTTTTGATGCACCAGGTGCCGGCGCGGTGATAGATATAGGCCACGCAGGCGTTGCAGTTGTCGCAGTCGGAGGCGGTCGCCTCGCCGTTGCTGAATTTATTGATCAATCCCGGGTCGCGAATCAGCGCCCGTGCCGCCACCACGCAGTCGAAGCCGTCGTCCATGGCGGTCTGTGCGTTGTCCAGGGACTTTAGCCCGCCCAGGTAGGCCAGGGGCATCGACACGGCCGCGCGAATCTTCAGCGAATAGTCGCGGAAGTACATTTCCCTGAACGCGACCCGCGGTTCGCGGGACGTGGCGGCCTTCATCATCATCGCGGTCAGGTGGTCACCGTTTTCCTTGAGAACCTTGCTGATCGACAGACGGTCCATGTTGGAGCCGAACATGAACCAGGTGGACTCGACGTTGCGGCCGCCGGACAGCACCAGCATGTCGGCGCCGGCGGCTTCCAGGGCGCGGGCAGTAACCACTGCGTCGTCGACATCGGCCCCGCGGCGCACCCCGTCCGCCACGTTGATCTTGGCCAGTACCGCCACCCGGTCACCCACGGCCTCCTTGACCGCCGCCAGCACCCGGGCCGGAAAGCGCACGCGGTTGTCCGCGGTGCCGCCGTAGCGGTCCACGCGCCGATTGCTTAACGGCGATATAAACTGGTTCAGCAGGTAACCATGCCCCATGTGCAGTTCCACCGCGTCAAAGCCGGCCTCGACGGCAAGCCTGGCGGTGTCGACAAACTGCGCGGTGACCCGCGCCATGTCGTCCTCGTTCATCGACCGCTGCAGCAGGTTGCCTTTCAACAATCCCGCGACATTGAGTCCCGCGGAGGAGCTGAGAGTGCGCCCCCTGACGTGCATGCCGGTGACGAAGGAACCGCCGTGGGTGATTTGCGCCGAGATAGCCGCGCCCTCGCCGTGCACGGCGTCGGTCAGCGCGCGCAGGTGGGGCAGGGCGTCGCGCCGCATCCATATTTGATTGGGCAGGGTGCGGCCCTCGCGGGAAACCGCGATATAGGCTACCGTGGTCATGCCCACGCCACCCGCCGCCAGCTCGCGGTGGTGCTTGACCAGCGCCCGGGTCGGCAGGCCGTCGATGCACATTGCCTCGTTGGCGCCCGACTTGATAAAGCGATTGCGCAGCGTAAGAGGGCCAATGGTGAAGGGAGTAAAGGGGGAAGTGCCGGTCATTTCAAGCCTGCTATCGTGTGCCGAAGTAGAATGCCTGTGCGCTATTCTAGCCAATACCGTGATCGGCACGGAGGCCACCGGTGCCCGCCCGGGGAAAAGGGTGTCCCGGTTTAACTACTTGCCTTCAACGTCTATGGGCGACCCGAACGACCAGGTCAGCTACACGGCCGCGAGGGAGGGCGCGGCATTGTGGTTGCGCCACTGTTGCGGCGACAGACCGTGACGCAGCTTGAAGGCGCGTGACAGGGCGCTGGGGCAGCTGTAGCCAAGCAGGTCCGCCAGCGCCGTGAGCTCGATATTCGAGCTGGACAGATGGTATTGCGCGGCCTCCAGTCTGACCTGAAGCAGTAGGCTCTTGAACGAGCAATTTTCCCGTCGCAGGGCCCTCTGCAGGGTCTTGGTGTGGAGGCCGAGTTCCGACGCCACTTGTGCCAGAGTGCAGCTGTCGCGGCCCAGGTGCTGCCGGATGACGGTACTCACCCTGTCGGGCAGGCTGCCGGCGATGACCGCTCCGCGGTTGACCAAGTGCTGTTTCAGTACCGCCAGCATTTCGGGGTCGTGAGTGGCTATGGGACTCTCGAGCTCCGCGGCGGCAAGGCGCATGCCGTCGTATTCCTGGCCGAAGTAAACGGGTGCGCCGAAGAAACGCTGGTAGTGTTGCCGGTCCTGTGGTGCGGGAAAGGTGAAGGAGGCCGATAGCGGGCTCCAGCTACTGCCGCGAATTTCTCGTAGCAACTTGACTTGTTTTGCTACCGATAAGGTCTGGATCTGAGGGCTGTGTCCATCGGCTCCGTTTGGCACGGTTCGGATCAGGGTCACGAATTCGGCTTCGCGCTGTATTCTCCAGCGGGTTTCAGTAATAAGCCGCATGTGCCTATGGCAATTGTCAAGCGCGTCACCCAGCGTGGCGGAGGCTCTAGCCAGATTCAATAGCACACTCGAACCAATCGACTTGCCATGTTTTGCAACTACCAGGGCCAGATGCGGGCAGCGATATTCCCGCGCGAGGTTTTCCATGCATTGATTGAAAGCCTGCCGGGATATAAAACCTTCCGGGCTCGATAATAGGGAAGGGTCGAGGCCTCGTGATCGAAGTGCCGGATCGAGGTCGATGTTGAGTTCCTTTGCGGCGGCTTGCAGGCCGGACATGATGGCGCTGCTGATTAGCATTGTTTTATCAGGTGACACGTGAATCCTCGGTTGCTGCGAGCGCCGGAACGTGGAAAACGCCGAAAATCTCCATGGTCTTTTAATGTCATACGAGCGTCGCTTGCTGTCAAGCGTCTTTGTGACCATTCCTAGATACTTTCCGTGGATGCTGCTTGGCGATCCGATGAATCACACATTGCTACGAGGGTGATACGGAAAAACCAGCGGCATCCGCAACGGCTTACTACAGCTGAAGATTGAAAAAAGAGCCCAGAAAAATAACCAATAAGGACCAGCACGCTATGCAGAAGAAACCTCTTGCCCTGTCTGTCGGTATCGCCACTTTGGTCGTATGCCTGGACAGTTCTGCCCGGCAGGGATTGATTGAAGAAGTGATTGTCACTGCGCAAAAACGCAGCGAAAGCCTGGAAGACGTGCCAATTTCCATCGCTGTCATGAGTAGCGAAGCGATGGACAAAACCGGTGTCCGACAGATGCGCGAGGTGGCCGAATTCGTACCGAATGTGTCGCTCACCGCGGGCAACGACACCAACACCGCGGTACGTATACGTGGCGTTGGAGCCAATACACGCAACATTGGTTTTGATACCCGGGTTGGGATGTACCTGGATGGAGTCTATCTCGGCCAGTCCCCGGCCCAGAACCTCGATATCCTGGACCTGGAGCGAGTGGAGATCGCCCGAGGCCCGCAGGGGACGCTGTTTGGCAAGAACACAGTGGCCGGCGCCATTAATATGATCACCAACAAACCGGATCGAAGTTTCATGGCCGATGTGCGCGGCGAGTACGGTAATCTCGATTCCTATCGCATCTCCGCTATCGTCAATGCCCCTCTTACCGAGAGTATCGCCGCTCGATTGTCGGTCAGCGACAACCATCGTGATGGTTTTATCAAGAACATCACCACCGGCACGGAATTCAACGAGCGCGACGGTACCTCCTACCGGGGCCAATTGCGCTACCAGGGCGACCGGATAGACGTGAATCTTGCGGCGGACTACCTTGAATCCGAGCGCGTATCCTTCTTTGGCGAGCCCCAGACCGATTGGTCTGGCAGGGTATACCCTGATCCGTTGGCGCCCGGGCGCAATCGCATCTCCAACAATATCGACAACCACGAAGAGCGCGAGGTCTGGGGCGTCTCGGCCACCGCCGATATCGATCTGGGTGACAACTACAGTCTGCGCTCGATCACCGCCTATCGCGACACGGATGCGCGGCGCATCCAGGATTCCGATCAATCGGCCAATGATATCCTGAGGCTCGACTACCCCGACCAGTACGAACAGTGGTCACAGGAAATTCAGTTTATCTCTCCCGAAGGCGAGCGGCTGCAATACATAGCGGGGCTCTACCTCTACGACCAGGTCGCCATTAGCGAAAGGTCTCCCAGCCTGGGTTCGCAGACCGACGTGCTTTTCAATGCCCTGGGCGTGCCGCTGGCGCCGTTTCGCGATCTGTTTACAGGTGCCAGGCTAAGTACCCACGGGAAGGTCGACACCGAGAGCTGGGCGCTGTTCGTCAATGGCACCTACGAGCTGGGCGATCGCTTGACCCTGGGTTTTGGGGCTCGCTACACCGAGGAGAAGAAGTCCGTCGACTACACGATGCTGGGCGATGTGGTCTATATCCTGGGCAGCATTCCGGTATCTTTGTCTGAGGTGTTCGGTATCGCCGAAGGTCCCATCATAGATGGATATTCCACCGCGGTGTACAAGGACGAAAAGTCCTACGATGATTTCTCGCCTACCTTGAGTTTGAGTTATGCGATTAGCGACACCGTTAATATCTACGCAAGGTACAGCTCCGCCTTCAAAAGCGGGGGTTTCAATGTCGACTTCGTGCCCCAGCAAGTACTCGACAGCGGCCTGGACTTCGACACTGAAACGGTCGATGCCTACGAAATCGGACTTAAGGGCACCGCGCTGGACAATACCCTGCGTTTTGCCCTGGCCGGGTTTCAGATGGACTTCGACGACTACCAGCTGAACCAGTTCGTAAAGCTGGGCAGTAACCTGTCCGCCATCACTATCCGCAATGCGGCCAAGGTGCAGTCTCGAGGTTTCGAGGCCGAGGCCACATGGTATCCGAGCGCGGCGCTGATGTTGCAGGGCTCACTGGGCTACAACGACGCAGAATTCGACGAGTTTCCCGGTGGCGGCACCAGCCGCAATCCTGGCGGCCTTGGTGCCGATTTGTCCGGAAACAAGCTGCCCCTGGCGCCGGAGTGGAGCGCGGCCTTCGCGGCCCAGTACAACCATCCTCTGCCCGCGTGGAACGCGGAGTTTGTCACCCGCGTGGACTGGACCTATACCGAGGGTCACTACACTACAGAAGACAATGTCAAGGTCGCCAGCCCCGGCAGCGGCATCCCCTTTGGCTATGTTGAAAGTTACGATATTTTCAATGCCCGTATCGGTGTTGAGGCCGCTGGCCAGTGGTCGGTGTACTTGTGGGCACGCAACCTGCTGGATGAAGAATATACCGATAACAGTCAGTCCGATTTCTTCGGTACCATCGTGGATTTCCCCGGGGATCCGCGCACTTACGGCATCGAACTGGCCTATACTTTTGACTGATTGACCGCGGCCGCTCCGGGGAGCGGCCCAATCGATTTTCGCAACAAAGTAATCGACGCGGAGTTGTCCTTCTCCCTCGTCGCCCCCCGCGCGCCGTCTCAATGGGAAGAAATTTGCTGGCTCAGTCAGTCGCCACCGTATACGGCGACATTTTGCCGATCGCAATGTCCTCAAATGTTGTGTTTGAGTCTCTTAATGTCAGGTGCCACGGCTGGCAAACTTTGATACTTTACTGTGCCACGCTGTCAGACGAGTCGGTATATCGAGCAGCCAAGGGGCGGCGACGCCGCGGTTAGTGCCGCACCCGACCGGTACCCTGCACGATCCAGAAAATAAGCCACAACAATAGACAAAAAGGACCATTACGCCATGCAGAAGAAACCCCTCGCCCTGTCTCTCGGCATCGCCACCGTGATACTGTCACTGGATGCCATGGCCCAGCAGGGAATGATCGAAGAAGTGATCGTCACCGCGCAGAAGCGCAGTGAAAGCCTGGAAGACGTGCCGATATCCATTGCTGTTATGAACGGCGAGGCGATGGATAAGACCGGCGTGCGGCAGATGCGCGAAGTGGCGGAGTTCGTGCCCAATGTGTCGTTGACCTCGGGTAACGACACCAACACCGCGGTGCGTATCCGCGGCGTCGGCGCCACCACGCGCAACATCGGTTTCGATACCCGGGTGGGCATGTACCTCGACGGGGTCTACCTCGGCCAGTCGCCGGCCCAGAACCTGGACATCCTCGACCTGGAGCGGGTGGAAATCGCCCGCGGCCCGCAGGGGACGCTGTTCGGCAAGAATACCGTGGCCGGGGCCATTAACCTGATCACCAACAAGCCGGATCGGGAATTCATGGCCGAGGTGCGCGGCGAATACGGCAATCTCGACTCCCACCGCATCGCCGCGATCGTCAATGCGCCCATCACCGACAGTCTCGCCGCGCGTTTTTCGGTCAGCGACAATCACCGCGACGGTTATATCCGCGACATTACCACTGGCACCGAATTCAACGAGCGCGACGGGACCTCCTATCGCGGGCAGTTGCGCTACCAGGGCGACCGTCTGGATATCAACCTGGCCGCGGATTACCTGGAGTCCGAACGGGTGTCGTTCTTCGGCGAAGCCCAGACCGACTGGTCGGGAACGGTCGCCCCGGACCCGCTGGCGCCAAAGCGCAATCGCATTTCGAACAACATCGACAACCACGAGGAGCGCGAGGTCTGGGGCGTGTCGGCCACCGCCGACATCGACCTGGGACACAACTACAGCTTGCGCTCGATCACCGCCTATCGCGACACCGATTCGCGGCGTATCCAGGATTCCGACCATTCCGCCAACGATATCCTCACGGTCGATTACCCCGACCAGTACGAGCAGTGGTCGCAGGAATTCCAGTTCTTCTCCCCGGAGGGCGAGCGCCTGCAGTACGTGGCCGGGCTGTACCTCTACGATCAGAGCGCCTCCAGCGAGCGGGTTCCCACCCTGGGCTCGCAGACCGACGTGCTATTCAGTGCGCTGGGCGTGCCGCTGGCGCCCTTCAGCGACCTGTTCACCGGCGCCAAGCTCAATACCTACGGCGAGGTGGATACCGAGAGCTGGGCGGTATTCATCAACGGTACCTACGAGTTGAGCGATCGCCTGACCCTGGGCTTCGGCGCGCGTTACACCGAGGAGGAAAAGACCGTCGACTACACCATGTTGGGTGACGTGGTCTATGTCCTGGGCACCATTCCGGTATCCGTGGCACAGATCTTCGGCGTCGCCGAAGGTCCGATCGTGGACGGACGCACCACCGCGGTGTACGAGGACGACAAGTCCTATGACGATTTCTCGCCGACCCTGAGCCTGACCTACGCCATTACCGACACGATCAATATCTACGCCAAGTACAGCGCCGCCTTCAAGAGCGGCGGCTTCAACGTCGACTTTGTGCCCCAGGCGGTATTCGACGACGGTCTGGATTTCGACACCGAAACCGTCGACGCCTATGAGATCGGGCTCAAGGGCACCGCGCTGGACAATTCCCTGCGCTTCGCCCTGGCCGGCTTCCAGATGGACTTCGACGACTACCAGCTGAACCAGTTCGTGGAGCTGGGCAACAATCTCTCCGCCATCACCATTCGCAACGCCGCCAAGGTGCAGTCGCGAGGTTTCGAGGCCGAGGCCACCTGGTACCCCGGCGCGGCGCTCATGCTGCAGGGCTCGGTGGGCTACAACGACGCCGAGTTCGACGAGTTCCCCGGCGGCGGCACCAGCCGCAACCCGGCGGGTCTCGGCGCCGATCTGGGCGGCAACAAACTACCCCTGGCACCGGAGTTGAGCGCGGCCTTCGCCGCCCAGTACAACCACCCCCTGGATGCGTGGAACGCGGAGTTTGTCACCCGGGTGGACTGGACCTACACCGATGGCACCTACACCACCGAGGACAACGTCAAGGTCGCCAGCCCGGGCAGCAGCATTCCCTTCGGCTATGTCGACAGTTATGACATTCTCAACGCCCGTATCGGCCTGGAAGCGCCGGGGCAGTGGTCGGTCTACCTGTGGGCACGCAATCTGCTTGACGAGGAGTATTCCGACAACAACCAGTCCGACTTCTTCGGCACCATTGTGGACTTTCCCGGGGACCCCCGGACCTACGGAATTGAGTTGGCCTATACCTTTGACTAGGGCCTGCTGACCGGGACCTGCTGACTAGGTACCCACGGCCGCTCTCCGGAGCGGCCATTACCTGTGCCCGGGAAGGGCTGGAAGGAGTTGACGATGATAGCAAGACAATGGCGGTACACCCTGGCGGCGCTGTGCCTGGTGCCGGCGGGAGCCTGGACGGCGGAAGTGGAATACCGCAACAGCGGCGGGGTGATCGATGCGCAACTGCCCTTTTCCGAGGCCGTGCGGGTGGACGATACGCTCTACCTCGCGGGCCAGCTGGGCGTCAAGCCGGGCACGCTGGAGCTGGCGCCGGGGGGCATCGAGGGCGAGGCGCGCCAGGCCATGGAGAATATCCGCGCGGTACTGGAGCGGAACGACCTGACCATGGACGACTTGGTGAAGTGTACCGCGATGCTGGCGGATATCGGCGAGTGGGAACGTTTCAACGCGGTCTACCGAACCTTTTTTGACAAACACTTTCCCGCCCGCAGCGCCTTTGGCACCAACGGCCTGGGACTGGGTGGCCGGGTGGAGGTCGAATGTATCGCCGCCTACGGAGACACACCATGACTCACACTGTTCGGTATCTGGCGCTCGCCGGCTTGCTGCTGGGCGCTGGCGCGCAGGCAGATGACTGGCGGACTGTCCACCCCGGCGGCGACACCCTGTGCGCCGACGGCAGTCCCTATGCCTTTCACGTGCGCGAGGGCAGCAGTGACAAACTGATGTTGTTTTTTAACGGCGGCGGGGCCTGTTGGTCCGCCGACAGCTGCGATCCGGCCAATAATCGCGCCGAGGGCGGCTTCAGTTACCGTGTGCAGGCTGGCCGGGAGTGGGGCAACGACCCACGCACACTCGACGGCGCCTTCGCCCAGGACAATCCCGAGAACCCCTTCCGTGACTGGACCCAGGTGTTCGCCGCCTATTGCACCGGGGACGTGCACCTGGGCACCCGTGACATAACCTATCGCCGCGAGGACGGCAGCGAGGTGGCCATACATCACCGCGGCCGTATCAATGCCCGGGCCGTGCTGGACTACGCCCGCGAGCACTTCGGCGACGCCGGGCACATCCTGGTTTCCGGCGCCAGCGCCGGCGCGGTGGCTTCGCCCATCCTGGCGGCGGAAGTGGCCGTGGATTTTCCCGAAGCCGAAGTGATTCACTTCGCGGGAGGCGGTGGCGGCTACCGCATGCCACCGCCGGTGATGCTGTGGCGCAACTGGGGCGTGTTCAACGACTTGCCGGCCTGGTTCGACGCCGAGCGCCACACCATGGACAACACCGGTCTGCTGGACCTGTACCGGGTCGCCGCCGGGGCCTTCCCCGATATTCGCTTCCATCAGTACGACAATGCCTACGACCAGGTGCAGGAGCTGTTCATGGCCCGGCTGGGCCACCCGGCGGAGCTGTTGCCCGGGCTGGACGCGAACCGGGAGGACCTGGCCGCGTCGCTCCCCCATTTCCAGGGCTACACCGCCGACGGGGAATTTCACACCGTGTTGCGCTTTCCCGAGCTCTATACACGCAGCAGCGGCGGCGTCCGCGCGCTGGACTGGATTCGCGAACTCGCCGCCGGCGGGTCGGTGACAAACGTGCATTGCGCGTCGCCCTGTGAGCGACCCGGGGATTAAGGCCCTCCCGGGAGGGCGCCAAGCCAACGCCGCCCCCGAAGCGGTGATCCGCGACAGGTAAGCTGGGCCGCTTTCAGGCAGGGTGTCCGTTGCCTGGTGGCCCCAGTCTTCCACTTCATCCGGGCAAGAAGTCCTGGCCGTGGGCTTTTGCCCGGATCGATTCGCCCAAGAATCGCGTGCAATGTCACCCGGTTGTTGTGGTTCTCCAGCTTTTTCCTGTTCTTCTCCCAGATGTTCAGCCCGCTTGCAGGCGGCGTCGCACGGGTGACGTATTGCTGCTTGGTCGCTGATTCAACGGATGATGGGGTCGGGCTCCGGTTGATTGACCTGCTTTCCCGGTTTTGCTGCCCATAGTAATTTCAGGATAGGTGGAACGCACTGTCGGCCAGGCAGCGCGAGCCTGGCAGCCCGTAAACTTTGCATTCTCCTCTTCGTGAGCCGCGTCTCAGTCGCGACGATGACAGCCGTGGGTACCTGGCATACCTGCTCACATCCCCGACAGCTCAACACGATCATCGCGTGTTTCTATAAAAAATAATGGGTTTAAATGTGAATATTGAAGTGCGGATGGCCTCATATAAGTCGAGTAAATTGCAGATAATGTAAGCAAAATAGCGCAAAATAGACGAATTAAGGCGATAATGACGATATATTTTGCCGCATGTCTTTATATATAAAATATTTGACGCTAAAAATAAGATCGGGTTATATGTTGGGCTCTTGTTGTGGCGCGAGCTGGGCTCCGTGCCGTGGCGGTTGACGAAAATAACTGAATAAACGTTGATTGGAGGAAATGAGCCGTGCAAAAAAACCTTGGTCGAACAAATGCGCTTAGCTTGGGTGTTGCTACCGCGTTGGCTACGTTTGCATCACCAATGGTCTTGGCCGAGCCGGGCGCACTGGAGGAGGTGGTTGTAACGGCGCAGCGACGCGAGCAGTCGCTTCAGGATGTACCGATCAGTATTACGGCATTTGGCGCCGCACAAATCGAAAAACAGAATTTGCAAAGCGCCACCGATTATCTTCAGGCAACACCGAACGTGTCGTACACAGAGGTGGGCGGGCAGGGCCCCAAGGGTTTGAACATATCTATCCGGGGGATTTCAGACCTGCAAAATGCCGAGCGTGTGTCCGCGACCAGTGCGTTTTCCGTCTACGTGGATGAATTCAGCGTGGGAACCGCGGCGCGTGGTACCCCCAATCCCCAGCTGTATGATATTGAGCGCCTGGAGATTCTGCGCGGCCCCCAAGGTACCTACTTTGGCCGCAACTCGACCGGGGGGGCAATAAATATCACCACCAAAAAGCCGAGCGACGAGTTGTTCGCGCGGGTAGACCTGGGGATTGGAAACTTCCAAACCCACCAAATTGGCGGCGTTCTCAACGTACCAATTACAGAAAATTTCTTTACCCGACTCACGGTGGAGCAGGCCACCAGTGATGGGCCCGTTGAGAATGTGGGCCCTGGTGGTGGCGAGAGCAGTTATGACAATGACAATGTTCGATTGGCGTTTCATTGGGATATTTCCCAGCACTGGGAAGCGGACTTTTCCGCGACTCGAATCCGCGAAGACAGTGACCTGCCGCCCCGCGTTTCGGTGGGTATTGAGTCACGCTTTGGACCCAATTCGCAGTTGGATGACGAACGCATTACCTGCGGCCTGAGCTTCAATACCGACGACAAAGCGTGTCGGGATACTGCGGGCTTTACCGATCTTGAAGACGATGTGCTAAACCTTCGCCTGCGATACACCGGCGATGAGTTTGGCTTTGTGTCCATTACCGGACGCTCCACCAGTGAGCTGGATCAGCTCAATGATCTCGACGGAGGTGGCACGCCGCTAGTTGATCGCGAAAACGATTACAGCGCCGAATCTGTCAGCCAGGAATTGCGGCTGTTCAGTACCGACAGCGAGGTGTTGGAGTGGACAATAGGCGGCCTTGTCTACAAAGATGAACTGACCGCGAATAACAGGATCATCATCCGCGATTTTCTGGGGCCGTGGATGGCGGGGGATTATGCCAATGAAAACACCATCGATCTTGAACGGGAGGGGTGGGCGTTATTTGGTGATATCAACTGGCACATTAGCGACGCGCTAACGCTCACCATTGGTGGCAGATACTCGTCCGACGAAGAAGAGCAGGTATGGAGCAATGTATTCGCAGCCTGTGCTAACCGTGCCGAAGGCGATGCCCTGGCTGATGGCTGCACGTTGCGGCCCGACCAGATGACTCCATTGCCGGTAATCGATGGCCGGATAAGCGGCGGGCGCACGGCCCAGATCGAAGGCACCCGAGCCGGAAACGACAGTACGGATTTTTCTCCGCGCCTCGCCTTGAACTGGGATGTTAACGAAGACTGGACGGTTTATGGTGTTTGGTCCCAGGGGTACAAGTCCGCTGGCGCGCGTGCCAACCCGGACTCTGGGGGCGCCAACTCCAGCGTGTACGACAAGGAAAAACTCACCAATATGGAGCTGGGGGTTAAGGCTGAATTGAACGGAGGCCGCACGCGCCTGTCCGCGGCGATTTTCTCCATGGATTGGGACGACTTCCAGACCACGACCCGGGAAACATTCTGTCGTGAAGCCGATGGCTCACTGCGTCCCCAGGATGGCAATGAAAACTGCGAGTTTGTGCCCCTGGACAGAATTCAGAACGCACCCAGCGCAAAGTCAGACGGCTTTGAACTGAGTGTCGATACCCTGCTGGGAGAGAGCTGGCGCGCGGGGTTGGGCTATGGCTATCTCGATGCCGAGTATGTGGATTTTGAAAATGCCGTACTCAATGGCGGAAATGTGGACCTTTCGGGCTATCCGCTGCCGAATGCACCAGAGAACACAGCCAGCGCATATCTGGAATACCAGTATACGATTGGTGCGGTAGACGGCTATATTCGAGTCGATACCAATTACCGCGACTCGGTGTTCAACCAGGCGTCCATAGTGGACGAGACCCGTGGCGAGTACCCCTATACCGCCGACTCCTACTATATCGTCAATCTGTATGCCGGGCTTGAGTGGGATCGGCAAAGGCTCGCCCTGGTTGTCAATAACCTCAACGAAGACGATGACTTTGTATCTGGCGCCGGCGCGGGAACCGCGGGCATACACGTACGAGTGCATCCCACTACCTATCTGCTGAAGTGGACCTTCATGACCAACTAGGCCATGAAGGTCGCGGGCGAGCCACGCCCGAATTATCCCCAATCCCCTTGAGTACCCGGACAGGTGTCTATTGACGACGCCTGTCCGGGTGTACCTCAAAGGCTTTGGTGCTTCTGATTCACAATAGTGGAGTGTAAATATGTTCAAACCTCGTCAATTGCGCGCGTTGAAGGCCCTGGCCGTACTGGCTCTGGCGGGTGCCCGGACCGCGCTGGCGGCCGGGCTCGCCAGCAGCGACATCGAACCGGACACCTCCCCGCCGCCTCTACTGGTCCATGCGGGAAAGCTGCTCGTGGATCCCGCGGCCGCACCGCTGAGCGAGGCATCGCTGCTGGTCGCCGACGGTTCCGTGGTCGCGGTTCACAAAGGCTTTCTAGACCCTGGTGATAGTAGGCTCAAGGGGATCGCGGGAACGATTCAGGTGGTTGATTTGCGCGAACAATCTGTATTGCCGGGCCTTATCGATGCCCATGTTCATTTATTGTCTGATTTTCAGGGTAAACAGCGCGCCTACGAAATGACCGCCGCGGAATTCGCCCTGGCGGGGGCCGCCAATGCCCGCGCCACGCTACAAGCCGGTGTGACCACCGTGCGTGATCTGGGGGCCGATAGCGCCGCCATATTCTATCTTCGCGATGCCATAGCGGCGGGACGAATTCCCGGTCCACGCGTACTGTCGGCCGGTGCTTCTCTGTCGATAACCGGCGGACATTCTGATGACGTTGGGCCGAATCAGGGGCTGTGGAGCCCGGACAATGTCGCCAGTCGCTGTGACGGGGCAACCGATTGCCGGCGAGCTGTGCGCCATCAAATCAAGCGCGGGGCCGACGTCATCAAAATCACAGCCACCGGTGGCGGAGGAAAACCCCAGGGTGGGCCGGATGCCGATCCCGAGTTCACCATGGATGAAATGTCCGAGATCGTTAGCACGGCCCACCGTATGGAGCGGAAAGTTGCAGCGCACGCCCATGGCACCAAGGGAATAGAAATGGCGGTTGCCGCCGGGGTCGACTCCATCGAGCACGGCACCTTCCTCGATTCCGGTGTTATTCGTGCCATGAGCAAACGAGGGGTCTACCTGGTTCCAACCTTGAGTGTCAGGGATAACCTAAGCGACCTCGGAGAGGATGAACCGGAGTATATTCAAAAGCGCGCACACCTGATTTTAAAGACCACGCCAAAGGTGATGCGTCAGGCCTATGAGGCCGGAGTACCAATTGCCATGGGGTCAGACGCCGGTGTAGTGCCTCACGGTGAAAATGTCCGGGAACTCGAATGGATGGTGGAGATTGGTATGAGCCCGAAGGACGCCATTTTTGCAGCCACCGTGGGCGGAGCCAGGTTACTCGGCTTGGAGGATAGGGTAGGGCGCCTGAAACCAGGCATGGCGGCTGACTTTGTGGCCGTAAATGGGGACCCTCTGGACGATGTCAGTAATTTAAGGCGTGTCGTAATGGTGGTGAAAGCCGGTATACCCGTGCCTTTGGATCGGAACCCGGCTCTCACGAAATCGACTGATCACTAAGGAAAACCATGCAAATGCTGGATTCATTGCGACGAATTGCCTGCTGGATTGGGTGCTGTATTGCGCTGATGGGAACCGAAGTGCAAGCGCTGGTACACCACCCGGATGTATCCAGCACATTGATAAGTTTCAGCTATGCCGACGATTTGTGGGTAGTACCTCTCGGCGGTGGGAAGGCTCGCCGGGTGACGGTATTGGAAGGGCGGGAGATTCACGGCCGCTTTTCTCCGGACGGCAGTTCGCTGGCTTTCACAGGTGTTTCGCCCTCGGGCGCCGAGGATGTTTACACTCTGGACCTGGATACTCTCACCCCAATCAGGCTTACCTTTCACCCGGAACCAGATCGTGTTCTGGACTGGTATCCCGATGGAAGCGCTGTGCTAATAGCCTCTTCGAGGGAAAGTTTCCGCCATAACTTCAATCAGTTTTATCGCCTGTCTGTTGAAGGCGGTCTTCCGCAAAAGCAGCCATTGGTATACGGCGAGAAGGCGGGGTTTTCGCCAGACGGAAAGTCAATAGTCTTCACCTACAAGAAGGACTTCCAGGATGGTAATGAAACCTGGAAGCGTTACCGTGGTGGCCGCGCGCCGGATATCTGGAGCTACCGCTTCTCTGACGATAGCACGGACCGGTTGACATCGGATGAGGGCGTGGACACCGACCCTATGTGGGGAGCGAGGGGGGTCTATTTTCTTTCCGAGCGCGGCGCCGAGCAGCGCGCCAATCTGTGGCTGCGGGAGCACCGCACCGGTAATCTGAGGCAGTTGACTAATTTCAGCGAGTACGACGTCAAGCATCCCGCAATCGGCGCGGACAAGATTGTATTTACCCAGGCGGGCCGGCTGTATTTGCTGGATTTGGAATCCGAACAATTCGTGGAGGTGCCGCTGGAACTCCCCGCAAACCACCCTCATCAACAAGCGCGCTATGTTTCAGTGAACGACCAGGTCGGTCAGGTCAACCTGTCGCATGAAGGCGACAAACTTCTGCTCTCCCCGGGCGGGGAGCTGTTGGTCTACCAGCCCGAAAGTCAGTTACTGGAGAATCTGAGCGGTACCAGCGGCGTTGCCGAACGCTACGCGAGTTTTTCTCCCGATGGCGAGCAAACCGCCTACGTATCGGACTCGACCGGTGAGTATCAGTTGTATGTTCGCGGGCCTGACGGAGACTCCCGGCAGCTTGGCGACTTCGCTCCTGGATTCCTCTACCCGCCGCAATGGTCGCCAGACAGTCGCTACCTGGCGCTGTTCGATCAGCGGCAGCGCCTGTTCATTGTGCGAGTTGCCAACGGAGAACACAGGCAAGTGAACCAGGGAGCCTGGCGCGGGCATTTTGATCTGGAAAATGCAACGCTGTCGTGGTCTGCCGACAGCCGCTGGCTACTCTATACCGTGGGGGGAAAAAACCGCAATAAGGCTGTCTACGCCCACGATGTCGCCAAAGGGCAAAGCATTGCGTTGAGTTCGGGCTATCACGATGATTTCGAAGCCGTATTTTGTGGTGAGAATGCATACATTTGCATGTTGTCACGGCGCGAATTTAACCCGGTTTTCGGTGATATCGACACCACGTGGACCTATACGCGATCTGGAGGGGTGTATGTGATACCGCTGGACGTCGCTACCCCGGTACCCTTCCAGGGCCAGCAGGAAGCGATGCTTGAAAATTCTCCGGGCGAACCTGAATCCGGCGTCATCGACCGCCGGGTTGTCAAGGTTCCCGTGCCTGACGGAGACCTGTTCCGCTTGCGCAGTATTGGCCACCAGTTACTGTACCAGCGCGGCGAGCAGGACCCCCAAGGCGCGGGCGTATACCGCTATGACTGGCGAACAGGGACGGAAGAGCGCATGCTCGCCGATGGTGAACTCCTTGCCGTCGCGGAGAATAGGGTGCTGTTGCGTCACCGGGACCAGTACGTACTGCGCAATCTCAACGGCAATGACCGGATTAAGGAGTTTCCACTACCCGAGCTGAATGTGTGGATTGAGCCGAAACTGCAAAATCGCCAGATTCTCAGGGAGGCCTGGCGGTACCTGCGTGACTTTTTCTACGATTCGCAGATGCATGGGCTGGATTGGCCAATGATTTACCAGCGGTACGCCAATCTGCTTCCCGAAGTGGTGACGCAAGATGACCTCAACCAACTGGTGCGGGACGTTGGTGGCGAGCTTTCGGCCGGGCACATCTGGGCTACGGAGTCATTCGCTCGCAAGCGCTGGTCCAATGATTCCACTGGCTTGCTTGGCGCCGACATCAGGTTTGTCAATGGCGGGTATCGCATTGAGCATATTATGCGGGCTAACCAATGGTTGAGTTCGCTTCGTTCCCCGCTGGCCGGGCCGGGAATAGATATTGCCGAAGGCGACTACATCATCGCGGTCGATGACCGGGAGCTCGACGTTCAAATGACGCCCTGGCGGGCATTGGAGCACAAGACCGGACGGGTGCGGCTCACGGTGAGCGACCGGCCTCGAGGCGGCAGGCTGCGGTATGTGGAAATCGAGACAATTCTGTCCGAGCGCAGGCTTCGTGAGCTCGAGTGGGTGGAGAGCAATCGCCACGCGGTGGCGGAAGCCACCGACGACCGTGTGGGCTACATCTACCTGACCAATACGGCTCGCAACGGGCAGGACGACCTGATGCGGCAGTATCGCGCCCAAAGCCACAAAACCGCATTGATCGTGGATGCCCGTTTTAATACAGGGGGTGCTCTCGGCGATCGTTTGATCGAGTTGCTGAATCGTCCTGTGCTGAATTACTTCAATTTTCGAAACTCCAGTAATTATCCCCTACCGGAGTTGGCCAATGGCGGGCCCAAAATTGCCCTGACCAACGGTTGGAGTTATTCGGGTGGCGATGGTTTCCCCTTTCTTTTCCAGCAGGCAAAGCTCGGCCCGGTATTGGGCACGCGAACCTGGGGCGGACTGGTTGGGCCGAGCTTGCCCCTGCCGCTGGTGAACAATGGCCGGATATCTGCGCCGCCACAGCGGGTGCAGGATCGGCACGGCAACTGGGGAACCGGCGGCGATATTGGCGTAACGCCCGATATTCGTGTGGAGAACACGCCCGGGATGCTCCTTTCGGGTCGCGATCTGCAACTGGAAAAGGCGATAGCGTGGGTGCGGGAAAAATTGGGGAGCTGATCTTAACCGGGCTCTTCGATAACTCCGAGCGGCAAGAGGGGGCGCCGTAGTGAAGCGGACCGATTCACTACGGCGTATTAGGGTGTTAGCTCTACTGTACCGCTGCTAGTAGCCGGCGCAGTTCACTGATGTCCTCGTCGCTCGCCGCTGCCAGTGGCTTGCGCGGCGCGCCCGCGGCAATGGACTGGAGCTCCAGCCCGGCCTTGATCGTTTTGGGCAGTCCACCGGCGACCACATATCGCAACATCGGCAGCAGGCGATAGAAGAGGTCGCGAGCGGCTTTCAGGTTGCCATCGTATACGTACTCGTAAAGAGCCCGGGGTAGATCGCCAAGCACATTGGGGGCCGCGGTACACCAGCCACTGGCCCCCGCGCACAGCGCTTCAAATGCCAGCGGATTGCTGCCGTTGAAAAACGGCAGCTCCCCGGCGGATAACTCGGCGATGGCGTGCATGCGCTGGATGTCGCCGGTGCTCTCCTTGACCCACTGTACATTGGGAATGTCCCGGAACATGTCAACGATCAGGCGTGGCGACATATCCACACCGCTGGTCGCCGGGTTGTTGTACACCATGATCGGCAGCGAAACCGCAGCGGCGATCTCGCGATAGTAGGCGTGGATCTCTTGGTCGGTGAGTTTCCAGTAGGACACCGGAATGACCATGATCGCGTCCGCGCCGATGGATTCGGCAAATTTTGCCCTGCCGATTGCGCCCTCGGTAGTCAGTTCCGACAGCCCGATAACGACCGGAACGCGACCGGCAACGGTGGTTACCGTATGGGCCGCGACCTGCTGCCACTCGTCCTCGCTCAGGTAGGCGCTCTCGCCGGTGCTGCCCAGGGGGGCAATGGCGTGGCAACCGCTGGCGAGCAACAGTTCCAGGGATTGCGTCAGGACGGGCAGGTTGATACCGCGTCCATCGGCGGAAAACGGTGTGATGGGATAGGCAATGATGCCGGATAAGTTCATGGTGTTCTCCTTGGGCTAAAGACAATCGCGGTGGGTTTTCAAAGCGTTTCTGGCGTAGTAGGCAAAGTTGACCCGGCTGCGTTTCTCCGTCGTCACCCAGTCGTGGGCCTCGGCGGCGAGTGCGTTGGGCAGGGGCTGAATCTGGCCGGCGGACATGGCCAGCAGCTGGAGCCTGGCCGCGCGCTCAATCAGGATGGCCAGGTTGCAGGCTTCCTCGATACTTTTACCGACAACCAGTTGCCCGTGATGGGCCAGCAGGATCGCCCGTTTCTGCCCCAGGGCCTCGGATATAATGACACCCTCTTCGTTGCCAACGGGGACGCCTGGCCAGTCGGCGAGAAAAGCACAGTCGTCGTAGAGGGCGCAGATATCCATTTGCGACACCATTAAAGGCACCCGCAACATCGACAGCGCGCAGACGTGGGTGGGGTGGGTGTGGATGATGCAATTGACCTCGGGGTGTTCGCGGTAGATCCAGGTGTGAAAACGGTTGGCGGGGTTGGCCATGCCCTCGCCATCCACCGGCACCAGGTCCTCGTTCACTTCCAGAAGATTAGCGGCGGTGATTTCGTTAAAGCCCAGGCCGAAGCGCTGGGTAATAAATGCGCCGGGCTGTTCCGAGCGGCAGGTGATCTGGCCGGACAGCCCGGCATCGTGGCCCTGGTCGAACAGGATGCGGCAGGTGAGGGCGAGTTTTTCCCGGCTGCCCAGGTCCATGTCCGGAATCAGGCTGCTCATGCTTTGCTCGGCACTGTGCATCAGCGCCTGCTTGCTCATTGAAGCTGTTTCCATTGAGGCTCTCCTTCGTTGATTCGCGTTCGCTTGCAATTGACTTCAGCAAGCAGTGGTTACAGACTACGAATCTACTGGACCCACAGAAACATCCAGTTTCCAAATTCACAATGGTCCAGCTTGGAGGCGCCATGCTCAGGCCCTGGCAGACCCGGTTCTGGCTCAGTGACGCCCCGGGCGATTCCCTACAGGACAAACTCGTCAACCAGTTGACCCTGGATATACAAAGCGGGCGCCTGGCCCCCGGTGATTGGATGCCGGGTTCGAGGACGCTGGCACAGCAACTGGACCTGAACCGAAAGACCGTGCAGGCGGTTTACGAGGAACTCGAAGCCCAGGGCTGGCTGGTATCGCAGCCGCGGCGGGGGACTTTTGTTGCCGATGTATTGCCGGAGCGGGACTTCCCGGGCGATAGCGATCGCCTGGCGCGAGCGGGGCAGGCCATGCGGCCGGCTAGCCCGCTGGTGGCCAGCCTGTACAGCAATATACTGTCGGCAAGCGATCAATCCCCGGGGGCCAACGACGGCACCCCCGATGTTCGGCTGATTCCCTACGAACTGCTGTCGCGGGCCTATCGCCGCGCGCTGATTCGCTCGATCAAGCAGCAACACCTGGGCTACGGCGATCCGCGTGGTACCGTGGAACTTCGCCAGTCGATCCAGAAAATGCTGGTGATGGACCGGTTTATGCGCGTTGCCGATAACGAGATTTGCATCGTGCGCGGCAGCCAGATGGGCATCTTTCTGGCATCCAGGGTGCTCGATCCCAGGCAGGGCGCCATTGTGCTGGAAGAACTGAGTTACCCGCCGGCGCTGGCGGCTTTTGAAGCCAACGGATTCCGGGTTGTACGTTGCAAGCTCGACTCGCAGGGGCTGGATACCAACGCGCTACAGGGCATTCTCAAGCGGCACAAGGTGGCGGCGGTGTTCACCACCGCGCACCACCAGTATCCCACCACGGTGACCATGGCAATGGAGCGCCGTCTGATGCTGCTCAAACTGTCACGGGAGTACGGTTTCGCGGTACTCGAGGACGACTACGATCACGAATTTCACTATGAAAGCCGGCCGATCCCCCCTTTGGCCAGCCTGCCGGGTTCGGAAAATGTCATCCATATCGGCTCCCTGTCGAAGGTGTTCGCGCCGGGTCTCCGCCTGGGTTACCTGGTGGCCGGCAGCCAGTTCATCGACCGCATCGCCCAGGAAATCCTGCTGATCGACCGGCAGGGCAGCGCCGTGGGGGAGCTCGCCGTCGCCGGGCTCATGGAGTCCGGCGAGGTCAAGAAGCATATCCGCCGGGTACGCAAGCTCTACCGGGCCCGGCGCGACTTCGCGGCGGAAACGTTTCGGCGGGTGTTCAACGACCGGGTTGAATTCGAGCTGCCCGCCGGCGGCATGGCCTTGTGGGTCAACGTCGGGGAGGGCATGGGGCGGCGGCAACTGGAGGCCTTGCAGCACGGCGATTTCAATCACGGCAGCCAGTTTGGGTCCGGTAGATCCGGTCAGGGGCACATACGTTTCGGCTTCGGTGCGCTGACCGAAGCGGAAACCTCCGCGGCTGTCGAGCAGCTGGCATCACTGTTGAAAGCGCGTGCCTGAATGCCGAGCAGAGGTTTGGCACCCGGCTCAAGGAGATGCGTTCTCCAGGCATAGGGGTTCACTCAACTATACTCAGGCACGGTTCGGCGCGCACGGGAAGGTGCTGAACGTTGCGTCGTCAATGGCCGGGCAATTAATAATGCAGGTCTGTAACTGAGCACCTTGCCTGGTCCTTCGTGGTTGAGTACTCGACCAGCCGCGAAACCATAGGGCAGTGTCCGCAATGGTGATTCGCAATGCCTGGGCAGAGGACGAGACAACCATGAGAGACCCCATCTACAAACACCGCCCGGTCGCGCCCGCCGCCGCGCGTTTCGGCGGCGAGCGGATCAACGACTTTATCCTGTTGTCGGAAGGCTGCTCGAACAGCTACCTGATCGAGACGGGGGAGGGCGGCGTGCTGGTCAATACCGGCATGGGCTTCGAGGCGCCGGTGCATCACGCCAACTTCCAGGGGCTGTCGGCGCGGGCCGACCAGTTGTGCTACGTCATTACCTCCCAGGGGCACGTCGACCATGTGGGCGGCGTGCAGTACTTCCGCGACCGCAATCCCGGCCTGCGCTACATTGCCCAGGCCGGCAACACCGAGCACCAGGCCTACGATGCGCGACTGCAGGCCTTTCGCGCCCGGCGCTCGGCCTTTCGCTTCCAGGAGGCCTTCGCCGCGGATTTCGCCTACTACGCGGCGCAGGGCTATACCGATATCAATCCGCAGGACCGGCCGACGCCGGATATCACCTTCGAGGAACGCTACCGCTTGCAACTGGGCGGACTCGAACTGGAGCTGATCGCCGTACCGGGGGCGGAGACCAATGACTCCCTGGTGATCTGGCTGCCGCGGCAGCGTATCTGCTTGACCGGCAACCTGTTCGGCTGCCCTTTCGGCCATTTTCCCAACCTGAGTACGATCCGGGGCGACCGCTATCGGGACCCGCTGACCTGCGCCGCCGCCGCCCAGGTCGTACTGGATCTGGGTGCCGAGACGATCCTCTACGGTCACCACGCCCCGGTCGAGGGGGCGGAGCTAATCGCTAGCGAACTGGCGGCCTACCGCGACGCCATCCACCACGTGCACGAGGAGACGGTGAAGGGGATGAACGCGGGCAGGGATGTGCACACACTGATGCGCGAGATCGCCCTGCCGCCCGAGTGCGAAGTGGGGCAGGGCTATGGCAAGGTATCCTGGGGTGTACGCGCCATCTGGGAATACTACGCGGGCTGGTTCCATCAGCAGTCGACCACCGAGCTGTACAGCGTGCCGGCCCAATCCGTACACGCCGACCTGGTGGAACTGGCCGGGGCCGACGCGCTGGTGGAGCGGGCATCGAGTAAACTGGCCAACGGGCGGCCGGAAGAGGCCCTGCACCTGCTGGATATGGTGTTGGGTACCGAACCGGGACACGCGGCGGCGACCGGTCTGGCGATCCAGGCGCACGAGGTGTTGCGCGAAGGCGCCGGCAATTTCTGGCTCACCGGTTGGCTCGAAAACCAGGTCAAGCTGCTCAGGGGCGGACAGACAGAGGCCCTCGATGTCGAATAGAGAGACGAATAGAGAGGCGAATAGAGAGGCGAGCAAAGGGCTGGGGGGCGCGTGAACGATATAATCATTGATGACCTCGCCCAACCGCGACTGAACGCGGCACAGCGGGCCGCCATTGCCCACACCGATCAGCTATCGGTTGAGCTTGGCAGCGATTCCATCATCGCCGAGGCCGAAGCCACCACCGGCCTGAATGACTGGGGCGCGATGGATTTTCGCCCGCGCCTGGACCTGCTCTGCGACGAATGGGGCAGTGACACGGGCTTGCGCAACCTCGGCCGGCTCAGCCTGCGGGGCAAGCTGGTGCAGCACGCCATCAGTCGCCTGTTGATACGGGACCAGTTCAAGCGGCACCCGGAAATCCTCGACGTTGATATCGAGGCGCCGATCATTGTCGCGGGGCTGCCGCGCTCCGGTACCACCCACCTGCTCAACCTGATGGCCGCCGACCGGCGCCAGCGTTCACTGCCGCTGTGGGAATCCTACGAGCCCGTGCCGCGGCCCGGGGAGGGGTTGTTGGAAGACGGCACCGACCCACGCTATCAGCGCTGCATGCAGGCCTGGGAGGGCATGCAGGCGATGACCCCGCTGCTGGCGGCGATGCACCCGATGCACCCGGATCACATTCACGAGGAGTTGGAGCTGATGGGCCCCAACTTCGGTTCCTACAACTACGAGTGGTTGAGTCCCTGTCCGCGCTGGCGCGACCACTATTACGGCGAGGACCAGACGCCACAGTACGAGTACATGCGCGATGTGCTCAAGCTGTTGACCTGGCAGCAGCGCGAGCGCGACAGCGGCAACAGGCGGCGCTGGGTCCTGAAGTGCCCGCAGCATCTGGAACAGTTGCCGGTGCTGCGCGAGGTCTTTCCCGACGCCACCGTCGCCATTACCCACCGGGATCCGGTTGCCGTGATCCAGTCCGCGGTGACCATGCTCGCCTATGGCCAGCGTATGAACCGCAAGCGCGTGGCCATACAGGAGCTGCTGCGGTACTGGACCGATCGGGTGGAACACCTGCTGCGCGCCTGTGTGGCCGACCGCGCGGCGTGGCCGGCGACGCAGTCGCTCGATGTGCCGTTCAGGCAATTGATTCGCGACGATGTGGGCACTGTACAGGGGATCTATGATTTGGCCGGTCTGGCCATGACCGGCGAGGCCCGCGCCGCGCTGGAGGCTTTTGTGCGCGAGCACCGCAATGACTATGGCCGGGTGCGCTACGACCTCAAGGGCCAGTTTGGTATTGAGCCCGACACCCTGCGCCAGCGCTTCGATTTTTACTACGACGCCTATCCCTCCCTGCGGGAACTGGGCTAACAGGAGCAAGCGGATGAACAACCGTGCGATTTTCGATTACAGCGGCGCCCACGTACTGGTGACGGGGGGCACCAGCGGTATCGGCCACGGCATCGCCAGCGCCTTTGCCGAAGCCGGCGCCCGGGTGACCGTAACCGGGACCCGGGGAACCGCCGCGGACTATCCCGGGGTAAACCTGGAGGCCTTCGAATTCCAATCGCTGGATGTGCGCGACACCGCGGCGCTGAAGGCTTTCGCCGCCGGCCTGGAACAGCTCGACATTCTAATCAACAATGCCGGGGCCAGCATGCCCGCCGGCGATGAATGGAGCCACGAGGGCTTCGAAGCCTCGGTACAGCTCAATCTGCTATCCGCCTTCCACCTGTCCCGCGCCTGCCTCGACCACCTGACCGCCAGCAAGATGCGCGGCGGCGCCTCTGTGCTGGGCATCGCCTCGCTCACCTCCTTTTTCGCCAACGAAATGGTACCGGGCTACGGCGCCGCCAAGGCCGGTATTGCACAGATGGCCAAATCCATGGGCCTGACCTGGGCCGATCGCGGCATACGCGCGAATGCCATTGCCGCGGGCATGACCGAATCGCGCATGACCCGGCCGGTGAAGGACATGCCGGAAATGGACCGCGCGGTGATCGAGCGCACGCCGCTCGGGCGCTGGGGACAGCCCGAGGACATGGCCGGCGCGGCCCTCTACCTGTGCAGCGAGCAGGCGGGTTTCATTACCGGACAGACATTGGTGGTGGACGGCGGCTACACCCTCGCGGTGTAGGGCTTTTTGCCGCGGTCCGCCGGTAATACCACCGGCGTTTGCCGTGGCTCTGTCAATCCCCCAATTTCTGTTCCACGATCGGCTGTAGCTGTTCGTAGGGCAGGTAACCGGGAACGATTTCGTCGCCGATCAACAGGCTCGGCGTCCCGCGCAGGCCCAGTGCGTGAAAGGCCTCCAGGTTGCGCGCGATCACGGCCTCGGCCGCCGCGTCCTTTTGCAGCAGCGAGTCGGTGCCGGTACGCGTGGCGATCTGGTTGAGGGATTGCCCGCTGTGCAGGCCGTTTTTCTTCAGTAGCAGGTCGTGCACGTCGGCAAAATCCTCCCGCTGATCGCGCCAGACTCCCAGCGCATATTGCGCGGAGCCGGTGTCAGTACCCGGGGCGCCGCCCTGGCGCAGGGGTACATAGACATTGACGATACCGAGCTCGGGGTATTGCTTGTGCAGCCGTTGTAGAACCGGTTCCAGGCGCTTGCAGTAGGGGCAGTTGTAATCGGTGAACACCACCAGGGTGCGCTCACTGTTGCGCGGGCCGAAACGGGGATGAACATCTTCCTCGAACAGCCAGCTGCGATGGGTTTCCAGCGCGGCTTCGCGTCCCTGCTCGTTGGCGATAAATAGCTGCAGGTTTGCGTGCAGGTCCGGTATCAGTTGTGGGTGCTCCCGCAACATACTGACGATTTCATCCAGCAGCTGTTGTTCGCCAGCGGCTTCGCGCAGCACCTGCGACCAGGCCTGGCTAGCCCACATCTGGGTAATTAGCAGGACGGCGAGTAGTTGTTTCATAGTGTGGATTCCTGTTCGGTAGTGGATAGTGTTTGGGCGTCGCTTTCTGTAGGTGTCGCTATGTGTTCGGCCAGCCAAAGGCGGAACATAATGCCGGGCAGGGTGGTGATGCCGCTGGTGATCGAGCGGATTTCACCGCGATAAACCACCGCGATGGTCGGCGTGGCGCGAACGCCCCAGGCGCGGCTGACGTGGCCATTGGCGTCGTTGACCATACGGAAACCGAGTGCGTGTTCCCGGGCATAGGCCGCTATGCGCTCCGGCGGGCCGGAAGTCAGGGTTATCGCGACGACCGGGTGCTTCTCGTCCAGGGCGTTCACGGAGGGGGACACCAGCCGACATACCGGGCACCAGGTGGCCCAGAAGTAAACCAGTACCGGTGTTTCCATGCTCATGCGCCGAATGTCCAGGTGCGCGCCATCCAGGTCAGGCAACAACTGCCGCGGCGCCTCGGTCGGGGTGTCCCGGTGACGCCACTGGTCCATCAGCAAGGGCACACTGGCCATGGCCAGTAACCACAACAGGATCAAGTGCCAGCGCCGCAGGCCCGATGATGGTTTTTGGTTTGTGGTCACGGGCCGGTCCTCGCGGTTTCCAGGGCGCGCAACACGGCCTGGTCGGTCAACAGTACAGGCAGGTCGATGCCCGCTGGCGCCCCGGGGCCGTAGACTTTGTTGAAGGGGACGCCGTAAGTGCCGTTGTCCTTGAGGTATGCACTGATATCCGACGCCGGGCGGGTCCAGTCGCCCTGCAGGCGAATGATGCCGTCTTCCTGTAGGGCGCTGTAGACCGGCTCGCGCAACAGCACGCCGATTTTGTTGGCCTGGCAGGTAATGCACCAGTCGGCGGTTACGTCCACAAACACGGTTTCGCCGCCTTGCACGGCCCGTGCTATGGCGTCACTGTCGAGGGGCTGCCAGGACAGCGGCCGTTGGTTCGGTGATTGCCACTGTCCCGAGATACCTCCAAGGGCCAGAACGGCGGCCACCGCCAGGGTGGCGGCGCCGACACCCAGCAGTCCCGCCCTGGATCCGCCGCGCAGCCATAACAGGGAAACGGTGAGCAGCACCAGCGTGGCGCAGGCCAGCGCTACCACTGTCAGGCCGGTATGCGGACTGAGCAGACCGAACAACCACAGGGACGTGCCGCCCATCATCAGCGCAAACAGCGGTTTGACCCAATGCAGCCAGGGGCCGGGGCGTGGCAGCAGCGACGCGGTGGCGGGCAGTGCCGCGACCAACAGCCAGGGCAGGGCCATGCCGACCCCCAGGGCGGTGAATACCGCGACCAGTTCACCGGGGCTGGCGCCCAGGGCAAAGGCCACGGCGGTGCCCAGGAAGGGCGCGGTGCAGGGAGTGGCCAGCAGCGTTGCCAGCATGCCCTGCAGTACGTGGCCACGGTAGCTGTTGTCGCCCTGTTTCGCTGCCCAGGTATTGAGGCCAACGGGTAGGCGCCACTCGAAAACACCGGCCAGATTGAGTGTGAACACAAAAGTGACGGTCGCCAGCGCGGCGATAAACCAGGGGTTCTGGAACTGCACCCCCCAACCCACGGCCGCGCCCGACCACTGTAGCAACAAGGTGCCGGCGGCAAGCAGCCAGAACGCGATGACGATGCCCATGGCGGACGCGGCGAACTGCCGCCGGATACGCTTGCCGTCGCGGGTGGTTCCCGCCACCAGGCCGTGCAGTTTGAGCCCGAGTACCGGTAGCACGCAGGGCATAACGTTGAGAACAAGACCTCCCATCAACGCCAGTAATAGTATCCAGCCCAACGAACGCTGCGCGGACACCGCCACGTCGCCGGCGCGAATCGTGCTGTCGTATTCGGCCGCGAAGGCCCCATCCGTGACAGTCAGCCGGATGCGTTCGCCCACCAGCTCGGGAAGTTCCAGCCAGTGGCTGGGGCTAAGTTGAATCCGCAGGGTATTGTTGTCCACCTCAAGGCGTTCCAGCTGGTAATTGAGCTCGGCGAGACGCGCGTCCGGAGCGTCGACAAATACCTGGGGCGATTGCCAGGGAGTGTCCCGCTGTAGAGTCAACTGCAGGAGTTCCCGCCGGGCGTCCCAACGGGCATCGTTGACGGCGGCGCCGGGCAGGGCGCGCGGTACCGAGCCCATGGCCTGGTTGAAGCGGTAGGCAAGATCGTCGTCAATGCGCAGTTGTTTGGGGGTAAAATCGAGCGCCAGCTCAAAATCCGTGAGGACACAGATCGTGGTGCAGGATGGCAGGGTCAGCGTCGCCCGCAATCGCACCGGTTCGTCGGGTTCGCTCCATTTCAAACGCAGTGGAAAGCGCACCAGCCCCTCGTAACCGGCGGTTTCGATACCCTGCATCTGGTAGCGTTGTGGTGCCGGCCAGAGCCAGGTGATATCGCTGAGGTTTTCAGAGTCCGACCAATCCATGGCGGGGGCGATTCCGCCCTCGCCGGGTGAACGCCAGTAGGTTTTCCAGCCCTTGTCCAGATTGACCGCGAGTACGGCGTCAATGGTTCCGGCCCGGGTGTCCGTGGTGCCAGGCACGGCGAGCCGCACCGACACCGGCGGGTGCTCCGGGGCGGTGAGCCACCCCGTGTCGTTAATGGCGTCAGGGGGCGGGGGCCCGGCCAGTGCCGCCGGTGCGAGCAGGCAGGCCGCCAATAGCAGGTGAACGCCCCTTTTTAGGCGCGCAATACAATACATGCAATTTCTCCCTGGGGATCGCAACGGCGACCCTTGCAGTTAAATGGCCCGGTTGGGCGGGAACGCCGGGATTTTCCGGCAATAGCGGGCGCGAGCCCTGGCCTGGGAGAGGGCCTATTCGAGAAAGACGCAGTGCAGCTGGTGCGGACGGCAGGGGAAGAGGGGGGGCGGCGGCGGGTATTGCCGGGTACCGCGTGTATGCCGACGCCACGGCAACGGCCACAGATACAGCGCGATGACCGCCATGCCGAGCTCCAGCGCCAGCTGGGCCCCCGGAGTGAGCGCGTTTTTAGCGGTATCGCAAACGCTATCGCCGGTTGCTGACGGTAGCTCTTGTAGCTGCGCGGCCGAGAACGCGGCCTTTGCATCCGTCGACAACACGGGTTTCAGCCAGCACCAGGACAACGCGAGCACAAACGCGAGCAGTGCCCAGCGGGCACCGGAACGGCGAATTTGGTCGTTAAAAGTCATGGTTTGTGCGCGTGCGCGGTCCGGTTGACAGAAATCCGCCTACTCAGAGTCCGCGGCGGTCGTAAAGTTTCACCGCGCGATGGGATATTTTGTATTGATCGCGCCGGTTTCGCGCAAAGAGGAATCGATTTAGTGGAGGTAGGAAATGCGCCACCGGCCAAAAAATGACCGGTGGCGAGGCTTGCCGTGTTAGAACGTCATCCGCAGGCCCAGGTAGAAGCGCTGCCCAATAACGTCGTAGTGCACCGGGTTGGTGGCGATATTGCTGATAAAGTCACGCGGAGCAACGGGCGGATCTTTATCGCCGAGGTTGGTAACCCCGCCGTACAGTTCAAATCTATCCATGCCGTTGAGGTCGAAGCGGTAGTAGCCCGATACGTCGAAGTAGGTTACCGACGGAATGCTGTTATCCGACGCCGAGATGTCCTCTGCCCCCCAGTTGGGGTTGTAGTAACCGGAGCTGACATAGCGCATCTGGCCGTAAATGCCCCAGGGACCCCGGTCGTAGGACAGGCCCAGGCGCGCCTTGGTTTCGGGGGCGCCGAAATTGCTGACCAGGCCCATTTCCCCGACCACGTCGACAGGATTGTTGCCAGAGGCGTCGAACTCCTTGTTGATCAGGTAGCTGGCCAGGAGGTTGATGCCCAGCGTGCCGCCGCCGAGGTCCATGGAATAGTCGGAGGAGAAGTCCAGTCCCTCGACGTCCACGGAGCCGAGGTTGAGAAGCGGGTTGACGATCTCGGTGACTTCCTGGTTGGCGCCAAAGGAGATCAGCTGGCACATCTCATTCTCGCCGCCGAAGCAGCGATCGAGGATCTGCTGGTCGGTGGTTCTGTCGATGGCATCGGTGATGCTGATGTCGTACCAGTCCAGGGAGAACTGGAGGTCGGCGGCCATTGGCGACCACACAACGCCAATAGTCTTGGTTTTCGATTCTTCCTGGTCGAGGTTCTCGTTACCCGTCAGCAGTCGAGATATCGCGTTGCTATCGCCAGTAAAGGGGTTGGTAATATTGGCGAACAGCAGCGTGGCTTCCAGGAACTGCTCACCAATGCTGGGCGCGCGGATATCCTGTGAAACGGTGCCGCGCACGACCAGCGACTCGGTGGGCTGGTAGACCATGCCCGTTTTCCAGCTTGTGGCCGATCCCACGGAGCTGTAGTCCGCCCAGCGCACGGCGGCGTTGAAGTCGAGGCTTTGCTCGCCGGAAATCAGCGGCACGCCCCACTCGGTGAAGATTTCCTTGACATCCATCTCGCCGGCGAGTGGCTTGGCATTCACAATAATGAAGGCGGAGTTGTCGTCGTTGTCGGTGACCTTGCGCCGCAAGGACTCTTCCCGGTAGTCGGCGCCGATGGCGGCGACGATCGGACCGGCCCAACCCTCGAAAACATCGCCACCCATGCTGATCGAGAACACGTCCTGGTCGAGTTTGGTCCACGACCCGCCGGTGTCGGTGATGTAATCGATCGCCTCGGGGCTCAGGGACCCCTTGCCGAACAGGTTGGCCGGCGCGCAGCCGGGCGCGCCGTTGGCGCCGCCGAGATTGGCCCGGCAAACAATCTCGCCAGTGGCGGGGTCGATCACCGCGTCGGCCGCGTTGCGCAGGTTCTGCACCAGCATGTTGTAGGGTTGTTTGTTGCTGAAGGTGGCATTGCCGTACTGGTAATAGGCTTCCCACCAGCCGCTGTCGCCGTAGTCGCCTTCGGCGCCAAGAACAAAGCGCTTGTTTTTGTTTTCGGAAACCGAGGCAATCGGCGGGATTTCCTCAAAGGTTCTGAACAGGGGGAAGGCCTCGATGCCGTTCTCGTCCATGAGCGCCTGGACGCTATCCGGCAGGTAGGGATTACCCGACTTGATAATCGGGTCGCCAAAGCGGAAGGCGTTGATCAGCGCGCCATCGGATTCCGATACGGTATAGCTGCCTTCAGCGAAAATCCGCAGGGTATCGGTCAGGTCGAATCGCACAGACCCCAAAAGCGCGTTGCGCTCCACGGGGACATCCAGCGCGGTATTGTCACTCAGATAGGAGCCACTGCCGCCGAGCATGTGGCTGCCGCTTGCGTAAGCGCCAAGCTCCCGGGGAATTGCCGTGCCATCCGGCAGGAATTCCAGGTTGTCGATGGGCGACGAGCCGTTCCCCAGGGTCACCCCGTTGGGTGAAGCGAGGTACAGTGCGGCATTGGGTCGGATAATGCGGCTCGGAATGCCGTCGTTGGGCGAGGTATCGTTCGGGTTGCTGAGAATCGCCCAATGCTCATTGGACCAGTCCCGCGCGGAGGAGGCCGGCACGCCGTCGTTGTCGAACACGTCCGCGGCAACCATGAAATGCCCGCGATCGTCGGCGAATTTCTGTCCAAAGGCCGCGGAAATCCGGCCGTTCTTGGCGTCGCCTTCCGCCGACTGGCCACCTTGCACATCGATCTTGGCGCCCTCCAGTTCGTCGTCGAATACAATGTTGACGACGCCTGACACGGCATCGGTGCCCCAGGCCGCGGATGCACCCCCCGTTACAATATCAACCCGCTTGATAATGACGGTTGGTATCGCGGCGACGTTCACGATACCGTTCTCGTCAAATGGCACATGACGACGACCGTTGACCAGCACGAGGTTGCGATTGGCCCCCAGTCCGCGTAAGTCCAGGCCGCTCACGCCATTCTGGCGGGAATTCAGGGTGGTGGATTGGGTACTCAGCGTGGCGCTGAACGACGGCACCTCGTTGACGAGGTCGGCGATATTGGTGACCCCGCGGGCCTCCATATCATCCGTTCCCAGCATGGTGACCGGCGTCGGGGCCTCGTAGCCGGACTCCTTCAGTCGCGAGGCTGTAATCGTGATTTCTTCGATCACCGCGCCTTTCGCGCGCTCCGCGAAGGCGGGTTGGTGGGCGGCGGTAATCAGGGCGATAGCACCGGCGAGGTGCTTAACCTTAAGCGTTGACGGTTTCATGTAGGCTTTCTCTATCGGCAGTTTATCTTATCTGTTGATCAACTGTATCGACCGAGAGCAACACTATCACGGAGTTTTCGATTTGGAAAGTTTTTTAAATCCAGCGAAATATTGTCATGTCGGTTGTGTATGGGGCCGGTTAGCCAAGGCAAGCTTTTCAGACAGGCAGAAGATTGATCGGGCCAGTATCTGTCCGGCACAAGGAGGATCGAGCACGGCGAGGTCGGTGACCCGAAGGAAGGGCGCGGAGTTGACAGTGAACTACCCGGCGCCGGGGTAAAGCGCTACCGCTGTTTACCCGTAGGAGGGGACATGTGAGGTATGGGGAGTTGCGCCACCGGCATTGCCGGGGGAAAGCTGGTTCCGATGGCTCAGGTGCGGAAAATGTCGGAGACGTTCTGGTAGCCCTCCAACAGCATGCTCATCAGAATCTGGGCATCCTTGCGCCCCAGCGACACGTATTGATGCCCCATGGAGGAATCGAACAGGATGCTGTCTCCCGCGTCCAGCTGCACTGGCTCATACAGTTCGGTATACAGCTCCAGCTTGCCGCTAAGCACATAGAGGAACTCCTGGCCGTTGTGGCGGTGCCAGGGCATCTCCGGATCAAACCTCCGGGATTTGACTGTGGCCTTCAGGTAGCCCTGTTTGTGGTTGGACACGTCACTGCACAACACTTCGTATTCCATGTCCGATGCCTCGAACACCGCGCCTTGCCCGCCCAGGGTGATTGCCCTGCGTCCCTGCATGCCGCTGGCGGGGTTGGTCAGGTCGGTGACGGGCAGCCCGAGCCCATTCGCCAGCTTGTTGACACTGGTGAAATTGAGTTCGGTTTTACCGTGTTCGAGTTTCGATAGCGTCCCGGCCGAGATGCCTGTCCGCTGGGCGACTTCAGCAAGTGTCCAATCGTGATCCTTGCGCAGCTGGCGCAATCGCCGGCCGATCTGATTCGCGGTCGAGGCCGTTTTTGCGCCATCGCCTTTATTTCCGGTCTTTCCGGTCTTTCCGGTCTTGGTTGTAGCCACGTATTACTCCACTGGAACTGGCTGAGCACCACGGTGGGCTCAATACTTGCACATGCTAACTCATTGTACAGAGACGTTTCGATAGCGAAAACACTGGCGGGGTCGCCATTCGCGAACCACTGGAAAAATCCGCTGCGACGAAGTGGATGGCCGCCCCGGGCCGGCGCCGGGGCGACCTTGTGGAAATCAGGTCGCCGGCGGGGTCGACTCGCCTTCTTCCCATGGCTGATTGTTGGTGGAGGCCGTCCCGCTCCCGTCGTTCTCGGGGGCATCTTCCCCAGCGCCAGTATCGGCGTTCCCGGGCTCCGCTGCCTGGTAACCCAGGGCTTTGGACAGTGCGGGGGAGTGGATGTCCTCGACGCCGTTCAGGCCCATTTCCCGCAGCATTTGGGTCAGTAGCGGATGGGTTGCCTGGTATTTCAACATGCCGTTGACAATACCTCCAGCGACGTCGTTGCCGCCACCGGATGCATTTCCGCCGCCGCTGCCAATGGCTCCGAGGCCGTTGACGTCGAATATCTTGATGGACTCGATCTGCTCCGCCGGCTTGACCGTCTCGCGAATGATTTCGGGCAGGCGCTCGATCAGCGCCAGGCGCACCTGGAGGTCGACCTGCTCGGGGCTCAGGCGGTTTTTCGCCTCGTTGATTTTTTCCAGGCCCTCGGCTTCGGCCATGGAGGTCTCGCGGGTCGCCTCGGCTTGCGCGGCGGCTTCGATACGCACGGCTTCGGCCCTGTCCTCGGCGGCCTGTTTCTCGGCCTCGGCCTGGGTGGTCACCCCGACGGCTTGGGTTTCGGCCTGCTCCGCGGCCTCGATCAGCCGCACCTGCTTGCGACGCTCCGCCTCGGCGGTCTCGCGCACGGTGGTGACGGCTTCCTCGGCCTTGACAGCGTCGGAGCGCGCCGCGTCGGCCGCGGCCTTGGCGCTGGATTGTTCCTTGGATTTATTGGCGATGGCGATATCGCGGTCCTGGCTCGCCAGCTCGATTGCCCGGTCCTTGTCGATTTCCTTCTCGCGGACGGTGCGATCGGCGTCGATGTCACTCTCGCGCGTGACCCGGTTTTTCTCGATGTTCGCCAGTTGAATCTCGCGATCGGCCTCGATATTGGCCGACTCGCCCTCCTTGCGCCGCTGTGCCGCCGTGGCCTGGATCTCGGATTGCTGCGCGGCGCGCTGGTTTTCGATCTCGCGCTCCTGGTTGAGGCGGGCGAATTCCTGCTGGCGCGCGATTTCGAAGGACTGGGTTTCGGTTTCGAGGTTTTTTTGCTCGATGCTGATCCGGGTATCCTGCTCGATATCGTTGCGGGCCTTGCGGCGGGCCTCGGTTTCCTCGGTCAGGCGGGTCAAGCCCTCGGCGTCGAAGGCATTGTCGGGGTTGAAGAAGTCCTTTGACGTCTGGTCCATGCCGGTCAGGGAGACCGACTCCAGCTCGAGGCCGTTCTTGTCCAGGTCGCTGGCCCCCGTTGACTGCACTTCCTGGACAAAATTTGCCCGGTTTTCGTGCAGGTCGGTCATGGTCATGCCCGCGGCCACCGAGCGCAACGCGTCGATGAACTTGCCTTCCACCAACTGCTTCAGCTCATCGGGGTTCATGGTGCGATTGCCCAGGGTCTGGGCGGCGGTGGCGATGGCATCCGCGTTGGGCTTCACCCGCAGATAGAACTCGGCGGCCACATCCACGCGCATGCGGTCCTTGGTGATCAAGGCCTGTTCATTGGCGCGGCGCACCTCCAGGCGAAGGGTGTTCATATTCACCCAGATAATTTCGTGCAATACCGGCAACACCACCGCGCCGCCATCCTTGATCACTTTTTCGCCGCCCATGCCGGTGCGGACGAAGGCCTTTTGCTTGGTGGCCCGGGTGTAGAGCCTGGCGAAAATCAACCCGATGGCGAGGAGGGCGACAAATACCACGCCCGCGACGAGACCAATGGTCCCGAACGATCCGATAAATCCAGTTTCCATAGTTGAGTCCTTTTTTCTGGCTTCCTTACGCGTCGGGGATAAGCGAACGATCGGGATGTATCGCGACGAACTCCGATCCGTTCCTGCGAACCAGGAGTACGGTCGTGCCGGCGGGCATAGTGTCCTGTCCGGTATCGGGCCTTACCATAACGAAGTGCGCCTGCCCGAAGCGGTCACTGAGTTTCGCCTCCGCGGCTTTGTCCCGCGTCGCCACGCCAATGGTGACCGTCGCCGTGGAACCCACGAAATCATCGCTGGATACGCCGCTGGACTCCGCATTGGGGATGGCCCTCGACCAGAGCGCCGCGGACAGGTGCATGGCCTGCAAGCCGACGATGAACGCCGCGATGGCGGCGACAAGCGCCGGCAGCATCAGCCCGAACATATTCAGCATCAGCCCCTGCAGCAGGTAGCCGGTGAGGCCGAAGGCGGTGAGGAACATGATCAACAGCACCAGCACCGGTACCCGGCCGACGCGCAGCCAGCCGAGTACCCGCGACAGCGCGCCGGACGCTTCGACGTCGCCTGTATCGAGATCGATGTCGGTGTCGAAATCCGGCAGCAGGGAGTCGATGGTGCTGAAGATCGCCAGGCCGAGGAGGGCGCCGACGCCCTCGAACAGGGCGATCAGCACCATCAAGGCGATAGCGATACCGAAAGGCAGGTTTTCACCCGCGGCGATGAACTCCAGCATCAGTCATTGGTGTCTTGTTTGAACTGCGCCAGCCGCTCGCGAATGCGGTTCTTGCGGGCCAGCTCTTCCAGCTCGGCAAGTTTGGCCGGGTCTGTGCTGCGCACCGACCCCGCGGCGCCGGTCGCGGCCGACGCCACCCGGTCGAAGGCATCGCTGGCCTTCTCCACCGCCGCTTCGACATTGCCGGTGCCGGGAGCCTGGGTATTGACGGTTTGGCCCTGTGCGGCCCTGGCCGCCTTGATGATCTGTTCCGCCTCGGCTTCCATTTCCCGCTTGCGGCCCTGCAAGGCCCGGATATAGTTTTCCAGTTCGGCCTCTTCGGCACCGTACTCGGAGATACTGGATTCGAGAATCGGCAATTGCGCCTCGACATCGAGCTGCGTGGCGGCCGCCGCCTCGGCCAGGTCCTCGCGATGCTCGGCGAGCGCCAGCCTGATCTGCTCGCTGAGCTCCTCATGGCGCTCACGCTCCGAGGCGAGGCGTTGCGAGGCATTGTGCCGGCGTGCGATGACCTCGCCGAGCTGCTTGCGCACATCATCGGTGGCGCTGTCTATCTCGCGAATTGCCTCTCTCATCACCACTTCGGGGGCGGCGGATTCGGCCCGGTCCACGGCCAGATTAACGCTGCCGGAGATGATGCGCGATACCCGCGCGAACAGTCCTTCTGACATCCCTGTGATCCTCTTCCAATGAGTCGGATCTATTATCTATATGCAGACCGCGTGTATTGTCAACAACAGATTCGTTCAAGTGGCGGGTATCGATGCCCAGTACCGGCCTTGGACGTGCGAAGTTGAAGGCACGATAAAACGGTGCGCAGAACCCGTTATTCAACCCTGCGATCCTTGCCGCTGCGCGCCCGCACCCGGTTCTCGGTCTGCACGTAAATGCTGTCGGTCGTGGCCATGCTGGAATGCCCCAAATCCTCCGAAAGGTCCTTGAGCGCCCGCCCGCGTTCCACCTCCATGCTGGCGCCGGTGTGCCGCAGCCAGTGGGTGGAGGCTTCCTTGAGCTTGCGCGCGTTGTCCTCGCCGTGGTCGCGCTTCATTTCGTCGTAGGCGCGGTCGAGGACGCCCTGGACGATGCGGGCCAGCTGGCGGGCGGTCATGCCGCCCTGGCCGCGGATTTTCTCGACAATGGGGAAGTTTTCACCGGCGGCGGGCAGGGCGCTCAGGCCCCGGTAGGCGCGGTAGCGCTTCAGGTAGTCGATAAAACTCGGGGGGACGGTGATATCGCGTAACTTGCGCCCCTTGCCGAAGATTTTGAGCCACCAGTTGCCCTCGGAATCCTGCCAGAAGTGACTCATCACCGGGGACCAGTTCCGGCGCTCCGAGAGCTCTGAAATCCGCAGAAACAAGGTCTTCAGGGCACAAATGACGAACAGGCTGCGCTCGTGAACCGGGTCTTCATCGGCCATCCGGTGCGCGACCTTGAATACATAGTCCCACTGGGCCTCGGTCAGCCGCCGGATCTCCTTGACCTGGGCGTCGCGGATAAAATGCCGGCAATCGGACTTGGCGATCTGTGCCGGATTGCCGTAGAGGTACTCCTCATTCATCAGGTACTTGTAGAAGGCGATGATGGACGTGAAGGTCGCGCTTAATGTTTGTTGCGAGGGCCGGTACTTCTTCTTGTCCGGGGGCGTGTCGGTGGCCAGGCTCTTTTTGGGCAATTTGAGCCGAAAGGGGGCCCAGGCCTCGTTTTGGACATAACAGCCATTGTTGAGCTTGAACTTCTCATGGCTGGCCAGGCAAATCCAGGAAACCGGCGGTTGCCAGCAAAAATCGGCGTAGTCGAGAATGTCCGACTTGCGCAGCTGGTCCATGGGCCTGGCCTTGATCAGGAAGGTCCATAACAGGAAACGCTCGGTTTCATTGCGAAAGCGTATAAAGGTATGCTCGGATTTGTTGCGGCCGGTGTATTCGAGAAATTCGCGGCCCCAGTGCCAGTGGGCGAGCCACCAGGGTTCGCCGGACTCCAGGAAGGCCTTCAGCTCCGGGTAGTCGCCGAAGCTGAAATGCTTGAGCGCCTCATGGGTGGGGTAGAGTGGGACCGGTTTCGGAGTTGCCATCAGTGAAGCCTTTTGCAACGGGCCAAAAAGTGCGCGAACACGTCGGAGACGCGGGGTATTCACGGTATTATCACAATATTGGCCGGAAGTGACCACCTGCGGCAAGGGAGCTGCCCATGCCGCATTGCACAAATTTTAACCGCCAAGTGGGTGATACCGCCGCAAGGAGCGCGCTGGAGCGCCCGCCAAGGGGGGAACTCGATTCCGGTGCGGGTGCGATATCCCCAGATGTAATCCGGTCGTTGAAATTCGACTGGGGGAAAAAGGCGGTTCGATTGTCCCCCATATATCGGCGGATAATAGTATAGGGGCGGATAAGCCGTCCCAGACGCCGGCGGAGTGCGGGAATTGAAGAAGAAAGCATTGTGAGGCGCGGACCAGCGATGAGCCCCGGGCGGTCGGCGGTGTCCCAGGCCTACCTGCAGCACAGGAATATACTGAGAAAATTCCTGGCGCGTTTCCTGCCGGACCCTCGCGACGTCGAAGATGTCTCGCAGGAGGCCTACCTGCGCGCCTACGAATCCGAGCGGGGACAGGCGGTGCGTTCGCCAAAGGCCTTTCTGTTCCGGGTGGCGCGCAATGTGGCGCTGAACGAGTTGTCACGCAAGGCGCGTGCGCTGACCGACTATATCGAGGATGCGGCCGGCGATAGCGAGCCCCGTGGAGCGCATACACTCGAGGAGACGGTGCACAGTGAGCAGCGCCTGGCGCTGTTCTGTCGCGCGGCCTCCCGCCTCCCGCCGCAGTGCCGCCGGGCATTTCTGATGCGCAAGGTTTACGGTTATTCCCATCGCGAGATCGCCGAGTCGCTCGGCGTGTCGACCAGTACCGTGGAGAAGCACGTTGCGACCGGCCTCTATCGTTGTGCGCAGTTCATGGCGGCGATGGATGGCGAGATTGGCGATAGGGCAGGGGATGTGAGACAGCTCAAGGGTGGTAGCGGCCATGGTTGATCAACACGGCTTCGGACAGTCGGATGTCGACAAGGAGGCCTGCGCCTGGATCGCGCAGTTCGACGGCGAAGAACCCACCGCCGCGGATCTCGAGGCATTCCGCGAATGGATCAACCGCAGCCCCCGGCACCGCGAGGCCATGGAGCGTTTGTCGCTGCTGTGGGGGGAGATGAATGTGTTGACCGAGCTGGCTGTTCCGCCGCGCCCCCGGCCGCGGCCACGGCTTTTCCTGCCCGCGATGCTCGCCACGGTCGCGATGGCGCTGGTGGTTGCTATTGGCGTGTTGTGGGTGAGCGGAGGAGCGGGGCCGGGGACGGACCTCTATGCAACCGCCGTTGGTGAACAGCGCACCGTCGCGCTGCCGGACGGCTCGCTGGTACAGCTCAACACCGCATCCCGGGTTCGGGTCAATTACGACGATCAAGCCCGGGCACTGCACCTACTGGCCGGCGAAGCCTACTTTGATGTGCGTCACGATGCCTCCCGTCCTTTCCTGGTGCACGTGAATGGCAGAACCGTGCGCGCTGTCGGTACCGCCTTCTCCGTGCGCAAGGGCCCCGAATCGATCGAGGTGCTGGTCACGGACGGCGTGGTGGAGCTGGCGGAGCGCAACACCGGCGGCATGCTCCCGGCCTCTGGCCGGAAGTTGCTAGGTACCGTGAAGCGCGGCCAGCGAGTGCGCCTGACACAGCAACTGGAGCCGGCCGAGGCGGTCAGCGACGAGGAAGTGGCGCGCGAGCTGGCCTGGCGCGACGGCATGCTGTCTTTCGCGGGAGAGCCGCTTGCCCTGGTGATTGAAGAGGTTGGCCGGTATTCCGATGTCCGCATCGTCATCGAGGACAGCGCTTTGAGCAACATGCGCATTGGCGGCTATTTTCGCGCGGGAGATACCGCGGGCCTTCTCGATACGCTGGAAAGCGGGTTCCCCATTGATGTCGATCGCGCCGACAACGGCACCGTGCGACTGCGCAGCCGGAAATGACCGACACCGGAAACTGCCGCATTGGCATGGGGGTTTTTGCGCGCCCCGCTGTCCTATTCCCTGAGCAGACCCGCGGGGTATTGCTGTCGCTGCTGGCGTGGATGCTGTTGTTTCTGTTCGCGGGCACCGGCAGTAGCGGTGTGATGGCGCAGGAACCCGAACGCTTTCATCTCGAGCTGCCGGCGCAGGGCCTCGACCAATCATTAAAAGGCCTGGCTGAAACTGCTGGCGTACAGACCCTGTTCCCGTTTGATGCAATCAGTGCGCTTGAGGCGCCGGCATTACACGGGGCCTATACCACCGCGGAGGCCCTTGAGGCGCTGCTCGTCAATACCGGTTTTGAAGGCCGGATCAACGATAACGGGGTCATTGTGGTGCGCCGGACGGCGGCCGCGGACCGCAAGCAATTGGACGAGCAAATGATAACAGGATCGAATGAGGGGAAGGGGCAATCGGCGCGTTCGCGCGGATTCCTGCTGACGGCACTGGCGGCTTTCTTCAGCAGCGGCACGGTGGCGCAGGAGGGCGTGTCGGATGGCCCGCGGATGCTGGAAGAGGTCATCGTAACGGCGACCCGCCGGGAAACCGGTATCCAGGATACCGCCCTGTCCATCAATGCCATTAGCGGAAACGACCTGGGCCAGAACGTGTATACCAACGCCGCCCAGATTCTCGACGCCGTCCCCGGCGTTACTGCGTTCAACTCGGGGCCCTCGAGCAACCGCGTGATTATCCGCAATATCGCCACTTCCACACAGGAGGCCGGCGGGGAAACCACCGCGACCTACCTGGATGATTTTGCCGTGTCCGGCACGGGGACCAGCGCACCGCCGCTACGGCTGGTGGATATGAACCGCGTGGAAGTACTGAAAGGCCCGCAGGGCACGCTGTTCGGCCGCAGCGCAATGGGCGGCATCATCCGTTATATCACCAACAAGCCCGATTTCAATGGCCTCGCCGGTGGGATCAAGGGTTATATGTCCGCCACCGAAGATGGCGGTGACAATTACGGCGGATCTGGCTATGTCAACCTGCCCCTGGGCGATACGCTTGCCGTGCGCGCGGTTGGCTACAGCTACCAGCACGACGGGTTTATCGACAATGTAGAACTCGGTCGTGACGATATCAATGAAGAGGATACCGTGGGCGGGCGCCTGGCATTGCGTTGGGAACCCACGGAAGCGCTCACCACGGACCTTGTCTACCTCCACCAGTCCATTGACTCGGGCGCCAACTGGACCACGACGATTCGTTCGCCGGCGGCGGATCCCAACGGCGCCATTACCCCGGTGAACCCGGCTAAGCGCCAGGCGATTGGCGGAGTGATCTCGGAGATCAATAGCGAATACGATATTATCAACCTGGATATCGAGTACCGCTTTGACAATGTCACCGCGAAGCTGATCGCCACCCATACCGAAGAATCGTGGAATATGGTTTTCGATCAACGTGAATTCGTCGGTGTCACCAATGGCTGTGTTTGCGATGGCACCGAGGGCCCGACAAACAGAGACACAGACACTGACATTCTGGAGTTGCGCCTGGTCTCCAGCGGGGGAGGCCGCCTGGACTGGATTGCCGGCGCCTACTATGAAGATGTGCGCGCTGAAACCAGCCAGAAAATCGTATACACCGGTAGCGGCGACAGCATTTTTGGATTCCTGCCGGTCGTCGACGGCGATATCGCCATTGACAGCTTCGAGGAAAGACCCAGTAGCGAGCGCGCGCTGTATGGCGAGCTGGGATGGGCCTTTACCGACGCCACGCGTCTGACGGTGGGCTACCGCCGCTCTGACGTGGAATTTGCGACAACCTTCACCAAGACCGACGGTTTTTTCTTGCAAATGGATGGCACCGCGGCAATCCGCGGTATCAAGTTCGCGACACAGGAGGACGTCAACACCTACAAAGTGTCGCTGGAGCACGCTGTTCACGACGACCTGATGGCCTACTTTACAGCGGCATCGGGCTATCGCCGCGGTGGCTTCAACCAGCCGACGGCAATCAGTCCTTTCAGCACCTATGACTCCGATTCGCTTTGGAGCTACGAGCTGGGTGTAAAAAGCAGCTGGCTCGACGGCCGCCTGGTGGCCAATGCCGCGCTTTTCTTTCTCGACTGGGACGATATTCAGCTTGTGGTGCAGGACCCCACGACATTTGCGCGCGCCACACAGAACGCGGGCGCGGCGGAAATTCCGGGGTTTGAATTCAGTGTTGCCGCCCAGCTGACCCCGAGCCTCGATGTCACCCTCGCCGGTTCGCTGACGCGACCGGAGCTGCAGGAGGACGTGCCCGGAGGCGTTTCCGGTAAGGCCGGAGACACGCTTCCCGGTGCCGCCGAGGAACAATTCAGTATCAGCGCGAATTACAACCGCCCTTTGAGAGGTGGCTTTGACCTTTACGGCTCGCTGATTTACCGCTATGTCGGCGATCGACTCAACGACTTCAATACCGACCTGGATGTCGCCCTGGGCGATTACGACCTGATGGACCTGAATGTGGGTCTGCACAGCGTGAAGGGTTACAGTATCGGCCTGTTTGCTCACAACCTGCTGGATGAGGCCGTCACCTATGCCATCGACCGTCAGGGTGCGTACTTTGAGCAAGTTCCCACTAATCCTCCGCGCACCGTCGGCGTCAACATCAGTTATGACTTCTAGCGGCTTGCACACGGCCTAGGCAATTGGACTTACCGCGGTTCCGGTCCTGCGGACTGGCCGCGGCTTCCGAACAATTACAACAGGATCGATAAACATGGAACATTCACTACGTGCCAGGCGGCGCTACGCGCTCATCCTCGCTGTAGCAGGACTGCTGGTTTTCGCCGTCGTTGTGGCCAAACTCGAACAATGGTTCCCGCCCGGTTTTCCAGACTCCACAACCATGGGCGCCGGTGCCGGCGCCAAGCTGGCCTGCTCCGGTGTCTATCTCCAGGGACGGGCGCCCGACCAGGTAGTCGAACGTGACCTGCGCCCGTTCAATTCCCCCCTGCTGGCGCGCGCGAGCTTCTCGTTCGATGCCGGTTCGCAAACGGCCTCTGCGGAGTATTATGGCTTTTTCAAGCGCACAGCCCTGTACCGCCCCGGGCTGGGTTGTACCCTGATGATCGATGCCGACCGTGCGGATTTGCTCGCTCAAGCCGAAGGTATACCGATACCGCAAATGCCGGCAGCTTCCGCAGAAGCGTGGCCCGCCGGACGGGGCGCCGGCCTTGCTGATTTGCCCGCTGGCGCCAGCAAGCTGGCACTAGAGGCCGCCATCGATGCCGCCTTCGCCGAGGACGCACCCGGTACAACTATTGATACACGCGCCCTGGTAGTAGTACAGGATGGCCGCCTCATCGCCGAGCGCTACGCACCGGGATTTGACCGTGAGTCGCGTTTTCTCGCCTGGTCCGCCAGCAAGAGCATTACCAGCGCGCTGATCGGCACCCTGGTGACGGATGGCGAGCTGGACCTGGACGCGGCGGCTCCGATACCCGCCTGGCGCTCGGACGACGATGCCCGCGGCGCCATCACCTTGCGCCATCTCCTGACCATGACCGATGGGCTGGCCTTTGTGGAACACCCCTATGGCCCCGGAAATGACAGCACCAACATGCTGTTCAAGGAAGCGGACATGGCGGCGTACACCGCGGCGAGACCACTGGCGCACGACCCCGGTACGCACTGGTCCTACTCCTCCGGTACGACCAATCTCCTGTCGCAAATCCTATTTGATTCAGCGGGCTCGAATCTTGCAGGTCTCCAGGATTTCGTTTGGTCGCGCTTCTTTGGTCCCGCGGGCATGCACAGCTCGGTGTTTGAAGTGGATGTATCGGGCGCGCAGGTGGGCAGTTCCTACTTCTATGCCACGGCCCGTGACTGGGCGCGTTTCGGCCTGTTATTTCTCAATGAGGGAGAAATTAACGGCCAGCAGCTGTTGTCACCGGAATATGTCCGCTTTGCGGTGACGCCCATAGCCCAGGCTCCCGAGGGGCGCTACGGCGGACAGTTCTGGCTCAATGCCGGCGACCCGCAAGACCCGGGCAAGCGCTTCCTGCCGGATGCGCCCAGGGACTTGTTCATGGCCGCGGGGTTCAACGGCCAGTTCATTGTCGTGGTGCCCTCGCGCAATACGGTGATCGTGCGCGCGGGTTGGACCAACGGTGAAGCCGCATTCGATATCAATCGACACGTAGCCGCCATCCTGGCGGCGCTGCCCGAGGTGGGCGCCGAAACCGGTCCCGCCGCCGCCCCCGCGCGGTGACCACTGGCTGGCGCTAAATACTAAAAAGGAGAAAGAGAAAGACAATGACCAGACTATTCCTCTTATTCGCGACTCTGCTCGCAAACATGGCCATGGCGATGGGGGAGGGGACGCAAGCCTTCCCCGATACGCCGGAGAATCGCCGCATCGTCGATCAGGCCTGGGATGAGTATCGCCGCCTAGACGCCGAGCACGGTCAGTTTATCGATGTTAACGGCATCCGTATGCACTACCTTGAGTGGGGCGACGAGTCGGGCGTTCCCCTGATCTGGTCCCACGGGTACTCTAGTACCGGCTACGAGTTGGCCAATGTCGGACCACAACTGGCGGAAGCGGGCTATCACGTCTATAGCATCACCTACCGGGGACACGGCCAGACCCAGGTTGGCGACTACGCCTTCTCCCTGTCGCATATCGCCGACGATATCGCCGCGATGATGGACGCACTCGG
Source organism: Parahaliea mediterranea (assembly GCF_017255185.1). Lineage (GTDB taxonomy): Bacteria > Pseudomonadota > Gammaproteobacteria > Pseudomonadales > Halieaceae > JAFKCZ01. The sequence goes on from NZ_JAFKCZ010000009.1 coordinate 125,819, forward strand.
TATCGAGCGCGCGGTGATAGGGGGGCTATCCCTCGGCGGCGGCGTGACCACGGCATTCTACGACCACTACCCGGATCGGGTACTCGGCCTGGTTCTGGAGGATGGCGGGGCCGATGCGGTGCAAGCGCGTACCGAGAAGATGTATGAAATGGCCAAGCAGATGGCCGACGCGATTCCCCCTTTCGAAGCTCTGGTTTTCAACAGCCGCTTTGAAGCCTTTCAAGCCATCGCCGGATTCTACGTTCCGGGTTGGGGCGGAAACATGCCGAGCGGAGTGGCGCCTATGTTCCAGGCCTGGATCAGCGAGCGCGATGATGGCAAGTTTGTGCCACATTACGACGGTCCGAGGTTACTGGGGGAGGGCGTGGCCACGTTTGATCCGGCACGCAGTCATGAGTTGCCGCTTCTCGGCCAGTCGTGGCGCCGCACACACCCGATCATTACCTACCGCAACCTCAACGTGCCGATGCTGATCATTGACCCCACGGGTGACCCCTTTGACCCGAGCGAGAGTTTTCGACGCCTGCGTGACCTGCATCCTTCTCTAGTCGAAATCGTCGAGTATCCCGATACGCCACACGCGGCACACCCGATGCGCCCGGACTGGTTCTTGCGCGATCTCCGCGGGCTGCTGGAGCGCTTGTAGGCGACAGCTTGCTATCCCCAATACTGACATCATCACAGCCAATGGCGAGGCACGGGGATTCACCCGGGTGCGGATTTGTCCGGGAAATACGCCAGTAGTACTATTGCTGGCGTCAACCACGAACATAGCCCATTCAGCAAAAGGGTGGTAATGATGTCTTTACAACCCAGAACAACGACACCGGAAGAAGACGGAGAGGAGAAGGGAAGGGCGGTGGTATTTGCCCTCGAGCCCCACCCTTTGCAGCCTTCGTTGGCAACGCTATTGTGCGCGGATAGTGGTGACTTCACCACGCGCCAATTCCCCGATGGCGAGTCCTATCTTCGCATCGCAACACCGGTTGCAGGGCGCCCCTGCATCGTCGTGGCCGACCTCTCACATCCCAACGCCAAGTACCTGCCTCTGATATTCATGCTGGAGACACTTCGGGAATTGGGGGCGTCAACCGTCGGGCTTGTCGCCCCTTATCTGAGCTATATGCGACAGGATCGCCGTTTTATACAAGGCGAGGCCGTCACTTCCAGAATATTTGCCGCCGATATTTCCCGCCATATTGACTGGCTGGTTACCGTCGATCCCCACCTGCACCGCTATCATTCCCTGGATGAAATATATCGTGTTCCTTCGCATGTTGTGCAAGGCGCGCCTGCGCTGGCGGACTGGCTAAAAAACAAGCAAAACTTGGTGCTGGTCGGCCCCGATGCAGAGAGCGAACAATGGGTTAGCGGCATTGCCGAGCGCAGCGGCCATCCTTTTGTTATAGGGAGCAAGGTTCGTCGGGGAGACCGCGACGTACAGGTCACGCTGCCAAGTATGGATGCCTTTCGTACGCACACCGCGATGATAATCGACGACGTCATATCCAGCGGACAGACAATACTGCAATGTATTCGGGCACTCAGGGATCAAGGCGTCGACCGTATCGCTTGTGCCGCCGTGCACGGTATCTTTGCCGACGGTGTTGATGAAGACTTAATGGCAGCCGGCCTGGAGTCGCTGGTAACTACAAATACCGTCGTTCATCAATCTAACGCGGTGGATATTTCACCGTTGTTGGTCGAGCCAATAGTCACTTGCTTATTGGCCGAACAACACAGTTAGTTGTAGAAACAGCCGGAGACGCAACAAACCAATGCCAGTTGCCGTTCGCCTAGTCACTTATGTTGATATCGACGAAAAGCGTTATCAACAGGAGAATATTTCTCTATCTGCGCGTCACGAACTGGAACTGGCAGATGGCAGCCGCGTGCTCCTGCTTGATGATCGCGGCTGGGGTGGTTCCGCGAAATGGCACGATGTGCCCATAAAGGAGGTCGAGGAATCATCGCGTATGGTTGCCGGTCCAGATGATCCGCCCGAAAATCGCTCGCGTGACCAGATGGAAACCGATCATTGGGCTCGCCTGGAACAGATTGCACGCGAACAAGGAGCGAATGTTGATGCCGTGAATCTCAGGTCTCTGAAGCACGATGTGGTATTCAGCCAGCGGCTGCGAGTACGCTTTGAGTTGGAATCCGACTGCGGAGGCTCCAGCTAGAGCCTATTACATAATGTCCAACACTAAACAGTATTGGACATAAGAAAGGTGGTAGTTAGGGCTGTGTAGACTGCGGCTATGCCCTGCAGTCCTGGGCCTCTATCAGGGTCTGAAGGTCGCCATGGACCTGGTGTAACAACTCCATGTCCGGACCGTCATCGGTGATCTCATCCTTGATGAGCCTTTCAAGCAGCCACCCTATCCGCTCACTGAACATAGCAACCTCCAGGTGAAAGCTATTGAAGCGCCGAGCAACAGATAGCTTTTTCAGCTCGGCGGGCGCATTCATGAAGCGGCCCTCGCCGATGGATGAACCAGGTCGAGATCAAAGGCCCAGTCCGGTATTTCGGCAGGTTGAGCGCAAACTCTGTGGAAGTTGTACTCTCCTGCGCGCATTAATGCCGGAACATCCTCCCGCCGCGGGAGTTCGAACATGTAATTGACGTCCACCCGGGTATGGCGGTATTCCCCCGCCCTCACCTGCTGGATATCCGAAAGCTGAGTGGGTCAAATCCAGAGCCCGGAAAATGATAGAACGATTACAGTTTCACCAGATATCTTTGATAATCTTGGCGATGCAACAATCTCGCTAACCATTGGGCATGAGTTGGTTCATGTTTCCGACATTATTGCTGCAGGCGGATATATTGAAGAAGCAACTATTCCTCATTACAGGCCAGAGATCAACGCAAGGCTATGTGAGTTGCGTGACGATACGAATATAGGAGAAAACTTCAGCATGGAATATTTTTTAAACGCGTATAAAATTTGAAAGACTTAGGGATAGGATGAGAACTCAACAATGGAAAAACTGTACGCAATTGCCACAATTGTTGTATCCCTACTGCTAGTTAGTGCCGGTGCAAAGGCTAGCTGTTGGGTGAAGTACACTAGCGAAGAGGTTCAGTTTCATAGAGCAGTACTAAATAGTGACCTAATTTTTGTAGGTGAGGTGAAGTCTGTTATAAAAACTATCTACCAGGAAAGAAGAGATAGTGAACGTATTATTGATATATCTGCAGATTTCAAAATACTTCAAATGATAAAGGGAGCTGATTCGAATTCAATTAACGTTTCGGGTGATAACGTGGATCGATGTGGATGCAATTACAACTTCCAACCCGAGATTGAATACCTTGTATTTGCCCGGCTGATCGATGAACGATACAGAACCCATCACTGTAACTTGATTACAACCGAATATTCTGATGATATTCCATCAATAGAGGAACTAATTGGTAGCGTCGACTCCTAGTAAGTGAAGGAAAACTTTACGAATAAATCGCCTCGTACTTTGCGAGCGATGGCATACCCAGTACCAGCTCCCCGGCAACATTAGTTAACTTGTTTCTCTGATAGCTCAGTATTTAATGAGTGAAAATGATTCTTGAACAGTAAATAATCTTTAGAATCTGGAGCCGCCCTTCCCTTTTACAAACCACCACTAATTTCCGCGGTACTCTCGGAAACTGTTCTTCGAGTGGCCAACTGCGGCTTTAGGCTTACTTGATAGATTACTCAATGCGAATAATAAGTGGGATATGGTTCGAAGAAAGTATGTTTTACTCCAGGAGAAAGTCTATAAAGAATACTATTATCCTGACGATTCAGGAGCGATGAGAGAACTAAAAGGTTGGGTTAACATTGATGATCCGTATGCTTGCGCAAATATGGGAGCTACGAGGTACTACAAATGGAGTTCGAACTGATACTCAAGGGGTTCCGGCCGAAGTACTTGGGTGGTGGATGAATATGATTAATCGGCGAATCAGTTTTATAGCTCTGTTACTACTTATTCAAGGGTGTGATATTGATAACAAGTCGCTAGATGAGCGTGTTAATGTCCCATATTTTGCCCACTGTAGCGATTCATTTAGCAAAATGCTATCCCGTTTTCAAGAGTATGGTGGACCTTTTGAAACAGATGTATTTTTACCTGAGCGAAAGTCCCATCCAGAATTTGATACGAATGGCGTTGCCGTCATTAGGTACAATTCTACTCAGGCTAACTTAGTAGATCCTGCGATAAATGCCTATTTGGATTCGTGCGGCCCTAATTCTTCAATTACTTTTTCTTCTGATGGCGTTACAGAGAAAGCTGTACGGGATGTAATTAAGCACTATCAAAGTGGAGAAGTGTATACGGGTAAGATATACCTGTTGCTAGAAGATGAGCACATTGAAGTTTTTTTTACGAAAGCACGTAAATACTGACTTATTACTTGTGAGCTTTCCCCAGGGGGATCCAAAGGGATTCCCTCTACCGAGCATAGATGATGCTCCATGGCTGCAGAATGACTAGAATCAATAGAATAATTGTAATTGCAGCATCAATCGCAATTGCTACGATTTTGCTTATGCTAGGTATCGTACTACAGGTCGGTCATGGCGAGCTGGTTTCACAGAGGCGAATTATAGCCGCATGTCAAGTGAAAGGCCTTGCCTATATTTACAATGAAGTCTACAGAACAAAGGGCAGCTACACTTTTGATAGAACCGAAGAGAGCAATAAGTCGCTGATTGCAGAAACAATCACTGGATGCGGACCGAATGTTAGCGACCTTGATTTGCTAATGCGTGATCCATGGGGAGATGAACTAATAGTAGATAATAAATCGGATGGTCGATTGCATATCTACTCACGTAACTACGATCGTGCAAGCGTAGTGTTATATAAAGGAGAATTTGCAGAAGAATAGCTGATTCATTTTTGAGGGTGTAAATAAATCTGTGTAACCGCGCTAAGAATGGAACAAGACAGGTGGAACAAGACAGGCACTGAATATTTTACTGAACTTTTAATCTAATCCGTCCTGTGAATTGCAATCCGCCCTCTCAAGGACCAATCTGACTACCTATCAAGTCGACGACAGGTTAACTATGCCCAGACCTCGCAAGGCCCAGGTCTGCAAAGCAGAGACGCCCTACTACCACTGTATCTCTCGCTGTGTTCGCCGCGCTTTTCTCTGTGGGTTCGACGACGACTTGGGCATATCTTACGAGCACCGCCGGCAATGGGTAGTTGAACGTTTGCATCTGCTTGCCTCTCTCTTCGCCATTGATATCTGTGCCTACGCCATCATGAGCAATCACTACCACCTCGTTGTGCGCCTCGGCAACAGCCGCAGCTGGAGTGATCGCGATGTCGTCGCCCGCTGGTTGCACCTGTTTCAGGGCCCGATTCTGGCCCACCGCTTCCTGGACGGTGAAGACCTCAGCCCCGCGCAACGCCAGACCGTTGGTGATATCGTCGGCGTTTGGCGGGCCAGACTGGAAGACCTCAGCTGGTTCATGAAATGCCTCAACGAACCCATTGCCCGACAGGCCAATAAAGAGGACGAATGCACCGGGCACTTTTGGGAAGCCCGCTTCAAGTCTCAGGCCCTGAAGACGGAAAAATCCCTGATCAGTTGCATGGCCTATGTGGATCTTAATCCCGTGCGCGCCGGGATTGCTAGGACACCAGAAGAATCGGACTACAGTAGCATTCAGCAAAGGCTAGATAACCGAATCAACCGAAAATTGCGTGTGGCTATTCGTGAGGCCTACACTGCCACAATCAAAGACTTCCCTTTCAAACCTCTACTCCACTTCTCAGCAGACCGCACAGCATCACTAGAGCCCGGCATCCCCTTTGACTTTCCGGCCTATGCGCAGCTTGTGGACTGGACGGGGCGACAGTTCCGGCGCTGGAAGCGGGGTTATATAAATAGCGATCTTCCGCCTTTACTGGAACGACTAAACTTTGGACCAGAGGAATGGCTAATCAATTCAGGTCGTTTTGAGCAAATTTATCGGCGACGATTTAGTAACCACAGCGGATAGACAGAATAGAAAGTCACCCAGGCGACCTGAATGCCCCGCGCCCTGCCCAGCCATACCTCTTTTCGACAACGCGTGCCGCACTCCCTGTACTAAACGAGTACTTTTGCCAGAAGGGTCTGTGTGTGGCAATAGTTACAGTCAAGCCCGGGTTTTTATAAGAATCACCGTTTCCATAGATTTTTTTGGGTGCCTGTCTTCTATCTGTTCTACTATATAGACGCAAAATACCTTGCGTCTCTCATTGCGAAAGATATGTATTCGTAATCATCGGATCCAGCAGGAAATTTCGTGCTGGGTTGATGTACATGACACTCACCAGACTCAACTTTCCTTCATCTGAACGATCTCGTCGCACAATATGAACGCGCAATTTCGAGGTTGAAACTCGGCCTTTTTTACGAATTTCCTTCAGAAGCGTGCCTATGTTTGTTGAGGGTAAATTTGTTCCATATATGACAAAAAACGGTTCTGCATCAACGACCGCTAGAATTTGATTAGAAAGCGCCATAGAGCTGATGTAATCCGCAAGTTCGGCTTTTTCATTTGGAGTAGAGGCAGCCTGTATTCGAAAGCGAGCAATTGCACGGCTTTCCATAGCTTTAAATGCCTGTCCAAACTCCAATTCCTCTAAATCGGCTCGTATACCGTCAAACAAGAGCTCAATTTTCTCGTATACTGGAGTGACCGATTGCGACAATCCCCCATTTTCTCTAGACGAATTGGCAAATACTTGATCATCTACGTATATGGGATTGGGTGGAGATATTCTCACCTGGTTAGTGCCATCTATTAGTACCCTAGTATCTGAGAATGGGATTTTAGGGCTTCTTATAAAGTCAAAATTCGAGAGTTCAGTTTCTTCGAGTTTTACAATAAAACTAGCCACTACGTGAATTGAGCTGCTTATTCCAAGCGGTTCAAAGCTATAGTCAGAGCCTTCCTTAATAAAGGGATAATAAATAGTCCGGTCAGCACCCCAGAATCTGGTCTTCAGGACGAATGCAATGTCCTCTCCCAAATAGATTTTATAAAGAAGAATTGCATCGCCGATAAAAGATGGGTCTGCATTTAGTTTTAGGGATTGAGAGAAGTATTCATCGGCATTTCTGGTACCTAAACTTTTAGCCGACAAAATACTTTCATACCTGTTTTTATCTTTAGCTGACTTGATGCTCAGTAGTGACTTTAACAAGCTATCTTCATCATTAGAACTAGAGTCTAGATACTGAAGCACTGGCAAATCAATCGACTCGACCTTTGCGAGTATTTTTATTCCACTAGGATAATACTCATTGTTGATCGCCAAGGGCAGAGCCATTTCTGAATACACCGCTTCTGACTTTGCGCATGGGGACAGCGCCATTGTAAAAAGAAGGGTAGTGCTTAGATAATAACGAGCTAGTCTCACGTTAAAAGTTTCCTCCAGAATAAATTTCTGTTGCTGATCCAACGCCAGACGGGAAAATGACCATGTCGTGTGCTTCAAGATATGTCATAGTGACCGGTACCGTCCTTACTGATAATCAGGGATATTAATACATTGGTAATGTTTCTCAGGTGTTTGATATCAAGGAAAACGATTATTGTTGGATAAGTTCGGACACTGAATAGTCGGTTCTTCTAAATTATTTTCCAATGTAGACAGAGCGACTAACCACTTCACGGGAATAAATTTGGTTCTATCCCAACATGACGGATATACAATTGAGAGTGGATAACCACCATTTGAAAGAAGTATCCCATGTCCCAGAGAAGACGATACTCACGTGAGTATAGGAAACCAGATGGTCGATTGCATATATTCACCTACAGATCATACTTCTTGGATTTAGAGTCCCCCTCACTTCAGCGAAAGTAAACAGGCTTGTAGTCCACGCTCTTTTGGGCTTAATCTGGTCTGTCGGGCAAAATTCGACGCTTCAGAAATCAGAGGTCGATCATGGGCACCTTCTACCGGGGGCAGGACATCTTCTAGGTATTCACACCTGGGAGATGACAATGTCCGTCAAAAACACAGCGAAAGATCGCGACCACAACGGCCGCATTCGCCGCAAATATACTCATCGCCACAAGTGGGGAGTTCGCTATGACAAGACGCCCGGTTGGTGGGTGAAAGCGTTGATGACTCGCCCCCAGCGGAGGGAGGAGACGCGTTTGTGCCGGTTGCTCGAACGGAGATCAATTGACGGGGATGAGGTGATTTTGCCGCTCAAGAACCATAAACCGCACGTGTACTATTGGTGACTCCGCTGCCCTAGCGAATCCTTTTCTGGGGCAGCTGCTTGCCTTGCGAGTCCGCCTTCTTCCAGCGAACCCTGGATACGGCCGATGAAATTCCACTCTGAAACGAGCATCGACCAGTTCAGAGGCGACCCACTCATCCACTGTGATTTCGACATTTGCATATCCGCAACGCTTGTCGGTGCGGATGATCAGATGTAGGGCTTCGGCCTATTTACCTTATGCTGAGAAGCTAGCCTCATACACTGAAACGGTACGATGGGAACCGATAAACAATCGGGTACTCTATCCATCGTTGATTGCCCTGTTCGCGCGCCAGCAAACACATAAATCCAATTCAAAACCAAATATGGACGGAAAAACTTCATTAAATCAATGATTGTTTGAGAATTTCCGTCAAAAACGGTAGAAGCTTGTGCTTGCAAACGGCATAATCGCGCCTTTTATTAACTGGACCATAAGGACCATCCATGAGCTCAATCGCCACGCAACTTCTGAATGATATCGCCGCACTCCGATCCAAGGTGACCAAAGCCCTGGATTCCGATATCAATAGCGGGAACAAGGATCTCGCGGCACAGCAGCGCAAAGCTGCCGCGCTGCGCAAAAAAGTTACCGCGCTTTCTGCCCGTCTGGCAAAGGCCCGTGCGGCGGCAAAGAGCCGCGCGACCGATGCCAACAAGGCGAAGGTAGCCAAGTTCCGTGAAGATCTCGCCGTACTCAAGGCGGATCTCAAAACCGTGAATGACGGAAAGCGCGATATCAACGCCGCTATCGCCGCTTTGCGACAGCTGCAGCGTGAACACAAGGCAACCGAAAAAGCCATTGCCGGCGTTCAGCGCGAAATGCAGAAAGCCGCGAAAAAGAAGCCGGCCGCCGGCAAGCGCAAAGTAGCGAAAAAGGCCGCGGCCGCCAAGACCGAAGCCGCCCCGGCTGAAAAGGCTGCCGGCACCGCCGCGTCCACCGCAAAGAAAGCACCGAGCAAAACCGCCACACCGGTCAAGAAAAGCGCTGGTTCAGCCAAAAAAGCTCCGGCCAAAAAGAAGGCCGCTCGGGCCGCGAAACCCAAAGCCGCTGCCTCCGAGGCGTAAGTAGCCTGTTGCCCGCCAGCCGATTCGCTGGCGGGCAATCCCACTGCCCCATTTCCTGATAGCGTTGCCCCCGCCAGGCAGGGGCCCTACTCCGAAATCTGGATCGCAACCGCTTATCTCAATCAGGTGCCGCCTGTGAATACACGGCGGGGAAGGTCGCCACAGGGCCGAATTCGATAAACTCGAGCACATTACCGTCCGGATCCCGGCCGTAGACAAACAGGGAGCCCTCGTCGATACCCTGCATGGGTTCGGAATGAAAGACCATGCCGGCCTCGCACAGGCGGGCATATTCACTCTCCAGGTGGGTAACCTGAAAGCTCAAATGCGCCAGGCCGTGGTCCACTACCTGCCGCCGCGGGTCAATCGGGTTGGGCACCGGGTAGGAGTATTCAACGATCTCCAGGTGCACGAAACCCGCCCGGATCACGACTCCCCGGGCCGCGCCATCATCGGCCTGCAGGTGGGGCCTGGGCGTGCCGCTGCGCTCATAGCCCATGGTCATAACCTGCTCAAAGCCCAGCAGGCCGCAGTAAAAGTCGCGGGCACGCTCGAGGTCGGGTGTCGATATGGCGACGTGATGAAAGCCCTGAATCATGTCACAGCTCCTGTGGCCGGCGTCCACAGCTCGGGCCATTTCCCGGTGAGTAAACGCCGCATGTAAGTTCCGAGGCATCCGCGAGAGTTTTAAAAGTATGGGACAGCCCTAGACGCTGTCAACGCATGTCAGTTTCACAGCCTGGCGTCATTTCAGTTCCTCTGAACAGTCCCGTGTGATTGGTGGCCGTTGATTGAGCCGCTACCGATTGGCGGTTTGTCGACGCTGACGCGTTCTGTCATGCGCTCCGCTGCACCGTGGCGTTCGGCCAGCGCCAGATACAGGCACGGTAATACGAATAGCGTGAACAGCGTGCCGATCAGCATGCCCACCACCAGTACGATGCCGATGCTGTTACGGGCCTCGGCGCCGGCGCCGGTGACCAGCATCAGCGGGAAGTGACCGAGCACCGTGGCCGCGGTGGTCATCAGCACCGGCCGCAGCCGCGTCTCCGCGGCCTCGCGGATCGCCCGCAATTTGCCGTGGCCGGCCACCTGCAAGTGGTTGGCGAACTCAACGATCAGGATGCCGTTCTTGGCCACCAGCCCCACCAGGGTAATGAAACCAATCTGCGAATAGATGTTGATGGTGGTCAGGCCGAGAAAGGGAATCAGCAGCGCCCCGGCCAGGGCCAGGGGCACCGAACCGAGCAGAACCACCAGCGGATCGCGAAAGCTGTTAAATTGAACGGCCAGCACAAAGTAGACAAACAGCAGCGCGATGCCGAGCACGCCCACCAGGGTGCTGCCCTCCTTGCGAATCTGGCGCGATTCACCGGCGTGGTCGATGCTGTAGCCCGGCGGCAGGATATCCGCTGCCGCTTTTTCCAGCACTGCCAGCCCCTGCTCCTTGGTGGTGCCCGGTAGTACGCCCCCCATGATGCGAAAGGCGTTCTTCTGCTGGAAGCGGCCCAGGGCACGGGGCGCCACGGCGTAGTCGAGAGAGGCCACCGCCGACACCGGCACCAGGTCGCCGTCGGGAGTGCGTAGCAGCAGGTTCAGCAGGGATTCGGGGTCGGCCCGGTTGCTGCCCTCCACCATGGGAATGACCCGGTAGGCCTTGCCGTTCAGGTTGAAACGGTTGACGTAATTGCCCGACAACAGCAGCCCCAATTGCTCGCTGACCGCGGCCAGGTCCATGCCCAGGTCGGCGATGCGTTGGCGGTCCAGGATGAAACGCACCTCGGGCATGTCGGTCTTGAGGTCGGTGTCGACAAACATGAAGCGCCCGCTGGCGTAACCGGCGGCCACCAGTTGATCGGCGTATTCTTTCATATCCAGTGGGTCATCGGAGGACTGCACCACCAGTTCCACGTCGAACTGCCCCGCCGAGGGCAGCGCGGGAAACAGCATGGGAAAGACCCGCAGGCCGGTGACCTGTGACGCAGCCTGGTAGACCTGGGGCAACAGCTCATGTACGCTTTGCTCGCGTTCGTCCACGTCCTCGAAAATCAGTCCGCCGAAACCGCCGCTGGAGTTCACTACTTGCCAGATGTAGCGAATACCGGGCGTCTGCAACAAGATATCGATGGCATCGCGCATATAGCTTTCGGTATAGGCCAGGGAGGCAGTGGACGGCGCGTCGATGATGATGTTGATGGCGCTCTGGTCCTCGATGGGGGCCAGCTCCTTTTGCGAGAACAGGTAAAAAGGAACTGTGAGCAAGGCGACAAAGGCCCCGGCGAACAGCACCTGCCAGCGCCAGCGCAACACCTTCTGCAGCAGGCGTCCATAGCTGTGGTGCAGGCGGTCGAAACGGCGGTTGACCCAGGCGGTCATCCGCCCTTCCCTGCCCCCTTCGGCATTGGCGTAGGCGCTCATGATCGGCGACAGCGTCAGCGCCACCACACCGGATATCAGCACCGCCACCGACAGGGTAAAGGCGAATTCCTTGAACAACACTCCGGTCAGGCCCGACAGGAAACCAATGGGCGCATACACCGCCGCCAGGGTGATGGTCATGCCGAGGATCGGGGAAAACAGTTGCCGCGAGCTGGCCAGGGCGGCCTGGATGCGACTTTTGCCTTCGCGCATATGGCGGGCCACGTTCTCCACCACCACAATGGCGTCGTCCACCACCAGCCCCACCGCCAGTACAATGGCCAGGATGGTGAGCAGGTTCAGGGAAAAGCCCATGGCGGTGATTGCCGCGACCGCTCCGAGAAGTGAGATGGGAATGGTTACCAGGGGCACCAGCGCCGTGCGCACCGCGCCCATCAGGGCCAATACCACCAAGCCCACCAGTACGACGGTCTCGGCCAGGGTGGTGAATATCTCGCGGATGGCATCACGCATATAGCGGGTGGCGTCATAGGACGCGCGAATTTCCATGCCCTCCGGCAAGTTGTCGTTGAGTTCTTCCAGCAGCTTGTAGAGCGCATCGCCCACCGCGATTTCGTTGGCGCCGGGCAGTGGCCATACCGAGAGGTAGACCGCGGGGCTCTGGCTGTGGCGGGCGATCAGTTCGCCCTCCTCCTCGCCCATGCCGACGCGCGCAATATCCTTGAGGGTGACTTGGGAGCCGTCGTCCCCTTCGCGCAATACCAGGTTGCGGAAATCGTCTTCGGTGCGCATGTTGGTATTGGTGAGCAGGTTGATACGCTGCAACGCATTTTCGCTCTTGCCGATGGTGGCGATGACGTTGTTGCCCAACAACGCGGCCCGCAGGTCCCCGGCGCTAATATTAAAGGCGGCCATCCGGTCCGGATCGATCCACAGGCGCATGGCGGGGTTGCGCCCCCCTTCGATACCGACGCGCTGCACTCCCTCGATCGCAGCCATTTCCGGCGTGACGTAGCGGCGCAGGTAATCGGTGACTTCGGCCCGCGAGAAGCTCTCGGTCACCACATCGAGGTAAAACAACGCCCCGGAGCGATCCGCCCGCTGCACCGTAACCGAGGGGTCTTCCGCGCGCTCGGGCAGCTCGAAACGGATCTGGCCGAGCCGCGAATTCAGTTCCGCCAGGGCGCTGGTACTGCTTTCGTTGAGCTTGAGCCACACGGTGACTGTGCTCATGCCCGCCACCGAGTTTGAGTCGATATAGTCCACGCCGGGCACCGTGGATGCCACCCGTTCGATCGGGTCGGTAATAAATCCCTGCACGGTCCGGGCCGAGGCGCCCACATAGGCGGTGCTGATGATCAGGGAAGAACTCTCGATCTGCGGGTATTCCAGCACCGGTATCGTGGTCGCGGCCTTGATCCCGGCCATCACCAGCACCAGTGAAATCACCATCGCCAGCACCGGGCGGGTGACAAAGATGTCGGCAGGGCCGGCCTTGGGGGTTGCGGGGTCATTCATTGTTGTCGCCCTCCCCCGTCAGGTCGGCGTAGCGCCCCGCGGGTTCCGTCCGCTGCCGGACAAAGGCCAGCATGTCCTGGTGCAGCTTGAAGGCGCCGTCGGTGGCGATCAGCATTCCCGGTTTCAGCCCTTCTATGATATCCACCCGCCGGTGGCTTTCCCGGCCCAGTGTTACCGATTGCCGCCGGGCCCGGTAACCGTCACCGTCCCCGTCCGGATCCAGGCGGAATACATAACTGCCAACCTGGTCGCGCAGTACCGCCGATACCGGCACCCGGATCACCGGTGCGGTGCCCAGCGATACCCGCACGTTGACCACCGCGTTGGGGGCGAGCGCGGGATGGGCGTCGATCTCGGCGCGGTAACCGAGATTGCGTGAGCGGGCGGACAGGGCCGGGCTTCTGGCGATAACCCGGGCCTGCAACCGCTCCCCGGCGGGGGGCGGCAGCGCCACGCTCACCGTATCGCCCATAGCCACGCGCCCTTGCGCCAATGGCAGGTTGAAATCCACCCACAGCCTGTCGCGGATGCCCACCAGCTCCACCAGCGGGCTGTTGGCGGCCAGATACTCCCCGGGTTCCAGGTCGTGCAGGCCCACACGGGCGTCGAAGGGCGCGCGCAGGGTCTTCCTGTCGATAATGGCCTGTAATTCATCGATCCTGGCGCGGGCAATTTCGTGTTCCGCGCGGGCCTGATCGACCTTGTCCTGGCTGGCGGTGTTGTTCTCGAGCAGTCGCTGCAGTCGCTCCAGCTGCATCCCGGCCAGCCGGGCCCCGGCTTCCGCCGCCGCGAGCTGGGCCCGGTGTTCGGCCACATCCTGCTGCACCAGGACCTGCCCCTTGCGAACCTCCTGACCGGCCATCATGTTGAGCGCGGTGATACGGCCGGCGAGTTCGTTGCGCAGCACCAGTTGCTCCGGCGCCACGACCTCGCCGATGGTGTTGGTGAAATGCTCGGAGGGCCGCTCCCGGAGTGTAATGGCGCGGACCGATTCCGAGGGCTCCGGATATGCCTCTCCCAGGGCAATGGCGGCCTGGATCTGGCTGTATTTGAAGCCGCTCAGCACAGTGACAAGCAACAGGCAGAACGCGAGTGTCGTGAACCATCGATGGATGTTCATTTGCGGGCTTTCCTTGATGGCGGGCGCTCCACTGACGGGAGCGCGTAAAAGTTTGGCGAGCAGACTAATACCTCAAGCCATGTTGAGGTCAAGGCGCGGCAACGATCAGGTCGTGGCGGCGTTGAACGGGGACGGACAACCCCGCCCTAGTGAGGGCGAATCATTGCCCAATCGGGAATCCGGTCGTGCAGGTGCCGCAGTTTGGCCGGATTGCGCATGACGTAGATATCAGTGATGCGGCCGCCGTCAATGCCCAGGGCCGTGGCCTGTGGCAGGCCGTCCTGCTCCACTGACAGTACACCCGGCATACCGTTGATCCTGCTACGCTGTTGCCAGCGGGCGGCCAGCGAGCCGCGTTTGCGTAGCAGGCCGGCGTAGAACCGGCAGACTTTGTCGGCGCCGACTATGACGCGCAGGGCCGCGGGGCGTTTGCCGCCGCCGTCGGTGTGCAGGTTAGCGCCCTCGGCCAGCAGGTGGCTCAGCACCGCCGTGTCGCCCTGCCTGGAAGCCGTAAAGAACGCATCCGCCAGCCGTTCAGCATCCTCCTCGGGCACCGAAAAGCGCGGCCGCGCCGCATGCACGTGCCGCCGGGCCCGGCTAGCCAACTGCCGGCAGCCGGCTTCACTGCGCCCCAGGCTGGCCGCGACCTCGGCAAAGCTCATGTCGAACACATCGTGCAGCAGGAAGGCCGCCCGCTCGAGGGGAGACAGGCGCTCCAGAGCCAGCATCAGTGCGTAGGATACATCCCGGGCCAGCATGTCGGCGTCGCCGGGCCCCGGCGCCTCCAGCACCGGCTCCGGCAACCAGGGCCCGATATAGACCTCGCGTTGATGACGCGCCGACTTCAGTCGATCCAGGGCCAGGCGGCTCACCACGGTAACGAGGTAACCCCGGGGATTGTCGATGCCCTGCCCGTCTCCACCCTGCAGGCGCAGCCAGGCATCCTGAACCACATCCTCGGCCTCGGCCACCGACCCCAACATGCGATAGGCCAGGTTGGTCAGATAGGAACGGTGGGCTTCAAAGTCGCTCAACCACTGCGTCATGACTTTACCCCACGGCCCCCAGCCCGGCGGGTTCCATCGGATGCTGGCGATGAAAGGCCACCGCGAGGCGATTCCAGATGTTGATGCCGCCCACCAGCAGGCTCAGGTTCACCAGTTCTTCCTCGCTAAAGTGCTCCCGCGCCTGATTGTACACCGCATCGGGTACACCCGAGTCGGCAATACGGGTCAGCGCCTCGGTCCAGGCCAGCGCAGCGCGCTCGCGCTCCGAATACAGGGGCGACTCCGTCCAGGCACTGAGCACATACAGGCGCTGCTCGCTCTCCCCGGCGGAACGCGCGTCCCGAGTGTGCATGTCCAGGCAGTAGGCGCAGCCGTTGATTTGCGAGGCGCGAATTTTCACCAGCTCGACCAGGGCGTGTTCCAGGCCGCAATGGTGGGTGTAGTCTTCCAGTTTGAGCATGGCCTTGATTGCTTTCGGACTGGCGGTGTGAGGATCGAGTCTTTCTTTCATTACGGGTCTCCGTTCACGGCTAGAAGCCTTGGTAAATCGCGTCACTGATCGCGCAGGGTGTACGCTATTCATTGTGGGTCCCCCCTATGACGAGCCGGGTCACGGCCTTGTGACATGTCCCACTATGTTTTTTGGCGATCCGGCGATCCGGCGATCCGGCGAGAAGCAAAACCGTGCGTAAGCCATCGACTTCGGCTATTTTTCTAGCGATACAAGTCGCATCATTGATCCGCGCGGAGGCGATAGACCATGAGTAACCTGCTTCAGCAACTGGAACAGCCCTGCGACCTCGACAGCGACTGCGGGGCCATCGAAATGATCATCAAGCCCCGGGAAAAGGACCTGGGGGGATTTACGGTAAGGCGCGTACTTCCGGTCGTCGGGCGCAAGATGGTCGGCCCCTGGATATTTTTTGACCATATGGGGCCGGTGGATTTTCCCCCGGGCCAGGGCATCAATGTCAGGCCCCACCCGCATGTCAACCTGGCAACGGTTACCTACCTTTTCGAGGGAGAGATCCTGCACCGCGATTCGCTGGGCAGTTTGCAGCCCATCCGCCCCGGTGACATCAACCTGATGATTGCCGGCAGGGGCATCGTGCATTCTGAACGTGAACGCCCTGAAGTCACGAGGGCGGCTCACCGCCTACACGGCCTGCAATTGTGGCTCGCCCTGCCGGAGGACGACGAGGAAGTCGCTCCCGCCTTTTATCACTACCCTTCCCGGGAGATTCCCGCCGTTGAGGTGGGCGGCGTGCCCCTGCGGGTGATGATGGGGACGGCCTATGGCGTCACCTCCCCGGTGAAGACCTACGCCAGCACACTGTATGTGGAGGCACATTTGCAGGCCGGGCAATCCCTGCAACTGCCGGACGCACAGGAGCGCGCGGTGTACGTCGCCAGCGGCGCGCTGAATGCGCGGGACACAGCCATTCCCGAGCACGCCATGGCGGTTTTCACGGACCGGCAGGGTATTGTCGTGGAGGCGACGCGCGAGGCGCGGATCGCGGTCATCGGTGGCGAGCAGGTGAGTGAACGCTTTATCGAATGGAACTTCGTATCCAGCCGCAAGGAGCGCATCGAGCAGGCCAAGGCGGACTGGATCGCGCAACGTTTTCCGAAAGTCGCCGGGGACGAGGAAGAGTTCATTCCCTGCCCGGCCGCTGATGAACGGCGCAACGGAATCGCCGGGCAGAACCGTTGCGCGAAATACATTCCCCGCTTTAAGATGTGAATCGCTGCGTTAGCCTTCCAGTCGGTTTGTCACCCAAGTCGCTTGATCAGTATCAACCCGCGTTAAGGATAAATTATGTACCACCCAAGGCTGTACGGTGATTTTTATGATATGGGGCGTAAATACGGGGAACTCCTGTATAAAAAAGCGGGATTTGTACTGCCTGCCATTAGCCGGGAAAAACGCGACTTCGGTCTCGCGTCATTTGAAATACTCAGGGAGCATTACCCCGACGTCGTGCGGGAAATCGAAGGTTTCGCCGAGGGTATCAATGACACGCCGGATAACCTCGCGGCATTCCTACTGAGTATTGGCATATTCGATACCAGCGGTCAGTGCAGTGTTTTTGCCTACAGGAACACCGGCAATGTCATAATTGGCAGAAACTACGACATGCTGTTTGCGTTCAAAAAGTTTACCGAGAGCAGCCTTGTCGCACCGCAAAACCGCTATTCCTATATCGGCCAGTCAGACGTCTTTATCGGCAAGGTCGACGGCATTAATGAGACAGGCCTGTCGATTGCGATGTCGTTTGTGAATGGAACGTCCACTCAACCCGGCGTTGGCTTTCATATGGTCATTCGCAATGTGCTGGAAAATTGCAGCACAACCGCGCAAGCCATCAAGCTCATCCGCGAAACGCCGGTTGCAACCGCGAACAATTTCCTGGTGGCCGATCAATCGGGAGACCTTGCTGTTATTGAAAGTGCGCCGGAAAAAAGCCACGTGCGAAGGCCCGCCCCCGGCGAGGATTTTATCTACATTACCAACCAGTTCGTTTCCACGGATATGAAACCCCATGACAAGGGCGGCACCGAATGGAGCAAAAATACCGAACGCGCCACTACGCTAAAAGACAGTCTAAGCGCCCTTTCGTCAATGGATCTGAACAGCGCCAGGGAGATTCTGTCGAATAAATGTGTCTGCCTGGACCTCAAAAAGGAAGGGTTTGGTACGATATGGTCGGTCGTTGCCGACCTGAACGCACTCACGATAGAACGGGCGGAGACCAAGCCCAAGCGCACCAACTACAAGCCGGAAACCCGGCTCGATTGGTGGTTGCGGAAAAAGTCGGCCTGATTTCACGCCCTAGCGCACGGCCGGCAACACCTTTTCCTCCAGCAGGCGCAAACTGCTCCAGGCCAACTGCGGATCGAGCCCGCCCATGAGCGGGTGTACAAAGGCGCGGCCATCGGGGCCGAGCTGGCGAAACAGTTCAATGCACTCCTCCGGGGTCACCACGCGGTACTCGGGGTTTTCGCGCAGGGTGTCCTCGGTCTGGGGCTTGTTGTAGAGGCCGACGATACCGCCCTCCTTTTCCCACTGGGCGTAGCAATTGGCCTCGTGGAGGGCGTGGGGCAGGATCTGCTCCCAGGCCTGTTCAACGTTCTCGGCGATGTGCAGAAAGGCCGGTCCTACCCCGCCACCGGACTGGGGCGTTTCGCGCCCGAGTTCCGCGCAAGCTTCCCGGTAGTGGGCGAAAGCCTCGGGATTGCCGGGCACAAAGCCATCGGCAATGCGCGCCGCGCGCCGGGCGGCAACCCGGGAATTGCCCCCTAGCAGGATGCCGGGACGCGGCTGCTGCACCGGCCTCGGGGTAACCCGGACCCGCCGCCCCTGGTATTCAAACCAGTCACCGCTCCAGGCGGCCTTGAGGACTTCCACGCCCTCCTCGATGTACTTGCCGCGTCCTTTGAGTGGCACGCCAAAGTTCTCGAAATCCTGGCGCGCGTAGCCCAGTCCCAACACCAGGTCGACACGACCGTTGCTGATCAGGTCCAGTACCGCGACGTCCTCGGCGACCCTGAGCGGGTGATGCAATGGCATCAGCAACACGGCCTGCATAAGGCGAACGCAGCGGGTACGGGCCGCCACGGCGGACAGGAACACCAGTGGCGATGGCAGATAGCCATCCTCGGCGCCGTGGTGTTCGCTGACCATGATATGACTGAACCCCATCCGGTCCGCCCAGGCGGCCTGATCCAGCGCCGCCTGGTACTGCTCGGCCGGCGTGCAGTGTAAAAAGTGGGGCAGCCGTAGGTCGAAACGCATGGTCAATTGGGGCATGGAATGTCCTCTTTTTTGTTGCTGTATGTATGCGATAGGGCCGTTTGCACCATTCAACCCGCCAGGCCAGACGCCACTATCTCAGGATGGCTGTAAGCCGGCAGCTCGGGATCGGCGATCCGCTCCCGGCCATCCAGTGTGTACACCGGCAACCGGTGGTGGTGCGGGTAGTGCAGGCTATAGGCGGTGAGACCGGTACACTCGGCGGCCGGGCGATGGCACAGCGCCAGGCCGGTTTCGGCGATGTATTCGATGCGCTCCGAAGGGTAATTCTCGGGGATGTACTCCGCGGCTCCCGGCGTGCGTATCGCCGTGCTCGGCGCCAGGGTATTTACCGCAATGTTATCCGGCAACAACTCGGCGGCCAGCCCCTGGGTCATGCGGTGCACCGCGGATTTGATGGCGGCGTATACGGTGGCGCCGCCATGGGTGGCGAAGTCGTCAAAGGGACGCGGTGGCGGCAACGCCGTGACGGAGCCCAGGGTGACGATCCAGCCGGCGCCGCGCTTGCGCATTTCCGGCACCGCGTGTTGGTACAGGGTGAAGGGGGCGCGCAGGTAGTGGCCGATGGTGCGATCGAAGGTAGCCAGCGGCATGTCCGCGGTCGGCGCGTATTCCGCCTTGCCGCCGCTATGGACCAGGATATCCAGGCCGCCCGCCACTTCCACCACACGCCCCACCAGCTCCGCCAGGTCGCTGTCCTTTTCCAGATCGGCAACCAGCGGGTGCGCCCTGCCGCCGTTCTCTTCGATCAAGGCCACTGTTTCGCGCAGGGTACCGGCGTAGGGTCCCGCCGCGTCCAGGCTGCGCGCGGCGACCACCACCGTGGCGCCCTCGGCGGCCAGGCGCCGGGCCAGCGCGCGGCCGATGCCGCGGCTGGCACCGGTGACCAGGGCGATGCGCCCGTTCAACAAAGCTCCCATATCTCGGTCCTCAACGTTTGCCTGTGTGCTGCTGGAATTCAGTCCCGCGCCGCCGACAGTTCCCGCGCCAGCAGGCTGTGATCGAAGGGGCCGAAGGCGTGCGACAGGCCCGCGTCAATGGCCTGTATCCCGGACTCCGGGTCGAACCAGCGGTCGATGTGCGACCAGTGGTGCGGGTGTGCCATGTAGGGCCCCGTCAAACCATCCAGCGTGGCGAACTCCTGCTCCCAGACATAGGACCAGGGCGCGACGTCCGCGCGGTGCCAGGCCACGGGCCGCGCGCGGCTCAGGCGCCAGTTGCGGATCTCCGCGATGTGTCGGGGCATGGCCAGCAGGTCCTGTTCGAAACGGCGAGCGGTGTCGGCGTCACTGTGCGGCAGCAGGCGGAACAAGGCGGTGCGCTTGATGCCGCCGGCGATGTCCGGCTCGCGCAGGCCGCCGCCGATGGTTTCGAGCGCCAGCGCATGTACCGCGCCGCAGTGTTCGGCGAGACACGGCGCCGCCTGTTCGCGCCAGCCGTCACTGTCCCAGGCCTTGGCGGCGGTTGCCGCGTCGGGGAACAGGAGATCCCAGGTAAAATGTCCGGCGGCGTACTCCGGCGCCAGGTTGGGCGCCAGGGTACCCAGCTCCAATCCCGGCAAGTTGGCCGCGACTTTCGTCAGGCGCCGCGCCAGCGCCTCCCGTGCCCCCTGCGCTCCCGCGTTGACGGTCAGTTGCGCGGTAACGCGGTAACCCCGGGTATTGACCGGCGCATCCGTCGTCAGTGTCGGCGCGGGCAGGTCGCTGGCGGCGTCCTGCAAGTAGGTGCGTTCGCGGGACTGACAATATTGGTCCACTTCGGCCCAGAAAGCGGCGATTTCCGGGGTGCCGGACTGGGCGCGCATCGCCCAGAAAGCGCCGGCATCGGCCAGGCGCCAGCGAACCCAGAGGGTCAGGGGCGCCTCATCAATGTTGACCGGCGGAGAAACCTCTGACGACAGCCACTGCAATCCGCGCTCCCCGGCGGCACCGCGGTAGCGCTCCCGAAACAGTCTGTCTATCGCCGGCAACCTGGCGGCGGTGGCGACGATGCGGTCCTGTACGATAATCATAGCTGCGTATCCCCGACGAAGCTCCGTGGCGGTGAGCACCGATCATCGGTGGTGGGCCAAGACACCGTCAACCACCACACGAGTGTCAACCGGGGCGGAGCCCCGCACAGTACACCAGTTCAACCGCGAGGGATTGCGCGAATGGAAAGCGATGGCGATGATGGCAACACAATAAATGCAATTTGGCGGCCGAGGAGTACTGCCCCATGACATATCCCACCCTGCACCGACAAACCCTGTTTGACGCCCTGCGACGTAGCGCCGCCCGGCAGCCCGAGGGCATGGCCATTCAGTTCCGCGACAGCAGCTGGAGTTATCGCGAATTCCACGCCTTGTGCCTGCGCGCGGCGGGCGGCCTACAGGCCCACGGCATAGTTCCGGGGGACCGGGTGGCAATCCTGTCGCGCAACTCCAACGCCTTTGCCCTGGCCCGCTTTGCTGTGGCGGCCCTCGGTGCCGTGCTGGTGCCGGTTAATTTCATGCTCAACGCCGCCGAAGCCGCCTACATCCTGCAACACAGTGGCGCGCGACTGCTGCTGGTGGGCGACACCGAGCTGGACAAGGCCCGTGAGGCCGCCGGGCAGTGTCCGGACCTGGAAGCCCTGCTGTGGCTGTCGCTGGACGCACCGGCGCCAGCCGGACTCGACGCCTTCGGGGAATTGCTGGCGGCCGAGCCGCTGTCGGCGCTGCCGGCAATCGACAGCAGCGCCGCGGCGCAAATCATCTACACCAGCGGTACCGAATCCGCGCCCAAGGGCGCCGTACTCAGCCACGGCGCCGTCCTGTGGGAATACGGCAGTATGATCGCCGACGCGGAAATTACTGGCGGCGACAAACTGTTGCACGCCCTGCCGCTGTTTCATTGCGCCCAGCTGGACTGTTTCCTGGGCCCCTCACTCCAGGTCGGTGGCAGCAATGTCATTACCGCGGACAACAGCCCGGCGAATCTGCTGCGCCTGCTACAGGAAGAAGCCATTACTTCGTTCTTCGCGCCGCCCACGGTGTGGATCGCGCTGCTCAACGATCCGGCCTTCGACCGAACCGATCTCAGTGCCCTGGCCAAGGGCTATTACGGCGCCTCTATCATGCCGGTCGAGGTGCTGCGGCAGATCCAGCAACGCATTCCGCAGCTGCGCCTGTGGAACCTCTACGGCCAGACCGAAATCGCGCCGGTGGCGACCGTACTCAAGCCCGAGGACCAGCTGCGCAAGCCGGGCTCCGCCGGCCGGCCGGTGCTCCATGTGGAAACGCGAGTGGTGGATGACAACGGCAGGGATGTCGCGGTGGGCGAGGTCGGCGAGGTGGTGCACCGCTCTCCGCAGTTGCTCACGGAGTATTTCCGCAACCCGGAGAAAACCGCGGAGGCCTTTACCGGCGGCTGGTTTCACAGTGGCGACCTGGCGACGGTGGATGAGGAAGGCTATCTCACCATCGTCGACCGCAAGAAGGATATGATCAAAACCGGGGGCGAGAACGTCTCCGGCCGCGAGGTGGAGGAAGCGCTCTACCTGCACCCCGGCGTGGCCGAGGTGGCGGTGATCGGCCTGCCTCACGCGCGCTGGGTGGAGGCGGTGGTCGCGGTGGTGGTCGCCCGCGAGGGTGTGGCAGTCGACGCCGGGGCGCTCATCGCCCATTGCGGCGAGCGCCTCGCGACCTTCAAGGTGCCGAAGAAAATCATCCTCGCGCAGGACCTGCCGCGCAATCCCTCCGGCAAGATTCTCAAGCGGGAACTGCGCGAAGCCCACCGGGAGGCTTTTGACGAATAGGCCCCCGGCCGACCACTGTGGGCGCGGCGTTGTCGCCGTGCCTTAACTCTCCACCGCGAGTCCCATCGCGGCCAGTACCTCCGCGGGCAGTGCGGGCTGCTCCAGTCCGGCCAGGTGTCGCGCCCGGTTGCCGGCGAATTCGCGGGTGATCTCCGGGTGCGTGGACACCCAGAATTCTCTCGCGGCCAGTTGCGGAAGGATGCGCCGCGCGGCCTCCTCGCCACTGATTCCGTCGGCTTCCAGCATGTTGTGCATCATCGCGCGGTGCTGTTCGCTGCCCGCGTCGGCGCTGGTGCCGCCGTCGGCGAAGATGCGCGTGGCCACCGGCCCCGGCAGGATGGCGGCGACGTGAATCGGCGCCTGCTTGAGCTGCATCTCCAGGGACAGGCACTCGCTGAAGGAAATCATGGCGTGCTTGCTGAGGATGTAGGAAGTCTGTATGGGCATCATGCCCAGCCCGCCGATGGACGCGGTATTGGCGATCCAGGCGGGCTTGCCCGCGGCGAGCATGCGCGGGGCGAAAGCGCGGACACCGTGAATGGCGCCGTGGATGTTGATATTGAGGGTTTTCTCCCACTGTTCGGCGCTCAGCTCCCAGCTGAAGCCGAGGGTTTCCACTCCGGCATTGTTGACCAGCAACATAACATCGCCAAAGGCCTCCTGGCTTTGCGCCGCCAGCCGGTCCAGTGACTGGGGCTCCGAGACATCCACAACCAGGGCCAGCGCTTCGCCGCCCTGCCCGCGAATGGACTCGGCCACGGCCTCGGCCCGGTCCCCGGCGATATCCGCCAGGACAACGCGCATGCCCTGCTCCGCGGCCACCCGCGCCAGCCCCTCGCCGATGCCGGACCCCGCGCCGGTGATGACCGCGGTGCCGCCCTGGAATACCCGCATGGAGTTCGCCATATCCTGCTCTCGCTGTGCCGATGGTGCGCCTATCTTGCCAACAATCCCGGCGGCGTAAACGGGACCGCGGCCCGGCGTGGACTCGCGGTGGCGCCTGGTTCAATGAAAGCGACCGGCTTGTGGTTAATTTTCAGCCGTTCCCCACTATCGCCACGCTTTAAAGGTCGGCCACCCTGAGTACCATCTTGCCGCGGTTGTGCCCCCGTTCCAGGCCGCGGTGTACCTCGGCCACGTCTCGCAAATCGAACTCGCGCACCGGCGGTAGCGTGATTTCACCGCGCACCAGCAGACCGGCGATGGTTTCCAGGGTGGCGGCACAGTCGGTGTCATCCATGGTGGAGAAGATACGGTTTACGCGCTTTTCCGCGGCGGCGGCCGCCGCCGCGGGAATGTCGCCGTCGTCGACCAGTGTCGGAATACTGACGAAAGTACCACCTGCCCGCACCAGGTCCAGGCCCGCGGGCAGGGTGCTCGCGCCCACCGCGTCCATCAGGAAATCCAGGCCCCGCGGCGCCCACTCCGAAACCGCCGCGGCGATATCTTCGCTGCGATAGTCGATAACCCGCTCCACGCCGAGTTCGCGCAGGTAAGCCACATTGGGCGTCGAACAAGTAGCGGCGACCCGGGCCCCAGCCCAGCGCGCGAACTGCACGGCGAAACTGCCGAGACCACCGGAACCGCCGTGAATCAGGGCCCGCTGCCCGCCGCGCAAGCCACCCCGGTCAAACAGGCCCTGCCAGGCGGTGAGTGCGGCTACCGGCAGCGCCGCCGCCTGGGCGAAATCCAGGCCATCGGGAATCCGCGCCACCCGGTCGGTGTCGGCGAGGGTATATTGCGCGTAGCTCCCCTGCCCGCCCTGGCCGTGGTTGGTGGGGCTGAATACCCGGTCTCCCACCCGCGGGTCGGTAACGCCCTCGCCGACGGCCGCGACGACGCCGGCGGCGTCAAAACCGATGATGTAGGGAAACACATAGGGGCGGAACGGGGCCAGGTGTCCCTGGCGGTTTTTCCAGTCCGCGGGATTGACGCCGGCACAAGCGACCTGGATCAGCACCTGCCCAGGTCCGGGTTGCGGCGTGTCAATCTCCGCGTATTGAAAAACCTCCGGTCCGCCGGTCTCCTCGATAATCATTGCAAACATGACAGTAGGTCCAATGAAGCTGCTGGTAGAGAGCGCGGCGCATTGGCACCGCACTTGTCGCGAACCAGCTTAAGTCACGAGCCACAGCCAGTTCACCGGCTTGCTTCCCCCGATGGCACAGGTTCCCGTCGGGAGTTTGGTCATTCAGACCAACCGGGACGGTCTGTTATCCAGGGGCCTGTTCCCCGGGTTGCGCCTTGTGTTCATTCGCTCAAGGTCTTTTGCGACCTGGCGCCGCCAGGGGCCACTCCCGCAGCGCATGATAGGACACGCCATCGCGCTGCTGGCGTGACTCGAACAGGACAATGCTGCGATAGTCGAGGGTAAATGCCGGGGGTTGCGCAGGCATTGGCGGAGAGCGGTCACAGCGGCGAAACAGGGTGATATGGGGCTGGAAGCGTTTGCGCTCCCTGCGCGCGCCCACCGAGGACACCAGGTGCCGCAGGCGGCTGGCCTGGGTGTCCAGCGACTCCGGCCACTGGGATGGCCCCAGCCAGTAGAGTCCCGGCGCGGGCCAGAAGCCGGTCTGGTTCAGCTCCAGCGCGGCGCCGGGAAGTTGGCTGCCGAGTACCCATTCATCCACCGCCAGGCACAGGGTGTCGATGTCGAAATCCGACAGCTCGCCGGCAAAAGCCAGGGTGATGTGGAAATTGGCCACGGGCACGGGCCGGGCCCAGTGGCTGAATTGGCGGTCGCGCCAGTCGCCGATAGCCAGCGCCGTTGCCTGGTCCAGTTCGATACCGAAAAACACGCGCATTGCCGCCCTCGCCCGACCGCTTGTGGTCGCCTTGGAAACAGAGACAGTCCATCTTGCCTAGCGCGGCGGCATCGATGCAAGAGCGATCGGCTGCCAGCGAACGGGGCGTATCGCCGGCTAGTTCGCCAATGCCTCCGCGACACCGGGCACATGGGATGCTCCGGCCTTCACCTGGATACTGGAGCCCGTGAAGTCATCGCCAATCGCTTGTACCCGCCCACCCAGGCACTCGCCGAGGAAGCGCTCGGCCACCGCGTAAAAGGCCATTGAATTCTCCGGCTGGCGGAAACCGTGGCCCTCGTCCGGGAACAGCACGTAAGTCACCGGGATGTCCCGGTCCCGCATGGCCCCGACGATCTGGTCGGATTCGGCCTGCTTGACCCGGGGGTCGTTGGCCCCCTGGCCGATCAACAGCGGGCGCTGGATGGCCTCCACCCGGTTAACCGGGGAGCGGGCGGCAAGCAGTGCCCGGCCCTTCTCGGTATCCGGATCGCCGATCGCTGCCACCAGGGAGCGGCGAAACCCCGCCCAGTAAGGGGGAATGGAATTGAGCAAGGTATTCAGGTTCGACGGCCCCACGACATCCACCCCGCAGGCGAAAGTCTCGGGAGTAAAGGTCAGGCCCACCAGGGTGGCATAGCCGCCGTAACTGGTGCCCATGATCCCCACCCGGTCACGCCGGGCAACGCGCCGCGCGACGGCCCAATCCACGGCGTCGATCAGGTCGTCGTGCATCTTGCCGGCCCACTCGTGGTTGCCGGCATTGGTGAAAGCCTTGCCGAAGCCGGTGGAGCCGCGGAAGTTGACCTCGAGAACCGCGTAGCCGCGGTTGGCCAGCCACTGCACCTCGCCGGAGTAAGTCGCGCTATCGCGGGACCAGGGGCCGCCGTGCACCAACAGCACCAGCGGCAGCGGCTGTTCGGGGCGTCCGTCGCCGTCGGCGTCGCTGTCCACCGGCAGTGTCAGGTAGGACACCAGGGGCAGGCCGTCGCGGGAGGTAATGACCTCGTTGTGCTTGGGCGCCAGCGGCAGGCCGGCGAGCCGGGTGTTGGTCACAAACAGCGGTTCGAGCGTCTTCGACTGGCGATCGTACAAAGCGTACACCGGGGAGGCATCACTGGGGCTCAGGAAGGCAACCCACTGCTCGCCGTCGAGGGTGGCGGCGAGGATCTGCACGTCGCCCCCGGACTGTTCGGCCAGCACCCGGAAGTCCTCGGCGTAGCGCTCGTCCAGCACCTGCCAGCGTCGCTGGTGGCGGTTGGCCGCCACCGCGATGACCTTGTGGGTGCGCGGGTGGACCAGCACGTCGCTGATGTCGGCGTCTTCCGCCATCGCCATGGTCCGGCTCTCTCCGGTGGCGGCGTTCACCCGGGCCAGCGCCGCGGTGTCGCGGCCGCGGCTGTCCACCATGTAGAAGGCGCTGTTGTCGCCGGTGAAACCGACTATGCGGGTACTGAAATAATCCTCGGGCGGAATGTCCAGCAACTCGCGCCAGGCGTCGCCATCGCGACGATAGACAGTGGCGCCGCCGCCCTGGGTCTGCGCGGTGGCCAGTCGCACCTCGAGGTTGTTGTCGACGTGTATTGCGGAAAACCGGTCGTTGCGGGCCAACAGGGTGCGTTCGCCCGTGGCCAGGTTGACCCGGTAAACGTCGTGCCAGCGGGGGTCCCGGTCGTTCATGCCGATCACCGCCACGCCGGGATGGCGCTCGCTCTGGGCGATGAACTGCGCCTGCACCCCGGCGAAGGGACTCAGGTCCTGTATACGGCCGGAGGCGATATCGACGCGGTAGATATGCCAGTTTTCATCGCCGCCCTGGTCTTCGATGTACAGCACGCTCTCGCTGTCCAGCGCCCAGAAATGCGCCGGGATACCACCCCCGGTATTGCGGGTAATCGGCCGCGCGGCTTCAATCTGGCCCACGGGGGCCAGCCACAGGTTCATGACCCCCTCGAGCGGCGCGCGAAAACTCATCCAGCGGCCGTCGGGACTCACCCTGCCCTGGAATCGCGTGGGATTGCCGAACAGGATCTCACGGTCTATCAGCGCCGTCGGGGCTTGCGCATGGGTTGCCTTCGGGGGAGAAGCGCCACAGGCCGATAGCAGTGACAGAAAAGCGACCACGATCAATGTCTCGTGGAAATAGCGCATCCCCCGACTCCCTGGACCGCGGCGGTCCCCAGTGGCTGTGACACGATCATACCCCAGTTCGCGCGGGATTATGACCCGCTCAATTGCCAGTGGGAAACCTAGCGCGCCGGTAGCCTATACTGGAGGTCACGACTGAGGCACAACAGCGGGGATCACAGCGGGCAATGGCATTGGAAATCGAGCGCAAGTTCCTGGTACGCAATACAGACTGGCGCGCGGGCAAGGGGCAATTGATGCGCCAGGGCTACCTCGGCGGCGGCGGTGGCACGACGGTGAGAGTCCGCCTGGCTGGAGAGCGGGCCTGGCTGACGATCAAGGGTCCCACGACCGGCGCCACCCGCGCCGAATACGAGTACGCCATCCCGGCGGATGACGCGCGGGACATGCTCGCGAGCCTGTGCCCTGGCCCCCTGGTCGAAAAGCGCCGCTTCGAGGTCGAGCACGCGGGCTTTACCTGGGAAGTGGACGAATTCCTGGGGGACAACACTGGATTGGTGGTGGCCGAGATCGAACTGGAATCCGAGGACCAACTAGTCCCCCTGCCCGCCTGGGTGGGCGAGGAAGTAACCGGCGATCCGCGCTACTACAATGCCAGCCTCGCCAGGCATCCCTACCGCCAGTGGCGATGAAAATACAGTGATCACCCAGGAATCCGCATGGCTTTCGCACTGAAACCACACAGAAATGCCGCGAAGGAAGTCCGGCGTATCGCCCGTCAGCAAGTGGACCGGGGCCTGGGGGAAATCGGGGACGACACCCTGTCGGCGGAAACCGCCGTCCACCAGGTGCGCAAACGCTGCAAGAAGATGCGCGCCCTGCTACGCCTGGTGGCCGACGAACTGGGCGATGAGTACGCCCTGGAGAACCGCTGGTATCGGGACACCGCGCGCCTGTTGTCGGATATCCGGGATACGCAGCAGGCGGCGCGCACCCGGCAATCCCTGGCGGGCGCCGATGCCGGTGAGGGGGTTTCGACAAGCGCCGCGGACATCCGCGCCCGGGAAGCACTGGCGCAATGCGCCGACCGCCTGCGGGAGGGCCGCGAGCGGATCGCGCGGTGGCCGCTGCAAAGCCGCGGCTTTGAAATTCTGCGGCCGGGCTTGCTGCGCATGTACCGCCGTGGCAAACGGCAGATGAAAACACTCCGCCGCGGTAGCGAGCCCGGGGATTTTCACCAGTGGCGCAAGGTGGTCAAGTATCACGGCTACCACCTTAAATTGTTGCGCCCGCTGTGGCCCGCGGTTTTACGCACCCACTACCGGGAAGCGGCGCGCCTCGGCGAGCTCCTTGGCGACGAGCACGATCTCCTGGTACTGGCCCGGCGACTCGAGCTTGAAGCCGCCGATTCCACGGAGGATGGGCGCGAGCAGGCGCTCGCGGAACTGTACCGTCGCAGCCGCGCACTGCGCAGCGAGGCGCTGCGCCTCGGCGCGCGGGTCTACGCCGAGAAGCCCGGCCTGCTGGGGCGTCGATTGCGGGAATACTGGCGGCTGGGCCGTTCACGCCCATAGCCCGGCCGCGCCCATGCAGAACAGTGTCGCGATCACCGGAATCACCACCGTGACAACCCCCACATCCTTATAGGCCTGCCTGTGGGACAGGCCGGTGATGGTCAACATCGCCACCACCGCGCCGCAATGGGGCAGGGAATCAAAGCCACCCGCGGCCATCGTGGCGAGGCGGTGCAGGGTCCCGGGAGCGATACCCGCGGCGAGATAACCGTCGGCCATGGTGCTCATGAATATCTGCAGTCCACCAGAAGCCGAGCCGGTAATGGCCGAGATCATGCTGATAGAGGTAAACATCGATAGCAGCGGCGGCAGGGGCGCATCGAGCATCAACTGCACGAACTGCTGGAAACCCTCGGTGTGGGTAACCACGCCGCCAAAGCCGATCACCGCGGCGGTATTGATCAGGGGCATGATGGAATCCTGGGTGCCCTGCCCTACCGTGTGCAGGGCCTTGCCCCGCAGCTCCCGGAACAGGAGAACGCACAGCAAGGTGCCGCCCATCAGTGCCAGGCTGGGCCACACCACCGGCTGGCTGTTGGCGAACGCCAGCAGCGCGTGGTTCGCCGCGTCGTCGCCGAGCGCCAGCGTGACCAGCCGGGGCAACAGGATCGTGCCCAGCACCACCAGCGGCGGCAGCAGGGCCAGCGGCCACGAAGGATAGTGCTCCTCGCCGGGATCGCTGTTCAGGCTGTGATCCATCGGGCCCGGAGTAAATCCCTCGCCATGGCGGGCCGCCAGCAGGCGCTGGCGCTCCAGGTACCACATGCCCAGCCCGAACATGATCAATCCGCCCAGCAGGCCGAGCCAGGCGCCGGCGAACAGGTCTGTACCCAGCGCCACCGAGGCGATGACGTTGTGAATGGAGGGCGTGCCCGGCAGCGCGGTCAGGGTGTAGGTGCCGGAACCTAGGGCCAGTGCCGCGCAAAACAGGCGTTTGGGTACATCGGCCTGTTCCAGCAGTTTCAGTCCCAGCGGATACATCGCGAAGATCACCACGAATACGACAACCCCGCCATAGGTCAGCAGGGAGGCGGCCATCACCGCGATCCACAGCACCCGCTGCGCCCCCAGCTTGCGCACCAGGGCCATGGCGATGCTGGAGGCGGCGTGGCTCTCCCCCATTACCCGGCCAAACATCGCGCCAGCGGCGAACAGGAGGAAGAACTTGCCGGCGAAGGTGAAGGCGCCGAGAGGGCCAAAGGAGAAGTACTCGCCCAGGCCCGCGGCGATCGGCAGGCCATTGGTGAGGATGACCAGCGCCGCACTCAGCAGCGCCGCCAGGATGATATTGACGCCGCTCAGCGCCAGCCGAATCAACAAAACCAGCCCGCCCAGCAGGCCGAGATAGCCGATCAGGGTCTCGATTGTCATGCAGATGCTTCCGTGTCTTATGTCGTTGTCAGGTGTTCGCCGGTTCGCGAACCCGGCGTCAATCTAACAGGTCGGGACCCAGTTCTTCCAGGCAATTAACACCCATCAGCGCCATCGCGGTGGCCATTTCTTTTTGAAACAGCTCAAGCAGCTGTTCGACACCGGCTTGCCCCCTGCTGGCCAGGGCGTAGATCCAGGGGCGGCCGAGGAAAACCCCGCGAGCGCCCAGGCAGAGTGCCTTCACGGTGTCGATACCGCTGCGGATGCCGCCATCGACATAGACTTCCACCTGCTCGCCCACCGCGTCGACCACGCCGGGCAATTTGGCAATGGAGGAAGCCACGGAATCCAGCTGCCGCGCGCCGTGGTTGGACACCAGGACCGCGTCGCAACCGGCGTCTACCGCGGCGCGGGCATCGTCGGCTTCCATGACCCCCTTCACCAACAGCTTGCCCTCCCACTGTTCCCGCAGCCAGCGTATGTCGTCCCAGGTACAGCTGGGGTCGAATTGGGAGTCGATAAAGGTCTTGTAAAGGTCCAGGTCTTCGGGGTTGGGGATTTTCTCCGCGATATTGCCGAAGGTGTGCGGCTTGCCCTTGATGCCCACATCCCAGGCCCAGGCCGGACTGATGGCGAGCTGGGCCAGTTTGCTGAGCTTGCCGGGCAGCCCGCCGCCGAGCATGCCGTTGCGGTAGTCCCGCAGGCGCATTCCCGGAAGCGGGAGGTCGACGGTGAAAGCCAGTGTAGTACAACCGGCGGCCTTGGCGCGCTGCAGCAAGCGCAGGATAAACTCCCGGTCGCGCAGCATGTACAGCTGGAACCAGAAAGGCGCGTGCGTCGCGGCCTGTACCTCTTCCAGCGGGCAGATACCCACGGTGGAAAGCGTAAACGGCACCTGTTGATTACCCGCCGCGCGCGCGCCCTGCACTTCACCCCTGCGGGCATAGATACCGGCCATCCCCACCGGGGCCAGTACCAGCGGCATGCGCGCCTTGAAGCCCAGCATCTCGCAGTCGGTGCTGACCGAGGATACGTCGCGCATCACCCGCTGTTTCAATCGCAGGGCTCGAACGTCGCTGACATTGGCGCGCAGTGTCAGTTCGTCGTTGGCGGCGCCGTCGAGATAGTCGAAGAGAAAACGCGGCACGCGCCGACGGGCGCGCCGTCGGTGATCTTCCGCGGTGACGGGAACGACATCGAAAATGCTCATGTAGGACTCCTTGTTTGGCGCACTCATCAAACGCAACGGTCTTCGGGGGCGCCCAGCTGAATATAGGACCGGATATTGCCGAGTAATCGCAGCGCCATATCCGTTCGGCACTCGCCCGTGGCGCTGCCAATATGGGGCAGCAGGGTCACATTGGCAAAATCCTTGAGGGCCGGCGTGACCTGTGGTTCGAACTCAAAAACATCGAGACCGGCGGCGCCGAGATGGCCGCTCGCCAGCGCTTCCACCAGGGCGCGCTCATCCACCAGCGGCCCGCGCGCCGTATTGATCAACACCGCGCCGGCCTTCATCTGCCGCAGGGCGGCGGCGTTGATCAGGTGCCGGGTGGCATCCGTCAACGGACAGTTCAGGGAGACGATATCACTTGCGGCGAGTAGTTGCGCCAGTGTGTCACAGTAGCTCGCGCCTGTGGCTTGCTCGGCCTCGGGCTTGCGGTTCGGTCCATGGTAGAGCAGATTCATATTGAAGCCGGCGGCGCGATACGCCACCGCCTGGCCGATGTCACCGAAGCCGACAATGCCCAGGGTTTTGCCGTGTACCCGTTGCCCGAGGTTCTGCTGGGCGCCGGCCCAGTCGCCGGAGCGCAGCAACTGCTCGCAGCGATTCAGCCGGCGACAGGTAGCCAGCACTAGCGCCATGGCCAAATCCGCCGTGTCCTCGGTAACCACCGGTGTATTGCTGACCATCAGGCCCCGCTCGCTGGCGGCGGGCAGATCGATATGGTCGGTGCCGACACCAATGCTGGCCACCAGTCCCATCGAGTCCGGAAAATCGGCGATCAAGCTGGCGTCAACAGCACTCATCGGGCTGGTGACATAGACGGTGCAGTCCGTCATGAGGACAGGGTCCCGCCCCGCCACCACCAGCTCGCCAATTTGCGCCATCGCTTCCATCAGGGCCGGCGGCAACTCGGTGGCCAGGGCTAGTTTGATTGTGGACATGTCGACTCCCTATGCCGGACCGGCTCCAATGCCAGTGCCAATTGATTAGTGATCAGCTTCATTGCGCCAATCGACGTTGCCGTTGTGAGTAACGGCGCCGCGATTGGCCGGGCCGACGCTGGCGATGTACTTCTGCGCGTAGCCAGCCGCGGCGATATAGCCCTTGCCACTCGGGTCATTCCGCGCCAGTCCGCGCTCGCGTTCGCGCAGTAGCGCTTCGTCCACCTGCAAAACCAGGGAATTTTCGTTGAGGTTGATATCAATGGTGTCGCCCTCCTCCACCAGTGCGATCGGGCCACCATGCGCGGCTTCCGGCGTCACATAGCCCACGCAGAAGCCGCGCGAGGCGCCGGAAAACCGGCCGTCGGTGACCATCGCCACGCTCTCGCCCCTGCCCATGCCGTAGAGGAGCGCGGTGACGGTGACCATTTCCCGCATGCCGGGACCGCCGACCGGCCCTTCATTGCGGATCACGACCACATCGCCGTCCCGGATCTGGTGTGACAGCAGGCTCTGCAGGCACTGCTCCTCGGATTCAAACACCCGGGCCGGACCGGTAAAGCGCTGGCTCTCCAGCCCCGCGGTCTTGATCACGGCGCCATCCGGCGCCAGGTTCCCCTTGAGTATTTTCAGGCCACCATGACTGGAGCGGGGTGTCTCAACCGGCTCCACCACCCTGCCGTCCGCCTCCGGCGCGTCGGCCAGCGCGTCGGCCAGGGTTTCGCCGCACAGGGTCAGGCAGTCGCCATGCAAATATCCGCCTTTTAGCAGTTGCTTGAGAATAACCGGAACGCCCCCCACCTCGTGCAAGTCCGGATACAGGTAGGGCCCGCTGGGGCTGAGGTGGGTAAGCAGCGGCGTGCGGGCGAACACTTCGGCCACATCCTCGATGGTAAACTCGATGCCCGCCTCGTTGGCGATGGCGGGAATGTGCAGGACGGCATTGGTGGAGCCGCCGGTGGCCGCCACCGCGGCGCAGGCATTCTCGAGGCTGTTGCGGGTGACCAGGTCCCGCGGCAGGGGGAAGTTGGCCTCCACCGAGCGCATCAACTGTCGCCCTGCCCCTCGCGCCATGGCCTGGCGCTGGGAATGAATCGAGGGGATGGTGCTGGAACCCAGCGGCGCAAACCCCAGCACCTCCGCCACCATGCCCATGGTGTTGGCGGTAAACTGCCCGGCACAGCAACCAGATGCGGGCCAGGCGGCACGGGAAACGTCTTCCAGCTCCTGCTCGTCGGTCTGCGAGGCGATCAGCTTGCCGGTGTATTCGGCGACCGTCTTGATCTCCGCCGGCGCTTCCTTGTAGCGCCCGGCAATGGCCGGGCCGCCATTGATAAAGGCGCCGGGCACATTGAGCCGGGTCAGGGCCATCATCATGCCGGGAAAGTTCTTGTCACAGGCGCCGATGCACATCAGGCCGTCGTACTGGTGAGCGCGCATGACAATCTCGATGCTGTCGGCGATCAATTCGCGCGACATCAGGGAGAAGTGCATCCCGGTATGGCCGTTCACCAGGCCGTCCGACACCGATATGGTGTTGAATTCGCGCGGTGTTCCGCCACCCCGATAGATACCGCGGCGCGCGTGTTCGGCTACTTCGGCGAGACGCATATTGCAGGGACTCATTTCACCGTGGCTGGAAACCACGCCGACAAAGGGTTGGGCAATATCCTCGTCGTCCAGGCCCATGCCCCGCAACATCGCGCGGGCCGCGGCCTTGATGGGGCCGCTTTTCATGACCGTGGATCGGTAGGGAGGCTTATGACTGCTCTGGTTGTCCGCCATGGTTTTTATGTCCTCTCGGTATGTTGCGCCGATGTCGCCGTCCGCGTGACAGCGCAAACCCTAGTTTAGATTCGAGGGTGTATTTAGCGAATCCGCGCCCGGAATGAAGCCCTTGCGAGCCCGTGACCCGCTAGAGCCTTGCAGTATAGGCCGGCGTCCGGGGAAAGTTTGTCGCAAGTATGACAGTGTGACAGCGCATCACCGCAAGCAGGCGCTACCGCATCGCATGACTGGACGGAAGGCTGCCGCTCGCCAGCGCCGGGTGGGTAATGCGCCCGGTGGCGTCGGCGACCTCGCCGTAGCCCACCTCGAATTGCTCGCCGCCCGGCCGGCCCCACCAGCAGGCGGTAACATCGATGCGCAGGTTCCACTGCTGCTGCGCGGGAACCGTGCCGGAGTGGATGGCGGCGGGATCGAGCACCGCGCAATTCACCCCGGCCGGCCAGCGCGCGGAATGAAACCAGATCATCCCGCTCCCCGCCTGGCGATGGGCGGAGCCCAGGGGCTGGGAAAAACTGTAGTCGGCAGGGTCGGAAATACGCGGCCACCAATCCCTGAGCGGGTCGGCGGTAAGGTCCGCGGTGCTGGGGTGAAACACCGGAAAATGCAAGGCGCTGCGGCCATCCTGTATGACCTCCAGCGGCCCCAGGTCGGACAAACCCTGTTGGAACAGCCACAGGTAAACCGCGGCCTCCACCATCGCGGTATTGCGCTCGCGGGCCCCGTAGAGAATGCCCATTTCAGTCGGCGGACCAAAGCGCGAACCGTGACGCAGGGGGGGATAGCGAAACGGCGCTCGCAGAATCCAGTTCAGGTGGCTGGTGGCCGGGGGGTAGGCCGGTTTGTGGGCGTCCAGCAGCTGTTCCAGCCTGCCCTGTTCCGACGACGAGCGGGTGATATTGCGGGTCGCCGCCTCTTCCTGGTGCTCGACGATGCGCCAGATATGCCCGCCCGAGGGGCCGGTCCGCAGCAGGGCCCTGTCGATCAAAGCCGGCCGCGCATGCCGTCGAGATAGTGGTTTACCATCGCCAGGCCCTCGTAGGTCGCGACGAGGTCGGCGGGCGCGGTATCGCGCAGGTGGGAGTTGGCGGTACGCATCCAGTGTTGCATTTGCTCCCGGTTGCCACCGACGATGGCGTAGAGGGAGCGGTACACGCGCACCAGTCCCAGGGCCAGCTCGGTCGCCTTGTCATTGCTCAGGCAGGCGCTGCCGCGGGAATAGTTCTTCATGGTGGCGACACTCACCCCGACCACCGTGGCGAGCTGCGCCAGGGTCAGGCCGAGGTAGCTCCCCGCCTCAAGCAGGGCGGTGGTAACGATTTCCTGGTCCGAGCGAACGGGAAGCGCCTGGGGCATCGGGAGCTCCTTTTAAGCACCTTTCGGTTTAAATTTAGACTTATTTTTAGTTTTTGTCTACCTTTATACCGCGCTGTGCCGCCAGTGGAGGTGCCCGGGCTCTACAGCGAGCAGGCGCAAATACGGCTGATGTGGCTGTAGGGCAGCCCGCTCTCACGGTGCCAGCCATTGAACACATCCTGGATTCGCGCGAGATCCCGTTTGCTGCCCGGATTGCTGGCGATTTCCAGTCCGGCGTCGCGCAGGCAGCGCGCCACATCGCCGGTGATCAGGAAGGTGTCCCGCCCCATGTTGCGCAACACGCGTTGGCCGGTCATGCCCCCCAGGCGGCTGCCGTGGCGCTTGAGGTGCGCGAACAGGCCCACCAGGTCCTCATCCGGCCAGCGGGCGACGAACTTGCCAAAACCGCCGTGTTCCCGCGCGGTGTCCAGCACGAAGCGGGCGTTGTGCTGGACGCTGATCACTTTCTGGCGATTGCGGATAATCAGCGGATTCTGCGCGAAACGGTCGATCTGCTCGGGGCTCAACATAACGATCTTTTCCGGCGGGAAACCGAAAAAGACTTCCTCGAAACCCTCCCACTTGTTGTCCACCACCCGCCAGACGAAACCCGCCTGAAAAACGCAGCGCGCCATCTCCGACAGCCAGCGATGATCGTCGGTGCGCGCCAGCTGGCGCGGGCTCTTGACCGCGGGCAATAACCTGCCCAGTGCCGCCTTGCCGCCCTGGCGCTCCACGGCGCGCTGGTGAATTTCGCTAAATGATTGCATATACAAAATGTCTCTATTTTCTATCCGGCTTTTGCGCTCGCCCCACCGGCAAAAGGCGAGACGATGTCGAGGCGACTGCCCTGCCGCCCCGCGTGCAGGTCGATGCGCAGGTCCATTTGTTCCCGCAATTCGCTGACATGGGAAATAATACCCACCATTCTGCCCGCCCGCTGCAAATCCAGCAGCGTATTGATCGCCAGTTCCAGCGCCTCGCTGTCCAGCGAACCAAAGCCCTCGTCCACGAACAGGGTGTCCAGGGCAATGCCGCCGGCCTGGGATTGCACCACGTCGGACAGGCCCAGGGCCAGCGACAGGGCCGCCATAAAGCTCTCGCCGCCCGACAGGGTGGCCACCGGCCGCGCGGCGCCGGTGAAATCGTCGTGGACTTCCAGGTCCAGTCCCGCCGCTTTCCTGCCCTTGTTCGGGTCCAGTTTGCGGATCAGCTGGTAGCGCCCGCCAGACATTTTCAGCAGGCGCTGACTGCCCTGGGCGAGCACGTCGTCCAGCAGCACCCCCAGCACGTAGCGCTGCAGGCTGATGCGGGCGCCCCCCTGGCCGCTGGCGACGTCCGCCAGCGTACCCACCACCCGATAGCGTCCCTCCAGCTCACTGTTGGCGGCGCGCTGGCGTTCCAGCTTGTCGCGGGTCGACAGCAGGCTGTCGCGCCGCGCCTCGCTCGATTGCCGCGCGCGCAGCGCCGTGTCGCGCTGCTCGCGCGCGACCTGTTCCGCCGCGGTCAGGGCTTCCAGGTCCTCTTCCGGCTCGCCTTCGAGCTCCCGCTCCAGGGTTTGCAGTCTGGAGCGCGTCTCGGCGACGGCCCGGTCGTGTTGCTCGAGCTCTGCTTGCAGGGATTGGCGCCGCGCCTCCGTCAGTGCCGCCCGGGCGCGCTCGTCGTCGCTGGCGAAGGGACTGGAGGCCAGCGCCTGCTCGTAGTCCCGGGCGGTAGCCCCGGCCTCCGCCACACAGGCCTCGCGACGCCGGGTGGCGCTGGCGGCGCTGGTCACCGCAACGGCCTGTTGTTTATCCGCCCGGGCATGCGCCGATCGCGCCTCGGCCAGGGCCCTGTCCAGGCTATCGAGTTGTTTGCGCTGTCGGGCCAGCGCCCCCGCCAGCGCGGACTCGGTGCGGTACTCGGGGGGCAACTCGGCCTCGATTTGTTCCAGCCGCGCGCGCGCCGCGCTCAGCGCCTGCCCGGCAGCCACCGCGGCCTCCACGTCGCGCGCCAGGGTCGCTTCCGCCGCCGCCACCGCGTTATCGCTGGTCGCCACCCGTGACTCCAGTGCCTGCAGGCGTTCCCGGTCACGAATCAATTGCGATTCCTGGCGCTGCAATTGCTCAACCTGGCGCTGCAGGGCCTGCGGTTCATGGCTGGCGGCATCGCCGGCGCTTGCGACAAGCGCCCGATGCTGCTGCCCGATCGCCTCGCACTCGGCAGCCAGCGCGGCGGTGTCGCGGTCGCAGCTGGCCAGTCGTCGCTCCGCCTCGGCACAGCGCGTTTCCTGCGCTTCCAGGGCCGCGTCGTCGGGCACCGCGGTTTCGGTGCTGGCGGGCGCCGGATGCTCCTCGCTGCCGCACACCGGACAGGGCTGCCCGGCCTCAAGCTGCCTTGCCAACAGCCAGGCCTGGCCCAGATGCCAGTCCCGCCGCAGGGCGGTGAGCGCGACCTGCTCCCCCCCACTCTCCGCCGCCAGCTGCTCGCGCCGCGCCCTGGCCGCGGCCAGTTGCCGGCCCGCGGTGTCGAGGGTTTGCTGGAGGTCCGCCAGGCGCCGGGCATTGGCCAAGGCCTCGCGAGCCCGGTGTAGCGCCAGCTCCACGCCCTGGGCCGCGCCAATCCCGAGGCGCAGCGCGTCGATATCCTGCGCCAGTGCCCGCCGCTCCTCCGCGGCTCGCCGCAGCGTCTCGCGAGCCCCGGATTCGGCGCGCCGGGCGCGGGTCAGCGCGGTGGCGCCCTGCTCCGCTTCCCGTCCGGCCTCCCCGAGGCGGGACGCCAGCGGCCGCAGGGATTCCAGTTCCGCCACTGACTGCCGCAACGCCGACCGCTCGGGTTCCCTGGCCTCTTCGATGGCGAGGGCTTCGCGGCTGGACTCCATGGCCTTGCCCGCGATATCGAGCTGTTCGCCGGCCACGGCCTCCTCGTCGCGCGCGCGCGCCTCTGCCTGCGCGCACTCCGCCAACCGGCGGCGGGCGGGTTCCAGCTGCGCGGCGGCGATGGCCCAACGCAATTGCTCGCGCTTGCCGGACACCTCGGGCTCTCGGGATAGCAGCGCGGCCAACTCGGCCTCGGCCTGCCGCCGTCGCTGGCGGGTCTGGGTGGCATGGCGGGCGCGGGTCAATTGCCGCTCGGCCTGCTGCCAGCGGTCATAGGCCTCCCGGTAAGCGGCCTGTTGTTGCTCGAGCTGTGGCGACAGCTGCTCCAATTCGCCGTCGAGCGCCGCTTCGTCGACCACCTCCCCCGCCTCCAGAATCCCGCGAAGCTTGTTATTGCCGGCTTCGTAGTCGCGCCGGATGTCGATGGCGGCTTGCTTGAGTCGCTCCTCGATCTGTTTGTAAACGCCGGTCTGGAACAGCGACTGGAAGATCTGTTCCCGCTCCTGGGAATCCGCCAGTAACAGTTTGCGAAACTGGCCCTGGGGCAGCACCATGACCTGGCGGAACTGGTCGGCGTTCATGCCGGTCAGTTCGCGCACCACGCGGTTGGCATCGGTCACCTTCTGTTCCACCAGCAACTTGCCAGTGGCGGTGTCGCCGTCCTCGCCCAGGCGGTACAGTTCCGCCCGCGCCTTCTGCACGGTAGTGCCGTCGCCGCGCTGCTTGGGGCGCGCCTGCTCCGGCAGTCGGGTGATCTGGTAGCACTGGCCATTCAATTCAAAGCGCAGACAGACCTCGGTCAGCAGCTCCGGCGGGCTGTACTGGCAGCGCATTTGCGCCCCCTCGCGCTCGGCGCCGGTGGTGGTGCCGTAGAGGGCGTAGCAGATGGCGTCGAGGATGGTGGTCTTGCCCGCGCCGGTGGGACCGTTGATCAGGAACAGCGGCGCCTCGCCGAGTTCGGCGAAATCGATGCTCTCCCGGCCGGCGAAGGGCCCGAAAGCCTGCATGGTCAGGGTCAGTGGCCTCACAGCCCGCCCTCCGCGTGCAGGGTGTCGAGCACCGCCTTCAGGTAGTCCGCCTGGTCCCGCGCGAGGGGCTCGCCCTGAACCTCCTCGAAAAATTCACCGAACAGGTCCAGGTGGGATTTCTTCAGCATCTCGCGGCTGGCCACGGGGCCTTGCCCGTTGTACTCCCGGGCCAGCAACTGGGCCTGGAGCACATTGGGGTAGAGGGCGCGCAACTTGCCCATCACATCCAGCTGGGCCGCGGTGTCGGTGAGGCGGGCGCAGATATAGTCCTCCCGCCGGGGATCGCTTTCGCCCTGGCGCAGCAGCGTGTCCAGGGGGCCCTCTAGGACCCTGAGTTCCCGCAGCGGGGTGAGTTCGCGCTGGGATATAGCCACGTCCCCGCCCTGGGCGATATCCACCAGGGTTACCGATTTGCGGTGCGCGGCCTCGGAAAAGGAATACTTGAGGATCGAACCGCTGTAGCGGATGTGTTCGGCGCCGCGCTGTTGCGGGCGGTGGAGGTGGCCCAGCGCGGTGTAGGTGTAGGGCTCGAACAACGCCGCCGGCACCCGGTCCGCCCCGCCCAGGGAAAGGGGCCGCTCGGAGTCGCTCTCCTCGCCGCCGTCCACGAAACAGTGCGCCATGACCACACTCGGCCGATCCGCCCTTCGCTGATCGTCCACGCGCCGCAGCAGGGCCGCCATCGCCTCTTCGTGGGTACTCACCGCCTCGCCGAAAACCTGCCGCACCGTGGCTGGCCCGGCGTAGGGCAGGCAGAAAATATCGAGCTCGCCGCCCGCCAGGGCGAGCGTAACCGGCGACAGGCTGTCCCGCAGCGGGCCGGCGATATGCAGGCCGGCATCGACCAGCAGCTCGGCGGCGAAGCCCAGTCGTTCCGGGCCGTCGTGGTTGCCGGCGATCAGTACCACCTGCCGGCCCAGTTCCAGGCACAGGCTGCGCAGGGTTGCGCCCAGCAGTTCCACGGCCTCCGCCGGCGGCACCGAGCGATCGTAGATGTCGCCGGCGATGGCCACGACATCCACCGCTTCTTCGCGCACGATGTCGACGATTTGTGCCAGCACGTGGGCCTGGTCCGGCAGCAGGGACACACCGTGGAGCTGCCGCCCCAGGTGCCAGTCGGAGGTGTGTAACAGTCGCAAGGCCCCTCTCCGTGTCGGTGCGATGGCGGTGATTCAATCAGCGCGCCATGTTAGCACCGAGCGCCGCGCGGGAGGAGCGCGCGCGGCGACACCTGTCGGTTTTTCGGGCAGGGCCTCGACAATTACCCGCCAACGGCTTGAAGCGCGCAACGCATGCTGGCGGGAAGACAGGCGACGCGGCCGACTCAGAGCTGGAAAACCCGCTGCGCCGTTTCCCCCAGGAATGCTGTCTCGACGTCCGCCTCGAGCTGCATTGACTGCAAGCCCGCCAGGCATTGTTGCGGCGACAGCATCGGCCAGTTGGTTCCAAACATCACCCGGCCGCGACCGGCGCCGCGCATGAAATCCTTAAAGGCGGCAGGCAGTCGCTGCAGGGTGTAGGCCGAGGTGTCGACGTAAAAGTTGCGAAACTTGAAGGTCATGGACAGCAGTTCATCGAGCCATGGAAAACCGACGTGCCCCCCCACCACCACCAGCTCGGGAAAGTCCAGCATCACGTCTTCAAGGTAGGGGATCAGCCGGCCGGTTTCCGAGCGCTTCAAGGGGCCGGTATGCCCGATCTGGGTGCACAGGGGGACCCCGGCTTCGACACAGGCGACATAGACCGGATAGTAGCGCCGGTCATTTGGCGGCAGATCCCACAACCAGGGCACTACCCGCACACCGACAAAGGGACCGTTCTCTACGCGTGTGCGAATCTCGCGCACCGCGCCCATGGGGTCGGCAAGATCCACGCTGAGTAAACCCCGGAGGCGTTCAGGAGCTTCGGCAATCTGCACCTCGACCTCGTCATTGGAGATCAGCGCGCCCTGCGGCCCGTACCAGGCGGACAACAGGCTGATATCCACTT
The DNA here is from genome assembly GCF_017255185.1 of Parahaliea mediterranea. Classification (GTDB taxonomy): domain Bacteria; phylum Pseudomonadota; class Gammaproteobacteria; order Pseudomonadales; family Halieaceae; genus JAFKCZ01. The sequence goes on from NZ_JAFKCZ010000009.1 coordinate 167,796, forward strand.
GCGCCGCATCCATGGCCGCCACGGTATCCCCCACGCTCGGCAAGACTTGCGCTGTGGACTGATTCGTCCAGCGCAGCAATGATTCCAGCCAGGGTGCTTGCGCCATGCGCGGAGTGAGGTTTTGGGCCCATACATCAATGATTTTTCCACCAGTCATGGTCGACTCCCATTGCTTCAGTGCTAAAGTAATATACGACCATATACTTCACTAGTGAAGCTATTTATGACTGCCCGACAACTGCGCTTCCACCACCGTCTGCAACTGGCCGCCCAGGTCATGAAGAAAACCGCGGACCAGCACCTCTTGCAACATACCGGGATCAGCACGGCCCAGGCCGCCGTGCTCGCGGTCGTCGCCGAGCAGGAACACACCTCTCAGCGACGCATCGCGGCGGCACTGAAACTGAATGAATCGGCGGTAACGGCAATGGTGGATCGCCTGCTGAAACTCGGGCTACTCAGTCGCCGGCGCCGCGCCGATGACAGGCGGGCGTGGGAATTGGCATTAACCGCGCTGGGACGGCAGCGGACCCGCCAGGCCAGCTCGGCCTTTAACGCCATCAACCGACGGATCGAATCCCTGCTCAGCGCGGAAGAGCTCGAGATCACTGCCCGGGCCCTGGCAACACTCACCGAGCATTTTACAGAGCATTAATCAGGCCAATGGAGGAGGCGCGAGCAGCTGGGCGCAACGTCGGCGACCGCCGACGAGCCATTCGCCCGAACAGGGCTCCAGGCAGTTCATGCCGATAAGCGTTCAAGGTTGCTCATGCTGGTACTTGGGCAGCCGCAGGTCGAACAGCAGCGCGCCGGCCCGCAGCAGGAAGGCCGCGGCGATGCTCACCGGCAGGGCCAGCGAGGCGGTGACCGGCAGGTGGCTGAGCAGCACGAAACTGGCCGCGCCGAGCAGCGCCGCGGTGACGTAGATTTCCGGTCCCAGCAGCACTGGCGGCCGGTTCAGCAGGCTGTCGCGGATCAGCGAGCCGAAACTCGCGGTCATCATCCCCATGCCAATCGCCACCACCACCGGCGCGTTCCAGGACAGCGCCTTCTGGGTACCGAGGACGCAAAACAGCGCCAGCCCCATGGCGTCGGCCCACAGCAGCACCCGCCGCCGGGAGTGGAAGCGGTGGGCCAGGAACCAGGTGGCCACGGAAGCGCCGATGCAGACCCACAGGTAGGCCGTGTCGACGATCCAGAAAACCTGGTCTGTGTTGAGCAGTAAATCGCGAATGGTGCCACCGCCGACGCCGGTGATGGTGCCGAACAGGACGAAGGTGAGAATATCCATGCGCCGCTCGGCGGCGGCCAGCGCGCCGCTGATGGCGAACACCGCCACGCCGAGCAGGTCGAAAGTGTAGATCGTGGTGGCCAGGTCCATGGCTTAATACCTCGTCCGATTGCAGGCGGGAACACGGTTGTCCTCGACGTGCCGTGCTATCATCCGGCCCTGTAAAAACTCACAAACAAAGAGTGTAAGGCGCATGGGAAAGCCCTTGGTATTGTCGGTCGTGGCGTTCGTCGCCGTGGTCACCGTTGCGGCCGCCCTGTTCTGGCTCACCTATGACGGCGGCGGCGCGGACCAACACGGTGCCGATGCCTGCGCCAGTACAAAGCGGGACATCGGCGCCGCGGTACTCGCCGACAGCGAAGGCGACCAGGACGCTCTGGTCAATCGAGCCATTATTGTAAGGGGCAAATGTGAGCAGGACGAGCGGGACTGAGGCAATTCGCAAACGATTTACACAATTACTGCCGTTCCTGCTCCTGCTGCCGCTGGCCGCCGCCGGCGCCGGCGGGAACGCCGGCGCCAATACCCGGGCCGCCCACAATCTGCTGCAACAACGCTGCATGGTCTGCCACGGCTGCTACGACGCCCCCTGCCAATTGAAGCTCGAAGCGCGGGCCGGTCTGGAGCGCGGGGCGAACAAGGAACTGGTCTACGACGGCACGCGCCTGGTGTCGGCCAACATGACCCGGCTGTTCGACGACGCGGAGACCGTGGCGCAATGGCGGGACAAGGACTTCTTCGCGGTGACTGACGACGACACTCCCGGGCGGGGCGTGATGTACCGCATGCTCGACCTGAAGCAGGCCCATCCCCTGCCGGGGCGCGGACCGCTCCCCGAAGGCTTTGATTTTTCCCTGTCCCGGGACCAGCAGTGTCCGCAACAGGAGGAATTCGACGACTTCGCCGAGGATTATCCCCTGTGGGGCATGCCCTATGGCTTGCCCGGCCTCAAACCCCACGAGCATCAGGTGATGACCCAGTGGCTGGAACGCGGCGCCCCCGCTCTGCCCCCATCCCCGCTGTCCGCCACGGTCGAAACCGAGTGGCGTGCCTGGGAGACCTTCCTCAACGGCGACAGCCTGAAAGAGCGGCTGGTGGCGCGCTACCTCTACGAACACCTGTTCCTGGCCTCGCTGTTTCTGGAAAGTAGCGCGCAACCGGCCTGGTTCCGCCTGGTGCGCTCGGCCACCCCCCCGGGGGAACCGCTCGAGCTGATCAGCACGCGACGCCCCTACGACGATCCCGGCGTGGAACGCGTCTACTACCGCCTGCAACGACTGCCGGTGACGCCGCTGGGCAAGAGCCACCTCGCCTACCGCTTCGACGGCAAGCGGCGCGACTGGTACCGGCAGAACTTCCTGCAGCGCGACTACCTGGTGCCCGAGCTGCCGGGTTACAGCCCGGAAGTGGCTTCCAACCCCTTCAAGAGTTTTGTCGCCATCCCGGTGCGGGCCCGCTACCGCTTCCTGTTGCGCGAGGCCCAGTTCACCATCATGAATTTTATCAAGGGGCCGGTGTGCAGGGGCCAGGTGGCGCTCAACGTGATCGAGGATCGCTTCTGGGTCATGTTCGTCGACCCGGAGGCGGTGGACCCGGAACTCGACGGCGCTTTTCTCGCCCGCGAGAGCGACAACCTCAGACTGCCCAAAACCACCACCGGGACCGTGGCGGACCTGGTCAACTGGCGCAGCTACGCCCGCGCCCACGACCGCTACCAGGAGGCCAAGGTGGAGCACCTCGGCGAACTGCTGGCGAACAAGCGGCGAAGCATCAACCTGGATACGCTCTGGGATGGCGACGGCCGCAACCCCAATGCCGCTCTCACCATCTTCCGCCACTTCGATACCGCTTCGGTGGTCAAGGGCTTTGTCGGGGATACGCCGAAGACCGCCTGGGTAATCAGCTATTCGCTGCTGGAGCGCATCCACTACCTGCTGGTGGCGGGTTTCGACGTCTACGGGGCGGTGGCCCACCAGCTGGAAACCCGGTTGTACATGGACTTCCTGCGCATGGAAGGCGAGCTAAACTTCCTGCTCTACCTGCCGGCGCGGGAACGGCTCAAGTTGCGCAGTTACTGGTACCGCAAGGCGCCGGGCTTCGCCAAGGACCACGTGTTCGCCGACAGCGCGCTGATGCGTGAACAGCCGACGGACCTGCGCTTCGACAGCGACGACCCCAAGGCCGAGTTCCTGGGCTGGATGCGCGAGCGGATTCACGGCGCCCGCGCCACGCGCTACGACTACCGCGAAGGCGCCAGGACCGAAGTACGGCAGGCCCTGGACGTACTGGCGGGCAGCGCGGGCCGCCACAACAGCTTCATGCCGCAGGTAAGCTTCGTCAATGTGATCGGCCCGGACCGCGACGAAACCTACACCGTGTTGCGGGATTCCGGCTATGCCAATATCGCGCTGTTGTTCCTGGAGGAGTCGCGGCGGATCGAAGCGGAAGACCGATTGACGGTGGTGCGCGGATTCATCGGCGAGCACCCCAACCTGTTCTTCCAGGTCCACGAAAAGCAGGTGCCGCTGTTCGTCGCCGATATCGCCGGATTGAAAAACGAAGCCGACTGGCGGCTATTGCTGGAGCGCTACGCGGTGGCCCGCAACGCGCCCTGGTTCTGGGCCCTGAGCGACAAGTTTCACCGTCGTCACCTGGCCGCGGACCCGCTGTACCACGGCCTTTTCGATTACAATCGCTACCGCGGCTACGAATAGGCCGCGGGACTATTCAAAAATTCAGAAATGGGGGCCCCGGCTGCGCTGCCACAGGCGCAGCAGGCTCCGCTCGACGGCACCCTCGGCGGCGATACCCAGCTTTTCCTGCCAGTGCTTGCGCGCCACGTAACGCACTTCATAGATTTCCCAGTCCGCGATGCGTGACTGGATGAAGGCGTCGCTGGTCTGCAGCTCGTCCACCAGATTCTCGTCCAGCGCGTTCTGGCCATACCAGACCTCCCCGGTGGCGACCCTGGCAATATCCAGTGACGGCCGGTGGCGGCCGACGAAGTCCTTGAACAGCGTGTGCGTGGTTTCCAGTTCCTCGAGGAATTTTTCCCGGCCCTTGTCGGTGTTTTCACCGAACAGGGTCAGGGTCCGCTTGTACTCTCCCGCGGTCAGCAGCTCGAAATCGATATCGTGTTTTTTTAGCAGGCGATGGAAGTTCGGCAATTGCGCCAGCACCCCTATCGAGCCAATCACCGCGAAGGGGGCGGCGATGATGCGGTTGGCCACGCAGGCCATCATGTAGCCGCCGCTGGCCGCCACCTTGTCCACCGCCACCGTCAGCGTCACGCCGGCGTCGACAATGCGCTGCAGCTGGCTGGCGGCCAGGCCGTAGCCATGCACCAGGCCGCCCGGACTCTCCAGTTTCACCAGCACCTCGTCGCCCTCGCCCGCCTGGGACAGTACCACGGAAATTTCCTCCCTCAGGTGGTCGGTGGCGCTGGCCTTCAGGTCGCCGTCGAAGACCAGGGTGTACAAGCGCGGCTTGTGATCGGCCTCCTTCTCGCCGGCGCCGGACTTGGCGGCCTTTTTCTGCTCTTTCGCCCGGGCCTTGTCGGCCTTTTTCCTGGCCTTGCCCTCGGCCTTGAGCGCGCTCTTGTCCAGTACCGCGCGGCGGATCGCCTCCCCCATCTGGCGGTAACGCTCGTTGAGATGGCGGATTTCGATATGCCCGTCCCTTTCCTGTTTTTGCCGCTGCCCTATGGCGACAACACCGCCCGCCACCACCAGGATGGCGATAACAATGGTCACTGCCTGGGCCAGGAACAGGCCGTACTGCGCTAGAAATTCCAAGAGCTTCTCCGGATTGCGATTAATTGAGACTGTCGATGTAGTGGCGAATCAGCTGCCCCGCCACCGAGCTGGGAGGCGGCACCTGGGGGAGGTCGCGGTAGTGAAACCAGCGGGCATCGGCGATTTCCACGGGATCGCAGACAATGTCGCCGCCAGCGTAGTCGGCGAAATAGCCGAGCATGAGCTGGTTGGGAAAGGGCCACGATTGGGAGCCGAAATAGCGAATATTGCGCACCTCGACCCCCACCTCCTCGCGCACTTCCCGCGCCAGGGTTTCCTCGGCGGTCTCGCCGGCCTCGATAAATCCCGCCAGGGTGCTGTACATGGGGCGCGGGAAATTGGCGTTGCGCGCCAGCAGCAGCTCCTCTCCCCGGGTCACCAATACGATAATGCAGGGGGAGATACGCGGGTAATTGATCGTGCCGCAGGGCGGGCAGCGCATGGCGCGCTCGCCGAGGTCGGCCTCCATGGGCCGGCCGCAGCGCCCGCAGAACTGGTGGTCACGCTCCCAGGCGAGCAGCTGGGCGGCGCGTCCCGCCATCGCGAACACCGGCTCTTCCACCCGGCCCAGAATGTGGTAGAGATTGCCGCGGTGGTAGCGCATGGGGTCGAGATCGGCGTCGGCGTTGATTTCCACCGCGTAGCAGGGCCGCTCGTGCCAGTAGCCCACGAACTGCTCCCGGACGATACTCCAGCCGTCACCCTCGATTTGTTCGAGGCTCAGCAGGCAGCCCTGGGGCGAGCGCAGGTCGCTGACCAGCTCGCCGCGCTGGAAGACGATGGTGATCGCCCTCCCCTGGCGTTCAGGCGGCTGGTTGTCCGGTCGGAACATGGTCGACTCACCCCTTGGTCAAATTAACCGGCTATGGTATGCCCCCGTGGCGGCGCCGGCAAGGCCGCGCACATATCAGGCCCCCGGGCGCCGGTAAAGCTTACGCAACGGTGAAATAATAACGTAGAATGCCTCGCAAAATTTTGACAACAGGCTGTATGCGCTTATGAGCGAGTCGGTACTCGGCGCCCTGTGGAAGAACTTCCTCGGCCCATCCCCGGAGTGGTACAAAAAATCCATCATCGCCTTCCTGGTGATCAACCCCGTCCTGCTGGTCGTGCTGGGCCCCTTCCTCACCGGCTGGGTGTTGATTGCCGAGTTCATCTTCACCCTCGCCCTCGCCCTGCGCTGCTACCCGCTGCAGCCCGGGGGGCTGCTGGCCATCGAGGCGGTCGCGCTGGGCATGGCCTCCCCGGAAGCCGTGTACAACGAGGCGCTGCACAACTTCGAGGTGATCATGCTGCTGATGTTCATGGTGGCGGGCATCTACTTCATGAAGGAGTTGTTGCTGTTCGTATTCACCCGGATCCTGTTGCGGGTCAAATCCAAGGTGATGTTGTCGCTGCTGTTCTCCGCGGTCGCCGCGGTGCTGTCGGCCTTCCTTGACGCGCTGACCGTGACCGCTGTATTGATCAGCGTGGGGGTTGGTTTCTACGCGGTCTACCACAAGGTGGCCTCGGGCAAGCAGATCACCCACGAGGAGGACCACGACCACGCCGACGACAACGCGGTGCAGGAGATGAACCGCGCCGACCTGGAAGATTTTCGCGCCTTCCTGCGCAGCCTGCTCATGCACGGCGCCGTGGGCACCGCCCTGGGGGGTGTCTGCACCCTGGTGGGGGAACCGCAAAACCTCCTGATTGCGACCGTCGCCGACTGGAGTTTCGTCAAGTTCGTCACCATCATGGCGCCAGTCACCATGCCCGTATTTGTGTGCGGCCTGGCCACCTGTGTTCTGCTGGAGGTCACCGGCAAGTTCGGCTACGGCGCCAAACTGCCCGACAATGTGCGCGCGGTACTGGAGGACTTCCAGGCCCGGCAGGAGGCCCGGCGCAATCCGCGGACCAACGCGCGCCTGATGGTACAGGCACTGGTGGCGCTGCTGCTGGTGGTGTCCCTGGCCCTGCACCTGGCTGCCGTGGGTATCATTGGCCTGATGATCATCGTGCTGCTCACCGCCCTGAACGGCGTCACCGAGGAGCACCAGATCGGGCACGCCTTCGAGGAGGCCCTGCCCTTCACCGCGCTGCTGGTGGTGTTTTTCGCCATCGTGGCAGTCATTCACGAGCAGCACCTGTTCACGCCGGTGATCGACGCGGTGCTGGCGATGGAAGCGGATGTCCGCCCGCCGATGTTCTTCCTCGCCAACGGCATCCTGTCGATGATCAGCGACAACGTGTTCGTGGCCACCGTGTACATCAATGAAGTCAAGGCGGCGCTGGACGCGGGGACCATCAGCAGGGCGGAATTCGACCAGCTGGCAGTGGCCATCAACACCGGCACCAACCTGCCCAGCGTGGCCACCCCCAACGGCCAGGCGGCCTTCCTGTTCCTGCTCACCTCGGCGCTGGCGCCATTGATTCGCCTGTCCTACGGCCGCATGGTGCTCATGGCCGCGCCCTATACCCTGGTGCTGGGCGGCGTCGGGCTGCTCTGCGTCACGCTGTTTATCTGATGTCACGCAGCGGGCGCGTCGCGCCCGCCTTTGCCGGCTCAGGCCCCGTATAGCTCCCGCCACAACACCGTGCCGCCGCTGCTGGCGGCGATCTCTTCCAGCTGCGCTTCGTGCGCGGCCAGCTCCGCCTCGCTGGGCTGAATGACCGGCAGCGGCGCGCGATCCGCCGGCAAGCGGCGAATGCGCTCCCCGGCCGAACCCCCGCCGCTGCTGTCGCTGTCATGGTCGGACAGGGCGAAGGTGGTCTGCCCCCCGGTCATCGCCAGGTAGACGTCGGCCAGGATCTCGGCGTCCAGCAGTGCCCCGTGCAGGTCGCGCTGGGAGTTGTCGACCATATAGCGCTGGCACAGGGCGTCCAGGGTGTTGCGCTGCCCCGGGTGCTTGGCGCGGGCCATGGTCAGGGAGTCGATAATGGTGCAGCTCTGGTCCACCATCGGCAGCCCGGCGTCGAGGCGCTGCAGCTCCGCGTTCAGGAAGCCCACGTCGAAGGGCGCGTTGTGGATGACCAGCTCGGCGCCGGCGACAAAGTCGACAAAATCCGCGGCGATCTGGGCGAAACGGGGTTTGTCGGCGAGGAATTCGTTGGTAATGCCGTGGACCTCGATGGCGCCCTGATCCACCTCCCGTTCCGGATTGATGTACTGGTGGTAGTGCTTGCCGGTGAGGCGGCGGTTCACCAGCTCGACACAGCCGATCTCGATGATCCGGTGACCCTGGCTCACTTCCAGGCCGGTGGTTTCGGTATCCAGTACGATCTGTCTCATGCGCGCATCTCGTCGATGGCCCGGTTGGCCAGTTGGTCGGCGATTTCGTTTTCCCGGTGGCCGCTGTGGCCCTTGACCCAGTGCCATTGCACCCGGTGACGCTGGTTCTGTTCATCCAGCGCCCGCCACAGGTCCTCGTTCTTGACCGGTTTGCGCGCGGCGGTTTTCCAGTTCTTCGCCTTCCAGTTGGCGAGCCACTTGGTAATGCCGTCGCGCACGTAGGACGAGTCCGTGGTCAAATCGACCGCACAGGGCTCCTTCAGGGCTCGCAGGCTCTCGATGGCCGCCATGAGCTCCATGCGGTTGTTGGTGGTGGCGGGCTCGGCCCCGTAGAGTTCGCGTTCCTTGCCCTGATAGCGCAACAGCGCGCCCCAGCCGCCGGGGCCGGGATTGCCCCGGCAGGCACCGTCGGTAAATATTTCCACTTGCTTCACGCGGCGTTGTCTCCCCTGCGCGGTGTGGGTGCCGGCCGCGGGGCCGACACCGGTTTGGGTACAGCGAGATCGATCAGGCGCGCGCGCCTGGCCCGCTGGGCCGGCCGGGTACTGCCCGGCACCTGCTTCATGGCATGCACAATGTACACCCCGCCCGCCGGCAGGCGGTGGCGGGCGCACCAGGCGTTGCAGCGCTCGACAACCGCGCGGATACGGCGCCCCCCGAAAGGCGGTACGGTATAGCACTGGCGCGCTTCTTCTTCCTCCAGCCCCAGCAGGTTGAGCCAGTCGCTCAGCCGCCAGGTGGAGAGGCTGCGACGGCCGCGCCACGGACTGCCGCCAGCCCGGGCGCGCAGCGCGATATTCACCCCCTTCAGGCTCCAGGGGTTGAAACCGATCACGAACAGGTGACCCTGTGGCGTCAAAACACGGTGCATTTCGCGCAGTGCCTGGTGGGGGTTGTCGCTGAATTCAAGGCTGTGGTGCGCGATCAGTACGTCCACGCTGTCGGTGGCCAGCGGCAGCTCGTCGGCATTGGCCACCAGGCTCACGGACTCCCCCGCCCGCGACGAAACGTAAATCCGGTGGCGCACCGGACTGCCCCCGAACAGGGGATGGCAGCGCGTGGCCCCAACCTGGGCGAGATGGTAGCCGAAGGCGGTGTCCAGGCTGGCGGCGATCTCGCGCTCCAGCAGGCCCAGGAGGTAGCGGCCGTTGGTACTGCTGTACCAGGTTTCCAGTTCAGTCAAAATCTCGTTAAACTCTTGGCTCGGCCCGCGGCCGGAACAATTCCGGTCCGCGCCCAAGGCCCCTCGGGGGCGCTCGGTAGCGACCATGTTACTGTATTTTCAAGGCAATTGAACGGTGCGCCATGCTCTCCATTTCGCCGATCCCGGCGTTTAACGACAATTACATCTGGCTGCTGCAGGACGCGGGCAGGGCCGTGGTTGTGGACCCCGGCGACGCCGGTCCGGTGCTGGCGGCGCTGCGGCAGCAGGGCCTGACGTTGGCGGGCATCATGATTACCCACCACCACTTCGATCACGTGGGCGGAATCGCGGACTTGCTCGCCGCGGCGGACGTCCCGGTTTGGGGCCCGCGCAACCCCGCCATCGAAGCGATCACCCATCGTCTCGGCGCCGGGGATCGGGTCGATATCCTGGGGCGTGAATTTCACGTACTCGAAGTACCGGGCCACACCCTCGACCACATTGCCTACTTTCACGATGCTGAACCGCCGCTGCTGTTTTGCGGCGACACCCTGTTCGCCGGCGGCTGCGGCCGCCTGTTCGAGGGCTCGCCCGAGGTGATGCTCGACTCGCTCAAGTCGCTGGCGGCGCTGCCACCGGCGACGCGGGTCTACTGCGCCCACGAATACACGCTGGCCAATCTCGCCTTCGCCCGCGCCGCCGAACCGGACAACCAGGCCCTGGCGGAACGCCAGCGCCAGGCCGTGGCGCTGCGCGATCGCGACCAGCCGACGGTACCGTCCACCCTGGCGGAGGAATTGGAGACCAACCCCTTCCTGCGCTGCGAAACCGCGGCCTTGCGCGCCGCGCTGCGCGCCCAGGGGCGGCTCGAGGGGGACAGCGGCGCCGCGGTGTTTGCCACGGTGCGCGCCTGGAAAGACAACTTCTAACCGTATCCCACAAAGAAGAATTCGCTTGATATTCAAACAGACAAGATCGCTTTTCACACTGCTTTGCGCGCTGGTCATCGCCGCGGGCTGCCAGACGCAACCACCGGTCGACACCGACGCCGCCGCTACCGTTCAGCCCGGGCCCAAAGCCGTCAACAAGGTGGCGCGCAAGCCGGCCGCGATCGCGACGATCGATCAACCGCCCGCCCCGCCCGCCGATCTGTGGGCCTACTTGCGCCTGCAGTTGACCTGGCAGGACATCGACAACGACCAGGTGGCGCGCGCCCGGGAGCGCTTCCTGGGCCAGCCGACCTACCTGGACGTGATCGCCCAGCGCTCGTCCCTGTACCTGCACTACATTGTCGGCGAAGTGGAAGCCCGGGGCATGCCGATGGAAATCGCCCTGCTGCCGCTGGTGGAGAGCACCATGGACCCCTTCGCGCGCTCGCCGGAGCACGCCGTCGGCCTGTGGCAAATCATGCCCGCCACCGGGCGCCACCTGGGCCTGACCAGCAACTGGTGGTACGACGGCCGCCGCGACCTGCGCGACTCCACCCGGGTGGCGCTGGATTACCTGGAGGCCCTGCACCAGGACTTCGACGGCGACTGGATGCTGGCCCTGGCAGCCTACAACGCGGGCAAGGGCCGTGTTGGCCGCGCCATGGCGCGCAACCGCGCGCGCGGCCAGCCCACCGACTACTGGTCCCTCAAACTGCCCCGCGAGACGCGCAAATACGTGCCGCGCCTGATCGCGCTGACTTCCATTGTGGCCAACCCCGGGCGCTACGACGCCAGCCTGCCCCCGGTGCCCAACAGCCCCGCCTTCGCGATTGCCGCCACCGGCGGCCAGATTGAACTCGCCCGGGCGGCGGAACTCGCCGGTGTCGAGGTGTCGCTGCTGCGCGCGCTCAACCCGGGGCAGCTGCGCTGGGCTACCGCCCCGGACCAGGCACCGGAATTGCTGCTGCCACTGGACGCCCTGCCGCGCTTCGAGGAAGGGGTGGCGGCCATCGATGGCGAGGACCGTGTGCGCTGGCGCCACTACACCATCCAGCGAGGAGACAGCCTGAATCGTATCGCGCGCCGTTTCGATACCGAGGTGGGCATGCTGCGCGAGGTCAACAAGATTCGCGGCAGCCTGATCCGCGCCGGAGATACCCTGCTGATTCCCCAGGGCAATGCCTGGTCCGGCAGCCTTGCCATGCAGGGCGGCGGCGCCCCGCAAACCCACGACTACCGCGTCAGGCGCGGCGACTCCCTGTACCGTATCGCCGGCCGTTTCAATGTCTCCATCGCCGACATCGTAAGCTGGAACTCGCTGGATCCAGGCGCCTATCTGCAGCCCGGGCAGCAGTTGACGCTCTATCTCGACGGCGACGGCTGAGGTGACCGGCGCGGCGTCGCCGGCGCGCATGCAGACCCCCTTTGGTGAGTTCGCGCTGGAGCGCTACCCCGCCCGTCCGCGGGAACCGCTGCGGGCCTGGTGCGCGGCGGACGAGCTGCTACTGACGGCCCTTGCCGGTACCGCCAAGGGCCGCGATAGCGCCACCCTGGTGGTCAACGACGAGCAGGGCGCCCTGGCGCTGCCCCTGGCGGCGGTGGCCAGTTGGACGGACTCCGCCCTCGGCGCCCTGGCCCTCGCGCAAAACTGCGCGGCCAACGCCCGGTCGCCGATCCCCGTGGTATATGCCACCGAATCGCCGCCGCCCGGGGTTGCGCGCGTGGTCATGCGCGTGCCCAAACAACTGGCGTTCTTTGAATACCAGCTCGCCACCCTCGCGGCGGCACTGCCCGCCGGGGTCGAACTCCTCGCCGCCGGGATGGACAAGCACCTCTCGCCGCGCACCGCGGCGGTGATGGAGCACTATGTCGGTACCACCGAGCGCCATCCCGGCCGCCGCAAGGCCCGGCTGTTCAGCGCCACGTTCAACGGCCCCCTGGCGCCGATCCCGGCACCGGCCCGCTACCGTTGCGCACCACTGGGGGCGGACCTGGAAGCCCTGGCCAATGTATTCAGTCGCGACCAGCTGGACCGCGGCAGCGAACTGCTGATCGCGCAGCTGCCGGGCCTGGGCCGCGGCCTGCGGGTCGCCGACCTGGCCTGTGGCAACGGCGTGCTGGGACTGGCCGCGCTGGATGGCGGACTGGCCCGGGACGTACTGTTTTGCGATGAGTCTTCGATGGCGGTGGCCTCGGCCTGGCGCAACCTGTGCCGCCTGCGCCCGTCCGACACGGCACACTGCGAACAACACCTGGGGGATGGTTTGCGGAACTACCGCGGCGAGCCCTTCGACCTGGTGCTGTGCAATCCGCCCTTTCACCTGCAGCACACCGTGGATGACTTCGCTGGACGCCGCCTGTTCTCCCAGGCCGCCCGGCATTTGACCGCGCGGGGCCAGCTGTGCCTGGTGGCCAACCGCCACCTGCGCTACCGTCCGGCCCTCGCCCGCGCCTTTGCGCGCGTGGACCAGCTGGCCCAGAACAACAAATTCACCGTGTGGCTCGCGAGCGCCCCCCGGGACGTGTAGGGTCGAATTCATTCGACCAACAGGCGGCGGAATGCATTCCGCCCCACGCGAGACCTCTCCCACCGCCCATGTAGGGTCGAATTCATTCGACCAACTCACCCCGCCAACTCACCCCGCCAACTCACCCCACCCTGGCGGCCAACAACTCATCCACCAGCAAACCCACTTGATCGGTGGCACAGCCCACGTAATGGTGATGGAAGAAACCCGCGACATCGCTGGCCTCGCGGTTGACCTCCACCGTGATTGCCCCCGCGTGGCGCGCCAGCTGCACGAAGCCGGCGGCCGGATAGACCGCGCCGGAGGTGCCGACCGCGATGAACAGGTCGCAATCGGCAAGGTGGGCCTCGATACGGTCCATGTCGTGCGGCATCTCGCCGAACCACACCACATCCGGCCGCAGCCCGCCGCGCTCGCCACAGGCGGGGCAGGCGGTCTTGCCGTCGAAGGTGGCCAGAGCCCGCTGCCGCTGGCCGCAGTGCCGGCACAGCATGGATTGCAGCTCGCCGTGCATGTGGCAGGCCTGTTCGCTGCCGCCGCGCTCGTGCAGGTCGTCCACGTTCTGGGTGACCAGGAACACGCCCTGTCCGACGGTCTGCTGTAACCGCGCCAGCGCGCGGTGGGCGACATTGGGCTGCACCGCCCGCAGCTGCTGGCGGCGCTCGTTGTAGAAGCGGTACACCAGGTCCGGATCCCGGGCGAAGGCCTCCGGAGTGGCGATATCCATTGGGTCGTGGTTCTCCCACAGGCCGCCAGTGTCGCGAAACGTGGCCAGCCCGGAGGCGGCGGAAATACCGGCCCCCGTGAGTATGACAATTTGATCGATTGCTCGTTGCTTGTAGTACAGCATGGCCCCTAAGTCCCCTGCCCCGCGCGATGGCATTACAGTAGCGTGGATTTGGCTGGATAACAAAAGGAGACCAGCAGGTGAAATTCGTTCTTTCCACCTCCTTCAGCACCGTGGCCCATCTCACCGCCATCGCGCCGGTGGCGGACAGCCACGGCTGGCACGCCATGTCTTTTTCCGACCACGTGGTGAACCCGGAACAAATCAGCAATCCCTATCCCTATACCGACGACGGTTCCCGCCGCTGGCAGCCTTTCACCGACTGGCCCGACCCCTGGGTCACCATTGGCGCCCTGGCGGCGATCACCGAGCGCCTGCGTTTCACCAATAACATTTTCGTGTTGCCGATGCGCAATCCCTTCCTGGTGGCCAAGGCGATCAGCACCGCGGCGATCATCAGCAACAATCGCGTGACCCCGGCCTTCGGCGTGGGCTGGTCACAGGACGAGTTCGCCCTGCTGCAACAGGACTTTCGCAGTCGCGGCAAGCGCACCGACGAAATGCTGGAGATCATGCGCCTGCTGTGGAGCGGCGAAATGGTGGAGTACCACGGCGAGCACTACGACTTCGACCGCCTGGAGATGAACCCCGCGCCGAGCGAGCGCATTCCCTTCTGGATCGGCGGTATCTCGCGGCCGGCGATGCGCCGCGCGGCCCGGCTGGCGGACGGCTGGGTCACCGACCTGCAAAGCTCGTCGGAGATAGTCGACTGCATCGGCCAGATTCGCGACTGGCGGCGGGAATACGGCCGCGAGCGCGAGGCGTTCGAGGTCATGGCCACCCCCTCCGACGCCTGGGACATCGACGGCTACCGCCGCCTCGAGGAAGCCGGCGTGACCCATATCCTCACCATGCCCTGGGCCCTGTACCACGGCGAGACCGAGGACCTGCAGCTGAAGTGCGATGGCGTGCGCCGTTTCGCCGACGAGGTCATTGCCGGTTTCGAGTAGCGCGGGCTATTCACCCGGCGCGGGGTGAAAACCGGCACGTGGATGTGCCGCCGCCGACAGGGCGACAAACAAGATGCCCGGAACGGGCATCTTGTTTCGAGGTTAATCGTCCAGCGGGTGCAAGTGCCCCAGCGCGGTGAAGTACAGCGCGCAGCGCAGTGGCTCGGGGCCCAGTTCCGCCATCGCCTCGCGGTAGCCTTGCAGCTGCTCCCGGTAGCGCTCGCCCTCCTCCCGCAGGAACTCGGCCGTGGACACGCCCGGCGCCGGCTGGCTGGTCTTGTAGTCCACGATCCAGCGCTCGCCCGTGTCCGCGTCGACAAAGGTGCGGTCGATAACAATGTCGCGGATTCGCCCGGTCGCGTCGACACGGGTCAGGGGCAGTTCGCAGGCGCTGCCGGGGTGATCGGCGCGCAGCAACCAGCGCCCCGCCGACGCGTCGGCCAGGGTGCGTTGCAGCGATGCCATGGCCATCTCCAGGGCCCGCGCCAGGTCGGCGCCGGCGAGCCCCAGGCTGGTCAGCGCCCATCGGCAGGCCTCGCGCTCATCCTCCCCCGGCGCGCCCGGCAGCTCCGGCCCGGCGGCCAGCATCTCCAACAGCTGGTGCACCGCGGTGCCGGTATGGCGTTCCAGGCGGTTGTCCACACTCCCGGGCCGGTTGGCCGGACTCGCATCGCCGGGAGTTTCCCGCGCCCCGCCGGACAGCGCCCGCAGCCGGCGCAGGGGGGGTATCGGCGCCAGCGCGGCCGCCGGGGAGACTTCCCGAGCCTCGAAATAGCGCGCCTGGTCGGCCACTGCGGGCCAGATACACCCCAGTAATGTGTTGCCACCCGGCGGCCGGGGGTCGCCGCTCTTCGGATCCTCGGCGAGGGTCGCGCTCAGTACCAAACGGCGCACGGCGCGCGTCGCCCCCACGTACAACAGGCGGGTGTTCTCCAGGGCCTGCTTGCGCTTGCGTTGCTGCCCGAGAAAATTGTACAGGCCCGCCTCCCCGGGCTTGCTGTGATCGTCCGCCGCCAGCAGGAAGCCACGCTCGCCCCCGGCGTCAGAGTACTCGTCCCACAGCAGCAGCGGACGGCGATCCTGGCCGGCGCCCCGGGCCAGGGCGGGGATGAATACGTGATCGAATTCCAGGCCCTTGGCCTTGTGCAGGGTCATGACCTGCACCCGCGCGCCATCGCCACCGGTGTCGGCAAACAAACGCTCCACCTGCGCCTGTAGCCAGGGAATGTCCAGTATCCGTCCCTCCAGCTCGCCCTGCTCGATCAGCTGGAAAAAGCGCTCGGCGTCGGCCAGCGCCGTCTCGCTGGTGGCGGTGGCGGGACCGCCGAGTTGCAGCCAGGCCTGCTCCAGCCAGGCGCGCTGGGACAGGCGGTCGCGGCGCGCCAGGGCCCAGCCCATGCCCGCGCGGAGATGGGCCAGGCGTTCGCGGCCGTCGGCGGACAGTCCCGCGAGCGGATCGTCGTCACCGCCGGGCGCGGTCAGGGGGGGCAGGGGCATGTCGCCCTGCGCGCCGGCGCGTGCCGCGGCGTGCAGGTCGGCCAGCGTGAGGCCGCACCAGGGCGCCCGCAGCAGGGCCGCCCAGGCCACCCGGTCGGCGGGGTTGGCGAGGGCGCGGACCAGGGTCATCAGGTCCAGCACCACCGGCGAGTGTTGCAGGCGGTCCATGTCCTGGGCGGCAAAAGCGATTCCCCGCCCGCGCAGGCCGGCCACAATGCCCTGAAGCTGCGAACGGCTGCGCCCCAGCACGGCGACGCTGCCCCCGGGCTCCGCCGCCAGGGCGGCGGCCACGCCATCGCAGACATGGTCGATTTCCGCCTGGGGCGCGCCCTCGCCGTGGAACACGGCCACGGCCACCGCCGCATCCGCCGCGGCCGGTTTTACCGCTGCCGCCGCGCTGAAGCTGACCTCGCCGCGGGCGATATCGTCGACCGCGGGAAAAGCCTGGCCGAAAACACGATTGACCCAGTCCACCACCCCGGCCTCCGAGCGGAAGTTCGAGCGCAGCTCGAGATAGCGCGGCACCACGCCGTTGAAGCCGCGATCGCGGGCCTGCAGGAACAGGCCCACGTTGGCGTCGCGGAAACCGTAGATCGACTGCATGCCATCGCCGACAATCAGGAAGGTGCGCGGCGCGTCGGGATTGACCGCATTGTGCTCACCCCAGCCCCGGGTGAGGCGGCGCACCAGCTCGAACTGGTTGATGGCGGTATCCTGGAACTCGTCCACCAGGATATGTTCGATGCGGTAGTCCAGGCGCAGCGCGAGGTCGGTCGGCGCCTCGTCGTCGCCCAGGGCCTGTAGCGCCGACTGCGCCACCTGGCTGTGATCCACCGCGCCGCGGCGCTGGAACACCAGCAGCAGCTGCGCGGCGAGCACCGGGAGTACGTGGGACAGCTGCAGCACCAGCCGCCAGCTGGTGGTATCGGCCTCCAGTTCCGGCAGTACATCCAGCTCTTGCAGGGACTCTTTCAGGCTGTCGTCGTGCGACAACTCCCCGAGCACGCCCGCCATGCGCTGCTTCATTTCCTGGGCGCGCCCCTTGCCGGCGGGAAAGCCTTCGGCCTTGGTCAGGCGGCCGCGCCAGCCGCCGCTCTTGGTCAGCAACAGGCGCCGCAAGCCGCGCCAGTCGTCGAGGTCGCCGATCGCGGCAGCGGGCGCCGCGGCAGGCGGCGTGGCCTGAAGGTTCTGCGCGGCGTAGCACTGCAGTTCGTACAGCTCCCCCAGGTAGGGCCCCAGGCGCTGCCGCAGGCCGTCCAGCACCCCGCGAATCACCGCGTGCAGGGTGTGCAGGAGGCGCTCCTCGGCGGCCCCGGGACTGTGGTGCAGGCCGACGTAGGGGAGCCACTGGTCGCGGCGGGCCAGCAGGCTCTGTAGCAGCTCCGCCAGCTTGTCCCAGTTGTTGTCAAAGTGCAGCATCAGCGCCCGCAGGTCCGCGGCCACCGGGTGCTCGGACTCGACCATGGCAAACAGCTCCGCCACCGCCTCGGCATAGAGTGGCCCGGCGTCGTCCACCGCGCCCGCCTGGGCGCCGAACTCGCTCAGAATCGGCATCTGCCGGGTCAGCGCCGCGCAAAAGCCGTCGATGGTGCGAATATTGAGGCGCGAGCTATTGCCCAGCAGTTGCCAGTTCTGCTGCCCGTCCACCGCCAGCGCGGCGGTCGCCAAATCGCGCGTGCGTTGCTGGTGGGGACTGTCGCAGGGCTTTCCCTCACGCGCTTCGCGCAGGGCGAGCAGCACGCGTTCGCGCATCTCCGCGGCGGCCTTGCGGGTAAAGGTAATGGCCAGGATCTGCTCCGGGCGCTGCACCCGGGCCAACAGGCTGAGAAAACGCTGGATCAGCAGTTCGGTCTTGCCGGAGCCCGCCGGGGCGCTGATACAAAAGCTCTGCAAGGGGTCGAGGGCGGCCTCGCGTTGCTGCGCGTCGACGATACTCATTCGGCGCCCTCCTCCACGGCGTCAATACGGCACAGGGGCTGCAAGCCGCACCAGGTGCAACTCTGGGGGCCGAGGGGTGTCACCGCGGCCGCTCCGGCGATAAAGTCCCGCGCCAGTTGTTCCAGGCTGCGCCGCCAGAATTCGCGCAGCTCTTCCCAGTTCTGCGCCGTGACGCGTCCCCGCACCGCCTTGGGAATATCCACCTCGATACCCTCGGCCGCCGCGGTCTGGCCAAGGCCGCTGAACTTGCAGTCCCGCGGGCGCAGCTGGGCAAAGGCCAGCGCGGCCACCGGAGCCTCGCTGGCCAGGCCGTACAGCGGTAGCTGTGGGCGGGCGGGCCGCTCCCCCAGCCAGTCCCCGGCACTGCTGCGGCCCGATTTGTAGTCGATGATGACGGTTGACCCGTCGGCGAGCCGGTCCACCCGGTCGACCCGCATGTGAATGGGCAGCCCCGCCAGGACAATGTCCGCGCCCTGCTCGCGGGCGGCCACCACAAAGGCCCCGCGCTGCCGCTCCACCGCCAGCCACTCCCGCAACAGGCGCTCGAGGTGCTCCCGCTCCTGTTCGCAATAGGCGTGGCCCACCGCGTGGCGCCGCCCCGCCGGCAGGGCGTCCAGCGCCGCCGCGACCGCCCTGGCGACCGCCTCCCCTTCCGCGGGCGGGTCCAGCGCGGCCAGTTGCCCGGCATCTCCCAGCTCGCCCCACAGGGCAAACAAGGCGTTGTGCAGCAGCGAACCCCGCTCTCCCGCACTCAGGGCCAGGCTGGGCTCGGCCAGCGGCTCGACGCGCAGGCGACGGCGGGCAAAGGCCCGGAAGGGGCATTGGGACTGGTCCTCCAGCAGCCCACTGCCACCGCGCACGCTATCTTTTTCAGCCGGCGACAGCGCTGGCGCCCGGTGATCGTCCAGGCGCTCGCTATCCCGTGCCCGCCACTGTGCGAGCCACGCTTCGGGAACCGCGGCGGCGGTCTCTGGCTGAACCCACTCGAAGTCAGCCAGCAGGGCGCTGGGAAGCTCCGGTGCGCCGTCGAGCTCGCGACTGTAGCTGGCGTGCAAGCGCGAGGCGCTGCGCCGGTATTGTTCCAGCAGCCCGGCGCTGAACTCCCACTCCCGCTCCGCGCTGGCGTGCGGCATCTCGAGCCGCCGTTGCAGGGCCATCGGCAGCAGGGGGTTGGGACGGGCCGGCGCCGGCCACTGCCCGGCCTGCATACCGAAAACCCAGAGGTGGTCGAAGCGCAGCCCGGCCGCTTCCAGGGGCCCCAATACCTGGATGCGGCTGTCGGCGGTTTGCGGCTGGAACACAGTGTCGCGGCAGCACTGGCGCAGCAGCTGCAGCGCCGCCGCCCGGTGCAGGGGGCCGCACACCGCGTCATAGCCGGCGTAGGTGTCGAGGAGACGGTAAAAATCCTCCACCTGCTGGTACTCGATGGAGTCGAGCCCGCCCTCCCCCGGCCAGCCCCACTGCCCCAGGATCTCGCGAAAACGGCCCGCCCACACCGAGGGCGCAGCCGTTCCCCGCAGGTCCCGGCGGCGCGCCAGGTCCTGCAAAATCCCGCCGATGCGCAAGCCGGGCTGGTCCGCGGACGCGCCCTGGTTCGCCAGGCCGCGCAGTGTCGCGACCGGCACCGGTTCGCGGCCGGTGTCGAAGACCCGGGTGATAAAGCGTTGCGCCAATGCGCCACCCCGGTCGGGCAGGGCGAGGAAGCGCGAGCGCATCAGACCGAGCAACTCGCCCAGGGCCAGGGTGTCGCCGGTGGCGGCCAGCGCCATCAGGGCATCGCGGACCACTGGCGCCTCCGCCAGCGGCCAGCCGGTGGAAAAGTTGACCGGCAGGCTGCCGTAGTTGCCATCCAGGCAATCAAACTCGCGCCGCAGCAGGTACTCCAGGCGCGCGCGATCGCCGCGCATGTCGCCCAACACCACCCCGATGCTCGCCTCGGGTTCGCGGCCGGCGGTTTCGCGCACCCAGCGGGCCAGGCCGCGAAACTCGCTGCCGCGGTCGGGGTAGGCCCTGGCGCGCATGGTGGCTTGCCCCGCTGGAGGCTGGACTCGCTCCACCTCGGTGCACAGCTTTCGCAGGCAGTGGTCGAACAGCGGCGGGACCTCATCGAACTCGAGCAGCGCCACCCGCTGCTCCGGGCACGCCGGCTCCGCGGCCAGCAACGCAATCACGTCCAGGGCGGTGGCCTGGGCCTTGTTGTCCAGCGCGTCCTCGAAGGCCCGGCACCAGCGCAGGAAGGCCGCGCAATCCGGGTCCAGCGACAGCTCCCGGGCCAGGCCCTCCTCGCGGACCGACTGTTGCCAGCGCAGCAGGGTGTTGCGGGCCTGTTGCGCCAGGGAGGCGGTGGCGTCGGCCTGCAGCAGCTGGTAGTCCCCCTGCTGCTGATCCGCGGCGATTACCTGGCGCCACAGGGCCAGTGCCTGCCCCTGATCCAACACCACCCGGCGCAATCGCGCGTCTCGGCCGCAGCGCTGCCACCACTGCTGCCGCAGCCAGCTTTCCAGGGGTTGTACCGCCAGCGGCCGCCAGGCCCGCGCTCCCCGCGCGGCCTGGTCGCGGTCCCACCCGGCCTTGATCTGGCGGGCCAGACGCAGGTTCGGGGTCAGCAGTTGGAAGCCCCCCTCGATCAGGGGCAACAGGGGGGTGATGTGGTAGTCGGGGCCGTGGTTCTGCTCCGTCAAGTGCGGTTCCTCGTGTGCGCCGCCGGGTTCCTACCCAAAGGCCGCGGGCTGCTATAGAATGACGCGCCTTCGTTCTGTGCGGGGACGCGCGAGGCAATCACTCTAGCAGGTGAGCAGTAATGAGCAATATGGCAGTACACAATATCAACGTCGCGTCCCAGGATGTGCTGGTGACGCCGGAGCAACTGAAGGCATCGCTGCCGATGACGCAGGCGGTGCAGGATACCGTCACCGGCAGCCGGCAGGTAATCTGGGACATCCTCGACCGCAAGGACCCGCGCCTGTTCGTGGTGGTGGGCCCCTGCTCGATCCACGATCCCGCCGCGGCCATGGATTACGCCCGGCGCCTGCGCGACCTGGCGGACGAGCTCGCCGACACCCTGTACATCGTCATGCGCGTGTACTTTGAGAAACCGCGCACCACGGTCGGCTGGAAGGGCCTGATCAACGACCCCCACCTCGACGACTCCTTCAAAATCGAGGAGGGGCTGCAGTTGGGGCGCAAGTTGCTGCTGGACATCCTGGAGCTGGGGCTACCCACCTCCACCGAGGCCCTGGACCCGATCTCGCCGCAGTACCTGCAGGACCTGATCAGCTGGTCGGCCATTGGCGCGCGCACCACCGAATCCCAGACCCACCGCGAAATGGCCAGTGGACTGTCCAGCGCGGTGGGCTTCAAGAACGGCACCGACGGCAGCCTGACCGTGGCGATGAACGCCCTCAACTCCGTGGCCAATCCCCACCGCTTCCTCGGCATCAACCACGAGGGCCAGGTGTCGGTATACACCACCAAGGGCAACCGCTACGGCCATGTGGTATTGCGCGGCGGGTCATCGGGCCCCAACTACGACTCGGTGCATATCAAGCTCTGCGAGGAAGCCCTGACCAAGGCAAAGCTGCCGGGCAATATCATGGTCGACTGCAGCCACGCCAACTCCAACAAGCAACCCGAACTGCAGCCGCTGGTGGTGGAAAACGTGGCCAACCAGATTCTGGAAGGCAACCGCTCCATCGTCGGACTGATGATCGAGAGCAACCTGAAAGCCGGCAACCAGTCCATTCCGCAGGACTTGTCCGAGCTGGAGTACGGGGTGTCGGTGACCGACGGCTGTATCGACTGGGAGACGACCGCGTCCTGCCTGCGCGAGATGCGGGACAAATTGAAGGACGTGCTGCCTGGGCGGTGATGCCGGACTTGCGGGGAGCCGGGCCTGGTTCTCTTTTCCGGGCAATCTTTTTGGTGTTACTTGGTCGAGTGAGTTCGGCCCTATGGGGGGAGCCTCTCTGCCGTTTTTGGTCGAATGAATTCGACCCTACAGGGGGTGGCGCTTTGCCGGTTTGGGGCGAGTGAATTGGATCCTACGGGAGGTGGCGCGGGACGTGTAGGGCGCAATTTATTGCGCCGCTTTTCGTCAAGGTGCGCCGGTGACATGGCCGGACGCGGGCGCGTCCAGCCGGGCAATCCATCAATAGTAGGCGTTGCTGCGGTCGGTGTGGTCTGTCATGTCGCGCACGCCCTTGAGCTGGGGCAGCTGCTCCAGCAGGGTTTTCTCCACCCCGCCCTTGAGTGTCTGATCGACCATGCCGCAACCCTGGCAGCCACCGCCGAAGCGCAACACCGCGAAGCTGTCCTCGGTCACCTCCACCAGGCTCACCTCGCCGCCGTGGGCGGCCAGGGCCGGATTGACCTCGTTGTACAGCACATAATTGATACGGTCTTCCAGCGGGCTGTTCTCGTCGACGCGGGGCAGCTTGGCGTTGGGCGCCTTGATGGTGAGCTGGCCACCCATGCGGTCCTTGGCGTAATCCACCAGCGCGTCTTCCAGATAAGGCAGGCTGCGGCCGTCGAACCAGGCGGTGAACAGCTCAAACTTGCGCTCCTCGTCACCCTCTTCCACGTCGCCGTCGCGGCAGTAGGCGATGCAGGTTTCCGCGCGCGGGGTACCGGGCTGGTTGATGAAGACCCTCACGCCCAGCGCGTCTTCCTGCTTGGACAGCAGCTCCGCGAGGTATTCCTGGGCCGATTCAGTGATGGTTACCATAAGCCATTCGTTTCCGAGTAATTTAGTCAAGTATTCTACCACTCCCGGCGGCAATGTACGAGATGTGTTTGAAATAGCGGTCCGTCCCCGTGGCCGCTTCTGGTAGAATACGCCCCCTTTCAAGGTCCGGACGCCGCGCCGGCGCCGCGAAGGCCGAACCGAAATACAGCGCATAGAGAAGAACCGGTAATGTCCAACGACAAACCCTTACACGCCGCCCTCGAGCGAGCCCTGAATGAACGGATCCTGGTGCTGGATGGCGCCATGGGCACCATGATTCAGGCACAGGGCCTCGTGGAGGCCGATTATCGCGGGGAGCGTTTCGCGGAACACCCGGGGGACCTCAAGGGCAACAATGACCTGCTGTCCCTGACCCGGCCGGACGTGATCCAGATGCTGCACCGGGAGTTTCTCGACGCCGGCGCCGACATCATCGGCACCAACACCTTCAACAGCACCGCCGTGGCCCAGGGCGACTACGGCCTGGAGGCCGTCGCCGGCGAGCTGAACCTCGTCGGGGCCCGCCTGGCCCGCGAAGTGGCGGACGAGGTTACCCGCGCCACGCCGGACAAACCGCGCTACGTGGCCGGGGTATTGGGCCCGACCCCGCGTACCGCGTCCATTTCCCCGGACGTGAACGACCCCGGCGCCCGCAACATCCACTTCGGCGACCTGGTGAAAGACTACACCGACGCCGCCCGCGGCCTGATCGAGGGCGGCGCCGACCTGCTGATGATCGAGACCATCTTCGACACCCTCAATGCCAAGGCCGCGATCTTCGCGGTGCGGGGCGTGTTCGAGGAACTCGGGCGGGAGCTGCCGCTGATGATCTCGGTCACCTTCCCCGACACCAGCGGGCGGGTGCTTTCGGGCCAAAGCCCCGAGGCCTTCTGGAACGCCATCGCCCATGCCAATCCGCTGATTGTAGGAAGTAATTGTGGTCGAAGATTCAAAGAGATACGGCCATTTCTTGAAGAGCTTTCTAGTGTTGCCAGCTGCTATTTCAGCGCCCACCTGAACGCCGGCCTGCCCAATGCCTTCGGCGAGTACGACGAGACCCCGGCGGACATGCACGACGACTTCCGCGGCTTTGCCGAGCGCGGCATGCTCAACCTGGCCGGGGGCTGCTGCGGCACCACCCCGGACCATATCCGCGCCATCGCCGCGGCCGTGGAGGGCGTCGCCCCGCGCCCCCTGCCCGTCCCCGCGCCCGCCTGCCGCCTGAGCGGCCTGGAGCCCTTCAACATCACCGCCGACAGTCTGTTCGTCAATGTCGGCGAGCGCTGCAACGTGACCGGCTCGGCGCGCTTCAAGCGCCTGGTACTGGAGGGCGACTACGAAACCGCCCTGGACGTGGCGCGCACCCAGGTGGAGGACGGCGCGCAGATTATCGATATCAACATGGACGAGGGCATGCTGGACGCCGAGGAGGCCATGGTGACCTTCCTCAACCTGGTGGCCTCGGAACCCGACATCTCCCGCGTGCCGATCATGGTGGACTCCTCCAAGTGGAGTGTCATCGAGGCCGGCCTCAAGTGCATCCAGGGCAAGCCGGTGGTCAACTCCATCAGCCTCAAGGCGGGCGAGGAGGAATTCCTCGAACAGGCCCGCCTGTGCCGGCGCTACGGCGCCGCCGTGGTGGTCATGGCCTTCGACGAGGACGGCCAGGCGGACAACCTGGCGCGCCGCGAGCAAATCTGCCGTCGCAGCTACGACCTGCTGGTGAACACCGTGGGCTTCAACCCCTGCGACATCATCTTCGACCCCAATATTTTCGCGGTCGCCACCGGTATCGAGGAACACAATAACTACGCGGTGGACTTTATCGAGGGCGCGCGCTTCATCAAGGAGCAGCTGCCCGGCGCACTGGTGTCCGGCGGGGTTTCCAATGTGTCCTTTTCCTTCCGCGGCAACAACGCGGTGCGCGAGGCCATCCACTCGGTGTTCCTCTACCACGCCATCCGCGCCGGCATGGACATGGGCATCGTCAACGCCGGGCAGCTGGCGGTCTACGACGAATTGCCGCGGGAGCTGCGCGAGGCGGTGGAGGACGTGATCCTCAACCGGCGCGATGACGCCACCGAGCGCCTGCTGGAGCTGGCCGAGCGCTACCGCGACAGCGGCGGCCCCGCCGAGCGCAAGGAGGACCTGGGCTGGCGCGAACTGCCGGTGGCAAAACGCCTCGAGCACGCGTTGGTCAAGGGCATCAACACCTACATCATCGAGGACAGCGAAGAGGCCCGGCAGGCCTTCGACCGCCCCATCGAGGTGATCGAGGGGCCGCTGATGGACGGCATGAACGTGGTCGGCGACCTGTTCGGCGACGGCAAGATGTTCCTGCCCCAGGTGGTCAAGAGCGCGCGGGTGATGAAGCAGTCGGTCGCCTACCTGCAGCCCTTCATCGAAGAAGAGAAAACCGACAGCACCCAGACCAACGGCAGGATTCTGATGGCCACGGTCAAGGGAGACGTGCACGACATCGGCAAGAATATCGTCGGCGTGGTGCTGCAGTGCAATAACTTCGAAGTGATCGACCTCGGGGTGATGGTGCACTGCGAGGAAATCCTGCGTGTCGCGCGAGAGAAGCAGGTCGATATCATCGGCCTGTCCGGCCTTATCACGCCCTCGCTGGACGAGATGGTCAACGTCGCCGGCGAAATGCAGCGCGAGGGCTTCGACATTCCGCTGATGATCGGCGGCGCCACCACCTCCAAGGCCCACACCGCGGTGAAGATCGAGCCGAGCTACGACCGCGACCAGGTCATCTACGTGCCCGACGCATCGCGCAGCGTGTCGGTGGCCACGCAGCTGATGGGTCGCAACAAGCAGGCCTATATCGAGCAGCTCAAGGCGGAATACGAGACCGTGCGCGAGCGGGTCGCCAACCGCAAGCCGCGCAGCCGCACCCTGCCCTACCCCGAGGCCGCGGCTAAGGGGCCCGAACTCGACTGGGCGGGCTACACCCCGCCGGTGCCGACATTCACCGGCACCCGGGTCATCGACGACGTGTCGCTGCGGGACCTCGAGCCCTACATCGATTGGACGCCTTTCTTCATTTCCTGGGAACTGGCGGGCAAATACCCGGCGATCCTCGAGGACGAGAAAGTCGGTGCCCAGGCGAGGGAGCTGTTCCGGGACGCCCGGGCCATGCTCGACAGGATCATCGCCGAAAACTGGCTCGAGCCGAGGGCGGTGCTGGGCTTCTGGCCCGCCGCCCGCCGCGGCGACGATATCGTGCTGTACGGCGACGACGGCCGCGAGAGCGAGCTGGCCACCGTGCATCACCTGCGCCAGCAAATGGAAAAACCCAGCGGCGAGGCCAACTTCTGCCTGGCGGACTACATCGCCACCGAAGACGGCGCTCCCGATTACCTCGGCGGATTCTGCGTCACCACCGGCCACGGCGTGGCGGAGCGGGCGGCGGCCTTCGAGGCCGCCCACGACGACTACAGCAGCATCATGCTCAAGGCGCTGGCCGACCGCCTCGCCGAGGCCTTCGCTGAATACCTGCACCGCCGCGTGCGTCGCGAGCTGTGGGGCTACGCCGCCGACGAGGATCTGGACAACCAGGCCCTGATTCGCGAGCGCTACCGCGGCATTCGTCCGGCCCCCGGCTATCCGGCCTGCCCGGACCACACCGAAAAAGACACCCTGTTCCAACTCCTGGACGCCACGGCGGCCACCGGGGTGAGTTTGTCGGACAGCTTTGCGATGATGCCGGCGTCGTCGGTGAGTGGCTGGTACTTCTCCCACCCCGATTCGCGTTATTTCTCGGTGGGCAAAATCGGCCGCGACCAACTCGAAAGCCTTGCGCGGCGCAAGGCCGTGGCGGCGGACGAAATGGCGCGCTGGCTGGCGCCGAACCTAAGTGATTGAGAGGGAAGTATTGGTGAGCAGCGAAGACAGCAAAACGCCCCAGGGCGAACGCAAGCGAGGCAGGATGGGCCCCCTGCAGGTAGTCGGCAGCGTCTTTGCCGCCGGCTTCGGCGTGCAGAGCAGCCGCAACCGCGAGCGGGATTTCAAACAGGGCCGGTTCGGGATATTCGTGGCGGCCGGGCTGGTGTTCACCCTGCTGTTTATCGGCACTGTTTACACCGTGGTGCAACTGGTGCTGAACAGCGCCGGGGACTGAGGCCGAGGCCGTCCCCGGCCCCCGGGGGCGACTTCCTTAGTGCGGCATGCCTGACAGCCACAGATAGAGGCTGAATACGATGATGGAGATAATCGCGGTGGCGGCGACGGCATCCGCGCCGCCATCGTTGTACTCGCTGGTCTGTTTTGACATGGGCTCCCCCGTTGATTGAAAACACTGGCCAACTGCTTTGTTATTTGGCGCTCGCATTATAGCAACGCACCCGTACTTGGGAAGTCCCCCGGGAACAGGCCCCTTCCCTAAAACCGGTTCTAACCTTATGAAAAGAAGGCATATTTAACCCAGTTGCTTTTCTGGTAAGGTAGCGCCCTCACAAAAGCCATGCACAGCAGTGACAGGACTGTCAGATGTACGTTTACGATGAATACGACCAGCGCATTGTCGACGAGCGGGTCGCCCAGTTTCGCGACCAGACCCGGCGCTACCTCGATGGCAAGCTGACCGAGGAGCAGTTCCTGCCCCTGCGCCTGCAGAACGGCCTGTATGTACAGCGCCTGGCGCCGATGATGCGCATCGCGGTGCCCTACGGGCTGCTGAACGCCACGCAGTTGCGCAAGCTGGCGCATATCACACGCCACTACGACAAGGGCTACGCTCACGTCAGCACCCGCCAGAATATCCAGCTCAACTGGCCGCGGCTGGAAGAAGTCCCCGACATCCTCGCGGAACTGGCCAGCGTGCAGATGCACGCCATCCAGACCAGCGGCAACTGCATCCGCAACACCACTACCGATCAGTTCGCCGGCGTGGCCAGCGACGAGCTCGAAGACCCGCGCCCCTACTGCGAGATCATCCGCCAGTGGAGCACGTTCCACCCGGAATTCGCCTTCCTGCCGCGCAAGTTCAAGATCGCGGTGTGCGGTACCGAACAGGATCGCGCCGCCATCCACTCCCACGACATCGGCGTGGAGTTGCTGCCCAATGAAACTGGCGAGGTCGGTTTCAAGATACTCGCCGGCGGCGGTCTCGGCCGCACCCCGGTGATCGGCTCGGTCATCATCCCGTGGATCGAGAAAAAACACCTGTTGACCTACCTGGAAGCCATTCTCCGGGTCTACAACCAACACGGCCGACGCGACA
This sequence comes from Parahaliea mediterranea, assembly GCF_017255185.1. Lineage (GTDB taxonomy): Bacteria > Pseudomonadota > Gammaproteobacteria > Pseudomonadales > Halieaceae > JAFKCZ01. Next base: position 195,941 of record NZ_JAFKCZ010000009.1, read on the forward strand.
ACAAGTTCAAGGCCCGCATCAAAATCCTGGTCAAGGCCATGGGCGTCGAGGCCTTCCGCGACGCGGTGGAAAAAGAATGGGCCCCGCTCAAGGATGGCCCCTCGACACTGACCGACGAGGCCATCGCCCGCGCCAAGTCCTTCTTTGTGAGCCCGGACTACGAGCAACTCGACGGCGCCGCCGCCGAGGCGGCGCTGGCGGAGCAGGCGCAGCGCGACCCGATTTTCGCCAATTGGGTCAAGCGCAACACCGTGGCCCACCGCGTTCCGGGCTACCGCGCGGTCACCATCTCGCTCAAGGCCACCGGCTACGCCCCCGGCGATGTCACCGACAAACAGTTGGATTTGCTCGCGGATCTCGCGGAGCGCTACAGCTTCAACGAATTGCGCACCACCCACCAGCAGAACATGGTGCTGGCGGACGTGCGCCAGTCCGATTTGTACGCGCTGTGGCAGGCCCTGCAGAAAGCCGGACTGGCCACGCCCAACATCGGCTACCTCACCGACGTGATCTGCTGCCCCGGCGGCGATTACTGCGCGCTGGCCAACGCCAAGTCAATCCCGGTGGCGGAGGCGATCCAGTCGCGCTTCAACGACATGGACTATGTCTACGACCTGGGTCCCATCGACCTCAATATCAGCGGCTGCATGAACGCCTGCGGCCACCACCACATCGGCCACATCGGCATCCTCGGCGTGGACAAGAAGGGCCAGGAGTTCTACCAGGTGTCACTCGGTGGCAACCAGGCGAAAAACGCCTCCCTGGGCAAGATCCTCGGCCCGTCCTTCAAACAGGAAGACATGCCCGAGGTCATGGACAAAATTCTCGGCACCTATGTGGAGCTCAGGACCGAGGAAGAGTCGTTTCTCGACACCTACAACCGGGTGGGCATCGACCCCTTCAAGGAGCGCGTGTATGCCAAAGCTGATTAAAGACGGCGCGGTAGTCGCCGACGACCACTGGCGCGCCCCGGAAGCGGAGGCTGAACAGGTCGCCCAGGGCGCCATCGCCACACTCGCGCAGTGGGAGAAACTCGAAGACAAACGCGGCAGCGCGGTGCAGCTGGAACCCGGCGACGGGGTAGAACCACTGCTGCCCCACCTGGACGAGATCGAGCTGGTAACGGTGGACTTTCCATCGTTCACCGACGGCCGCGGCTTTTCCTACGCGCGCGAGCTGCGCGAGCGCGGTTATCGTGGCGAACTGCGCGCGGTGGGCGCCTTTATTCGCGATCAACTGCACCTCCTCTTGCGCTGCGGTTTTAACGCCTTCCAACTGGCGGACGAGAGCGAGCTGGAAGGAGCCCTCGACAGCCTCCGCGATTTCAGCGAGCACTACCAGGCGGCCATTGACCAGCCCCTGCCCCTGTTCCGCCGGCGGGAGTGAGGCTGGGCTTGCCTACCTTTTAGGGCAGTAGATTTACGCGGCTGATGGTCGAATGAATTCGACCCTACATTAGCGGCTCTCGCCTGGCTGGGCTTTGGGGTTTGTGGTCGAATGAATTCGACCCTACAGGGGCGGCTCTCGACTGGCTGGGCTTTGGGGTTTGTGGTCGCATGAATTCGATCCTGCACGGCCCCTTGTAGGGCCGGATTCATCCGGCCGCTTTCCCCCCGGCGTCGCGCCATTAGCGCTGTGCACCCCTGCGCCGCTCCTTTACACTGTTGCTAAACAGGGGGTATCGGCGGTTTATGGACGGCAGCAGCATCACATTCTCGTTTTTTCTCATTTTCACTGGCGCCGCGATCTTCGCGTCCATCGCCCTGTATACCCGCCAGCCGCTGATTATCGCCTATATCGCCCTGGGCGCCGCCATCGGCCCCTCGGGGCTGAGCCTGGTTACCGACCTCAAGCTGCTCAGCGATGTGGGCCATGTGGGAATCATTTTCCTGCTGTTCCTGCTGGGGCTGGACATGCAGCCCAGCGCCCTGGTGTCGACCCTGCGCAAGTCGACGGTGGTTGGCCTGGCAAGCTCGGGGATCTTTACCCTGATGGGCTTTGGCGTGGCCTGGCTGTTCGGTTTTAGCCTGCTGGAGTCGCTGGTCATCGGCGCGGCGATGATGTTTTCCTCGACCATTATCGGCATCAAGCTGCTGCCCACCACCATCCTGCACCACCGCCATATCGGCGAGCTGATGATCGGCCTGCTGCTGTTGCAGGACTTGCTGGCGATCATTGTGCTGATGCTGCTGAACACCGCTGGCGGCGAAGCGGACCCGGAGGCGATGGGCCTGGAGATCGCGCTGCCCTTCCTCGCCCTGCCGCTGCTCGGTGCGGCGGCCTGGCTGGTGGTCCGCTACGCGCTGCTGCCGCTGATCACGCGCTTTGATCGCTTCCACGAGTACATTTTCCTGGTGGCGCTGGGCTGGTGCCTGGGCGTGGCCGAGACCGCGGAGGTGATCGGGCTGTCGGCGGAGATCGGGGCGTTTATCGCGGGTATTTCCATCGCGACAAGCCCGATTTCGCAGTACATCGCGGTGAACCTGAAGCCGCTGCGGGATTTCTTCCTGATCCTGTTTTTCTTCTCGGTGGGCGCGCGCTTTGAGCTGGCGCTGCTGGGGAGCGTGCTGCTACCGGCGCTGATCCTGTCGGCGCTGGTGCTGGCGGTAAAACCGGTGGTCTACCGCTATCTGTTGAAGGGCATGAGCGAGAAACGCGTGCTGGCCTGGGACCTGGGTTTCCGCCTGGGGCAAGCCAGTGAATTCTCGCTGCTGATTGCCTATGTGGCGATCGCCAATTCACTGATCTCCCAGTCGGCCTCGCTGCTGATCCAGGCAACGACGATTATTACGCTGCTGGCGTCTTCCTATATCGTGGTGCTGAACTATCCGACGCCGATTGCGATTTCCGATCGCTTGCGGCGGGATTGATCCAGGCCGGGACGCGGGTGAGGCGCAAAACAGCCGGGACGCGGGCGAGGCGCAAAACAGCCGGCCCGCGCCCGCAACAACCCGGCACCGCAAGCGCAAACCACCTCGCCTGCGCCAACCGTAACGCTGCTGTCACAGTTTGCCAATATCGTGGCAACCTCCGGCAACGGAACCCGACGAGCAGCCGAGCGCGAGGATATGTTTGCAGTCTACGACACGGCGTCACTCGACGTGGCGGACCGCCAGGATTACTGGTTGGACTTCCTTCGGGAGCTCTATCCGCCGTGTGAGATCAGCTTTAGCTCAAAGCGCGACTTTCGCTGCCGGGCGGAAACCAATACGATCAAAGCAATACAGCTTGCCGTGGGCGCAGGGGAAGCCCATGCGGTTGCAAACCGCAGCCAATCGAGCGTCTTGCCGGACGGACTTACACTCAACCTCAGTATTGCGGGAACGACCTGCATTGAGCAGAACGGCCAACGGTTTCGACTGAAACCCTACGAGTTCGTTCTGCTCGACCAGCGCCGGCCGTATCTGATCCGTCATGAAAATGACTACCAGATGATGACGCTACAGATACCGAGGCAATTACTGGTATCGCGGCTGACGAACCCCGGAATGGCCCTGGGAAACACATTCTGCGCCGGCCGCGGCCACGGTCTCGTGGCGGCGCGTTTTCTCGCCAGCCTCGGCGATTCGATTCGGGAGCTCACCGCGGAAGATGACCGCTTGCTGGAAGACTCCATCATCACCATCGTGGCCAACGCCATCAATGCGCTGGGGAGTCCCGACCGAAAACGCAAGCGCCACGCCGATGATCTGAGACAGGCCAAGGCGGTGATCGAGCGGCACTTTCATGAGCCAGGCTTTGGCAGGACCGACGTGGCAGATGCATCGCGCCTGCCGGTTCGGGAACTCAACCGCCTGTTTGCTGCGGAAGGTACGTCCATCAGCCGCCACATCAAGTCCTGCCGGCTTCGTCACGCGGCCAGGCTGTTGACCACGCCCGGGCTCGAAGGCTTGTCAATCACCGAGGTGGCCTACCGAAGCGGATTCAACGACATCTCGCATTTCTGCCAGTCCTTTCGGGGCATGCACGGCATGTCTCCGAACGAATTTCGACGCAAACATCCTGGCGACCGGGCGACAACCGCAATTGTTAAAGTTTGATTGCAGTAGCGCGCCCATCGGTCACGTCGATTAAGCCCAAATCCCCAAGAATTGACGCCAGGCATCGGATTAAATGCCCGGCTTGGGGCTGGCCCCGAATCATCCATTCGAGATTACATCCATTTTGTGGGGATAGAATCATGTTTCGTTATGACAGCACTGCGCCGACAACACTCAGCCTGTTTATGCTGGCCTGCGCGCTGGAATCGCCCAATGCCGTTGCGCAGGGCTTGATGGAGGAGGTTGTCGTGACCGCCCAGAAACGGGAGGAAAGCATCCAGGATGTTTCCCTGTCGGTCGCGCGACTGGCCGGCGAATCGCTGGACAGCAAATTCACCGGCGGTGACACGGTACTGGCGCTCGCCGGGGCGGTTCCGGGATTGTATGCCGAATCCTCGGGAGGTCGAACAGCGCCCAGGTTCTACATGCGCGGACTGGGTAATCCGGATTTCAATCCGGCCGCTTCCCAACCCGTCTCTGTGGTCATGGACGAAGTCCCGATGGAGAAATCCACGTTCAAGAGTTTTCCGGTCTTCGACGTGCAATCCATCGAGGTTATACGCGGCCCCCAGGGAACCCTGTACGGCCGCAATACCACCGCGGGCATCATCAAGTTCGACAGCAACAAGCCCACCGATGACCTCGAAGGTTATGTGCGCACGAGTGTCGGGAACCTCGGCACCTTCAACTTCGAAGGCGCCATGGGCGGCAGCCTGATCGACAACGTATTGTCCGGTCGCATATCGGTACTCAGCCAGAACCGCTCGAACTGGATAGACAATACCTTCACCGGGAAGCGCGACGCCATCGGCGGTTTTGACGAGCGGGCGGGACGGGCACAGCTCCTGTGGACGCCCACGGACCGCTTCAGCGCGCTGTTACTTCACCAGCGGCGGGACCTGGGGGGCAACACGTCATCCGCCTTCAGGGCCAACATCCTCAGCACCGGCAGCAACGACCTGAACGGACATTTCGACCGCGACAAGGTCAACTACGATGGTGGCGACAATCAGCGCGCCGAAGCCGATGGCAGCGGCACCAACCTGACCCTCACCTGGGACCGCGACGGCTATACGCTGACATCGATTACCTCCCACCAGGAAGCAACGCGCTTCTCCCGGAGCGATGTGGATGGCGGCGTGTGCAACTTCTGCGGCGACCCGAGCGGCCCCGGCAACATCCCCTTTCCGGTGGACACCGCCAGCGACAGTGATCTTGAGCAGCTGTCCCAGGAACTGCGTTTCACCAGTCTCCTCGACGGGCCGCTCAACTACCAGGCGGGCTTTTTCTACTTTGAGGACGAACTGAACTTCGTCGACCTCAATAGCGCGGAGCCGGCGGCGCCAACGGACAGTATCGGAGTGCGCTCATCAACGTTTATCGAGAACACGACCTGGGCGGTGTTCGCCCAGGCGGACTACGACCTTACGGACGCCCTGGTGCTGACCGCTGGAATACGCTACACCGACGACGAAAAAACCGCCCGGTACGCCGCACCGCCCTCTTCCAGCCACTTCGATCTGGCCCGGTCCCTGGCGCCGGTAAAACTGGGCGACAACGACACAAGCCTGGAAGCCTCGCTCGCCTACCAGATCAGCGATGCCTCCCAGGTGTACGGGCGCATAGCCAGCGGATTTCGCGCCCCCACCATTCAAACCACGCTCAATGCCGATCCGGATCTCACAACGGCGGACTCCGAGACCATTCTCTCCTATGAACTCGGTTACAAAGCGGAGTTGGCTGACAAGGTTCGCCTCAACTCCGCGGTTTTCTATTACGTCGTGGACGACCTGCAGCTCACCGCTGTTGGGGGGGAATCCAACTCAGTGCGCTTGCTCAATGCAGAGGAAGGGGTTGGTTACGGCATTGAGCTGGATGTCTCTTACTTTGCGACAGAAAGCCTGCTGATAAGCGGCGGATTTGGCTATAACAAAACAGAGTATCGGGATGACGGCCTGGCGACAGAACCCTGTGGTTCGGGAATGTGCACGGTGCTGGATCCCATCGACGCCAATGGCAACGCGGTTATCGATGGCAACCCGTTTCTGCACGCGCCGAAATGGAATCTGAACTTCGAGGTGTCTTATACCCATCCGCTTGCGAACGGCGATGAGCTGTTTGTCTATACGGACTGGAAAGTCAAAGGAGAAACCAACGACTTCCTTTACGAGAGTACCGAGTACATCACGGACACCCAGTTCGAGGGCGGCCTGCGCCTGGGCTACCGCGGCCTGGGGGCGGGATACGAGATTGCGCTGTTCTCTCGCAATATTACCGACGAAGCCAATGTGACGGGGGGCATCGACTTCAATAACCTGACCGCCTATGTCAACGAACCGCGCATCTGGGGCCTCGAAGCGTCCTACCGCTTCCAATAACGCTCAAGCCACCCGGTGGACCCTGGGGCCCGTATGGGAACCGGAGTCCACCGCCCGGTGGGGCATTTTGAAACGGGCAACCGTCCTGGCCGCCCCCCTCTCCCTCACCGTGCAGTCAACTGCCACGCAACTGGCTTCCAGCATCTCCGCCGACAGGTGGAACCGCACGTATCCGCGGTCTTCGACATTCAGGTATTGCACCTGCGGATTTGCCTGCAGTGACTGACGCATCAGGTCGGGATTACCGGGGTAGCCCGAGGTGAGGCCCGTCGTGGCAAACTCCGCAGGCGCCGCGCGGCGGCTTTCGAGCCCGGGAATCCGCACCTGGTTTACCCAGAACGAGTGCCAGTCACCCGAGAGGAAAACGGGATTGGATACATTCGTTGACTCGATGTGCGACAGAATGGCTTTACGTTCTTCGGGATAACCGTCCCAGCCGTAGAGAAAGTGCGCCCCGCCCGGCGGCTTGAAATCATAGGGTGTCATCACGCAGGGCGTCACCATAAAATTCCACCTGCAGGCCGAACCCGCCAGCGCGTCCAGCAGCCAGGACCGCTGACGCTCTCCGAGCATGGTGCGCCCGGGCCGGTGATTGAGGTCGCACCGGGGTTTAATCGAGGTGTTATAGGCGCCGTCGATGGCCGGCGCCTCACCCGCGCCGCACACGCCCTGAGGGTCCTTGTACTGCCGGGTGTCGAGAAACACAAAGCGGGCAAGGTCGCCGAGGTCGAGAACAAAATGCCGTTTGAAGCCCTCCTCAAACAGCACGGGCGCCCCTGACAGCCGCACCGGCATGTGCTCATAATAGGCCTGGAACGCCGCCTGCTTACGGGCCTTTGGCGCCGTGGAATCCTCGATGCCATCGTGGTTGTCCAGCAGGCCGATCCAGGGGTGGGCGGCATGGGCCCGCTGCAGCTCGGTCTGCAGCTTGTACTGGCTGTGAAGTTCACGAAAATCCGCCAGGGATCGGGGATGGCCGACAACGTGCCGGCGTAGATAGCCGGGCTCGCCCCACACCGCGCCGGGTTTGTGCGGCCAGTCGTAAATATAATCGCCCAGGTGAATGACCAAATCGAGCTCATCTGACGCGATGTGCTCATAGGCGTGGAAATATCCCTGGGTATAGTCCTGGCAACTTACCGTTGCGAAGCGCAAGGCCGTATCCGGATCGCCCGCGCGCGGTGCCGGCAAGGTTTTGGTGCGGCCCGTCGCGCTGGTAAAACCCCCGGCGATAAAGCGGTAATAGTAGCGGGTTCCGGGCGCAAGACCGTCGACTTCCACGTGAACACTGTGGGCCAGTTGCCGGGCCGCCACCGCGATGCCCGAGGCCTTCAGCCGCCGAAAGTCCTTGTCATGTGCGAGCTGCCACTGCACCTGGAAGTCGGCATCGCGAAGTTGCGGGCCGCCAGCCAACTCCGGCGCAAGCCGCGTCCACAGTACCACCCCGTCCGCAAGCGGATCGCCCGAGGCAACGCCCAGCGTGAAGGGATCGGGGTAGTCCGCGGCATAGGGCGTCGCTGCGCGTGCCAGCGAGGACAAACCGAGACAGGCGGCATACTTGACCAGGTCTCTGCGCGAAACCCCGTGACTAGCGGACATCCAGGACACTACAACGTATGACTCAAATGCCGATTTTCTCATACCGCGCACGGGAAAATAAGCAAAAAACGTGGGCGAAGTGCGGCCTCCGGCACATGGAGCTGCGCCCGCGGAACACCCACAAAAAAGCCGGCGCAAGGCCGGCTTTTTCGCGACTTGGATGAAAGCCCTGTTACAGCTTGGCTTCCAATTCCGGCAGTGCGTCGAACAGGTCGGCGACCAGGCCGTAGTCCGCCACCTGGAAGATCGGTGCGTCCTCGTCCTTGTTGATCGCCACAATCACCTTCGAGTCCTTCATGCCCGCCAGGTGCTGGATCGCGCCGGAGATGCCCACCGCGATGTACAGGTCCGGGGCCACGATCTTGCCGGTCTGGCCGACCTGCATATCGTTGGGCACGAAGCCCGCATCGACCGCCGCGCGGGACGCGCCGATGGCCGCGCCCAGCTTGTCGGCGATGCCATCCAGCAGCTTGAAGTTGTCGCCGTTTTGCATGCCGCGGCCACCGGAAATCACCACCGGAGCGGCGGTCAGTTCGGGACGGTCGGACTTGGCCAGTTCCTCTCCCACAAAAGTGGAAATGCCCGCGTCGTGTACCGCGCCCACGGCCTCAACGCTCGCGGAACCGCCTTCTGCGGCGGCGGCGTCAAAGGCAGTGGTGCGCACGGTGATCACCTTCTTCGCGTCGGAGGTCTGAACCGTCGCGATTACGTTGCCCGCGTAGATCGGGCGCTTGAAGGTGTCGGCGGACTCCACGCCGATGATGTCCGAGATCTGCGCCACGTCCAGCAGGGCCGCCACGCGAGGCATGGTGTTCTTGCCGTTGCTGGTAGCGGGTGACACAACATTGTCGTAGTTGGCGCCAACCTCTGCGATCAGCAGCGCCACGTTTTCCGCCAGCTGATGCTCGTAAGCGGCGTTGTCGGCCACCAGCACCTTGTTGACGCCGGCCACGGCTGCTGCTTGCTCGCCGACCGCCGCACAGTTGGCGCCGGCGACCAGGATATCGATGTCCGCACCCAGGGCCTGGGCTGCAGTCACCGCGTTCAGGGTGGCGCCGCTCAGGGCGCTGTTGTCGTGTTCTGCAATTACCAGTGTGCTCATCAGATTACCTTCGCCTCGTTCTTCAGTTTGTCGACCAGCTGATCCACGTCCTCGACCTTGATACCGGCCTGGCGCTCGGCCGGCGGCTCGACCTTCAGTTGGCTCAGATGGGATTTCACTTCCACACCCAGGTCAGCGGGAGAGTAGACATCCAGCTGTTTCTTCTTGGCCTTCATGATGTTGGGCAGGGAGGCGTAGCGCGGCTCGTTCAGGCGCAGGTCGGTGGTAACGATGGCGGGCAGTTTCAGCTGCACGGTTTGCAGGCCGCCGTCCACTTCGCGGGTCACGTTGACGGTCTCGCCGTCGATCTTGACTTCGGACGCGAAGGTGCCCTGGGCCATATTGGTCAGCGCGCCCAGCATCTGGCCAGTCTGGTTGTTGTCGCCATCGATGGACTGCTTGCCCAGGATGACCAGCTGCGGCTGTTCCTTCTCGACCACGCCCTTGAGCAGCTTGGCCACGACCAGCGGCTCCACGCTGCCCTCGGTTTCCACCTGGATGCCGCGGTCGGCGCCCAGCGCCAGCGCGGTGCGGATTTGTTCCTGGCAGGCTTTTTCGCCCACGGACACGGCAATCACCTCGGTGGCCACACCCGCTTCCTTGAGACGCACGGCCTCTTCCACGGCGATTTCACAGAATGGGTTGATGGCCATTTTGACGTTGTTCAAATCAACATCACTGCCATCGCCTTTGGCGCGAACCTTGACGTTGTAGTCAACAACGCGCTTAACAGCAACAAGAACCTTCATGGATTCTCCAACAGATCAGAGTGAGCGGTGGGTTTCGGGGCATTGAGACCGGAAAAAATCGGTATAAACAGGAGGCCCCGCGTTATAACGGCCGAACATCTTGCCGCCAAAGCCGCAGCAGGTCAATAGCCGGGGAGGACACTAAAATTAACCGAATCGGTCATCGCGGCTATATGTACCATTCACCGCGTTTATGGTTATTAATCTTTAGAAATTATATACTTGCGACCCTTTACAACAGTCGGCAACTGCCGCGCCGGCTGCCACACAAATACAAAGAGGACAGGGTTGTGGAACGAGAAAGCATGGAGTTTGATGTTGTCGTTGTTGGCGCGGGTCCCGCGGGGCTGTCGGCCGCCTGCCGCATCATGCAACTGGCCAAGGAGAAAGAACAGGAAATCACGGTTTGCCTGGTGGAAAAAGGCTCCGAGGTCGGCGCTCACACCCTCTCCGGCGCGGTGTTGGAACCCCGCGCCCTGAACGAGCTGTTCCCCGACTGGAAAGAGCAAGGCGCGCCGCTGGCGACCGAGGTCACCGAGGACCGCTTTTTCTTCTACACCGGCGACAAGAGCGCCATCAAGCTGCCCAACTTCATGATTCCCAAGCCCACCCACAACGATGGCAATTACATCGTGTCCATGGGCAATGTCTGCCGCTGGCTGGCGGAACAGGCCGAGGGGCTCGGGGTTGAAGTCTATCCCGGCTTCGCCGCGGCCGAAGTACTCTACCACGAAGACGGCAGCGTCAAGGGCATCGCCACCGGCGACATGGGCATCAGCGCCGGCGGCGAGCAGAAAGACAGCTATATGCCGGGCATGGAGCTGCACGCCAAATACACGCTGTTTGCCGAAGGCTGTCGCGGCCACCTGGGCAAGCAGTTGATCGACAAATTCGCCCTGAGCGAGGGCAAGGACCCCCAGCACTACGGCATCGGCCTCAAGGAAATCTGGGAAATTCCCGCGGAGAAACACCAGCCCGGCCTGGTGGTGCACGGCCTGGGCTGGCCCCTGAGCGAAACCGGTTCCAGCGGCGGCGCCTTCCTCTACCACGCCGAGAACAACCAGGTGTACCTGGGCCTGATCGCGGACCTTAACTACTCCAACCCGCACATGGCCCCCTTCCAGGAATTCCAGCGCTGGAAGCATCACCCGGAGACCCTCAAGTACCTCGAGGGCGGCACCCGCCTGACCTACGGCGCCCGCGCGATCGCCAAGGGCGGCCTCAACTCGCTGCCGAAGATGCATTTCCCCGGCGGCCTGCTGATCGGCTGCGACGCCGGCACCCTGAACAGCGTCAAGATCAAGGGCAACCACACCGCCATGAAGAGCGGCATGCTGGCCGCGGAAGCAGTGGTCGAGGCGCTGGCCCAGGGCGAGTCCGCGCCGCGCGACCTCGCCGGCTTTGCCACCAAGCTTGAAGGTTCCTGGCTGCACCAGGAGCTGTACAGCACGCGCAACTTCTCCGGCTTCATGCACAAGCTGGGCACCCTGATGGGTTCCGCGATGGTGTGGATCGACCAGAATATCTTCGGCGGTAAATTGCCCTTCACCCTGCACGACACCGTGCCGGACTATGCAACGCTGAAACCGGCGGCCCAGTGCAAAAAGCCAGACTATCCGAAGCCCGATAACACCATCAGCTTCGACCGCCTGTCCTCGGTGTTCCTGTCCAACACCAATCACGAAGAGGACCAGCCCTGCCACCTGCAGCTCAGGGACCCGAACATTCCCCTGGCCCAAAACCTGCCGATGTACGACGAGCCCGCCCAGCGCTACTGCCCCGCGGGTGTCTACGAGATCGTGGAGGACGAAGCCGGCCAGCGCTTCCAGATCAACGCGCAGAACTGCGTGCACTGCAAGACCTGCGACATCAAAGACCCGGCCCAGAACATTACCTGGGTAACCCCGGAGGGCTTCGGCGGCCCGAACTACCCCAACATGTAAACCCAAAAAGGGGTCAGAGCCCTTTTATCACATGACGAAATGGGGTCCGAAATGGGGTCAGAGCCCTTTTATCGCATTAAGGGTACTGACCCCTTTTTAGGAAAAAAAGAGGGGAGCAGGCTCTTCGATCTACGCCAGGGGCCAGGTATTTCCGCTGCTGCGGATGGCGGGAACGCCATCCACTTCCTCGGCCTGCTCCACCAGCCTGTACCAGGCGGGGCGGGTGCACAGGGCGCTCAGTCCGTGGGGCAGGCGTATCCCCGCCACGCCGTCCCGCTCGCGGTCGAGAAACAGGGGATGCTCCGCGTCGATGGGATAACGTTTGCCGGTGTTCAGGGTCGCGGTATAGACGCCCTCCTCCCCGTCCGCGCCGGCCTCGATCTCAATAATGGTCAAGGGATGAGCCTCCACCCGCAGGCGCCATTTCTCAGCGGGCGTAACCAGGTAGTACTCCCCGTCGTCTTCCCGCCGCAAAATACTGGCGAACAGGCGCACAATGGCCTCGCGACGGATCGGGTCACCCTCGTGCCACCAGCTGCCGTCGGCGCGAATTTCGATATCGATATCGCCGCTCAGCGGCGGATTCCACAGGTGAATGGGCGGTTCGTCGAAGTTGCGGCGCCCCTTGACCTGCCGCTCCAGTGAGCGCAAGGGGTCTGGCGTGTCGGCTGGCTCTGGCATACATACTCCGGCTGCGTTATAACGGGGCAGTATAGCTTCTCAAGGGACAGCATGATCAATTGGACGCGCAAAAGACTCGTTAGGTGGCTGCAAAAGAAACGCCCGCTCCCCAGCACCCCGCTGAGCGACTTTGAGCGCATTCGCCACGAGGTCAAACCCTGCGATGTCATTCTCGTGGAAGGCCGCTCCCGGGTGAGCGAGGTTATCAAGCTGATTACCCAGAGCAGCTGGTCCCACGCGGCGCTCTACATCGGCCGCCTGCACGACCTGGAAGACCCCCTGCTGAAGGATCTGCTGCGCCATCACTATATCGGCACGGCAGACAAGCAGTTAATCATCGAGAGCGAACTCGGACTGGGGACGGTGGTGCGCCCGCTGACCACCTATGAGAGCGAACACCTGCGTATCTGCCGGCCGCGCAATCTGGGCTTTCACGACAGCCAGCAGGTTATCGCCTATGCCATCGGCAGGCTGGGCTCCGCCTACGACGTGCGACAGATATTCGACCTCGCGCGCTTCCTGTTTCCCTGGTGGATACTTCCGCGTCGCTGGCGCTCCAGCCTGTTTAAAAGCAATCCCGGCGCCAGTACCCACACCGTGTGTTCGACCATGATCGCGGAGGCTTTCGGCAGCATACAGTTTCCCATACTGCCACTGGTCAAACGGCTGGAGGGCGATCGCTACAAGCTCTATATGCGCAATCCGAAGCTGTGCACTCCCAGCGACTTCGACTATTCGCCCTACTTCGACATCATCAAGTACCCCTTCCTGGACTTCCACCAGTACGCCGACCAGCGTTTGCTGCCCTGGAGCGGCGCGGGAGAGCTGAGCGAGGACGAGCGGGCCTTGTACGTTTCGGCCGGGGCCACGTTGCCGGTGGAGACGGTGATTGACGAGGCGTGATGGGGCGGTAACGGGGTGGTCGAATGAAATCGACCCTACAGGGGGCGGGGGCGTGGTGGTCGAATGAATTCGATCCTACGGGGTGCGGGGCGTGGTGGTCGAATGAATTCGACCCTACAGGGTGCGGGGGCGTGATGGTCGAATGAATTCGACCCTACAGGGTGAGCCGCCTCCCGTGTAGGGTCGAATTCATTCGACCATCGCCTTCTTTCGACCGGTCCGGGTTACTTCCCGCAATCGCCGATCAGGCGAACGCTGGTAACGCCATCGAGGCCGCGCATCTGCGACAGCAGCGCTTCCGGTGGCGTGGTGTCGATGTCGATCAGGTTGTAGGCGACCTCGTCCCGGCTCTTGTTGAGCATGTCGATCACGTTAATGTTCTGCTCGGCGAGCAGCGTCAACACGCTGTTGAGCGTTCTCGGTACATTCTGGTTGGTGACCGCCAGGCGGCAGCCGCCGACCCGCTCCAACAACAGCGTGGGAAAATTGACCGAATTGCGAATGTTGCCGTTTTCGAGGAAATCTCGCAGCTGGTCCGCCGCCATCACCGCGCAATTGTCCTCGGCTTCGTCAGTGCTGGCGCCGATATGCGGCGTGAGGATAACGTCGTCGCGACCGATCAGGGCCGGGGTCGGGAAGTCCGCGATGTATTTGCGCAGCTGCCCGGCATCGAGGGCCTGGATCAGGGAGGCCTCGTCGACGATTTCCTCGCGGGCGAAGTTCAACAGGCAGGCGTGGGGCTGCATCGCGCTCAACAGCTCCGCGTTCACCAGGCCGCGGGTGGAGTCCAACACCGGCAGGTGCAGCGTCACGTAGTCACAGCGGGCGAACAGTGACGATAGCGCCTCGGCCTTGCGTACCTCGCTGGGCAGGCGCCAGGCGGCATCGACGGACAGGGCGGGGTCGTAGCCCACGACCTCCATGCCCAGGGTCAGGGCCATCTCGGCCACCAGGGAACCGATGGCTCCAAGCCCCACGACACCGAGGGTCTTGCCGTGCAGTTCATTGCCCTTGAAGCGCTTCTTGTTGGCCTCCAGGGTCTTGTTCAGCTCGCCCTTGTCGGTGAATTCGCCGAGGGTGTGTACGTATTCACTGCCGGCGACAATTCCGCGGGAACCCAGCAGCAGACCGGCGGCCACCAGCTCCTTGACCGCGTTGGCGTTGGCGCCGGGCGTGTTGAACACAGGGATGCCGCGGCGCGTACATTCCTCGACGGGGATGTTGTTGACCCCCGCCCCGGCGCGGGCGATTGCCAACACCGAGTCGGCAATGTCCGCCGGCTGCAACTTGTGGCTGCGCAACAGGATCGCCTCGGGATGCGAGAACTCACTGGCGATTTCGTAGCTTTCCCGCGGCAGGCGGTCGAGGCCGCGCACCGAGATCTGATTGAGAGTGAGGATCCGATTGGCCATGTTCATCCTTAATAAACCGTAATGTCCGCGGCCTTGCGCAGACCCTGCTGGTACTCCCGCAGCACCAGTTCGCCCAACTCGCGGCCGATTTGTTGTCGCAGCTGTTGCTGGCGCGGGGCCGACAGGCTGGCGTAACTACCGGGGCTAACCCGGGACACCTCGATTACCTGCGCATCCCCGGCAGCGGTCAGTGTAAAGTCGACCCGGGTCTCGCCCTCCGCCGGCGCGGGCAGGCGGAACGCGGCCGCCGCCACTGCCGGAGGCAACATGCCGGCGTCCTGTTCGGCGCCAATTTCAAGCTGCCACTCGTACCCCAGATCGTCCGCCACGTCTTCCACTGATTCACCCTGGCGAAGGCGAGCCACGGCCTGCTCGGCGCGCGCGCTGATGGCCTCCCGCACCTGCCGCTCGGTGATCGTCGCGACAATGTCCTCACGCACGCTATCCAGCGGCTGCAGCGCCGGAGGGTTGTGTTCGGCGACCCGCAATACCACAAACTGCCGCGGGCTCAGCTCCACCACTTCGCTGTTGTGCCCCAGCTCCAGCACATCCTCGGAGAACGCCGCGGACAGCAGCGACGGACTGGCGAACAGGCCGTCGAGCTGGTTGCGCGCCACGGGCTCGCTGCGCTGTACTTCCAGGTCCAGCTCCGCGGCCGGCCCCTCGAGATCCTGCGCGTTGAAGGCGATATCACGCAGCTCCTCGACCGCGCTCAACAGGCGGGCCCTGGCCTCCCGTTCGCGAATGCGTTGCTCCAGCTCGGGGCGCAGCTCGGCGAGGCTGGGCGCGTCGCCGTCACGGCGCTCGGTCACCTGGATAAAGTGCGTGCCGGCATCGGTCTCCACCGGCGGCGACACCGCGCCGACCTCAAGGCTGGCAATCGCTTCTTCCATTGCCTCGGGGAAGGCATCGCCACCGCTAAACCCGAGGTCGCCACCGGCGGAGGCCGAGCCCACGTCGTCGGAATACTCCCCTGCCACCGCGGCGAATGCCTCGCCGCCATCCAGGGCGCTCTGCACGGCTGATACCCGGGCGGAAAAATCCGCGTCGCTCTCGCCCTCGCCCCGGGTCAGCAGGATATGCGAAACCCGGTTTTCGGTGCGGTACTGGTAACTGTTCTTTTCCTGCTCATAGAGCGACTGCAGCTCGTTTTCGTCCACGGGCTCGAAAAAGTCTTCCAGCGCCAGCTCAATGTAGTTGAGCACAACGGTCTCGCGGCTGTAAAAATCGGATTCATTCTCGCGGTAATAGGCCTCGATCTGCTCCTCGCCGACCTGCACGTCTGTCTGCGCGCTGTCGTAGGGTATGGTGAGGTAGCGCACATCGCGCTGCTCGGCCACGATGCTCGCGGTCAGATCCAGCTCGGCGGGCGTGGCAAACTCGCTGCCCACCAGGCCGCTGCGCAACTGGTTGATGACCAGGTCCTGTTGCAGGCCGGCCTTGAAGGACGACGGCGTGAACCCGGCCTGGGCCAGTGCGCTTTTGTACACTTCGGGGGAAAACTCGCCATTCATCTGGAACTGTTCCATGCCAGCGATAATGCGTCCGAGTTCGCTCTCGGATACCGTCAGTTTCATATCCCCGGCGGACTGTGCCAGCAAGCGCCGCTGTATGATGCCCTCCAGGGCCTGCCCGCTCAGTCGCTGGTCGTCGAGCAGTGCCGGGTCGATATTCTCCCCGAGCATGGCGATCAACTGCCGCTTCTGGGTATTAACCATCTGCTGCACTTCCTGGGGACTGATTTCCTCCCCATTGACCTCGGCGACACCCGAGCTACCGCCACCGAGCAAGATGGATTCGATACCAAAGCCGGCAAAGGCGATAACAATGAGCCATACCACGATCTTGGCCGCGGTACCCTGAATATTCTGGCGTATGTCCTGGAGCATTTTTGGGGAGTCCGTTAAAAAACCAGTGCGCTTTTATACAAAAAAGCGCACTGGGTAGTGCGCTTTTGAGGTTGCTGCAAGCCGGTGGCTGCGCCTACGAGGGGCGAGTGCCGCCGGGTTCGAGCCTATTGGCTCAGGAGTTTACCGCGTCTTTCAGCGCCTTGCCCGCCTTGAAGCCGGGGACATTGGAGGCGGCAATCTGGATGGTCTGCCCGGTTTGCGGGTTGCGACCTTCGCGCGCGGCGCGGTGCTTGACGGCAAACGTGCCGAAACCAACCAGGGAAACCTGGTCACCTTTGGCGAGTGCCTCGGTGATACTGTCTACGACGGCATCCAGGGCACGGCCAGCGGAGGCTTTGGGCAGATCGGCAGCCGCCGCGATTGCATCAATAAGTTCGGTCTTGTTCACACTTATCCCCTTGGAAGTTATAGGTGAAGTTCTAGTTGACCCCGCGGGTGGAGCCGCGGGCTTTCTTCAGAGTGTACGGTCGACACTTCGCGATGAAACAGAGCCGGGAAATAACTGGGTGAGCAGTGTAAAAACCCGGCCCCACGGTCACTCATTCAGACGGCTGACTTTATACCAGAGCCCTGACAACGGTCAACCGCGAGCCCCCGTTTAATGCGTGTTTATGCGGCTTTGCTCACCCTGTTCCTCCTCGGACGAGCCGGTGATCGTGCCGGCCAGGTACTCTTCGTCGGTGAGCGGTTCCGGCATGTACTCCAATGCAATGGCGAGCACTTCGTCGATCCACTTGACCGCGCGAATCTCGAGATCTTCCTTGATGTTGTCCGGAACTTCCTTCAGGTCGCGTTCGTTTTCCTTGGGAATGATCACGGTCTTGATGCCGCCGCGTCGCGCGGCCAGCAGTTTTTCCTTCAGGCCACCGATCGGCAACACCTCGCCACGCAGGGTGATTTCGCCGGTCATGGCCACGTCCGCGCGTACCGGAATACCCGTGCACACCGACACAAGCGCGGTGCACATAGCGATCCCCGCACTGGGGCCATCCTTGGGAGTGGCACCTTCGGGAACATGAATGTGCACGTCGTGTTTCTCATGGTAACTTGCGTTGATACCCAGCACCTGGGAACGACTGCGCACCACGGTCGTGGCCGCCTGGATGGATTCCTGCATGACGTCGCCGAGTGAGCCGGTTTTCACATGCCGCCCCTTGCCGGCCACCGACACCGCCTCGATGGTCAGCAGCTCGCCGCCGACCGAGGTCCAGGCCAAACCGGTGACCTGGCCGATTTTGTTCTCTTCCTCGGCGATACCGAAGTTGAACTTGCGCACGCCCAGCAGGTCACTGAGCATCTCGCGCGTCACCGCCCCGCCCTCGCTGTCGCCGAGAGCAATGGCCTTGACCATTTTCCGGCACACCTTGGCGATTTCGCGCTCCAGCGCGCGCACGCCGGCCTCGCGGGTGTAGTAACGGATGATGTCGATGACCGTGTCTTCCGGCATCTCGATTTCATCTTTTTTCAGGCCGTTGCGCTTGATTTGCTTGGGGATCAGGTAGCGCCGGGCAATGTTGACCTTCTCGTCCTCGGTGTAACCCGGAATACGGATCACTTCCATGCGGTCCAGCAGCGGACCGGGGATGTTCATGGTGTTGGAGGTACACACGAACATCACATCGGAGAGGTCGTAGTCCACCTCCAGGTAGTGGTCGTTAAAGGCGTGGTTTTGCTCCGGGTCCAGCACCTCGAGCATCGCCGAGGCGGGATCGCCCCGGTGATCCATGCCCATCTTGTCGATCTCGTCGAGCAGGAACAGCGGATTGCGCACCCCGGCCTTGGCCATTTTCTGCAGCAATTTACCGGGCATGGAACCGATGTAGGTGCGGCGGTGGCCGCGAATTTCGGCCTCGTCGCGCACACCACCCAGGGCCATGCGCACGAACTTGCGGTTGGTGGCGCGAGCCAGCGATTCGCCGAGGGAGGTCTTGCCGACCCCGGGCGGGCCCACCAGGCACAGCACCGGCCCCTTCACCTTGCGCACGCGCTTCTGCACCGCGAGGTATTCGAGAATGCGCTCCTTCACCTCTTCGAGCCCGTAATGGTCTTCGTCGAGAATGACCTCGGCGCGCTTGAGGTCGTGCTTGACCTTGCTGCGCTTGGCCCAGGGCACCGACACCATCCAGTCGATATAACTGCGCACCACCGAGGCCTCGGCGGACATCGGCGACATCATCTTCAGCTTCGACAGCTCGGACAGCGCTTTGTCGCGCGCCTCTTCGGGCATTTTGGCCTCGTCGATACGCCCTTGCAGCTCATCCAGCTCGTTCGGCGCCTCGTCCATCTCGCCGAGTTCCTTCTGGATGGCCTTCATCTGCTCGTTGAGATAGTACTCGCGCTGGCTTTTCTCCATCTGCTTCTTGACGCGGCCGCGGATGCGCTTTTCCACCTGGAACAGGTCGATCTCCGCCTCCATCAGGCCCATCAGGTGCTCCAGGCGGGCGCGGATATCGGACATCTCGAGAATCTTTTGCTTCTCTTCCAGATCCACGCTCATGTGGGCGGCGATGGTGTCCGCCAGGCGGCCGGGCTCGTCGATGCCGGTCAGCGAGGTCAGCACCTCGGCGGGCACTTTCTTGCTCAGGTTGACGTATTTCTCGAACTGGCCGACGGTGGAGCGCAACAGCCCCTCGACCTCGTCCTCGGGAATCTCGTCGCTCTCGATCTCGCGCACCCCCGCCACCGCGAAGGCGCCCTCGTCGTCGACGCTGTCGACCACCGCGCGGTAACCGCCCTCGACCAGCACCTTGATGGTGCCGTCCGGCAGTTTCAGCAGCTGCAGGATATTGGACACGGTGCCCACCTGGTAAATGTCGTCGGCGCCGGGGTTGTCGTCGGCGGCATCGCGCTGCGCGACAAGCAGCACCTGCTTGTCACTGGCCATCGCGTCTTCCAGCGCCTCGATGGATTTCTCCCTGCCGACGAACAGCGGCAGCACCATGTGCGGGTAGACCACCACATCGCGCAGCGGCAACAGGGGAAGTTCGATGACTGAGGAAGCACCCATAGTAATCTCCGGGTTGGGGGGGAATATCAGGCCAATACCGTTATATGGGGCCGTATGGGGACAACACAAGGGTCGCCCTGCCTGCTTCGCCCCTGGGCGCACCCCGGGATGGCCCGGAGTGCGCGGAAGGTCCCGCTAGTCGTCCGTGGACGCCGCGCGGGCCGCGGGCTCGCTGTTCTGGTACACCAGCAGGGGCTCGGAGTCGCCGCGAATCACGGATTCGTCGATCACCACCTTGCTGACATCATCCCGCGAGGGGATGTTGTACATGGAGTCCAGCAACACGCCCTCGAGGATCGAGCGCAGGCCGCGGGCACCGGTCTTGCGCTCCATGGCGCGCTCGGCGATGGCGCGCAGGCCGTCCTCGCGGAAGTCCACCTCGACCCCCTCCATCTCGAACAGCTTGCTGTACTGCTTGGTGAGGGAGTTCTTGGGCTCGGTCAGGATTTTGACCAGCGCCGCGACATCCAGTTCCTCCAGGGTCGCGATTACCGGCAGACGCCCCACGAACTCGGGGATCAGGCCGTACTGCACCAGATCCTCGGGCTCGAGGTCGAACAGCAACTCGCCGACATTGCGGCTCTCATCCTTGCTCTTGACCTCGGCGCCGAAACCGATCCCGCCCTTTTCCGAGCGGTTGCGGATCACCTTGTCGAGGCCGGCGAAGGCGCCGCCACAGATGAACAGGATATTGGAGGTGTCGACCTGCAGGAATTCCTGCTGCGGGTGCTTGCGGCCGCCCTGGGGCGGCACCGAGGCCACGGTGCCCTCGATCAGCTTGAGCAGGGCCTGCTGCACACCCTCCCCCGACACATCGCGGGTGATGGAGGGGTTGTCGGACTTGCGCGAGATCTTGTCGATCTCGTCGATATAGACAATGCCCACCTGGGCCTTTTCCACATCGTAGTCGCACTTCTGCAGCAGCTTCTGGATGATGTTCTCCACATCCTCGCCCACGTAGCCCGCCTCGGTGAGGGTGGTGGCGTCGGCGATGGTGAAGGGCACGTCCAGCAGGCGCGCCAGGGTCTCCGCCAGCAGGGTCTTGCCGCTGCCGGTGGGGCCCACCAGCAGGATGTTGCTCTTGCCCAGCTCCACGTCCTCGCCGCGGCCCTGGCCGTGGCGCAAACGCTTGTAGTGGTTGTACACGGCGACAGACAGTACCTTTTTGGCACGCTGCTGGCCAATCACATACTCGTCCAGGATCTCGTTGATTTCCCGGGGTACCGGCAGGTGCTCCTGCTTGGCGTCGGAGCCGCTTTCCTGGACTTCTTCGCGAATAATATCGTTGCAGAGATCGACACATTCATCGCAAATGAAGACCGATGGTCCGGCGATCAGCTTGCGTACTTCATGCTGGCTCTTGCCGCAAAACGAGCAGTACAGCAGTTTTCCGCCATCATCGCCGGATTTGGTGGTTTCGTCACTCATTCAATCGACCTACGTACTTCCTATCGAAACTTCGCGTGCTACGACCCTAAGATGATGTTTTTTACCCGGCTTTGCAAGCCCGGCCATTCTCTCGGGGTCGGCCCGCGACTTACTGGCTGGCGGCCGAGCGGCTGGTTACCACCGCGTCGATCAGGCCATATTCGCGGCTCTGCTCGGCGTTCATGAAGCGGTCGCGCTCGGTGTCGCGTTCGATAGTCGCGATATCCTGACCGGTGTGCTCGGCCATCAACTGGTTCAGTCGCTCGCGGATAATCAGGATTTCCCGGGCGTGAATATCGATGTCCGTCGCCTGGCCCTGGGCGCCGCCGCTGGGCTGGTGGATCATGGTCCGCGCGTTGGGCAGGCACAGGCGCTTGCCCTTCGCGCCGCCACACAGCAGGAAGGCGCCCATGGAAGCGGCCTGGCCGATGCACATGGTGCTGACGTCGGGCTTGATGAACTGCATGGTGTCGTAGATGGACAGCCCCGCCGTCACCGACCCGCCGGGCGAGTTGATGTAGAGGTGGATGTCCTTGTCGGGGTTTTCCGACTCCAGGAACAGCAGTTGCGCCACGATCAGGTTGGCCATCTGGTCCTCGACCGGCCCCACGGCGAAAATCACCCGCTCCTTGAGCAGGCGGGAATAGATATCATAAGAACGCTCGCCCCGGGAGGTCTGCTCGACCACCATGGGTATAAGGCCCAGGTTATTGATGGTGTTCTTGTTGTAACCGTCGAACTGGTTTGGCATTTGGTCGCGTCCCCGTGATGAATTTTGGGTGTGGAGGGGCGGCCTCGGCGGCCGCCCCGGGGAGCGCGCCTCAGGCTTCCGGCCGTGCCTGGCCGATCGCCTCCTGATAGCTGCACTCCTGCTCAGTGATTTGGGCACTCTCCAGCAGTTTTTCAACCACCGCATCTTCCAATACCTTGGATTCTACGGAAGACAGCTGCTCCTGGTTTGAATAGTACCAGTTGACCACCTCTTCCGGCTCCTGGTAAGTGGATGCCATTTCCTCGATGGTCGCGCGCACCTGGTCGGGGTCGGCCTTGAGCTCGAACTGGCTGATCATCTCCGACAGGATCAGACCCAGCTTGACCCGGCGCTCGGCGTTCTCCGCGAACATCTCGTCGGGCAGCAGCGATTTCAGGTCGAGGTTCTGGGCCGCGCCGCCGAACTGCTGGAAGGTCTGCTGGCGCAGCACGTCGACCTCCTGGCTAATCAGCGCACGGGGCACTTCCAGCGCCTCGTGGGCCTCGATCACGGCGTCCATTACCTGCTGCTTGACCTTGCCCTCGATGGCGTTTTTCAGCTCGCGGGCCATGTTCTCGCCCACTTCCTTGCGGAACTGCTCCTCGCCGCCCTCTTCCACGCCGTAAAGCTTGAACAGGTCCTCGTTCAGCTCGGCGGGAGTCAGCGCGGTGACCTTGTTGAGCTTGATCGCGAACTCCACGGCGGCACCCTTGAGGTCCTCGTTGTGGTAATCCTCGGGGAAGGTCAGGGAGAGGGTTTTTTCCTCGCCGGCTTTCATGCCCACGATGCCGTCCTCAAAACCCGGGATCATGCGCCCGGAGCCCAGTTCCAGGTCGGAGCCTTCCGCGCTACCGCCCTCGAAAGCCTCGCCGTCCTTGGTGCCGGCGTAGTCGATATTGACCTTGTCGCCCTCTTGCGCGGCGCGCTCGACCTCGTCCCAGCTGCCCTGCTGCTTGCGGAACACCTCGATAATGTTATCGACGTCCTCATCGGTGACTTCGGCAACCGGCTTTTCCACGGCGAAATCTTTCATTTCCACCAGGTCCACTTCCGGGAACACCTCGAAGGTGGCCACATACTCCAGGTCCTTGCCGGCCTCCAGGGTTCTGGGCTCAATGCTCGGCTGGCCGGCGGGGCGCAGCTTTTCCTGCACCACCGCCTCCTGGAAGGACTGGCTCATGACCTCGCCCAGCACTTCCTGGCGCACGCCCTGACCGAAGCGCTGGCGCATGATTTTCATCGGCACCTTGCCCGGGCGGAAGCCCGGCAGACGGACATTGCCGGCCGCCTTTTGCAGCCGTGAATCGACTTCGCTGTCGACACGCTCGGCGGGTACCCCGACGGTTAAACGACGCTCCAGACCCGAAGTCGTTTCAATAGAGACCTGCATGGTTATTCCTCACAATCCGAAAAGAGTCGGGCGACCCGCGCCCGGGTGTTCACGCGGCCGCCCACACAGGCTCCGCTGGAAACTGTATTTACAGGCTGTTGAAAACGGCCCGTTCCGCCCTGCGTCCGGGTATCCGCTTCAACACCCTGCAACGCCAGGTGCCCGCCTCGCGGACACCTGCCGCAAGGTGGCTTGAAAAAGCGGCTTGAAAAGCCTTGTGACAGGCGTTTTCAATACCCCATACAAAACATGGTGCGGAAGGGGGGACTTGAACCCCCACACATTGCTGCACTAGAACCTAAATCTAGCGTGTCTACCAATTCCACCACTTCCGCATGTTCTCGCCGCCCCGCTGCCAGCCGCGCCAGGGCGGCCCGCCGGTCCTTATTTAGAGGCGCCCTTACAAAGACACCCTAAGCGATTGATTTCCCGGTATTAAAATGCCGAAAAAACTGTGATTGGGCGGAGTTACAAGGGCGCAGATTCTGCCACAAAGCGCCCCCCCGTTCAACTGCGGCGCGCGCAGCGCAAAGCCAGGCGCCGCGCGGCCTTGCGCCTGGCCTCAATCGGTGAGACAGGCCGGATCGAAGGCGAACTCGCCGCGCAGCCAAGCCGCCACCTCCGCGGCCGCGGGGCCGGGCAAGTCGGCATACTCGGCGGCCAGCGCCCGGCGCCTGTCCGGCGCGATACCATCCAGGCCCTCGCGCTGGAACAACGCCCCGTCGCGCCGCAGGCGCGTCCACAGGGACGCCCCGAGCTCTCGCGCCTCCCAGTCAGCGGGCGGGCGCGCGGTGGCGTGCAGCTCGGCGAGGCCCCGCAGCGCCGGCAGCGACAGCCAGGCCTGGTTCATGGGGTTGCAGAAATGCCCCGCCAGGCGGCTCCGCAGTCCCGGTTCGCGGCCCGGCAGCGGCTCCAGGTAAAGGTGCTTGCTGCGCAGGGCGCCGTCATTCACCGGGTAGTTGTCCCACAGGGTCAGGGGCCGCCCGAAGGCGCGCGCCAGCGGCGCCAGGTCGGCGGTCGAGATGCGCTCCGCGCACACCCGGTTCCCGGTCCAGAAAATGTCCACATCCGCCGGCAGCAGGCGACCCAGCCTGCTCCAGTAGTCCGCCGGCATCGCGCCAAAATGCTTCTCCAGCACCGGGTCGCAAGAGTAATAGGTGGGGCACATCAGCAGGCGCGTCCGCGGCGACCAGGCCCGCACATCGGCGACAATTTCCGCCTGCCGCTCGGCCAGATCGGGAACGTCCCCCGGCATGTCGTCGAACAGCAGGGCCAACAGGTCGCCGCGCAGCTCCTGCAGGCGCCGTATCTTGTCTCGCAACTGGCGGCGCTCGGTATCGCCATAGCGACGGTAGAGGGCAAAGGGCGACAGGCCGACCCCGAAGTGCAGGCCCGCCCCGCGGAAGCAGGCGGCCAGCCCGAGGAGTTCGCGCCACCGGGGCCGCGGCCAATGACGCTGCCACTGCCGGCGCAAGAAGGGGTCGGCCTTGGGGCAGTAGAGGTAGCTGTTGAGCCCGAGCCGCGGCAGCAGGCGGGCATAGGCGCGGCGATCGAGGTCGCGCCAGGGCCGCCCGTAGAAACCCTCGACCACCCCCGTCAGGAAGGGCCGATCGCCGCCGGGCGCCTCCATGGGCAGCGCTGACATTCCCGCTCCTTATATCTGAATATAATTGATCGTTATTTCAATATTTCGAAATAAGCTAAAAATCAGAACCGCAACTGTGGAAAATTGCCACCCATGAGCGATACTTAGAGCGTGGCTGTCTATCCCCTAGTTCAAACGGGCAGTCACAGGGAGCACACCCAATGCTCCTTCAGGGAAGCAATTCCTTTATGTTTCACTCCTAATGGTCTTATTGGGTCCCAAACGGGACCCATTTTTTTGATCATTAGACATTAAAATTCAAAGAGTTGCGAGCCTTTTCAAGAATCTTCCTTAAGCTTTTCGGGGGCCGCCCCCAAGACGGGCCCGCGCGCCCCGGCGCGCCGCCTACATGGTATGGGTGGGACGGTCGGAGCCCAGCGACCCCGCCAGGTGGTTTTCGATTTTGGCGTTGGCCGCGGCGTCCTGCTCCGAGAACTGCACGCCGATTCCAGCGGTGCGGTTGCCCTGGGCCCCGCGCGGCGTGACCCACACCACCTTGCCGGCAATGGGGATTTTTTCCGGCTCGTCCATCAGGGTGAGCAACATGAACACCTCGTCGCCCACCTGGTAAGTCTTGTTGGTCGGCACGAACAGGCCACCGTTGTTCAGGAACGGCATGTAGGCCGAGTACAGCACGGCCTTGTCCTTGATGGTCAGCGAGAGAATACCGTTGCGACCGCCTTGCGCGTGCTCATTCATACTGTTTCACCCTGCGCTCTCCGTATTCCGTTACCCGGCGTGCGATTGCATCTTAGCACCGCCCCGGGGCCATTCCCAATCCCTCGCGCAGGCGCAGCAGCAGCGATTCGCACAACAGCTGCCGATTGGGGTTGGAGCCGCCGGCGACCGCGGCCTGCTGTTGCCGGAGCGCGTCCAGCAGGGCAAAGGCGTCGCGGCCCTCCCGGGCCAGGGCGCCGGCATCCATGCCGCGGATATGCGCCTCGGTGTAGGCCGCCAGCATGGCCAGCAACTCGGCGGCACTGAGCTCCCCTAGCAGCGGCAGCAATTCCGGCACCGCCGCGCGCCCCGCCACCAGTGCGTCCAGCGCCGCCCGCAGCGCCAGCGCGCCGTCCGCCGCGGACTCCCGGTACAGGGCTTCCGCCGCCAGCGGCCGCCCTTCCGCCAGCTGCAGCAAATCGGCGCTGACCTGGCGATCCCCGGTCACACTGTCCAGCCACTGCAGGGCCGCTTCCGCCGGCGGCAGGGGCAGCTTGAGCAGCTGGCAGCGGGAGCGAATGGTGGCGGGCACCCCGTGCAGGCGGTGGCAGACCAGCACCAGATGGGTGTTGGCGGCCGGCTCCTCCAAGGACTTGAGCAGTGCGTTGGCGGCATTGGTGTTCATGCTGTCCGCCGGCGCGATCACCAGCACCTTGCGCTGACCGAAACCCGCGGTCCAGTTGGCGAAGTCCACCCCCTGGCGTATCTGGTCGATCTTGATCACGCGGCTCTCGCCCTCCGGCTGCAGCCAGCGGAAATCCCCATGGGCGCCGCTGCGGCTGAGCTCGCAGGCTGAACATTCGCCGCAGTTGTGGCCCGCACTGGGCCTGTGGCACAGCAGCAGTCGCGCCAGGGCCAGGGCCAGGCGAGCCTTGCCGATGCCCGGGGAACCGGCCAACAACAGGGCGTGGGGCAAGCGCCCCTGCTCCAGCTGCTGGTGCCACCGCGACCAGGCCTCCCCCTGCCAGGGCAGTGGCGCGCTAATCGCGGGCAGTCCGCTCAGCTCCATTAGTGCCGAACTCCCCAGCAGTCCAGCAGTTCGCGGCTGACACTGTGCAATTGCTCGCGCACGGCCTCCAGGGGCTGGCCGGCGTCGATCAGCCGAAAGCGCCCGCTACTCTCCCGCGCGAGCCGCAGGTAGGTGCCGCGCACCCGCTCGAAAAAGGCCACTTCCTCCCGCTCGAAGCGATCCAGCTCGCCGCGCTCCCGGGCGCGGGCCATGCCCAGCTCCACGGGCGCGTCGAACAGCAGGGTGAAATCAGGCCGCAAATCGCCCTGCACCAGCTGCTCCAGGCGTCGCACGCGCGCGGCGTCGAGCCCCCGCCCGCCCGACTGGTAGGCGTAGGTGGCGTCGGTAAAGCGGTCGCAGAGCACCCAGCGCCCTGCCGCCAGTGCCGGCTCGATCACCTCGCTCAGGTGCTGGGCCCGGGCGGCAAAAATAATCAGCAGTTCGGCCATGGGGTCCATCGCCTCCGCGCGCTGCGCCACCAGCAGCTCGCGCAACTGCTCGCCCAGGCGGGTCCCGCCGGGTTCCCGGGTCACGGTGAGATCCACACCGTGGCTTTCCAGGTAGTCACGGAGGTAGGCGATATTGGTGGATTTACCCACGCCCTCCCCGCCCTCGACGGTAATGAAGAGCCCCCTGGGCTGAACAACTGGCACTACGGATTCTCCGGACTGGAACGGTAATCTTCCCTGCGGCGCAGCTGGTATTTACGCACAGCGCGCTCGTGGGCTTCAAGGGTGGCGCTGAACTCGTGGCTGCCGTCGCCGCGGGCGACGAAAAACAGGCTGTCCCCGGGCGCGGGATTGAGGGCCGCGTGGATCGCCGCCCGTCCCGGCAGGGCGATGGGCGTCGGCGGCAGCCCGCCGTGGCGGTAGGTATTGAAGGTATTGCTCTCGTCCCGCAGGTGGCTGCGCCGCAGGTTGCCGTCAAAACTGTCGCCGAGACCGTAAATCACCGTGGGATCGGTCTGCAGGCGCATGCCGCGCTCGAGCCGGCGCACGAAGACCCCCGCGATCTCGCCCCGCTCCCCGGGCACGCCGGTTTCACGCTCGATGATGGAGGCCAGCACCAGGGCTTCGTAGGGCGTCTCGAAGGGCAGGCCGTCCGCGCGTCGCGCCCACTCTTCGTCCAGCACCCGCTGCATCGCGACGAAGGCGCGCCGCAGAATCTGCCAGTCGCTGTCGCCGCGCACGTAGTGGTAGGTCTCGGGCAGGAACAGCCCCTCCGGGCTGGGATAGTCCGCGGTGAGCGCGGACAGGCGCTCGTCTCCGGCCCCGTCCAGGCGCTGAACCAGGGTCTCCTCCCGGGCGAGCAGGGCCAGGGCCTGCGACAGGGTCAGGCCCTCGGGCACGGTCACCTGGTACTGCACCACCTCGCCGCGCTGCAACAGCCGCAGCAAACCTTCCGCGGTGGTGCCCGGCGGAATCCGGTATTCGCCGTGGCGCAGGGAGGCGTCCCGCCCGGTCAGCCGCCCGTAGGCGATCAGCAGTCCGGGGTCGGCGAGCACCCCCTGCCCCGCCAGCCGGCGCGCGATGGCGCGCAGGCTGTCGCCCCGCTCCACCCGAAACAGCAGGCCGTCGCCGGCAATCGCCAGGGGCTGCTGCCAGCGCCGCTTGAGCTCCAGGGCGGCGCCGGAAGCCAGCAGCGCCAGCAACAGCAGCAACACCAGCAGCCGCCTCACGCGCGGGCCTCCAGTGTCGCCAGGTAGCGCTCGTGCAGCGCCCGCGTCACCGGAAAATCGCGCCAGCGCGCATCCCCCAGCGCCGCGACCGCCCGGATGCCCACAAGGCTGTTGCAATAGAAGAGTTCCCGCGCGGCCTGGAGGTCGGCCGGCGACAGCGCCGCCTCGTCCACCGCCAGGCCGAGCGCCGGCGCCCAGCGCTCCATTACCGCGCGACGCCGGGTACCGGCGATACCGCAACTGTCCAGCGCGGGGGTTCGCAGGCGATCGCCGATCACCGCAAACAGGTTGCCGGCCACCACCGATACCGCACGGCCGCGCTGGTCGAGCATCAGCGCCTCGTCCCAGCCGCCGCGGCGATACTCCTTGGCGGCCAACACCTGCTCCAGACGGTTGAGATGCTTGATGCCCGCCAGTTGCGGCTGGGTGGGCCAGCGAATGGCCGCCACCCCCAGCTTCGCCGGGTCGTGCCAGGCATCGAGGGGGCGCGTTTGGGGGGCCAGCTGGGCAATCACCCGCGGCCGCGCCCCGCTCGGCGGCAGATAGCCCCGGGGGCCCCCGCCGCGGGTGAGGGTGACACGCAGGGCCGCGGCCCCCGACGGGGCCGCCGCGGATACGTTTTGCAGGGTATGGTCGAGCGCTCGGCCGACATCGGGAAAAGCCAGAACCTTCAAGCCGCGCGCCAATCGCTGGCGGTGGTACTCAAGCAGCACCGGGCGGCCATCGACCAGCAACAGGGTTTCGAACAGGCCGTCGCCGAAGGCGAGGCCGCGGTCGGGCAGCGGCAGGCTATGCGCCCGCTCGCCGTCGACCCAGGTGAGCTCCGCCGGGGTCACCGCCCTGGATCAGTCGGGCCTGCGGAACAGCAGCGAACCGTTGGTACCGCCGAAGCCAAAGGAATTGGACAGCACGTTGCGGATTTCGCGCTGCTGGGCGGTGTGCGGCACGTAGTTCAAATCGCAGCCCTCGTCCGGGTTGTCGAGGTTGATGGTGGGCGGCGCCACCTGGTCGCGCAGGGCCAACACCGAGAAGATGGCTTCCACCGCGCCCGCGGCGCCCAGCAGGTGGCCGATCATCGACTTGGTGGAACTCACCGCCACACGGTCCGCGGCGGCCCCCATCACGGTCCGGATGGCCTGGCTCTCGGCCACGTCGCCGGCATTGGTGGAGGTGCCGTGGGCATTGATGTAATCGAGTTCTTCCACCGGCAGCGCGGCGTCGGCGATGGCGTTGCGCATCGAGGCCGCGGCGCCGCGCCCGTCCTCCGGCGGCAGGGTCATGTGGTAGGCGTCGCCGCTCATGCCGAAGCCGGTGAGCTCGGCATAGATGGTGGCGCCACGGGCCTTGGCCGCTTCGTATTCCTCGAGCATCATCACGCCGGCGCCGTCACCCAGTACGAAACCGTCGCGGTCCCTGTCCCAGGGGCGGGACGCGGCCTCCGGGTCGTCGTTGCGGGTTGAAAGCGCCCGCGCCGCGGCGAAGCCGCCCAGCCCCACCGGCGTGGTGGCCATTTCCGCCCCGCCCACCAGCATGGCGTCGGCGTCGCCCTGGGCGATCAACCGGGCGCCGAGGCCGATATTGTGCGTGCCGGTGGTGCAGGCGGTGACCAGGGCCAGGTTGGGGCCCTGCATGTTGTACTTCACCGAGAGATTGCCGGCGATCATATTGATAATCGAGCCCGGCACGAAAAACGGGGAGATCTTGCGCGGCCCCGAGACACGCACCACTTCGGTGTTTTTCTCGATCTGGCCGATACCGCCAATACCGGAACCAATGGCGCAACCCACCCGGGCGGCATTGGCGTCGGTGATTTCAAACCCGGAATCCTCGAAGGCCTGGATACCGGCGGCCATGCCGAACTGCACGAACACGTCCATCTTGCGCGCGTCCTTGGGCGGCATGTAGGGCGTGGGATCGAAGTTCCTGACACTGGCACTGAAACGGGTGGTGTAGCTGGAGACGTCAAAGGCCTCGATGGTTGCGGCGCCACTCTTGCCCGCCAGAATGTTATCCCAGGTCTCTTTCACTGTGAGACCAACCGGGCTGATCATTCCAAGACCAGTGACGACGACTCTTCTGCCTTTCACAGCGCAAGCTCCTTACAGCGGATGGGATGGGGGTGCCAGAATGCGAAAAAGCCGCTCTATGTTAAATAGAAACGGCTTTTCGGTACGCAGAGGAAGTTATCAGGCGAGATTGTCGTTGATGTAATCAATCGCCAGTTTAACGGTGGTGATTTTCTCGGCTTCCTCGTCGGGAATCTCGGTCTCGAATTCTTCTTCCAGCGCCATGACCAGCTCGACGGTATCCAGGGAATCGGCACCCAGGTCTTCTACAAAGGAGGCCTCTGTCTGGACTTCTTCTTCTTTAACGCCAAGTTGTTCTGCAACGATCTTCTTAACGCGCTCTTCAATGCTGCTCATGATATTAGGTCACTCCTGAGTTTAGTGCTTGATCAAACCATCGAACCGGCCTGAAGCGGGCATTTTACTCTGTTTTCCCAGCCGGAACGAAGTTTTTTTTGACGCGCCGCGCCCCGTGCCGATTGCACGAGGCCGCGGCGCCCATTCTACAAAGGTTGCGGCGCTTACGCCATATACATACCGCCATTGATATGCAGGGTTTCACCGGTGATATAGCCCGCGGCGTCGCTGCATAGAAAGGCCACCAGGGCGGCGATCTCCTCCGGCTTGCCGAGGCGGCCGAGGGGGATCTGGCCCAGCATGGCGTCGCGCTGCTCATCCCCCAGCTCGCGGGTCATATCGGTATCGATAAACCCGGGTGCCACGCTGTTGACTGTGATTGCGCGCGAGCCGAGCTCCCGCGCCAGCGCGCGGGAGAAGCCTTCGGCGCCAGCCTTGGTGGCAGCATAGTTGCTCTGGCCGATATTGCCCATCGAACCCACCACGGAGGTGATATTGACGATGCGCCCCCAGCGGGCCTTGGTCATGCCCCGCAGGCAGGCCTTGCTCACCCGGTACAGGGCGTTGAGGTTGGTGTTGACGACGTCGTTCCACTCGTCCGCCTTCATCCGCATCAGAATATTGTCGCGGGTAATGCCGGCGTTGTTGACCAGCACCAGCGGCGCGCCGAAGCGCTCGTTGACCTCCTTGATCACCGCCTCGACGCTGTCGTCGCTGCCCACATCCAGGGTCAGGCCGCAGCCGTCGTTGCCGGCGGCCCGCAGGTATTCACCAATGGCCTTGGCGCCGCCGTCACTGGTGGCCGTACCGATCACGGTAAAGCCGGCGGCGGCAAGGTTCTCGGCGATGGCGCGGCCGATGCCGCGGCTGGCGCCGGTGACCAGGGCTGTTTTGCTGTCGCTCACGTTTGCGCTCTCCTCGTGTTAAGCGTTAGCGGCCACGCCATCCCGCGCGGCCTTGAGAGAGTCCGGCTCCTCCAGGGAGAAGCTGGACAGCGATTTGTCGATGCGCCGGTTGAGGCCGCTCAGCACCTTGCCCGGGCCGCACTCCACCACCTTGTCGACGCCGCGCTCCACCATCGCCTGCACGCAGCCGGTCCACTGCACCGGGCTGTAGATCTGGCGCACCAGCAGCTCGCGAATTTGCTCCGGGTCCTGCTCGCTCTGGCAGTGTACATTGTGGATCACCGGCACCGAGGGCGCGGCGATGGCGATATCGGCGACGGCCCCCGCCAGCTGCTCCCCCGCGGGCTTCATCAATACCGTATGGAAAGGCGCGCTAACCGGCAGCGGCATGGCGCGCTTGGCGCCCGCCTCCTTGAGTGCGGCCACCGCGGCGTCCACCGCCGCTGTGTGGCCGGCGATCACCACCTGGCCCGGCGAGTTGAAATTGACCGCCGCCACTTCACCGGACCCCGCAGCCACCACCTCGGCGCAGATGGATACAATGGCGTCGTCATCCAGGCCGATAATGGCGGCCATGGCGCCCTCGCCCACCGGCACCGCGCTTTGCATAAACTCCCCCCGCTGGCGCACCAGCCGCACGGCATCGGCAAAATCGAGGGCGCCGGCGCAGACCAGGGCGCTGAATTCGCCGAGACTGTGACCGGCCATCACCGCGGGGCCTTCGCCGCCCTGCTCCAGCCAGGCGCGCCACAGGGCAACGCTGCTGGTGAGCAGCACCGGCTGGGTGGTGGCGGTAAGGTTGAGCGCGTCCTGCTCGCCATTCTGCACCAGGTCCCACATATCGTAGCCGAGCGCGGCGGAGGCCTCTTCGAAGGTCGCGCGCACGGCGGCATAGGCGTCGTGGGCGGCGGCGAGCATGCCCACTTTCTGCGAGCCCTGCCCCGGAAAAACAAAGGCGGTTGTTGCTAGTGCCATGGAAAATCAGTTCCTGTCGATGGTTGCGGATACGGCGCGGGCAGCTGCCGGAATCGGCGGGATGGACGCCCAAGAAGACGCCTCGCGGGCCCGGACCGCGAAAATCAAAACTGGATTCGGTGCAATGTTGACAGCGCTTGGCGCCGCGGGGAAAGGCTTGCGGAGGCTGTCGCCTCCGCGAATTCGGTCAACGGCGGGGGTTGCCGCTTCCTGCACGCCTGCTGCCTGGAATTAGCCAGCTACGCCAGGGGAAAGCCGGCTTATTCGTCGCTGCCGGTTTCCACGACTTTCTTGCCGCGGTAGAAACCGTCGGCGCTCACGTGGTGGCGGCGGCGGGTTTCACCGGAGGTCTGGTCCACGGTCAGGGTGGAACCGGACAGGGAATCGTGTGAACGACGCATGCCGCGACGCGAACGGGTTTTTTTGTTCTGCTGAACAGCCATGACTAACTCCTAGTGTTTCTTGCCGGGCTTGAGTTGCGCCAGCACATCAAACGGGTTGGGCTTTTCCTCACGCTGCTCCTGCTCGGGCTCGGATGCGGCCAGACCCACCAATAATTCGTTGCAATCGCTCTGCTCGTGGTAGTTAAAGGAAGGCAGCCCCAGTATCAGCTCGTCCTCCACCACTTGCCACAGCTCGCAGTCCTCCGTCGCCAGGATCAGCGGATCCAGGTGCTTG
Source organism: Parahaliea mediterranea (assembly GCF_017255185.1). GTDB lineage: Bacteria > Pseudomonadota > Gammaproteobacteria > Pseudomonadales > Halieaceae > JAFKCZ01. The sequence continues at coordinate 229,264 of NZ_JAFKCZ010000009.1, forward strand.
GGCAGGTGCCTTGCCTGCTCGTCACTCCACACCACCGCCAGGGTATTGGCGGTTTGCAGCCGCGTCTCGAAGGCCTCGAGACAGCGCTGGCAGGTGACACTCACGGTGGCCTCTGTTTCCACCGTGACCAGGTAGCGACCTTCCTCGTCCCTGGAAAACGTCAAACGCGCCCGAATTACCCCGTCGTCCGCGGCCAACATGGCCCGGAAACGCTGTAAATCAAGCGGTTTTAACGCCCCACTGATGCTCACGCCACGCGCCGCGGCCTTGCGGACATCCAGCGTCGTCGGGAGGGGCTCAGTCAACATAGGCGCGCATCATAGGGTCGGAATAGGCCTTTGTCAAAAAAATCTTTAAAATACAGTCAGTTCCCGAACTTATTCACAGAACTCGCCCGGAGCCCCCCTTCACCGCCATGAATCTGATCCTAGCCTCGACCTCGCCCTACCGCAAAACCCTGCTTGAGCGCCTGCAAGTTGCCTTCACCTGCGAGCCCCCCGGTGTCGTGGAAGCCGGCCTCCCCGGGGAGCCGCCCGACGCCCTCGCCGCCCGCCTCGCCCGGGCCAAGGCCGCGGCGATTGCCGCCCGCCACCCCGGCGCCGCGGTGATCGGCAGCGACCAGGTGGCCGCCCTGGACGGCGAGGTCCTCGGCAAGCCGGGCAGCCACGCGCGCGCCACCGACCAGCTGCGCGCCTGCAGCGGCCGCACGGTGCATTTTTACACCGCGGTCACGCTCATTGCCCCGCGCTACGAGGGGACTCATGTCGCCCCCTTCCAGGTGGCGTTCCGCGAGCTGAGCGACCTTGAAATCGATGATTACCTGCGCCGGGACCAACCCTACGATTGCGCCGGGAGCTTCAAGTGGGAGAGCCTGGGCATCACCCTGTTCGAGCGCCTCGCCGGCGACGACCCCACGGGCCTGGAGGGCCTGCCGTTGATTGCCCTCACCACCCTACTGAAGGAGGCGGGCTACCCGCCGCTCGCCAGCGCGCCGCCCAGCAGCGCCGGCAACTCCGACAGGTGATCCACGATATGCCGCGGCCGGTGGCGCGACAGGCGCCCGGGCGGGTGCACGCCAAAGCTCACCCCGATGCTGGCCATGCCCGCCCTGGCCGCCATGTCCAGGTCGTACTCGCTATCCCCCACCATCACCGCCTCGGCGACGGACTTGCCCCGCTCGGCAAGGATTTGCTCCAGCATCAGTGGGTCCGGCTTGGAGGCGGTCTCGTCGGCACAGCGGGTGCTGTCGAAGTAGTCGCCCATGCCGATGCCGCCCAGCACCCGCCCGAGGCCGCGGCGGCTCTTGCCAGTGGCCACCGCCAACTCGAAGCCCCGCCCCCGCAGCTCGGCGAGCATGTCGCGAGCGCCCTCGAACAGCGTTGCCGGGCCCGCGGTGACCTCCACATACAGGCGCGAGTAAGCCTCCGTCACCGCCTGTCGCTCGCCATCGTCCAGGGCCGGAAACAGCTGTCCCACGGCCTGGGGCAGGCCGAGACCTACGATATTGCGTACCGCGGCATCGGCCGGCGGCGGGATATCCAGCTCGGCGGCCGCCGCCCGCATCGCCAGGACAATGCCGTCGACGGAGTCACAGAGGGTGCCATCCCAGTCAAAAATAACAATCATAATCAGTTAGTTACGAAGCCTATCTAATATAGTTTCTAGGTTTTGGTCCAGGCCCGCCCGGGCCGCGATACGGCCGCTGCCGGGCAGCGTGAAATCCAGCGCGTGGGCGTGCAGGAACAAGCGCTTGAGCTCCAGCCGGCGCGCCAGCTCCTCGCTGCGCGGGTCGCTGTATTTGGGGTCGCCCAGCAGGGGGAAGCCCGCGTGCTGGGCGTGAACCCGAATCTGGTGGGTGCGCCCGGTGATCGGCCTGGCTTCCACCAGGGTCGCGCCGTCGAACCGTTCCACCACCGAAAATTCGGTGACCGATGGCTTGCCCTCCCGGGACACCCGCACCATGCGCTCGCCCGAGCGCACCACGTTTTTCTCCAGCGCAGCCTCCACCCGCGACAGCTTGCGCGGCCACTTGCCCGCCACCAGGGCCAGGTAGCGCTTGTCCACCCCGTCACCGCGCAACAGTCGGTGCAGCTCGCGCAGCACCGCCGGCTTGCGCGCCACCATGATCAGCCCCGAGGTATCGCGATCCAGGCGGTGCACCAGCTCCAGGCGCCGGTCGCGGGGCCGCATCTGCCGCAGGCATTCGATCAGGCCGAAGTTGAGTCCGCTGCCGCCGTGCACCGCCAGGCCCGAGGGCTTGTCGACGATCAGCAGCCCCTCGTCCTCATGCACCAGCCGGCGGCTCAACTCCTCCACCCAGTGGCCCGGTATGGCCGGCGGCTCTCCGGGCTCGGGCTTGCGGATCGGCGGCAGGCGCAGCACGTCGCCGGGCCGCAACCGGTAATCCGCCTTGACCCGCCCCTTGTTGACCCGGAACTCACCCTTGCGCAAGCCCCGGTAGATGCGGGTTTTCGGCACGCCCTTGAGGGTTTTCAACAGGTAGTTGTCCAGCCGCTGGCCGGCGTCGTCCGGGTCCACGGTGAGAAATTGTACGGTGCTGCCCGCTGGTGACGGTTTTTGTTCGGCCATATCTGGAAATCACTGAGAATTGAAGCACTTACCTTTTGCTGCTATAGTCCCGGCCGTGTGGCCGCCCGTGTCGACTCCAAAACGGCACCGGCAATGCGATAAAGACGCCTGGCGATGGTAGGGCCTGCCGATGAAACTGCACGGCTCCGTCAGTTAACCCCCACACGTCTGTAACGGCTGTCGCAGCGACTTCCGCGATGACAAGCATGCTCGCAATAGCGATGCTGCGACACAACATAAACCGCGCAGCGCGTCTGCCGGGACACAGAATCAGTTTACGGAATACCACAGCGAGGGTCGCGCGATTTCAGGTGCCGCGACACTACCAAAAAGGCCGAGGCGGCGCTACCCGCCCGCAGGCCCAAGGACGCTGCCCGCCCCGGGTTATGTAGTACGCCGGGGAGATACAGAAGCACCTGAACGTATCGCGTAGAGCCTTCGGCGGACACCCGCGGCCACGGCCGCCGCCCGCCACCTCGGCCCTCCATATGCCCGGCCCTCGCCGGCTGTACAACTGATTCCCGCCCCGCCAGGCCTGTGCGAAACAGGTAAATGGCACTATGAAAAAAATGCTTATCAATGCAACTCAACCAGAAGAGTTGCGCGTTGCACTGGTCGACGGCCAACGTCTCTACGACCTGGACATCGAAAACCGTACCCGTCTGCAAAAGAAATCCAACGTTTATAAAGGCAAGATCACCCGGGTCGAACCCAGCCTGGAAGCGGCTTTTGTCGACTTTGGCGCCGAGCGCCACGGCTTCCTGCCGCTGAAGGAAATCGCCCGGGAATACTTTTACCGCGACCCCGGCTCCGTCGAGGGCCGCATGAAAATCAAGGACGTGATCAAGGAAGGCACCGAGATCATCGTTCAGGTCGACAAGGAAGAGCGCGGCAACAAGGGCGCCGCCCTGACCACCTTTATCAGCCTGGCCGGCCGCTACATCGTGCTGATGCCCAACAACCCCCGGGCCGGCGGCATCTCCCGCCGCATCGAGGGCGACGAGCGCAGCGAGCTGCGCGAGGCCCTGTCCACCCTGGAAATCCCCAACGGCATGGGCGTGATAACCCGCACCGCCGCCGTGGGCCGCAGCGGCGAGGAACTGCAGTGGGACCTGAACTACCTGCTGCAACTGTGGCAGTCCATTAGCGGGGCCAGTGAAAACGCCAGGGCGCCAGTGCTCCTGTTCCAGGAGAGCAACGTCATCATCCGCGCCATCCGCGACTACCTGCGCGACGACGTGGACCAGGTACTGATCGACTCCGCCGAGGCTCACGCCCAGGCCACCGACTTCGTCAGCATGGTGATGCCCCAGTACAAGAGCCGCATCCGCCGCTACGAAGACCAGATTCCCCTGTTCAACCGCTTCCAGATCGAAAGCCAGATCGAGACCGCCTTCCAGCGCGAAGTGCGCCTGCCTTCCGGCGGTTCCATCGTGATCGACCCCACCGAGGCGCTGGTGTCCATCGACATCAACTCCGCCCGCGCCACCAAGGGCTCCGATATCGAGGACACCGCCCTGCAGACCAACCTCGAGGCCGCGGACGAGATCGCCCGCCAGCTGCGCCTGCGCGACATGGGCGGCCTGGTGGTCATCGATTTCATCGACATGCTGGCCGCGCGCAACCAGCGCGCGGTGGAAAACCGCATGCGCGACGCTCTCGCGGTGGATCGCGCCCGGGTACAGGTGGGTCGCATCTCGCGCTTCGGCCTGCTGGAGATGTCGCGCCAGCGCCTGCGCCCCTCGCTGGGGGAGACCAGCGCCATCGTCTGCCCTCGCTGCACCGGCCAGGGCACCATTCGCGACACCAAATCGCTGGCCCTGTCCATCCTGCGCCTGCTGGAGGAAGAGGCCATCAAGGAGCGCAGCGCCGAGATCCGCGGCATCGTGCCAGTGGACGTGGCCGCCTACCTGCTGAACGAGAAGCGCCAGGCCCTGTCCGAGATCGAACAGGTCACCAAGGCCCGCATCCTGGTTATCCCCAACCCCAACCTGGAAACCCCGCACTTCGAAGTCAAGCGCCTGCGCGATGACGAGGTGGAAGGCGACGCCACCAGCTACAAGATCGACATCACCGTACCGGAAGCCGAGCTGGTGTCCGACGCGCACAACGTGCCCCCGGCCCAGCCCGAGGCGCTGGTCAAGGGCGTGCCCCGCACCGCCCCCGCACCCGAGGCGAAAGAAAAACCCGCCGAGGAAGAAAAACCCCGGCAGCACAAGAAGAAGGACCATAAAGGCAAGGGCAAGCACAAGGGCAAGAAAAAAGCGCCCCAGGGCCTGCTCGCGCGCCTGATGGCCCTGCTCTTCGGTGCGCCCGAGAGCGAGAGCAAGGATGCCAGGAAACCCGCCAGGCAGCAGGGTGAAACCGGTGCCAAGCGCGCCCGCGGCGACAGCGATGAACGCGACGGCAAACAGGGCGACAAGTCCGAGGGCGGCAATCGCAACCGCAACCGTCGCCGCGGCGGCAAAAAGCGGAGCCGAAGCGGCGATAACCGCGAGTCGCAGCCGCAGCAGATCCGCGGCGAGGAAGCGGCGCAGGATAAGCAGGAGCAAACCGAGAAGCGTCGAAATGACGGCCGCCGCAGCGACGACAACCGCGACCGCGACGGTGGTCGACAGCAGCGCCGGCGCCGCCCCGAACGCGACGAGGCGCGCCCCGTCGAGGAAGCGACAGTTGGCGAAACGGACCTGCCAACCGCGGCCGATGAAGGCCAGCAGCAGGATAAGCCTCGCAAACGGCCCGCGGAGAAACGCGGCGAACCCCGCCGCCGCCGCAGGCGCGGCCCGCGCCCGGTAGAGGGCGAGGCCACCGAGACCCAGGTTGAAGGCCAGGCCCCCACCGAGCAGGTGAACGCCGCCGAAGCGGAGCCCCCCCAGGCCCCCAGTCCCGAGCAGGCGCCTGAGCCGGTGGCCGAGACCCGCGTGGCGGAAGCCAAGCCCGAGCCCCGCGAACGCGGCGAGCGACCCGCGGCGGAAAAGCCGGCCCGACAGCAACCCGCGCCTTCCGCGACTGACGCCGTAACCCGCGAAGAAGAAGCCGCGAAGCCCGTGGCGGCTGAGGCTCCCGCACGATCGCCGGAACCGGTCAAGCCGCAGGCAACGGCTCCCGAACAGGAGCAAGCCGCGCCACAGCCCGCAGTGGCGGAGCAGGCAGAGCCTGTGCCGGCCGCACCTGAGCCGGTCGCACAGGAGCCGGTCACACCTGAGCCGTCCGCACCTGAGCCGGCCGCACCTAAGCCGGCCGCACCGGTGGAAGAAAAGCCCGCCGCGGCTGCAAGCGCCGAACCGGCTGAGGCTGGCGAGCCCGCAGCGCCCCCCGCCGGCCTGACCGCCGACGGCCGCGCCAGCAACGACCCGCGCATTGCGCCGCAACCGGTGGCCGAGGTGCACATCACCACCGCCCACCCGGTGCTGTTCAACGCCGAGGTGGCGCCGCCGGTACAACCCAGCGGTCGCGTCGCTCCGCGCGCCAGCAACGACCCCCGCGGCCCCCTGCCCGGGGAAAATGGCAACGGCGGTGAGGGAGACTTGGCCGAGGCTTCCGGGCAGTCCTGAGCCCCGAGCAGGTTTTGTGGACACAAGTGGCCAACAACCCTTGTGTCCGCTTAACAGGCCTGTATAATCTCGCCTTCTTCGCGCTGGCCAGCAACTGCCCCAGCGCGAACACAGACAATACGGTTTTTCGGTGGGCTGGCTGAGTGGTCGAAAGCGGCGGTCTTGAAAACCGTTGAGGGGAAACCCTCCCGGGGTTCGAATCCCTGGCCCACCGCCATAAAGAAACGGGGTCCCACATGGGACCCCGTTTTTTTTGTCTTCCCCGACCCGCTGCCTACCAAGCCCAAGGCAATTGCTTTGCTTGAGGCTTTTTCTTGCCGGCGGCAGTCAATCCATATGTAAGCCCTTACATAGACCCATAGCAAGCCGTAAATAGCGATACCACCGGGCCGGGATCGCGTAAGGTAACGCCTTATGCAGTGGTTTATGCTATCGCTTTCTTAATCCAAGAGGGGGCGTGTGACAGTCGGGCCACACGGCTTAACCACGAGGGACCAATTGGAATGTTCATATCCGACGACCTAGTTTATATACAAATGCACAAAACCGGTTGCACACATATCGCAGCGTTACTAGGCAAATTGGTTGAAGGGCAATTAATCGGAAAACACAATGCAGCGTCGGAAGGATTAATAAGATCAAACAGGTTTTTTATTTCCTCGATTAGAAACCCATGGGATTGGTATGTATCGCTATGGACGTACGGCGTTGGAGGAAATGGCGCGCTCAGGGACAATCTCACCAATAGAAGAATTCATGACTCAATCAGGCTGATGCGGAAATATCCTCGAACGGGCTTGAAAGCTGCGATACGGGAAATATCAAAGCCTACGAGACAGTTTCGAGAACTTTACGACAACGAGGAAAATGTGTTGTCCTTTCGAAAGTGGCTTGCGCTTATCCTAGACCCCAGCTGCTCTAGATCGTTAGGGGAAGGCTATTCAGATACTGCAATTAAAGAAATTTGTGGCTTTATGTCTTATAGGTATCTTTATCTCTGCTGCCAAAACCCCCGTCAGTTGCGTGGGCGCAACCAATTTGCAGGTATCAAAGACGTCAGAGAATTTGATATTGAAAATTGTTATATCAATTTTTTTATTCGGCAAGAATCACTCGAAAAAGATTTTTGCAAAGCCTTGGAAAAAGTCATGCCGCTTGGGGAAAGTACTAAGAACCAAATACATTCCGCCAGGAAAGTGAATCAATCAAGGCGACCCCTACCGGTTTCGGACTACTACACAGAAGATTTGATTGAGCTTGTGGGTCGTCGCGAGAAGCTTTTGATCGATAAATTCCGCTACCTTCCTCCAGAGCCAATCCGCTAAAAACTTCCGCTCTCACAACTAGCCAGCGCGAGACGAGCTCCAATTCACCAGTGATAGCGCTTGATCAGCGGCGGCGCGGCAAACACCGCGGAGCTACTGAAAGCCGTGACCTGAATTGTCCCATCAAGCGCCTTGCAGTGCATCATGACCGTCGCGACCGGCACATCCTCATCGTCGAATGGAAAGCCGTCATCGTCGTCGCACAGGCCAAATTAATCGCCGCGGCCCAAATGAGCCTCGAGCGCGGGTACCGCCACTTCTTTTTTGCGGTTCGCCATCCCACTAGCCGCCCTACTCCCCTTGTTGTCATCTTCCGTATCATAACTATTATTACTGACATAATTTGATCGACAGGGGGTTTAGGCCATAGCTTCCGCCCAAGTAAATTTCAGACTCAAAGCCCGCGATAGGCGTTTGGCGAGGCCGCGGTTCACCGCTGTATGGATACTGGCGCTTGCGCTGGGCGCCTGCTCTTCGGCGGGCCTCAAAGAAGATATCCTGCACCCGCCGCAAAGTGGCGCCCTACCGCCTGCCGAATCCGGCCTGCTGGCGGAAGTGGCCAACCGCATCGCTTCAGAGCACGGTGACGAGGCGTCGGGTTTCTCGATAATGGACAGCAGTTACCAGGGCTTGTACTGGCGCCTGGCGCTGATCGACTCGGCGGTATCCTCGCTGGATATACAAACCTACCTCTGGTACCCGGACAACAGCGGCCTACTGATACTGGAGCGGGCGGTGCTGGCGGCGCAGCGGGGCGTCAAGGTACGGCTGATTGTCGACGACCTGATTCTACACGGGCACGACAAGCTGATTGCCAACCTGGAAGCGCAACCCAATATCGAGTTCGGCATCTTCAACCCCTGGTCGGAGCGCGGCAGCCTGCTCGAGCGGGCTGGCGAGATGCTGGCAAAAATGGAGCGGCTCAACACCCGCATGCACGACAAACTGCTGATCGCCGATGGCCGCGCCGCGGTGGTCGGCGGCCGCAACATCGGCGACCACTATTTCGGCCTGCACGAGATTTACAATTTCCATGACACCGACCTGCTCGGCATCGGTCATATCGGCGCCCAGGCCAACGCCATGTTTGACAAGTTCTGGAACAGCGACTGGGTTGTCTCGGCGCAAAACCTCACCACGGAGCCCGCCCCGGAACTGGCGGCGCGGCAGTGGCAGTCGATCCAGCACAAAAACGCCACAGCGGCGGCGCTGTCTCGGTTTCCCCGCGTACCTAAGGACTGGTCGACAGAGATCAGGGCGCACGTTCCCAAGCTGCGCATTGGGCTCAGTCAACTGGTCTACGACGAGACCGCGACGGAGCAAATCGACCAGCGCCTGGTATCCAGCATGTTCAACTTCTTCGGTATTGCCAGGGAAGAGCTGCTTATTATGAACGCCTACGTCATTCCCTCCCAGCGGGGTATCGATTTTCTGCGGGACCTGAGCGACAAGGGGGTGGATATACGCCTTCTCACCAATTCCCTGGCCTCCCACGATGTGCCGGCGGTCAACAGCCACTACGAAGGCTGGCGCGACGACTTTATCCGGGCTGGAGTGGAACTGTTTGAGTTTCGCGCCGATCCCGCCATCCAGTCTACGGTCGTGGACGTGGAACCGGTAACCGCGGAATTTTCCGGCCTGCACAACAAAACGGCCGTGGCGGATCGTCGCTATGTGTTTATCGGCTCGATGAACCTCGACCCCCGCTCCGCCCGGATCAATACCGAAATGGGCGCCTTTGTCGATTCACCCGCACTGGCCGAGGACATGGCAGCCATTATCGAGCGCAATATGGCCGGCGAGAACGCATGGCGGGTACAACTGGATGCAGCGGGCAAGCCCTACTGGACCAACAGCGAAGAAACCCGGGACCGTCAACCGGCCCGCAACGGGATGCAGCGGCTGATGAACGTGATCATGAAGGTGGGGCCCAAGGATCAATACTGATGAGCTGCTGCACGGGCTGGTTCACACAAGGGCAATGCCGCGGGCGATGGAAAACCGCCCGCCTGGTGCTGGGCCTGTCGATGGCGGTGCTTGCAGCCTGCAGCGCCCGCCCCTACCGAAGCGGCGACGTGGCCGCGGCGCCCTTTCTCCAGCGCGGCGTCACCCAGGAGAGCGGGCTCGTACGGGTGACCGCCGCTGTCCCGAATGCCGGGGAAACCCTCGCACTCACCGGGCTCGACCTGTACGAACAGGGTATTCAACCCATCTGGCTGGAAATTGACAACCGCAGCGAACATGCCCTGCGCATCGCCCATTGGAGCATCGATCCCTATTATTTTTCGGCGATAGAAGTGGCGTACATGAATCGAAAACCCTTCAGCGATTCGGGCTACGCCGCAATGGAGAAATGGTTCCATGACAACGCCCTGACGCGCAGGGTGCCCGCCGGCGAGCGGCGCTCCGGCCTGGTGTTCACCCACCTCACGCCGGGCACCAAGGGCTTCAACCTCGATCTGTTCGGCGATCGGCGGGCACACCAGTTCACGTTCTTCGTGCCGCTGCCCGGATTCACCGCCGATTACATGCTCGTGGACTTCGCCAACCTGTACAGCGAGCGCGACATCCGGCGTTTCGACACCCGCGAAGGCCTGCGAACCTATCTGGAACACGAGCTGTCCTGTTGCGCCACCGACGCGAACGCCAGCGGCGATGGCGGCCCCCTCAACGCCGTGATCGTGGGCTCGGCCCCCACGCTGCGACGCGCCCTGCTTCGCGGGGGCTGGCATGAGACCCGGGGAGATTCCGACGATTTGCAGGCTGCCCGGCAACACCATTACCAGGGGCGCCCGCCCGATGGCGTTTTCTACATGGACCGCCAGGACAGCCAGCAACGGATGCAGCTGCATTTGTGGCGCGCCCCCTTCGAGGTGGACGGCGAGCCCGGCTGGCTGGGCCAGGTCTACTACCGGCATTTGCACAATGAGTTCCTGAGGCTGCTCGGGTTCGATCGCAGCACCAGTTATGCCGCCATACGTTCCCAGCTGGCCAGGGAAAGTGTTGCCGCCGACGTCGACAGCGCGCAGCGGTATCTCGTACAGAACTTCTGGTACAACCAGTCCCTGCGCGCCCTGGGGCTGACAGGCGGCGTGGGCGAGAGCCGTGTCGATAATCCGCGCGTGACCTTTGATGAAATTGCCTATATCACCGGGGGGCAACGCGCCGTGCTGTTTCTTTCGGAGACCCCGGTATCCATCGAAGACGTCGAACTACTGTTCTTGCAAGCCCCGCCGAAGGCTGAAGGATCGACGCCGTGAAGTGGGCTGGGGCCTGCCTGTGGCTACTACTGGCTGCCGTCCCCGGCGTCCGGGCGCAGGATCATCCGCACTTTTCGCCGGCGGCAGTGCCGCCCCCCAATAACCGGTTGATCGTTGAGCAGCAGGGCCCGCTGACCGTTTCCACCGCGGTTCCCAGTGCCGAGGAAACCGAAAAGGTGTTTGGCGCCGACCTGTACGCCCGGAATATTCAACCGGTCTGGGTACGGGTCGAAAATCGCGGCGACACGACCCTGTTCCTGACCCCCTTTGGACTGGACCCCGCCTACTACAGCCCCAGGGAGTCGGCTCTGCGCCTGCGCAAATACAGCGAGGTGAACATCTCCAGTCAAAACCTGGAGGGCCTGGCGATCAACCGCCTGCCGGTCGCGCCTCGCAGCGTCCTGTCCGGGTATGTATTTACGCGGGTCGATGAAGGCACAAAATCGTTCAATGTCGATGTGGTCGGCCCACAGTCAACGCACCAAATGAACTTTATCGTCCCCGTGCCCGGACTCAAAATCGATCACCGTGAAATCGATATCCACCGCATCTATCCCGAGGCCCGTCTGCGGACCGTGGAGTTATCGCAACTGGTCGCCGAGCTGGAGCAAATGCCGTGCTGTGTACGCGATGCCAAGGGCAAGGATAGAGGCGACCCGCTGAACCTGGTCTTTATCGGCACGCCCCGGGACCTGTATTACGCGTTCAAGCGCGCGGGCTGGGACGAGAGCGAGACCATTTACGGCACATCCTTGTGGCGGACCTTTGCGTCGGCCGTCACCGGGGGCAGCTATCGCTACTCGCCGGTCAGCGCACTCTATGTGTTCGGCCGCGCCCAGGATGCCGCGTTCCAGCGGTCACGGACCAGCATCCACGAGCGGAACCATTTCCGCATCTGGCTGACCCCCCTGCGCCTCGGGGGACTGCCGGTCTGGATCGGCCAGATAAGCCGCGACATCGGCGTTCGCTTCACCTGGCGCACGATTACCACCCACAAGATCGACCCGGATGTCGACGAAACCCGGGACTACCTGCTGGAGGACCTGGCCTATGCCCAGGCGGTAGCGAAATTCGGCTACATCGGCGGCGTGGGAGCCGCACCCTACGGCACGCCGAGGGGCAACCTGACGGGCGACCCGTATTTCACCGATGGCAGACGCCTCGTCATCTGGATCTCCCGCGGACAGAATGCGATCAATGAAATCGAGGTCCGCGACCTCTCCACATACCACACCGGGCATATCGGAGACTGAGGCCGCCGGGGCCCGCGGTTCTTCCGCGATGTCGCTTGCTCGCCCGGCAATCGTCCCCGGTGTTTGCCGGCCAAAACAGCGGTGTCCTGTTGGCCATTGGCCGGGCAGTACTCGATTTTCGGTGTCCCTCGTTGCGAATACGCGCCGCGTCACCACTCCGCTAGGGCGTGTCTGGGTGGGCGAAATAGCCGTGACGGAGAAAATGAATCACCTGGGCCTGAACCTCGGGGCTCCACATCATGAAGGTATGACTCGCGGGCAATTGGATGAAATCCACCATGCCCTCGACCCGGGTTTCCGCCACCGAGACAGTGCCATCGCCAGGCTCCTCCGTGCCTCCGGGCAAGGGGCTCAGCCAATCGCTGGTACCGGCAATCACGCCCAGCTCGAAATCCACCGGCCCCAGACGCTGTGGTATCGATTCCGGCCCGGTGCCCAGTTGACCGAGCGCGTGTGGGTACAACGGCCGCAGCCATTCAATGGCGTAGAAAATATCCGCCATCTTACTGCCCTGATTGGGGGGCCCCAGCATGACCACGCGCGTGAGCTTGTCCGCCGCTGCCCCCGCGAGGTACTGGCGGACCAGAATGCCGCCCAGGGAATGAGTCGCGAAGTGAATGACCCCGGCGCCCTGTTGCCGACACTCCGCCAGTCCCTCCTCCACCGCCAGCTGCGCCAGTTCCTCGATCGGCCGGGCCAGCGAGGGATAGGTGACATTCGCCACGGTGTAGCCGGCTCGACGCAACTCCCAGGCCAGGTCGACCATCGACAGCTCGGTGCGCCCCAAACCGTGAAGCAGCACCACGCACTCCCGCGGCACGCCGTCATCACCGGCGCGAGCCTGCAGGGTTAAAAGCACCAGGAATCCGTACAGCAAGCGCAGCACCACGCACCTCTCAAACCGCTTCGGGGCCTTATTCTACGCGAATTCCCCCGAACTGTGCGCCACCAGTTGATCGCAAAAAACAGGGACGGATACCTATTTCCCCGACATTATTCGGTATCCGTCCCCTTTTCTCCTTATCTAATTCGTCTTTAGAATGGGTGTCCGCCTCTGGTTCTTATTGATAGCTATGGCCTGCCGACAGCATGGAGGTGCCGATGTGCGTCAGTTTCAGCATTAAGGATGATCGCAGCCTGCAAGCGTATTTCGCGGTAATCGGGGTGACGCTCGAGGTGGCCGACCGCTACAACCTGCGACCCACCGACCAGGTCCCCCTATTGCGCCAGTACGGTGGCAAAATGCATCAGGACGATGCCCACTGGTGGCTGATCCCGGCACACTCAAACGGCACGGTCAATCGCAAGTACCCGATGTTCAACGCCCGCGGTGAAAGCCTGTCCCAGCGCAGTAGCTACGCCGGGCCCTTCCGCAGCCAGCGCGGCATACTGCCCATGTCCCTGTTTGTGGAACAGAGTAAACACCCGGAGTTCAGCGGCCCGGTGTCGATCACCGATGCAGAGAATGAGGCGCTGGCCGTGGCCGCGCTGTGGGACGTGTGGCAACGGGGCGAGCAAACCATTTTGTCCTGTACCGTGGTGACCACCGCCGCGGCGCCGGAATTCGCCCCCTACCACCCCCGCATGCCGGTGATGCTCACCCTCGCGGAATGTGAGCGCTGGCTGGACAATTCCCGGGCGCTGCCCGCCGACGACCCGCTGCTCGCACCGGTTCTGAAGTTCCCCCTGCGGCTGGTGCCGCTGGGAAAATCGGTCAACAACGTGCGGGACAAATCGCCGGAAACAATCAAGCCGATGGGCGAGGAACGCCTGCTAGAAAATGGCAAAACGCACAACAAGAGGACCGCGCCCCAAGATAAAAGGGGGAGGGATACCTAATTCGTAATTCGAATCGCCTGAGAAATAGGTATCCGTCCCCGAATCGTGTAGCGGCTTAATCGGTGTCACCGCTAGCGGATCCTGTGACTTCGGACTTGCATGGTGGTTTGTGGTAACGTTGCCAGCAGTGCAAATCGACCAAACCATGAACAAATCGATACAGAACGCACTTAGACTACTGCGACCCAAGGATATCCGGGGCGAGAGATTTTCTTGCCCGCTCTGCAGGGGCCGGATACTCATTAGGCTGCGCGACAGCGAGCACGGTATTCGCTGCGCAAGCTGTCGCGGCGCACCGGCACACCTCTCCCTGGCGGGCGCACTGCGTCCGGCCTCACCTTGTTCACCGTTCCACTGTTTGACCAGCCCGCGACCGTCGAGCGAGCGAGGATCGAGGGGGGTAAGATCGTGCACCTCCTTGAGCCCGAGTATCACGACGACCACCTCAGCGGCCTGGGGAAGGTGCTTTGTTTCCGAAACTACGGGCACGACATCGTGGAGCGTTTGAAAACCGCCGGCTTTTCATCAGCCAGGCTGGATTTCAGCTTCACGCGATCGTATATGGGCTACGGCCGCCCCATCGTGATTGCCCGGAAATAACCCGCTACTGCCTCGCGGGTCGCGATAGGAACAAACCGGCACTGTCAGTAAAATACCGGCTGGTTCGAGTCGCTGACACACTCTGTTACCGGCATCGCGGCACAGGACTGCCCTGTATAGTGATTCCCGGTGAGTTGCAACGGGTAAACTATTGCAGCCAGTACCACCCCCGAACGCCCTTTCCACCCGGAGCCCGACATGCGCCACGGCCAACACATTCCCCCGGACAGTCAACCGTTAAACTGGCGCGTATTGCAGCGCCTGTGGCCCATCCTCAAGGATCACCGGGGGCGCGTGATCGCCGCCCTCGCCTGCCTGCTGCTGGCCAAGGCCGCGGTACTGGCCATCCCCTTCCTGCTCAAGCACCTGGTGGACGCGCTCGACGGCCAGCTGGCGATCGACACCGCGCCGGCACTGCTGCTGGGGTTGGTGGTGGCCTACGGCGGCGCGCGCTTCGCCAATGTGTTCTTTGGTGAGCTGCGCGACACCCTGTTCGGCCGGGTGACCGAACGCGCGATGCGGCGCATCGGCTTGCAGGTATTCCGCCATGTCCACGGCCTCGACCTGGACTACCACCTCAACCGCCAGACCGGCGGCCTCGCCCGGGACATCGAGCGCGGCACCACCGGCATCAGCTTCCTGATGCGTTTTTTCGTGTTCAATATCGCCCCCACCCTGTTCGAGATCGCCATGGTGGCCGGTATCCTGCTGTTCAACTACGGCCCACGCTTTTCCCTGGTGGTGGTTGTCGCGGTGGTGACCTACGGCTTGTTTTCCATTCGCGCCACCGAGTGGCGCACCCGCTTCGTGCGCGAGATGAACGAGGCGGACTCCACCAGCAACACCCGCGCGGTGGACAGCCTGCTCAACTTCGAGACGGTGAAGTATTTCGCCAACGAGGAGTTCGAGGCCCGGCGCTACGACGACGCCCTCGCAGTGTGGGAGCAGGCCCGGCGCAAGAACCGCCTGTCGCTGTTTACCCTCAATGGCGGCCAGGCGCTGATCATCGCCGTCGCCCAGACGGTCATGATCGGACTGGCGGCCTGGCAGGTGCGCGCCGGCGCCCTCACCCTGGGGGATTTCGTGCTGATCAACCAGTTTATGATCCAGCTGTTCATGCCCCTGGGCTTTCTCGGCTTCGTGTACCGGGAGATCCGCGGCTCCATGGCCAACATCGAGAACATGTTCCGCCTGCTCGCCCTCCAGCCGGCGGTGGTGGACGCGCCCGGGGCCGGCGCCCTGGAGCGCACCAACGGTCCGGTGGAGTTTCGCGAGGTCAGCTTTGGCTACGGCGGCGAGCGGCCCATTCTCGACCGGGTCAGCTTCACCATCGCCCCGGGGCAAAAAGTGGCCATCGTCGGCGCCAGCGGCGCGGGCAAGTCGACCATCGTCAAGCTGCTGTTCCGTTTCTACGACCCCGATGCCGGGCACATCCTGGTCAATGGCCAGGACATCAGCCAGGTCAGCCAGCACAGCCTGCGCACACAGATTGGCATCGTTCCCCAGGACACCGTGCTGTTCAATGACACCCTGTACGAAAACGTGCGCTACGGGCGGGTGGAGGCAAGCCCGGACGAGGTGGCCCAGGCCATCCGCCTGGCCCACCTGGATGCGTTCATCGCCCGCCTGCCCGAGGGCCACCACACCCTGGTGGGCGAGCGCGGCCTCAAGCTTTCCGGCGGCGAAAAGCAGCGGGTGTCCATCGCCCGCACCATCCTCAAGGGCTCACCGATCCTGGTCTTCGACGAGGCCACCTCCTCACTGGACAGCAAGTCCGAGCAGGCCATCCTGGCCTCCCTGGCGGAGCTGGCGCGGGAGCACACCAGCCTGGTGATCGCCCACCGCCTGTCCACGGTGGTCGACGCCGACCAGATCCTGGTGCTGCACCGGGGGCGGGTGGTGGAGCGCGGCAGCCACGCTGAACTGCTCGCGCGGGAGGGCCGCTACGCCGGCCTGTGGCGGGCCCAGCGTGCCGGAGAGCGGGTATCCGCCCCGGGGGCGTGAGCTAAGTTATTGGAATTGCGACAATTAACCCGATTTGCTACAAGTACGAATGAGGTTGGAATTTGGAAACTTCGCCCTTATTATGGGTCTAACAAGCGACGCACATAGTGTGCTGTGCACAATGGAGTAAACGATGCAAAACAAGCCGATGTACCAAAGTGAGTACAACGTGAACACCGCTGGCATGGGGTCCGTGGTCAGCACCAACAAGGTGCTGAAGAACACCTACATGTTGCTGGGCATGACCCTGGCATTCAGTGCGCTGACCGCGGGTATTTCCATGGCGGTCGGCCTGCCCCACGGCGCCGCGATTATCCTGACCCTGGTGGGCTTCGGCCTGCTGTTCGTGGTCCACAAAATGGCCGACACCAGCAAGGGCCTGCTGGCCATTTTCGCCTTCACCGGCGTGATGGGCGCCTCCCTCGGCCCCCTGCTCAATGCCTACGCCGGCATGCCGGGCGGCCCCGCCCTGGTGATGCAGGCCCTGGGCGGCACCGCTGTCGTGTTCTTCGGCCTGTCCGCCTACGCGCTGACCACCCGCAAGGACTTCTCCTTCATGGGCGGCTTCCTGATGGTCGGCCTGCTGGTCGCGGTGGTCGGCATGATCGCCAACATCTTCCTGAACATTCCCGCCCTGTCGCTGACCATCTCCGCGGCGGTGGTAATGATCATGTCCGGGCTGATCCTGTTCGACACCAGCCGCATCATCCACGGCGGCGAGACCAACTACATCCGCGCCACGGTGTCGCTGTACCTGAACATCTACAACCTGTTCATTCACATGCTCAGCCTGCTCACCGCGCTGGGCGGCGATGACTGATCGCCCCCGCGCCCGGCCCAACCCCGGTGCTCTCCACCGGGGTTTTTTGTTTGTGGCGCGCGGCACGGACTGAACAACAGCCATGAACTACGCCCTGCTGGTCCTCGCCTCCCCCTTCTCCGGTACCGGGAGCCTCACCGCGGCCCGCTTTGCCGAGGCGGCCCTGGGCCGGGGGCACCACATTGCGCGGGTGTTTTTCCTGGACCAGGGGGTTGGCGCCGGCATGGCCACCGCGGTTAGCCCCCAGGGCGAGGCCGACCCCGTGGCCCGCTGGGCGGACCTCGCCGCGCGCCACGACCTGGAGCTGGTGCTGTGCGTCAGCTCGGCGCTGAAACGCGGCCTGCTCGATGACACCGAGGCCGCGCGCTACGAGCGCGAGGCACACACCGTGCACCCCGCCTTCGAAATCGGCGGACTCGGCCTGCTGGTGGAGGCCACCGCCCAAGCGGACAGGGTGGTCACCTTCGGCGGTTCGGCATGAGCGCGCCGAGCGTCCTGCTGGTGACCCGCCATGCTCCCTACGGCGCCAGTCTGGCGCGTTCGGCGCTGGACGCGGCGCTGGCCGCGGCGGCCTTCGACCGCCCCCCCACGCTGCTGTTCCTGGGGGATGGCGTGCTGCAATTGCTGCCCGGCCAGGACGCCAGCGGAATCGGCACCCGCAGCCACCGCCGGGTCCTCGACTCCCTGCCCCTGTACGGCATCGACACCCTCTATGTGGACAGCCAGGCCCTGGCCGGGCACGACCTGACGGCGGCCGACCTGCCGCCCGGCGCACGGCCGGTCGACGACGCCGCCATTCGCGCGCTGCTGGCCGGCCACGATCACATCCTGGGTTTTTGAGCGACCGACCATGGTACTGCATACCGTCAACTGCCCCCCTTCGCACCCGGCCCTCGGCCAGTGCCTGCGCCTGCTGGCTCCTGGGGACGCGCTGCTACTGCTCGGCGATGGGGTCTACGCCGCCCTCGCCGGGTCCAGGGCGGCCGCTGAACTGGCTGCCAGCGGCGCGGCGCTGCACGTGCTGGATGTCGACGCCCGCGCCGCCGGCGTCCTGGAACGCCTGGCCGACGGGGTGTCCGTGTGTGACGACGAGGGCTTCGTGGCGCTCACCGAACGCTACCCGCGCCAGCAGGCCTGGTACTGAGACCCGGCGCCATGCTTCCCGATTCGGCATTCGACAAGGAGGGCTTCCTGCGCGAGCTCGACGACTGGAGCCCCGCGGTAGCCGAGCAGCTGGCCGCCGCCGAGGGCATCGCGCTCGGCGCGGCGCACTGGGAGGTCATCGAACTGCTGAGGGACTACTACAGGCAATTTGAGTCCTCACCCGCCATGCGTCCTCTGGTAAAATACTGCGCCCTGAAGCTGGGGCCCGACAAGGGCAAGAGCATCTACCTGATGTCGCTGTTTCCCGGGTCCCCCGCCAAGCTCGGCAGCAAGATCGCCGGACTACCCAAACCCGACAACTGCCTGTAGGCCCGACATGCCAGATACTCCGCTCGCCGCCGTCCCGGAGGAGCATCCCTTCGCCCCCTTTGTGCGCATCCTCGGCAAGGGCAAGACCGGCACCCGATCACTGAGCCAGGCGGAGGCCCGGGAGGCCTTCGGCATGATCCTGCGCAACGAAGTGGAGCCCCTGCAACTGGGCGCGTTTCTAATGCTGCTGCGGGTCAAGGAGGAATCCGGCGAGGAACTGGCGGGCTTCGTGCAGGCTTGCCGCGACACCATTGACATACAGGGCCCAGCCGGCCGCGATACCGCGCCAAGCGCCGATCTCGACTGGTCCAGCTACGCCGGCAAGAAGCACCAGCACCCCTGGTACCTCCTGTCCATCCTGCTGCTGACGCAGGCGGGTTACCGGGTGTTCATACACGGCGCCGGCGGCCACACCGCCGGGCGCCTGTACACGGAGCAGGCCATGGCGCAGCTGGGGCTGCCGGTGGCACGTGACTGGAACGAGGTCGGGCGACAGCTCGACACCCACGGACTCAGCTACTTCTCCCTCGCACACTTTTGCCGCGGCCTGTACGACATCATGCAGTTAAAACCGATTCTGGGCCTGCGTTCGCCGGTGAATACCTTCGCCCGCATGCTCAACCCCCTGCGCGCGCCCGCCAGTATCCAGAGCATATTCCACCCGGCCTACGCCGCCCTTCACCGGGAGGCGGATCGCCTGCTGGGCCAGCCACGCTCGCTGGTGTTCAAGGGCGACAGCGGCGAGGTGGAGATCAAACCCCAGGCGACCACGCGGCTAATCTTCCAGTTCGCTGGCGAGCCGCGGGAGAAGCCCATGCCGCGCGTTCTCGAGGACAAAGTGGCCAGCGTCGCGCAGCCGTCCGTGGCGCCGCTGCGGGCCCTGTGGCGCGACGAGGCGCCGGATGCCTACGGCGAGCTCGCCGCCACCGCCACCGCGGCCGCCGCGCTGCAGGTTCTGGAGCCGACCCTCTCGACCGAAAGCGCCCTCGAGCGGGCGCGATCACTCTGGCAACAACGCGACCGGGAGCGCCTGCCCTCATGCCCCTGAGCAATTTCGACCCCTCGAACTACGAGACCCTGCTGGCCGGGAAAGTCGCGGCGGTCAGCGAACTGCTGGCCCCCTACTCGCCCCCGGCTCCGGCTGTTTTCCGCTCCGCGCCCGAGGCTTTTCGCATGCGCGCGGAATTTCGCATGTGGCACGACGGCGACGCGCTGGACTACGTTATGTTTCGCCCCGACGCGCCCAAGGTGCCGGTGGCGATCTCACATTTCCCCATCGCCTGTGACACCATCCAGGCATTGATGCCGGTGCTGCGCGAGCGTCTCGGGGGCGACCCGCTGCTGCGACGCAAGCTGTTCCAGGTGGAATTTCTCAGCACCCTGGCCGGCGACACCCTGGTCACGCTCATCTACCACCGCAAGCTCGAGGACGACTGGCGGCGGGCCGCGGAGTCATTGGCGCGGGAGCTGGGCATTGCCCTGGTGGGCCGCAGTCGCAAGCAGAAAGTGGTGCTGGATCGCGACTACGTGACCGAAGTGCTGCCGGTGGCCGGCCGCGACTACCACTACCGGCAGTACGAGCAGGCCTTCACCCAGCCCAACGCCCGGGTCAATATCCACATGCTCGAGTGGGCCCTCGACGCCGCGCGGCCCCTGGACGGCGACCTGCTGGAGCTCTACTGCGGCAACGGCAACTTCACCCTGCCGCTGGCGACAACCTTCGACCAGGTCATCGCCACCGAGATGGCCAAGACCTCCATCCGGGCGGCGCGCTGGAACCTCGAGCGCAACGCCATCAACAACATCCAGATGATCCGCCTGTCGGCGGAGGAAGTGAGCCAGGCCATGGCCGGCGAGCGCGTGTTCCGCCGCCTGGCCGACCTGCCGCGGCCGCTGCGGGACTACGACCTGCGCACGGTGTTTGTGGACCCGCCCCGGGCCGGCCTCGATCCGGCCACCGTGGCCATGGTCGGCGGCTTCGAGCGGATCCTGTACATTTCCTGCAACCCCAACACCCTGGCCGGCAACCTGGCGGCGCTGGACGCCAGCCACCGCGTCGAGCGGTTCGCACTGTTTGACCAGTTCCCCTATACCGCGCACATGGAGTGCGGTGTGGTATTGCAACGGCGCTGAGGGGGCGGGCTATACTTAGCCCTGTGATACCTCTGTTGCGCGCGCGGTGCCCATGCGGGACCGGCGCGGTATGACAGCAGGCGATTCCGTTCGAGATTCAGGGAGCCAGTGATGAGCGCAACCAAGATGTCCGCGGCGGAAGTCGAAGCCCGGCTCGGTGACCTGCCCGACTGGGGCATCGACCAGCACAAATTGTTTCGGCATTTTGTATTCAGTAATTTCGTGGATGCCTGGGGCTTCATGAGCCAGGTGGCCCTGCTGGCCGAGACCATGAACCACCACCCGGAGTGGTCCAACGTGTACAACCGGGTGGAGATCTACCTGACCACCCACGATGCGGACGGGATTTCGGAAAAGGATTTCGCCCTGGCGTCGCAGATTGACAGCCTGTTGTAGGGGGCGTGGTATTTGGTCGAATGAATTCGACCCTACAAAGAGGGCTTGCGTATCCCTGTAGGGCGGCATTCATTCCGCCAACAAGCTGTCGGCGAGGCGCGGTATATCGGTCGAATGAATTCGACCCTAGATGAGGCGGGGATGACGCGGTTGGGCCGGGTGAATCGACCCCGCGGGTGGTGGTTCGGGCTACTGTAGGGCCGAATTCATTCGGCCGCAACGCGGCGCTCAGCAGCGAATCCCGAAGGCCAGCAATCCCCGCCCCAACACCTCGTCGAGCTGGTCCCCGTCCCCGGCGTTGATCTCGATCGCGCGCAGGCCCAGCTCCCGGTAGACCTCGCGGCGGCGCAGGCGGGCCGACAGCTCGCCGGCCGCCAGGTTCTCGCTCCAGCAATCGATGTACACGCCGCCCTGGGGCAGGTAGAAATCCGCCCGCAGGGGCTCCTCGCAGGGCAGCGCCCGGCGGTAGGCATGGGCGAGCTGCGCCAGGTACAGCCAATCGCAGACCCGCTGCTCCAAAGGCGTCTCCAGGCGGTGCCCGTCGATGCCCTCGCAACCGTCCCGCGCCCCCGGCCGCTCCTCGTCTCGGATGGCGAACAGGTCCCCCTCCCCGGCGGGTGGAGCTTCCTGCGGTGGCTCCGGCGGCCCGGCGGCCAGCCGCATCAGTTCGCGCTGCACCACCGGGTGATCGACGATTTCGTGGGGCCAGGTGACATAGAACGCCCCGCTGTTCTCGCTCTCGGCCTGCTGGCCGCCCCACTGGCGGCCGAGTTCGGTCAACTCCCAGCCCAGGATGCTGTGCTGCTGCAGGCCGATCTCCGCCAGGCTGCGGTTGATCTGCCGTGGGTGGAGCGCGGGATAGAAACGGCGCAGGGAGGCGGCGGTGATACGCTGGTTGGATTCAATGGCCGACAGCAGCGGGTGCTTGGCCAGGGCCGACGGCCACACGATGTAACGCCCGAAGCGGCGACTGTCGCGGTAGCTGCCGCCCTCGTACTCCCCCTTGGGCGTCAGCAGCCAGTTGTCGGCCCGGCGCTCGATCCAGCCGTAGTCCCTGAGGGTGACGAACAGCTGCTGCACCGGCAGTTCCAGCGACCGCGCCAGGGCGGTGGTGGAGAGCTTGTCCTCGTCCCCGGCCACGGTGTCAGGCGGCTCCGGTCGCTTCCCGGTAGCGCTGCTCGAGGGCGGCATAGACCTGGTCGGCGAAGTCCCCGGCACCACCGTCCAGGGTGTCCATCACCTCCACCAGGTGTTCGTTGTCCTCGCGACCTTGCCAGGTCTTGGCGTAGGTACCCTCTTTGTAGCCGTGATCCTGGCGGAAGAAATTGAGCACGTTCTTGCCCACGTAGGCCGAGTACAGGGTCTCGAAGTCCAGCCCTGCGGCCAGCATCAGCTCCCAGAAACGCGCCGGCGAAAAGCTGCGGGTTTCCAGGGCGTGCTGCGCCAGGGCCTCGGTGGCCTCGCGCACATCCAGGCCCGCGGGCTCGAAGCCGGACACCTCGGCGGCGATCTCGGCGGCCAGTTCCCGCTGCGGCTTCCCGGGCGCGAACAGGGCCGACATGCCGAAGTGCCAGATATCGATGACCTCCAACTGCACCTGGGCCATGTCCGGCTCCTGCTTTTTCCACCACTTGTAGCCGTAGTGCTCCACCAGCTCCCCGCACTCGATCCAGATCGCCCGGTACCAGGCGAACTGCTGTTCGATCCACTGTTCATGGACCCGGGTGTTCATGCTGTGCTGCATCGCCAGCATGTTCTCAAGCGCCTGTTGCAAATTGCCTCCTCGGTGGGCATCAAACAAAGCCGAAGGATACCAGCCGCGCCCGCCGGGGGACAGGTCGGCTAGCGGCTGGTCCAGCTGGCGGGGATATTGTCTTCCACCAGCTCGTTGATACTGATGCTAACGATATCGTGGTCCGTGCCCACCTCGGAGGCGAACAGGGACTGCTTGCTGCTGCGGGCGATGACCATGGCCAGGGGATACTTGCGCCGGAGCCACAGGGCGGTGCGCAGGTTGTCCTCCTCGCGCCCGGTGCCCAGCACGAAAACCGTGTTGTCGCCGGTGACTTCCACCGCGTCGCTGACCCGGCGCCACACGTCGGGGTGGGAGATATTCCCCTCCTGGATCTCCCGCCGGTAGTTGCCTGAATAGGCCACCTGCTCGTCCGCCACCAGCACCCGGCGCTGGGCGTCCTTGTCGATGATCAGCACCGTGGCCAGTTCGTCGATGGCGTGGCGCTGCAATTCCTCCAGAATGGTCTGGCCGAAGCGGCCGAAGCCGGCGATGATCACCACATCCCGGGAGCGGGTCTCGCGGAAGTGGTGAATCATGTGGCTGCGCACCAGTCCGGCCGCGGCGAGGTGGTAGGTATTGAAGGTTTCACATTGGCGGGCCACGCGGGTGTCGGCCATCGCGCGCATGAAACGCAGGTTGCCGCAGTGAATCACCACCCTGGCCCCCACGTCGGGTTGCATCCGCAGCAGGATGCTCGCCGCCTCGTAGCTGCGCAGGCTATTGTCGTCCAGCAACAGGATCTTGCGCGCCCGCGTGACGCGTATCTGCTCCAGGCAGTACTCGTGGGTGATGTCCCCCACCATGAACAGCGCGTTGAAGCTGTGCTTGAACTCTTCCACCAGGGAGGGGTCCTGAGGTGAATTGCACACAATCACCACCGGCACCCGCGGCTCGCGGTGGCGCAGCACCCGCAGGTAGCTGAAGGTAAGCTCGCCGGAACCGACGACCACAATGTGGTCATTGAGCCGCCGGAACTGCCACTGCCGGGGGGCGATGGCCCGCCACAGGGCCTCGATCAAGGTCGACGCGGCGAGGATCGGCGCGCCGAAGTAGGCCAGCCACAGCAGGGCCCGGCCGAAGGCGCTGCCGCCTTCCGGCGTGCCCAGGTCGAGACCGCCCACCACGAACAGGCTCAGGCTGTAGTAGGCCTTGCTGAGGACGCCGCCATCGGCCAGTTCCGGCCGCTCGCTCACCGTCACCCCCAGCTCGAAGGCCGCATAGGCGGCGACAAAGAAAAACAGCGCTCCCGAGGTGCGCAGGGGAAAACGGCGTTGGCGGTGACTGTGCTGCATGGGCGTCGGCAAAAAGACCAGAGCTTAGCCCGGCGGACGCCCCCAGTAAACTCCCCAGGTGTACTCCAAAAGCTCCCGCCCCCCCGCCATCCGGGGCCCTCCCGCTCCCCCGGCCCTCCCTCCCCGGGCCAATTGACACAAAGGGCGCAATTTTTTGTCCGGCGATGGGCAAATTCCACCGCGGATGTCGCTATACAGCCAAACACCGGGATTCCGCGTGGTCTAGCGAAGACATCTTGCGCCGGCGGAACGCCCCCCAATACCTCCGAGTCGGGAGTCGACAATGGACTGCATACACTCTCTGCAAGCAAAACACTGGGGCGCCGCCCTGCTACTGGTGATGCTGAGCGCCTGTGGCGGCGGGGGCGGCGGCTCCTCGTCGGGCGGAGACACCCCGACCGCCCCGCCACCCGCGCCGGAGCCGCAACCCGGCGCGGCGGAGGTAACCGCCGCGCGCAGCCTGAGCCCGCACTATATCGAGGTGAGTTTCGATCAGCCGGTCTCCATGGAGGATATTGAGCTCGCTGACTATGTCCTGCTGGATGGCGAGGGCAATCCGCTGCAAATCCTCGAGGCGCAGCCCAACGGCGACGACTCCAGCGCCCGCCTGGTGGTGTCGCCCGGGGAACTCATGCCCCTGGAGGAGTATCGCCTGACGCACCCCTCCATGCCGGATGGGGACATCGTGCTGGTGGGCGATCCGGCGGTGGAACCCCGCCTGGAATCGGTGGTAACCCTGAGCGTAACCGAGCTGCTGTTGAGCTTCGACAGCGAAATGTCCCAACAGTCGACTCAGAACCTGGACGCCTACCTGGTCATTCCTCTGGAAAATGACCGCCCCGCGCCCGGCGCCGAGCCCCTGCCCGTGACCGCCGCGGAGCTGCTGGCCGACCAGCGCCGCATGATACTGACCACCGCCTCGCAGGATAACCGCTCCTACAGGGTGGAGGTAAGAAACATCACCAACGTGAACAACACCTATATCAACCCGGACTACTCGCGCACCACGATTGTGGGCATGGGCGAAGACGACACCCAGCCACCCGAAATCATCGACGCGCATGTCGACAACAGCAATCAGCTGGCGCTCAGTTTTTCGGAGCCGGTATGTCGCACCGGGGGCAATCCCGGCAACTACACGGTCCGCTACTGCCTGCCGCCCGCGAACAGCAACACCTGTGCCGCGAACGCGGATCAGTTCCAGGCATCGGTCAATCAGGTGGAACTCGACGAGTTCTGTACCGCCGCGACCCTGGCCACGTCCTTTATCCCCGAGGGAGCGCTCATCAACGTCAGCGTGGCCAATGTCATCGACAATACCGGCAACGTGCTCGACGACGACAGGGTCATCGTGCCCGAAACACCGCGGGACGTGGCCGCCGCCCGGCCGCGCCTGTCCAGCGCCATCTCCCTCAACAACCGGGAGGTGCTGCTGACCTTCGATACCCGGCTGTCGGCCAACAGTGCCGAAAACGACAGCTACTATCGTATCCTGGCCGCCGAAAACGGCAGCCCGCGCATTGAGGCGGGCGAGCTGGTGGTCCAGTCGGCCGCCCTGCAGGGCGATGGCAGAACCGTGCTGTTGCGCACCGGGACACAAGCGGTGCGCGAGTACCTGGTGCGCGCGACCAACATCGCCAACGCCGCCGGGCAGGCCTTTATCGACCCCCAGTACAGTAGCGCGGTGTTCTTCGGTCGCGGCAGCGTGGACAGTGACGTCACCCCGCCCGAGATCACGCGCGTCATCCGCGGCGGCGCCGGCGTGGTCTACGCGGAATTCTCCGAGCCCCTGTGCGATACGGGAGGCGATGAAACGCTCTACGAGCTGAGCTACTGCCTGCCCCGGGATGGCGCCACGAGCTGTAGCGGCAGCACCCCGCTGCCGGTTACCGAGGCGCGGCTGAATAACTACTGCACCCGCGTTGCCCTCAGCAACGACGACCTTCCCGCCAACGCCATTGTCAGCGTGCGCGTGAGCGGACTGACCGACGCCGCCGGCAACCCGGCGGCGGGCGGCACGCAGTCCTTCGAGGTACCGCCGTACAGCTCGCCGGTCGATGACGAGGGAACCCTGCCGCCACCGCCCGTGGTGGTCGGGGCGGCCTCCAGTGGCAATACCACGGTACGGGTGGTATTCAGCCAGGCCATGGACGACAGCGCCGAGGTGGCGGGAAACTACGCGGTATCCCAGCGCAACGTGAACGGCGAGGCCGGCAGCCTGGCCGTAACCGGCGCCGCCTTCAGCGGGGACGACCGCACCGTGGTGGAGCTCACGACACTGTCCCAGAACGACGTCACCTACCAGCTTTCCGTCATCGGCGTAAGCGACAGCTTCGGCCAGTCATTCCAGGTGAGAGCCACCAACGCCGGATTCGTGACCGCGAATACCGCGCAGTTTGCCGGCACGCCCCCCAACGGCGGCTCGGTCACCGATACCGATGGCGACGGCCTGGCGGACAACGAGGAACAGCGCGGCTGGGTCACCCGCGTCTCGAACAGCAATGGCCAGGTCGTTGAACGGGAAGTGACCAGCGACCCCTTCTCGGCCGACACCGACGGCGACGGCCTCGACGACCGTGTGGAGCGCCAGCTGAACACCGACCCGCGCAACCGCGATACCGACAGTGACGGCCTGGCCGACGCCCATGAATACAACGGTATCTTCAGCCAACCCACCCACCAGGACTCCGACGGCGACGGGTTGGCGGACGGCGAGGAGGTCAACTTCTACCGCACCTCCCCGCTGCTGGTGGACACCGACGGCGACCAGATCCCCGACGACGACGAAGTGGTACTGGCCAATCGCAATCCGCGCCTCGCGGACCTGCCACAGCCGGTGTTCGAGATCCAGAGCCTGACCCTGGAGCTGGACGTGCGTTTCGACGAGTCCAATGAAAGCGGCACCAGCGAGCTCGAGCAGCGCAACGTCAGCACGACATTGACCCAGAGTAACTCCAGCACCCACTCGCGCACCTCCGAGGTCAGCGACAAAGTGAGCGCCGGCGTGACCGCCTCGACGGAGTTTGAAATCGACCCCGCGAAGGCGGGCATCCCCAAGGCCAAGATCGGCCTGGAGGTGACCGCGGGCTACGAACACAGCTGGTCTTCCAGCTGGTCGAAAGAATCGGTGCGCGCGACCCAGGACGAGTACAACCAATCGCTGTCGACCGCGGCGGAGGTCAGCGAGAGTTCGACGGTCTCGCGGCGTATCGAGGCGGCGGAGGTCAGCACCCAGCTCTACCTGTCTTCCGCCGGTGACGTCGCCTTCAGCATCAGCGACCTGCAGATCACCGCCCTGGTCCCGGATATCCGCAACCCGGGCCAGTATGTGTCCGTGGCCACCTTGGTGCCGGAAAATCCGGGCGGCAACCTCGGCACCACCTACAACCTGGGGCCGCTGGTCAGCCGTATCGGCCCCCTGCGTTTTGTCAGCCGCGACATTTTCCCGGCCCAGGTCGAGCGCCTGCAGCGCGACCCCACCGGGGTGATCTTCCGTATTTCCAACTACAACATCGAGGACGAGGACGGCCGCAACTTTGCCTTCAGTTCGCAGGAAGTCAGCGACCGCACCACCTCCTTCATCATCGACTTTGGCGGCCTCGACCTGAACGGCGACCAGGTTGGCGACAACGACACCGAGTTCTACCGCGTGGCGACCAGTTTCGGTCGCGAGATCGGCAGCGTGGTCGATGCCATCGCCGCCGAAGAGGGTATCGGCACCGACGAGGTGCTGGCCCTGTATGGCCTGCTGCCCGGCGACAGCGACAGCCTGGTCAGCTACAGCCTGTCCGGCAAGAACCTCGGCGTGGTGTTCCACGATGTGATGCGGGACGTGCTGGGCCTGCGACACTACGACGCCGCCAGCGACAACGCCAACCCGCAATTGCAACGGATCAGTTACGCCACCGAATTCAACAGCGACGGCGTGGAGCGTGTCACACGCATCCGCCGCGCGGTTTCCGGCAGCGGCCGGCAGTGGTCGCTGCTGACACCCAGCGGGCTGATCCTGGACGGCCAACTGTCCTTCAGCGATGGGCCGATCGGCCCGGACGACCAGGTATTGCTGCCCGGTACCGGCATCAATCTCGCCTACGTACAGGACAACGACAACGACCGGATTCCGGCGCGCCAGGAGTACGCCCGCGGCTGTGACGACAACGACCCGGATTCGGACCAGGACAGCTTGACCGACTTTTTCGAGGAGTTCGGCCTGGAGGACGGGCGGCCCGAAAGCGAGCGCTGGTGGATCGACATTGTCGGTGTTGGCCGCTACGAAGGGTTTTCCAGCTGCAGTGCCGTGGATACCGACGGCGACGGCCTCGACGACCTGAAGGAGTACCAGACCGGCACCGACGCCAAAAAACCCGATACCGACGACGACGGCATCAGTGACTACGACGAGCTTTACGGCTATATCACCTACCTCGACTACCCCTTCGACCCCTCGGTAAACGCGGGCCTTTGGGGCTGCAGCGAAGTCGACCCCAACGACCTTCCCACCGAACCGGCGTATACCGATAAAGTCATCCTCAACTGCATCTCAAACTTCCTCAACCCGGATACCGATGGCGACGGCGTGAACGATGGCGACGAGCGCTATTTCTTCGCCAATCCGAACTACGCCGATATCGACGACGTGCAGGATCTGGATAATGACGGCCTCGCGGGCTTCGAGGAAACCGGCGGTTGGGACGTGAACTTCACCCTGGCTGGCGTGACCAATCGCTGTGCGATCGACAATGGAACTACCGCTCCCGCCTGTACTTCGGTGAACATCGGGGGAATCAACATCAACACCTTCGGCGGCCTGGCGCCCACCTCCAACCCCGCGGATCGCGACACCGACAACGACGGCGCGCTGGACGCCCAGGAACGCGATGCAGGAACCCACCCACGAGTGAGTGATACCGACCTGGATGGCCTGGACGACAATATCGAGATCAGCGGCGAGGCGCCTGACCCGCTGCGGGCAAACGGCAGCGAAGATGTTATCGCGATCTTCACCGACCCCCGTAACAATGACTCGGACGGTGACGGTTTCGTGGATGGCGATGAACTCACGCCCTGGCGGGTCCGGGTCGGCCCCACGCAAAACCACTACAACGTTTACTCCGATCCCAGTGTCGACAATGCGGATTTCGACGGGCTCTCCGACCGGGAGGAGTTCAATGCCGGCACCGACCCCGGCAATCCCAACACCGACGGCGACCCCTGGCAGTGGGACGACGGTCCCGAGGTGTCGTTGAACATCGACCCGCTGGATGGAACCGACATGTGCGTCAGGGCACGCGTCACCGACCTCTACTGGGAAGGCGCCTGCACCGCCTGTGACGATATACGCGCGGACGTGCGTTTCGGCTACAAGACCGGGGGCGCCACCACCGTATACACCAAGAGCTTCTTCGACGACGTGATCAGAAGAACCCGCCCCGCCAGCAGCAATCCGCGCTACTGGGGGCAGTCCGTCTATATGCGCATCAACAGCCTGACCGACCTCATTCTCACCGTGGAGGACCCGGAGATATACGACAATGCCTGGACAGGACATGACACCAGCCGGAGCTCGACGATCGAAATCACGGACTTCGACAGCGCGACGGATGACAAGAGCGAGTACGTCACCTTCCGCATCGACGGTGGCAGCCTGCCCAATACCGCGCTGATATCCGTCTCCGTTGAGATCATGACACCGGCGGATCTGCAGGCGGACCCGGCCGCGTGCCAGGATATCGCTCCCCTGCCCTGACCGAAACCGGCGGGCGCCGAGGCATCCCTGCGAGCTACTGCCCGGCGCTCAACTGGGCTTTGAGCCACGACCGGGCGAAGCGCAAATCCCGGTCGAGGGTGCTGCTGGACAGCCCGGTCACTTCCTCCAGCTCGCGGAACGACAGGCCGCCAAAAATCTGCAGGTCGAGCAGGTCGGCCTTGCGCTGGTCGAGTTCGGACAGCTGGTTGAGCGCCCGGTCCAGGCTCAGCAGGTCTTCGTGATTGGGGGTCTCGGCCGCCGATTCCGACGCCAATGCCACGCTCAGGGTCAGCTGGCGGTTGCCGCCACCGCGCTTGGCGGCGGCCCGGGCCTTGGCGTGGTCCACCAGAATTCGCCGCATCATCCGCGAACACAGGGCATAGAAATGGCTGCGGTCCCGCCAGTCGACGTCGATCGGGGACAGGCGGCCAAACAATTCATGCACCAACGCGGTGGGCTGCAGGGTGTGGCCGGCCTGCTCGGAACGAAACGCGGCCCGGGCCCGTTTGCGCAGCTCCTCGTAAACCAGCGGCGTGAGCTGGTCGAGCGCCGCGTCACTGCCGGCGCGCCACTGCTTCAGCAAAGTGGTTACCGGTTCTTCAGCCCCCATTGTTATCGCCCCCATCCATGCCTGCTCTTTAGGTCCCGCCGCTTCCCCGCCCGCCACAGTGTGCACGACACGTGATTTCTACGAGACCGTAACAAAAGGAGCACGCAGTGTAACCGGACTTTGCCGTGAATCTACTACAGCATCCGGATTTCCGCAGCGCTTTTCTACTGCAGGGATTCCAGGTGGAGCAAGGTGCTGAGGTAGGCCACATAGCGCGTGCTGCATGCCGGAGACAGCTCGCGCATGGTGGCCAGGGCACGCGTGGCGAGCTTCTGCGGGTTCAGCGGCCCGGATTCCTCCGGGGAGTTGGCGATGGACGCGCTCACCAGGTGTTCCACCCCGGCGCGCTGCGCCGCCTGGCGGTAGCGGCGCGCGGCGCGCAACTCCACGGTGCCGGGCGCGTCCACGGCGTAGGCGGCCAGTAATTCCCGCTCCTGGCTGCGCACACGATCGCTGAAATCCCCGCTACTGTCGTTGGCCGCGAGATGGGTGCTGGCCGCCAGCTCGCGGGTCAATGCCGCCAGCGCGCTGTCACCCCGCGCGCGTTGCAAGCGGCGCTCCAGGCGCACAAGCGCGCCGATATCGTGACAGGCCAGCAGGGACTGCAGGTCCCCGGCCCGGTCCGGGTGGGCCGCCAACAGGCGCTGGCCGAGATCTTGCGCCCGCGCCCGATCCCGGTGCAGCCCGTCGAGGTAGCCCCCCAGCGCCGCCTGGGCGCGCCGCTTCAGGACCCCGGCGCTCTCGCCGCCCAGCGCATCGGCGCGACGCAACAGGCCGCGAATAAAGCCGAGGCGCGGCGCGTCGCGGCAATGGTCCGGGCGGGCTTCCAGTGCATCGAGGGTCTGGGCCAGTGTGTCCGGGGACAGGTCGCGCGGCCGTGGCGGGGGCGGCAGTGTCCCGGGCGGCGTTTGCGCGCCGGGCATTTCGGAGGGGTCGCCGTCCATCGGCGGACTATTCGGCCGATTCACCGGCGCCACCGCCTGTCATTTTCGGTACCGGCGCCATTTCCACGCGGCGGTTGCGGGCCCGTCCCCCGGCCTCGTCATTCGAGGCCACGGGCTGCTGGTCGCCGAAGGCCGAGGCGAACACCAGCTCGGCGGGCATGCCCGCCGTGATCAGCGCCCGGGTTACCGTCAGGGCGCGCTGGGCGGACAGCTCCCAGTTGTCCTGGAAATGCAGGTTGCCGTCCTGGATCGGCAGGTCGTCGGTGAAGCCACTGACCATCAGCAGCTCGTCGCGGTCCGCCAGGTAGACCTGCAGCGGCTTGATCAGGCTGCGCAGCAATTCGCGCCCCTCGGGCTGCAACTCGGCGGAGTTGAGCCCGAACAGCACGCTGCCGCTGATGCCGATGCGCCCGTCACTCAGGGAGATACGCCCCGCCGCCAGCGGTCCGGCCAGGGCCTGCTCCAGCACAATGCGGCGCTCCTGCTCCGCCTCGCGGCGGCTGGTTTCCTCGGCGAGGCTGCTCGCCAGCTGCACCTGGTAGCCCACCACCCACACCAGGATCAGCACGAATACCCCGACCAGGCCGGCCATCAGGTCGCCGAACACGGCCCATACCGGCGTATCGTTGGACAGCTCCTGGTCCAGCTCGCTCATCAACCCGCGACCTCGGCCCCGGTCTCGAACAGTTCTTCCTGGCGACCGAGCTGGCGCAACTCCTCGATGATTTCCTTCTGCGAGAGTACGCTGTGATCGATGATCTCCCGCGCCTGGGCCACGTAGTAGGCCAGCTGTTCATCGCTGCGCGCGCTGGATTGGTCCATGGCCTGCTCGATGCGATCCAGGCTGTCGATCAGCGCCTGGTTGGATTCGCTGAACTGCGCCACCGCCAGCCCGAAGGACTCGCCGAGGCTCGCCACCTCGCCGGCGCCGCCGGCCACCTCGCCCGCCAGCGCCGACATGCGCGCCACCCCGGCATCCACCTGCTCGCCAAAACGCTCACCCACTTGCTCGAGGGTCCCGGCGGAGGACTCGACCATGCGCGCCACGGCGTCGCGCTGGTCCGAAGAGGCGTTTTCCAGGGAGGCCATCAGCGTCTGCACCTGGTCCAGCACCAGCTGCCGCTCCTCGAGCAGCTGGTTGTCCCGCTCGATGCTGTTGGACAGCTCTTCACGCAGTTTTGCGATCACTTCGGCGGCGGCGCGCGGAGTCTCCGACGCGGTTTCGATCAGGCGCGCCATCGGCGCTTCCAGCTCCCGGCCGAGCCCGGCCAGGTGGTCCGCCACCGTGGATTCCAGTTCGGCAAGCCGGGCCGCCGCCGCGTCGCCACGCGCTGCCTCGGCATCGCGCAGCTGGCGCAGTTCCGCGGCCACGGACGCCGACAGGTCCGCCATGCGTCCCTGGTGCCCTTGCAGCCACTGTTCCTCGGTGGCCACCCGCGCCTTGACCAACTCCTCCGCGCTGCCCATCAGGCGCGACACTTCCGCTGTCAGCTCCCGCGCCTGCTCGCGCTGCGATGCGGTGAGCTGCTCGGTGGCTCCAGACACGATCCGTACCAGTTCGGCGGTGGCGCCGGACAAGGTGTCGTCCAGCGTGCCGGCGGACTGCGTCAGCGCCTCGTGCAACTGCACCGCGCTGGCGGAAAGCTGTTCGTTGAGCGCGCCGGAGGTGTGGGCCAGCTGTTTGTCGAACGCTCCGGCCGCGTGCGACAGCTTGCCGTCGAGCTCAGCGGTGGTGTCCGAGAGGGTCCTACCCAGTTCCGCGGCGGTTT
Source organism: Parahaliea mediterranea (assembly GCF_017255185.1). GTDB lineage: Bacteria > Pseudomonadota > Gammaproteobacteria > Pseudomonadales > Halieaceae > JAFKCZ01. The sequence continues at coordinate 262,666 of NZ_JAFKCZ010000009.1, forward strand.
GCGCGAGGGTCTCGGTCATGGTTACCGACGAACGCGACAGGCTTTCGGTCATGGTTTCCGACGAGCGCGACAGGGTTTCAGTCATTGCCTCCGACGAGCGCGACAGGCTGCCGTTCAGCGTCTGTGTGGCCTCCGCCAGCGACGCCGCCAGCTCCTCGACCAGGCGGCCATTGGCGCTGGACTGCGCCTGCGTGGCTTCGCGGACGCAGGATTCGATCGTCGCGGTGGCCTCGGCCAGGCGCGCGGACTGCGCCGACAATTGCTCGGCGCTCAAGTCCGCGATCCGGCCCTGGCTGCTCTCGCTGTGCTCGACAAAGCGCGCCATGGCCTGCTCCAACGGGGGACGGATACTTTCACCGGCCAGGCGGCCGCTCTCGGCGAGGCTCTGCTGCAAAGAGGCGCCGACGCTCTCCGCCAGGCGGCTGAAGTCCGCGCCCGCCGCTTCGTGAAACCGCGCCTGGTTGGCGCTGAGGGTATCGTTGATATCGCTGCCCATGCGGGCGAGCTTGTCGGTCAGCGCGTCCAGGCGCTCCACCACGACCGGCAGCGCGGCGGACTGTGCCTGCATGGCGTCGAAGGCCCGCTGCCGCCGGAAGTCCACGGCATATTGCGGAAACGCCCGCCGCGCGACGCTGTCCAGTTCGCGGCTGGCGAGTAGGCGCTCGCGCCGGCTCAGGGTCGAGGCCAGCCCGAGCATCGCGGAGGCCGCCACCCCGGCCACCGAAGTGCCAAAGGCCACGCCCAACCCGGCGATCGGCGCCGCGAGCCCGGCGCGGATCGCCGCCAGCTCGGTATTGCCCTGCAGGGCGATCACCGCGCCGGACAGGGTATCGACCATGCCAAAGAATGTTCCCAGCAGGCCCAGCATTACCAGCAGCCCCACCAGGTAGGGCGTAAACACCGGCGCCGGCAGGCCGGCCTGCCCCAGCTCGATGCGCTGGCGCACGGCGTGGCGCAGTGAGGTGTCCAGCTGGCCGAGCCAGGCGGGCAGCGGATCGTCATCGGCGGTATCGCCCTGGCTGGACGGCGCTTTGGCCAACGCGCGCTCCAGGCTGGCGGTGGCCCGTCGGTACCACAGCAACTCGGTGACACCCATGCCGTAGGCCACGGCGATCAACGCCGTAACCGCCAGCGCCAGGGCGTGATCGCCGATAAAGCTCGCCCCCATCCACACAATGGCCACCGCGCCCAGCAGGCAGGCAGCCCAGTAAAGCAGTCTGTTCATTTAGATTCGCTGTGTAAGTGTTCTTCCAATGCCTCAACCAGCCCCTGTACCGGCAGCAGTCGGGCCTCGATCTCGGCCAATAACAGGGCCTGCACCTCGCCCTTCAAACGCGTTTCCACCGCGTCCCCGCCCTCCCCGCGCAATTGCTCCAAGCGGGCTTTTACCCGCGGGGGAATACCGGCAAACAGACGCCGGCTGTGCACCAGCAGAGCATCGCCCAGGGCGCCGTCCAGCGTCGCCAGCTGCGCCAGTTGCGGCGCGCAGCCGGCAATGGCGTCGCGCACCCGCTCCTGCAACCCCCGCACCCGCGCCTCCATCTCTCGCTGGTTGGCGGCGTAAAACTTGCTGTAGGCCTCCGCGGGCGGCGGCGCGCCTGTCTCCGGTTCCGGCTCCGGCCAGCGGATGCGGGTGGGGCCGCGTTCCGGGTCCAGGCTGCGCATCACCGCGCCGATCATCGCCGCGTGCACCCGCAGGAAGTCCTCCCGCGCCCGCGCGCCCGGCTCCGCCGCCGGCTCGTACTCCAGACGGGGCAGGCCGTCCAGGGTTTCCGCCAGGTCAAAGGAGCTGGACAGGTCGATCAAACGTCCCAGTCGCTGGGTGAACTGCTCCGGCGCCACGGCCGGGGCGCCGCTGTCCCAGGCGGACAACAGGCTTACCAGACGCGGTTGGACAAAACTGCTTGCGGATGGAGTTCGGGTCATTGATGGTCGCGGGTGGAAGCGGCCCACGCCCGCGCCATTATTCTGTCAGCTAATTTATTGATTTAGCTGTACTTTTTTGGGAGGCAAAGCCGCAAAAACAATCGCCGCATTATACGTGGGTGCCGGGGGATGGCAATACCCGTCCCCGCTTGGGGGCGCTCCCGGCCGGCGCGGCGTGGCGGATCGGGCCACTGGGTGAATTGAGCATGGTGCCCGGAGCCGGAATCGAACCGGCACGCCTGCAATAGGCGGGAGATTTTAAGGAAACATCTCAGCTCTTTGAGAGAATTTGAACAAACACTATTATCTTTTATTTTTCAGGTAGTTATAGGGCTTTTTTGCCACCCACTCTTTGAAATTGATTTTCAAACTTGCCATTTTTTGCCAATTTTCGTCTACTATAGGTCTACTACGAAATAGACGGGAGACTCTTTGCAGATTTTTGGGCCCGCCCCTGGCTGCATTATCTTACCTGTTTACTATGGCGGACTGAGGACATGGCAAAGCTCACCAAATCATCCATTGACCGGCTGCCCCTGCCGCCGCGCAAACCCGATGGCACCGCACAGCAGGCCATCCACCGGGACGATGCCCTACCGGGTTTTGGCCTGCGCATCGGCAGCGGAGGCGCCAAAACCTTCTTTGTGGAAAAGCGCGTCAACGGCCGGGTAAAACGTATCTCGATTGGCCGCTACGGCCATCTCACGCCGACCCAGGCGCGCCTCAAGGCGCAGGAACTGCTCGGCAGTATCGCCATGGGCAACGACCCGGCGGCGGAAAAGCGGGCCAAGCTGGCGAAGTCCGTCACCCTGGAAGAAGCCTTCGAGGACTACCTTGCCACGCACCGGCACCTCAAGCCCGGCACCGTCCACAACTACCGGAAGTGTATCGACGGCTGTCTGTCGACCTGGAAGACCCGGCGGCTGGTGGATATCTCCAAAGACATGGTAGAGGCCAAGCATCGTGAGTTGGGCGCCACGGCGCCCGCACGGGCCAATAATGCCATGCGCGTGCTGCGGGCGGTGTTTAACCATGCCATTGCCAAATACGAAGACGAGTCCGGGCGCCCTACCCTACACTTCAACCCAGTGGACCGCCTGGGGAAAGTCCGGGCCTGGAACCCGGTTAAACGCCGTCAAACCCTGATTAAACCGCACCAATTGGCCGCCTGGTTCGATGCGACCCTGACGTTAAACGAAGAAACAACCCGGGACTTTTTCCACTTCCTCCTGTTTACCGGCCTGCGGAAAACCGAGGCGGCAACGCTCGAGTGGTCGGACATCGATTTTGCCGACAAAACGATCACCATCGCGGACACCAAGAACCGTGACCCCCATGTGCTGCCCTTCTCGTCCATGCTCCAGGACCTGTTGGAGCGCCGTCGAGCCAACGGGGGAGCAGCCTGGGTGTTTGAAAGCCCCAAATTTCCGGGCACCCCCTTAAAGGAACCCCGGTCGGCGACAGCCAAAGTGGCCAAGGAGTGGGGCTACCCCTTTACCCCGCACGACCTGCGCCGTACCTTCATCACTGTCGCCGAGGGGCTGGATATCCCGCATTACGCGTTGAAACGCCTGTTAAACCACCGGGACACCAACGATGTCACCGCCGGATATATCGTGTCGAACGTCGAGCGGCTCCGGGCACCAATGCAGAAAATTGCCGACTTCCTGATCCAGCATATTGGCCCCGAACGCCTGGCCTCAGAGGTGGCGGCGTTGCCCGCCACACCCACTAGAGAGGAGCCGGACGGAGCCGCATTGCCCACATTCACCCTGGTTGAGGACGAATAATCCATGCCACCAAAGCAAACCATTCATCATAATTTCATGTCGTATGACCCTTTCACTGACGAGCGGATCGACCCGCCCACCAGTGACGGGCTCTACGCTCACCCGGATTTGACGAACTCCCTTCATGTTGCCGTAGCACGCGCGAAGGCACTGATTGGCCCCATCGATAGCGAGACGCTCAACAACCACGCCCATCTCGTCGAAAAAATGGTTAGAGAGGGACGGGATCACCTCGCTATGGCGCCGGAGGACGAAAACAGCCCGCTCTATCGCCCCTTGAATCGCTCCGGGTTTGTCGGAGGCTCTAAACCTTGAGAGGATGGAGCAATGACCAAACCAATGAGATATCCCCCAGAGTTCCGGGAGCGGGCTGTGCGGATGCTGCTCGAGCAGCAG
>NZ_JAFKCZ010000010.1 GCF_017255185.1 Parahaliea mediterranea
GGGGCGGCCATGCGCAAGCTGGTACATCTGTGTTATGGCGTCCTGAAACACCAGACGCCGTACCAGCCTCAAGCGGTCTAAGGGACCGTTTGAGGTTGGGTGAGGGAGATGGTATCTACGGGGGACTGGCCCTGGTCCTGATTGGTCGAATGAATTCGACCCTACAGGGGGCTGGCCCTGACCCTGATTGGTCGAATGAATTCGGCCCTACGGGGGGTTGGCCCTGGCCCTGATTGGTCGAATGAATTCGACCCTACAGGGGGTTGGCCCTGGCCCTGATTGGTCGAATGAATTCGACCCTACAGGGGGGCCGACCCTGGCCTTGACTGGTCGAATGAATTCGACCCTACAGGGGGTTGGCCCTGGCCCTGATTGGTCGAATGAATTCGGCCCTACGGGGGGCTGGCCCTGGCCCTGACTGGTCGAATGAATTCGACCCTACAGGGGGGCTGGCCCTGGCCTTGACTGGTCGAATGAATTCGACCCTACAGGGGGTTGGCCCTGGTCCTGATTGGTCGAATGAATTCGACCCTACGGGGGGCTGGCCCTGGCCCTGACTGGTCGAATGAATTCGACCCTACGGGGGGTTGGCCCTGGTCCTGATTGGTCGAATGAATTCGGCCCTATGGGGGGCAGGGGTGTTTCATGTAGGGTCGAATTCATTCGACCATCGGCGCTACCGGCTACGCCGCTTCGAATTCCACAATCTCATGGCTGTGGGTGATCGCCACGCCGGCCGCCCCGAGCATGATGGACGCCGAGCAATACTTCTCCGCGGACAGCTCCACCGCACGCTTGACCTGCGATTCCTTCAGCCCCACGCCGGTGACCACGAAATGCAGGTTGATCGCGGTAAACACCGCCGGCACCGCGTCCGCGCGCTCGGCCTCCAGCTCCACCCGGCAGTCCACCACCTTCTGGCGCGCCTTTTTCAGCATGCCCACCACGTCGTAGGTGGAGCAGCCGCCCACGCCCAGCAGCAGCATCTCCATGGGCCGAAAACCCATGTTGCGACCGCCGAGATCCTCGGGGCCGTCCATCACTACACTGTGGCCACTGCCGGATTCGCCGATAAACATGGCGCCGTCAAGCCATTTTACAGTTGCTTTCATGTGAAAACCTGTTCCTACGTACTGACTATCGAGGGCGCAGGAGCTTAGCACAGCATTACGCTTTTTACTTCTCGCTGCGGTGGGGTACTATTGTGCTGATTTCCGCAGGCCGACAAGCAGGGAGCAAGTCAAGTGTTGAAGCCGCAGATTGTGAACGCCATCCCCAATGTGGAGAATTTTCTCCGCCATTGCCAGCGGCGCGATTACAAGGCCAAGAGCATCATTCTCCAGGAGGGAGCCGAGAGCGATTCAATCCACCTTATTCTCGACGGGTCGGTGTCGATCCAGGTCCAGGACGAGGAAGACTCCGATCACCTGATGGTGGTGAGCTACCTCAACCCCGGGGACTTCTTCGGCGAGATGGGCCTGTTCTGCGACACCCCGGAAGTCCGCAGCGCCATGGTGGTGGCCAAGACACAGTGCGAAGTGGCGGAAATCTCCTACGAACGCTTTCACCAGATTCGCAGCCAGTACCCCGACATCCTCTTCGCCATCGCCGTGCAGATGGCCTCGCGCCTGCGCAAGACCACCCGCAAACTCAAGGACCTCGCCTTCGTCGACGTGTCCGGCCGGGTGGCCCACACCCTCCTCGACCTGTGCAAGCAACCCGACGCCATGACCCACCCCGACGGCATGCAGATCAAGGTGACCCGCCAGGAACTGGGTAAAATCGTCGGCTGCTCCCGGGAGATGGCTGGCCGGGTATTGAAGTCACTGGAAGAGGACGGCCTGGTGGCCGTGTCGGGCAAGACGATGGTGGTCTACGGCACGCGGTAGAGCAGAGGGTCAGGGCAATCCATCCAGCCGGGGATTGTAGTCGAATGAATTCGACCCTACATCAAACGCCCTGTAGGGCACGATGTATCGCGCCGCTTTTGGTCGAATGAATTCGACCCTACATCAAACGCCCTGTAGGGCACGATGTATCGCGCCGCTTTTGGTCGAATGAATTCGACCCTACACGGGCTGGGAGCCTCTCCCCTGTAGGGTCGAATTCATTCGACCTTTCACTCCAGCCCAAACAACTCCTGCAGTTTTTCCCCGGGCTCGTCCGCGCGCATGAAAGCCTCCCCCACCAGGAAAGCGTGCACGCCGTGCTCGCGCATCAACGCCACGTCCCGCGGCGTGTGAATACCGCTTTCGGTAACCACCACCCGGTCGTCGGGGATGTGCGCCAGCAGGTCCAGGGTGGTTTCGAGCCGCATGTCGAAGGTGTGCAGGTCGCGGTTGTTAATGCCGATCAGGGGCGACGGCAGTTCCAGCGCACGCTCCAGCTCCGCCCGGTCGTGGACCTCCACCAGCGCATCCAAACCGACCTCCGCCGCGGCCGCCGCCAGCTCGCGCATCTGGTCGTCCTCCAGGGCGGCGACAATCAGCAGCACCGCATCGGCACCGATGGCCCGGGCCTCCACCACCTGGTAGGGGTCCACGGTAAAGTCCTTGCGGATCACCGGCAATTCACAGGCTCCGCGCGCCTGCTGTAAATAAGCGTCCGCGCCCTGGAAAAAATCGACATCGGTGAGCACCGAGAGGCAAGTGGCGCCGCCGGCCTGGTAGCTCGCGGCAATATCCGCGGGACGGAAATCCTCGCGGATCACCCCCTTGCTGGGAGAGGCCTTCTTGACCTCGGCGATGACCGCCGGCCGCGCCTGGGACACGCGCGCCGCCAGCGCGGCGGCAAAACCCCGGGCGGGCGACTGTTCGCTGATCCGCGACTCCAGCTGCGCCAGGCTGTCGCGGCGCCGGCGCTCGGCGACCTCCTGCCACTTGCGGTCAATGATCCGGCGCAGGATGGTGGGTGCCCGGTTGCTCATGCGGTGTCCCTCACCATCTGGGTGAAGCCGATAAAGGACTTCAGCTTTTCCATGGCCTGCCCGGTGGCCAGCAGATCCTCGGCCATCGCCACGCCATCGGCCAGGGTCGCGGCGAGACCCGATACATAGATCGTGGCCCCCGCGTTGAGCGCGATCATCGCGGCGGCCTTGCGCGCCCGCGGACTGCTATCGCCACCCAGCGCCGCGCGAATGATCGCCGCCGACTCCGCGGCACTCTCCACGGCGAGGCCCTCCAGGCTCTGCCGTTCCAGCCCGACATCCTCGGGGTTGATGCGATAGAGCGCCACATTGCCGTTGCGCAGCTCCGCCACCTCGGTCGTGGTGGCAATGGACAGCTCGTCCAGGCCGTCGTCGGCGTGCACCACCAGCGCGTGCTCGTGCCCCAGCGCCTTGAGTACCTGGGCCAGGGGTTCGCACAGGGCCGCGTCGAACACCCCCAGCACCTGGCGCCGCACCCCGGCGGGGTTGGTCAGGGGGCCGAGAATATTGAACAGGGTGCGCATGCCCAGCTCCTTGCGCGGGCCCACGGCGTGGCGCATGGCGCTGTGGTGGTTGGGCGCGAACATAAAGCCCATGCCCACCTCGTCGATGCAGCGCGCGGTCTGTTCGGGCTTCAAGTCCAGCGGCACGCCCAGCTCCTCCAGCACATCGGAACTGCCCGAGGTACTGGAGACCGAGCGATTGCCGTGCTTGGCCACCCGGGCCCCGGCCGCCGCCACCACGAAGGTGGAGGCGGTGGAGACATTGAACAGGTTGGCGCCGTCGCCGCCGGTGCCGACCAGGTCCACCAGGTGCTCGGTGGAGACCTCCACCGGCAGCGCCAGCTCGCGCATCACCCGCGCGGCGGCGGCGATCTCATCGATACTTTCGCCCTTCATGCGCAGCGCCACCAGCATGCCGCCGATCTGCGCGTCGGTGGCGCCGCCGGTCATCACCTGGCGCATCACCGATGTCATTTGCTCCGCGTCCAGGTCCTTGTGCTGCACCCAGAGGGGCAGGGCCTGTTCGATGTTCATGTTTTCGCTCCCGATTCCAGGAAATTCTGCAGCAGGTCGTGGCCATGCGCGGTGAGAATGGATTCCGGGTGGAATTGCACCCCCTCGATAGCCAACTCCCGGTGGCGCAGCCCCATGATTTCGTCCATCTCGCCGTTTTCGGTTTCGGTCCAGGCGGTAATTTCCAGGCACTCGGGCAGGCTCTCCCGATCCACCACCAGGCTGTGGTAGCGGGTGGCCTCGAAGGGCTCGCTCAGACCGGCAAACACCCCCTGGCCGAGGTGGTGGATCGGCGAGGTCTTGCCGTGCATCACCTGTCGCGCGCGCACCACCTCGCCGCCGAAGACCTGGCCAATGCACTGGTGGCCCAGGCAAATGCCCAGCAGCGGCAACTTGCCGGCGTAGGCGCGGATCACGTCCATGGACACCCCGGCCTCGTTGGGCGTGCACGGCCCGGGGGATATCACGATGCGCTCGGGCCTCAGCGCGGCGATGTCGTCCACCGTGATCTCGTCGTTGCGCACCACATGCACCTCGGCGCCCAGTTCGCCCAGGTATTGCACCACGTTGTAGGTGAAGGAGTCGTAGTTGTCGATCATCAGCAACATGTCAAAGGCCTCCCGCCAGCACCATGGAAGCGGCGCGGAACATCGCCCGGGCCTTGTTGTGGGTCTCCTTCCACTCCAGCGCCGGGACCGAGTCGGCCACCACGCCGCCGCCGGCCTGCACGTAGAGGCGGCCGTCCTTGATCACCGCAGTGCGGATGGCGATGGCGGTGTCCATGTCGCCGGCCCAGGAGATATAGCCCACGGCGCCGCCGTAGACCCCGCGCTTGACCGGCTCGAGTTCGTCGATGATCTCCATGGCGCGGATCTTGGGCGCGCCGCTCAGGGTGCCGGCCGGCAGCGTGGCCCGCAGCACATCGATGGCGGACCGCCCCGGCTGCAGGCGGCCGGTGACGTTGGACACGATGTGCATCACGTGGGAATAGCGCTCCACCACCATCTTGTCGGTCAGCTCCACGCTGCCGGTGTCGGCGATGCGCCCCACGTCGTTGCGCCCCAGGTCGATCAACATCAGGTGCTCGGCGATCTCCTTGGGGTCCGCCAGCAACTCGGCCTCCATCGCCGCGTCCTCCTCGTCGCTGTGGCCCCGGCGACGGGTCCCGGCGATCGGCCGCACGGTCACCTCGCCCCCTTCCAGGCGGGCCAGGATCTCCGGCGAGGAGCCGACGATGTGGAAATCCCCGAGGTCGAGGTAGTACATGTAGGGCGAGGGGTTGAGGTTGCGCAGGGCGCGATAGAGATTCAGCGGCGGCGCCGAGAACGGGACACTCATGCGCTGGGAGGGCACCACCTGCATGACATCGCCGGCGAGCACGTACTCCTTGACCCGCTCCACCGCGGCCGCGTAGCTATCGTAGGTGAAATCCGAGCTCGCCTGGCGCTCCAGCTCCTCGTCCAGGGCGGCCCCCAGCTCGACCGGCGGCAGCGGCGGCATGGGTTCCGGCAGCTTTGCCACCAGCTCCGCCAGGCGCCGTTCGGCGCTTTCCAGCGCCCCCTCCCGGGTGGGGTCGGCATTGACCACCAGCCGAATGGTGCCCGCCAGGTTGTCGAATACCAGCACTTCCTCCGACACCATCAACAGGATATCGGGCGTGCCCAGCCGGTCCGGCGGCATACCCTCGCGCAGGCGCGGCTCCACATAGCGCACGGTGTCGTAACCGAAATAGCCCACCAGGCCGCCGTGGAACACGGGGAGTGCCTTACCCGGCAGGGCCTCCACCGGCGCGCTGCGATAGCGCTGCTGGAAGGCCTCGGCGAAGGCCAGCGGATCGTCCACCTCCTCGCTCTGGGCCAGCTCACCGTCCACCCACACTTCCGCGCGCTGGCCGAACACCTTGAGCAGGGTGCGGCAGGGCAAGCCGATAATCGAGTAGCGGCCCCACTTTTCACCGCCCTGCACGGACTCGAAGAAGAAGGAATAGGGCCCCTCGGCCAGTTTGCGGTAGGTACTGACGGGGGTTTCCAGGTCGGCCAGCACCTCGGTGCTGACGGGAATACGGTTATAGTCCTGCGCGGCGAGCGCAGTAAATTCCTCGGGGGTCATCGGTGTTCCTCGGAGACGAAATGGGCGTTAACAGGTCGCGAACAGTCCCTGGCTACCATCGCCAGCAGGTGACTTCGCGCATCGACAGCAGGTCGATACTGTTGCCCGGGGCTGTTTGCACAGCGCTCTCCAGAGGTTTACAGAAGGCCCTATTTTACATAGGGACCGGTGCATGGCAACCGGCTCCGCGGCAAGAGGGGCATTCCTCCCTGTCGGGCGCGAGGCCGGCCGCTCTCTTCGGGCAATGATCGCGCCGGGGTTTGGTCGAATGAATTCGACCCTACACGACCAGCGGCACGCCCCCCTGTAGGGTCGAATTCATTCGACCACACACGATTGGCGTCCCCCCCCCTTGTAGGGTCGAATTCATTCGACCACACACGATTGGCTCCCCCCCTTGTAGGGTCGAATTCATTCGACCACACACGATTGGTGCCCCCGACCCCGGCGCGGGGCGCGTCCCAAACGCAGCCCCACCCCACCAACGGGACGGCGTCAAACGGTCGCGAGCTGCTCCCGCATCCCGGCAATCACCGCGGCGTAGTCGGGCTGGTTGAAGATGGCCGAGCCGGCGACAAAGGTGTCCGCCCCCGCCGCGGCGATCTCGGCGATATTCTTCGCCGACACGCCGCCGTCGATCTCCAGGCGGATCTCGCGACCCGAGGCGTCGATCAGGGCCCGGGCCTCGCGCAGCTTGTCGAGGGTGGCGGGGATGAAGGACTGCCCGCCGAAGCCCGGGTTCACCGACATCAGCAGCACCACATCCACCTTGTCCATCACGTACTTCAACACGTCGAGCCCCATGTGGGGGTTGAACACCAGGCCGCTCTTGCAACCGGCGTCGCGGATCATCTGCAAGGAGCGATCGACATGGGTGGAGGCGTCCGGGTGGAAGGTGATCCAGCTCGCCCCCGCCTCGGCAAAATCGCCGATCAACCGGTCCACCGGACTCACCATCAAGTGCACGTCGATGGGCGCGGTCACCCCGTGCTTGCGCAGGGCCTGGCACACCATCGGGCCGATGGTCAGGTTGGGCACGTAGTGGTTGTCCATCACGTCGAAGTGCACCACGTCGGCGCCGGCGGCCAGCACAGTGTCCACCTCTTCGCCAAGGCGGGCAAAATCGGCGGAGAGGATGGAGGGGGCGATCAGGTAGTCGGCCATGGGTTTGCTCCGGTGAAGGTCGGTTGGGACGGTATTCTACTGGCTGCCGGGCGGGACTTCACGCCGGATCATGGGCGGATGTGATGTGGCATGCAGGCTCTGGCAGGGCCATACTAATGCCTGGTGAGGGAGGAATTTATGGCCGCCTCGCATTTGATACACTGCAGTGTGGCCGCAAGCTGAAAGCAGCGGGTCTTACTGAGCAGCAGGCTGATGCACTGGCGGAGATCATGGCGGAAGCGTTCGTTCACAATGTCGACCAATTAGTCACCAAGGACTACCTCGACGCCCGACTTGATGCCCGCTTTGCCGAGGTGGAAGGGAAGTTCCGCCTCGTGTACTGGATGCTGGCCGTAATCATTGCCAGCACCACCATTCCCGCCCTGCACAGCCTGCTGGCCGGCTGACACCGCCGCGGAAACCCGCGCTGAACGCCTATGCTGCTCCCAGGCGCGCATCAAGCGCCGCCAGACGCTCAGGCGTACCAATGTCGTCCCACTGCCCCCGGTAGTGCTCGCCGCTCAACCGCCCGGCGGCGATGCCGCTATCCATCAGGGGCCGCAGCGGCGCCTTGCGGTCGGGTACGCCGTCAAAAAAGCCCGGATCGTAGACCGCGATGCCCGAGAACGTGAGGCCGGCCGAGTGCGGGGGGCGCGCCCGCAACCGGCCATCCCCCGCCAGCTGGAAATCCCCCAGCGGGTGCTGCACCGGATTGTCCACCAGCACCAGGTGGGCGCCGCCGGCCGCCACCGGGCGGGCGGCGAGGCCGGCAAACGGGTAGTCCGTCCACACATCGCCATTCACCACCAGAAAAGGCTCTTCCCCCAGCAGGGGCAGCGCGCGCACGATGCCGCCGGCGGTCTCCAGGGGCTCGGGCTCCGGGGAAAGGGCAATGGCCGCGCCCCAGGCCCCACCATCGCCACAATAATCGGCAATTTGCTCGCCGAGATGGGCCGTGTTGACCACCATTTCGCGGATGCCCGCCGCCACCAGGCGCTCGATGTGCCAGCCCAGCAACGGCTTACCGCCCACTGGCAACAGCGGCTTGGGCGTGTGGTCGGTGAGCGGGCGCATGCGCGTACCCAGGCCCGCCGCCAGGATCATGGCCTTCATGAACGCGTGGCCCAGGCCTGCTGCGCCAGTCGCGGCCGCACCCGCTCGCGCCACCAGTCGCCCAGCGCGGCCAGTGCCGGCACTTCGCCGGCCCGGCGCTCGACGACCTCCTCCACATAGGCCATGACCAGCGGCAGGTCCCCGAGGTAATCCGCCTTGCCGTCACGCAGGGACAGGCGGGCAAACGTGCCCAGGACCTTCAGGTGCCGCTGCAGGCCCATTAGGTCAAACCAGCACAGGAAACGGGCCTCGCTCACCGGCGCCATCAGGCCCGCATCCTGCAACTGTGCGCGATAGCGCAGCGCCCAACCCTCGACCCGCGCCACCGGCCAGCGGATGTAGCAGTCGCGCAACAGCGAAACCAGGTCATAGGTGACGGGACCGTAGACCGTGTCCTGGAAGTCGATCACAGCCAGAGCGCCGTCCGCCTGCGGCATCAGGTTGCGGCTGTGAAAGTCACGGTGAACCAGCACCCGGGGCTGCTCCAGGGCATTGCCAACCAGCACCTCCGACACCGATTCCAGCAGCGCGCGATCCGCCCCCGTCAGCTCCAGCCCCAGCAATCGCTGCAAAAACCACTCCGGCAGCCTGCCGAGCTCCTCCTCCAGCAGGCCGGCATCGTAATCGGGCACCCGCGCCGCCTGCGGGCTCACCCGCGCCAGGCGCGCCATCACATCCAGGGCGGCCGCGTACCAGCCGTCCGCCGTACGCGTGTCGAGCTCGGGCAGCAACAGCCTGTCGCCCAGGTCTTCCAGCAACAGGTAGCCGCGATCGAGGTCCGCCGCCAGCACCCGCGGCACGCGCACGCCCCCCGCCTCCAAGGCCCGCTGAACCGCCAGGAAGGCCGTGTTTTTCTCCGTCGCGGGGGGCGCCTCGAGCACAATCACGGAGCCCCTCCGGACACGCAAGCGGAAATAGCGCCGATTGCTGGCATCGCCGGCCACCGGGACCAGCTTCGCGCCGGGGTCGGGCTCCGCCAATTGCGCCACCGCCCAGGGCAACAGGTCAGGTGGAACGGCACGCGGCTTGGGGGCTTGGCTAGGGGGGGCGGACAACAACAACTCCTCGCTGGAAACACAGACAATGCAGGATCGATGCTTTATCATCCGCGTTTATATCAAAAATTGCACCCGACTTGATGAGCCCGGCCAGCCAGAGACTCCCGCACACCACCTTTCCCGCCTCCCCCCGACGCCTGGCACTGGCCATCTCCCTGGCCCTGCCGCTGGCAGCGGCGGCGGAAGACAGTGGCGACGGTGCTGAATTGCGCAGCTACCCCCTCGACTGGGTCCCGGCATACGAGGTGCCGGAGTGGCTGCGGGACCGCGAGTGCCGCAGCTGCGGCGGACGCTATATCGACCCGCTGGCCGGCTCCGACACCGACGCCGTTCCCGAGGAATCCGACCTCAACGCCAGCGCCAGCAGCACCGAGCTGCAGGGGGACGACGTGTACCTGCACGGCGGTGTCGCCGTGCGCCAGGGCTACCGCCGGCTGGAGGGCCAGGAGGCCTACTACAACCGCGGCGACAGCACGGGCACGCTCACCGGTGGCATCACCTTTCGCGAACCGGGTATTCTGCTGCGGGGCCAGGAAGCGAGCTTTTCCTCGGACACCGGCGAGGCCGAGATCACCAACAGCCAGTTCGTGCTGCACCAGCAACATATGCGCGGCGCCGCCGACAGGCTGCGGCGGGATGCCAAGGGCCGCATTCTCGTCGAGGACGGCCAACTCAGCTACTGCGCCCCGGGGGACAATGACTGGGCCATCAGCGCCGAGCACATGGAGCTGGACCTGGACGAGGGCCTGGGCACCGCCAAGGGCGCGAAAGTCGAGGTCGGCGGGGTGCCGGTGATTTACCTGCCCTGGCTGCGCTTCCCCCTCGACGACCGTCGCCGCACCGGCTTCCTGTGGCCGGAAGTCGGCAGCGGTACTCGCGGCGGCCTGGATATCGCCACGCCGGTGTACGTCAACCTGGCTCCCAACTACGACGCCCTGTACACACCACGCTATATCGAGGAGCGGGGGTTCAACCACGAAGTCGAGCTGCGCTACCTGCACCCCAACGTCGGGCGCTGGGCCGTGGGCGGCGCCTACCTGGCGGACGACACGCGCTACGAGGACGAGCGCCCCGACCTCAACAACCACGACCGCTGGCTGGCCAAGGTCCAGCACCACGGCCTGTTCGACCAGCGCTGGCGCTCCCGGGTGGACTACAGCAAGGCCTCCGACGTGGACTACCTCAAGGACCTGCAAACCAGCAGCCTGGAAACCCGGCGCGAAACCAACCTGTTGCAGCTCGGCTCCCTGGACTACCTGGGCGATCGCCTGCTGGCCAGCATGGACTTCCAGCAGTACCAGTCCCTGGCGGACGACATCAACAACGACTACAAGAAGCTGCCGCAAATCACCGGCCAGTACCGGGGCGACAACACCCCCTTCGCCCTGGACCCAATCCTGCTGGGCCAGTATTCCTACTTTGACTCGGACGACAACCGGGTCAAGGGCCAGCGCATCTATACCGAGGCAGGCCTCACCTACCCCATGCTGTGGCAGTCGGGCTTTCTCAAGCCCACCGCCAAATACCGCTACCTGGAATACGAACTCAACGACCTGAACGCGCGGTTGACCAATGACAGCCCCAGCGCCGGGGCCGCCCTGGCCAGCCTGGACGGCGGCCTGTATTTCGAGCGCCCCACCCGCTTCGGCGACAGGGGCCTGCTGCAGACCCTGGAACCGCGCCTGTACTACCTCTACAGCGAGTACGAGGACCAGCGCGACCAGCCCGACTTCGATAGCGCCGAGCTGACCTTCAGCTACAACCAGCTGTTCCGGGAAACCCGCTTCTCCGGCCGCGACCGCCTGGACGACGCCAACCAGCTCTCGGTGGGCGTGACCACCCGCTACATCAGTGACGAGGACGGGCGCGAGCACCTCAACGCCAGCCTCGGCCAGATCTTCTACTTCCGCGACCGCGAGGTGCGCCTGCTGCCTACCGCCGAACCCATCGAGCAGTCCGGCTCGGAAATGGCCGGCGAGGTGAACTTCTATCCCAACGAGCGCCTGGCAGTGCGTTCCAGCCTGGTGTGGGACCCCTACAGCACCAACATGAACGCCGGCTATGTACAGGCCGGCTACACCAAGGACGACGGCAGTGTGTTCAACGTTGGCTACTCCTACCGCCGGCCGCTGACCGCCACCACCACCCAGCCAGTCACCGAACAGGCCCACTTTTCCGCCTACTACCCCCTGGGCAACCGCTGGACGCTGTTTGGCGCCATCAACTACAGCGTGGAGGCGGACTCCAGCGTGGAAGATATGATTGGGGTGGAATATGATACCTGCTGCTGGAAGCTCAGGCTGCTACACCTGCGTTATTTTGATACCGTTCCCGGCCAGACACCGGACTTCAGCGATCCCAATCTGGAGCGGGAGTCCTCCACACAGGTGCAGCTCGTCCTCAAGGGCATGGGCGGCGTGGGCAACCGCGTCACCGGCCTGATGCATGACATGATTCGAGGTTTTAGAGAACGTGAGTATTAAGGTTAACCCCATCCGCCGTGTAACAGCCGGTTCTTCAGCGATTCGGCGTGTCGGCGGTTACGCCAGGAGCCTTGCGCTCGGCATCGGGCTCGCCCTGGGCGCCGGCCTGGCGCCGATGGCGAGCGCCGCCACCGAAATGCTCGACCAGGTGGTCGCCATCGTCGACGACGATGTCATCATGGCCTCGGAGCTTCGCGACCGGCTGGCAACGGTCAGCGAGAGCATCCGCTCACGGGGCATGGAAATCCCCCCCGAGGACGAACTGATCCGCGAAACCCTCGATCGCCTGATCCTGGAGAGCATCCAGCTGCAAATGGGCCAGCGGGTGGGCGTGCGCATCTCCGATGCCCAGCTCGATGCCGCGGTGCAGCGCATCGCCGCCCAAAACCGCATGAGCGTGGACCAGTTCATCGCCCGCCTGGAACAGGAGGGCCAGTCCTACGCCGCCATGCGCGAGAATCTGCGCCGGGAAATGGTCCTGCAGCGCGTCCAGGCCGGGAATGTCAGCCAGCGGATCCAGATCACCAACCAGGAAATCGACAACTTCCTGGCCACCGAGGAGGGCCAGGCCCTCACCCAGCCGGAGTACCGCATCGTTCACGCCCTGCTGGCGCTGTCACCCGACGCCGCCGAGAGCGAAGTCGCAGCGGCCGAGGCCCATGTGGAAAAACTGCTGCAACGTATTCGCAATGGCGCATCCTTCGACGAGATCATCGCCTCCAGCGAGGGCGAGTACGCCTTTACCGGCGGCGACCTGGGGTGGCGCCGCCAGGGGGATCTGCCCTCCCTGTTCGCCGATGTCGCACCCACGCTGGCCGAGGGCCAAACCTCCGACCCGATTCGCAGCCCCAGCGGCATCCACCTGATCAACATGAACGCCAAGCGCGGCGGCGAGCAATTCGTCGACCAGACCAAAGTCCGCCACATCCTCATCCAGCCCAGCGAGATCATGACCGACGACCAGGCCGAGGCTCTCGCGACGGAACTCAAACAGCGCATCGAGAACGGCGAGGATTTCGCCGAGCTGGCCCGGGAGTACTCCGAGGACATCGGCTCCGCCCAGGAGGGCGGCGACCTCGGCTGGACCCAGTCCGGGCAGATGGTGCCCGAGTTCGAGGCGGTCATGAACAGCACCGAAGCCGGCGAAGTCTCCGAGCCCCTGCGCAGCCAGTTCGGCTGGCATATCCTGGAAGTCATCGACCGCCGCAACCAGGACATGACCGAACAGGCCATGCGCAACAAAGCCGCCGAGTACCTGCACCAGCGCAAGTACCAGGAGGAGCTGGACGCCTGGCTGAGGAAGATTCGCGACGAGGCATTTGTCGACATTAAATAGCAGCGCTCGCGTACGCACGCTCCAATGTAGGGCGGAATTCATTCCGCCAGGATGACCAATCCAATGGCCATACCCACCATCGCCATCACCACCGGAGAGCCCGCCGGCATCGGGCCCGACATCACGCTGATGGCGGCGATGCGGGAGTGGAATGCGCGGCTGGTGGCCATTGGCGATATTGACATGCTTCGAGAACGAGCGAAGCTCCTCGGGCTAGAGGTTCAGCTCATCGAATTCCAGCCCGAACCCAAGAGTGAACCCCTGCCATCGGGCATGCTGCGGGTATTAAACATTCCTCTCGCACAACCTGCCATTCCCGGCCAGCTGAACCCGTCCAATGCTGGCTACGTACTGCGGATGCTCGACGAAGCGATTGATGGCTGCCTTAAGAAACGGTTTCAGGCGATGGTGACAGCGCCGGTGCAGAAATCAATCATCAATGACGCGGGCATCCCTTTTAGTGGACATACCGAGTATCTGGCCGAAAAAACAGATACTGAACACGTTGTAATGATGCTGGCAAGCGGTTCGCTGCGAGTCAGCCTCGCCACAACGCACCTGCCACTCAAGGACGTCCCCGCCGCCATAACCCCCGAGAGTCTTGAGCGCACACTGCGAATATTGCAGAAAGCTTTGGTCGACTCCTTTTCTATCGCCGATCCGACCATCGCTGTACTGGGTTTAAATCCCCACGCCGGGGAAGGGGGGCATCTCGGCCGGGAAGAAATAGACATTATAGCTCCCCTCATTCAGCAGCTTCGGCGCGAAGGGTTTTCTTTGATTGGTCCACTACCTGCCGACACCGCCTTTAATCCTGAAAATCGCCAGCGTGTAGATGCGTTTTTGGCGATGTATCACGATCAAGGGCTACCGGTACTCAAGTTTTCCAGCTTTGGTGAAGCCGTGAACATAACTCTTGGCTTACCCATTACGCGAGTATCGGTAGACCACGGCGTGGCACTGGATCTGGCGGGAACAGGAAACGCATCGGACTCAAGCCTTATTGAGGCCATAAAGGTAGGAGGGGCGGCATGTAGTGCGGCCCACCTGGAACGGTAGCTCGACTATCCGTGACCTCCACCAGCAATAAACAGTTTCTCGCCGCGTGCGCGGTAGCCCTTACCACGCTACTACTAAGTGCGGCCGTCCTTGTTCCAGTCTACCTGGGTCTAGCGCCTACCATTCACCCGCACCTGGCTCCCCACATTCAGGCTAGCGAGATGGCGCCAGTTTCCCTGTCCGGCACAAGTTTCAAACCAGTGGTGTTTGGCGAAGGCGGTTACGAAGGAAACAGCGCCGTACTAAAACAACTTTCCAACGGTCAGGGCGTACTAGTCTCGGTCCAACAAGTTGACAGCAGCCGCTATCCGTTTTTGCATGTAGACACCAGCGAACCGCACCCCGGAATAAAAGTATTCTTCATCTGGCGCACCGCGAAGAATCCGAAGCACCTACATTATGCCCAACTTTACGGGAATGAGGGCGGCTCTCACTATATTGACCTCAGTCACTACGCTAACTGGAAAGGAAAAATCGTAGAGAGCTCAATCGGGGTATTTGGCGACCTGAGAGGGTCACCCTTTATCTTGAATAAAGTGGAGTATCTTCCCTACAGCCCCTCAACCCTCCTGAGAGTAATATGGGGCGAGTGGACAGCATTTTCGACATGGGACCAGTCCTCCATAAACGTATATCGGGGCATTCCAAAACAAGCGCTTGTCTCGCCGGTCATCATCGGTTCATTGTGGATAGTCGCATCAATTGCGCTGTACCTCTTAGCCTACAAACTCTGTGTTCGAAGGCTTGGCGCAAGACTAACCCTGGGCAAGTTTCCGCCCACCTACCTGAACCTGGCAATCATTGTGGGTACTACATGGCTACTCCTCCACGGCCTTTGGCTGGAAAAATTCTTGCAGCAGCGCAAGGAAACTGTCCTGGCCTTCGCCGGTAAAACCATTAACGAACGTAAATTGTCTGACTGGGATGGCGAATATTTCGCCCTGGCCAGCAAGGTAAAAGAGGCTATTCCCGAGGAAGAGAAGCTGGCTATTCTTTTCATGGGGGAGGATATGAAAGAGCCAGTACCCCAGCGGGTTCGCTATCACCTGCTTCCGGAAATTAGAGCCAGCTTCATTCGACATTTGGAAAAAGGTTCACTACACAGATCAGCGAAGGATTACAACTACATACTTGTACTGTGGTCGCCAACGAACGAACCGGCAAAGTCAATGGAGACACTTCGCAACCACCTTGCCAAACACCACTGGAAGAAAACCGATGTACTCAACGACCCGGCAGGGGCTTTAATCACCTTGGAAAAACTAAAAAAATAGCCACCAAAGACAAACTTAACCCGCATTGGTAACCAGGCGTAACATGATCAATCAGGGCTACGAATGACAGAAGACTTTTCCGCGATCGGCCTAACCGTCGCGATACTCCTGCCTTGGTTAACAGGCACTCTCCTGGCAAGGCTTGCCTTGTGGGGAGAGTGCCCCCTGACGCTTAAACTTGCCCACGGATACTTACTGGGAAACTTTGCGACCATTGTCCTAATACGTATTTGCGATGCACTGGGGTGGCAATTCAGCTTTTGGGGTATTTGCGCATCACTGGGAATACTTTCGATAATCGCTCTACTATCTACGAGTATCCTGCGATCACGCCCCTCTTTCAACAGCACTCAAATTCTGAAGCCAGAACCAGTGCGTCTTCTCGCCTGGCATTGGTTCGTATTAACCATACTGCTTGGCCTGACACTTATTCAAGTATTCGCCATCGCACAGGAAATAATACTCCGCCCCACCTTTCCTTGGGACGCATGGCGAGGCTGGGAACCCAAGACCATACAGTATTTCACCAGCCAGTCCCTTTACGCTGAAATGTTCACTATCGGCAACTACGGAGAAATTTCTCCTCAAATACACCTTTGGGCAATGCTCGGCGCCAACTCAAGCACTTCCCCATCAACACATCTACCCTGGCTATTTGCCTTCCTAGCAATTGGCTTGGCAATTTACGGTCAATGTAGAATCAACTGTTCTTTTATTGCATCGGCCATTGCGGGCGCCGCGGTTATGAGTCTTCCCTATTTATCCATCCACGCGGCCCTGGCGGGCTACGCAGATATATGGTTGGCCCTAGCCTTCACGCTCGGCATTATTACCGTAATAAACCTGAGCCAAGCGAAAAGTTTCCGCTTGATCATACTGACATTGATCTACGCTTATATTTGTTTGCAATCCAAGCGCGCAGGGTTTGGCATGAGTTTGATAATACTGCTCTGCCTGTTCGTCTCAACCTGCAACAACAAGAAGTGGCTGGCAGTATCGAGCTCAGCCATTACCATTGGTCTTCTGTTCTTGTGGGGATTGGTATTCGTGGGAAAAACTGAAATCACACTTCCCTTGCCGGAAGGAAACAGCGTCTCCCTTACACCAGACCAACTGAAAATTCCCGGGATAGCAAACTTCAGCTTCAATGAAATCTCGGCGATCACACCACTGTATGAGGCTCTATTTAAATTTGGAAGTTGGCATCTAACAATCGTACTGCTACTACTATCCGTGGGATACGCCATTACACATCGCACATTAGATAACATCAGCAAAATAAGCCTGGCTGCCATCGCCTCTGGCTTTATCTACGTAGGCATCTACTTCTCCGTCATTTCACCAATGGCAGCAGAAAACCACACAGGTCTATCCAGAAGCCTGCTCTACATGATGCCACTCTGTATATATCTCTCTATCTATCTTTATCATCGAGCAATACTTGAGGCGCGGGACAAACAAACGTGTCCTTCTGGCGCACCTTAACCCAGACAATTTGCTAGCAGTCTCCTGACATCCAACAACAAAGAGAACGTGCTCCGCGCTACCATATCAGCCAGGATAGTTGACGAAGCGCACCAGTTCACTTGGCGGACGGGGAAGCCCCTTGAATGCGCTCCAAACCAAACTTGAACGGGGAAATATAACAACCCACACAGTTACAAAGATACATTTCAGATAGTTCTCAAGGCTGCGGTTAGCTACGTACCATTCCTCCAGCAGCCCCTTATAAGGCATGATTACTTGATCATAAAAGCACTCTGGATCATTACTTTCGTGAATCATATCCTCCTCACCCCTGAAGACAATGGACCCGATTCCCGAAAGTCCTGGCCGAACCTTTACGACTTCCATTTTGGAGCGCTCAGGAAAAGCCTCAAAACACCGCTCAGTTTGAGGCCGCGGCCCCACCAAACTCATGTCTCCAATCAGAATATTCGCGAGTTGAGGTAGTTCATTAATTTTTGTTTTTCTCAAGAACCGCCCCAAAGGCAAAACCCTCGGATCACCTCGAACGGTGATAGTGCCAGTATTCATATTAGGGCTATCTTTCAGCATCGTGGCGAACTTGAAAACCCCAAAAGCCCTACCCCCGTAGCCAATCCTTTTTTGCAGATAGAATATTTCCCCTTCGCCAGTAAAACGAAGAGCTATAACAACCGGAATTAACACAGGAGACAGTACGACAATAGCCGTACCGGCCAATAAAATATCTAACAATCTCTGCATCATCTACATCCGGCCATCTAAATACTTTCCGGTTTCCTTATGCTGAAACTCCGGAATCATCTTATTAAACAGGCGCACAATATCCGCCTTACGCCTGACTGTCTGACTGCGCATCGCGTCTATTTCGCACAAGAAAGCATCCAGCAAATTATCATTGGACCAGTCTTCATTCTGCACAATACCTATAGAGCTAAACCTCGACATATCGAGATTTTCCTTCCCGGTAAAAAACTCTTCAAAGTCCTTTTCTCCGGTAGTATCACTTGCAAAAAAATACACAGGCCATTGTTTTCGGGGAATCAGCTCACCCACCCGCCGCCTTGCCTCTTCCTCACTCTCGCAACGATAAGCCTGAAACCCGAGCTTATCGAGGAACTTTTCAGCAATATCACTAAACCTGACAAGGTCCAAGTTCTCGCTCAACTTGGGGAAGAAAATTTCGCGATTCTCACCTAACATACCTGACATCAAGCACAGCTCCCCTGACTCCTGAGGCGTGACAAAATATCTTCGCACATCACTCGGAGCGGAGATCGGCTGCCGCTTTACAAAACGCTGATTGAATCCATGCAAAAGCGATCCGTCAGAAAAAGCCACGTTGGCAAACCGCGCTGTAGAAATCGGCAGGCTTCGGCTCTCCCTCATAAGAAACATTTCCATAATCAGCTTGCTCGCCCCCATCATATTGACGGGATTAGCGGCTTTATCCGTGGAAACGCAAAAGTACTTCTTTGCCCCCGAATTACGAGCCAAACAGATAGAGCTGATCGTATTGAGAATATTGACTTCGATCATACGCATAAGGGTATAGGGGTCTTTCTCACTACGAACATGCTTTAGCGCAGACAGATTGAAAACGTAGTCATAAGGGCCCTCACTTTCAATCAGAGCCTCAAACTCTCGTGAACCGCAGTCAACCGCAAATGTTCTAAAGTCACCTTCTACGTAGCCGAGTGTGCTGCGAATGTCCCGCACAAGCTCAACCATATTGTTTTCACTGATATCTACCACGTGCAGGGAAAGTGGATTCCGCTTAAAAATCTCCCGAGTAACAGACTGCCCGATTGAGCCCGCTCCTCCTATCACCAGAAATCGACCAGAAGACACCTGCTCATCCAGCTCTTTCGCGTGCGTCTTAACATCGTCTTCGAACAGCTCCTTCTCGCGACCGATCAATTCAAGTACGTTCATAGCTACTCCTGAATATTATTGGCGACCGCCGACGATTCTGGAACACTGGATGGGATGTTCACAACCCGATCTTCGAGCCACTGCGAGTTCTCCAGACCGTCATGCTGGCAATGGCGATACATTTTCAAACGATTCATCAGTGTCCAAATCGGCCGGACCATCACCCCCTCTGCATTACAGTTATTGAGAAACTCATCGCGTTTTTCCCGCGACTCTAGCAAAACAGCATTCAACCAGTTATTTCTACGCGTTCCTTCGGGAGCCTCAATAAATTGTAATGGCGAGGAAGTGAGGATTTTTCTATAACGATCTGCAACTTCTGATTTTCGCTTCAGCATCTCCGGCAATCGTTCAGCCTGCGCGCAACCCAGCGCCGCATTGAGATTCGGCATACGATAGTTGTATCCAAGTTCATCATGCACAAATTCGTAAGCATGCGGGGATTTGGCGGTCGTGGTTAGATGCTTGGCTCGAACAGCCAACGAAGCATCGTTCGTAATGATCATCCCTCCACCACCTGTCGTAATGACCTTATTTCCGTTAAAACTAAGGACTCCCAACTCACCAAAAGTACCAGTATGCTGCCATCCCCCAGATTGATTCCGTGAGGTACTCCCCAGTGACTCCGCAGCATCTTCAACAACGGGAATACCCCACTCTTCGCACACCTCTTTAAGATCGGCAATACGACAGGGAATACCGAACGTGTGCATGGGAAGACATGCAGCCAGGCGCCGACCGCTGAATTTATTGATTATCTGCCCGTTCTTTCGTTCGGCATGCTTTTCCAGAAAAGTACTCAAGGCTATCGCGCTTAGCCCCAACGTATCACGATCCACATCAATAAATACTGGGGAGGCGCCAAGGTACTTAATGGCATTGCATGTTGCCACAAATGTGAGTGCCTGAGTAATCACATCAGTATTAGCTTCGACGCCGGCGAGCTGTAAAGAAACATGCAAGGCTGCTGTCCCATTGACCGTGGCGACCGCGTGATCTGCCCCAACAAAGTCAGCAATCTTTCTCTCAAACTCAGCGACTTTCTCACCGACAGAAGAAACAAAGTTTGAATCAATACAATCTACAAGATACTGACGTTCGTTACCCTCAAAAATCGGACGGTGCAACGGTACGGGACCAGCTCCATACAGCCTCCTTATCTCCTGCATCAATTCCAGATAGCTCGCATCGCTGTGGTTCATAATCTGCATCTGCCGTCTTGGATCGCTATAATCTATAGGTTTGTCAGGTCTACGGTTACCCAACAATCAGTTGTTCAAGTAACCCAGCTTAGATAAAGTGCCGCCAACCAGATTTTCTAGATGTGCGACTTCGTCTGACGAAAATGCGGAGCGCCCCTTCCCTAGACTGGACGCAGACACGTCGCTAACCGCTTTAGCCACTACCTCTGGCTCCGCAACCATACCAAGAAAATTGAGTATTCGAGTAAGCTGCCTGGCTGGATCAGTGACTATGTCCTCATATCGCAGCCTAACTACACGGTCTTCGCGAATGCCTTCAAAAGCTCTTTCGGCAAGTTCGTTGCAGCGCTGCCACTGCAAGGCACAAATCTCATTCAGAGAAAATTGACTTACCAACTCATCCATGTCTTTAGTCGCCGGCCCCCAGAAGGCGAGGCGATTCTCCTTGGAAAATACTCGGTGAATGCGGCTTCCAAGGTAGCGAACTCCGTAATACGGAATATCCGTCGGAGGTACAAAACGCAGTTTCTGGAGTAGATATGGGACGTCCATCTCCGCAGTCCATCTCAAACGAGCTGATCCTGTTGCATCAATACCATCGCGATATATGTATATATACTTCGCTTCTGGAAGCACCCGATCAACAAACGGTACTCTGAGGCTGTTGGCGCAGGTCTTTTCAACTACTACCCCTGCTGATCGTGTTCTCGCAACCCAATCGAACTTGCTTCGAATATAGCCTCGGACAAATGACGTCGCCAAGTCGGCAGGAAATTCATCGGAAGGGTGACGCAGGTTTCCATGTCGCCAAATATAGTTAATTTCGTCGCACGGCCACGTTGCGACACCATCCATACGACAAAGAATATCACGAAGCATATTGGTTCCGGATCTCGGGGCACCAATTATCACCAGCGGAAGATATTGCATATCAGATTTATTCATCCGAAATCTCTACCCCGAGTTCTCGATACAAGCTTAGATGCTGCTTCTGTATGGCACATATGTCGAAGCTGGCTTCAGCCATATTGCGGCCCGCAACTCCGAATTGTTGACGAATACTTGCGTCTTCTATCAGCTTTGAAACTGATTTAGTCAAGCGGTCAATATCATGCAAGGGGACGAGATATCCATTCACACCATCGCTTACAACTTCCCTCACACCCGGGACATCAAACGCTGCTATCGGAACTCCACTAGCAGCCGCCTCAAGCAATGCCCGAGGAACACCTTCCCGGTAGGAAGGAAAGAGCATGATATCAGCATGCTGAAGCCGCTCGGGTATATCTGTTACTTTTCCAAGAAATGTAAAACTAGTCTGGCTCTGAACCCAAGATTCTGGCACAGCATCGGGATGCACTTTATCCAACTCACCGGCCCAGTAAAATTTTACTTCGGGGTTTAATTTTGTAATGCGTTCCGCAACTGCGGCAAATTCCGCGACCCCCTTCTGCCATATTAATCGCCCCACCATCAGAATAACGAGAGGGCAGTTTTCGAGACTCTCTTGCTGCATGCGAAATCGCGACAAATCCACCCCGGAGCCAATGATCAAATGACTTATTTCTTCTCTAACCCATGCATTGGATATAAATAGCTCCCGGTCGTCACGATTTTGAAAAATTGTGGCATCACAACGAGGAACTGCCATTCGATAGCCAATTCCGGCAAGCTTCGACAACCAGCCGCCCTTTATGAAAGCGTGCCCCAATCCGGTAATAGTATTTACCACGGCAGGAGAACCATTGCGCTTTGATTTTCCTACCAAGGTGCCAAGAATTACCGGCTTAGCATGAAAATTGTGTACCAGCACCGGATGATAGGTATGAAGAATTCTGCGAAAACGCAACCAGGCGAGAAAGTCGACAAGCGGTGAGAAACCTCCCCGACTGAAATGCACGACCTCCAGTTTTACCCCAGCTTCAACGAGAGACCGGCTTTCTGCGTCATCCGCAGTGGCAATAACTACTTCCCAGCCTTGACTCAAAAAATGCCGAATAATTCCAGATCGTGAACTCGTTAGGGCATACCCACGATTCGCAGAAAACAACACACAAGGGGCACGCTCATTTGCCTGCGAGCTGGACATTTAGCCATACTCCTCAAGCCACGCCTGGAACATTAGCACATCCCACAGATAGGCATGCCAACGACGCTCGCCACTTATATGCTCGTTCCACATTGTTCTGATTTGCATTGGCTTGAAGTATCCCTCTTCTCGCAACCGGCGCTCACACAACAACGTTTCCGCCCAGTCTCGCAGCGGTCCGCGAAGCCAATGCTCAATCGGTACACCGAAACCCATTTTTGGCCGATCCATTAGTTTGGAAGGAATATAGCGATTCAATACCTGTCTTAACAGCCACTTTCCCTGCCCGTCGCGGAATTTGTACGCCGTCGGCACCCTCCAGGCAAACTCCACCACCCGATGATCCAGCAGCGGCACTCGCGCCTCCAGACTCACCGCCATACTGGCCCGATCAACCTTGGTAAGAATATCGTCAGGCAGATACGTCATCATATCTAGATACATCATGCGCTCACGAAGACCAGGCAGGTTCGGTAACCGGCTTGGCTGGCCTAGCAGCGTAACGGGCTCTGTTGCGCCGATAACCAGTTGATCAGGCTGCTTGGCGTGAGACACGAGATCGCGGTAGAAGGAGGTGTCACTGGAATTTGACAGAATTTCAGCCAACTTGGGGAGCCGATCGGCGAGATGCTTGATGTGGTACCTACTCGGCAGGAGTTGCATGGCCTTCTCCAGTGGGTACCCCGGCGAATGTGTCATAATGAAGGCCGCCAGCTTGCGCGCCGGCAGAGGTATTCGGCTCAATTTTCGCCACACTTGCTCAGCCTTGAAATAGCGACCATAGCCGTAGAACAACTCATCCCCCCCGTCACCGGAAAGGCTAACCGTAACGTGCTGGCGGGCAAGCTGGCTGACAAGAAACGTAGGTATCTGCGAGGAATCTGAAAATGGCTCGTCATATATGGACGGCAATTTTGGTATCACCGCCATTGCCTGCTCAGGCGTCACATACAGTTCAGTATGATCCGTACCGAGGTACTCGGCTACGCCGCGGGCGTGCACAGCTTCGTTGTAGCCCTCCTCATGGAAACCTATGGAGAAGGTTTTTACTGCCCGATCAGTCTGCGACTGCATCATTGCAACAACAGTTGAGGAATCATAGCCACCGGATAGAAAAGCCCCAAGTGGCACATCCGCCGCCATACGTCGTTTTACCGCATCGCGCAGGAGGACATCGAGTTCATCGACAAGTTCTTCGGGATCGTCAACGATGGAGGCGGCGTTACCCTGCTCGGCGAGCCGGCCCAGATTCCAGTAACACTGCGGCCCGCTCACGACTCGTCCCCTATCGCGGATGGTCACGAAGTGAGCCGCTGGGAGCTTGGCAATTCCCTTGTAAATACTCCGGGGTGACGGAACGTAACCATGCCGCATAAACTGGGCCAACGCATCTCGATCTACAGAGCCTTGCCACTTGGGGTGTGCGGCCAAGGCCTTAAGCTCAGAGCCAAACAGAAAGGTATCACCGCTGCGTCCGTAGTAGAGGGGCTTCTCACCCATGCGATCCCTGGCCAGAATCAAGGTCTGCTCAACGGTATCCCATAGAGCGAAAGCAAACATTCCGTTAACTCGCTCCAGAGCCTTCTGCACTCCCCAGTACCGTAAGGCGGCGAGCAGGGTTTCCGTATCCGAATGCCCCCGCCAGTCGAAAACAAGACCCTCACGAACCATCTGGTTGCGCAAATCCTGGTGATTGTAGAGCTCGCCGTTGTAAGCCAGCACGTACCGACCACACGGCGATTGCATCGGCTGGTGACCGGCAGCAGAAAGGTCCAGAATGGAAAGACGACGGTGCGCCAATGCCAGCCCGGCGGCTTCATGGGCCCAGACTCCCGCATCATCAGGACCCCGAGCTGCAATTTTGCCAGCCATATGCTCCGCAACAGTAGCCTTGGCTAATTCGTTACTCCAGAAACCCACAAATCCGCACATGGACTAACGATCCATCGAATCAGTATAAAGAAAACACGCGTTACTGCCACTGCAGCCATCGAAGTGACTCATCCTGGAGCTCGGAATAACGGTCACTTTCAGATCACGAGCACACTGAAGCTTACCCCCCAAACTCTCGGGGCTTCCAACACTCACGCCGGCCCCCTATTCGACAAATTCTGATACAACTCCGCGTACTCCGCGACAACTGCCTGTAAACTGTAGTTCGCTATAACGCGATTCCGAGCCGCCCGACCCAACGCTTTACGCTCTGCGTCTGTCTTTTGCAGTAGCTCATTTATTCCCTGAGCTAGAGATTCGCTATCAGAAGGCGGAACAACAATACCTGTGTTCTGTACAATTTCGGCGCTGTCGCCTACATCTGTGGTCACGCAAGGAACTCCGCAAGCCATCGCCTCTCCCAGTACATTCGGAAACGCCTCACTCCAAGAAGAAAGACAGAAAACATCCATGGCTTGCATCAAATCATGAATATCCTCACGCTCTCCAATAAAGCGAAATCGCTCTTCCAGCTGGCGCGGTACAATTCCAGCCAAGGCGGGATTTTCCAAATTTACGTTACGGCCGACCAACAGACACACCACGTCGGCGCGGTGGCGCATGACATCAACAACAGAGCGGAGGAAAGCCGCATGCCCCTTCATGGGATGAAAGCGCGCCACATGACCAACAACTATCGCATCTTGCGAAATGGATAAGGCATCCCTAATTACGCTGCTACGCTCTGTAGCTGGCCGCCATCGCTCAGTGTCGAAGCCATTTGGAATGACTCGACCTTTTGCAGAGGCAAAGCCAAAAGACTCGTGCTGCTGACGCGATAGCTGACAATTGTATACGATGGTATTCACCTTCGGCGAAAGCCACCGGTTGCTACGAATAACTTGCCGCGTCAATGGTTTCTCTGGCGCTAGCGAATAAAGGCTATGTCGCACATTCCAAACAACAGCAGGTCGAGGCCCTGGCGCCATTCGAGCCGCTACATTCGCCGCTAGGTTTCCGTGATACATCCAGCCCTGGATTACGTCAGGTTTTACTTCTCTTA
Source organism: Parahaliea mediterranea (assembly GCF_017255185.1). Lineage (GTDB taxonomy): Bacteria > Pseudomonadota > Gammaproteobacteria > Pseudomonadales > Halieaceae > JAFKCZ01. The sequence continues at coordinate 25,245 of NZ_JAFKCZ010000010.1, forward strand.
CTATTTTTCTAAGCTTCCATAGAGCTGCCGCGCCCGGCAAACCCCGGGACATCTCCAACGTATAAACCTCCACGCCCAACGCACGAATAACAGCCCCATAACTACCTTCATTGCTAAGTGATATAACAGAGCAATCAGACGAGCCGGCCAATCCACCACCGAGCAAGTTTACGAGTACACGTTCTGCGCCACCACGAGAGAGACCAGTAATAACATGCAGAACTTTACCCATGATCTAGAAGGTCACGCCGTGAACTTTGGCTCACATTTGAACCATACTTTAATCCGCTGGAATTCCTATTAACATCTGTGGCCACAACTAAACCAACCAAAATTATGATACCTCTAAGCTCGAATAAATTATGCGAGGATAAAGAGAGGCCTAACAGACCACAGAATAAAACAAACGATCTCTCCATTTTACTTTTCCACGTTAGAAGCAGTGCCACCACAAAGAGAATCGTGAAAAAAAACAACCCAACCATTCCACCATCTACTAGGCTACGAAGCATCATATTGTGTGGCCCGGGTTCCATTCTGTAAACGAACCCATATCCGCGACCAAATAGCCAGGCCTCCTGAATCAATTCCCAGCTATTGCTCACAGCGCTTAAGCGCTCACCAAAAATTTTATCGATAAAAAAATCCCAACCATCCTGTCTGGCACCTGCTTTCAGGGCCCATACGACACATAAGAAAGCCGCAATAGCAAGCGGAAAAAGTACGCCTACAGTAGTCACTCTGGAAATGGCGACCGTAAAATCATTGGAACGATTAATCCACAACAGAACCACGGCGGAAAGAACGAATATATACGATATCGCGCCCCCCATAGATCTTGTTGCTGAAATGGCGACTCCGCAGAGGAGAAAAGCAAAAACGTTCCAGTATGATGACTTGTCATCACACCGCAACCTTAACGCAGCAACCATCAGTACTATGGCTATAAAACTTGCGTTGTTCGGATTTCCTATAGTGAATGAAGGGCGCCCCCACGCTGAACTTTCACTCACATGAAGGAAACCAACATCAAGGATCAATAGAAGCACAAGGAGAGCAAGTAGAACTAAAGAGACAGAGCTTACTTCGAAAGCAAGAAAACCTCTAAGTTGGTAACCGAAAACCATCAGGACAAGACTGTACAAAAACATCACTGAATGCTTGCTCCAATGACCATCAAGTAGCGCAACAGGCATACTACTTAGAACATAGAAAATGAATAGCATTAAAAGAAACAGGGCTCGCGAATCTACCCTTAGACGAAGTAAAGCCGGCGCCCGAACAAAACAGACAACCAACAAAGCAACGAGAGTTAAGGGCCATGGCCTGACAGAGATGGCCCCAACCGAGTAAAGATAAGCATCTATCTCGAAGACAAAAAAGCCAATCAACAGAAGGGCTAAAAAATTGGAATGGAGGCTAAGCCGCATTAGTCGTCTTTAGTGTCGTTTTGAACGGATGGGCGCAATCGATTAGTCAGGCTACTTTCTACCGAAGGAAACCTCCCCCGAAACGCAGGCAAACATACCAACAATAAAATTAGACGGTAACTCATCCGAAACTGCTAACTTTTCTGAAAGCAGACTCGGTCTTATCGCAAAGAACGTCCACTGAAAAATTCTGCACTATTCGCGAACGCAACTCCTCAGCCGGAAACTCCCCCGCCCAATCCTCATACGTACTAATTTCTCGAGCAAGTGAGTTCACATCTCCCGGCTGAACTATTCGGCCCAAACCACCTACAATACTCGCACTGTCACCCACATTGGTAACAATACATGGCGTTCCGCAGGCCATTGCCTCACCCACCACGTTCGTGAATCCTTCTCCATGGGAGCACGAAACAAGAACGTCCAGGGCGGTATAAACAGCGGGCATATCATTCCGGGGCCCCGCCCAGATCACCTTGCCCTGAACACCTAACTCATCCGCCAATCTTTGCAGGCTCTGATTATGGTGGTCGTTACCACCTCCCACGATCACAAAACGCACATTAACATTCCGCTGAGCGACGAGGCCCGCCGCGCGCAGAAAAACATCGTGCCCTTTAATTGGATCGAATCGGCCAACTATCCCCACTAACAGCGAATCGCTACCCACACCCCAATTCGTCCGCAAATGCTTTGCAGGTTCCAGCTTTGGCTGGAAAACATGCGTATCGATACCGTTAACTATCACTTCGAATCGCTTCGGCCTAAACCCGCGCTGACTGACTGCATAATCGGCGCCAACCCAAGAGTTGGCAATAATCAATGGTACGGTGGGCGACAACCATGAACAGAGCCGCTCGGGAAGCAGGCGTTCCCAGTTAAGCTGGATATTTGACGTTCTAAAGCCCCACACAAGTTGACTGTTTCGCTTCCCTCGCGTCGCCAACCAAGCGTAAAAATTGCTAAGATGCAGCATACTGTAAACAACGTCAGGCTGAGCTTCCGAAAGCAGCCTTCGCAACCGCCTCGGAATATCAATTAACTGTAAAAGCCGGGCTGCTTTACTTTGCCTCCTGCTATCACACACCGGCACCCAATTAATCCTTGGGTTTTCAAGCAGCACTCGACCACTTTCCCCACCCGGGAAAAAAGTTGCAACCGTTACTTCGTGACCACGTTCGGCGAGGACACGGGCAAGCACCACCAACTGCCGCTCAGCCCCACCGATCGACAATTGACCAATAACAAAAACAATCCGCATGCACACTAAGTCCGGTAGCTATAACCGTAACGCCACATTAGGGGGCCCGCCATCAGCCAGAATAGACGCTTATCCATGTTACTTAGCCTCGAAACCCACTCGACATCGGGCTTAATCCTAACTCTTCCCCCCATGCGCATTCTGTTTCCGGCAATGGTGTGACCAACCACAAACTCATCGTCTCGATCGAGCTTGGTACTTAGCGCTTGAATATCGGTACCCAAAGCCCCACTTATGGATTGCAAAGCTAGCGACGGATCAAGTACAAAATCCTCGTAGCGGAGTCGAACTTTTCTTGAAAAATCTACCTGCCTCATCGCCAGCTCTGCGAGTGTATTTGTCAGCAGCCACGAGGCTGCGGTACGCATAACGGGCCGGCTCGGGAGGTCGTTCTGCACACCTTTTGCGGGATCTTTTGAATGAGCCTTTTTAAGTGACCACGCAACTCCTCGACCGTCCCGAATCAGATGCACTAGCCGAAGATCTATTTCATCAATGTATGTAAGTGCCAACGCCCTTACAGGGTTTTTCGAAGAATCAAGCACAATTGACTTTCCCGAAACTTGTTGTACTGCTCTGTACAACGCCACTATTCCCTCAGCGTACCGCTTAAATTCAGAGCTTTTTCTACGCGCACTCTTGTAAACATTCACTATATGACGGGGACGCTCGAAAGAGGCCTGCAGAGCACGCCATTCCGGACCATGGGCAAGATGAGGAGTCGAGGCTTCCCACTCTTTCCTTACCTCCCCCCAAAACTCACACTTGGCTGCAGGCAAGCCACAGGCACAATGTTCATCCTCGTTCGACCACGCTCTACTAGCATTTATTAGCTCTCCAACGCTTTCGACGTCAGAGTGATTGCCCAGTACAGTGTCGAGCATAGTCGATCCGCTACGACCAACTCCCACGACATATAAGACTTTTACCTGATCTTTCATTTTTAGCCTTTTTTACGCAGGATTATAACGGCATCGGGGGATGTAACCCGGTTATTGGGGATCAGGACTTGCCCCACCCACTCCAACGCCCAAAGAGGACCACGCACGGCTTTATAGAGGCCAGGGGATTCTCGCCTAACTTTTGAATAGAAGCCGGCATTCCACAATCCGAAATGTCCCACATAGCCAGAGAAAAGTATGTCCACACCACCCACTTGCTCAACCGAACAAACCAAGTCTTCGAGTGACATGAGATTATGCTGCGCCCACTTCTCGGCATCTGTCAGCTTAAGCACATTGCCGTTCAGAGATGAGTGGTTAGGTATGGAAATAACTACATATCCGCCAAGCTTAGTTAGTTCAATATGCTTCGCAATAGGCACCCTTGCGTCCTCAAAGTGCTCTACGAATCCAAAGCTGACGGTCAGGTCCCATCCTTTTTCATCCGGCGATTCCGAAACTTCTAGCTCGAAAAAATCTTTGGCCAATATTGTCGCAGGGACTCCCAAGTTTCGAAGATTTGACTCAGCGGAGCGGGCGCATGCCTCAACATACTCAACTCCCCACGGTTCATAGTCATAGAACTCGTTAAAGTATTTTAGGTATGTTCCAGGGTATGCCCCCACTTCTAGACAGCGTCTACCGCTGCCCTGAGGAAGATACTTTTGAAACAGCCTATGGCGCTCTCGAAAAATCGGTTTATTTACTGGCATGAAAAATTGAGGCTTACCAGCAGCCTGCCAGCGATTCTCCCACTGTTCTTTTTCAGACAAACGCATTACAAAGCTTCCTATATATCAAACGGCTGTCCAGAAAGACTAAATCCCTTGTGCATTTCTCAGAATCACTCGAAGTGCAGCATGGTAGCCGACCAAAGTTACTGCCGTTGCAGTTGCCGCACCAATCGTTCCATAAAGTGGTATCAACACCAAATTTAACAGTACGTTAGCAACTGAAAATAACCAGAGCATTTTGGCGGTAGCGGACTCCTGGCCAATCATTTGCAACATATTTCCTACAGGCCCAAAAGCTACGTTCAACATATATCCCAACGCCAGAATTCCTACAACCACTCCCCCACCGCGATACTCCTGACCAAAAAGCAACGCCAAAAGATCCTCCCCCCAAAAAACCAACACTAGAGTTATGGGTAGAGTTACCACGAACACCAATGCCTGAGATTTTTTATACAACTTTCGCAAATTCCCATAATTGTTTTGCGAGTGCATAGCGGAAAAATGGGGGGCGAGAACGCTGTTAGCTGCTCTGGAAAAGAACATGACGAGTATGCAAGCTTGCGCGGCCACCCTGTATATCCCGACGTCTTCGGAGGTCACAAACAGCCCCAGCATCAGAACGTCCGCCTGGGTATTTATAATCATTGCTCCGCCGATGAGTGCAAATGGCAACGCGCTTTTTATCCACTGCCGATTTTTGAACTCCGGAACCGCGGAACGGCTTTTTTCGGGAAGGAACCGCCGAAGCACCATCGACGCGACAATCAGAACCAAGAGCGTGCCCAGCAGTTGCGCAGCCATAGCGATCTGCGGCTCACGCTGGGCAGGCCATACCGTAAACATCAGACCAACAATAACCAGGACCAGGAGAGGCCGAACAACCATATCCACAGCCTGACCTATGACCACTTTATGCAGGCCCCTCATAGCATGACCCACAGTCTTACATAGGGCAGAAACCGGCAGTACAAGCAACATTAGAGCCATTGTGTAGAACACCTCCGACCTTAGAGAGCCGGAGAAAAAGAACAACACCAACAGTCCAATTAGGGAAACCGTCAGCCCTGCCACCGCAACAAACTGTATTCCTCTGCGCAAGGCGCCACGCAAAAGCCCCCATTCAGAACGCCCCTGGCTTGCCGCCACCTCGCGCATGAGTAACGTCGGAACTCCCGCTTCGCCTGCAACCAGCAGCAGGCTCATTATGGCAAAGGCATAGGCATAAACACCGTAGCCGTCTGGCCCAAGCATCCTAGCAAGCAGCATTGCCAATCCCAGAGCCAGCAAACGGTTGACGGCCTGGAGACCTGCGCTTCCAAGGCCGCCTCGAACCAGCCGGGCACGCAAACCATTACCTAAAAGCTGGTCGCGACTCTGCTGAAAACGCATGGAGAAGCTCACGGCAGGAAAGAACTGTAGCCGAGGCTATCGAATTGCATACTTTAAGACGCGGACGGCAGTCGCCGTACTAGCGTATGTGCTCAACATAATATCCTCAACAGCTGTAGTAACCACGATACCAGTTAACGAAATCACTCACGCCTTCACGAAACGGAGCAGCCGGGCGGTAGCTTGTTAGTCGCTGGAGCAAACTTGCGTCCACCCAAGTCGCAGGGACGTCACCTGTCTGCATAGGGGTAATTGTGAATTGACTTCACGCCTAACTCGGTCTTGATGGCCTCGACAAAATCGAGAAAACCCACCTTGTCAGAATTACCAATGTTTACCACACGAAACCGCGCCACCGGTGACAAACTATCACCGCCTACTGCGGTCTCGGGCCCACCCGGCACGGCGGCAATCAAATCGGTGGAAGTAAACCTCTCTTGTTCATGGAGCATCGTATGGCGGTGACACTTCAACCGGGTATCGTAGTAATCTGTGATGCCGTCGTGACCGTGCACTGCCTTGCCCCCGGCAAGGAGCAACTTCGCCAGATGGAAACCGATAAAACCGGCTGTTCCCGTAATAAAAACTCTATCAGTCATCTGTAACGACCAGCCCTAACCACAGTTGTCTGGCATACTCGACAATTCACTTTTGAGCTCAGAAATCTCAGATTTGAGCTCCTCATATTCAAGCAACTTCCTCTTGAGGAAATGGGCAGTTAGCCGGGTTTTTGCTGCCATCCCCGCCGGAGTCAGTAAATACGCATATCGCGCCTTGTTTTCGCTTCGATGGAAATTTTCCATCTTCAACCAACCCTTTACAATCAATGCCTGCAGGCAATAATTAGCCCGCCCCACACTGAGCCCAAGCTGGCGGGCAATTTGTCGTTGGGAAATGTCCGGCTGCGCCTCCACCAAGCGCATAACCCGTAAGTGCGTTTCCGAGGGCCTCATAGGCATTGTGATTACACATTTTGTGTGGAAAGAAATAGCAGGCCTGGCCCTGTACCACTCTCCAGGCCAGCTTCTCTGGCTTTACAACCGCCACAATAACTTTAACTTTCGGCCAAGCAGCCGCAGAGAACGCATAGGCTGACCAGCGTTCAGCGGCTGAACACCATAGCAGCCTGCCCCCCTGGGGACAAGAGCCACCCAGGTTTTTGGATGCAGCAATCACCCCCAAACGGCACGCCTGCCGTCATCGCTCCAGACAAGCCCTCGTTTTGGCGCGCCAGCCGCAGAAACAATTCCGACGGAAGCACGGGAAAGCCACAGCAAGCCCCCGTCGGATCGGCAATTTTTCGGTACCGGGGCTACTTTCGCGTATGTGGCAAGCCAGACCACCACCAGCTCTGTGAAAAATTCTACTTGCCGAACTTTTCTAGTACCATTGCGCCCCTAAATTCTCCTCATTCTGTGGCTTACACCATGTCACCAGCGCTGCAACAGTTCCTCCTTGCTTTTATTTCGACACTAGCCTTCATTATTGTGCTGGCGCGAGTAGCAGCCAAAGCCGGCCTGGTTGACATCCCCGATCAACGAAAGAAACATGCAGGAGATATCCCTTTAGTCGGTGGGCCCGCCATTTTCCTGTCCTTAATATTGGCCACTATTATTTTTGGCGAAACCCACCAAAGCATTTTAAGCGGGCACACCCGCGAAATAGCCATTTTTCTGTTTGCCGCGGGTATCCTGGTGGTGCTTGGCCTCATCGATGACCGGCGGCACGTGAGCGTCTTCACCCGCTCAATGATCGAGGTGGGCGTGGCGCTACTCGTTATAGAGGGGCTAGACCTCCAGGTGTCACAATTGGGCGACCTAATCGGGATTGGCAGCATAAAATTGAATGATTGGCTGGCATACCCCTTTACGGTGATCTGTATTTTTGGCGTAATTAACGCCTACAATATGCTGGACGGCATGGATGGATGGCTCGCCATTATGGTGCTCATCACCATATTTGCGTTCCACTTGTTTACTCGCACAGAACCAAGGCTTATTACGCTCACCCTCACAGCGTCGCTCTTGGCCTTTCTAGTTTCCAACCTTAAGGTCGCTCCTTTCGTTCCCAAATCCTTCCTCGGTGATTCCGGAAGCAAGCTACTGGGCTTTATTGTCGTGGCACTTATCCTTGCCGTGACTTCGACGCAGATCGGAGGAACCAGATATATACAGCCAGTTACCGCACTCTATTTGGTAGGGCTCCCCATTTTTGACATGGCCTTTACTATCTTGAGGAGAATCCTCGCCGGGAAATCACCCTTTCGTGGAGACAGGACGCACATCCATCATCTTATGCAGGCTCTGGGATTTGGACAACATCGTTCGCTGGCAGTGTTGACCACCATCGGATTAGCCCCCCCCTTTATGGGTTTGATACTACACAACTCCGGTGCCGCCTCTCACTACCAGTTTTATATGTTCATCGGTTGCTTTTTTATCTACTGCGTACTTATGAGCCAAGCTTGGCGAATCGCCGAGCAGTACCAGCAACTCAAGGATCACAAAAACTCGGTCGGTCAAAACGCTGGCAGACACAAAACCCCATACGCTTGACAGAGAGGCATCATAAGTTTGGCTGGCCACACATAACTATCCGCAAGCCTAACCTAGCCCTCCCCACGACCCCGCCCATCACCAGCGTACTCATCAAGCACACTGGCCACCTCGCCTTCGGCGCAGACTCTCCCTGCGTCGATCCAGATCGCCCGATCGCACAGGGCCCTGACCTGCCCCGCCGAGTGGGACACAAACACCACCGTCTGTTCCCCGGCAATGCGCTCCTTCATGGCCGACTCGGCCTTTTTACGAAAGCGCACATCGCCAACGCTGAGTACCTCGTCGATCAGGAGGATATCGACATGGGTCTTGAGCGCGGCAGTGAATCCGAGACGGGCCCGCATGCCGGTGGAGTAGGTTTTAACCGGCTCCTCAAAGGAGTCGCCGAGCTCGGAGAACTCTTTGATTTCCTCAAGATAGGAGCGCGCCTCGCTGCGGGTCGCGCCCTGCAGCATGGCGGAAAGCAGGGCGTTGTCGCGTCCCGAAAGATCCGCCCGAAACCCGAGCCCGATTGATAGCAGGGAAGCGGTTTTTCCTGGCTGCCGCCTGATCACACCACGGGTTGGCGCCAGAATGCCAGCCATCAATTGCAAGGTCGTGGTCTTGCCCGCGCCGTTGCGACCGAGCACACCCAGGACCTCACCCTCGTAGAGTTTGAGCGACACGTTGTCCAGCACCCGGTGAACGCCATGCTCGAAGGTCGCCTTGCCCGAGCGATAGCAATGCGTGACCCCCTCAAGCTCCAGCATCACCGGACGGTTCTGCCCGCTCATGCGGTGAGCGCCTTCAATGCGAGGAACTGGCTGCCTCGTCGCATTACCCACGCCATTCCGATCACGATCACCGCTGACACCAAGCCAATCAGCAGCAAATGACCCGCGTCGGGCGGGGTCTGGTACATCAGAATCTGGCGGTAGGCATCGAGAACAAAAGCCAGGGGATTCACTGCAAGCACCAGGTCCGTTTTGGCGGGGTCACCCAGGTCTCGCACATCCCAGAATATGCCGGAGGTAAACAATAGAAAAGTCATGCCCAGGGGGATAAACATGCTGAAATCACGCGCCATACAGACCAGGCAAGCGCCTATCAAGGCACAGGCGACGATCATCAGGTAGTTCACCGCTATCAACGGCAACAACCAGACCCACGCCGCGGAGACGGCATAACCCGAAACCCACAACGTGGCAAATAGCAGGGCAAATACCGCGAGCTGTTTGTACAGGTTTTCCTGCACCGTTGCCATGGGAAACAGGCTTTTGGGTATATCTATTTTGGCGATTAACCCCCGGTTAGCCACTATGCTATTGGAGGCCTGGGTCACAGCCTTGGAGAACCAAATAAAGGTCAGTTTCCCGCACATGAGGAATACCAGGAAATCGGCGCGGCGGGAGTCCAGGATCATATTGAAGACGACATAGAACACCCCCACCCAGAGCAGCGGCTCCAAGAGCCACCAAAGGTATCCCAGGTAATAGCGGGAGGCGCTGGCGCGAAGGGCCATACGGGCCTGCGTATCCATCAGGCGGAAGTAGTGTCTAAGGGGCATGCAACGCGGCTATCGGTATCTGGACCTTTCCATGGGCCGCGAGAGTGTACCAAATTCAGGATTGGGGGGATATGCGTCGACTTTCACTGCTATAGTACGCCCCGGATGGATGGACCATGAACAAGGATAGCGACGCAGCATGAATGACAACGCCCCGCCCCCTACCCCGAACGCAGAGGACGAGATCGACCTGATCAAGCTCTTCGAGGAGCTATGGGCACAGAAATGGCTGATCATGGCGGTTACCGGCGCGGCATCGATAATTGGCCTGGCTGCCGCATTGCTGCTACCGCCCGTCTACCAGGCCAGCACCCAGGTTCGCCCCGCCGACCTGTCCGACCTGGCCCTCATCAATGAAACGGAAATGATGCTGGTCACCCCCAACGACGCATTCAGGCGGGGCCTTAACGAACTGGAATCCCGGCATTCACGCATTCAGACATTCAGTCAACTACTTGCCGACGGAAAACTGGAGTCTCCCGAAGGTGACAAGCGCAGCTTGCGAGCAATGACTGACAATATCACTGTATCAGTGCCCCAGGCCGGCAATGGCAGCCTGGACACCAAGGACTATGTCACCGTGACCTACGACCACGGGGATGGCAAGTTGGCCGCCGAAGTCGTGAATTCACTGGTGACCATCGCGAACCAAAAAGCCGCGGACACACTGGTGGAAGAGCTACGCTCTTCCATCGAGGCCAGAGCCAGCCTGCTCGAGCAGGGTATTCAGCAGGAGATCGACCTGCAGGCACAATCCAACATCGACCGCGCAGCGCAACTGAAGGAGATCGATCAGCTGCGAAAGCTGGAGTTGCAGGACCAAATAGACGCCCTGAGAGCCAAAAATCTGCAGCTTAGGCAGGACAGAATCCAGGCCCTTGAGGAGGCCCTGTCCATCGCCAGAACCTTGAACATTGAGGACCCGGTGCTCATGGCGCAAATGCGCGACGAGGCCTTCGGCGGGGGGCTGGCCGTCCGCGGCGGGTTCGACGACAAGGGGAGCGCTCTGTACCTGCGCGGCACACGCATGCTGGAGGCCGAAATCAGCGCCCTCAAAAACCGGCAGTCAGACGACTTCACCAGCCCGCAAATCCGTAACCTACAGGAACAGCTGGCACGCCTGGAACACAACCGGGAAATCGAGCTGCTCATGGCCCGGAAAAACAACTCCGCCTATGTGGAGGACATCCGCGAGATGCGCACTGAGCTGAACCAGCTCAGGGGCTACCTGGATCAGGATTACTCCAATGTGCGCGTGATGAAGATGGACGACGCCGCGACCGCCCCGATGACACCAATCAAGCCCCGGCGAACGCTGATTGTGGCCGTCAGCGCCCTGTCCGGCGCCATGCTGGGCATATTGGCGGCATTGATCGCCAGTACCCTCGCACATCGCCGCGAGCGGCAAGAGCTGGATTCACGCCAGGCCGCCGGGTAGCGCGGCCCAGCGAGTACCGACAGGAACCAACCAATCATGACCCACACCCCCCGCAAGCGCTTCGGCCAGAACTTCCTCCGCGACGAGGGGGTAATCAGCCGCATCGCCGACGCCATCCACCCCCAAAAGGGCGAGCACCTGGTGGAGATCGGCCCCGGCCAGGGCGCGCTCACCGAAGCGCTGGTGACCAGCGGCTGCCGGCTGGACGTGGTGGAGCTGGACCGGGACCTGGTTACCGGCCTGCTGGCGGCTTTCAGTATCCACCCGGGGTTCAAGCTGCACAGCGCGGACGCCCTCAAATTCGACTTCGCCACCCTGGCGGACGACGGGGCGCCCCTGCGGATCGTGGGCAACCTGCCCTACAACATTTCCACCCCGCTGATCTTTCACCTGCTGGGCTTCGCGCCGCTGATCCAGGACATGCACTTCATGCTGCAACGGGAGGTGGTGCAGCGGCTGGCGGCGGAGCCCGGCAACAAGGCCTGGGGGCGGCTGGGGATCATGACCCAGTACCACTGCGAGGTGGAGCAGCTGTTCGATGTGCCGCCGGAGGCCTTTTACCCGCCACCCAAGGTGCAGTCGGCCATCGTGCGCCTGGCGCCCCGCCGGGAACGCCCGTGGCCGGACTGCGATGAATCCCGCCTCAAACAGGTGGTGCAGGCGGCCTTTGCCCAGCGGCGCAAGACCCTGCGCAACAACCTCAAGGGCGTTATCGACGACGCCGGCCTCGAGGCCCTGGGGCTTGACCCCGGCTGCCGTTCGGAGACACTGGCACTCGCCGACTTCATCAATATCGCCAACGCCACGGCGGACAGCACCAATGCGGAGAAGGGCTAGCCCACAGTGACCACCATCGATCCCAGCCAGGTACGCGTTCACGTCCTCACCACCTACCTGCCGAGCCACTCCGACCCCGAGAGCGGCCAGTACACCTTTGCCTACACCATCACCATCCAGAACCGGGGCGAGGTGGCGGTGCAATTGCTGTCGCGGCACTGGATCATTACCGACGCCAACGACGAGGTGCAGGAGGTGCGCGGCGAGGGCGTGGTGGGCGAGCAGCCAGTGATCGGGCCCGGAGAGCAGTTCCGCTACACCAGCGGCGCCACCCTGCCCACCCCGGTAGGGTGCATGGAAGGCAGCTACACCATGATCGCGCCGGTGGAGGCCGAGGTCGACCCCACCGAGATGCCGGCCTTCGACGTACCCATCCCGCCCTTCACCCTGCACACGCCCAACGCGCTACACTGAGCCCGACATGAGTACCTACGCCGTCGGCGACATCCAGGGCTGCCTGCAGCCGCTCAAACGCCTGCTGGAGCGGGTGCGTTTCAACCCCGACCGGGACCAGCTCTGGTCCGTGGGGGATATTGTGAATCGCGGCCCCAAGTGCCTGAAAACGCTACGCTTTCTCTACGACCGGCGGGATAATCTCAAGCTCGTGCTGGGCAACCACGACCTGCACCTGCTGGCGGTGGCGGCGGGCGCCCGCGCCCCCGGAAAGTCCGACACCCTGAAGGAGATCCTCGCCGCGCCGGACCGCGACAAGCTGCTCGACTGGCTGCTGCGGCACCCGCTGGTCTACCGCGAGGGCGAGTACACCATGGTCCACGCCGGCATCCCCCCCATGTGGTCGGTGGCGGATGCACTGGCGCGCTCGCGGGAGGTGGAGGCGGCGCTGCAAGGCCCGGCGAGCAGTGCGTTCTTCGACAACATGTACGGCAACGAGCCCGCGATCTGGTCCGAAGACCTCGGCGGCGGCGCCCGCCTGCGGGTCATCACCAACTACTTTACCCGCATGCGCTTTTGTACCCCCGAGGGCGAGCTGGATCTCACCAGCAAGGGCCCCGAACCCAGTTCCGGCAAGGCCGTGGCGCCCTGGTTCAGCCACCCGCGGCGCAAGGCCCGCAACGACCGCATCCTCTTCGGCCACTGGGCCTCGCTGGAGGGCAAGACCAACGGCGACAACGTGATCGGGCTGGATACCGGCTGCGTCTGGGGCGGGTCGCTATCGCTGTACTGCCTGGAAACGCAGCAGTGGACGCGGTGCCGGTGCAAGGACGGGCGCGCCGCGGCGTGAGCCCAGAGCCCTTGGCGGCTATTTCGACGCCCCGCCAACACCCTGTTAAAGTGCCCGCTCACCGACGATGCAAGGCACCCACATGAAAACCTACCTGGTCGGCGGCGCGGTCCGCGACGCCCTGCTCGACTACCCGGTCACCGAACGCGACTGGGTGGTGGTGGGTGCGCGGCCACAGGAGCTGCTCGATCGGGGCTACCGGCAGGTGGGCAAGGACTTCCCGGTATTCCTGCACCCGGACACCGGCGAGGAGTACGCCCTGGCCCGCACCGAGCGCAAGCAGGGCCACGGCTACACCGGTTTCGCGCTGCACTGCGACCCGGCGGTGACCCTGGAGGAGGACCTGCTGCGCCGGGACCTGACCATCAACGCCATGGCGCGCACCACGGACGGGGAGATCATCGACCCCTACGGCGGCCAACGGGACCTGGAGGCCCGCGTGCTGCGCCACGTATCCCCGGCTTTCGTGGAAGACCCCCTGCGGGTTCTGCGGGTAGCGCGCTTCGCCGCCCGCTACGCCCACCTCGGCTTTGGCGTGGCGCCGGAAACGATGCAGCTGATGGCGGAAATCGTGCGCCAGGGCGAGCTGGCCCACCTGCCCGCCGAGCGCGTCTGGGTGGAGATGGACCGTGCCCTGGGCGAGCGCAGCCCCCGGGTATTTATCGCGACGCTGCGGGACTGCGGCGCCCTGGCGGCCCTGCTGCCGGAAGTGAACGCCCTGTTCGGCGTGCCCCAGACCCCGGAACACCACCCGGAAGTGGACACCGGCCTGCACACCCTGATGGTGCTGGAACAGGCGGCCAGGCTGTCGGCGGACACCGCGGTGCGTTTTGCCGCCCTGGTGCACGACCTGGGCAAGGGCACCACACCGACACAGGAACTGCCCCGGCATATCGCCCACGAACACCGCGGCATCCCACTGGTCCGCGCCGTCTGCGAGCGCCTGAAAACACCCAATCGTCACCGCGACCTGGCGCTGCGCGTCTGCGAGTTCCACCTGCACAGCCACCGGGCGGCCCAGTTGCGCGGCAAGACCCTGCTCAAGCTGCTGCGCGCCACCGGTGCCCTGCGCCAACCCGATGATTTCGAGGCCTTCCTGCTGGCCTGCGAGGCGGATGCCCGGGGCCGCGGCGGGCAGGAGGAGAGCCCCTACCCCCAGGCGGACTACCTGCGCCGGGCCCGCTCCCTGGCGGCGGGCGTTTCCGCGGAGACGTTCCGTAAGCAGGGCATCGAGGGCAAGGCGCTGGGCGAGGCGATCGCCGCGGAGCAGGTCCGGCTATTGGAGGCCCTGCGCCGGGAAGGCATTGCGGGACAAGCGCGGCCATGAGCGCCCCGCTGGCCCTGGTCACCGGCGGCGCCCAGCGTATCGGGGCCGCCATCTGCCGCCACCTGCACCAGCGCGGTTTCGACATCGCCCTGCACTACCGGCGCTCCGAGGCGCCGGCCCGGCAACTGGCGGATGCGCTCAATGCCGCGCGCGCCGATTCCTGCACGCTGTGGCAGGCCGATCTCGAGCAAGCGGAGGATATCGGGCGCCTGGGCAAGCAGTTCCTGCACCGACATTCGACCCTGGACCTGCTGGTGAACAACGCCTCGGGCTTTGCCCCGACCCCCATCGCCGGCGCCACCGAGGCGCAGTTCGACGCCCTGCTGGGCTCCAACCTGAAGGGCCCCTATTTCCTGATCCAGGCCCTGCTCCCGGCCCTGCAACCGGCGCGGGGCAGCATCGTCAACCTGGTGGACATCCACGCCGAGCGGCCGCTGCGGCACTTCAGCGCCTACTGCGCCGCCAAGGCCGGCCTGGCCGCCCTCACCCGCAACCTGGCGGTGGAGCTGGGGCCGCGAGTGCGGGTCAACGGCATTGCCCCGGGGGCCATCCTGTGGCCGGAAGATGAAGAAGGCTATGACACGGCGGCCAGGGAACGCATCCTGGCAGCGACGCCACTGGAGCGCCTGGGAGACCCGCAAGATATCGCCCGCACGGTGGCGTTTTTCGCCCTGGAGGCGCACTTTGTCACCGGCCAGGTGCTGGCGGTGGACGGTGGCCTGAGCCTGTCGATCTGAGCGCCGCCCCCCTGTAGGGCCGATTTCAATCGGCCTTGGCGGAATGAATTCCGCCCTACACGACCCGGTGGAACTCCCTGTAGGGCCGGTTTCAACCGGCCTTGGCGGAATGAATTCCGCCCTACACGATCCGGTGGAACTCCCTGTAGGGCCGGTTTCAACCGGCCTTGGCAGAATGAATTCCGCCCTACACGGCTTGTTCTACTCCGCTGTCGAAATCAGCCGCCCGCGCCAGCTGAAATCCACCCGCCGCACCGCCTGGGAGGCCTGGTCGTAGTCGCGCCAGAGGTCCGCGTAGCTGCGGCCGGCGACCGGGTGACGCGTCGCGGGCGCCAGTTCCGCCAGGGGGCGCAGCACAAAGGCGTTGTCGAGGATTTCCGGACGCGGCAACACCACGCCATCCACCTCGCCCACCACGTCGTCGTAGGTGAGGATATCGATATCCAGCTGGCGCGCGCTGTAGCGCACCGCGTTCGGCGCACGGCCGTGCTCGATTTCGATGCGGCGCATGTCACGGGCCAGGTCGGCCACCGCGGCCGATGTGCGCAAACCCACCACCATATTCAGGAAAGGCTGGCCGTCGAATCCGACCGCGGCGCAATCGTACACCGAGGACAGGGACAGCTCCCCGTAGAGGGCGGACAGCGCGTCCAGGCCCGCCGCCAGGTAGCGCTCCCGCTCGATATTGCTGCCGAGGCCGAGATATACCTGGGCCATCAGCCGCGCTCCCCGCGCTCGATCAGCACACCCACGTCGCGGGCGGCGGCCACGGCACCGGGCTTGCACACCCGCAGGCGCAGCCAGGGCACCGCGAACTCCGCCCGCACCAGTGCCGCGACCTGCTCGGCCAGGGTCTCGATCAGCTGGAATTCACTGCCGGCGGCAAAGCGGGTGATTCGCTCCGCCACGGCGGCGTAATCCAGGGCCCGGGCCAGCTCATCACCGGCGGCCGCCGGGCGGTTGTCCCAGGCCATCTCCAGGTCAAGCAGCAGGGTCTGGCGCACGGTACGCTCCCAGCCGTACACGCCGATCACGGTGTCCACCGCCAACTCGCGGATAAAAACAGTATCCATCAGCCGCCAGCCCCGTGGGCGGCACGGGACAGGGGCGGCAGTTCCGCCATCGGCCAGCGCGGCCGCACGCGGCTCTCCTCGTCATCCACCTGGCCCGCCAGCAGGCGCTGGGCGCCGGCGTAGGCGATCATGGCGCCGTTGTCGGTGCAAAACTCCGGCGCCGGGTAGAACACACGGGCATGCTCCTTGGCCAGCGCCCGCTCCAGGGTCGCGCGGAGGTTGCGGTTGGCGCTGACCCCGCCGGCCATTACCAGGGTGTCCAGGTGTTCCTGCCGCAGGGCGCGCCGGCACTTGATGACCAGCGTGGCCACCACCGCCTCCTCGAAGGCGCGGGCGATGTCGCAGCGATCCTGTTCGGTCAGGCCTGCGGCGGCCTCGCGGCAGTCATTGACGGTGTTGAGGGTGTAGGTCTTGAGGCCGCTGAAGCTGAAGTCCAGGCCCGGGCGGTTGACCATGGGCCGCGGGAAGTCGAAACGCGCCGGGTCGCCGCGCTCCGCCAACCGGGCGATGTGGGGCCCCCCGGGGTAGGGCAGGCCGAGCATCTTGGCGGCCTTGTCGAAGGCCTCCCCGGCGGCGTCATCCAGGGACTCCCCCAGGAGGCGGTACTGGCCAATGCCGTCGACCCGCACCAGCTGGGTGTGCCCGCCGGACACCAGCAACGCCACGAAGGGGAACTCGGGGCGCTCGGCTTCCAGCATGGGCGCCAGCAGGTGGCCCTCCATATGGTGCACGCCCAGCGCGGGCACGCCCCAGCCCCAGGCCAGGGCCCGCGCCAGGGTGGCGCCCACCATCAGCGCGCCGACCAGCCCCGGCCCGGCGGTGTAGGCGACGCCGTCAATGTCGGCGGCGCTGCAGCCGGCCTCCGCCAACACCTGCTCCAGCAGGGGCAGGGTCTTGCGCACGTGGTCGCGGGAAGCCAGCTCCGGCACCACGCCGCCGTATTCCACGTGGATATCCACCTGGCTGAACAGGGCGTGCGCGAGCAGGCCCCGGTCGGTGTCGTACAGCGCCACCCCGGTTTCGTCACAGGAGGTTTCCAGTCCCAGAATCAGCATCTTTCAGGCTCGATATCGTCTCTTCACGCACTTGGCGGTATTAAGGGGGCGCATGATACGGCGTCCGGAGCCGGGAGTCATGGGCCCGGTTTGGACGGCGACCGGGGGTGGGGGTAATGGTCGAATGAATTCGACCCTACGCGTCGGGCGCGGGGCCTGCTCCTGTCGGGTCATTCATTCCGTCAAATACTCCACGCCAGGCACTTTGCAAAACTCCGGGGATAAGTATAGAATGCGCGCCCTTTCAGGCGTTGTCTGCCCCCTACCGTGATTTTTCCCGGCAGGCAAGCCCCAACATATGGAAACAGGTGAAGAGTTAATGCCTCATGTAAAGGTCAAGGAAAACGAGCCGTTTGACGTCGCCCTGCGCCGTTTCAAGCGCTCCTGTGAGAAAGCCGGCGTTCTCGCCGAGGTGCGCAAGCGCGAGCACTACGAGAAGCCCACCTCGGTACGCAAGCGCGCGGCTGCCGCTGCCGTCAAGCGTCACCTGAAGAAGCTTTCCCGGGAAAACCGCAAGCGCGTACGCCTGTACTGAGGCCCAGCCCTCTTTTCCTATGAGTGAACCATCCCTCGTAGAGTCCATCAAGGCCGCCATGAAGGCGGCCATGAAAGCCCGGGACAAAGAGCGGCTGGCCACCATCCGGCTGATTCAGGCCGAGTTCAAACGCATTGAGGTGGACGAGCGCATCGAAATCGGTGACGCCCGCGCCCTGGCCGTGCTCGACAAAATGGTCAAGCAGCGCCGGGATTCCGCCAGCCAGTACCACGACGCCGGCCGCGCCGAGCTGGCCGAGCAGGAGGAGCGCGAAATCGCCGTGCTGCAAACCTTCCTGCCGCAGCCCCTGACCGAGGAGGAAGTCCTCGCCATGGTCGACACCGCCATCGTCGAAACCGGTGCTACCGGCATGCAGGCCATGGGCACGGTCATGGGCCAGCTCAAGCCGCGCCTGCAGGGCCGCGCCGATATCGGGGAAGTGAGCCGCATCGTCAAGGCGCGCCTGGCGGACTGAGCCCCACCCACTGCCGGGCTGCAATCCGCCCGGCGCCGTGATTCAATACCCTGTTTGCAGTCGTGCAAAGCGGACCCCTGATAAGCGATGGCCGGACGGATACCCCAATCCTTTCTCGATGACCTGCTCGAGCGGCTGGACATCGTCGAGGTCATCGACCGCCGGGTCAAACTGAAGAAGTCGGGCAAAAACTACACCGCCCGCTGCCCCTTCCACGATGAAAAGACGCCCTCCTTCAGCGTCAACCCCGACAAACAGTTCTACTACTGCTTTGGCTGCGGCGCCGGCGGCAATGCCTACGGCTTCGTCATGGACTACGAAAACGTGGACTTCCCCCAGGCGGTGGAGTCCCTGGCGGGCACCGTGGGCCTGGAGGTCCCCCGCGAACAAAGCGCCGGCGGCAGCCCGACCCCGGAGCGCAACAACAAACCGCTGTACGACCTGATGGAACAGGTGGCCCGCTTCTACCAGCACCAATTGCGCAAGCACCCCCAGGCCGGGCGGGTGGTGGATTACCTCAAGCAGCGCGGCCTCACCGGAGTGATCGCCCGGGATTTCGACCTCGGTTTCGCGCCCCCCGGCTGGGATAACCTGCTGCGGCAGTTCGGCGCCGACGAGGCCGGGCGCAAGCTGTTGCTGGAGGCGGGTATGCTGGTGCAGAACGAGGCGGGCAAGGTCTACGACCGCTTCCGCGACCGGGTCATGTTCCCGATACGCGACCAGCGCGGCCGCGTCATCGCCTTTGGCGGGCGGGTGCTCGGGGACGACAAACCCAAGTACCTCAACTCCCCCGAAACCGCGATATTCCACAAGGGCCGGGAACTCTACGGCCTCTACCAGGCGCGCCACAACAACCGCAAACTGGAGCGCGTCCTGGTGGTGGAGGGCTACATGGACGTGATCGCCCTGGCCCAGCACGACATCAGCTACGCCACCGCCACCCTGGGCACCGCCACCAGCAAAAACCACCTGGAACGCATTTTTCGCCTGTGCCCCGAAGTGGTATTCTGCTTCGACGGCGACGAGGCGGGCCGCAAGGCGGCGTTTCGCGCCCTGGAGGCGGCCCTGCCCACCCTCGAGGACGGCCGCCAGGCGCGCTTCCTGTTCCTGCCCGAGGGGGAAGACCCGGACACCGCGGTGCGCGGCGCGGGCACCGAGGGCTTCCAGCGCTTGCTGGAGGGCGCCCAGCCGCTGGAAACCTTCCTGTTCGAGGCCCTGTCCGAGGGCATCGACGGCGACAGCCTGGAGGGCAGAGCCCGCCTGAGCAAGCGCGTAATGCCCTACCTGCGCCAGCTGCCCGAGGGCGTTTTCCGACAGCTGATGTTCCAGGACCTGGCCCGCCGCACCGGCCTGGAACTGGACAGCCTGATGCAGCTGGAGGCGCCCCCACCCCCGGCCACGGCCGCGCCCGCGGAGCCGGCGACAGAGAGCGCCGGAGAACCCGCGCCGGAGCCGCGCCAACGCAGCACCAGCGAACCCCAGCCCCGGGGCTACTCAAACCTCGCCCAGGCGGCGCTGGCCCTGCTGCTGCACAAACCCGCGGTCGCCAACCTGGCGCGACCGGAGTCGCTGGCCAACCTCGAGGGGGACGACATCCGCCTGCTGAGCGACATGCTGCAACTGCTCCAGCGCCGGCCCGAGTCCACCACCGCGATGCTGCTGGGGCACTGGTACGGCACTCCGGAGGGGGACCTGCTCAACCGCCTGGCGGGGCAGGAACGCCTGATCCCCACCGAGGGCATCGAGCACCAATTTTCAGACACGCTGTTAACGCTGTCCCACTTGCCGCGCCAATCCGCCCTGGCGGCGCAGGTCGACAAACTCAAGGCCACCAACTACGCTGAGATGAGCGAAAGCGAGAAACAAAGGCTGCGGGAACTGTTGCAGGAAAAGCAAAAGCTCAATGCCGAGCGCGGCAAGCGCAACCAGTAGGCGCTGGCGCGGACACGCAGCGACAAACATGGCAACAACAAGCACCGACAACAAAAGACTGACGCAGGAGCGCCCATAACCCTCTCCGCGCGCCGTCAAACAGCAGGGGCATACCAGCGCCAGGGCGCCAGGGAACCGCAATGCAATTCGCCGCCAATTCGGCGCGCCCGTCATCATGCACCCCCAAGGGATACACAGGCCATCCGCGCTGTCAAACACCCCGTAGCCGGGACGGGATTGCATTTGCCGCAAACGCCCCCATTAACACCCCGGCAGGAACAGGCCGGGAAATCGTCGATTTTGCGGGCATCTCGCCCAAAATGGGCTGAATTTAGCGGCCCACCTGGTGGCTAGACAGGCGGCTGATCGTCTATAATGGCGGGCTGAATTTTTTTTATTTATAGGTATCCACTTGATGACTGACGTCGCGCAACAACAGTCCCGCCTCAAGGAGCTTATCGCCCGTGGCAAGGAGCAGGGCTACCTGACCTACGCCGAGGTTAACGACCACTTGCCGGAGGATATTTCCGATCCGGACCAGGTGGAAGACATCATACAGATGATCAACGACATGGGCATCCAGGTGTTTGAAGTGGCACCGGACGCCGATGAGCTGTTGATGACCGAGGGGGATGGCTCGGCGGATGACATCGCGGCCGCGGAAGCCGCGGCGGCGCTGGCGGCGGTGGAAACCGAGGCCGGCCGCACCACCGACCCGGTGCGCATGTACATGCGCGAGATGGGCACTGTCGAGCTGCTCACCCGCGAGGGCGAAATCGTCATCGCCAAGCGGATCGAGGAAGGCATCCGCGAACTCATGGCCGCTCTGGCCCACTACCCGGGCGCCGTGCAATCGGTGCTGGACGAATACGAGCTGGTCACCAAGGAGGAGCGCCGGCTGGGCGACCTCATCGTCGGCTACCTGGACCCCACCGAACACGTCCCCTCCGCGGCGGAAGTCGCCGCCGAGGCGGTCAACAACAACAACGACGATGACGAGGACAGCGAGTCCGGCCCCGACCCGGTGGAAGCCAAAAAGCGCTTCACCGCCCTCAAGCGCCAGTACAACAAGGTCGAGAAAGCCATCTCCTCCAAGGGCCGCGACCACGCGGAAGCACAGCAGGAGATGGAAAAGCTCGGCGAGCTGTTCAAATACCTCAAGCTCACTCCCCGGGTCTTCGACCCGCTGTGTGACTCCCCCCGCAACATCCTGGCCGGCGTGCGCGACCAGGAACGCGAGATCATGAAAATTGCCGTGCGCGGCTGCGGCATGCCGCGCAAGGACTTCATCCAGACCTTCCAGGGCTCCGAGGCGGACACCAAATGGCTCAGCCGCCAGGCCCGCAGCAAGAAGGACTTCGCCACCAAGCTGGCCGCGCACAAGGACGAGATCCTGCGCCTGCAGCGCCGCATTGCCCAGATTGAGGAGCAAAGCGGCCTCAGCGTGAGCGAAATCAAGGAAATCAACCGCCGCATGTCGATGGGCGAGGCGCGCGCGCGCCGCGCCAAGAAGGAAATGGTGGAGGCCAACCTGCGCCTGGTGATCTCCATCGCCAAGAAATACACCAACCGCGGCCTGCAGTTCCTGGACCTGATCCAGGAGGGCAACATCGGCCTGATGAAGGCCGTGGACAAGTTCGAGTACCGTCGCGGTTACAAGTTCTCGACCTACGCCACCTGGTGGATTCGCCAGGCCATCACCCGCTCCATCGCGGACCAGGCCCGCACCATCCGTATCCCGGTGCACATGATCGAGACCATCAACAAGCTCAACCGCATCTCCCGCCAGATGCTGCAGGAGATGGGCCGCGAGCCCACCCCGGAAGAGCTGGGCGAGCGCATGGACATGCCGGAAGACAAGGTGCGCAAGGTGCTCAAGATCGCCAAGGAGCCGATCTCCATGGAGACGCCCATCGGCGACGACGAAGACTCCCACCTGGGCGACTTCATCGAGGACAACACCATCCACTCACCCGTGGATGCCGCCACCGGCCAGGGCCTGCAGGAAGCCACCAAGGAAGTGCTCGCCGGCCTCACCGCCCGGGAAGCGAAGGTGCTGCGTATGCGCTTTGGCATCGACATGAACACCGACCACACCCTGGAAGAGGTGGGCAAGCAGTTCGACGTCACCCGCGAGCGCATCCGGCAGATTGAGGCCAAGGCCCTGCGCAAACTGCGCCACCCGACCCGCTCGGACTACCTGCGCAGCTTCCTCGACGAGTAATCCCGACGAAAACGCCGCCCGATGGGGCGGCGTTTCCTACCCGCTTATTGGTCGAATGAATTCGACCCTACAACCCCGGGGAAGCCCCCCCCTGTAGGGCGCAATTCATTGCGCCGCTTTACGGTCGAATGAATTCGACCCGACAGCCCCGGGACAGCCCCACCCTCTGTAGGGCGCAATTCATTGCGCCGCTTTTCGGTCGAATGAATTCGACCCAGCAACCCCGGGGAAGCCCCACCCCCTGTAGGGCGCAATTCATTGCGCCGCTTTACGGTCGAATGAATTCGACCCGACAGCCCCGGGGCAGACACACCCTGTAGGGCGTACAGCGGGCCCCTCTTTTCGGGTCATTCACTACACCGCTTTACAGCCGAACGCGAAACCCCAGGACCACGGCCCGGCACCAATAGCCGCCTCCTCTACACGTTGCCTGCAGGCGCGACGCCTCTCCCTGCCGCTCCCGGCTTAAACCATGGCGACCAAGGCGCGGCCGCTCATCCCGCCCCGAGCACGGATTCCGTCCAGCGCACGATATCCGCCTGGCTCATGGCGCCCGGCTGGCGCGCCACCTCCCGGCCGCCGCGGAACACGATCAGGGTGGGAATACTGCGAATGTTGTAACGGGAGGCAGTGGCCGCAGCCACCTCGGTATTCACCTTGGCCAGGCGCACCCGCGGCTCAAGGGCGCCAGCGGCCTGCCGGAAGGCCGGCGCCATCATCTTGCAGGGACCACACCAGGATGCCCAGAAGTCCACCAGGACCGGGATATCACTGCGCTCGATGTGCCGGTGGAAATTACCGTCATCCAGCTCCACCGGCTCCCCGGCAAACACCGGCTTGCGGCATTGCCCGCAGCGCGGCCCCGCCCCCAGCTTCGCCGTTGGCAAACGGTTGACCGCGTCGCAGTGCGGGCAAACAATATGGCAGGTCTCGCTCATGGCTGTTTCCTCTTTTGCCTTCAACAGGGTATATGGGGGCACCCCCCGGGCGAACCAAGGCCCGGCGCCGTGAGCGCCGCCACGGGCCACCCAAGACCATTACACCATCAGGAGCCACCATGGAACTGCTCGAAATCACCGAAAAACACACCATGCGCCGGGAACAGGCCGCCGACCTGCTGCGGGAGCTCGCCGACGCCCTGTCGCGCCACAACGGCGTGGATTTCCTCCGGGAGGGCAAAAAACTCCATATCCGGGTCCCGGACGAGGTCGAAGTGGAGCTTGAGGTGGAGATCGAGAGCGGAGAGTCGGGCATCGAGATCGAAATCAACTGGTAACCAGCCATCACCGGAGCGGGGTAATCGGACTGTGCGAAGTGCCGCTTTGTCCGATATAATCCCCGCCTCCTCGCCGCTACCGCGGCATCCGGGGCCCATAGCTCAGTTGGTTAGAGCATCCGACTCATAATCGGCAGGTCGAAGGTTCAAGTCCTTCTGGGCCCACCATTTCCTTATGGCCCCAGGATTCCCTCCGTGATCACCACCGCCAACATCACCATGCAATTCGGTGCCCAGCCGCTGTTCGAGAATATTTCCGCTAAATTTGGCAGCGGCAATCGCTACGGCCTGATCGGCGCCAATGGCTGTGGCAAGTCCACCTTCATGAAGATCCTGAGCGGCGCGTTGGCTCCGACGGCCGGCAATGTGTCTATTGAGCAGGGTTGCACTGTCGGCATCCTCAGCCAGGATCAATTCGCCTTTGAGCAGTACAGCGTGATTGACACCGTGATCATGGGCGATGCGCAGTTGTGGCAGGTCAAGCAGGAACGCGACCGCATCTACGCCCTCGCCGAGATGAGCGAGGCCGACGGCATGCGCGTGGCAGACCTGGAAGTACAGTTTGCAGAGATGGACGGCTACACTGCGGAAAGCCGCGCCGGCGAAATTCTGCTGGAAGCGGGAATCGACGAATCCCTGCATTTTGGCCTGATGGAGCAGGTCGCCCCCGGCTGGAAGCTGCGGGTGCTGCTGGCCCAGGCCCTGTTTTCCGATCCGGACATCCTGCTGCTGGACGAGCCGACCAACAACCTTGATATCCATACCATCAACTGGCTGGCGGACGTGCTGAATCAGCGCAGAAGCACCATGATCATCATTTCCCACGACCGCCACTTTCTCAATGCCGTGTGTACCCACATGGCGGACATCGACTACGGCGAGCTGCGTATTTTTCCCGGCAATTATGAAGCCTTTGTCGCTGCATCAACGCTGATCCAGGACCAGTTGCGCGCCAGCAATGCCAAGAAGAGCGCGGAACTGGAAGAGCTGCAGAGCTTTGTGAACCGCTTTTCGGCCAATGCATCCAAGGCCAAACAGGCCAGTTCCCGCGCCAAGAAGATGGAGAAAATCAAGCTGGACGAAATCAAGCCTTCCAGCCGCATTTCCCCTTACATCACCTTCCAGCAGCACAAGAAGCTGCACCGGCAGGCACTGGTCCTGGAAGGACTGTGCCACGGCTTTGACGATCTGCCGCTGTTCAATAACGGCGAGATGATCCTGGAAGCCGGCGCGCGCCTTGCCGTGATCGGCGAAAACGGCGTCGGTAAAACCACCTTCCTGCGCTGCCTGATTGACGAGATCCAGGCCAGTAGCGGCGTCATCAAGTGGTCGGAAAACGCTGTCATCGGCTACTGCCCGCAGGACAGTACCGCCGACTTCGACAACGACCTCACCATTTTCGAATGGATGAGCCAGTGGCGCTTACCCCGGCACGACGACCTGGCGGTACGCGGCATGCTTGGCCGCCTGCTATTCACCGCCGACGACGCCAACAAGAAAGCCAGGGTCTGTTCCGGCGGCGAAAAGAACCGCCTGCTGTTCGGAAAAATGATGATGATGGACAGCAATGTGTTGATCATGGACGAGCCCACCAACCACATGGACATGGAATCCATCGAGGCGCTCAACAAGGCGCTGGCCAACTACGATGGCACCCTGATTTTCGTGAGCCACGACCGCCAGTTTGTCTCTTCGCTGGCCACCCGGGTGGTGGAAATCAAGCACCAGACGCTGATCGACTTCCAGGGCACCTACGATGAATACCTCGCGGACCGGGCGCGCTCTGCATCGCAGGCCGCTTAAGTGTCGCGTTGCATCGAACTTTAAACCTCTGCTTCCATCGCTGGCGGGCCTTGATCTTCGGATAGCCATAGAGTCCTGTTAGGTATTGGACAGACTTTGGGACTAATTTCCAGACAAACTATGGGTTCATGCACACCCCACCGTTCTTCTGCCCATAGCCTGTCAGGCTTCCTCCAAGGAGCTCACTGCGCGAAGAAAGCACAAGCAGTCATGCTATATCGACGGAAAGCATGACTAGTACGGCCCTAGCCCTGAAGCCGACGCTAGAAGGGAATGAGCGTATAGCCTTCGCTTTGCAGTTGCACATGCGCCGACATGGCCGAGAGCGCAAGGTCCACGGCCGGGTTCAGCAGCTCGGGGCCGAACCCCCGGTAGCTGGCGGTCTGACCGCAGAGGTAAATGCTGACACCCGCTTGCGCCAAACCCTTGAGCAGCCCGGTGTTGGGGTTCGCCGTGCCGAAGCGCTCCCGGTAGGCGGCATCAGTCAGCAGGTCACGTGAGGCCGCGCCGTGTACCACCAGCGCCACTTCCAGTTGTTCCGGTTTCGTCCCCGCGCGAGCCTGCATATTCAGGAAGCGGGCGAGCGCCTCGATGTTGGGGTTGCGCGCCTCCGGGGAATCCGCCGTGGCCGAAACGTCCTTGCTCACCTTGTAGTGGCGGTCGTTGCTGAGGGTGAAGGCATCCCCGGCCACCGGGAACACGGGACCGTAGCCCGCAACCGCCGGGCCGGTCGCGGCGCCCGGGTAGTCCCCTGCCAGGGCCAGGGGTTGCAGCAGCACTAGGCAGAAAAATCTGATCGCGGAACGCATTATGGTACCTCTCTTGCCAGTTGAGCGTTTACTTAAAACGTGACGAGGGAATGACGAGACAGCGAACCAGAGCGTCTCGAATTGCGCCTTGGCCGCCGGACCCGCGCCCAGATCGCTATTAGCCCCAGGCCAAACCGCAAGACATTGCTTGTAGACGTCTTTTTTGCGGTAGCTATTTACTTCCTCCAGTGTACAACTGTAGGCAATGCCCTACACCATCACCCACGAGTTAAGTCGTTCCGCGAAAACGAGGGATACTCCCATGGGATGAATGTTGGAGCGCGGCTCACTAGAAAAAGGGCGGAGGGATTAATGAATATTCCCTCCGCCCCTGGTTATCAAGCCGTATTTAAGGAGCGGCCCCAAGGCCGCTAGTTTTTCTTTTTCGAGCCGCAGTTGCTCTGTGCCGCGACGCTTTGCAGGGCACCCTTCTCCTCCTCGGTGATGAGCCGTTGCTTAAGCAGGCTATTCAGCGCCCTGGCACTACAGGATACAAACTTACCCTTGTTGCGCCAGGGAACGCTTTCGCCCCGCGGCGAATCGCAGGGGCAGGACTGCTCCAGCGAGCAGCCGTTCTGCGGGTCCACTAACTCGCCGGGGGCGGTGAACTCACACTGGTCGGACTGCCCCGGCACCCCGTCATTGTCCAGGTCGTCATCGCAGGCGTCCCCGATACCGTCGCCGTCGAAGTCCGATTGCGCGGAATTCCAAACCGCGGGACAGTTATCCACCTGGTCCTCAATGCCATCGCTATCCCCGTCATCGAAACAGGCATCACCCAGCCCATTGCCATTGGAGTCCGCCTGGTCGGGATTGTAGGTCGCGGGGCAGTTGTCGTCGGCGTTGGCGATGCCGTCATTGTCGACGTCGGCGTCACAGGCATCCCCATGACCGTCACCGTCGGTGTCATCCTGGCCAACGTTAGGCGTTAGCGGACAGTTGTCATCAGCGTCCGGAATGGCGTCGTTGTCGTTGTCGGCGTCACAAGCATCGCCGATACCATCGCCGTCAATGTCCTGCTGCTGCGGATTGCTAACAGAGGGGCAGTTGTCCTGCACGTTTGGAATACCATCGCCGTCGCTGTCGTAGTCCGGGTCACAGACGTCACCTACACCGTCCAGGTCGCTATCGGTGTGGACGATATTGTAGGTGCTGGGGCAATTATCCATGAATGCCGTGCCCGGGGTGGTGTAAACATGGTCGCCGTCGGCGTCGTACTCACAGATGTCGCCGGTGCCATTGTCGTTCGTATCCTGCTGCCCGGGATTGTAGTGGCTGGGGCAATTATCAAAGGCGTTTTCCACACCATCGCCATCATGATCGAGCTGGCAGGCGTCGCCGAAGTGATCCCCATTACTGTCGATCTGGTCCGGGTTGTAAGTGCGGGGGCAATTATCCGTAACCGACAAACCGGCGCTGTCGAGGTAAATCTGTTGCGCGGCAGTCACCAGGCTACTGGTGCCATTGTTGAAGTTCACCACCAGTGGGCCGACTCTGCCGTCACCATCGATATCGACATCGCAGCGATCGCCCCGGCCGTCGCTGTCGAGGTCGTGTTGGTCGGGATTGGAGCGATAGCGGCAGTTGTCGTCGGCATCCATGATGCCGTCGTGGTCACTGTCGAAAACATACTCGTTGTCACAGGCGTCGCCGATGCCGTCCAGATCGGCATCCCGTTGCCATGCATTGGCGATCGCGGGGCAGTTGTCGCTGTGATCGGGCAGGCCGTCGCCGTCGCTGTCCTCGCCATCCGCCACAGTACGATAGACGCCTTTCAGGACCACATCGTACTCGCACGGCTCCGGGCTGTAGTAGTCATAGGCCGGGAGTGAGCCTTTCCAGAGAAACACGAACTGGCGCTCGCGAATCTCCCACTCGGCACAGGCCGGCAGGTCGGGTGTTTCAATCCGGTCGAAAACCAGTCGAGTGCCGTCGGCATCAGTAGCCGAGCCCGAGAAGATGCGCGCATGCTCAACCCGGCCAGATGTACCCCCGGCGAGCTGGTGTCCGCCGTACCAGGTATCGTAACAGGCGCCAATACCGCCCCCAGGCAACCCGGCGGAATTACGCGAGTGTTGGTATATACCGTCGAAATCACCGGGTCCGCGATCGGTTGGCAGCGCTTGGTGCGAACATCCTCGCCCTGGAAGAGGTTCGCTGAAGGGCATCGAATCACCGAATAAGGTGTCGTCATTCATACCAGCCGTGCCGTAGGTGATGGTATAGATCGGACCATTTGGAACGGCATTGGCCCGCATACCAGTGGTACGTCGGTAAATTTGAGCCACAACCGGAGCGCCACTCTCGTCGTAGGCCTCGACGTAGATTCTTGGTTGTGGAAAAGCCTCGGCGCCTACCGCACTCGCCAAACAGGACGCCAGAATTGTGAACAGCCCAACAGCCCAGGGCCGGAGCCCGGACGCCGTCACGCGGACGGATCGTTTACTGGCGCCGCGGGCGCCGCTTAAAATAACAGGACGCATAATATTCCCTCCTTCCAATCGATTTGTGAGGCGCAGCAAGACCTGCTATTCGCTGGCAGAAAGCCCCTAAACGTATAAAGCGAGAGAACCCGGGCAATTTGCCCAGTAAATATGTAAATTTCCGGTTTTCGTTGAAACGACGCCCCTAAGCCGCTGTCATTCCGGGCTGCCGCCCCCAACCCATCGATAGAATATATATATTTTTCAAATAGTTACCAAAAGGGACAAACTTTGGGTACAACTTCACGAAAAAATTAGGGGGCCAGAACACAATCACATGGATTGCACGGTCTTGCCCCAATAAAGGGGTTCGTATAGATGAGTTCGACCTCCCCGCAAGCCCAAACCCATCAGCGATCTCCCTTACCCAATACCTCAAAAAACAGTCCGACAATCACGACGCTCAAGTTGATCTTCGAGCCCCCTTTTGGCTGAGTCGCTGAGGCCAAGAATTTCCAGCTACAGATTCCCGCGTTCAGGCAGGCTTGATCAATGGGGTACTGTCACTAATCTTGCACATTGGAATAGAAATTGATTTGGCAGATCACGACCATGTATTAATCTCGTTTTCCAGGAATTCACAGGTACAATCCCTAGCGATCATTTTTTTCGCGGGCCATATCGCATTTAGGATAAACGAATGACACAAGCTTGGATGATTAGAGCCGGACGCTCCGGAAAATGTCTAGAACATTTCGAAAGCGGTTTCGTTACTGTCGGATGGGGCGCAATGGGTGATTTGGGCAATCTCAAAACAAAGGAGATGATTCTCCATGCTTACGAAATAGCCTATCCGGGTACAAAGCCAGGAAAACGCAATCTCGCAGTAGGAATGATCGACAAGTTTGTCAATCAGGTCTCAATAGGCGACCTGGTAGTTACATATAATTCTCAGTCACGCGAGTACCTAATTGGACGAATTACCGGCGAATACGAACATCATGCCGACCAGGAGGACGCCCTAGCCCATTCTAGAGAGGTAAAGTGGCACGGAAAAGCAGCCAGGGACAAGCTTACATCGGCATCAAAAAACTCATTGGGCGCAATAATGACGCTTTTTTCACTGAGCGATGACGTCATTAATGACTTAGAACGAGTGAGCCGGGGAGAATCCACGCCTGAAGCTCTCGAAGAAAACGAATCAACAACGCCTGAGGACCCTCTCGAGGCTGCGGAGAGCAGAAGTAAGGAGCTTATCAAGGACAAGTTGGTCGCCCTTGATCCAGACGAAATGGAAGAGCTACTAGCAGCATTGTTGCGCGCCATGGGTTTCCGAACCAGAGTCTCGCCTACTGGCCCGGATCGGGGAGTTGACGTATTCGCATCACCCGACGGCCTCGGCTTGGAAGAACCTCGTATTAAAGCAGAGGTAAAGCACCGGAACGGCACTATTGGGTCCCAGCCTATTAGAAGCTTTATCGGCGCACTGCGAGCCGGTGACAGGGGTATTTTTCTAAGCACCGGCGGCTTCTCTAAGGAAGCAAAGTACGAGGCTGACCGCTCCAATATCCCAGTAACTTTAATGGATATCGATCTACTAGCCGATCTGGTAATCGCAAATTATGACCAATTCGACCTCGAAGGCAGGGCGCTCATACAGCTAGTAAGAATCTATTGGCCGGCGGATCACTGAAGGTATGAAACCTGGACGGGCGCAGGTATAGAAGCATAATAACTATGCTGTCTGCTCACTCGTGTTTTTCAACAACACCATAATCTGGTTTTTTCAGTAATTTATCTCATCTAACAACCTTTGAGTTCATGAAGGCAAGCTACCGGCAACCAGCACCAACCATCGCGGCTTTGAGAAACGTTCCAGCCTAGTTGTCGACAGCCGCGCCTTGAGGCCCCCCTCAACTCGAAGTGTTTTGCTGCTTACCAGGGCCAGAATAACTGCGCAATAGCGATGCCGCTCTCACCCGCCACGGCATAGAGCAGATAGACCTTGCCGTCCTCCTCAAAGATAGCCGGGTCGCGCAACTGGTTGACCTGGCCATAGGCCACGCTGCGTTGCGAGGGCACAAGCGGAGCGTCCGCGCCCTCCCAGGGCTTTTCCGGGCGCAGGACTTCCACCGCTTCGCTCTCCGTCCAATCCATCCAGGGAACGGAGAGATCTATCCTGCTCAGCAGAATACGTTCCGGGGCCTCTCCCACGCGTGTCCAGAAGACGAGCAACTCGTCGCCGCGTTTCAGCAAGGCGGCGTGCCGCATTGTAGGGCCGAACAATAGCGGGCCTTTTTCGAATGCGGTGAGTCCGTCCCTTGAGCGATAGAACTGGCCCGGCATGGCCAGGGCGTATGTGTAGTCCTTGTGTTCAAAGGCGCGCATGTAGGTTTTACCCAGGTCTTCGCGCCCAGCGGTGAAGCGGAGGCCGTCCTGCGACGTGGCCACACGCGACACCTGGTAACCCGCGGATTTCAGACCATGGAAATACATTACGATACGTTGGTTTGTGGCATCCACATGCACATCCGGGGAGGCAATATGCGGGGTCGTCAATTCGATGAGCGGGTCGTGCGGCAAGCTGTCGCGAGTAATGCCGAGGGCTTTCATTTGCGCCTGTAGCTCCGCCAGTTGGCTTGGGGTGAAGCTCACCGGTTGTTGCGGCAGGTCGGTGTCGCGCAATTGCAAAGTGCCGGGCCTGTATATGCGCCACGGCCCCGTCAGCGCATCTGCATAAGCCAGGCGAATGTAATGGCCTTTGTGATCTGCGAAATACAGGTAGTATTTACCCAGCGGGTTTTGCACCCAGTCTGGCACCCGGATCAGAGACGGCCCCTGAATGTTGGCGCCGATGCTCGCATCGAGCGCCGGGGAGATAATGGGCTCGTTTAGCAGGCGCTCGACCTGGGGAACTGACCGCGACGCATCCGGCCATCGAGTCGCCGACAGCGGGGCCTGCGGGCTGTCGATTTTGCGGCTGCTGGCGAACACCGCGCCCTCGCCATCACCGCGGCGTTGCTCGAGCCAGAATACTCCGTCGAACTCGCCGCTGTTGCCGCGCGTGCCCACGATATCCAGGTCTCCGTCGCGATCCAGGTCGACGGGAATCAGTTCGTCGTACATGCCCCGCACCCGGCGGGAGATATCTCTCCGCTCCCAGCCTTCGGCATTGCCGGTGTTACGGAACCAGGCCAGTCGTCCCAGGGGTCGCTGGTCGGTTTCGTCCACGTCGTCAGTATCCCGCGCGCCCTTGCTATAGCCGCCGACAAACACGTCCAGGTTGCCGTCACCATCGACGTCCACTGGCTGAATCGCCGCGATATGATCGGGGGTCAGCGCGCCGATGGCATGGATCGTCCAGGCCTGGTCCCTGGCGGCGGGCTGTTCCAGCCAGCCCAGGCGGTCCAGGTTCAATTGCGTGAGGATGTCCAGGCGGCCGTCGCCATTCATGTCCGCGAAAGCCAGCGTTTGCCCGGTGACAAACGGCATTCCTTGGCGCAACACCGACGCCCAGCCGTCCAGGTTCAACCAGCGCGGATGAAACGCCCCGTCGCGGTTTTCCAGCCACATCAACCCCTGATGGCCGCGACCGCCGGCGACGATATCCACATCGCCATCGCCGTCCAGGTCCACGGGTTCGGCGTTGATCGGGAAACGCAGGTTCGCCAGCGCTTGCTCGGGCCAGGGCGTATCGTCCTTCCGGTCCAGGATCGGGGTGAAGATCGATACCGGGCGACGCTCGGCGAACCACAAGTACAGTAAATCCATGACGCCCGGCTTACTTTTCTTGCCGGCGCCGGCCTGGGCCTCGCCTTTGTTGGCGGCGATCACCTCCAGTCGCCCGTCGCCATCAACGTCGGCCAGCGCCACCCGGATGAACGAGCCCCGGCCCAGGGTATTTTGTGGCCGGTAAGCCCGCCAGTTGCCGGGTGTGCGCACCTTGTCACCGGGGTTCAGGAACGCCATCAGCGCGCCGCTTTCCATCGCGATGACCAGGTCCAGGTCGCCGTCACCGTCCAGGTCGCCAATATCCGCGTCTTCCACCGCCGCGACAGATTCGCCTTCCGCCAGGGTTATCGAGCGCCAGAGATCCGGTGACGCGCCGCCAAAGGCGATGCGGACGTGATGACTGTCCTCGTGCACACTGACAATATCCGGGTGACCGTCCCCATCGAGATCCGCCATGACCAGCCCGTCCCCGCCGCGAAGGGCGATGCCCGAGGACGCCTGGTCATCGATCCAGTGTTCGCGCCAACCGATCGGCTGGCTGTGCCCGGCGGCGGCTGCCTTGACCACCGCGCGACCGGCCTCTGGCGCAACGTCCTCGGTCTTGGCCAGGCTCGCGCCACTTGCCGACAGCAGGGCCAAACAGGCCAGAAAGCTTTTCATTGGGATACGCCTACCTATAGGGGCAATCAATATCAGGGCGCCAGCATGGCCCGGAAAACGGCTACCGCCTCTTCTTTCGTGCCGGGCCCCCAGGCGGGGTCCGCTGCCGTTTGCACGATCACCGTATCGTGGGCCGGGTTGACGTAGATGATCTGCCCCGCATGACCAACCGACATAAACTCGCCCTCATCCCCCTCGGGCATCCACCACTGATAGCCGTAATGGGTACTCCTGTGTCCCGCCAGCGAGCGCACGGCCGCATTGTCCGCCGTGGTTGAAGCCTTCACCCAGCTACTCGAGACAATTTGCTGGCCGTTCCAGTAGCCCCCGTTCTCCACCATCAGGCCAATACGCGCCATGTCGTGAAGGGTCATAATCAACCCCATCCAGCCGTGCTCAATCGCCCCGGAATCCTGGTAGCGGTCAATCAGCCAGTAGGCGGGCTGTTCGGCGCCGAGCTTGCGCCACAGTTTTTCCTCGGCGTAGGCCGATACGGTCCGACCGGAGACACGCTCCAGAAGCACGGTGAGCGTCTGGGTGTTGGTGTTCAGGTACTCCCAGCTGTCGCCGTGGCGGACACCGGGCTTGGCGCGGGCGTGTTGGGGGTGTTCCCGCAAGCCGCCCGCGCCAAACGCCAGGCTCCTGGCGGAAACGCCTCGAATGTCACGCCCCATGCCCGCCGCGCCGCTATCCTCGCCAGGGTAATGAACCGCGGTCGTCATTTGCAGGACGTGCTTGATGGTGGCGCCGGCGTAGCCGCTGTCCTTGAGCTCGGGCAGGTAAACGGTGACCGGATCGTCCACGCTTTTGATCAAACCATCGTCAATGGCGATGCCCACCAGCAGGCTGACGATCGATTTGGTTGTGGAAAACAGAATACGCGGGTCATCGGCGGTATAGCCAAAAAAGTGGCTTTGATGACGAATGCTGCCATCCTCTAGCATCATCAGGCCCGTTATCCGCTTACGCTGCAGGTAGCCTTCGATGGTTGAGGTAACACCCAGGTAATCATAGTCCCGGCCTCGCAGGGAAAGCTGCGCCTGAGCCAGCGGAATATCAACCGTTGCACCGGGCTGCAACGTCCTGACCGGATAGAGCGTATGCAACTGGCGGTAGTGAATGGGTGCGGCGTCGTTTTTGGCGCTGAAATTCGCCATGGACTGGCGAATGGTCCAGGCGGCGGCCTCGCGGCTATCCGCCGCGGCGAAAGCCGTTAGGTGGGCAACCAGGGTGACTCCCAGCAGTAATCCACGCTTGAAACAATGTTTCACAACTCGTCTCCCCATGGGTCTCCAGAAGGACTGCCCCACTGCGGGGGCAGTCCAGCACACGACCCGCGAAAGGCCTGGTGCTTTGGGGTCAGTCAAAATAGTAGGTGCCGCGAATACCGATCGTGCGGGGGTCACCCTGCACACAACGGATCAAGGTCGTTCCGTTTACCGCATCGACAGTACCGAACATGCCACCATTGGGCTGCTCGTACATGCCGACACAGTAAGCTTCGTCATCCACGTTTTCGACGAACGCATTTACGGACCAGCGCGCATCCTGCGACATAAGGCCAATGCGAAGGTTGGCGACGGCATAGGCGTCCTGCAGGGTCTGGGGATTGCTGTTGGTGGTCGCCCCCACATCGCTGTCGTCCTGCCAGACCACCTCGCCGCGTACAAACCAGTCCATGCCGGTATTGCCCAGCGCCTGGGTCCACTGGCTGGCCAGGTTGACCTGGTGCTCGGGCGAGTAACGGTTGGGGCTGCCGGCCAGGTCCTGGGTACCGGGTTGGCCGGGAAGCGGGCTGGCGCTGCGGTAGGCGAGGAATTCGGAATCCAGGTAGGCGTAGCCCAGGGATACCATCAGGGCCTCGACCGGCGTGTACCGCACATCCAGCTCCAGCCCCTGCTGCCGCAGCTCGCCGGCGTTGGTGGTAATGAAGGTCAGGTCGGAAAGCGACCGGTCCTGGAAGTTTTCCACATCCGTGCGGTAGAGCGTTGCATTGGCGGTCATCCTGCCTTCCAGCAGGGTGCTTTTCACACCCAGCTCATAGCTTTCCACCTCTTCCGAGTCGAACAGTCGCTGCTCTGCCGTGAGCCCGGCTCCCGTCGCCGGGTCGCGCGGCACGGCGACCGAGTTGAACCCGCCCGATTTGTAGCCGGTGGAATAGGTGGCATAGAGCATAATGTCGTCCGCCAGATAGTACTTGGCGTTGGCCAGCCAGGTGACCTGCTCATCCACAAAGCGCAGATCGGGATGGCTTTCCAGCCACGCCAACGCGGCGGAAGCGACCAGGTTGTTGGACGTCACCTCGAAACTGCCGTCTTTATCATCCTCGGAATAACGGACGCCAGCGGTCAGGGAAAACGTATCGCTAATGTGGTAGGTACCCTGAAAGAAGCCGGCCATGGACTGCGCCTGCTGCGAAAATTCGCCGAAAGTCGCGTTCGTCTGCGCGCCGGCGGCGCAGACGCTGCCCAGGGCGGGCCCCAGTCCGAGACTCACGAGTGGGCAGAAATCCGCGCCCAGGTCCGTGCCCTGATCAATGTCGTAATCCTCGCGGAAATAATAGAGGCCCGCGACGTAATCGAACTTTTCACCTTGTGGTGAAATCAGCTGGACCTCCTGGGAAAAGGCGTCGCTGTAAAAAGCCGTGATTCGACGCAAATCGTCCAGCGGGAGGCGAAACACCGAAAACTCCGAGGTATCGTTTTGCCAGTCGCGATAGCTGGTAACGGCGCGAACGCTGTGACCGGCAAAGGCGTCGTCCCAGGTGATGTCCAGCGTCGC
Source organism: Parahaliea mediterranea (assembly GCF_017255185.1). GTDB lineage: Bacteria > Pseudomonadota > Gammaproteobacteria > Pseudomonadales > Halieaceae > JAFKCZ01. The sequence continues at coordinate 61,467 of NZ_JAFKCZ010000010.1, forward strand.
GCCCCATTGGCGGTCGCTCAGCTTGTCTTCGTGAACCTGGTAGATCTCGTGGTCGAGACCGGAGACGTCGGGCGCCGCGCTCTGGCCGTGCAGCAGGTTGCCGAGACCATCCAGGGTCAGCAGGTTGCTGCCGTTGGCGGATTCGGGCAGTACTTCGATAACACTACCCGTGCCCGCCAGCTCCTGGTAATCCAGGCGCAGCAGCGCTGACACCGTATGGCTGGGCTCAAACAGAAACGCAGCCTTGAGGCTTTCGGACTGGCGGGAACCTACCGTGTCGCTACCATCGTAGCGGTTCTCACCGTAACCATCGTGTTCGGCGTAGCTGGCAACCACCCGCGCGACCAGGTTTCCAGTCAGGGCTTTATTGCCGACCAAGGTGGTGTCAAACGCGCCGTAATCGCCCATCCCGGCATCAACCTTCAGCGAGTCGACGTCCATCTCCGGCGTCCTGGTGCGGATATTCAATGCGCCCATGGAGGCATTGCGCCCAAACAGAGTGCCCTGCGGGCCGCGCAAGACCTCGGCCACTTCAATATCTTTCAGGTTTCCCAGCACCGCGCCGGGACGCGCAATGTACGCCCCGTCTACATAGACAGCCACACTGGGGTCCATGGCGTTGTTACCCACGGTACCGACGCCGCGAATAGAGATACGCTGGTTAACCGATTGACTGGATTGGGTGATGGTGAGGTTGGGAGCGATGGCACCGAGGTCTCGCAGGTCCTCCATGCCGGAGTTTTCCAGGAAATTACCGCTGAAGGCGGACACGGATATGGGGACATCCTGAATGTTCTCCGCGCGCTTGGTCGCTGTCACGACAACCTCTTCCAGGGCGAAGGTGTTGGCAAATGCGGGGCTGATGCTGCCTGCCGCCATCGAGATGGCCGCCGCTACCGGGGTCAGTTTACGGGCTTTCATGAACTCTCCACGATTGATATTTCGTTATTGTGCTGATTCCAATTTGGGGCGCCATGCTATACTCGCCAATCAATGATTAATAATGATTAATTGTTGGATTGCGATGCATTTTAATCATACATAGGCCGTCGAGATGGTTACCCTCAAGCAACTCAGCCACCTGAAAGCCATCATGCAGCACGGCACCGTCCACAGCGCCGCCGAGTCCCTGCACCTGACGCAGTCCGCGCTGACCCGAAGTCTCAACAGCCTAGAGGAAACCCTGGGGGTTCAGCTATTCAATCGGAGTAAGCGCGGCATGACCCCGACGGCGTTCTGCCTGTCGATCGCCGAGCGATGCCAGAATGTGCTGCTGGATATCGAGGATATAAAGCGAGAAGCGAACCTCTATCGCAACCTGCAAAAAGGGGAGTTGAATATTGCTTTCGGGAGGGCTGTGAAGGAGTTACTGACACGCAATACCCTTCCAGCGTTTCACGCAAGCTTCCCGCAGATTGCAATGACCATCAGCGAGGGTACGCCCAGCGAACTCATCTATCGACTGAAGCAGCGGCAGATAGATTTCGTCCTGGCGGGCCTGGGCAGTTACCGGGAGTTTGAAGGCATTCGCGGTGAACCGATGAAGCCCATCCCGCTGGTCGCCATCACCCGCCCCGGGCACCCCCTGCGACACTACAAGAACCTGACCTTCCACCACATGCTGGAGTACCCGTTGATATTGCCAACCGTGGTCAATCTTTCCAATCCCTTGCTCAGCGCCCTGCAGGAAGCGGCTCCCAGCAGGACAATAACACCGCAAATTGTATGTAGCGACAACGCCACACTGGCAGAAGTCCTGTTGCGAGGTGACTGCTGGCTGATCGCCCCCCGGATGAGCTTTGATGCAGAGCTGCGGTCCGGCAAGTTGAGCAAACTGGACGTCACCCACCCGGCTTTTTTCATCGACCTGCATGTTCTCGAGCTGAACGGACGATCGCGCACACCGGCTGCGCAGTCGTTTATCGACATCTGCCAGGATTTTCTGCGGCAGGTGGACAGCGATGCCTAGTACCGCCGCTTGTCTAAGGCGCGGCATTGACTCCCCGGGCCCAATATCTCGACAGTGACCACAGGTTTTAATCCCCGCGGCTACCGCCAGTGAACTCGCAACGACGCACCGTCACCAGGCCACTTCGGCAATAGCGCTATTCTTCCTGACATTCCTTCACTTGGGGCTCTCGCCAAACCGTCGCGCCACGTATATCCGGCTCTAGCCCATTGACCGGGAACACTCCAATCCCGACTGGCCCCCGGCCATCCGGCGCAATCCACCAGGTATTGGCTACACTGTCTTGCAGATGACGCCGCGCCAGAACGGTAGCCATGCACAAGGGAAATGCGTTGGAAAACCAGGACCGGGAAGCTGTGGGGCCCTACCACGCTCCGACGGGTACGCTGGTAGGCCTGAGCAGCATCTACTTCCTGCTGTTTCTTTCACAGGCTATCTGGAGGGCGACGCTGCACACCAACGCGGTGGAAAACTTCGGCCTCGACGGTGGAGAGGTGGGCTTGCTGTTCTCGCTCTACTACCTGCCCGGGGTATTCTGCTTCCTGATTGGCCTGGCCGCGACCCGCCTGCAACTCTACCGCCTGGTTGCGCTGAGCTGCGCCCTGCTCTCCACCGGGTTTATCATCGCCGGGCTCAGTGGCGGCTTTGCGGTACTGGCAACGGCGACGCTGATGGTGGCGGTGGGCTTTACCGTATTCTATGCCACAGCCAACGCGATCTGCCTGATCAGCGGGCAGGAGCAAACCGTCGCCGTATCCCTCGGCAGGATGAAAAGCCTAGGCCCCCTATCGGGCCTATGCGCCGCAATAACCATCGTCGCCGTCTTTTCACCCGGGCTGATTTTGGAGATAGTCGATACCATCGACATCGGCGCTTCGCTCAGGGAACAGACGACCGCGCTGATCCTGTTTTCGCGCCAACCGGACCTCGATCCCGCGAAACTGCGCGTGCTGCTGCTGGTACTGGCGGCGGCACTGGTGCTGGCGGCGGGCCTGTTCGCGGGCATGCCCCGCCTGAGGGGAAAGTCCGGCACCTACGGCCAGCTGCGAGTCGTGCGCCTGCTGGCTCCGTATTATGTCCTCAACTTTCTCGCCGGCTGCCGTAGCGCGATTTTTCAGGCCTTTGCCCTGTTCGTGATGATCCGGGACTTCCAACTGCCTATTCACGCTACCGCGGTTCTTGTCTTTGCCGGCAACGTCTGCAACTTCATCGGCTACCGCTGTATTGGCCACGCCCTGGTATACCTGCGGCACAAGACGGTCGTGGTCGGCCTCTACGCCCTGGTGATGCTGAACTTCCTCGGTTTCTGGTACCTACTCACGCGATCGGGCTGGGCACGGGAGAGCGTACTGATCACACTCTGTGGATTATTCCTGCTCGACTCCCTGCTTTTCGGCATGTCCGTGGTAACCGACAGTTTCCTGCGAACCACCGGCCAGTACAGCAACTATGTGGGCGACATTGGCACAGGCATGACATTTTTCTATTTCGCCGCGGTGTTGATGTCCCTGCTGGGCTCGGCGCTGTGGGACACCCTGGGATACCACGCCTTTCTACTGGGCTCGCTGGTATGCCTGCTGGCAATGATCACTGGCCAGTCACTGCAATCGCGGACCACCGCGCGACCGGCAATGTAGTCATCGCAATGGTACGCGCGCGGCACGCGATTGCACGAAGAAACAAGCGCAGGGACCGCGATTGCAGGCATATAAGCTAAAATAGCGGTAAGGGTCCTTGCCTGACGGGTAGAACCTATGGGCGCAATCTCGTTTGAATGGATACTCGGAGCGGTGTTCGTGGGTTTTAATGCCTACGGAAGATACAACACGCCAAGCAGCAACCGTGAGACCACCACCTTCCAACACTTCAGTCTCTACTTTTTCCTCTACCTGCTGAGCGTACTCATTCTCTATGTTGTTTTCGGCGCGCTCTTTGACAGCTCACCCGAAACGATCTCCATTTTCTTCACCGGCAAGCTGCCCACCAACGACGGCGCCGCGCTACCGGAGCAGTTGACCGGCCTCAGCGCTCCACTGATCTCCGCGCTGTTTCTCTCCACCCTGTTGCCGTCCATTCCCTGGCTATCCAAGTATGAAAAAGCGTTGTTGCAGTTCTTTTGGGACAAGGGCCACATTCCCAACCATGTGTACAGAATGGCCGCCATCATGCGCAGGGCGCCTTTCAACTTCTCGCCACAGCAGAAAAAGGAGCTGCGCAGATTCTGCGACTCCATCGAGCTTGACTTTGAATCCCTCGATGTCCTGAACGGCGCATCGCTCGATCATCGCTGGGCGCGCATCAATGTCCTACTCGCCGGAATAGAACCCTGGGAAGAAAGCGATACAGGCAGGCTCAGGCGCTTCATGCTTGATTACCGGGAAGAACTGGCGCAATTGTTGGCGGCGCGCGATGAAATCAATCGTGAGTTCGTTGAATTACGCACCGAGCAAGTCGAACCTCAAGCCCTGGCAAAGATGGAGCGATTTCTCGACAGGTCCATAACCGAACTGTTCCGCAGCAGCACGGTATTTGTCGCGCGAGCCGTCTGCATTTCGGAGTTGACCGAGAGTGGGCGTAGCTTCCGCATATCCCAGCTGGGCTTCGAGAGCGGCGGCCAGCGGGACGATAAACTGTCACCGCGCCAACTCGCGGAAGCCGTGCTGTGTATTCTCCTGACATTTTTCATGATCTCGGTGCTGCAGGAGCTATCCAAGGACGCACAGTACCGAAAATACGGCAACGTCACCTTCATGACTTTCCTGATGGTATTTACCTATGGCGCGTCACTGATCGTCGCCCTGCAAATCAAGGCCGGCGTGCACGGCGGCTACAACGGCCTGACCAGGCAGAGGCCGCTTTTCGCCTACCTGTGGATTGTCCTTGCCACGGGCGCCAGCTGGCTGTTCGTGTCGGTGGCTTACCGGTACATACCGGGCATGCTCAAGGGGGAGAGCAGCGAGCTCAATCTGTCGCAGGTGCTGACCGACATCAGCTGGTCCTATCCCTATGCCCTTCAGTCCATCGCCCTGGCGCTGGCGATATCCATCATTCTGGATGTTCACGAGAGCGGGCAGGTAACCGAGCGCCTGTCCGTGAAGAGGCGCCTGGTGGACGTGGCCCTGGCGGCCACGCTCCTGGCGATCGCCTCCATTTTCACCTATTGCTGGATGGAGGGCATCGGACCGTTCGAGGGCTATGCCACGCGAGATGAAATCTTTCGCGGCAAAACCTCCTTCTGGTGGCTGGTTTTCAAGGGTACCGCCGTGGGCGCGGTGGTCGGCTGGCTGGTGCCAACCTGGTTCAGTATCAATCGCACCAAAGTGCCGGAAAAAGCCGTGGCGCGCCTGATAGCAATGAACAGGAAAGGCCTTGCCGAGGAGATCAGGTGCCTCGAACCCGACGAGCTGGTCAAGGCGGTTGCGGGCATCGCCGCCGCGGTGGCCGCCGTCGACGAAGTTGTTTCAAGAACCGAAACCGACGTTTACCTGATCATCTGCAGCGACCTGGCCGGCATACCCAATTCCGATATCGACACCCATCTGGCCGAGGAGGAATTCAAGACGGCCCTGGTTTTACAAGAGAACCAAGAGTCGGACCTTGAACACCGGTTGGCAACGATCAGGCAGCTGCCGCTCCTGCGTGCCCTAATGCCCTATATCGCGGCATCCATTGCCATGGCGAACGGCGTCTACCTGAGCCAGGAGCGGGCGCTCGTCGACACGATACAGCAGCTATTGCAGCCGAACAGTGACTAGTCCCCCGTGCCGCATATCGACGGCGCCGCAACCGTGGAAAGTCCTCGCGCGACACCCGGGCCAGCGCCGATTCGCAGTTCGAATCGGCGCTGGCGCATTTCCACGCGGCGGCTCGATGCCAAGGCCGCGAGCCGCGGGGTTGGCATGCACCGCTCATCAAGCCGGCCCACAAGCGCCCCGCCGCCGCACCGCTAGTCGGAGCGCTAGAAGTAGTACGTAACTTCCGCGCCAAGCACACGCCCCGTGGCCGCCGGCGAATAGGTGCCATTGAAGGGCGCAAGGAAGGCGTTGATACCGCCATGATAGGTTTCATCAAGCAGGTTCTTGCCGTAGATACCCACGCTCCACTGCCCGTCATGGGAATTGAAATCAATGCCCGCGTCGACCTGCTCCTGGGAGGGTACTTCAAACGAGTTGTTTTCGTACTCGAACACTTCGCTGCGGTATGCCCAGGACAGACGACTGTCCATGGTGCCCCAGTCTCCCAGGTCCAGCGAGTGGTTCAATCCGATCTTTCCGGTCCACTCCGGCGACATCACCGGTGTCAGTCCGCGGTCGAAATCATCCACGATATCCGCCTCCGGGTCCTGCCCCTGGGCATTTTCCAGATTGATGTTCACCTCGTCGTACTCGGTATCCAGATAGCCGAGGGAGGCCAGCAGCACAAGGCTGTTGGTCAGCGACCAGCTCAGATCCAGTTCCACGCCCCAGGATTGGGTGTTGCCCACGGAGCGGGCCAGGGGGTAGTTCCCCAATGGCGGCACGGTGGTTTCCACGATGCGGGCCAGGTTTTTGGTGTAGTTGTAGAAGAAAGCGCCGTTTAGCTTGCCTCTGCCGCCCAGGCCGCTTTTAAAGCCAAGCTCAAAACCATCTGTGCGCTCAACATCGGTGGGCCCCGGGGTCAGTTTTCCTAGCTCGGCGGGGCTGTAGGTGTTGCGCAGCGAATACAGGCCTGAACGATAGGACTGGGCCACTTGCGCGTATAACAAGGTGTTTTCGAGGTACTGATAGCTCAAGCCCAGCTTGGGCGAGTAATTGGTGTTTGAATAGCTGTCGCTATAGTCGATGGCGCATTCGTTGCGGCGCACATCGCAAGTGCCATTGGCGACCTGAATAATGGCCACATCCGCCTCCTTGCTGTCGTGGCTGATGTTAAGGCCCAGGGTCAGCGCCCATTTGTCGTCGAGGTACCACTCGACTTCACTGTAGCCGGAGATCGATTCCACCTCGTGAATGCCGCCGCCGGAGGCGGGCACGCCGAGTATGTCGCGGCGCTCCGTGTAGCGGGTTTCGTTGGTGAAGTAGTAGAGTCCAGCGGTCAGGTTGACATCGCCGAAGCTGCCAACGTAGCGAATTTCATTGCTGAGCTGTTCATACTGGTTGTAGGAGTAGGCGTTGACACTCACCAGTTCCCCGGGAACCCCGGGGGCGACCAGCTGCCCCGCCAGCTCGTCCGTCACGGCCTGTGAGTCGTAATCGATCAGCGTGTCCTGATCCATGTCGCGCCAGCCGAAAATATTGGTGACGGTTCCATCACCGAAACCCACATCCCATTTGGCGGTGATATTCAGGTTGTTGACGATGCGCTGGTCGAAACCGTGTTCATTCTGGCAGATTTTCTTGTCGTCATAGCTCGGAGTAAAGCCGCAGACCAGGGGAATGAACGATGGCGGCGCTCCAGTGGTGACGCCCCCCACTGGGCTGTCGCCGGGATCGAAGGTGTGGCCCACCGAGCCGTCGCCGTCTGAATCCTGGTACTCGTAGGTGACCGTGGCGTCAAAGCTGTCAGTTGGCGTCCACATAAGCGAGCCCCGCACCATCTTTGTGCGACTCTCGCCAATGTTCTCGCCGTTGTAGGCGTTCTCAAAATAGCCTTCATCGTCGTTGTAATAGGCGACAAAGCGGCTGGCCAGTGTGTCGGAGACAGGCAAATTGACCATGCCCATGGTGTGGCGATTGAGGCCACCGCTTCCGTTCGGGTTGCCCTCCAGCGAGGTGCGGACGGACGCCTCGAAATCGGGGGTCGGCTTGCGGGTGGTCAGCAGAACCGCGCCTGCCGTGGTGTTTTTCCCGAACAGGTGACCCTGCGGGCCGCGAAGCACCTGCACGCTCTCGAGGTCAAAAGCCTGGCTGACCAGCCCGTTGTTCTGGCCCAGGTAAACCCCATCGTAAAAGACACCCACGGCCGGATCTACGCCGGGCACCGATGACAGCGCCCCGATACCGCGGATAACGTAATTGGCGGTGCCCTTTACGGTGCCGTTTTCCTTCAACTCGACATTCGGCATACCGCGATAGACATCGGTCAGGGTGCGAATTTTCAGCGCCGCCATCTGGTCCGACGATACCGCACTGACGGCAACCGGCACATCCTGCATGTTCTCTTCGCGCTTTCGAGCGGTAATAACGACTTCTTCAATCAGGGCGGAGACCCCTGAACCGCGGTTCTGGCCCAGCGCGGGGGCGCTGACAGCCAGGGCCATGACACTGACCTGGGCGGCAATGGCTGTGATTAAAGGTTTTCTCATCATCTACTTATGACTCCTCGGAATTTCGGGTGTTGTTTTGGTGTCGGCAGGCGGTATTACTTCAGCAATTCGGCCAACCGATGGATGCCGTCCTTGATTTCATGCGGTTCCTTTTGCGAAAAGCTCAGGCGAATGGTGTTGTGGTCGCCGCCATTGGCGAACGCGGACTCACCCGGCACGTAGGCAATTCGGGCGGTCTGGATGGCGCGCATCAGCAATTCCGAGGTATTGACGCCGTCAACGGTCAGCCAGCAGAAAAAGCCGCCATCCGGACGGGTGAAACGCACATTGCCCGGCATGCTGTCGGCGAGCGCGTCGACGCAGGCGTCACGGCGCTCCCGATACACCCGGTTATTGTTCTTGATCAGCTGATCGAGATCGTTGTCCTGCAGATACTGCAACAGCATGTACTGGGTGGTGGTGCAGGACTGAAAGTCAGCCGCTTCCTTGGCGCGACGGAATAGCTTTATGATATCCGCCTGCGCGCAGACCCAGCCGATGCGCACACCGGGGGACAGGATTTTGGAAAAGCTTCCCAGGTGAATCACCAGCCCATTGTCGTCCAGGCTTCGAATGGCCGGCATTTTCTCGTTGTCGAAGCCCAGCTCGCAGTAGGGACTGTCTTCAACGATCAGCACGCCATACTGCCGCGCCAGGGCGACCAGCTTCCGGCGACGCTCCAGGCTCATGGTGATGCCGGACGGGTTCTGGTAATCGGGAACGGTGTAGATGAACTTGGTGTCCGGGTTGGCGCGCAGGGCGGCTTCCAGCTCATCCATCTTCATCCCCTCGGCGTCCATGCCCACGGTTATGTAGCGTGGGTGGAAAGGCGCAAAGGTGTTGATGGCGCCGGGATAGGTGGGCGCCTCCACGATAATGCTGTCGCCGTCATTGAGAAACAGGCGGGCGATCAGGTCGAGCCCCTGCTGCGAGCCGCTCAGGATACAGATGTCATCGGCGCTGGCCTGTATGTTCAGGCCGGCCAGGCGCTGCGTGGCGATATAGTGCCGCAAGGGTTGCAGGCCATAGGAGCCATCGTAATTCAGCATGGTCGCGCCGAAGGTTTGGAAAGCCCGCACCGTGGCCCTGGACATGGCCTCGACAGGCAACAGGTCCGGCGCGGGCACCCCCGCGCCGAAGGAGATCAACTCCGGGTCCCGGGCCGCCGCGAACATCTGCTCCACAACGTCCGATCCGCCCAGCTCTATACGCGAGGTTAATTTGGGTCGTATATCAAACATAAGTGCTCCCTCTCAAAGACTCTTTACAAGGCGGAAAACGTGGCGCCACCGCGGACAATCGCTCTAGTGACCCCGCAGCACCGCGCGGGACGCAAGGGAACCCTTGAGCCCGTTGCGGCCGACGTAGTACAGCGTGCCGGCGACCAGATACAGACCCGCGGCCAGCGCGGCCCCGGGGTTATCCAGCGCACCGGCGACCAGAAAGAAACCGGACACGGCAATCAGCCCCGCCGCGGCACAGGTGTTGGCGGTTCGCGGCAGTTTAAATGCGGCCTGGCGATACAGCTCGGGCGCCACCGAGTTGGCCCGCAGCAGTGACAGGCCCAGCCCGATTTGCACCAGTAGTGCGGCAAACGCCACGAATACGGCGTATTGCAGGATTTCGCCGCTGATCACAATCAGCGCGCCAGCCAACAGGCACAGGCTGGCGATGGCCGCGCGCGGCGACTCATCAAGCCGCTGCCCCGCACTGGACACCGGGGATCCCGGCACGGCCCGGCGCCAGTGGGTGCGACCAAAAAATGCGGGCAGCCGGCCCTCGTCGGCCATGACTTTCAGGTCGCGCGAATACCCCAGCAGGATGCCGTTGACCGTAGAGGCGGCGGCGAATACCGTCGCCAGAATGATGAACTTCACCAGTGGCGCGGGCAGGGTCTGTTCGGCCAGAAACTGCACCGGCGCATCCAGTGTCGCCAATTGTTGCCAGGGTATGCCCCCAATCAGCACCGCGTTGATAGCGAAGTACAGGCCCAACACGGTCAGGAAGCTGATCAGCAAGGCCAGGGGAATGTTCCTCTGTGGCTTCTTTACCTCGCCACCGACATCGATGATGACCAAAAAGCCGGTGTAGGCGAAATAGGCCAGCACCGCCGCCGCCATAACACCGGACAACCCCTTGGGCATAAAGGGTTCGAAGTTGCCGCGCTCCAGCATTTCCGCGCCGCCCCACAGGAAGACCCCGACCGCCAGCAAGAAAATCAGCACCAGCAGCTCCTGGGCCGAAACGGCCAGTTTGGTGCTGAACATATTCAACAGACCGATACTGGCGACGAGCCCCAGGGCGATGGCTTGCCTGTCGACATCGACGAGCGTGGCGGCGTAATTGGCGGCTCCGATACTCAACAGCGCCATGCCGATGGCGGCCCCGGCCATCAGCAACCACATACTGAGAAAGCCCAGCAGCGGCGAGGTCAGGCGCGTGATAGCCAGGTAGCTGGCGCCGCTAACCGGAAAGAAGCTGGAGATCTGCGCCGCGACCAGGCAGCTCAACAAGGCTGGCAGGGCGGCGATGGCGAAGGCCAGTATCATGGAGGGGCCTGCCAGGGCGGACAGGCTGGCGGGCAGCACAAACACCGAGGCGCTGGTGACAAACCCGACAAGAATGGTTACGGCGCCCAGTAAACCGATATTGCGGTGACGGTTATCCATGCATATGCCTGAATGTTATAGGTATGAGGTGACTTCGCTTGCCGCGTTTTCATTTTTCGCCGGCTTGGAGTGGAGGCAATATAAGGATTCAGCGGGCAGAGGAATTGGCAGCTTGTGCCCGTAATCGGACATTTTGTGCCATAATGCACGGCTATCGAGGGTGCCAAACGCACCAATTCGCGCGACGCGTAACGGGGTGGCAAGGCGAGGAATGTTCAGTACCCAGACCAAGTTGATGCTGTATTTCCGCCGCATTCACGAGGCCATGGTGCTATTGGGCATTGACCCCGGCGATCTGTATCGGCAACTGAACATCAGGATCGGCAGCCTGGAGGACGACAACAGCGGCATCGCGGTAGCCCGCTATCTGGAACTGCTCAACCTGGCCTCGGACAAGTTCCAACGGCCTTACCTGGGGCTGGAAATTGCGTTGGTGCGGGAGGTCGCCGACTTCGGCGTGCTGGGCTACATAATGCGCAATGCCTCATCGGTCAGGCAGTGCTTCCAGATGGTCGAGAAGTACATGGACATTGTCTCGCCCGGCGCCCGCTCGTCGATATCCCAGGTCGGTGAACATTACATGCTGACCTACCAGGTTGAAGGCTACTCGCCACAGGCCTGCCGGCACGAGGTGGAAATGTCGCTCTGCCAGGTGGTCCGCCTGGTTCAGGAATTGACCCAGCAGGAGTGGTACCCCGAGGAGGTGTATTTCCAGCACGCCGGCCTGGCCGACATAACGCCACTGAGCGAGGCCTTTCGGGCCCGGATCCGGTTTGACCACTTCTGCAATGGCGTACTGGTGCCCGAGGACATTCTCAACGCGCCGGTCAGCAACGCCGACCCGCAGTTGCTGAGTATCCTCGAGCAGCAGGTGGCGAAGAGCCTGCAGGGTTTTCAGCAAAGCACGGGCTTCCTGAGCAACGTTACCTTCCTCATTTCCTCGTACATCGGCACCGAATCCTGCTGCTCCGAGAGCATTGCCCGCCAGCTCGGCATCAGCCGTCGTAGCCTGCACCGGCGCCTGGCGGAGCACGGCAGCAGCCTGACCCGGCTGCGCGAGACAGTGATGGTCCAGGTGGCCAAGGAGAGCCTGAGCGCCACCAACGTGAGCATCACGGAGTTGGCGCAACGCCTGGGCTATTCCGATTCCAGTGCGTTCAATCGCGCCTTCAAGCGCCTGGCGGGGGCCTCCCCGACCCGATACCGGGCACGTCACAGGTAGGCCGGGACCGCGGGTTCGCGGCACGGCGGTCACACACCGAAGGACTCGCATTAAAAGTGAAACTGCGGATACACTGTCCCGGCGCTTCAGCATGACTACCAAAAGGGGGAGACACCATGCGCAGCATATTCACCGCTCTCGCATTCGCCGTTCTACTCGCCGGGTGCGAGTCCGCCTACTATTCCGCGGCCGAGCAGGTGGGCATCCACAAGCGGGATATCCTGGTGGACCGTGTGGAGGCCTCGCGCGATGCCCAGGCCGACGCCGAGGAGCAGTTCGAATCGGCGCTGGCCCATTTCCAGGCGGTAGTCGGCTTCGACGGCGGCGACCTGCAGGATGTGTACGAAGATCTCAACGATGAATACGAGGACTCCGCCGACGCCGCTCAGGAAGTCCGCGATCGTATCGACGCCGTGGACACCGTGGCCGAGGCGCTGTTCGAGGAGTGGGAAGCCGAGATCGCCGAGTACAGCAACGCCAACTTCAAAGCGCAGAGCCAGCGCCAGTTGCGCGAGACCCGGCAGCGCTACGGCGACATGTACGCGGCCATGCGCAAGGCCGAGGCGCGCATGGACCCGGTGCTGGTGGCGCTCAGGGATAACGTGTTGTTTCTCAAACACAATTTGAACGCCCAGGCAGTGGCCTCCCTGAAAACGGAATTTGCCGGCATCGCGCGGGATATCGACCTGTTGATTGCCGAAATGCGCAAGTCGATCGCGGCCTCCAACGCCTTTATCGACAGCATGCAGCGTCCCTAGCAGCCAGCACGGCGACGACGTGCCGGCGCGGAACCGTGGGCTGGATTGGGCTATATTCAGTAATAGCGCCGCCTGCGAGCGCGGCCGTCCCGGCGCATGCCACGCCCCTGTCCAGCACTGGAGGATGCGATATGAAACCCTTCAATAGCGGTGAAACACACCTCGCGGGACAGCTGGAGCAGGCGCGTCGCAACTCCGCCGACGTCGCGGAATTGGTCGGTTTGTGCAAGGGCATACTGGCGGACGGCACCATCAACCTGGCCGAGGCGGAGTTTATCCTGGATTGGCTCGACGACCGCGCCGACCGGCTGGACATTTGGCCGGCCCGCGAGCTGCACCAGCTCATTGTTCGCGTGCTGGAGGACAGCGTCTTGAACGCGGAAGAGGAGGCGGAACTGATCGCCCTCCTGGAAGACATGACCGGAGAACGGGTGACGCTGCTGATTTACTGAAACAGGGCCCGAACCATCCGGCCCACGTGCTCCGGATCCGGCGCCCGTGGATGCGCGACCCACTGTCTCGCCCGGGCGCCCAGGCGCCCCGCTTCAATACGGCCCCACGGCTACCCGCCCCCCAATTCCCATTAAGGAGATAGACAGCTTATGAAGGCATGGATGACATCCGCCCTACTGACACTGGCGTCGACAGGCGCCCTGGCCGACACTAGCGCCGATTTCAACCGGCTGCTCGCCGACCACTGGGCGCGGGCGCAGCAGGAAAAAGTGTTTTTCCGCACCGACCCCGACGCCTTCCGCCCCGATGGCAAGCTGCCCGGGATGGACGGCGAGGCCCGGGACCGGCGGGCGGCCTTTAACCTCGATATGCTCGCGCGCCTGGACACCATCGATGGCGACGCGCTGCGGGGACAGCAGCGCATCAGCTACCAGCTGTTTCGCTACGAGCGGGAAACCGAACGCGAGAGCTACGCCCAGTGGGATCATCTGTTTCCCATTACTTCGCTGTTCGGCTACCACATGTACTTCGCCGACGCGCTGGCCAATATGGCTTTCGCCTCGGTGGCGGACTACGACAGGCTGATCGCCAGTTTCAACGACTACCCGCGCTACAACGCCGAGCAGATGGACAATCTGCGCGAGGGCGTTCGCAGGGGCTTCACCCAGTATTGCGGGGCGATGGCGAACTACGGGGAAACGATCGCCCGCTACATCGTCGACGACCCCGCCGCCAGCGCGTTTTACGAACCCTTTACCCGTTTCCCCGCGGCAATCGATGCCAGCCAACGGCAACGCCTGGCCCGGGAGGCGCGCCAGGCGATCGCGGAACAAGTCATACCCGCCTACCGGGCGTTCCACGCCTTTTTCGCCGAACAGTACCTGCCGGCCTGCCGCACCGCGCCGGCCATCACCAGCGTGGAGGGTGGCGATACCTACTACCGCTACCTGATTCGCTACTTCACCACCACCGACCTCTCGCCCGAGGCGATTCACCAGTTGGGCCTGGATGAAACCCGCCGCATTCGCGCGGAGATGGAGGCAACCATCCGGCGCACCGGCTTTGACGGTTCCTTCCAGGATTTCCTCGCCCATTTGCGCGAAGACCCGCGGTTCTACGCCGAGAGCCCCGAGGATTTGCTGGAAAAGGTATCGTTGATCGCCAAGCGCATGGACGGCCAGATGCCGACCTACTTCGGCCGGCTGCCACGCCTGCCCTACACCGTGCGCAAGGTCAACGGACGCGGCGCCTTCTATGTCGGCGGCACGGCGGATGGCCGCAATCCGGGCGTGTACTTCATTGACGCGGACAACTTTCACAGCAAACCGCTGTACAACCTGGAAGCCCTCACCCTGCACGAGGCGGTGCCGGGCCACCACCACCAGTCGGCGCTGGCGCTGGAACTGGATCTGCCCCCCTTCCGGCGCACCCTCTACCACGCGGCCTTCGGCGAAGGCTGGGGGCTGTACGCGGAAAGCCTGGGCAAGGAGGCCGGTTTCTACCGCGACCCCTACAGCGATTTCGGCCGACTCACCTACGAGATGTGGCGAGCCAACCGGCTGGTGGTGGACACCGGCCTGCACGCCTACGGCTGGAGCCGCCAGCGCGCCATCGACTACCTGCTGTCCAATACCGCGCTGACCGCGGATGAGGTCACCGCGGAGGTCGACCGCTACATCACCTGGCCCGCGCAGGCCCTGGCCTACAAGGTGGGCGAATTGCGCATACAGGCCCTGCGCCGGCAGGCCGAGCAGGCACTGGGCGAGGACTTCGACCTGCGCGCCTTCCACGACGTGGTGGTCGGCAACGGCTCGCTGGCCATCGCCATTCTCGAGGAGGTGGTCGCGGATTGGGTCGCCTCGCAGCGGCGCGGATCGTGACCCCGCCAACCCCGCGGCACGGTCTCAATCCCGCCACGTCGACATGGTAGACTGCGGCGGCATACGCCATTCACCACAACAGGGTCCATGACACCGGTGCACAGCATTACTCGGTCAATACACCTCCGCGGGCGGCCGCGGGGCCGCTTCGCCCTCGGCCTGTCCCTGCTCCTCGCCCTGCCCGCTCTGGCGGCGGAGGAGTTCCCGGCCTGCCGCGAGCGCCTGGCGGCACACGCGCTCGCCCAGGGCATCCCCCCCGGCCTGGTCGAGGCCACCGTGCCAGCGCTGGAACAGCAACAGCGGGTGCTGGAGCTGGACCAGCAGCAGCCTGAGTTCATACAGACCTTCGCCGCCTATGTCGACCGCCGCGTCAGCCCGGAGCGGGTGAGCCGCGGCCGCCAGATGCTGGCCAAGCACGGCGACTTCCTGGCCGACTTGCAACGGCGCCACGGCGTCCCGGCGCGCTACCTGGTCGCCTTCTGGGGCCTGGAAACCAACTACGGCGGCTACCTCGGCAACATGCCCACCCTCGATTCCCTGGCCACCCTCGCCTGTGACCCGCGCCGGGCGACCTTTTTCACCAGGGAATTCGTCAACGCCCTGCGCCTGATGGACCGCGAATCCCTGGAGGCGGAACACATGGTGGGCTCCTGGGCCGGGGCCGTGGGGCACACCCAGTTCATGCCCTCGTCCTACCTGCGCTACGCCGTCGATGGCGATGGCGACGGGAAGATCGACCTGTGGCGCAGCGAACGGGACGCACTCGCCTCGGGGGCCAACTTCCTCAAGGCGCTGGGCTGGCAGCCGGGCCTGCGCTGGGGCAGGCTGGTGCGCCTGCCGCCGGATTTCGACTACCGCTGGGCCGGGCGGGACCAATCCGCCCCGCTCGCCAGCTGGTCTTCCCGGGGTGTTTTGCGCGCCAACGGCGGCCCCCTGCCCGGAACCGACGTGACAGCCGCGCTGCTGGTTCCCGCGGGCCACGCGGGGCCGGCGTTTCTGGTGTATGACAATTTCGACGTGATCATGCGCTGGAACCAGTCACAGAGCTACGCCCTGTCGGTGGGCCTGCTGGCGGATCGACTGGCCGGCGCGCCGCCCGCCGATTACGGCGATCCCGAGACGCCACCACTGCCGATCGCCGAACTGAAGCACGCCCAACAGGCCCTGCTGGACCGGGGCCTGGACCCCGGACCGCTCGACGGCGTGCTGGGCAGCCGCACCCGGGCGGCGCTACGCGCTTTCCAGCTGGAGGTGCGGCTGCCGGCCGATGGCTACCCGGATGCCGCCACACTGAACGCGCTGCGGGCCGATGCGGCTGAGTGAGCCCACCGGCCACTGGAGTCCCGCGCGGCGCTATACACTCGCCGCCCTGGCCTTGCTCGCGCTGCTATTGCTGATGTGGCTGGCACTGCGGCCGCCGGCGTATCCGCCGATGCCCGACATGCGCGCCATCGGTGATGTCGACGCGCGCAAACAGGCCTTCTACGGCCACCTGCTACCCCTGGTCCGCGACGCCAACGCCACAATCCTGCGCGATCGTGAGCGCCTGCGGTCCATCGCCAGCCGCCAGGACGCCGGCGAGGCGCCGTCCTGGCAAGACCGGCGCTGGCTGGAGGCCCTCTGCGGCAGCTACGGGGTCGCCTTCGACCCGGAACAACTGCCGGCGGTACTCGATACCCTGCTGCGCCGGGTGGACATCGTGCCGCCGGCGCTGGCCCTGGCGCAGGCCGCCAAGGAATCGGGGTGGGGCCGCTCGCGCTTTGCGGTGCAGGCCAATAACCTGTTCGGCCAGTGGTGCTACCAACCCGGCTGCGGTATCGTGCCGGCCCGGCGCGCCGCCGGCGCAAGGCACGAGATCCAGGCTTTCGACTCGATCGCCGAGAGCATCCGCCAATACATGAACAACCTGAACACCCACGACCGCTACCGGCCGTTTCGCGACCTGCGCGCGGGCTTACGCTCGCGCGACAAGGCCGTAACCGGCCCGGCGCTGGTGGCCGGGCTCAGCCAATACTCCCAGCGACGCGACGCCTATGTCGAGGAGATCCGGGCGCTGATGCGACAGAATGCGGACCTGCTCGAGGCGGTGGCCGACACATGAAACGCGGCCTGGGCATCGCGCTGCTCTGTCTGCAGCTGTTTACAGCCGCGGTGACGGCCGCGGAGGATCATGCGGTCATCCTGCTGTACCACCGGGTATCGGACACCGGCCCCGCCAGTACCCGCATCTCCCCGGAGCAATTCCAGCGCCACCTCGACTGGATCGACGACAACGGTTTTCAGGTGGTACCCCTCGCGCGGCTGCTCGAGGACATCGAGGCCCGTGGCGAGACCGTCGACAACGCCGTGGCGATCACCTTCGACGACGCCTACGCCTCGGTTTACGACACCGCGTATCCGGCGCTGAGGGACCGGGGCATGCCTTTTTCGGTGTTTGTCGCCACGCAATCGCTGGACGCCGGCTTCGGCCAGTTCATGACCTGGTCGCAGGCGCGGGAGATGCAGCGGTCGGGCCTGGCGACATTCGGCTCCCACTCGCTCAGCCACGACCACCTGGAGGCTCGCCGCGAGGGCGAAACCCCGGCGGCCTGGAAAGCGCGCGTGCGCGGCGAAATCCAGCATAGCCACCAGCGTATCGAGGAGGCCCTGGGCACCACCGTGCCAATGATATTCGCCTACCCCTTCGGCGAGTACAGCCGGGACAGTCTCGGCCTGGTGCAATCACTGGGCTTCGCCGGCCTGGCGCAGCAATCCGGCGCCCTGGGACCCCGCACCCCGCGCAACCAGGTGCCGCGCTTTGCCATGTCGCAAAACTTTGGCAGCCTGGAGCGGCTGGAAATGGCCCTGAAATCCAGGCCCCTGCCCGCCAGGGAGGCCGGAGACCAACCCCATGTATTGCGACCGGGAGAGCCTCTACCGAAGGCATTACTCCTGCAAATCCAAACCGGCGGCCCGGCGTTCTCGAAATCCGTGAATTGCTTTGCCGCCAGCGGCGAGGGGCTTGTCGTGGAGCGCGAAGAATCGACCATCGCGGTGAAGCTGCCCGCGCTGGCCGCCGGGCGCAACAAAATCAACTGCACGGCGCCCACCGGCCAAACCGGCGAGTACTACTGGTTTTCACGCCTGTGGGTGGTGGCGGACGAGAGCGGGAACTGGCTGAACAATTGAGCGGGGGCGGCGCCGGCCGCCGCCCCCCGGACTACGTGGCTTGCTAGCTAGCCGGGCGCGGAGCGAGTTGCCGCCACAGCTGGTACAGGCAGGCAATCTGCAACAGGCAGCCGGCTACCACCAGTTGCGTGCCGAAAGGTACCGGGACATGACCCGCGCCGCTATCGAGTGCATACAACATGCGCGCAAACAACACCGACCAGATCAGCCACAGCACCGACAGGCCGCCGTAACTGAACAGGCGAACGCCGGGGCCCTGCCGCAGCTCCACGGACGCCAGCGCGGCCCAGAACGCCACCAGGGCAAAGGGCGACAGCGCGCTCAGCCAAAGCCCCCCACCCGCCACCAGCACCACTGACTTGATGGCGACGCACAGTCCCAGCAGGCCCATGAACTCGGGCCGTTTGTGCCTCGCCTGCAGTATCAACAAGCCCGCCAGGGCTATCCAGGCCACATGGGAAACCGTGTTCACCAGGGCGAAGGCGGAGGCGAGCCATCCGGCGCCAGCACCACCGACAAGGCTGTTCAGTAGCCCGGCCAGGCTATCCACCACGGCCACGGCCAGGACCGCGACCAACAATCGGTAGCGGGTGGCGTCGAGCGCGTTGTAGGCCGGCATGCGCCGCGCAAAGCCCCGCGGAGCCGGGGTGGCGGGCGAGCTTCCGGCAGCCGCCGAGCGCGCCGCGGCCGCGGGCTTTTCCAGGGTCTCGGTCAGCGATTCGAACAGGGAGACCGCCTGGTCCTGGCGCAGGTGACTGGCCAGTGGAACCCGTTTCGCGCCGAGGCGCACGCACAGCTGGTTGCCGCGCTTGGCGAGGCTGCGCTTGCGAATGCGGCGCATATCCGAGCCCAGCGCCGACGCGGCGTTGCTCAGGGCCGCGCCCACAACCAGGCTGACACCCGTGACTCCGGTGCCGACGATAAAAAAGCCGTTGCCCTGGCGCTTGGCCCCGGTCACTTCCCCGCCCAGATGCTTGTTGTAAAGCAACACTTCGGAAATACCGTCGACCGGCATGCGCAGGTCGTCCTTGACGATATCCCCACCCTCGAGGGAAAAGGTCTGATCGCGAAAACGCACCGCGGCGATGACCAGCGTAATCAGGAAAAACAGCAGCATGCCAGACAGTGTGGCGATACCGCCGCTGCCGGCGAGCATGTCCAGGATGAAGCCCAGCACCGCGCCCAGGAACAACTGGCTCGCCAGGTAACCGGGGCCGACGCCCGCGCCGCGCACGCGGAATGTCAAGCTGCCGTCCTCGACGGCTGTACTAAAGCCACGGTGGTCCAGCACCGCGCCGGGGGCGCCCCCGCCATCGCTGGCGGCGCCACAGCGAGGGCAGGCGGACAGCCCGGTTGTCATGGGTTCATTACAGGCCCCGCAGGCGCTCGTCGCCATCTCGAATCTCCGAATGCGTCAATCGTCGGTCACGACAACCTCGCCCGCTTCGTAGACGTCCCGGGCGCTGTCGTAGGTACAAAGCCGATCGGTGCGCTGCAGGCGCTCGCGATTACTCACCCCCACGCGCTGCGACTCCCGATCATAGTAAGTGCGGTGATAGTTCAGTTTCGCCATCACTTGCACCTGGCTACAGTGATAGGACTCGCCGGTATAGCGATCGCGCAACGTCGGCTCCCGATGCAGCAGGCGACCCTCAACCCGGTAGTCGTCGAACTTCTCACCACGATATACCGCCTGGCCTGTACCACTGCGATGAATAGTGGTGACTACGTCGCGAATATCACGCTCCATGGCCGCCATCATATCCGCCGGCAAGGGTCCTTCGGCACGCGGTTGATCCAGCGTATCGGCGGGAATGCGCGAAACTTGAATGCCACAGGCTGACAACACCAGGCACAGGCAGAGTGCGGGGGGAATACGGGAATAGGGCATACGGCTGACAACGTTCTACAACGGGGCTTCCAGCATAGATAAAGGCCTGTTACATAACAAGCCGACCGTACTTCGAATTAAGTGAAGCGCCCGCCATTGACGCAAGTAGAGGTAGCGTAAACTTCGCACCGGTTCTATGCTAAAGATGCGGCGGGGGCCTGCCCGGCCGCATGTCGGGCAGGCCCCCTGAATTGCTCACCACAGGATACGATCGCGCGCAGAGATGGAATATCTCCACGTGGTAATGGCCGGGTTGACGGCCATCATACTGTTTATCTTCGGGCTGGAAAATTTTTCCTCGGAGATCGAACGCCTGTCCGGCGAGCGCTTTCGCCGCTTTCTGTCCCGTGCAACCCGGATTCCGCTGGTCGGACTCCTGATCGGCGCGCTGGTCACCGCGGTCATCCAGTCCAGCTCGGCGACCTCGGTGATCACCATCAGTCTGGTCAACGCCGGCGTCCTCTCTTTCAAGAACAGCGTCGGTATTATTTTCGGCTCCAATGTCGGTACCACCGTCACCGCCCAGCTGGTGGCATTCAAGCTCACCGCCTTCGCCCCGGCCATTATCATTATCGGTTTTATCCTGTCGCTGGTGCGTTCGCGCGCCGCGCTGTTCGGCAAGTCGATCTTCTATTTCGGTTTTGTGTTTTTCAGCCTCAACCTGATCTCCGACTCCCTGCAGCCACTGCAACAGGAACCGGCACTGGTAAAATACCTGCTTCAACCACAGAGCCCCCTGCTGGCGATTCTGGTTGGCTGCGCGTTCACCGCCATGGTGCAGTCGAGTTCGGTCACTACCGGCCTGGCCATCATTTTCGCCCAACAGGGCCTGCTCAGCCTCGAAAACGCGGTACCGATCGTCATGGGCGCCAACATCGGCACCACCGCCACCGCCCTGATCGCAATTTTCAACATGGACCTGGCGGCCAAGAAAACCGCCTTGAGTCACTTCCTGTTCAATGTCAGCGGCGTGCTGATTTTCCTGCCGGCGCTGCTGGTGTTCGGTCACCGGCTCAACGAGATCGACACCGAACCCGCCATCGCGCTCGCCAATATTCACCTGGTGTTCAACCTGGTCACCAGCCTGATTTTCATCGCCCTGGTCAACCCGTTTACCCGCCTTGTCGATGCCCTTGTCGGCGAGGGCAAGATGGACTTCGAACGCCTGGAACTGCCGAAACTCGGCGAAGGCGATGATTTCGACGCGGTACGCGGCAGGCTGCGGGCGAACCTGGCGCCGCTGCTGGGCTTCCTCCAGGAAAACTACAACCTGGTCACCCTGAGCATCGAGTCGGGCTACCGCAGTATTTTCGAGGCCTCGCACAAGCGCATCCAGTACATCGAGTTCCTGGAGCAGGAGTACCGGGCCTATTTCTCCCGCGTGGTGACCAGTATCGGCGACGAGCGCGAATCGCGGGAGCTGCTGGCGCTGATCACCCGCTACGACTACCTGTTCCAGGTCCACGACTCGATCGAGGATCTCTTCAACACCAAAAAGACGATGAAAACCCAATATGTCGAGTTGAAGAGCGACGTGGTGCTGATGGTCCGGGAAATTTCCAGCCACACGCTGGGGCTGTTCGATGAGATTCGCAAGTCCCTGCTGCGGGACGAAACCGCCGAGGTGAAGCAGAAAGCCACCAGCCTCCAGGCGGTCATCGACGACAGCAACCGCGAGTTACTGAGCCTGATGGCGCATCCCGACCGCCGCGACGCGGGCGCGCTGTCGAACTTTGTCACCTACTCCCTGCGCCTGCGCGACAAACTGCTGAGTTTCGACAAGCTCAAGGAGGCGACCGCACCCGACCCGCGCCGCGAGACGGATACCACGGGTCAGAATTCCGGTCCGACCGTGATGTAAACCTGAAAACTGTCGTCGGCGTCGTCCAGGGGGACGCCGAGGTCGATGCGCGCCAGACCCACCGGCGAGCGCCAGCGCAGCCCCAGGCCCACGCCGACCTTGGGTTCGTAGTCTTCCCAGCTGTTGAAGGCGTTACCGCCGTCGACGAAGGTCGCCACGCTCCAGTCGGGAATCACCTCGTATTCGTATTCGAGGCTGGCGACCAGTTCGTGCTTGCCGCCGGTGATGGTATCAATGGGAAAGAGCGTCTCAAAGCCGTAGCCGCGCACACTGCGCACGCCACCGGCGCGAAATTCGTAATATTCCGGCATCTGGTTGAAGTTAACCGTCAGCGCTTCCTTGCTCTCCGCCTCGCTATAGCCCATTTCAGTGCGCAGCAGCAGGCGGCTGCGCTCGCCCAGGGAGCGGATATGCCAGGTATCCAGGCGCGCCTGCCAGAAGCTGATATTGGAGCCCAGCGCCTCGTCCGCCCCCAGTAGCTGCAGGTCTAAATAGTCGCCACTGCGGATATACAGTCGGTCGTCACTGCGACGCAGGGCCAAGCGCGCGCGCGGTACCACCGCCTCGAAGTCGGGGGTAAGCGTGTTGTAAGTCTCCTCGCCGATGGCGTCGATAAAACCCTCCTGATCAGCCTTCGACAAGTAGCCAAACAACACTTCGAACATATCGTAGGTTTCACCCACCAGACTCACACCGAGTTCGGAGCGCAGTTCGAATGCACCCCACTGCCGCCGCGGCTGATGCCATGTGGCGGACAGCAGGTTGGTGGCGATACGCGTCTCACCGCCTCGCGCCAGCCCCACGTCCTGGTAGGTCAGGTCCTTGCTCTCGTGACGTGCGCCCAACACAAGCCGGCTACCGGCAAGCGGGTCGAGCGGGATCACATAATTGAGATCCCCCGCCAGTTTGCGGCGCTCCTCCACCAGGGCAAGGCCGAGGTTGAAGTGCTGGCCGCGGCCGCCGACGTAGCGGCGGGTCCAGTCCAGCTGTGTACCTACACCGGTATCGGTGCCCCAGCCCAGGCGCCCGCGGTAGCGGTTGTTGGGGAACGTTTGCAGGCGAATCTTCAGCGGCACCACACCCGGTTGACCGGGAACCGGTGGCTGCGGCTCGATCTCCACCTCGCTAAAGTGGCCGCTGCGACTCAGCGCCTGCCGCTGACGCGACAATGCGCCGCTGTTGTAGGGGTCGCCGGGCTGGAGCACCAGGTAGCGCTCGAGGTACGCCGTATCGAAGCGGTCCTGCTCGAAGGTAATGGGGCCGATCACCGACTGTCGACCGGGCGCCACCACCAACTCGATCCGGGCGCTGTAGCGCTCGAGATCCACCTCCACCCTGTGCGCCCGGTAGTGGGCCCGGCGATAGCCCTGGCGCCGCACCTCCTCGAGCAGGCTGCGTTTGGCCGCCTCGTAGCGCCGGTGGTCCAGTATGTCGCCCGCGGCGAGGGGGAATGCCCCGGCAAAGGCATCCTTGTCCAGGAAATCGGCGCCGCGGCCCTCAAAGCGGATATCCACGGCGCCGACAGGCAGGGGCGGTCCGGCGTCGATGCGGTAGCGGGCCCACCAGGCGC
This sequence comes from Parahaliea mediterranea, assembly GCF_017255185.1. Lineage (GTDB taxonomy): Bacteria > Pseudomonadota > Gammaproteobacteria > Pseudomonadales > Halieaceae > JAFKCZ01. The sequence continues at coordinate 85,191 of NZ_JAFKCZ010000010.1, forward strand.
GTTCCGGTGACGCCGGCTCGTCCAGCGTCGCCTCCACCTGTACCCGGTAGTAGCCGAAGGGCTGCAGTGCGCGCTCAATCTCGCGTTGCGCCTTTCCGTGTCGCTCCTGTATCGACACCGCCGTCAGTCGCTTCCGGTCGCGGGCGATGCTCAACGAGGCGCGCACGTTATCCAGCAGTTCACCCTCGACACCCTCCACCACCACGACCACACGCCCGTTATCGCGCGCCGCGCCGGCCTGCAGGGGTAGCAGCAGTAGCAGCAATGCGACGGCAACCAGGCGCCGGACCAGCTCAGTGCTCATAGGTAATGGTCACCCCCAGGTTATTGTCCGCCTCGCCCACATTGGCCTCCACCCCGTAACGGGGCGTGATGGTATAGAGCGCGTCGAACTCGCTGGTTTCCTCCAGCAGGTTGTAGCCGTAACCCACATAGAGTTTGGGGTGCAGGTAGGTGCCGATGCTGAGGGCCGATTCCCGGCTGGCGGCGGAATGCCCGGTGAGCAGGTAGGACTGGATCTCCGTTGGGTCGAGTTGGGGCCGGGAAAACAGCTCCATGGCCGGCGTGGCGAGGGGGCCGGTCACCTGCACCCCGGCGGCGCTGACCAGGGGGTCGTTGTCGATCCAGCGCACCGCGCGCAAATTGACCTCCGGCTCGGTCACCGGCCCGCCGCGGAACAGCACTTCCCCGGTCTCGATCTCCAGGTCCTGGCCGAAGGCGCGGAAGGTGCCACCCTCGATGTTGAGGCGGCCGTCTGCGGTGGGCATCAACGAAGCCTGGCGCGGGTGGTTGCGGAAAATGACACCGCCGGTGATGCTCCCGGCAAAGCCCAGCGCGCTCACCCGAACCCTGTCGCCCAGCACCAGCTCCACCTCGCTGTCGATGCGCAGCGGCGACGCCGGCGCCTCGGTGACCGCGCCCCCCGCCGGTTCGCCGAGAATCACCACATCGGGGGAGGGCGCGACGATGCGGCCCGGATCAGGTTCGGTCTGCGATGCGGCCGCTTCGGGTTCCGCCACGGCCACCTCCTCCGGCGCGACCCCGGGACTGAGCCCCAGTTTCGGTGTGATGCGCGCCTCCGCGACGGCCACCTTGCCGCGCAACCGCAGGATGTCGTCGCCGAAACGGATATCGAGGTCGGGCGACAACAGGGCGCGCGCATCCGCGGTGTTGTAGACCTCCACCCGGTCGCCCCGCAGCGTCATGGCCAACACGCCAGTCTCTGTCTCCAGGTCCCCGGCCAGGGTCAAGCGGCCCCCGCCCGAACTCAGGCCACCGCGAATGCGTAGCTGGCCCGCCGGGGACGGGTCCGCCTGCAAGCGCAGGTCGAGGTCACGCAGCTCCAAACCGGCCAGCGGCACATCCGCGGCCGCCTCCGCCAGCGCCAGCTGCCCCTCGAGCGTCGGCTGGCCCAGGGTGCCGCCCAGGCGCAAATCGCCCTGCAGGCGCCCGCGGACCGCCTCCAGCTCCGGCACCCAGCCCTGCAGGCCGCTGAGATCGGGCAAGTCCAGCTCCAGTCGGCCCGTGAGTGGCTGGGGATCAGCCAGCGGTAGCCGGCTCATGGCGGGCAGTTGCAGCTCGGCCCGCACTTGCCCGGTTTCCAGGGGCCTCAGGCCCAGGGTCGCCACCAGGCCGCCGCGGTCAATATTCAGATCGAGCTGGCCGCCGCCGTGGTGCAAGCGCTGTACCCCCGCAGGGGTTTCCACCCGCAGCTCGCCGGGCTCGACGGCAAAATCCCCGCGTCCTTCGAGCGCCCCGTCCGCGGCCATTGCCACCCGCAACTCCCCGTTCACCGCGCCGCTCAGGTCGGGCAACAGGCGCGCCAGCGACAGGGATTCCAGGCTGGCGGCGAAATCGGCGCCCCCCGTTGCCCGCCAATCACCGCTGGCGCAGAACCGGGCTGGAGGATGCTCGTCGACACCGGGGGACTGCAGGCAGGTATCGGCGAGCGTCACCCGGGCGGCCGACAGCGACAAGGGGGCCGTGGCGTCCAGCTGCCAGTGACCGCCAGCTTCGCTGTCGAGAGCAAGCGCGGCCACCGCGCCCCGCCAACTGCCGCCGGCAATATCGTATCCACCGTCGAACCGCGCCTGAAGCTGCTCGGTGATCCCGTGGACATCGAGGTTCAACGTGTGGCTACCGGTACTGCCGCGGGCCCTGAAGACGGCGGACTCCAGCAATGCCTGGTCCGCCGCCGGACCGGCGGACAGCGCCCCGAGTTCGAGATCCAGGCGCAGTGGAGCGTCCCCCGCCAGGCCCGCCTGTACTTCCAGAGCGAGCGAGCTCAGCGACTGTCCCTGCCATTGCAACTCGCGGCCCTCCAGGCTGGCCTGGACACGGGGTTGCTGCGTACTGCCGGACACACGGCCGCGGGCGGACAGGGCGCCGCCCGCTCCCGCTAGCAGTTCCCCGGGGGCCGGCGCCTCCAGCGACCAGTCGAGCGCCAGCTGGTCGCCGTCGACCCGCCCGTCCGCCCGCAGGCGGTTGCCACCGCTGTCCAGGGCCAGGTTCTTCAGTTCCATCAACTCGCCTTCAACCAGCCCCCGCGCGCGCAGATCGATCGCGCGCCCCGCGATCTCGCCCGCCAGGCGCTCGAGCACCACTTCGGCGCTGATCCCGGTTTCACTGTCGATGCGCCCCCGGGTGTCCAAATCCAGGTCCAGGGCCCGTTGGCCCCGCAGTTCGGGACGCCAGCGTCCCGGCTCCAGGCCCCGCCCCTCCAGCCGCATCTCCCAGGACGGGGCCGGAACCCAGGCCGCGTGGCCTTGCAAGGTAATGTCGCCCGCCAACAGGGCGCCGCGCAGCGCCTGCAGCCACAATTCCCGGTCACTGCCGCTCACCTCGGCCCGCCAGTGCCCTGGCGGCACCTGGCTGCCCGCCATATCGGCGCTGAGGTTGCCACGCCAGCGCGTCGGCGTTCCGCCAATGACCGCCCGCCCCTCCGGGCTGCCGGCGATCGCCTCGCCCCGCAGCGGCCAGCGCAGATCGCTCCAGCTCACGGTCAGGTCGAGCTCGGGCTCGCCCCCGGCGGGAAGTTGCACCGCACCCGACAGCATCACTTGCAGCGGTGTATCGACCACGGCCAAATCCAGGCGTTCCAGATCCAGGGTCTCGCCGGCGAAGTGCAGATCGAGGCGGCCCGCGGCCTGTAACTCGGAAGGCAGGTCGGCGTTGAAGGCCTCAAGACCCTCGCCCCGGGCCCGGTAGGCAAGCGCGGCGCTTATCGGCCCGGCCCAGCCGACATCGCCCTCCAGCGCCAGCTGATAGGGCCCGCTGACCAGCTCCAGGTTTGCGATCTCGATTCCATCGCTATCACCGGCGGCATCGAGAGCCCATTGCAGGGGATCATGGCCCGGCCCCGCCAACTGCCCGCTTGAAGACAGCTGGTAGCGCTGGAGCGTGCCGCTGGAACGCAATTGTCCGGGGCCGATGCGCGGGCTTTGCTCACCAATTCCCAGAGCGAGCGCAGGCCAATTCAGCTCAAGGTCCCAGCCCGGCTCGCTCAGCAGCGAAGTCAGCGTGCCGTCCAGGTCGAGCGGCAGCTCGCCATCGCCCCGGTGGGTGACGCGCAATTGATCGGCGTGTCCCGCCAGCTTCAACTCGCCACCGGCGCGGCGGCCGTCGGGCAGGCGCCAGTGCCAGGCTATTTGCAGGCCGGCCGGCATGCCGCTGGCCAATGCCAGTTGCCCCGCGCCGGTGATCTCCCCTTCCGCCGCGCTCACGTCCAGGCGCGCCAGGTCGACCCGGCCGTCGATCACACTGCCGGCGAGGCGCACCCGGTCAATCCGCTGGGGCGGGGCCTCGCCGGAACGCAGGCCAATGGCATCCAGCGCGATGGAGCCCAGTACAATATCGAGTGGCGGCTCGAGGGCGGCGGGATCGAAAGGCTCACTGTCCTTAGGGGGCTCGCCACTGTCCGCTAACACCACCTCAACACCCCGCGCCGCCAGGCTGTCCACGTACAACGTGCCGGTCAGCAGCCGGGCGGGCCGCCAGGCATAGCGCAGATGCTCCACGGTGACACTGAGCCCCGGCTGATCCAGGCGCAGCCCCTCCAGCTCGAGGGTGTCGAGCAGCGAGCCCTCGACCCGCTCCCAGGCCAGGGCGCCGCCGGCTATCGCCCCCGCCCGCTCCAGCAGCCAGCGGCTGCCGGCGCTGGATGCGGCCAGGCCCAGCAGCGTGCCAATCACCAGCAGCAGGCACAGCAGGATCAACAAGACACCGTAAAAGAGGGTTTTTGTACGCAACTAATCGTCCCGCCGCGTGGTCAGAGAAAGAGCCGGCCGGTCGCGGCCCAGTGGAGGTTGCCACCCGAGCCGGCAACATCTAAGTTTAGACAGGCACCCGACATACTATTGAAAGGTTGATAGCAATGAAACACGCAACTCTCCTCGCCGGCCTGCTGGGCCTGTGGGTTGCCGGCGCGGCGGCCATCGAATTCAACACCGATGCCATTAAGAAAATGCAGGAGGAAGGCGAAAAAATCATGGAGGAAGAAAAAGCCTTTCGCGCCTTCAAGCTACCCAACGGCCAGTGCCTGCAAGCCGCGGGTAATCCCAGCAAGGCCGGCGTGAAGCTGGTGAGCCGCAAATGCAATGACAAGGCCCAAAACCAGAAATGGCAGTTCGACAAGCAGGGCCGCCTGGCCAGTCACGGCGGCGCCTGCGTGGGCCTGGCCGGTGACGGCAAGGAGGCGGGCGCCAGCGCCGTACTGAAGAATTGCGGCGGAGCGGGTGACCAGAAGTGGTCGCTGGACGGCGCCGGGCGCCTGCACAACAAAGGTGGATTGTGCCTCGAGGCGCAGGGCGGCCAGGTTCAAACCGCGCCCTGCAGCAAAGCGGCGAACCAGAAATGGGGCTAGGCCCAGGTACTCGTTCAGCCGGCGCCGAGCGGATGCCGCTCGGCGTACTCCCCCGCGTATTGCTTGATCCACTCCTCGGCGGCCTCGTTCAGGGTCAGCCAGCGCCGCTCCATCGCTATCACGCTGCGGCGATAGTCCCGGATCCGGCGGCACTGGTCTTCCATTCGCGCCCTGAAGGCCTCCTGTTCCGCTACTACTGAAGCGGAGCGAGTTCCCACACTCGCCTTTTCCATGCTGCACCCCCTACAGTGCGGCAGTTGTCACTGTCTTCCATAGCAAGTATTCGGCGCGGATGCATGCATCTGTAGCGGATTCTGTGATATTGCACACAAAAAAAGCCGGAAAACGCGCTCAGAGATCGAGGTCGCTGGCGTCGTGCCGCTCGGGCACCTGCTCCTCCTCCGGTCCCCACACGCGGTTCACCCGCCGGCCGCGCTGCACCGCCGGGCGCGCCTCGATCTCCCTGGCCCAACGCAATACATTGGCATAGGCGTGCACGTCGAGAAACTCCTGGGCCTCGTAGATATCGCCGGTGACCAACACCCCGTACCAGGGATAGGTGGCCATATCGGCAATGCTGTAGTCCTCTCCAGCCAGGAAGCGACGCTCCGCCAGATTGCGGTCGAGCACGTCCAGCTGACGCTTTACCTCCATGGTGTAGCGGTTGATGGGGTACTCCAGTTTTTCCGGGGCGTAGGCGTAGAAATGGCCGAATCCACCGCCCAGGAAAGGCGCGCTGCCCATCTGCCAGAACAGCCAGGACAGGCACTCCGCCCGCGCCGCCGCCTGTCCGGGCAGGAAGGCGCCGAACTTCTCCGCCAGGTGCATCAGGATGGCCCCGGACTCGAAAATCCGGATGGGTTCCGGTCCGCTGCGATCCACCATCGCGGGGATCTTGGAGTTGGGGTTGGCCGCCACGAAACCGCTGCCGAACTGGTCGCCCTCGGAGATATTGACCAGCCAGGCGTCGTACTCCGCGCCGCTGTGTCCCTGGGCCAGCAGCTCCTCGAGCATGATCGTCACCTTCACGCCATTGGGCGTGGCCAGCGAATAGAGCTGCAGCGGGTGCTTGCCCACCGGCACCTCCTTGTCGTGGGTGGGGCCGGCGACGGGGCGGTTGATACTGGTGAAACGGCCGCCTTCCTGGCCCTCCCACTGCCACACGCGGGGCGGGGTATATGTTGCATTCTCTGACATCGTGGTTTCGGCTCCGTATTGAATATGCGTGAATCGGCTCTGACCGTGGATTACTCGACGCGTTCCCAGACCTGGGTGCGGCCGAGCATGGGCATGCCCAGGTAGCCGCGCAGTTCCAGGCGGGCGCCATCGTCGACCAGCTTCACTTTGGCGTTGTACTCCTTGCCGCTCTCCGGGTCCAGCACCCGGCCGTCCACCCACTCGCCATCCTCGGGCACCAGGCCCCAGAGGACGGTCATGCCCTCGATCGGCTGGCCCTCGCGCTCGCCACTGCATTGCGTGCAGCGCGGGTTGGGTTCGGTGGGATTGAACAGGCGCAGCACCTTGCCGCTGAGGGTCCCCCCCGCCATCGAGATCTCCACGATGCTGCGGGCCTCGCCGGTGTCATCGTCGATGGTGCGCCAACGACCCGCCGGATCCGCGGCCACGGCCAGCGGCGCGAGTACGGCGATGAGCAGGGAGATAATAAGACGTTGTGGCATGTTGTTCTCCTGTTTGTGTAGGAATCGGCGTAATAACGGACCTGAAAAGCGGCGCAATGAATTGCGCCCTACAGGGTGACGTCCCCTCCACCGGCGTAGGGTCGAATTCATTCGACCAAAAAAACCACGCCATGAATTGCACCCCACGGGGCGCCCCCCGGTGTAGGGTCGAATTGATTCGCCCCAAAAGCGGCGGAATGAATTCCGCCCTACAAGGGGATAGCGCACAGCGTGTAGGGTCGAATTCATTCGACCAAACAGCGGCGCAATGAATGCCGCCCGACCGAGGGGATCGCGCGTAACGCGTAGGGTCGAATTCATTCGACCAAACAGCGGCGCAATGAATGCCGCCCGACCGAGGGGATAGCGCGTAACGTGTAGGGTCGAATTCATTCGACCAAACAGCGGCGCAATGAATGCCGCCCAACCGAGGGGATCGCGCGTAACGCGTAGGGTCGAATTCATTCGACCAAAAGCGGCGGAATGAATTCCGCCCTACAAGGGGATAGCGCACAGCGCGTAGGGTCGAATTCATTCGACCAAACAGCGGCGCAATGAATGCCGCCCCACAGGGGAGATAGTCGTCATGCCCGCGGGCCCGCTGCATTGGCGTCGGCATACCGGCCGCGCAGGCCGGGTTTATCCACCTTGCCGGCGGCATTCAGCGGCAGGGCCTCCACCCGCAGCCAGCGGCGCGGAGTCTTGTAGGCGGCCAGTGAACGCCGGCAGTGATCGGCCAGTTCGGCGTCCGCCACCTCCCGCGCCAGTTGAACCACCGCCGCCACCACCTCGCCCCAGCGCGGATCGGGCAGGCCGATCACCGCGCAGTCCCGCACCGCCCGGTGGCGGCGCAGGGTTTCCTCCACTTCCCGCGAGGCGACGTTCTCGCCGCCGCTGATGATCATGTCTTTCTTGCGATCCACCAGGTAGAGGTAGCCCGCCGTGTCGAAGCGGCCGATGTCGCCGGTGTGCAGCCAACCGTCCGCCAGCGCCTTTTCCGAGGCCAGCGGGTCCCGCCAGTACCCGGCCATGCACTGCGCCGCCCGCACCAGCACCTCCCCGGGCTCGTCCGCTGTGCAGCGCTCGCCGCGCGCGTTTTGCAGCCGGATATCCACGCTGGCCAGCGGCCGCCCGACCGACCGCAGTAACTCGGGACAGTTCTCCGCGGCCCGGCGGTGATCCTCCGGGGTCAGGAAACTGACGCTGCCCGACAGCTCCGTCATGCCGTAGCTCTGGCACAGGCCCACCGGGGTTTGCGCCAGCAGGCGCCGCAGCAGGGTCTCGGGCATGGCGGAGGCGCCGTAACCGATGGTGCGCACACCGGCCAGGTCACCGGGAGCGAAATCGGGATGGTCCAGCAACATGCCGATCATGGTGGGCGCCAGCGACATCGTCGTTACCCCCAGTTCGCGACAGGCGCGCAGGGTGTCGCCGGCGTCAAAGCGCGGCGCCAGCACCACCGCGGCCCCGTGGCGGTGTTGCAACAGGACATTGTGGGCGGCGACGTGGAACAGGGGGAAGGGATAGAAAAAGCGGTCCCCCGGCAACACCGGTCGGCCGATGGCCGCCGATTCAAGACCGGCGAGAAAGGAGCGGTGAGTCAGCACCGCGCCCTTGGGGCGCCCGGTCGAGCCGGAGGTGTAGAGAATCCACACCGGGTCGTCGGGCCGTATCGCCGGTGGCGGCGCCAGGGGCCCGGTGTCCAGCCAGCGCTCGTATTCCCCGTCGAGCGCGATCAGCTCCAGGTCCGGCGGGCACTCGGGGTGGGCGCGAAGCGTTGCCAGCAGGTCCGCCCCGGCAAACAGGGTACGCACCCCCGCCGAGCGCAATTGGTCACACCATTCGCTCGCCGCCAGGCGCACGTTGAGGGGCACCAGGACGCGGCCGCTGGCGGGGACCGCGTAGATCAACTCGACAAAGGCCGGGCAGTTCCAGGCCAGTACCGCCACCCGCTCCCCGGCGCGGCCCGCGGCGGCGAGACGGCTAGCCAGCCGCTCGATACGCCGCTGCAGCCACCCGTAGCTGATCGCCTCGCCCCGCCACCACAGGGCGGCGGCCGCGGGTTGCGCGGCGGCCTGGTGCCGGATCATTTGCGGCAGCGTCGCCACCGGGCTGTCGGCTGCGGCGGCGGGGTCGCTGTGTGTCATCGCTGGGCCAGTCCTCCTGGCGACACAGACTATCACAGGCCCGGAAAGAGTCGCCCCTGGCGCGTCGCGATTCGGCGGCAAGTCGCCCCCCTTGAACTATGCTGATGAATAGGGGCCGCGCCCCCGCAGGCGGTCCATCGCGAAGGAGTGGTGGTAATGACGCTCAAACAAGTGCACGTCACAATATTATTCATTTTCGCTATATGCACCGGCCTGGTTCGCGCCGACGAGTATTTCAGCGGCCAGGAATTTACCGAAAAGCTCAAGTCCGGCGGCGACGGCCCCACGATGATCGTCTTGCCGCGTGGCAAGTTCGTGATCGGGGGCGGCAAGGCCGGCCCCGACGGCGCCGGCGAAATCACCATCGACTACCCCCTCGCCCTGGCCACGACCGAGACGACCCGGGCCCAGTACCGCCATTTTCTCGCCGCCACCCTGTCCGCCGCGCTGCGCACCTTCCCCGAGGGCGGCGACGACCTGCCCGTCACCGGCATCAGCTGGGACGACGCCGAGGCCTATGCCACCTGGCTCAGCCGGGAAACCGGCCACTATTACCGCCTGCCCAGTTCCTCGGAGTGGGAGTACGCCGCCCGCGCCGGCTCCCAACAACTCTACAGCTGGGGCGACGAGGCGGGGGACAAACGCGCGAACTGCATGAACTGCGGGACCTCCCTCGACGGCCAGGTCGCGCCGGTGGGCGGTTTCGCGGCCAACGGCTGGGGCCTGTACGACATGCACGGCAATGTCTGGGAGTGGACCAAGGACTGCATCGATGCCAACAGCGCGCCGCCGGCCAACGGCATGCCACAGCTGTTCGGCAATTGCGAGCTGCGGGAGCTGCGCGGCGGGTCGGCGCAATCCGATGCCTGGTCGATCCGCGCCACCGCCCGCGCCTCGGCCCCCCGCAAAACCCGCATGGCGGATGTGGGCTTCCGTATCGCCCGGGAAATCCAGGAGTAGCGCCGCCCAAGAGGTTTTTCGACTTTTCGCCAGAAAACAGCGGCACCGCTGCGGCGCGCCCCCTAAACTGCGAAGCAGATCACGGAATCTGGCTGGCGGGGTGCGAATCCGGCGATGCTATCAACCATAAAAATCTACACCACCGATCTCGAGCTGGGCATGTTCGTCAGCGGCCTGGACCGGTCCTGGCTGGACACCCCCTTTGCGGTGCAGGGCTTCCGGCTGGAATCCCATGCCCAGATCGAACAGTTGCAGGATTACTGCCAGTACGTGCTGGTGGACACCCTGAAAAGCTACCAACCCGAACAGGCGCTGCAGAGCAAACTGCGCAATACGCGGCGCAGACTGCCCGCGGAGCGCATCTTCCAGGGCCGCGACCTGCGGATTTACCGGGACGACAGCGACTTCTTCCAGGAACAACCGCTGGCCGAGGCGGCGCTGGAATCACTGGTGGACGACCTGCTGGATGTCTACGACAAGGTCAGCCACGGCGGCAACATCGACCAGATCCAGCTCAAGCGCTCGGTGGAGCCCCTGATCGGCAGCATCAGCCGCAATCCCGACGCCTGCCTGTGGGTGGCCCGGCTCAAGCAGCACGACGAGTACAGCTACCACAAGGCGCTGGCGGTGGCGATCTGGTCGGTCTCCCTGGGCCGCGAGCTCGGCCTGCCCCGGCGCGACCTGCGCTCCCTGGCCATGGGCGGCATGTTGATGGACATCGGCAAGCTGCGGGTACCGACCGCGGTGCTGCGCGCCGAGCGACCGCTCACCGGGGAGGAGAAAAAGCGGGTGCGGGAACACGTGGTCCACGGACGGCAGATCCTGGCGGAGAGCGGCATCCACAACCAGGATGTAGTCGACATGATCGCCTACCACCACGAGCGCTTCGACGGCAGCGGCTACCCGACCGGCCTGAAGCGGGACGCCATTCCCGCGGTGGCGCGCATCGCCGGCATCGTCGACACCTACAGCGCGCTCACCAGCGATCGCAGCTACGCCAGGGCCCAGTCCCCATCCCGCGCGATCCGCACCCTGTACGAGATGCGCGACGTCAAATTCCAGGCGGAACTGGTGGAGGCCTTCATCAAGGCCGTCGGCGTCTATCCCGCCGGCAGTCTGGTGGAGTTGTCCTCGGGCGAGGTGGGCGTGGTGGTCGCCGAGAGTCGCACCCGACGCCTGCGGCCCAAGGTCATGATGCTGCTGGACAGCGAGAAACGGCGCCTGGGCGAGCCGCGCATGGTGGACCTGGGGCTCAACCCGGCCGGCAACGACCAGCAGCCCCCCCTGGTGATTCGCAAGAGTCTGCAACCGGGGGCCTACGACATCGACCTGGCCGCCATCGAGCTGCCCGCCAACTGAAACCGGCGCGACGCCGCGACCCGCTGGGATATACTAGCGGGCCATGACCCGAACATACCCCGCGACCCACCGACCATGACTCGACCACCCTACCGCCGTCAGGGCCAGCGCGCTGGCGGGTACCGACGCTCCCCCTGGTGGCGCGGCCTGCGCAACCTGCTGGTGCTCGCGGTCGCGGCCAGCCTGTTGCAGCTGGCCGGCAGCGGCGAGGTAACCTGGCCCGGGGTCGTGCTGGAACGCGCCAAGGAGGTACTCACCCGGCCCGAGGCGGGTTGGCGACAGGCCGGCGGGGCCCTGGAAAAACAGGGCGAGCGCCGCGAGGGCAGCCCGCCGCCCTCCTTCGACCTGCGCGGCCGGATCGTGCGCGTGGCCGACGGCGACACCGTGTCGCTACTCGATGCCACGGGCCAACAACACAAGATCCGCCTCTACGCCATCGACACCCCGGAGCTGGACCAGGCCCACGGGCGCGCCGCCCGCGAGGCCCTGTCGCAACTGGTGTACCAGCGGCAGGTCGGCGCCGTGGTGATCGAGGTCGATGACTACCAGCGCAAGGTGGCCACCCTCTATTCCGGTGAGGTCGATATCAACCTGGCGCTGGTCGCCGCGGGGCACGCCTGGTGGTACCGCTACCACGCCCCCCACGAACGCCCCCTGGAGCAGGCCGAGCGACAGGCCCGCCGCCAGCGGCTGGGCCTGTGGGCCGGCGATGACCCACAAGCGCCCTGGGACTGGCGCCGGCGGCACCGCCGTCGCTGATCCGCCGCGCCACGGCGGGTATTCGGATTGCGCTTGATCGAGATCATGGTGGCCCGCGGCGCGCGCCCTTACAGTGTGCTCCATCAACCCACTGGGAATTCATTGGAGTACATCATGCGCAAACTGCTTACCCTGGCAGCCGCGGCGGGTTTTGCCGCGGGCCTGTCCGCCGGGGCCTCGGCCTACGAACAGGGGGACATTATCCTGCGGCTGGGCGCCGCCACCGTGGCCCCCAACGAGGACAGCGACAACATCGGGCTACCCAGCGAACCGCCGATCACACTCCCCGGTATCGGCATCGACAACGACACCCAGCTGGGCATCACCGCCACCTGGATGTTCAGTGACCGCTTCGGCGTCGAACTGCTGGCGGCCACGCCCTTCGAGCACGATTTCACGGTCAAGGGCCTGGGCATCGACGGCGGCTCGCTGACCCACCTGCCCCCCACGCTGAGCCTGCAGTGGTACCCGCGGGGCGGCCAGTCCGGCTGGCAGCCCTATGTCGGCATCGGCGTCAACTACACCTATATCTACGACGAGGAAGTCAGCGGCGAGCTGAAAACGGCCCTGTCCGCGGTGCTCGGGGCCTCGCGCGCCGACCTCAGCCTCGACAACTCCTTCGGCCCCGCCGCCCAGGTCGGCGTGGACATCCCCCTCGGGGACAACCTGGGCCTGAACCTGGGAGTGTGGTACCTCGATATCGACACCACGGCCACCATCAGCACCGATGTCGGGCGGGTGAAATTCGACGTCGACGTGGACCCCTGGGTCTACAACGTCGGCCTCGCCTGGCGGTTCTAGCCGTCGTTGACCAGCTCCGCCAGCGCCGTGGCGTCCAACAGCTCCACCTCGCGACTGTCCACCCGCAGCAAGCCATCGCGCTGCAGGCGGGTGAGGGTGCGGCTGACGGTCTCCACGGTAAGGCCGAGGTAGTTGCCGATGTCGGTGCGCGACATCGGCAGGCGGATACGGGTGGCGCTGAGGTGCTGCCTGGCGTTGCGGGAGGAGAGACTCAACAACAGGGCGATCACCCGCTGGGCGGCGGTGTTCTTGCCCAGCAGGGTGATCAGTTGCTGGTCGTCACTGATCTCGCGACTCATCAGCTGCAGGAAATGGCGCTGCAGGCGGGGCATGGCAATGCTGAGCTTTTCCAGCGCCTCGAAGGGGATTTCGCAGATGGCGGAGGTCTCCAGCGCCACCGCCGAACTGCCGTGGCGCTCGTCGGCAATGCCATCGAGGCCCAGGATCTCGCCCGGCAGGTAGAAGCCGGTGACCTGCTCCCGGCCCGCGTCAGTGGTGCGGTAGGCCTTGAGCGCGCCGGAGCGCACCGCGTAGACGGCTTTAAAGGCGTCGCCCTCGCGGTACAGATGGGCGTTGCGCTGCAGGGGGCGACCGCGCTGGATAATGTTGTCCAGCTGGTCGATATCCCCGGTTTCCAGCGCCAGCGGCAGGCAAATGCCGCTCAGGCGGCAATCGCCACAGCGAATGGAAGGGTTGTAGCCGCAAGCCGCGGTATCCCGCTCCGCGACCGGACGAATGATTCGGGAGTCCATGACGCCTCCGGGAACGTGTTCAGGGGCGTATGATAGCAAGCCGCGGCCGGCGCCCCAACACATTGACAAGCCCCCGCCAGGCCACCGTGGAACGCTGGCGGATCACGGTGGCGCCGGGGCGAAGGCGCCCAACCCTCGCGGGCGCATCAGTCGCAGGCCGACAAGGGCACCTCCACGCGCCGCTGTGTCCCGTCCGGCAGGTATTCGATACGGTGGCAACCCACCACCTCGTAGCGCTGGCCGCTGCTGGACAGGTGGCTGTCGTGACAGGTGGCGCCGCCGTGGCTGTGAAACAGGGAATAGGCCACCGCGCCGCCGATCAGCGCCGAACCCAGGTAACCGGGATAGTCGTATCGCGGCCCATAATAGCGCGGCGCGTAATCGCGCCAGGGGCGCACCCAGCGGCCCCGGTAATAGCGGCGCTTGCCGGGGTGAACGTAGCGATGGCGGTGGTGCCTGTCACGATAGTGCTTGCCGTGCTCGCCCTTCCAGTGGTGCTTGCCGCCGCGGTGGTCTCCCCGATCCGCCTGGGCGGCGGCCGCCCCCAGTAGGACCATTGCCGCCAGGCCGTACACACTCAGTCGCTTCATGATGCCATTCCTCGTCTCTAGCCGTTACCGAAACCAGCCTACGGCGCCGCGGATGAACGAAAGCTGAACGGCGCCGTTCAGCGGCGGTTCAGCCGCGGCGGACTAGCCTGTGCGCTCTTGACGTGACCCGGGAGACGGCCATGCCCCCACCAGTACACACCGCCGCCGGTATTGGCATCGCCCTGCTGCTGGGCGCCGCGCCCCTTGCCGGCCACGCCCAGAGCCACTACGTCGATGTGCCGGTGGTCGAGGTCGAACCGCTGCTGCGCACGGTCACCGACCGGATTCCCCATGAGCGCTGCTACGACGAGCGGGTCAAACTGCTCTATGCCGGCCCGCATTCACCAACCCCGGGGCTGGTGGGCGCCCTGGTCGGGGGCAGTGTCGCCGGAGCGCTCGGTCACAACAGCCGGAAACAGCCGCTGATCGCCGGCATGGGCGCCCTGGTCGGCGCGTCCATCGGCACCGACATGGCCCACCGCCACAACGCCCGGGCGCGCTACCTGACCGAGCGTCGTTGCGAGGTGGATTACGAATTGCGCGACCGGCGGGAAGTGAGCGGGTATCGCGTCGCCTACCGCTATGGCGATAGTATCTACCACACGCGTATGGACTACCGGCCCGGCGACACCATTCGCCTGCGGGTAGACCTGCAACCGGTTCACTGACCACCATGAGTATCCACACGCTATGCGCCGATCCCGCCGCCCGGGGCCACTGCCCGCCCTGTTGTCCGCCCTGCTGCTCGCCCTGGGTCCGTGCGGCGATGCCCTGGCGCAGCGCCAGGGCGACCCACGCCAGGGCGGCGATCAGCGGGACCGGGACCGCGCGCAGCAGGAGCAACCCCGCCTGTCGGCCCGCGAGGCGGCCGCGATAGCCCAGTCCCGGCACGGCGGCAAGGTGTTGAAAGTCACGCGCAAGGGCGGCGCCTACCGCGTCAAATTGCTGCTTGATTCGGGTCGGGTGACGACCGTGACCATTCGGGAATGAGCCATGCGCATGCTGATCGTGGAGGACGACCACCAACTCCTGGGGCACCTGGCGGAGCACTTTCGCGGTACCGGCTGGAGCGTGGACGAGGCGGCAAACGGCGCCGAAGGCCGCTTCCTGGGGCTGGAATACGACTACGACGCGGCGATTGTCGACCTGGGACTGCCGGATATCCCCGGCCTCGAACTGCTGCGCCACTGGCGCCGCGCGGGGCGCGCGCTGCCGGTGCTCATCCTCACCGCCCGCGCCGACTGGGAAGACAAGGTGGAGGGTCTGGAATCCGGCGCCGACGACTACGTCACCAAGCCCTTTCACCTGGCCGAGGTGGAGGCCCGGGTGCGCGCCCTGCAGCGCCGCGCGGCGGGGCGCGCCGCGGCGCGGGCGGATTTCGGGCCGCTCAACATCGACTTCAGTGCCCGCGAGGTTCGCCTCGACGGCGCACTGCTCAAGCTCACCAGTTTCGAGTTCAATACCCTGGAGTACCTGGCCAACCGGCCCGGCGAGGTGGTGTCCAAGGCCGAACTGACCGAGCACCTGTACGACCAGGACTTCGACCGCGACAGCAACGTGATCGAGGTATTCATCGGCCGCCTGCGCAGGAAACTCGACCCCACGGGCTCGCTGCGGCCCATTCGCACGGTGCGCGGCGCCGGCTACCGTTTCGCGCTTGAAAGCGGGCGCCGATGACCCGCCCCCTCGACTCCATCGCCGGCCGGGTGCTGGTGGCGAGCCTGCTGTTGCTGCCCCTGTTCCTGGGAGTGAGCGGACTCTACCTGGAGCGCAGCCACCGCCTGAGCATCGAGGCGGCGCAGGCCGAGCGCCTGCAGCTGCAGATCCTCACCCTGCTGGCCCAGGCCGAATACGACCGCGAATTGGAGCTGCCGGCGGCGCTGATCGAGCCGCGCCTGTCCCGCCCGCAGTCGGGCCTCTACGCCCGGATCCTCGATGCCCGCGGCCGCGAACTGTGGCAATCGCCCTCGCGGCAGCTCACCGGCATCGCCGCTGGCGATGAAGCGCCGCGGGAACTCACCCCCGGAGAGCGCCGCTTCCGCCGCGACGGCCCACTGTTCCACCTCGCCTACCAGGTGCTGTGGGAAACCGCCGACGGCCGCGAGGTACCGCTGCTGTTCGAGGTGACGGAGAGCACCGAGGCCGTGGATGCCGATTTGCGGCTGTACCGCCGCCACCTGCTGGCCTGGCTCAGTGGCGCCGCCGCGATGCTGGTGCTGTGCCAGCTGGCCATATTGGCCTGGGGCCTGCGCCCGCTGCGCCACCTGGCCCGGGATATCGCCGCCGTGGAGCGCGGCGAAACCGAGGGGCTCGGCGGCCCCTACCCGCGGGAGGTGCAGGCCCTGACCGACAACCTCAACGCCCTGCTCAACAGCGAGCAGCAGCGCCGGGACCGGGTGCGCGGCACCCTGGCGGACCTCGCCCACAGCCTGAAGACGCCCCTGGCGGTGATCGCCAGCGCCGACAGCCAGGCGGAGGACTACCCGCGCCTGGTCCGCGAGCAGGCCGGGCGCATGGAAGAGATTGTCTCCTACCAACTGCAGCGGGCGGTGGGCGGCCGGCACAAACTGCTGCGCCCGGTGGACATCCACGCGGTGGTGGCGCGGCTGCGCCGCGGCCTGGTCAAGGTCTACGCCGACCGCGACCTGGACATCACCTGCCGGGTGGCGGACGGGGCGCACTTTCGCGGCGACGAACGCGACCTGCTGGAAATGCTGGGCAACCTGATGGACAACGCCTGCAAGCACTGCCGCGCCCGGGTCGAGGTCCGCGCGAAACGGGACGATCAGGGCCTGCGCATCCAGGTGCACGACGACGGCGACGGCGTGGCGCCGGCACTGCGGCGGCAGGTCTTGCAGCGCGGCGCCCGCGCCGACACCCGCGCCCCGGGGCAGGGCATCGGGCTGGCGGTGGTGCACGACATCGCCGCCAGCTACGGCGGCGACATGGCGATCGAGGACAGCCCCCTCGGCGGCGCCTGCGTCGCCCTGCATTTTCCGCGCTGAGCCCCGTTGCCGCCGGGCGGGGCCCGCGCGGGCCGATGCCCGGCCAGCTTGTCGGCGAGTGGGCGGAAGCGCTAGAATGCGCCCGTCCAGTACCACCACTCCCTGCCAGCCGTGAATACCGTTACCGTCAACAACCGTCCCCTCGCGCCGAGCAAGATCGTCTGCGTGGGCCGCAACTACGTCGCCCACATCGAGGAACTCGGCAACGAGGTGCCGGACGACATGGTGGTTTTCCTCAAGCCGAACTCCGCCATCGGCGAGGAGTTGCGCGCGGAATTCGGCGGTGAACCGCTGCACTATGAAGGCGAGCTGGCCTTCGCCGTGGCCGCTGGCGAGCTGGCCGCGGTGGGCTTCGGCCTGGACCTGACCCGCCGCGACCTGCAGGGCAAACTGAAGGCCGCCGGCCTGCCCTGGGAGCGCGCCAAGGCCTTCGACGGCGCAGCGCTGTTCAGCGACTTCGTGCCGCTGCCCGCCGCGGGTGTCGACGGTCTGGGCCTGGAGCTCGAGGTCGACGGCCAGCCGCGCCAGCGCGGCGATACCTCGCTGATGCTCTACCCCCCGCGGGTGGTGCTCGAACAACTGGCCGGATTCATGCGCCTCGAGGACGGCGACATCCTGATGACCGGCACCCCCGCCGGCGTGGGACCGGTGCGCCGCGGCGAGACCTTCACCGGGCGCGTAGTCGCCGGCGGACGCCCCCTGGTCGAGGCGAGCTGGCAGGCGCGCTAAAGGCAGGGCATGGACGCTGCCGGCCGGTAACGGCCCCGGTCACGCCAACGGCGCCCGCGGCAATACCGGCCTCCACACCCAACACCCCGGAATTGATCCATCCAACCATTCTCTCCTGAGGTAAATCCTATGATCCACACCTTCAAGCACAAGCTGCGCATGGCCTCACTCGAGGACCACCTGAACTACAACCTGGGCCTGCGCCCGGGCATGGCCGTGTGGCTGACGCGGATGGCCTGGGACATCGCCGGCCAGCGCAACATCAATCTCCTGGCCTACCGCGGCGAGGCCCTCCTGCGCCAGTTCATCTCGCTGCTGGACAGCTCGGCCTACAGCGACCTGCTGGACAAGGCCGCCGACAGCAGCCCCGAGTTCCAGGCCTACCTGGACAATGCCAGGGCAGAGATGAACGCGCAAACGGCGCGCGCGGCCTGAACCGGCGCCCCTCTCCACCGCCCTCCCCGGCGAGGCGTGTCGCAACGGCCAACGACGGTAATTGGCTGTCATAAATCGCGATTGTCTCGGTCATCGTTTTGCAGTAGTTTTGGGGCATACCACAGGCAGGTTGTTGCGGAACAGCCTGCCCTCAGTGGCCATGTTTGCGGACATGTGTCGCGAACATGGCGTGAAAAAGCCTTGCGGGGCTTTTTCAACAGCCTGCGAGAGTGGCGTGCCCATGCAACACATCCTGAGATTGGATATTGCGGGCCAACCACGCGGTTGGATGACCGCACACGAGGCCATCTCGGCCTACGCGAAGGGCGATGTCGTCTACGGCGTCGGGGACCCCCTGCCCCCGGTATTCGGCGGTGTACAACGCCTGACGGGCGAGCGCTCGCGCATCGATATCCAACCCATCGTGGCCATCCAGGGCCGCGTCGTACAGGGCTTCAGCCTGCCGCTGTGCAACCGCACGCTGTTTCGCCGGGACGACCACCGCTGCCTCTACTGCGGGCGCAAGTTCTCCCGCGCCGAATTGACCCGCGACCATGTCCTGCCCACCTCCCGCGGCGGCATCGACCGCTGGGAGAACGTGGTGGCCGCGTGCAAGCGCTGTAACTGGGTCAAGGACAACCGCACCCCCGAGGAGGCCGGCATGCCCCTGCTGGCGGTGCCCTTCAAGCCCAATACCTGGGAGTGGCACTTCCTCGCCAAGGAGCGCATCCTGGCCGACCAGATGGACTACCTCTCCCGCCAGTTCTGCGCCGAGCGCGACTGGGCGCATTGACCCCGGCTCGCGGGGGCCTGTCCCGGACGGGGCGAATCGCTATACTGCGCTCCTCGGCAATAAGAAGTTGGAGCAGGCATTGAGCAGCGAAAACCTCGAGGGCGTACAGTCCCTGATGTCCCAGACCTCCGCGGCGGTGATCGGGCAGGAAGCGGTGGTGCGCAGCCTGGCGCTGGCCCTGTTGTGCAACGGGCACGTGTTGCTCGAGGGCCTGCCGGGCACCGCCAAGACGCGGTCGATCAAGACCCTCGCGCGGGTGCTGCAGGCCGGCCTGGGGCGCATCCAGTTCACCCCCGACCTGCTGCCCTCGGACGTCACCGGCAGCGAAATCTACCACGAGCACCAGGGCAAATCGGAGCTGCGCTTCCAGCCCGGCCCCATCTTCAATGAGCTGATCCTGGCGGACGAGATCAACCGCGCCCCCGCCAAGGTGCAGTCCGCCCTGCTCGAGGCGATGGAGGAGCGCCAGGTCACGGTGGCCGGCCAGACCTACCCCCTGCCGGAGCTGTTCATGGTGCTGGCGACCCAGAACCCGATCGAGCAAGAGGGCACCTACCCGCTGCCGGAAGCGCAGATGGACCGCTTCCTGATGAAGATCAATGTGGACTACCCGGACGCCGGCGCCGAACTGGAGATCGTGCGCCTGCTGCAGGCCGAGGAGGAGGGGCCGGCGGACGCCGGGCGACCGGTATCCCCGCGCTGCATCCTCGGCGCTCGCGAGGAGATCCACAACATGGCGGTGGCGCCGAACGTGGAAC
Source organism: Parahaliea mediterranea (assembly GCF_017255185.1). Taxonomy (GTDB): domain Bacteria; phylum Pseudomonadota; class Gammaproteobacteria; order Pseudomonadales; family Halieaceae; genus JAFKCZ01. The sequence goes on from NZ_JAFKCZ010000010.1 coordinate 104,819, forward strand.
GCTACCTCGTCGACCTGGTGATGGCGACACGCCAGCCGGCAACGCTCGGTGAGCAGCTGGGGCAGTGGATAGACACCGGCTCCAGCCCCCGCGCCAGCATCGCCCTGCACCGCGGTTGCCGCGCCCATGCCTGGCTGGAGGGCCGCGATCACGTGCTGCCGGAGGACGTGCGGGCCGTGGTCCACCCGATCCTGCGTCACCGCATGATCCTCAGCTACGACGCCCTCGCCGACCGGGTGAGCCCCGACCAGGTGATCGACGAACTGCTGGCCCAGGTCGCCGTGGCCTGACCCCGATGGACGACGACGTCTACACCAGCCTGCGCGCGCTGACCCGGCTGCGCCACAGCGCCCACGGCTTCAGCTATTTGCCCAAGCAGCCGCTGGGCTCGCTGCTCACCGGGCGCAAGCGCTCGCGCCTGCGCGGCCGCGGCCTGGACTTCGACGAACTGCGCCACTACCGGCCCGGCGACGACATTCGCAACATGGACTGGCGGGTCACCAACCGCACCGGCAAGCCCCACGTGCGCGTGTACACCGAGGAGCGCGACCGCCCGGCGATCCTGCTGGTCGACCAGCGCCTGTCGATGTTCTTCGGCAGCCGCCGCAAGATGAAGTCGGTGGTCGCGGCGGAGGCCGCGTCGCTCGCCGCCTGGCGGGTGCTCGGGGTCGGCGACCGCGTGGGGGCGCTGCTGTTCAACGACAGCGAATCCACCGAGGTCGGCCCCAGCCGCAGCGAAAAGAAAACCCTGGCCTGGCTGGGCCAGCTGGTCGCGATGAACCGGCGGCTGTCGGTGGACGCGCCGCGGGACCCCGACCCGCGGGCCCTGGACCGCGCCCTGCAGGCCGCCGAGCGCCGCATCGGCCACGACTACCTGCTGATGCTGATCTCCGACTTCAGCGGCTTCTCGGAGCGGACCCTGGCCGCCCTGCGCCGCATCCGGCGCCACAACGACGTGGTCTGCAGCCTGGTCTACGACCCGCTGGAGCGCGACATCACCCAGGCGGACAAGCTGGTGGTCAGCGATGGCCAGTACCAGCTGGAGGTCGACCCGCGTCGACACCAGCTGGGCGAGAAGTTCGAGGCCCATTTCAGCAGCGGCCTGGCGCGGGTGCAGGCCGACCTGCGCCGCCATGACATCCCGGTCATCCTGCTGGACACGGAGGCGCCGGTACCCGACCAGGTGCGCCGCCAGCTGGGCCAGCGGGAGGCGTCGCGATGAGCGCCCCGGCGCTGCCCGAGAGCTTCGGCAACTACGCCCTGGGGGAGACCTTTACCGAGGTGCTGCCGCCCGCCGGGATCGCCTGGTGGCCGCAGACCGCGGGCTGGGCCGCCCTCGGCGCGGTACTGGGCCTGTACCTGCTGTACCGGGCCGGCCGCGCCCTGCGCCGCTGGCACCGCAACCGCTACCGCCGCGAGGCGCGCGCCGAACTGCAAAACCTGGCGGCCACCGCCGGGGGAGAGCAATTCGCGGCCGCGCTGAGCGAACTGCTCAAGCGCACCGCACTGGCGGCCTTCCCGCGGCGGGAGGTGGCGCCGCTGCACGGCGAACCCTGGGTGGCTTTCCTGAACACGCACTGCGCCACGGCGCCCTTCGACGGCGAGGCCGCCGCGCTGATCGCCCGCGGCCAGTACCTGGGCGCGCCGCTCGGCGAACCACAGCGGCGGGCCCTGGTTCACGCCTGCCAGTTATGGATTCTCACGCACCGCGGGCCGGCCGATGCTTGAGCTGGTCCACCCCTGGGCGCTGGCGCTGCTGCCCCTGCCGCTGCTGATGCGCTGGCTGCCGGCCCACCGCGAGCAGCGCGACTCGGTCAAGGTGCCCTTTTTCCAGACCCTGCTGGCGCTGTCGGGGGAGCGTCCGCGCGAGGGCGCCCAGGTACTGCGCCGGCGACGGCTGCAGACGCTGCTGGTCGCCAGTATGTGGCTGGCCCTGGTGGCGGCGGCCAGCAAGCCGGAGTGGGTGGGCGAGCCCATCGAGCAACAGCGCGAGGGCCGCGACCTGATGGTGGCGGTGGACCTGTCCGGCTCCATGGAAACCCGGGACTTCACCCTCCCGGACGGCGAGCGGGTCGACCGCCTGGAAGCGGTGAAGTACGTGCTCGACCGGCTGGCGCGCCAGCGCGACTCCGACCGCCTGGGCCTGATCGTGTTCGGCAGCGCGGCCTTCCTGCAGACCCCCTTCACCCCGGACCAGAACGTGTGGTCGCAACTGCTGGCGGAAACCCGCATCGGCATGGCGGGCCAAAGCACGGTGTTCGGCGACGCCATCGGCCTGGCCATCAAGCTGTTTCTGGACAGCGGCAGCGAACACCGCGTGCTGGTGGTACTCACCGACGGCAACGACACCGGCAGCCGCGTGCCGCCGGTGGACGCCGCCCGGGTGGCCGCCACCGAGGGCATTCGCATCTACCCCATCGCGGTGGGCGACCCCGCCGCGGTGGGCGAGGACGCCCTGGACATGCAAACCCTGGAGCGGGTGGCCCAGCTCACCGGCGGCCGGGCCTTTCAGGCGCTGGACCGGGCCTCCCTGGAGGCCGCCTCGCGGACCATCGCCGCGCTGGAGCCGGCCCTGTACGAGACCGTGAGTTTCCGCCCCCGCCACAGCCTGCACTGGCTGCCGGTGGCCGCGGTGTCGCTGCTCTACGGCAGCTACCACGGTTGGGCGGCGCTGCTGGTGTGGCGGCAGCACCGGCGGCAGCGGGGGCCGGCCCGTGCCGCCTGAGTTCGCCGCCTTCCACTTCCTGCGCCCCGCCTGGGGCCTGCTGATGCTGCCCACGGCGCTGCTGCTGTGGTACCTGTGGCGCCAGCCCATGGCGCAGCAGCGTTTCGAGCACATCATCGCCCCGCACCTGCTGGCGCACCTGCGCCTGCAACGCTTCCGCTCGCGCTGGTTCAACCCGCGCAGCGCCACCTGCCTGTTGCTGGCGCTGCTCACCCTGGTGCTGATGGGGCCGAGCTGGCGCCAGCAGGCCTCGCCCCTGCAACAGGACCAGTCGGCCCTGGTGGTGCTGCTGGACGTCTCGGAATCGATGAGCCAGCGCGACGTGCAGCCCAGCCGGCTGGCGCGGGCCAAGCAAAAAGTCAGCGACCTGCTGGCCCTGAGCCCAGACCGCAAGGCGGCCTTGATCGTGTACGCCGGCAGCGCCCACACCGTATTGAGCCTGACCGGCGACCGCGACATCCTGCACCAGTACCTGGATGCGGTCGCACCGGCGATCATGCCCCGCAGCGGCAAGTTCCCCGAGTACGCCCTGCCCCGGGTGGACGCGGTACTGCGCGAGCACGGCGGCCCCGCCAGCCTGGTGCTGCTGGCCGACGGCGCCGGCGCCGACAGCGCGGCGGCCTTCGGCGACTACTTCGACAGCCGCGCGCACCAGCTGCTGGTGCTGGGCGTGGGCGGCGATATTGTCACCGAGGACGAAATCCCCCTGGACCGCCCGGCCCTGCGCGAGCTGGCTGCGGCCGCCGGCGGCGACTACCTCGACCTCACGGTGGATGACGACGACGTGCGCGCCATCGACCGCAAGATCGGCAGCTACTACGTGCCGGTCGACGACGCGGCCCTGCCCTGGCTGGACGGCGGCTATCCCCTGGTATTCCCGGCGCTGGCCCTGTTGTTGCTGTGGTTCCGCCGGGGCTGGACCCTCACCTGGGGCCTGCTGCCGGCCCTGCTGTGGCTGGGGGCGGCCGGGGCGCCGGCACCGGCGCTGGCGGACGGCGCCACCGAACCCGCCACGGCAACGAAAAGCGCCGAGTCCCCCGCCAGCCACTGGTTCGCCGACCTGTGGCTGACCCCCGACCAGCAGGGCCGGCTGCTGATGCAGCGCGGCGACTACCGCGAGGCCGCGCGCCGCTTTCGCGACCCGATGTGGAAGGCCCTGGCGCTGTACTACGCCGAGGACTTCATGCAGGCGGCGGCCTGGTACTCGCGCAGCGACAGCGACGCGGCCCTGTTCAACGAGGCCAACGCCCGCGCCCACGCCCGCGACTACCTGCGCGCCCTGCTCCGTTACGACCGGCTGCTGGCGCGCAGCCCGGACTTTCCCGGCGCCCGCGCCAACCGCGCGCGGGTGCAGGCGCTGGTGGACGAGATCAACCGCCTGAGCGAGAGCCAGCAGGCCGAACCCGGGGAGGACAGCACCGAGCTGGGCGAAGACGATCCCCGCGCCGCCGAGGGCGCCGACGAGCAGGTGTGGCGCAAGGCCGAGGTCGAGCAGCTCACCGCCGAGCAGGTGCTGGGCAGCGAGGCCACCCGCGACATGTGGCTGCGGGGCGTGCAGCGCGACCCCGCCGCCTTCCTGGCCACCAAATTCAGCATGCAGCTGGAACAGGGCCCGGAGCCGGGGGAACCCAACGCGGCGAAGGCCTCGCCGTGAGCGCGTGGCGCTGGTCGATACTGGCCCTGTTGATGGGATTCGCCGCCCTGCCCGCCGGCGCCGCCACGGTGGCCGACCTGGTGGCCGCCGGGCGCCTGACCGTCACCAGCGAACTGCAACCCGCCACCGGCCTGGTGCCGGGCCAGCGGGCCAGCCTGTACCTGACGGTATCCACCGACCGCTGGTTCGCCGGCGGCACCCGCATCGACATCCCCGAAGTGCCTGGCCTGGTGATCCTGCAAACCAATGCCTTTGCCGCCAACAACAGCACCACGCAAAACGGGCAGACCTGGGTCAGCCAGCGCTGGACCCTCGACGTGTACGCCACCGACGAGGGCCGCTTCCGCACCGGCCCCATCGACCTGCGGGTGCAGGTGCACACCGGGGAGGCGGTGGCCCGCGGCACCATCGAGGCGCCCTCGGTGACCGTGACGGCGTCGGTGCCGCCGGCCCTCGACGCGGCCCAGTGGGTCGCCGCCCCGGCCTTCGCCGCGCGGCAGACACTGGAGCCCGCGGGCACGGCGCTGCGCCCGGGGGACGCCATCACCCGCACCGTCACCCTGGAAGCGGAGGACGTACTGGACAAAATGTTGCCCGAGATCGCCCCCGGCGACTTCGAGGGCCTGGCGGCCTACCCCGAGCCGCCCCGGCTCGACAGCAGCAGCAACCGCGGCCGCATACGGGCCCGGCGCGTGCAGGCCATCACCTATGTCGCCGAGCGGCCCGGCGAGTACCAACTGCCCGGCTACCAGTTCAGCTGGTGGGACACCGGCAATGCGCGCCTGCAAACCGTGACCCTGGAGCCGGTGGCGCTGACGGTGAGCGGAACGCCGGCCAATGAAGACGGTCGCTTCCTGTCCCGGATTTCCCCCCGGCACTGGGCGATGGCGGGCGCGGCCCTGGGCCTGTTCCTGCTGGTCGCGGCGGCCTGGCGCCTGCTGCCCCGGGGACGGCTGGCGGCCGCGGCCGCCGGCCTGTGGCGCGCCGCCGGGGAGCACTGGCGGCGCTGGCGCGCGCCGGCCTTGCCCCGGATCAATCCCTGGCGCTAGCGGGCCGCGGCGGGGACAAATTACCCCGATTCGCATCCGCCCATGTATTGCACCCCGGCGGGCGACCCGGATAATGGCTCCCCCCTTCACCCCGCTCCCTGCACACAACCGACGGAAGATCACGTGACCCTCGACCCGCAATTGCCCACCACCATCAACCTCATCGGCATGCCCGGCGCCGGCAAGAGCACGGTGGGGGTGATCCTGGCCAAACTCACCGGACTGGCCTTCACCGACACCGACCTGGCGATCCAGTTGCGCGAAGAGGCCACCCTGCAGGAGATCGTCGACAGCCGGGGCAACGCCGCCTTCCGCCGCGTCGAGGAAGAAGTGTTGTTGGAAGTCGACCTGGAGCGCGCCGTGATCTCCACCGGCGGCAGCGTGGTGTACAGCGAAGCCGCGATGCAGCGCCTGCGGGAAGCGGGCCCGGTGGTCTACCTGCACGCGGACCTCGCCACCCTGGAAGCCCGGGTGGCGGCGGCGCCCCTGCGCGGCATCTCCCGCGAGGGCGGGCAGAGCTTCGCCGACATCTACGCCGAACGCACGCCGCTGTACGAGCGCTACGCCGACGTCACCGTGGACGCCACCTGCGGCAGCGCCGACAACGTCGCCGCCCTGGTGATCGAGGCCCTGCGGCGGTGAGCAAGCCACGCTAGCGGACGCGTCCGCACCCGTCAGACGGCGCCATCGCGGACGGCGGCAGGGACGGCCATCGCCGCCGGCTGCGATCTCCCCGGCTGGCACGCACCTTGCAAATCACTACCGGGCGACCCGCGCCCGGCGTCCTTGGTCAGGGATGACCGGGCCCCCGCCCACGGCCCATACGCAGGGATGCGTGCGCCGGCGCGGGTCGCCCAACCCCGCCCCGCGGCGATCCGCCGCCCCGTCGTTCGACAAGCGTTGTTTATCGTTGCATCAACAAAAAATTGATTTACTCGCCCCGGGGGCTGAGTGATATTTGCGCCGAGATCACCAGGTAAAACTCATCGGGAGGTAGAGCAATGGGGGATACCAACCAGGAAGTGGCCAGCAGCGACAGCATGGACGACTTCTTCGAGCCCGTGATGGGCGACATGGCCGATGTCGACGAGGACTTCACTCCCGTCACCTCGGAAAAACAGCGTCTGGCGGAAAAACGCCGCCGCGCCGAACAGCGGCTGGAACAGCGCCGCCTGCGCGAGGAACTGGGTTACTACGACCTGGAACTGGACGACTTCTAAAGCCCCGGAAGGGCCCGCCGGCGGGCCCCATCCCCGATCCTTCGCCGCTGCCCCGGCCGCGGCCACAGACCCGCCTCCCCCGGCATATTAGATTTTCACCCCCGTAAACCGCCGCGCCACCGCCTCGACCAGCTCCTGTTGCGGCGAGCCGCTGTGATAGGCGATGTTCAGGGGCCGCGTGAACACCGGCGCGCCGCGCACCGGCGCCAGATTCACCGCCGCCAGCGAAGCCTTCAGGCTGGCGGGCAGGTAGCAGGCCCCGCCGCGATCGGCCAGGTAGGCGGTCGCCACTTCCTTGAGGTTGGTGCGCAGACGGGGCAGCGCCAGGTCGCCGAACTGGCGCGCGTGAAAGCGCGCGAAACCGTCGCCCCAGTCCAGGAACACGTAACCGTTTTCCAGCGCGCCCCGGGGCGAGCCGCGTTTCGCGGAGCTGAACAGCTTCAGGTTCAGCTCGCCAATGGCGATGGTTTCCAGCTCCGGCAGGCTGGGGGGTTCGTAGAGGATGGCGAGGTCGAGGGTGCGATCCAGCAGGCGGCGCACCAAATCGTCGCTGTCCAGGCTCTCCACGTTGAGCGCCAGGTCCGGCTGCGCCTCGCCCAGGGCCAGCAGCCGCTGCTGCAGGGGCGCGCTCCAGATACCCGAGCGCACGCCGATCACCACCCGGCGGCTGTCGCCCTGGGCCAGCTGCACCTCCTGCCGCGCGCGGGCCAGGGCCAGCAGCACGGTTTCGGCGTGGGGCACCAGGCGCTCGCCCTCGCTGCTGAGGCGGATGTTGTTGCGGGTGCGCAAAAACAGCGGCGCGCCGAGCATCTCCTCCAACTGCTTGATGCGCGCGCTGACCGCGGCCTGAGTGATACACAGGTTGTCGGCCGCCCGGCCGAAATGGCGGGTGGCGCGAACCTCGAGGAATGTGCGGAGCAGTTCGGTATCCAAGCGCGGGCGTCCTGTCGATGACAGGCACAGCTTAACGGCCGCCGCCGGGCAACGAAAGCGCCATCACGACCCACTTCCGCCAACCGGCAAGTCACGCTAGCATGTGCGCACTTATTCAAGAGGACGAACAACCATGCCTGAAATCAAGCGCGAAGTGCGCCCGGTGGAGATCAACTATGTCTGCGATGCCTGCGGTACCGGGATGATGTCCAAAAGCGGCGACATGGATCCGCAATCCGGGGACATCGAGCACCGCTGCCTGATCTGCAACCACCAGCAGGTGTTCCAGTGGCGGGAGTACCCGCGCATCGAGCACGTGGGCGTGGACGAGCAGCTGTAGCCACGGCCGCCGCTTCGCCCACGATTCAGGCCGTTGCCGAGGCGCCCTCGACACCCTCGCCCACGCGGGTTTCGTACTGCCACTCGAAGACGTTGAGCTCGATGAAGATGAAGGCGAACAGCCACAGGGCCGCGTCCCAGAAGTCGAGGAAGTCGCCGGCGACCCCCCAGTAGGCGGCGGCCGCGAACAGCGTGAAGTAGAGCGCGAACTTGACGTACTTGTTCACCTGCATTGCGCGCTCGGAGAGGCCGCCGCGCAGCTGCATGCGCACTTCGATCTCCAGCACGACGACCACCAGAATCCAGGCGCCGGAATTGATCAGGTCGGTCCAGGCCAGGAGCTGGGCGTCGAACAGCTGGCCGGCGTCGGCGAGGATGTCGAAGCCGTCGATGCGATAGAGCTCGGCGCCCAGGCCGGCGCAATTGCCCGCGTCCAGCGGCACGTATTCGTCGAGGTCGACCAACACCGACCAGGGCTGGCCCAGCAGGCTGCAGGCGTCGCCGGTGGCCAGTGCGCTGTTTTGGTACAGGGTCACCAGCTCGGCGTAATAGCCGGTGAAGGCGTAGACGATGGCGACGTAGCACACCCCGCGAATACCGTGCAGGCTGAGGCGCACCCCGCCGCGGATCCTGCTGTCGTCCAGCACCGAGGTCTCCAGCTCGAACAGCAACAGCAGCACCACCCAGGCGGCGGTGTCGATGGTGGCGGCGAACACCTGGATCAGCTGCGCCGGCGCCACCCCGTGGGTAAAGGTGTGCTGCAGGGCGGAGAGTTCCTCCTGCAGGAACAGGTAGACATTGACGCACAGCAGGGCGTAGGTGAAGTATTTGACGGCGGTAAACAGCCGGTAGCGCCGGTCGCTGCCAAAAAACGTCTCTCGTTCCACCATCTGCTTCGCTTCCACTTATGACTCTTATCGACTGTTTGTCTGCGTGGTATGCCGGCGCCCCGGGCGCTACACCTGCAGTAGCAGGTGCTCCCGCTCCCAGGAACTGATCACCCGGTTGAACTCCTCGAACTCGTCGAGCTTCACCGCGGCGTAGGCGCGCAGGAACAGCTCGCCGAACATGTCCTGCAGCTCCGGCGTGTCGTGCAGCAGGCGCAGCCCCTCCTCCAGGGTGCGCGCCACTTCCACCTCGTCCTCGTTGGCGGTGCCCTGGTGGGGTTCGGTGGGCTTGAGGCCCTGCTTCATGCCCAGGTAACCGCTGGCCAGGCTGGCGGCGATGGCCAGGTAGGGGTTGGCGTCGGCGCCGGGGAAGCGGTTTTCCACCCGCGTGGCGGCGGGCTTGTCGTGGGGCACGCGGAAGGCGGTGGTGCGGTTGTCGAAGCCCCAGTTGAGGTTGATCGGCGCGGAGATATCCGGCGCCAGGCGGCGGTAGGAATTCACATTGGGGGCGTACAGGCTGATCAGCTCGGGCGTGTAGCGCTGCAGGCCGCCGATGTAGCCCATGAAGGCCTCGGTGAAATTGCCCGCGCCATCGGCAAAGATGTTCTCGCCGTTGTCGCTGCGCACCACGCTCTGGTGGATGTGCATCGCGCTGCCCGGCTCGCGCTGCATCGGCTTGGCCATGAAGGTGGCGTACATGCCGTATTTGTGCGCGGTCTCGCGCACCGTGCGCTTGAACACGAAGACCTGGTCGGCGAGGCTCATGGCGTCGCCGTGCAGGAAGTTGATCTCCATCTGCGCGGCGCCGTTCTCGTGGATCAGGGTATCCACCTGCAGCTCCTGGGCGTCGGCGTACTCGTACATGTCCTCGACGAAATCCTCGAACTCCGCCACCGCGTCGATGCTGTAGGACAGCCGCGCCGACTCGCGGCGCCCGGAGCGCCCCTTGGGGGGCATCAGCTCGTAGTCGGGGTCGGTGTTCTTGGCCACCAGGTAGAACTCCATCTCCGGCGCCACCACGGGCTTGAGGCCGTCCCGCGCGTAGAGATCGAGGATGTTGCGCAACACCGTGCGCGAGGACAGGGGGTGCAGCTCGCCGCTGGGCTTGTAGCAGTCGTGAATGATCTGGGCGGTGGGTTCCCGGGCCCAGGGCACCACCCGCAGGGTCGTGGGGTCGGGCTTGAGGATCATGTCGGCGTCGGTGGGCTCGACGAAGTCCCAGTGGTCGTCGCTGTACTCGCCGGTGACGGTCTGGATCATGATGCTTTCGGGCAGTTTGGGATGGCCCAGGCCCAGGAACTGCTGGGCCGGAATGAACTTGCCGCGGGCGTTGCCGGTCATGTCCGGCACCAGGCACTCCACTTCGGAGATACGGTGCTCGCGCAGCCAGTCCTTGATGTGCTGGGTCGCTTTCTCGGTATGGCTATCGACGTCGGTGTCCATGGGGACTCCACAGTGGGAAAGCCATGAGTATCGCAGCAGCCGAAACGGGCCGGCAAGGGGGCTAACCCTAACGTGGTATGCGGACACTCACCGCACAACCGGTATAGTGGCGCCATGCAAAACCAAGCCCATGTCGATTCCTGGTACGCCGCCAGCGCCAACCGCCAACTGGACTTCCCGCCGCTGGCGGGCGAGATCGAGGCGGATGTGTGCATCATCGGCGGCGGTTACACCGGCCTGTCCAGCGCCATCCACCTGCGAAAGCAGGGCTACAGCGTCGCCCTGCTGGAGGCCAACAAAATCGGCTGGGGCGCCTCCGGGCGCAACGGCGGCCACGTCGGCACCGGCCAGCGCGCCGACCAGCAGGACCTGGAGCGCTGGGTCGGGCTGGAGCAGGCAAAAGCCCTGTGGGACCTGGGCCTGGAAGCGGTGGACACGGTCTGCGGCCTGATCGACGACTACGGCATCGACTGCGAACTCAAGCAGGGCAACCTGCACGTGGCCTCCAAACCGGCCCACGCGCGGGACCTGGTCGAGCATGTGGCGCATCTGTCAGCCACCTACGGCTATCAACAGATGCGTTACGTGGAAGCAGCGGAGCTCGCGGAGATGACCTCCGGGCAGGGCTTTCACGGCGCCACCCTGGACACCGGCTGCCGCCACCTGCACCCGCTCAACTACGCCCTGGGCCTGGCGGCCGCCGCCGGCCAACTGGGCGCGCAACTGTACGAGGGCAGCCGCGTGCTGTCCTACCACGAGGGCGGGCAGGTGCGGGTGAAAACCGACAGCGGCGAGGTGCGGGCCCGCTACCTGGTGCTGGCCTGCAACGGCTACCTGGAGAAGCTGGAGCCGCGCACCGCCGGGCGCATCATGCCCATCAACAACTACATGCTGGCCACCGAGCCCCTGCCCGAGGCCCTGGCGCGGCAGCTGATCCGCGACGACACCTCGATGTCGGATTCGCTGTTCGTGATTAACTACTGGAAACTGTCGGCCGACAACCGCCTGCTGTTCGGCGGCGGCGAGTCCTACAGCCGCCGCTTCCCCGCCGATATCAAGGGCTTTGTGCGCAAGCACATGCTGCGCATCTACCCGGAGCTGGCCGACACCCGCATCGACTACGGCTGGGGCGGCACCCTGGCCATCACCCTGAACCGCATGCCCGACTTCGGCCGCCTGTCGGCCAACACCTTCTACGCCCACGGTTTTTCCGGCCACGGCGTGCCCACCGCCACCCTGGCGGGCAAACTGCTGGCGGAGGCGATCAGCGGCAGCGCCGAGCGCTTCGACGTGATGGCCAGCGTGCCCTCGCGCCAGTTCCCCGGCGGCACCTGGCTGCGCTGGCCGGGACTGGTGGCGGGCATGTTATTCTATAGCCTTCGCGATCGCCTGGGCTGAACCCCACCACAGCATGCCTCAAGCCAATATCCTGCGGCCGGTCCCCCTCGAGGCGGACTGGCGGGAACAACTGCGCAACGTCATTACCGACGGCCCCAGCCTGCTCGCCGAGCTGGGCCTGGACGCGGCCGCGCTGGGCTTCAGCGAACAGGCCTGCCGGGACTTCAGCCTGCGGGTGCCGCGGGCCTTCGTGCGCCGCATGCGCCCGGGGGACCCCAACGACCCGCTGCTGCGCCAGGTGCTGGCCATCGGCGACGAGTTGACCTCCCCCGCCGGCTACGGCCCGGACCCCACCGGCGAGACCGGCGGCGCCATCGCCCGCGCCGGCATCATCCACAAATACCGCGGCCGGCTGCTGCTGGTGGTGACCGGCGGCTGCGCCATCAACTGCCGCTACTGCTTCCGCCGGCACTTCCCCTACGGCGACAACCAGAACAGCCGGCGCGAGTGGCGCCAGGCCCTGGACTATGTGGCCAATGACCCCTCCATCACCGAGGTGATCCTCAGCGGCGGCGACCCCCTGGTGGCCGACGACGACTACCTGGCGGAACTGTGCGGCCATATCGCCGCCATCCCCCACGTGCGCCGCCTGCGGGTGCACAGCCGGCTGCCCATCGTGTTGCCGGACCGGGTGACACCGGAACTGTTAAGCGCCCTGTCGCCGGCCGGGTTGCAAACGGTGATGGTGGTGCACTGCAACCACGCCAACGAGCTCGACACCGATGTCGCCCGGGCCTTCGCCCACATCCGCGAGCGCGGCATCACCCTGCTCAACCAGTCGGTGCTGCTGGCCGGCGTCAACGACTCTGTAGCGGCCCTGGTGGCCCTCAGCGAGGCCCTGTTCGCCCACGGCGCCCTGCCCTACTACCTGCACCTGCTGGACAAGGTGCGCGGCGCCGCCCACTTCGACCTGCCCGAGCAACGAGCCCGCGAACTGCACGCCGCCATCACCGCCGAACTGCCCGGCTACCTGGTGCCGAAGCTGGTGCGGGAGATCGCCGGCGAGCCCGCCAAGACACCGATCTCCCCCGCCCGGGGACCGCACTGATCGCGCCTGTTAACCCTGACGCATCCCCCCAAAAAAACGCCGTCCAAACATCCCCCGAACCGGAAGCCGTGAACCGCGTCGCAGTTTTGGCGTGACTGGCTTCCCAATTTGGGGCAGCGCCCGCTCCAACCTGTTCCAATAGCTCCGCCATTGCTCTATAAGTCGGGCTCAACTGCAGCACCGACACCCGGCAAACTATGAAACGTATCCAATCAGGCAACCTGGCCATCCACGCCGCCGAAGACAAACTGCTGTTCGAAATCGGCGGCGACAGCCCCGCCCGGGCGGAAGTGCCGGTGGAGGACTTCTCGGTGATCATGGAGTTCATCCGCGCCCACAAGGAATCCCTGTCCAACCGCCGCACCGGCTTCCGCCTCGACCTGGGCCAGCTCAAAACCGGCGACTTCGCCCAGATCCGCGTGGTGGTGGAAGCCGAGGGCGAGCGCATCCCCGTCACCCCCGCCGACCTCAGCATCACCGGCATCCGCGTCTTCTCCGAAGAGTTGGACGGCGAACCCGGCATGCAGGCCACCATCCACCTGGGCTTCGAGCACACCAGCGTCAGCCTGCCCGCGGTGCTGGTGCGCCGCTACGACGACAACACCCGCTTCGCTTTCCACTTCCCCGAAATTTTCGGCGACGACGGGCGGCTGAATCCGCCGTCGGAGTTGACGCGGATTTTGTATGCGCTGGAGTCGTTGTGGCTGGATCAGAATTTGGATTTGAAGTGGAATTTGGCGTAAGTGAAGTAGCGCTGTAAAGTAACTGACAATAAAAAATAGTTGGTGGCTGGAGAGCCGGGATGGACATACTAGGCGGGTTACTGACTGTAGAGCGCTCTATACCAAGCTCAGTACTCGCCGGGCTCGCAACACAGGAATACTCGCTCCACGGTGGTGTAATTCGCAATTCCGCCGGCCAAATAGTGCGACACCTCGTCAATGCACCCGGATCCCCGATCCCGCTGGACCCCCTCGGGCTGTTGAGCGCGCCGTTTGATATTTTCAATACCTACCAGCTTCACAACCTGAAACAGCTAAGCGAACAGATCCTCGCTGTAAGCACGGCGACAATGGCTATGTCGGGCTTAACGCTTGCCGTGAGTACGGCCAGCTTCGCAGTACTGCACAGTAGCCTCAAGAAAGTGGACCGGCGCCTCCAGCAGGTGGGTAGGGATGTCGAGTGGATTAAACGATTCCTCGACTCAGAGCGCCATGCGGCACTAATGGATGCCGCGCAGGACTTGGCGGCGCTACCCTCAGACCCTGTAAACCGGAATCAGATACTGCATAACCACCGCACGAAAGTCGGCCAAATTGCCATGCAGTATCTACACGAGTGGGAAAACACCCAGGACGCTTCCCTGCTGAACTCAATTTCACATCAACACTTTTACTGCGCCGCTTTCTTACTCAAGGCGAGGTGCAGCGCCGAACTGGGGATGTTCGATAACGCGCTCACAGAGCTCACCCAGGGCAAGGAGCAATGGCTTAGCAACAGTCGCGAGATTGCCAATTCAAAAATTTTGCGGGGTGATGCAGTGAGATTCCTCGGCAATGAATACGCTGAGAACATACCTACAGCAAAACTCATCGAGTGGATGGATTTTGCAACAGATTCAAGCATCGGCCTGGAGCACATGGATGAACTGAGAAAGCAATCTCTCTCCACAAACAGATTTTCCTGGCCTTTCCGGTCAAATCAAGAGAAGTTTGAACAGCAGCACTTCGTCGAGATGATGGACAGTCTGGTGAAGCGTAAAAATGTTTTGGAAGGCTACGAAACTCAGTACAAATTCTACGCAGATAACGAGATTATACCGTCAGAATTGGAGGGCGAGCTTTCACAGCTAAATGAGTTGGCGGGCGAAAACAATTTATTGGTGCTCGCACCGAAGCAAGACATGGAGTAGCAGCTCCACCTATATTCTGTAGCTTTCGGCAATCACAATGACACTAGTTCCACATGGATTGGTGGACACCAAGAAGACAGAATTAAACGTTTTCACTGCACTGGACAGTGCAGTGCCAAGCGCTACAATTGCCCCAAACAACACCCTCCACGCCTCTCAACGATGCGCACCATGGGGGGTTACTTTTTTCGAGATCGCCAGTTCTTTGGCAACATAGGCATGCGCTTTGACGCCCACTTTCTCCTACAACGAACAGCTGGACCGCCGATAGTGCGGGCTTGGCTGTTGCCGATCCCGACAGCGCCAGACACTACCTTCAATACCTGAACTACTACCGCCTTGGCGCCTACAGCCAGGCGCGACCTTTGAGCACATGCTGAACCTACAGCGTTAAATTAATCCGGCAGCACGGCACAGTGTCAAATTGAGCTCTCCCACAAAGGCTGTGAGCAGCGCAGCAATCATCTTTTCGAATCCCCGGGATCTGCAGTTTTGCGGCCTGGAAGATTGGCAAAGGCCTGGGCCACGATGATTTGGGCTTCAGATATCTCCTCCTCCCGCATCCAGTTGAAGTGGCTTTTGCGCTTGTTCGCGGACAGCTCGCCGCCGTTTTGATGGACTACCCGGATGAACAGGTCGAGATCGTGACGCGGCCAGTCGAGCAGGTTATTCAACTCCTTCCTGGCCTTGTCGAAGCCCAGCAGGAAGTCAATTTCCTGCTGTAAGTCTTCCTCTAAGGTGCGCTCCAGGGCCCGGTAGAGGAATTCTGCCTGGGGAGTGGCATCAAAGAAGCGGAAATACACGGCATCATTACCAGTGGCCGGCAGCTCCGGGGTTGCCGGGGTGTATTGGGTGCGGGCCCGCAGTGGTCCGGAGAAGGCCTGCAGCACCGCCACATACTCATCCAGATTTGCCAGTATTACTGCCGAGACCGGCAAGACAATACCCCTGGGGGTGAAGCCCGCATTGGCCAGTACCTCGTGGATCAGGTATCGGTGGATTCGGCCGTTACCATCCATAAAAGGATGAATAAATACGAAACCAAAGGCAATGACCGCGGCATACACAACCGGATCGAAAGGGAGCGCTCCTGTGTCGTCTTCCAAGCCAGCTGCGCGGGCTTTGGCCGCGGTATCCAACAGTCCCTGCATTAGGCCCTGCAGGTCCTCAGGCCTTGCGGGCACAAACTCGACTCGCTGGCGATAGCCCAGGTCTTCACCGATCCAGTTCTGCTGATGGCGCCAACCAAACTCATGGAAGCGAGGATCGATGATGGCATTTTGCAATTCCAGCAGGCGCTGCTCGGTCAGGGACTCCCCGGTGTCGGCCTGGCGCAGCAAGTCGGCGAAGCGCTGGGCCCGGTCGGGGGAGGGCATTTCCCTCTCTACCTCAAAGGAGGATTGCGTCTCTTTCAGATAGAGGAAAGCAGCCGCACGGCGCAGCAGGTCCTGATCGTAACGCGCCAGTGCTTTCCGGGTTCGATGACGCAGGTCTTTGTTCACCATGGTTTTCAACTTATCGGTCTTGCGAACCATGGGGCAAAATGCGGGCGTGCCGGGGAGGTTGTTATTCACCCTGAAGCGAGGAACCTTTGCCCCCCTACCTGACGTAAACTCCTGCTCTGGATCCACAATGTCGACGTACTTTGCCTTTGGCGGGACGGGATCATCGACAGGGAGGAGCAGCCCTGTTATCCATTCATACAGGAAGCAACCGCGCCGGGCGTAGGCGGAAGTGGGGTTCTGGAGAATCCAATCACAGAGCACACCGGGTGGAAGCTGATCAAACAACAGGCTGAGCGCTTGCAGGTTCAAGCCCTCGTACCGCAGGGCAAACTGTAGGTGGGCAGACGCTTCCGCGGGCGGCTGGTAGTTGGGGGCAAACAGTTGCACCTGGTGCTCGCCCAGGTCCTGGCTCTGGCGTCCCTTGGTCGCACTGTCGATATAACAGTGCTGCCACAGACCGATCACGGGTAGCTGGTATTGCTCAATGAGCCAGCTGTAACCTGCCTTCTCTCTCATGGGGCCCTATCGGTGCTCTGTATCCAGCAAACGGACGTAGATGGATAAAAATTGGCGCCGAACATAAAAACTTCCTATTTATTGCTGCCAGCGTGTGATATGCGCGATTTTTAGGGATATTATGCTATTTTGCGTCAAAACAATAGAATCAGCGGCAAAAAATCAGAGGGCAACACGGGTGTATAAACGTAGGCTCACATGCTCCACTGTCTGGACAACACCTCCGCCTGCTGCAACACCAGCTCGACAGCCGCTAGTTCCTGATCAGGCGGGTACTTGTAACGTCGTAGCGTCCTGCGCACCAGAATCCGCAGCTTGGCCCGCACGCTCTCCCGCACCTGCCAGTCCACCGTAGTCGACTTCCGAAGCTTTTCGGTGATCTCCACCGCGATCTTCTTCAGGGTCTCGTCACCCAGCTCACGGACCGCGCTCTCGTTGTTGGCCAGGGCATCGTAGAACGCGATCTCATCCGGGCTGAGCCCCAAGGCAACATCCCGCTCCAGTTCGGCCTGGAACTGCTTGGCCATCGCGATCAGCTCTTCGATGACCTGGGCCGTCTCGATGCCCCGGTTGTTGTACTTGCGCAGGGTCTCCTGCAAGCGATCTGCGTACTTTTTCTCCTGCACCACGTTGTTGCGGGTCCTTGACCGGATATCGTCCTTGAGCAGCTTCTCCAGCAGCTCCACCGCGAAGTTCTTGTAGGGCATCTGACGCACGTCTTCCAGGAACTCGTCGGACAACAGCCCGATGTTGGGCTTGTCGAGACCGCACAGGGCAAAGACGTCGGTGACCCCCTCGCCCACCAGGGCATTGTCCAGTATCTGCTTCAGGGCGGAGTTCTTCTCCTCCTGGGTCAATTTCCTGTCGACGCTGGTGTGCTTGGTGATGGCTGCCTTAACCGCCGACAGGAATGCAAGCTCCTTATGGTAGGCCCGAGCCTGATCGAGCGTGCTACACAGGGAGTAGGCCTTGTTCATGGCCAGCACAGTGTCCAGGAAGCGTTTCTTGCCGTCCTGGAGTCCGAGGATGTAGTTAGCGCAAGGGATCAACAGGGCGTTGGGGCTATCTTCGAAGCCCGAGTAGTCAAAACCCGCCCCCAGCGTTCCCTTGGCGAACAGGCCGTGGATGATATCCAGCTTCTCCAGCAGGACGGCGTAGGCCTCCTCGGCATTGTGGGTGGGTTCCCCCCTGCCCTTGGCGTCGCTGTAGGTTTTCAGGGCCTGTTTCAGTTCATTGGCGATACCGATGTAGTCCACCACCAGGCCGCCCGGCTTGTTCTTGAATACCCGGTTGACGCGGGCGATAGCCTGCATCAGGTTGTGACCCTTCATGGGCTTGTCCACATACATGGTGTGGCAGCAGGGCGCGTCGAAGCCGGTTAGCCACATATCGCGGACGATCACCAGCCTGAGGGGGTCAGCCACGTCCTTGAAACGCTTCTCCAGCCGCTTCCGGGTTTTCTTGTTGTAGATGTGCGGCTGCAGCAAGGGGCGATCGGAGGCCGAGCCCGTCATCACGATTTTAATGGCCCCCTTCTCCGGGTCCGCGTCGTGCCAGTCGGGCCGCAAGGCGACGATTTCGTTGTACAGGTGGACACAGATCTCCCGGCTCATGGCCACAACCATGGCCTTGCCTTCCATCACGTCGGTGCGCGATTCGAAGTGCTCGACCAGATCCTCCGCCACCTGTTTCAGGCGCGGGCTGGCACCCACCAGCTTTTCCAGCCGGCTCCACTCCCCCTTGGTTCTCTCCCGCGCGTTGACGTCCTCCTCGTCCTCGACCACTTCCTCCACCTGGTCGGACAGCTCCTCGATGGCCTCCCGGTTGATATCCAGCCTGGCCAGGCGGGACTCGTAGTAAATGGGTACAGTGGCGCCATCGTCCACGGCATCCTGGATGTCATAGATAGAGACGTAGTCGCCGAATACGGCGCGGGTATCCTTGTCCTCATTGGCAATGGGCGTGCCGGTAAAACCGATAAAAGCGGCGTTGGGCAGCGCGTCGCGCATGTGTTTGGCGTAGCCGAATTTGTAGGTGCCGTCCTGCTTGAGCGTCGCTTTCAGGCCATATTGGCTGCGGTGGGCTTCGTCGGAAATCACCACCAAGTTGTGGCGGCTGTTGAGGACGGGGTGCCCGCCCTCGCCCTCCAGCAGCGCGAATTTTTGCACAGTGGTAAAGATGATGCCGCCAGACGCCCGTTCGGCCAGCAGGCGGCGCAGGGCGTCCCGGTCATTGGCCTGCACAGGCTCCTGCTTTAACAGGTCTTTTGCGGCGCTGAAGGTGGTAAACAGCTGGCCATCCAGGTCGTTGCGGTCGGTGACCACGATCAACGTGGGATTGTTCATCTCCGCTTGCTGCAACAATTTGCCCGCGTAGCAGCACATGGAAATACTTTTGCCCGAGCCCTGGGTGTGCCAGACCACACCGGCCTTCTTGCTGCCCGGCACCATCTCGTTGGCATACGTGGCACGCTGGTTTTCGACACCTGCTGGCGGCGCAGCGGCAATCACTGTCGCCCGCACCGCCTCGCGCACCGCGTGGAACTGGTGGTAGCCGGCGATCTTCTTGATCAACTGCTCGGAATCCGTTTCGAAGATCACAAAGTGACGGATGTAATCCAGCAGCAGCTCGCGGTCGAAAAAGCCGCGCACCAGGGTTTCCAGCTGCCACTCCAGCAGTGGCTTGTCATCCTCGTGCCGGAGGGTGCGCCAGGGCATGAAACGCTCCTGGTTGGCGGTCAGGGAGCCGACGCGGGCGTTATAGCCGTCACTGACCACCAGGGCCTCGTTGTAGACGAACAGATCGGCCACCTCGTCCTTGTAGGTCTGGATCTGGTTGAAAGCGTCCCAGATATCGACGTTCTCGGCGGTGGGGCTCTTCAACTCGATGACGGCCAGGGGCAAGCCGTTGATAAAGCAGACAACATCGGGCCGGCGCAATTGCTTGCTGCCTTCGAGGGTGAACTGGTTGATGGCGCGGAAGCGATTGGACGCCAGCTGGTTGAAGTCGACCAGCAGGGCATGATCGTGGACGACCTTATCGTCACGTTTGTACTCCACCGGCACGCCATCCAGCAGCAGGTGGTGGAAAGCACGGTTACTGACCACCGTATCCAGACTTCCCGGCTTGCTCACGTGGGCGATCACCTGCTCTATCGCAGCCTCTGGCAGGTGCGGATTGAGGCGACGGACAGCGGCCTCCAGGTCGGCGATCAGCAGCACCTGACGGTAGTCCGAACGCTCCGGTGCCGGCCCATCCGGCGCCAGGTCTGGCCCGTGGGCCACTTCCCAGCCCCCCTCTGCAAACCATGCCAGGCAGCGCTGCTCCAATTCGTCTTCCGTCATGCCTCAGTCCTTTTCCGCCACCGGCTCCTCGAGCAGGATGAAGTGCTCAATCAGCCGGATCATCAGATCCTTCTGCTCTGGCAGGCTCTCCGCCACCAGCAAGGCCAGCGCCACCAGGGTATTGTCGTTAATCAGCTGCTCCACCGGCCTGGCCAGCAGGGCCTGGTTGCGCCGCAGGTACCACAGGAACAGGAAGGAGCCGCAGCGCTTGTTCCCATCTGCCAGCGGGTGATTCTTGATCACGAAGTACAGCAGGTGTGCGGCCCGGCTGGCGACGTTGGGGTAGAACAGCTCGTCGCCGAAACCCTGCTCGATGGTGGCGAGGGCCGACGCCAGCCCCTCGCCGCGCAACTGGCCGAACAGCGCCGTGGCCTCACCCTTGGCGATCAGGGCCTGCTTGAGCTCGCTGATGGCCTCCAGGGCCTCGTCCAGCGCCAGGCCGAGCATGTCTGCCTGCCTGGCTCCCACTTCGTCCAGCTTCTGTTGGTCGTAGCCCTGCAACAGGCTCCAGGAGCGGGCATACTCACTGATCACCGCGGCCACCGCCTCGCCCTCGGCGGACACCAGACCCTGGTTTGCAAGGGTTCGGCTGAGCAGGTTAACTGCTTGCTCGAATTCGACCCCGCGCTCGGCCAGACGCCGCTGGTTGAGGGTATAGCCCTGAACCAGGTGATCTTTCAGAATTCGTGTGGCCCACTGGCGAAACTGGACACCGCGCTGGGACTTGACCCGGTAGCCGACGGAGATGATAACGTCCAGGTTGAAGTAGTCGACTTGGTAGGTTTTGCCGTCGGCGGCAGTTGTTGCATTTTTTGCAACAACTGAATCTCGCACAAGCTCCCCCTCTTTGAACACATTGCGGATATGGCGGGAAACCACGGACTTATCACGGCCAAACAGGGCTGCCATCTGGTCCAGGCTGAGCCAAGCCGTATCCTCATCCAGCGCCACCTCCAGCTGGGCCTCGCCATCGGGAGAGGTGAAGAGGTGGACTTGCTGTTCAACCATTGGCGGCCTCGATGGCAGGGAGTGACGCCTGCTTGAGCCCCTGGTTGATGGATTTCAGGTGGTCGCGCAGCGCCAGTTCCAGCTTCGTCATGTGCACGATCATCCACTGGATAATCTCAGGCCAATTCGCCTTGTCGTATCCGTCTACAGGCTTGGAATACTGGATGCGGCACGCTTTTTTATTGGGAAGGGGAAGCCATACCAGTTCAGCCCCAAACGTTTCCTGTATCACCTCCTTCTCAGCCAGCAGCTGCTCAAAAACAAAGGCGTTCACTTCTGCCTCAGAGCGCTGCATTGAAAACTCCACACGCACCTCTGTTTTCCCGAAAATCAGGTTGTAGGGCATAGACCGAAGCCCCGAGCCCGCACTCAGCCAGTGATCCTTGGCCGGGCTGATGTTGTTGTAGAGGCTACAGGCACTCTGGCTGAAGGCCTCCAGCGCCTGTTCCCAGAATGCCAGGCGCAGGGTATGGCGGTGCTTTTCCTCGGTATCGGCGCTCTTCTCTTCGCTCTCCTTGGCCACCATGCCGATCATGAACTCGGTGGATTCCGGGGTGGGGATGATCTGCTCCACATTCAGGAACAGCTCCGCACCTGCCTGGTAAGGCGTCACCTTGAAGCACTGGCAAGCGATGCCGAACTGGCTGAGCCAGAGCACGGTGTTGGTCACCTCCTTGCGGTAGCGGGCAGCAACGAAGATCAGGCGCTGGGTCTTGATACGATTGATCTGGGCCGCCTCCAGGCCGTCCACTTCCAGAAATTCCACCAGGTTGTCGGCGGCGCTGGCGGCGGGCTCGCCGCTTTCCTGAGCCTTCTGATTGAGGTAGCGCTGGTAGATATCGACCACCTGGGACTTGCTGAGATTCGCGCAGTAACCCGCGTACTTGAGCGCCTGCCAGACCACGTCCCGGCCCGTGTCATCGAGCTTATTCTCGATGATGACCAGGTTGCCGTCCTTGTCGATGGCCAGCAGGTCCAGCCGCTCGCGGGTGTCATCGAAGCCGTCGAATTCCTTCTGGATGATCAGCAGTTCCTCACCGTCGCCCTGGGCCAGGGCCTGGGGGTAGTTTTCCAACCATTCCTGCAGGTGTTTGCGCTCGCTGAAGCCGAGGTCGGTGAAGCGTTTGGCTTCCAGGGGGTTGATGCGGTTGGTGGTGGGGTCGATTTTAAACATGGGCGGCTGCTTCAGGCTCAGATACTTGGGTTTCAGAATCAGGTACGGAAAGTTCACCAGAAAGCAGTCGGGGGAGCAAAATATCGCGAGTTTCTTCGAGAGCACCTGATTCCCGCAGATTACTCTCAATACTTTTATACAACTGAGAGGCTGTTTTGGAATAGCTTAAGACAATTTCTTCTGGAGGCACCGCCACAGGAATGATTCTGAAGTTCTTTTTGCTGATTTCGGCAAAGGTTGTACCACTGGCACGGCTCTTTATTTCTTCCATGTAAGCATTGCACCACTGCAGGACAAATTCAGGGGATAATGTGTTCCCGCATATCATTGCTATATATCCCTGATTAACCGCAACTGGAATCCTTGCCAAAGCGAGGTATCCAACGGGTGCTCGAGATGACATGAGGACAGTATCGATGGGCAATAGACCAGAGCTGATTTTTGCCAATCCAGCTTCCGTGATTTTGCGCTCAGTTTCTATCAGAACCTTATCTGCAAGGCCCGACAAGTCTTTGGGCGACGTCCAGTGAATATTCCCACCATCCCAGAAGGCTGCATTTTTCGTGGATGGCGTTCCACCGCCGACAACCGCTACTTCATCCCCGATTTGGCTAACAACCCATCCCTCTGGAATTTCTCCCAACTCACTATCCTGCAACGCCGCGGGGAATAACTCCGCGGTTGCGAAAAGCTCCGCATACTGCTCGGGCTGTTCGATCTGAAAGCGGGTAAGCTGTGCTTCGTCCTTGCCGGAAATGGCCTGCATGGCGGCCAGATTCATGGCGGTATCCAGATCGGGTAGCGGTTCCGCTTCGCCGGCATCACAGACGGGGGACGCAGATTCCGCCGTGGGTTGCAGGGCCAGCCAGCGTTCCTGCGCCGCGATCTTGGCCTTGACCGGCTCGAAATCGACAAACCAGCTTTTGAAGATAGCCTGGGCTATTTTTTCGAGGGTTTGGTTAATCGATCCATTTAGCTGAGTCTTATTTTCTAGTGCATGAAGCTGATCCGCGATGCGTCTTTGAGTTTGTAGGTCAGGCTTACAAACCTTCAGAGACTCAATATGAGATTTTGTGAGAGCGTTCCGAGTTGCACCAGCACTCGCGATGGTCAGTAGCAACTCCTGTTGATATGGGGACGCGAGAAAGTAGCGCAGGAACCTTGCGTCAAACTCTTTAGGATCGGGACGAATGATAGCAACGTGTTGGTTGACTCTGGCCGGTAAGTGCTCGTTAGGCGCCAAACAAACTCGTGCTACTGAGTCGCCAGTGATATTCAGGAGAACATCATTTGATTGGACTTCCACATTACTCAGTTTTTCAGCCGCTTGTGCTGTGATATAAGCTAGCCCATTCGATTTAAATCCGTCGTTGTAGATATTTTGGCTGCGTATTAGCGCTATACATCCGGAGTCTAGATAAACACTCTTACCACCTTTTGGAGTAGCTCCGCTACCAACCTTCAAGCAATATTCGCCAAGACGAACAACGGGCCAGTCAGCACTCATATCCCAGCCCCCCAAGGTTGCGCTTAATCTCTGCCTCTAGGCGCTTACTCTCTGCAAACTGCTCCCGCAATTGTCCAGTCAGCCGCGCCATTTTCTCGGCAAAGGGCTCGCCATCGTCTTCCTGCTCAGCGGCACCGACATAGCGCCCCGGGGTCAGTACAAAGTCGTGTTTTTTGATTTCGTCCAGATGAACGGCCTTGCAGAAGCCGGAAATATCCTCATAAAACGCTGATTTCCCGCTTTCGTGGGAATGACGAGATAATGCCTGCCAAGTGTGGAACGTATCTGCAATTCTAGCGATATCTTCGTCGGTGAAGTCCCGCAGCACCCGGTCGCGCATATAGCCCAGGCTGCGGGCGTCGATAAACAGAAACTCCCCGCGGCGATCGCGCTTCCTGGCGTCGCGCACCACGCCGTTGGCTTTGTCTTTCGTCAGGAACCAGATACAGGCCGGGATCTGAGTATTGGTAAACAACTGCCCGGGCAGGGCCACCATGCACTCCACCAGGTCCTCCTCCACCAGGCGCCTGCGAATCTCGCCTTCATTGTTAGTGTTGGAACTCATGGAGCCGTTGGCCAGCAGCAGGGCCATACTGCCGGTGGGCGCCAAGTGGTGGATCATGTGCTGCATCCAGGCGAAGTTGGCGTTGCCCTT
Source organism: Parahaliea mediterranea (assembly GCF_017255185.1). Classification (GTDB taxonomy): domain Bacteria; phylum Pseudomonadota; class Gammaproteobacteria; order Pseudomonadales; family Halieaceae; genus JAFKCZ01. Next base: position 129,136 of record NZ_JAFKCZ010000010.1, read on the forward strand.
GGGCGGAGTGCCGTAGCGCCAGCGGGCATCGTCGGCCAGGGATTCGCTCCACCAGTCCTTCATGTTGAAGGGCGGGTTGGCCATCACGAAGTCGGCGCGCAGGTCCGGGTGTTGGTCGTTGAGGAAGGTGTCGGCGTTCTTCTTGCCAAAATTAAAGTCGATGCCGCGGATCGCCATGTTCATGGCGGCCAGCTTCCAGGTGGTGGGGTTAGACTCCTGGCCGTAGACCGAGATGTGCTTTTTTTGTTCGGCGGCGTCGTAGTGCTGCTCCCGCGCGTGCTCCTCGATGAACTTGTCGGAGGAGACGAAGAAGCCCCCGGAGCCCATGGCCGGGTCGTACACGCGGCCCGAATAGGGTTCGAGCATCTCCACGATCAGGGTAACGATGCTCTTGGGGGTGTAGTACTGGCCGCCCTGTTTGCCTTCCGCCAGGGCGAACTGACCCAGGAAGTACTCGTACACGTGGCCGAGGATGTCCTTGCTGTGCAGGTTCAGCGGCTCACCATCAAACACAGGCCTGGTAAAAGACGTATCGGAGAAGGTGTTGATCAGGCCGATCAGCTTGTCGTTGTCGAGCTGGTACTGGCTGATGCGGTTGAGGATGCCCTTGAGCTTGGCGTTGCTTCTCTCGATTTCCTCCAGGGCGTTGTCGATCAGCCAGGAGACCGAGCGCAGCTTGACCTCATTGCCCGCACCGTCTTGCCACAGCACGGTGCCCGTCGGCAGGACGGCCTTTTCCTTCAGGGTGTTCCAACGGGCCGGCCTGGGCACCCAGAACACATTGGCCTCGCGGTAGTAGTCGAGGATTTCCAGCTCATCCTGCAGGGCCTGCTGGTAAGCCTCGTCGCTGTCGTAGTCGTCGCGGGGCAGGTAGTAGATATTGTCGTCGCTATCGCTCTGGAACATGGCGAGGAGGGCTTCCTGGCGCTCCTCGAAGGCGTCGGAGACGTACTTGAGAAAAATCAGGCCTAGCACCACGTGCTTGTAGTTGGCGGCGTCCAGGTTGGAGCGCAGTTTGTCGGCGGCCTTCCAGAGTTTGTCGTCGAGTGCCTTCAGGAATTGTTGCTCGGTGTTGTTCATCGACCCCTCATTGGTATTGACGTTTCCGGCCAATGCGCTCGCTCAGCCGGCCTTTTCTACGTTCACAAAAGTGGACTGAACTATATCCCATGACGGGATCGATTTGGGGCCTTGCGGGTGCAGGGTGTGAGGCAGATCGGGAAATTGGCTTGAGCTAGAGTGTGGAGACGCCGGCAGTGGGCAAGAGGAACCTGCTGCCCACCCGGGAGGTGGGCACAGACAATCACTGTACGTCATGGAATCCCGGCTGGAATTCCACGTTTTCGCCGGTTGTCGCCGAAAACCGCAAAGCGGCGTAAGTCATTGATTTTATTGGTCGGTGTGAGAGGATTCGAACCTCCGACCCCTTCCTCCCGAAGGAAGTGCGCTACCAGGCTGCGCTACACACCGAGGATTTCGAGGGGGCGCTACTATACCAGACCGCCCCGGTTTTACAAATACCCGTCTAGCCCGCCCCGCGCCGGGGCTTTGTTATGGTCTTTTGGCACGTCCCAGCGGCGTCGATATTCCGTCCGGACAGTGTGAATTATGGCGCTGGCGAAGCGCCGGGGGCCTGCTAACCTCAGTTCTTGAGGGGGAGGAGGAAATGCGTCTAATTTTCCGGTTACATCGGTAACGCCCCCTCTTCCCTCCCCCAGCACGACCCAAGCGGGTGCCGGCCCGGCACTCCCGTACGCAACGCCGATGTAACCGACAGTTGTAAGGAGTTACAACATGGTGAAGCTCAAACAAGGAACCATCGCCCTGGGCCTGAGTGCCGCCCTGCTGGCACCCGTGAGTTTGGCACAGCCAGACAGCGGCGACCGGGAATTTGCCCTCGCCGGCACCGGCACCAGCGACAAAGACTTCGACAACAGCAGCTTCGGCATCTCCGGCGACCTGGGCTGGTACACCTCATCCCATATGGTGTGGGGGATCCGGCAAAGCGTGGCCTTCGCCGACGTCTCGGGGGAGGATCTGTCCGACGACTTCTGGAACGGCAGCACTCGCGGCTACCTGGACTACCACTTCGGCGGCGGCAATGCGCGGCCCTTCGTGGGCGGCAGCCTCGGCGCGGTGTACGGCGACGGGGTGAACGACGGCGGTTTTGCCGGCCTGGAATTCGGGCTGAAGTACTATGTGCTCGACTCCACCTACATCCTCGGCCGCGCGGAGTACCAGTTCTTCTTCGACAGCGGCGACGAGGCCGAGGACGCCTTCGACGACGGCGCCTGGGCCTACGTATTCGGCGTGGGCTTCAATTTCTGAGCGACCACGTGACCCTGGCGGTCACCGCTGCGCGGTGACCGCCACATCCCACCCCTCGGGCTGTACTAGTGGAGCGCTCGCAAGTACAGTAGCGTTCCAATTACCCAGCGCAACTGTACCCATGGCAAGACAACACAACCCCGCCGCCGATCGCGACCTCGCGCGGGCGGAAGCATTGGCGAAGGGCGGGCAGGTCGATACCGCCAAACGGCTCTACGAGCAGATCATCGCCCGCTACCCGCAGAACAAAAAGGCTCGCAAGGCGCTCAGCGCCCTGCAGGCCCGCGACGGCGCGGCGCTCACCCGGCAGGATTTCGAACGGGTCCTGCGCCTGGCCTCCGGCGGCAAGCTGGACGCCGCCTGCGCCGAGGCCACCAAGCTCGCCAAGCGGCACCCGGACCAGCCGGCCCTGCTCAACCTGCTGGGCGTGCTGCGCACGCGCCAGGGCAAGCCGGAGCAGGCGGTGGAACACTACCGCCGGGCCCTGGCGTTGCAGCCGGACTTTAGCGATGCGCTCAACAATCTCGCGGCGGTGTACAACGACCTGGGGCACACACGCGAGGCCGAGGCCTGCTACCAGCACCTGCTGCAAATGACCCCCCGGGACCCCGAGGCCTGGTACAACCTGGGCAACAACCAGCGCAAGCTGGGGCAGTTCGACAACGCCCTCAAAAGCTACCGCAACGCCGTGCAACTGCGGCCCTTTTTCGCCGAGGCCCACTACAATCTGGGCAATACCCATGTCGACCTGGGCCAGCCAGACCAGGCGCTGGAGTGCTACCAGGACGCCCTCGGTATTCGCGACGACTTCCACCGCTGCCGCCACAGCCTGGGCAACGCCTACCTGAGCATGGGCCGCCACACCCGCGCCGCGGCCTGCTTCAAGCGCCTGGCGGACGACAACCCCAGGGACATCGACGCCCTGCTCGGCCTGGCCAACGCCGAGAATGCCATCGGCCAGGTCACCGCCGCGGCGGAAAACTATAAACGGGCACTGGAGCTCGATCCCGGCTGCGCCACGGCGCGCCACCATTTCAATGCCCTGCGGCACAAACGCAGCGACCGCGCGCCGGAGGAATACGTGCGCGGCATGTTCGACAACTACGCCGCCGGCTTTGAACAGCACCTCACCGAGGGTCTCGGCTACGGGGCCCCCGCACAATTACGCCGTCTCTGCGAGCAACTCGACATGGGCGCCGCACCAGGTGGGCGGGCAATCGACCTCGGTTGTGGCACCGGCCTGGCCGGCCAGGCCTTTGGCGACCTGGCGGAGTCCATTGTCGGCGTGGACCTCTCGCCGCGCATGCTGCGCGAGGCTAAGAAAAAGGACGTATACGCCGAGTTGGTGACCGGTGACATTCTCAAGGTGCTGAAGGAACGCGACGAGTCCTGGGACCTCGCCGTGAGTTGCGACACCCTGGTGTATCTCGGCGACCTGCATCCCCTGTTCCGCAACCTCGCCCCGCGGATGGCGGCCAACGGCCGCGTGCTGCTCACCACGGAGCACCTGGAGCAGGGCGACTTCGACCTGCTGCCCTCGGGGCGCTACGCCCACAGCCGCGACTATGTGGCCGCCGCGGCCACCGCGGCGGGCCTGGAGCTGCTGCACTTCGAAACCACCCAGCTGCGCAAGGAGCGCGGCGAGTGGCTGACCGGTGGGCTGTACTGCTTCGCCAAACCCGCCGCCTAGCGCGGCGGGCCTGATGGCCAGCGTCCGCCCGGGAATCCCGGGCGGAACCCCGACTCAGTACACTCCCGCCCAGCGGGCCAGCACCTGGCTAAACAGGCTCAGGCCCATGACCACCACCACCAGCATGATCAACAGCCGCAGGGGCCTGAAGGGCTTGCGCTCCACCGAGTTCACGCCGCGCTTGAGGTAGGCATCTACCTTGGCCTGGTCCTCGGGGTAGAGGCGGTTTTCGTCGTCGACATCGACGTTGGCGGTTTCGGCTTTCACGGGTTTCTCTGCCATAGCGATAAAAAAAGGGACAATACCTCCCCGGTATTGTCCCCCTTCGGCGCTCGCAAGTCACCTGCGGTGACGGCCCCGGTCAGATGGCGAACAGTTCCTCCGGCATCTGCATCAGGTTGTCGGCGCCGGACAGCAGCACCTGCTTGTGGGCCTGGGTGCGCGGCAGCAGGCGGTCGAAGTAGAAGCGCGCGGTCATCAGCTTGGCCTCGTAGAACGAGGTGTCGCCCTCGGCGGCGGCGATCTTCTGCCGCGCCAGCACGGCCATGCGCGCCCAGAAGTAGGCCAGGGTCACGTAGCCGCTGTACATCAGGTAGTCCACCGCGGCGGCGCCGGCCTCGTCGGGGTTCTGCATCGCGGCCTCGCCGATCTTCATCGACATCTCCAGCCACTCGTCCTTGTACTGCTTGAGCGCGTCGATATAGGGCGCGTCGGCGGCATCGGTGTGGGCGGCGCAGAATTCATCCATCAGGCCGGTGAAGCTCATCAGCAACTGGCCGCCGGAGCCCAGCACCTTGCGGCCGAGCAGGTCCAGTGCCTGGATGCCGGTGGTGCCCTCGTAGAGGGTGGAGATGCGCGCGTCGCGCACGATCTGCTCCATGCCCCACTCGCGGATGAAGCCGTGGCCACCGAAGACCTGCAGGCCCAGGTTGGCGGACTCGAAGCCGGTCTCGGTGATAAACGCCTTGGCGATCGGGGTCAGGAAGGCCAGCAGGTCGTCGGCGGCTTTGGCGCGCTCCTCGTCGCCGGCGTGCACGATATCGCCCTGCTGCGCCAGGAAGTAGATAAAGGCGCGGCTGCCCTCGGCCAGGGCCTTCTGGGTCAGCAGCATGCGGCGCACGTCGGCGTGCACGATGATCGGGTCGGCGGGGCCGTCGGGGTTCTTGGGGCCGCTCAGGCTGCGCATGGCCAGGCGGTCGCGGGCGTAGGCCAGGGCGCCCTGGTAGGACAGCTCGCCGTGGGCCAGGCCCTGGATGGCGGTGCCGATACGGGCGGTGTTCATAAAGGTGAACATGCAGGCCAGGCCCTTGTTGGGCGGGCCGATCAGGTAGCCTTTGGCGCCGTCGAAGGTCATCACGCAGGTGGCGGAGGCCTTGATGCCCATCTTGTGCTCGATGGAAGCGCAGTCCACCGCGTTGCGCTCGCCGAGGCTGCCGTCGTCGTTCACATTGAACTTGGGCACGATGAACAGGGAGATGCCCTTGGTGCCCTCGGGGGCGTCGGGCAGGCGGGCCAGCACGATGTGCACGATGTTTTCCGCCATGTCGTGCTCGCCGGCGCTGATGAAGATCTTGTTGCCGGTGATGGCGTAGCTGCCGTCGGCCTGGGGCTCGGCCTTGGTGCGCAGCAGGCCCAGGTCGGAGCCGCAGTGAGACTCGGTGAGGCACATGGTGCCGGTCCAGCTGCCTTCAATCAGCTTGGTGAGGTACTTGCGTTTCTGCTCCTCGTCGCCGTGGGCCTCCAGGGTGTTGACGGCGCCGTGGGACAGGCCCGGGTACATGCCCCAGGACCAGTTGGCGGTGCCGATCATCTCGCTCATGATGCTGCCCAGGAAGCTGGGCATGCCCTGGCCGCCGTAGGTGGGGTCGGCGGGTAGCGCGGGCCAGCCGCCCTCCACGTACTGCTGGTAGGCGGCGGCGAAACCCTCGGGGGTCTTCACGCCCTCGGGGGACCAGGTGCAGCCCTCTTCGTCACCGCTCTGGTTCAGGGGCGAGAGCACGTTCTCGGCGAATTTGGCGCCCTCGTCCACGATGGCGTTCATCAGGTCGGCGGTGGCGTCTTCATAGCCGGGCAGGGTCTGGTAGAGCTTCTCGGATTCGAGCAGCTCGTGCATCACGAATTGCATGTCCCGCAGGGGGGCTTTGTACTCGGGCATGGTAGGTACCTCTGGTTGAATGCTGGGCCGCTCTGGCGTGACCGGGGCGTGACTTGTGGCGCGCCGTGACGTGGGCAGGGGCCTATGTGTTCGGCGTTCACATTCTGCGGAAAAAACACCCGAAGTCAAATATCTTTTTCAGGCGAAACGGGGTGGCCGCGTGGGCAGCGCGGTTATAAAGCGCGCGATCGGAAATGCTTGATGTAAGCGCTTACATACCGTAAATCAATGATAAATCAAGCAGGTCGGAGGCCTTTTTCGGGTCAAAAGGCGTCAATCGGGGCACCTCCCCCAACAGCGGCGCCGGCAGCCAGCGCCGCAATGTGTCCACGTTTTCCGCGTGGCAGGCCATGGGTTCACCCACCTGGTTGGCCACCCAGCCCAGCAGGGGCAGGCCGTCGCGGCGGATGGCCTCGGCGGTGAGCAGGGCGTGGTTGATGCAGCCCAGGCGCATGCCCACCACCAGGATCACGCCGAAACCGAGCTCCCGGGCCAGGTCCGCCAGGGTCTCGCGCTCGTTCACCGGCACCCGCCAGCCGCCGGCGCCCTCGATCAGCACGAAATCCGCCGGACCGCTGGTCACCCCCCGGCACAGCCCGGCCAGGCGGCCCACCTGCAGGCGCTTGCCCGCCTGCCGCGCGGCAATGTGGGGCGCCACCGACGGCGCCAGGGCCACCGGGTTGACCTGGGCGTAGGGCAACTCCTCGGTCATCGCCGCCTGCAATGCCAGGGCGTCCTCGTTGTGGCCCTCGGCATCGCAGCCCGCCGCCAGCGGTTTCACCGCCGCGGTGCGCAGGCCGCGGGCGGCGGCGGCGTGCAGCAGCGCGCAGCTGATGGCGGTCTTGCCCACCTCGGTGTCGGTGCCGGTGACGAACGCATTGAGTCGACTCATATCCGCTGCAATTCCTAACCCTGTTCATCCTTAACAACGTGCCCGTAGAGCACCTCGTAACTGGCCGGCAGGCGGCCCGCTTCGCGGAACTGCTCGTAGGCCTGCATCATGCCGCCCAGCACCTTGCGCCCGCCCAGCCCGGCGGGGCGCCCGCGCTGCATGTTGTGGGCGCCGAGGGTCTTGAGTTCGGCGAACAGTTCGCGCACGTGTCCGTAGTGGAGGCAAAAGTCCTCCCGCTCCAGCGTGAGGGCCAGGCTGCCGGTACCGGCGCAGGCCCGCTCCAATGCACTGGCGGGCAGGAACTCATTGACGTGGGGGTGCGCATCCACCGCCGCCCAGGCGCTGCGCAGCTGGTGGAGCGTGGCCGGACCCAGGGTGCTGAACACGCAGGCGCCGCCGGGGCGCAGCACCCGCGCCAGCTCCGCGAACAGGGCCGCCGGCTGCTGGCACCACTGGATCGCCAGGCTGCTGAATACCAGGTCCACCGAGTCCGTCGCCAGGGGCAACTGCTCGGCGTCGCCGGCCACCCAGCAGCCCTCGACACCGCGCTCGCGGCGGGCGTAATCGAGCATGCCGGTGGCGAGATCCAGGCCGATGTAGCGCGCGTCGGGGAAGCGCTCGTGCAGGGCCGGCTGGAAGTAACCGGTGCCGCAGCCCAGATCGAGCACGGTGCGGACCTCGCCGCGCACCCGGCCCAGGCGCCGCAGCAAACCCTCGCCCACGTCCCGCTGCAGCTTGGCCACGCTGTCGTAGGTCTGCGCGGCGCGGCTGAACGAGCCGGCGATATCGGCCTTGTCCAGGCGGGCCGGGGCTGCGGCGGCGACTGGCCGCCGCAGCCCGCTGCGTTCCAGGAAATCCGCCAGGGCCGCGGCCACCGCCTCCGGGGCCTGCAAGGGCAGGGCGTGGCCCGCACCCGGCAACAGGCAAACCTCGGCCTGCGCGCGCTCGCGCAACAGGTTCTCCAGCGCCGGAACCAGACCCCGGGGCACCAGCTGGTCCCGCTCCCCCAGCAGGTGCAGCTGGGGTACGGGCAAGGCGGCGAGTACCTGCCGGGTATCGAGCTGCGACAGCCAGTTAAGGCCCCGCACCATGCCGGCGGCGCCGGCCTCGCGGCAGGCGCAGAGGGCGTGGCGAATGGCGGGCGCGCCATCCAGTTGCAAGGCCTGCAGGGCCTCGAAACGTTTCAGGGCGCGCTCGGGGTTGGCGATGTAGCCCTCCCGCACCAGCTCCAGCTGCCGCGGCACCACCCCCGGCCAGCCGTCCGCGGCGGCGAAATGCGGGTTGCTGGCCAGGGTCACCAGGCCGTTGACCCGCTGGGGGTAGCGCGCGGCCAGCAGCGCCGCCAGCTGCCCGCCCAGGGACCAGCCCACATACACCGCCTCTTGCGGTGCGCGCGCCACGATCGCCGCCAGCAGCTCATCCAGGGCCAGCGGCGGCCCGGCCCCGCCCAGCCCGGGCAGGTCCACCAGGGTGACATTGGCCCAGGGCCGCAGGGCCGGCAGCAGCGCCCGCCAGCAGGCCCTACTGCTGCCCCAGCCGTGTAACAACACCAGCTCCTGGCGCGCTTCACCGCTCGCCAGCAGGCGCTCGGCGGGTAGCCTGCCGGTGGCCGGAGGCTCGGAGGCGAGGGCTTCAGGCGGCATGGCGGCTCCAGCACGCGCCCAGGGTGTCCAGCAGGCAGTCGACATCGGCCTCGCTGTGGGCCGCGCTCAGGGTCACCCGCAGGCGGGCGGTGCCGGCGGGCACCGTGGGCGGGCGAATGGCGCCGACCAGGGCGCCGCGCTCGCGCAGGGCCGCGCTGAGGGCCATGGCCACATCGGGCTCGCCGACATGCAGCGGCTGGATGGGGCCGTGCACCTCCGCCAGGGGCAGGCCGAGCTGCGCCGCCCCCCGGCGGAAGCGCTCGACCAGGTCCCGCAGGTGGTCCCGGCGCCAGGCTTCCTCGCGCAGCAGTTGCAGCGCGGTGAGCGCCGCGGCGGCGATGGCCGGCGGCATGGCGGTGGAATAGATGTAATTGCGGGCCAGTTGCAGCAGGGCCTCGACCAGGTCCTCGCTACCGGCCACGAAGGCCCCGGCGGTGCCCAGGGCCTTGCCCAGGGTGGCCATCAATACCGGCACCTCGGCCTCGCCGAGCCCCGCGGCCTCGGTGCTGCCGGCGCCGGTGGCGCCCAGCACGCCGAAGCCGTGGGCGTCGTCGACCATCAGCCAGGCGTCCCGCTCCCGGGTGAGGGCGGCCAGCTCGGCGAGGGGAGCGACGTCGCCGTCCATGCTGAACACGCCATCCACCACCACCAGGGTGGCGCCATCGGCCTGTTCGGGGGCGCGCTCGAGCTTGCGCGCCAGGTCGTCCAGGTCGTTGTGGGCGAAGCGCCGCAGGCGGGCGCCGCTGTGCAGGCCGCCGTCCAGCAGCGAGGCGTGGTTGAGGCGGTCCTGCAGCACGGTGTCCCCCGCCCGCAGCAGCGCCGCCAGGGTGCCGGTGTTGGCGGCGAAGCCGCTGCCGAACAGCAGCGCCCGCGGGCGGCCGGTAAAGTCCGCCAGGGCCTCTTCCAGGGCGTGATGGGGCGCGCTGTGGCCGCACACCAGGTGCGAGGCGCCGCTGCCCACGCCGTACTCGGCGGCGGCGCGGCGCAGGCTCTCCACCACCTTGGGGTGGGCCGCCAGACCCAGGTAGTCGTTACTGCAGAAGTTGAGCAGTTCGCGCCCCGCCACGCGCACCCGCGCGCCCTGGGCGGACGCCAGGTTCAGGCGTTCGCGGTACAGGCCGCTGGCCCGGCGCTCCTCGAGGGTCGCGGCCAGGCGCCGGGAAAATACCGACACGGCGCCGGGCTCAGGCGCCGGCCGCCGCGTCGTAGAAGCGGGGGTCGGTGGCCGCCGGGGGCGCCTCCACGGTGCGCTGCTCCGGCGCGATGCCCAGCCGCGCGAACAGGGCCATGTCTTCGTTGGCCTGGGGGTTGGGGGTGGTCAGCAGCTTCTCGCCGTAGAAGATGGAGTTGGCGCCGGCGAAGTAGGCCAGGGCGTGCATCTGCTCGTTCATCTCCTCGCGGCCGGCGGACAGGCGCACGTGGGAGGCCGGCATCAGGATGCGGGCCACGGCGATGGTGCGGATGAAATCGAAGGGGTCCATGTCCGCCTCCTGCGCCAGGGGCGTGCCCTCCACCCGTACCAGCATATTGATGGGCACACTCTCCGGGTGCTGGGGCATATTGGCCAGTTGCTGCAACAGGCCCGCGCGGTCACCCGCCGCCTCGCCCATGCCCACGATGCCGCCGCTGCAGACCTTCATGCCCGCCTTGCGCACGTGGCCCAGGGTGTCCAGGCGGTCCTGGTAGGTGCGGGTGGTGATGATGTCGCCGTAGTACTCCGGCGAGGTGTCCAGGTTGTGGTTGTAGTAGTCCAGCCCGGCCTCGGCCAGCTCCGCGGCCTGCTCTTCGCTGAGCATACCCAGGGTCATGCAGCTTTCCAGGCCCAGCTCGCGCACACCTTTGACCATGGCCACCACGTAGGGCATGTCGCGTTTTTTCGGCGAGCGCCAGGCGGCGCCCATGCAAAAGCGGGTGGCGCCGCTGGTTTTGGCCGCCCGGGCCTGTTCCAGCACCTTCTCCACCTCCATCAGTTTTTCCGGCTCCAGGCCGGTGTCGTAGCGGGTGCTCTGGGGGCAGTAGGCGCAGTCCTCCGGGCAGGCGCCGGTTTTGATGGAAAGCAGTGTGCTCACCTGGACCTGATTGGGGTCAAAATACTGTCGGTGCAGGCCGTGGGCGCGGAACAACAGGTCGTTGAAGGGCAGGTCGAACAGCGCCTGGACTTCAGCGCGGCTCCAGTCGTGGCGAATGTCGCCCCGCTCGGCGGCGGGCTCAACGGGAGAAGGCGTGAATTCGGAAACCGGCATATCGAGCATCCCTTGTGACTGTGACAGTGAACGTGGCAGCGAGAGCCGCCATGATAGTGCAGGCGCCACCCCTGTCAACCGCTCATGAGGCTACAGGTTAACAACTGGATGAACGAGGTACTTAACGGGCTCTTCCCCCAATACTGCCTGCTCTGCGGCCTGGCCAGCCACCACCGCCTGCCCCTGTGCGGCCCCTGCCGGGACGAACTGCCGCGCAATACGCTCTGCTGCCCACAGTGCGCGCTGCCCCGGGGTGCGGGCGTTCTCTGCGGCCGCTGCCTGGCCGCGCCGCCGCCCTTCGACAGCGCGCTGGCCCCCTACCTCTACGACGAACAGCTGGCCCTGCTGGTGCAGCGCTGGAAATACCACCCGGACCCGCGGCTCGCCCGGCTGATGGCGGCGCTGTGGCTGGACGGGGTGGCGCGACGGCCCCTGCCCGAGGTGGACCTGGTGCTGCCGGTGCCCCTGCACTGGCGCAAGCTGCTGCAACGGGGTTTCAACCAGGCCGGGCAGTTGTGCGCGGGGCTCTGCGCCGGCCACCCGGCCCTGGCCGGGCTGCCCCCGCGCCCGGGATTGCTGCGCCGGCGCCGCGCCACCGCGGTGCAGGCCGGGCTCGATGCGCGCCAGCGCCGCGGCAACCTGCGCGGCGCCTTTACTTTGCGGGAGCGCTGTGACAATTTGCGAATCGCCCTGGTGGACGACGTGATGACCACCGGGGCCACCGCCGGCGAAGTCGCCCGGTGCCTGAAATCCGGTGGCGCCCGCGAGGTCCACCTGTGGTGCCTGGCGCGCACGCCGGCGCCACCCGACTGAACAGGAAACAACGTGGGGCAAGGGACGGGGTTGGACACGGACGCACCTGGCAGGGGGCCGGCGACGCCATGAGCGACGCGGAACTCGAGGCCATCGCCCTCACCCTGATGCTTGCCGGCACCACCACCGTGCTGCTGTTGCTACTGGGCACGCCGCTGGCCTGGTGGCTGTCGCGGCGACGCGGCACGATTCCCGCGCTGCTGGAGGCGGTGGTGGCCATGCCCCTGGTGCTGCCGCCCACGGTGCTGGGCTTCTACCTCCTGTTGTTGCTGGCGCCGGACACCCCCGTCGGCCGCCTGTGGCAGCAGCTCACAGGCAGCCAGCTGGCCTTCAGTTTCGAGGCCCTGGTGATCGGCTCGGTCATCTATTCCCTGCCCTTCGTGGTGCAACCCCTGCAGGCGGCCTTCTCCCGGGTGCCCGGCACCCTGCTGCAGGCCGCGGCCACTCTCGGCGCCAGCCCCCTGGACCAGTTCCGCGCGGTGGTGCTGCCGCTGACCCGGCGCAGCTTCCTGGTGGCGGCGAGCCTGGGCTTCGCGCACACGGTGGGGGAGTTCGGGGTGATCCTGATGATCGGCGGCAATATCCCGGGCGAGACCCGGGTGGTGTCGGTGGCCCTGTACGACCACGTGGAATCCCTGCAGTTTGCCGAGGCCCACCGCCTCGCCGCGCTGCTGGTGGTGTTTTCCCTGGCGCTGCTGTTCCTGCTGTACCGCGGTGACCGGCGGGCACTGGAGCTGGGCCGGTGAGCGAGCTGGCGCTGAACCTGGACTGCCGCGGCGCCGACGACTTCCGGCTGCGGCTCGACGAAAGCCTGCCACTGTCTGGCGTGACCGCCATCTACGGCGCCAGCGGCAGCGGCAAGACCACCCTGCTGGAATGCATCGCCGGCCTGCGCCGCGGCGACGCCGGCAGCCGCATCCACTTTGCCGGCGAGGCCTGGCAAGACGGCGCCCGCCACCTGCCGCCCTGGCAGCGCCGGGTGGGCTACGTATTCCAGGACGCGCGCCTGTTTCCCCACCTGGACGTGGCCGGCAACCTCGACTTCGGCCGCCGCCGGCGCGGCGGGCACGAGGGCCTGGAGCCCGAGCGGGTGAGCCGCTGGCTGGGCCTGGATACGCTGCTACACCGCCGGCCCGACACCCTGTCGGCGGGCCAGCAGCAGCGCGTGGCCATCGCCCGGGCGCTGCTCAGCGCGCCGCGCCTAATGCTGCTGGACGAACCCCTGGCCAACCTCGACGGCGCCAGCCGCCAACAGTGCCTGGACTCGCTGCGGCGGGTGATCGCCGCCACCGGCATCCCCATGATCTACGTAAGCCACGACATCGAGGAGGTCAGCCAGTTCGCCGACCGCATGCTGGTGCTGGAGGCGGGACGGGTGCGCGACCGCGGCCCGATGCTGGAACTCAGCAGCCGCATCGACACCCGCCTGGCCCACGAGGAACAGGCCGCCGCCATCCTGCGCGCCAACGTGGTGGGCCACGACGAGGCCTTCGGCCTCAGCGAACTGGCGGTGGACGGCGGCCGCCTGTGGGTCAACCGCCTGCCGGGGGAGGCCGGCGCGGCTCGGCGCATCCGGGTGCCGGCGCGGGATGTGAGCGTGTGCCGCAGCCGCCCGGAGGACAGCAGCATCCTCAACATCCTGCCGGTCACCGTGGCCGAGATCGAAGCCACCGGCGAAACCCGGGTGCTGCTGCGCCTGGCCCTGGGCGAGCAGTACCTGCTGGCGCGCATCACCCGCAAGTCCGCCGCCGCCCTCGAACTGGCTGTGGGTGATACCATCTACGCCCAGATCAAAAGCGCCGCGCTGTTATCGGATATTGCATGAACCAACACCCCTACGAAGCCCTGTCGCCGGATGTCGTGATCGACGCGGTGGAATCCGCCGGCTACCTGAGCGACGCCCGCCTGCTGGCTCTCAACAGCTACGAGAACCGCGTCTACCAGGTGGGTATCGAGGACGGCACCCCCTTGATCGCCAAGTTCTACCGCCCCGAGCGCTGGAGCGACGCGCAGATCCTGGAGGAACACAGCTTCAGCCTGGAACTGCAGGAGGCGGAAATCTCGGTGGTGGCGCCGTTAACCGATGCCGACGGCGCCACCCTGCACCGCCACGCCGGCTTCCGCTTCGCCCTGTTCGAACGCCGCGGCGGCCACCCGCCGGAGCTCGACAACCCCGACAACCTGCTGGTACTGGGCCGCACCCTGGGCCGCATCCACAATGTGGGCCGCGCCAGCCATTTTGAGCACCGGCCGACGATGACCGCGCAGGGCATGCTGTGGGACAACCGCGAATTCCTGCTGGAGAAGTTCATCCCGCGGGAGCTGCGACCGGCCTACGAGACGATCACTGCGGACCTGGGGGGCATTGTCGATACGCTGTTCGGCGAGGTGGCACAGGAGGACCTGATCCGGGTCCACGGCGACTGCCACGTGGGCAATATCCTGTGGCGGGACGACACGGCGCATTTTGTCGACCTCGACGACTGCTGCACGGCGCCGGCGATTCAGGACCTGTGGATGTTCCTCAGCGGCGAGCGCCACGAGCGGGAGCTGCAGCTGTCGGAGCTTATCGAGGGCTACAGCGAATTCTGCGACTTTCACCCGCGCCAACTGCGCTGGGTGGAGGCCCTGCGCAGCATGCGCCTGGTGTACTACGCCGCCTGGCTCGCGCGGCGCTGGGAGGACCCGGCCTTTCCCCGCAGTTTCACCTGGTTCAACACCGAGCGCTACTGGGCGGACCATGTGCTGGAGTTGCGGGAGCAGTTGGGGGCACTTCAGGAAGAACCGCTGCGGTTGCTATAGGTCTTCTGGCAATACCGGCGACTTTGCCCTTGGGGCCGCGCCCACAGATGGGGTGTGCCTCGCCGGACACGCCGTGAACCCATCCATGGGGGCTTGTGTTCGGCATCCCTGCCTCTCACAGTCCGTCGAGGCACACCCCATCTCCGGTCGCTCAGCACATTGACGACTAGCTTTTCAATTTCGCCCACCAAAATTGGAACAGGCAATTAGAGCACGCGGAACCCGCTACTACCGAGACCTTAAACACGGGTTGATCCGACCCAACAACCACCGCCAGAAACTGTTTCCCGCCAGCACCTGCCGATCCACCTCGTCGAAGAAGCGCTCCAGCCCCTCCGGGTCGGCGAAGTAATCCATGCGGGTGGTGAAGCCCCGCTCGGGGTCCAGCTCTTTCACCACTTTCGCCGGATTACCCGCCACCACCACGTTGGCGGGCACATCGCGGGTGACCACGGCGCGGGCGGCCACCACCGTATTGTCGCCGATGGTCACGCCCTTGAGTACGGTGGCGTGGTCCCCCAGCCATACGTTGCGGCCGATATGCACCGGGGTGACGCGTTCATCGCGGACGGTGCGGTCATAGATCGTGTGCCAGTCGGAGTCGGTAACGTAGGCGCCGTGAGCGAACATGCTGCCGTCGCCCACCACCACCTCGTCGGAGGCGCTGATGCGCGAGCCGGGGCTCATCAGCACGCAGTCGCCAATCTCGACGCGGCCGGCGCCGTCTTCCCGTCCCCATACGCCGATCTGTACCCGGTGCATGGGCTCGCCGATGGCGGTGAAGCTGTGGCCGATGTGGATATTGGGGCCGGAGATGTGCACGTACCAGGGCTTCATCACCGTCTCATGGGGGCCGAGGTACGCGCACTCGGGGCGCAGGAAGTAATCGGTGTACCAGCGGCGGAACGACAGGTAGGCCTTCTTCAGCCAGTAGGGACGCAGGTCCTTGCGCATGGGCTTGGTCTTTTGCTGATGGAACCGGAAGTGAAGCCTGATTATTATGTCGAAAAAGGGAGAAAGATACGAATGACACTTTCTCCAGTCAAATACGGGGTAATTCAACCGCTGTAGGGTCGAATTTATTCGACCAAAAGAGCTGCTCACGGCAGCAATGGCCGAATAAATTCGGCCCTACAACCGTTACGTATTTGCCAGAAGGGACGGATACCTAATCCCACGGCATTGAATTCGGTATCCGTCCCCCTACTTCCACCCACTGTTACAGGAGCCCCAGGGTTTTGCAAGCCAACTCCCGCGCGGTCAGCAGCAACCAGCGTTTTGTCCACCCCAAACTCTCGCAGGTGGTGCGGCGGCATTTACAGCAGCCATCGCGCAAACCGATCGCGCGCCACAACCGGGAGGCCTTCGCGGCATTGGCGCAGCGCATGGCGGATGAGCCGCGCCCGCTGGTGCTGGACTCTTTCTGTGGCACCGGCCAAAGCACCGCCGCGCTCGCCGGTCGCCATCCGGGCCACCTGGTGGTGGGTATCGACAAGTCCGCGCACCGCCTGCAACGCCATGTGGGGAGCGGGGCGGGCAACTACCTGCTGCTCCGGGCGGAGTGCGAGGATATCTGGCAGCTCGTGGCGGCACGGCGGTGGATCGTCGATTACCACTACATCCTCTACCCCAATCCCTGGCCCAAGGCGGCGCACCTGCAGCGCCGGGTCCACGGGCACGCCAGTTTCCCGCTGCTGCTGCAATTGGGCGGACGTATCGAGCTGCGCAGCAACTGGCAGCTGTACGCCGAGGAGTTCGGCGTGGCCCTGTCGCTGGCCGGCAGGCGCGGACGCATCGGCCGCCGCCCGATGGAACCAACGCCGCTGACACTGTTCGAACGCAAGTACCAGTCCAGCGGACAGAGCCTGTGGTACTACGAAAGCGACGACGAGAACGCCCGGCCGGCGCCGTGACGCCAAGGGGCGAATCGGCTACAGTGAAAAGTCCAATGCGAGGTATTGTCCATGTCCCCAAAAGTTGAAGATCCGGTCTGGCAACGAATCTGCGAGGAAACCCGCAAGCAGGCCGCCATCGAGCCCATCCTGGCGAGCTACCTGCACGCCACCATCCTCAATCACGCCAAGCTGGAGCACGCCCTGAGCTTCCACCTGGCCAACCAGCTCGACAGCCCGGCGGCCTCGGCGCTGCTGCTGCGGGAGGTCATGGAAGAGGCGCTGCGGGACGACTGCTGCCTGCGCAAAACGGTGCGCGCCGACCTGCTGGCGGTACTGGACCGCGACTCCGCCTGCCACGAGCTGTACATCCCCTTCCTGTACTTCAAGGGCTTCCACGCCTTGCAGACCCACCGCGTGGCACACTGGCTGTGGAACAAGGGCCGCCACTCCCTGGCGCTGTTCTTCCAGAACCGCATGTCCTCGGAGTTCGGGGTGGATATCCACCCCGCGGCGAAACTGGGCCACGGCCTCCTGCTCGACCACGCCACCGGCCTGGTGATCGGCGAAACTGCCGTGGTGGGCGACAACGTCTCCATCCTGCAATCGGTCACCCTCGGCGGTACCGGCAAGGAAGACGGCGATCGCCACCCGAAGATCGGCAACGGCGTACTGATCAGCGCCGGCGCCAAGATCCTGGGCAATATCCGGGTGGGCGACGGCGCCAAGGTGGGCGCGGGCAGCGTGGTGCTGGACGAGGTGCCGCCCCACACCACCGTGGCCGGCGTCCCGGCGAAAATCGTCGGCCGCCCCTCCTCCGAGGCGCCCGCGCTGGAGATGGACCACGATTTCTGCTGCGACGAGGAGGTCGCCAAACCGCAGAAGAAAGCGGGGTAACCAATGTAGGCCCGTGCAGGGCCGACAGCGGCCCCTTCTTTACGGGTCGTTTGTTCGGACGGTTGTGCGGTAAACCGGTCGAATGAATTCGACCCTACAGGGTCGGAAGGCCCCTTACTCCATTCGCGGGAAAACTCCCTGTAGAGCGGAGGGCCTGCCCCTCTTTTCGGACACAGCGGGCCCTTCTTTTCGGGTCATTTATTCCGCCGCGGTGGCTTGGCTAGCGAGAAAGGGCTCTGACCCCTTTTTCCCTTTTGCTTATCGTTTAGTGAAGCGGCGCAGAACCAACAACCCCAGTCCCAGCAGCGCCATCGACCCCGGTACGGGCACGGCCGTGGACTGGGCATTGCAGTAATTACCGTCGGCGGAGAAGCAGATCGCCGTGCCATCCGTAATCACTGCCTCGTTGAAGGACCACTGCAAACCCAGGCCCGGAGAGTCCTGGATGCCGACAGTTGCACCACCACCCTGCTCGCCGCTCGCAAAGAGGTACTGCAACAGGATGTCATTAGAGCCTTCAAATAGGATCGCCTGGGCGCTCACAAGGTTGGATGATGAACCGAAATGGGGCACCAGATTCCACTGGGATACAAAATACCGTGACCCGGCACTGCCGAAAGTCTGGTAAAACACACCACCCCCGGCACCAGGATTGAGGTCATCCCAGTAAACGGCAATGAAACTGTCGTTGATGCCGTAGGAGTTGCCCGCCGGAATCGACGTGTTACTAAGGCCCAGGTAGCCGTCGGCGAACGCCAGATTGCCATTGGAGCTGACGGAGATTTCCGAGGCGGTTTCACCGTACAGGGAGAAATTGAAGCCGATACTGGCGCGACCGTAGCTGTCGTCAGACAGGAACAGGTTGGTACCGGTACCCGAGATGTCCATCCACTCGAAATCGATTTCGTCGGTGGCCGTGTAACCGAAAAAAGGGGTCAGAACCCTTTTAAAATCGAATCAATCCAACTCTGCAAAAAGGGCTCTGACCCCTTTTTAGGTCTGGTGGTACTGGGGGGAGAGCTCCTGTACCGCGTCGACGAAGGCGGTGACGTGGTCGGGGTTGACCTCCGGGGTGATGCCGTGGCCCAGGTTGAAGACGTGCCCCGAGCCGTGGCCGTAGCCCGCCAGGATCGTCGCGACCTCTTCTCGGATGCGCGTCGGCGAGGCGTAGAGCATCGCCGGGTCCATATTGCCCTGCAGCGCGACGCGGTCACCCACCTGTTCGCGGGCGCTGGCGATATCGGTGGTCCAGTCGATACCCACCGCCTGGGCGCCGCAGCCGGCAATGGCGGGCAGCCACTGGCCACCGCCCTTGGTGAACACGATCACCGGCACCGGCCGGCCGTCGGCCTCCCGGGGCAGGCGCGCGATCACCCGCTGCATGTATTTGAGCGAGAACTCCTTGTAGCCCGCGGCACTTAAGGCGCCGCCCCAGGTATCGAAGATCTGCAGGGCCTGGGCGCCGGCCTTGACCTGCTCGGACAGGTAGTCGGCCACCGCGTCCGCCAGCAGCGACAGCAGCTGGTGCATCAGCTCGGGCTGGTCGTAGGCCATGGCCTTGACCCGGCGGAAGTCCTTGGAAGAACCGCCCTCGACCATGTAGGTGGCCAGGGTCCAGGGGCTGCCGGAGAAGCCGATCAGCGGCACGCTGCCGTTCAGTTCCCGGCGGATGGTGCTGACGGCGTTCATCACGTAACCGAGATCGTCGGCGGCGGCGATGCTGTTGAGCCCCGCGAGGTCGGCCTCGCTGCGCACGGTCTTGCGGAAGCGCGGGCCCTCGCCCTCCTCGAAGTACAGGCCCAGGCCGAGGGCGTCGGGAATGGTGAGAATGTCGGAAAACAGGATCGCGGCGTCCATGGGGTAGCGGCGCAGGGGCTGCAGGGTCACTTCGCAGGCGAGCTCGGCGTTTTTGCACAAGTCGAGGAAGGAGCCCGCCTGCTCGCGGGTGGCGCGGTACTCGGGCAGGTAGCGCCCGGCCTGGCGCATCATCCAGATGGGGGTGCGGTCCACCGGTTCACGCTGCAGGGCGCGGAGGAAGCGGTCGTTTTTCAGTTCGGTCACGGGGGACTCCCTTTGTCTTTCCAACCTGCGGGACTGCTATTTGGCTGGCTATGTTTGGTCTTGTCTGGATTTGCTTTGGCTTGGTCGGGGACTTCGTCGCCCGGCGCCGCATTCGGGGGGGCGCCATACGAGACTCGCCGTGAATACGTCCCTGTAGGCTCGTCGGCAGCATCCATGCTGCCCACGGTCTCGTATGGCGCCCCCCCGAACGCTGCACCTCTACCCGAGCGTAATACCGGGTACCGTGTAATTTACGCCGCTGGAGAACATACAACCACCCATAGCAGGGCTGGAGCGTACTACAAGGTGCTATCCATTCGCCACGCACAGACTGAGGTGCCGGTGGACGGAGGGGGCTGTAGCGACTGTGTGAGACATGGATGTCGAACACAAGCCCCCATGGATGGGTTCACGGCGTGTCGCGAAAGCCCCCTCCGTTCACCGGCACCGAGCTACAACGTGCCAATAAACGGAAACTCAAAAGGCTGTCAGACCTCCAGGAAGTCGAGAATCCCCTCGGCCGCCTGCCGCCCCTCCCAAATGGCGGTCACCACCAGGTCGGAGCCGCGCACCATGTCGCCGCCGGCGAAGACCTTCGGGTTGGTGGTCTGGAAGCGGAACTCCTGCTCTTCCGGCGCCACCACACCGCGCCAGTCATTGAGCTCCACGCCCAGCTCCACCAGCCAGTCCGGCGGGCTCGGCTGGAAACCGAAGGCGATGATCACCGCGTCCGCCTCCAGCACCTGCTCGCTGCCCGGAATCGGCTCCGGACGGCGGCGGCCGCCCTCGTCGGGCTCGCCCAGGCGGGTCTCCACCATCTTCACGCCGCAGGCCTGGCCGAAGTACTCCACCACCTCGATCGGCTGGCGGTTGAACAGGAACTCCACGCCCTCCTCGCGGGCGTTCTTCACCTCGCGGCGGGAGCCGGGCATGTTGTCCTCGTCGCGGCGGTAGGCGCAGATCACGTGCTCCGCCTGCTGGCGCACCGCGGTGCGCACGCAGTCCATCGCGGTATCGCCACCGCCGAGGACCACCACGCGCTTGCCCTTGAGGTTCACAAAGGCCTCGGGGGCCTGCTCGAAACCCAGGTTGTTGTTTACGTTGCCCACCAGGTAGGGCAGGGCCTCGTAGACACCGGGCAGGTCTTCGCCGGGGAAGCCGCCGCGCATGTAGGTGTAGGTGCCCATGCCCAGGAACACCGCGTCGTACTCGTCCATCAGCTGCGCCACGGTGACATCCGAGCCCACCTCGCAGTTCAGGCGGAACTCAATGCCCATGCCCTCGAACACCTCGCGGCGCCGGGTCATCACCTGTTTTTCCAGCTTGAACTCGGGAATGCCGAAGGTCAGCAGGCCGCCGATTTCCGGGTAGCGGTCGTAGACCACCGCCTTGACGCCGGCGCGGGTCAGCACGTCGGCGCAGCCCAGGCCCGCCGGGCCGGCGCCGATGATCGCGACCTTCTTGCCGGTGGGCACCACCTCGGACAGGTCCGGGCGCCAGCCCATGGCCAGGGCGGTGTCGGTGATGTACTTCTCGGAGGAGCCGATGGTGACCGCGCCAAAGCCGTCGTTCAGGGTGCAGGCACCCTCGCAGAGGCGGTCCTGGGGGCACACCCGGCCGCAAACCTCCGGCAGGGTATTGGTCTGGTGGCTCAATTCCGCCGCCTCGAACAGGTTGCCCTCCGACACCAGCTTCAGCCAGTTGGGAATGAAGTTGTGTACCGGGCACTTCCACTCGCAGTAGGGGTTACCGCACTCCAGGCAGCGGTGGGACTGCTCCGCCGCCTGTTCGCCAGTGAAGGGCTGGTAGATCTCGACGTACTCGGTCTTGCGCGCTTCCAGGGTTTTCTTGTCCGGGTCGTTGCGCCCGACATCGATGAACTGGAAGTTATTCGCCAATCGGTTACTCATAGACTCAATCCGTATTGCGCAGGCGCGACAGCAGGCGATCCAGGTCGGCCGCCTTGGGCTTGACCAGCCAGAACTTACCCACGTAATCCTCGAAGTTCTCCACCAGTTCCGCCCCCCAGAGGGAGCCGGTCTCGCGGGTGAATTCCTGGATATTGGCGCGCAGGTGGTAGCGGTAGGCCTCCATGTGCTCGCCGTTGACGCGGTGGATTTCCACCAGCTCGCTGTTGTACTTGTCGATGAAGCTGCGGTCCATGTCCAGCACGTAGGCAAAACCGCCGGTCATGCCCGCGCCAAAGTTGACGCCGGTGGTGCCGAGCACGGTGATGTTGCCGCCGGTCATGTACTCGCAGCAGTGATCGCCGGCCCCTTCCACCACCGCGTGGGCGCCGCTGTTGCGCACCGCGAAGCGCTCGCCGGCGATGCCCGCGGCGAACAACTTGCCGCCGGTGGCGCCGTAGAGGCAGGTGTTGCCGATGATCACCGACTCCTGGGACTTGAAGCGCGCGTCGCGGGGCGGGTAGACCACCAGCTTGCCGCCGGCCATGCCCTTGCCCACGTAGTCGTTGGAGTCCCCCTCCAGGTACATGTGCAGGCCGCCGGCGTTCCACACGCCGAAGCTCTGGCCCGCGGTGCCCTTGAGGCGCAGCACGACGGGATTGGCTTCCATCTCGGTGTTGCCGTAGCGCCGGGCGATCTCACCCGACAGGCGCGCGCCGATGGAGCGGTCGCAGTTGGTGACCTCGAACTCGAACTCGCCGCCGGTCTTCGCCTCGATGGAGGCCAGGGTGGCCGCGACCATCTTCTCCGCCTTCTCGCCCTTGTCGAAGGGGTCGTTGGAGGCGACCCGGCAGAACTCGGGCTGGCTGTCGGCCCCCGGGTCCTTGTACAGGATGGGCGACAGGTCCAGGCGCGCGTGCTTGGCGGTCTCGCCGGGCAGGCACTCGAGCAGGTCGGTGCGGCCGATCAGGGCCTCCAGGGAGGGCACGCCCAACTTCGCCAGCCACTCGCGGGTTTCCAGGGCGATGAAGGTGAAGAAGTTCACCACCATGTCCACGGTGCCGTTAAAGTGGTCGTCGCGCAGCTTTTCGTTCTGGGTGGCGACGCCGGTAGCGCAGTTGTTCAGGTGGCAGATGCGCAGGTATTTGCAGCCCAGGGCCACCATCGGCGCGGTGCCGAAACCAAAACTCTCGGCGCCCAGGATCGCCGCCTTGATCACGTCGAGGCCGGTCTTCAGGCCGCCGTCGGTTTGCAGGCGGATGTTGCCGCGCAGGTTGTTGCCGCGCAGGGTCTGCTGCACCTCCGCCAGGCCCAGCTCCCAGGGAGAACCGGCGTAGCGGATGGAGGTCAGCG
The DNA here is from genome assembly GCF_017255185.1 of Parahaliea mediterranea. GTDB lineage: Bacteria > Pseudomonadota > Gammaproteobacteria > Pseudomonadales > Halieaceae > JAFKCZ01. The sequence continues at coordinate 151,812 of NZ_JAFKCZ010000010.1, forward strand.
GGCTGGCCGCGGTGCCGCCGTCGTAGCCGCTGATGGTGATCAGGTCGGCGTAGGCCTTGGCCACGCCGGCGGCGATGGTGCCCACCCCCGGCTCGGACACCAGCTTCACCGACACCAGGGCCTGGGGATTGACCTGCTTGAGGTCAAAGATCAGCTGCGCCAAATCCTCGATGGAGTAGATATCGTGATGCGGCGGCGGCGAGATCAGGGTCACGCCGGGCACCGAGTAGCGCAGCCGCGCGATCAAGCCGTTGACCTTGCCGCCCGGCAGCTGGCCGCCCTCGCCGGGCTTGGCGCCCTGGGCCACCTTGATTTGCAGCACTTCGGCGTTGACCAGGTAGTGGGGCGTGACGCCGAAGCGGCCGGAGGCGATCTGCTTGATCTTGGACACGCGCTCGGTGCCGTAGCGGGCCGGGTCTTCGCCACCCTCGCCGGAGTTGGAGCGGGCGCCGATGCGGTTCATCGCCGCCGCCAGGGCCTCGTGGGCCTCGGGGCTCAGGGCGCCCAGGGACATACCCGCCGAATCGAAGCGCGGCAGGATGCTCTCCACCGGCTCCACATCGTCCAGTGTCAGCGGGCTGGCCGAGACCACCGGCTTGAGCAGGTCGCGGATCGTGGCCACGGGGCGCTCGTTGACCAGCTGCGCGTAGCGTTGATAGGTGGCGTAATCGCCGCTGGCCACCGCCTGCTGCAGGGTGGTCACCACGTCCGGGTTGAAGGCGTGGTACTCCTGGCCGTGCACGTACTTGAGCAGGCCGCCCTGGTTCAGGGGCTTGCGCTGGTTCCAGGCCAGTTTCGCCAGGGCCGCCTGGTCCGCCTCCAGCTCGGCGAAGCCGGCGCCCTGGATGCGCGAGGCCACGCCGCAGAAAGCCATGTCCACCACCTCGCCGGCCAGGCCCACGGCCTCGAACAGCTGGGCGCCGCGGTAGGAGCTGACCGCCGAGATGCCCATCTTGGACATGATCTTCAGCAGGCCCTTGTTCACGCCCTTGCGGTAGTTCTTGAAGCAGGCGCTGGGCTCGCCCAGCAGCTCGCCGTTGCGGATCAAGTCCTCCAGCACGGTGTAGGCCATGTAGGGGTAGACCGCGGTGGCGCCGAAGCCCAGCAGGCAGGCGATCTGGTGCGAGTCCCGGGCGCTGGCGGTTTCCACCACCAGGTTGGCGTCACAGCGCAGGCCGCAGCCGATCAGGTGGTGGTGCACCGCGCCGGTGGCCATCAGGCTGTGAATGGGCAGCCGGTCCGGGCCGATACCGCGATCGGAGAGGATCAGCACGGTCTTGCCGTCGCGCACCGCCTGCTCGGCGGCGGCGTTGAGCTCGGTGACCGCCTGCGCCAGGCTCTTCTCGCCGGGATTGTAGGTGCAGTCGATATCCGCCACCTCGAAGCCCGGGCGGTCCAGCTTCAGCACGGTATTGAACTTGCCCTGGGACAGCACCGGCGAGGAGAGGATGATGCGGTCGGCGTGCTCGGGGCCCTCGTGGAAGATGTTCTTCTCCGAGCCGAGGTCGGTCTCCAGGGACATCACGATGGCTTCGCGCAGGGGATCGATCGGCGGGTTGGTGACCTGGGCGAACTTCTGCCGGAAATAATCGTAGAGCGAGCGCTGCTGGCGCGACAGCACCGCCATCGGGGTGTCGTCGCCCATCGAGCCCACCGCCTCGTTGCCGGACTCCGCCAGCGGCCGCAGCACCTGGTCGCGCTCCTCGAAGCTGACCTGGAACATCTTCATGTAGCTGTCGAGCTTCTCGGGCTCGATGCCCGGGGTCAACTCGCCGCCGAAGGTGCCCTCGATGCGGTAGGAGTGTTCCTTCAGCCACTTCTTGTAGGGCGCGCGGGTCTTCAGCCGGTTGTCGATTTCATCCGACTGCAGCAGCTCGCCGGTGTGGGTATCGACCATCAGGATCTGGCCGGGGCCGACCCGGCCCTTGGCCACCACGTCCTCGCTGCGGTAGTCGTGGGTGCCCACTTCGGAGGCCAGGGTGATGAAGCCGTCCGCGGTCTTGACCCAGCGCGCCGGGCGCAGGCCGTTGCGGTCGAGCAGGCACACCGCGTAGCGGCCGTCGGTCAGTACGATGCCGGCGGGGCCGTCCCAGGGCTCCATGTGCATGGAGTGGTACTCATAGAAGGCCTTGAGCTCCGGATCCATGGACTCGATGTTCTGCCAGGCCGGCGGGATCAGCATGCGCAGGGCCCGGGCCATGTCGACGCCGCCGGTGAGCAGCACGTCCAGCATGTTGTCGAGGCTGGAGGAGTCGGAGCCGCTGCGGTTCACCAGCGGCGCGATCTCGCGGATATTGGGCAGCTTCTCGGTTTCGAACAGGGCAGTGCGGGCGTAGGCCCAGTTGCGGTTGCCCTCGATGGTGTTGATCTCGCCGTTGTGGGCCAGCAGGCGGAAGGGCTGGGCCAGCGGCCACCGGGGCATGGTGTTGGTGGAGAAACGCTGGTGGAACACGCAGATGGCGGTTTCCAGGCGCTCGTCGTCGAGATCGCGGTAGAAACGCGGCAGGTCCACCGGCATCACCAGGCCCTTGTAGGCGATGACCCGTCCGGACAGGCTGCAGATGTAGAAATCCGGGTCGTCCGCGGTGGCGATTTCCGCCTTGCGCCGGGCCACGAACAGGCGCGTGGACAGTTCGTCGTCGGCCAGGCCGGGGGCGTCGATGAAGATCTGCTCGATCACCGGCAGGGTGTCCAGGGCGATCTCGCCGCAGACGCTGCTGTCGGTGGGCACCTCGCGCCAACCCATGACCACCAGGCCCTGGTCGGTGACAGCCTGCTCCAGCGCCGCGCGCGCGGCGGCGGCGCGGTCACTGTCGGTGCTGAGGAAAATCTGCCCCACCGCGAAGTGGTCGCCCGGCTCGCGGCCGAACTGTTCCGCGGCCAGGGTACGCATGAAGGACGCCGGCATCTGCATCAGCAGACCACAGCCGTCACCGGTCTTGCCATCGGCGGCGATGCCGCCCCGGTGCGTCATGCAGGTAAGGGACTCAATCGCGGTTTGCAGCAGGCGATGGCTCGCATCCCCCGAGGTATGGGCGATCAATCCGAATCCGCAGTTGTCACGGAATTCTTCAGGTCTGTACAGGCCTGCGCTCATATTAGATCCAAAATAATGAATAAATACAGATACTTATCTGTGGCGCGCCCAGCGCCTTCGCAGGGCTCGGGCAAAAGGGGGAAGCCATTTTACACAGATGCCCGGTAGCCGACAAACGCCCTTAATGGGCCATTGAATAACAGTCTGGACCATGGCCCCGCCAAAAAACGAGGACGAAATCTAGCATGCCGACGGGGATTTCACCGGCCAATTTTTGCGGACATATGCCGCAAAAACGGCCTCAAATAGCCTGACAGAGGGGTTTTCGGCGCGCCGCTAAGCGGCGCTGAACAGCTGCGCCAGCTCGTCGTCACTGACATCGTCGACCACCGTCGCGGCGCCAATTTCACGCAGCAACACCAACCGCAAGCGGCCGTCCAGCACTTTTTTATCGCGGGCCATCAGGGTGCGGAAGTCCGCCACGCTCATCCCGGTCGGCGGCGCCACCGGCAGTTTCGCCTGCCGCAACAGCGCGATCAGCGCCTCCACATCATCCCCTGCGATCCAGCCGCGCGCGGCCGATAGCCGCGCCGCGAGTACCATGCCCGCCGCCACCGCCTCGCCGTGCAGCCACTCGCCGTAGCCCTGGTGGGTCTCGATGGCGTGACCGAAGGTATGCCCCAGATTGAGGATGGCGCGCACCCCGCCCTCGCGTTCGTCCGCCGCCACTACCGCGGCCTTACTGGCACAACTGCGCTCGATGGCCTCCGCCAGCGCCGCCTCCTCCATCGCCATCAGGCGCGGCAGGTTGTCCAGCAACCAGGCGTGGAAACCGGCGTCGCAGATCAGGCCGTATTTGATCACCTCCGCCAGGCCCGCGGAGAGTTCGCGCCCGGGCAGGGTATGCAGGGTGTCGATGTCGATCAGCACCGCCCGGGGCTGGTGGAAGGCGCCGATCATGTTCTTGCCCAGGGCGTGGTTGACGCCGGTCTTGCCGCCGACCGAGGAGTCCACCTGGGACAGCAGGGTGGTGGGGAGCTGGACGAAGTCGACACCGCGCTGGTAACAGGCGGCGGCAAAGCCGGTGACATCGCCCACCACGCCGCCGCCCAGGGCGACAAAGGTGGTAGTGCGGTTGTGGCCGTCGGCCAGCACCCGGTCGAAGATACGCCCCAGGGTATCCAGGGTCTTGTGCTGCTCGCCGTCGGGCAGCACCACCTCGGTCACCCGCTCGCGCGGCCCCAGGGCGTCCAGCACCCGCTGGGCATAGAGGGGGGCCACCGTGTCATTGCTGACCAGCACGACCTGCTTGCCGCCGATATGGCGGCACAGCAGCTCCGCGTTGCCCAACAGGCCACGGCCGATATAGATCGGGTAGCTTCTCTCTCCCAGGTCGACATGGAGGGTATGGGCAATCACGGGCAAACTCCTCGAAACGGCGAAGGGCGCCCATCATAGCGCCGCCGCGGGAGCTTGTCTTTACTGCAGCTCCCGGACCAGGCGCTGGGCCACGGTGCGCGGACTGCAGCCGTCGGTGTCGATGATGTAGTCGGCGATCTCGCGGTACAACGGGTCGCGCTCGGCCATCAAGTCGCGCAGCACCTTCTCGGGATCGCCGGCCTGCAGCAGGGGCCGGCGGCGATCGCGGCGGGTGCGCCGCACCTGCTCATCCACCGTGGCGTGCAGGTAGACGACAAAGCCCCGCGCCCCCAGGGCGCGCCGGTTCGCGGCGCGTTTCACCACGCCGCCGCCAGTGGCCAGCACCATGTTGTCCCACAGGGTCATTTCCTCCACCACCTGCTGCTCGCGGTCGCGAAAACCCTCCTCGCCCTCCACGTCGAAAATCCACGGGATGTCGGCGCCGGTGCGCGCCTCGATCTCGCTGTCGGTATCGGCAAAACCCAGCTTGAGGTGCTGGGCCAGGTACTTGCCTATGGTGGATTTGCCGGCCCCCATGGGGCCGACCAGGAAAACGCGTGGGGGTACCGGCATTAAACAACTGTGCCCATATCGATCAATCCAGCAAAGTATCCGCCAGGATGCGGGGCGTAATAAAGATCAGGGTTTCGGTCTTGGTCCGGGTGGAGGACTCGTTGCGGAACAGCGCGCCGACATAGGGCAGGTCGCCGAAGAAGGGCACCTTGCTCACGGTTTCCACGTCCTCGGTGCGGAACACACCGCCAAGGACCACGGTTTCACCGTTACCCACCAGCACCTGGCTGGTCAGCTCGGTGGTGTCAATGGAGGGAATCTGCCCGCCAAACTCGCCGCTCGGCACCAGCTCTCCCAGGGAGTCCTGGTTGATCACCAGGTCCAGCAGGACGCGGTCGTCCGGGGTGATATTCGGGGTGACATCCAGCTTGAGCACCGCCTCCTTGAACTGCACGTTGGTGGCGCCGCTGGCGGAGGCCTGCTGATAGGGGATTTCGGTACCCGAGAGGATCGTCGCCTGCTGCTTGTCGCCGGTGATCACCTTGGGCTGGGATACCACCTCGCCCCGGCCGGAGGATTCCAGGGCGGACAGCTCCGCGGACAGGAACAGGTCCTCGCTGGTAAAGCCCACGGCGAAGCTGCCGGTGGGGCTGGCCACGCCCAGATCCACCGCGAGGGCCTGCGGGAAGGTCACCGTCGGCTGGGTGCCGTTGGCCACCGCGTTGTTGAGGTCGATGACATTGGAGCTGTCGCCGGCGATGGAGATCACGTTGCCGTTGTGGTCCGGGTCCAGGTAGGCCCCGCCCCACTCGATACCCAGCTCCTCCTGCAGGTCGGACTGGGCGATGACGATGCGCGCCTCGATCATCACCTGGCGGATGGGGATATCCACCAGTTCGATCAGGTCGCGGATTTCCGCCAGCTTGGCGGCGGTTTCGGTAATGATCAGGGAGTTGGTGCGCGGCTCCACCACCACCGACCCGCGCTCGGACACCAGGGTGCCGCCCTCCTCGGTGCCCGCCTTGAACAGGCTGACGATTTGCGCGGCATCGGCGTAGCGGATGCGGATGAACTCGCTCTGCAGCGGCGCCAGCTCGGCAATCTGCTTGTTGGCCTCGATTTCCTGGCGCTCGCGCTCGGCGATCTCCGCCGCCGGCGCCACCATCAATACGTTGCCCACCTGGCGCTTGTCGAGGCCCTTGGTTTTGAGCACCAGCTCCAGGGCCTGGTCCCAGGGCACGTTCTGCAGGCGCAGGGTGATGCGGCCGCTCACGGTGTCGCTGGCCACCAGGTTCAATTCGGTGAAGTCGGCGATCAGCTGCAGCACCGCCCGCACTTCGATGTCCTGGAAGTTCAGCGAGATGCGCTCACCGACGTAGTTGAACTCGTCGCGGCGCTCCTCCAGCTCTTTCTTGGAGAGGGGCTTCACGCTGAGCACGTACTCGTTATCGGTCTGGTAGGCGAGGTAATCCGAGTCGCCCTGGGTCTTCAGGGTCAGGCTGGCGCCGCGCTCGGAGGTTTTCACCGCCACGCTGTTCACCGGCGTTGCGAAGTCGGTGACATCGTAGCGGCGGATCAGGCGGTCGGGCACGGTGGTGTCGAGGAACTCGACCTTGATATCGCCGCGCTCGCTGAACACGTTCACGTCCACACCCGGGTTGGTCAATTGCAGGGTCAGGCGGCCCTCGCCCTCCTCGGTGCGGCGGAACTGCAGGTCGGTAATTTCCGACGCCACCTTGGTCACCGCCTCCACCGCGGTCGGCACCTGGGTCGGATCGGCGCCGGCCTTGACGTATTCCTCGCCGGCGTCCTGGCCCACGACCACGTAGAGGCTGTTGCCTTCGACCCGGGTCTGGTAGGGGACCAGCGTCACCAGATTGAGCACCATGCGGGTGCGATCGCTGGACTCGAGCACCACCACCCCGGTGGCGTTGCCGTAATTCAGGGTATAGCGCTTGCGGTCGAGCGCGCTCTTGGTGCCCGGAAAGTCCATGGCGATGCGGGCGGGCTTCTCGATGGTGTAGGCCTTCATCTCCGGCGGCGCCTGGTCGAAGTCGAGCCGCACTTCGAACTTGCTGCCGGGACGGGAGCTGAACTCGATATCAGTTACGGTCGGGGCGGCCTGCGCGGCCTGGGCCAGCAGTCCCAGCACGAGCGTGGCGAGGACGCCCCGCAATCCGAAGGCGGTTCGGTCACTTCCCTTCTTCACGGCGCTCTTCCCCAAATTCGCTGTTGTTATCCACATGGCTATCACCAATCGCCCCAACATTATATGCCGCTTAGTTCTATGGTTCTGGGGCGCTCCACCCACCCGTCGGTGGTGCCGTCGCTGACGATCTCCACCACCGCCAGGTAGGTATCGGTCATTTCCACGACCTTGCCGTGGTTGCGCCCCAGGTAGTTGCCGACACTCACCCGGTGTATGCCGCCCTCGGGATCCTTGATCAGGGTCCACTCGTCCCCGCCGCGCTCCAGCGTGCCCACCATCTGCAGCGAGTCGAAAGTGAACTGCTCCAGGAATTCCTTGGGCCGGCTCTCATCCGGTTTTACCGCGCTGATCGCCTGCAGCCGCTGGATATCGCGCACCTCGATCGGCCGGTCGAAGGGACTGCGCAAGGCGGTGGCGCTGTAGGCAAAGGCCTCATAGGCCTTGAAGGTCGGTATCGGCGCGATGACCCCGCCCGGGCGGGCGCGCTTTTCTTCCATGAAGGCGTCGAGGTCTGAATAATTGTTGCCGCCGCAGCCCGCGAGCAATACCGCGCAGCCCAGGGACACAGCGACCAGCTCCAGCGCTCGAATCATCCTAGGCCCCCCCGTCTTTATACCGGTAGGTCTTGGCGGTGATGCTCATCGACAATTCGTTGGTGTTGGTGGAGGGGGCGCTGATGGTGAAATCGTGCAGGGTTACGATACGCGGCAGGCCGGCCATGCCGCTGACGAAAGCCCCCAGGTCGTGGTAGGAGCCCCTGGCGACAATGGAAATCGGCAGCTCCACATAGAACTCACGGGCCACCTCGTTCTGCAGGTCGATCTGGTTGATCGCCAGGCCGTTCTGCAGCCCCTTGTTGGTGATGTCCTCCAACAGCCCCGGGACTTCGGTATCGCTGGGCAACTGGCTGACCAGGGCGCCGAAGGACTCTTCCATCTCGACCATCTGCTTGCGATAGGCATCGAGATTGGCCGCCTTGAAGGCCTTTTCCTCGAACTCCTGCTTGAGCTTGGTTTCCTTGGACTCCTCGCTGGCGAGCTGCGCCTGCAGGTCCTTGATGTGGTAGTAATAACCGCCGACCAGCACCAGCACCAGCAACAGCAGACAGACGATGACCTTGATCGGCCCCGGCCAGGTGCCGACATTGTCGAAGTCGAGGTCATTGATATCGAATTCGCGCAGCGAGCGCAGGCTGTCTTCCATCGCCACGACCTAGCCCCCCTTCCCCTGATCCGCTTCCGGCAATTGCACCTGGACCTTCAACTCGAAGGTGTTCGCCTGTTCGCCGTAGTTGGGCGCCGCGCGCACCGCGTCGAGGTTCGGATTGGCCAGCCAGTCGGAGGCATCCAGTCGCCGCATCAGGCTGGAAACACGGTTGTTGGATTCCGCCACGCCGCTAATGGTGATGGTTTTGTCCTTCGATACCACCCGGTTGTAGAACACGCCGTCCGGCACCGTGCGCACCAGCTGGTCGAGGATGCGCACGATAATCGGCCGGTTGCCCTGCAACTCCTGGATCACGCGCATGCGCTCGATGAGCTGGTTCTTCTTGCGCTCCAGCTCCTTGATCTCGGCCACCTGCTTGTCGAGCTCCTTGATGTGCTTGCCGAGGTAGCTGTTGCGCGCGCGCTGGTCATCGATCTGCCCGTTGACAATGCGATCCCCCAGCACCAGCAGGCCCACACCGATCGCAAGCACCACCCCCAGTACCACGAGAAACTCTTTTTTCAGCTCCTGGCGGCGCTCGTCGCGCCAGGGCAGGAGGTTGATCTGCGCCATCAGTCAAAGCTCCGCAGTGCCAGCCCGCAGGCGATCATCATCGCCGGCGCGTCGCTACTGAGCGCCACCGCGTTGACCCGCGAGGAGATGGTCATGTCGGCGAAGGGATTGGCCACCGACGCCGGCGTACCGAGCTTGTCCTGGACCACTTCCGCCAGCCCCTCCATCGAGGCGACCCCACCGGCGAGAATGATGTGATCCACGTCGTTGTACTGGCTCGAGGAAAAGAAGAACTGCAGCGAGCGGGCGACCTGCTGGACCACGGCGTCCTTGAAGGGCTCCAGCACTTCCGGCTCGTAGTCGTCGGGCAGCCCGCCCTGTTTCTTGGCCAGCCCGGCCTCTTCCAGGGGCAGGCCGTAGCGGCGCATGATCTCGTCGGTGAGCTGCTTGCCGCCGAACAGCTGTTCGCGGGTGTAGATGGTCTGGCCGCTATTGAGCACGCTCAGGGTGGTCATGGTGGCGCCGATATCCACCACCGCCACGGTGCTGTCCTCGTCCAGCTCGAGCTGGTCGCGGATCAGCGAATAGGCGCGCTCCATGGCGTATGCTTCCACGTCCATGATCTTGGCGCCGAGGTCGGCGCCCTCGATGGCCTGCACCCGCGAATCAATGGTCTCGCGGCGACAGGCCGCGAGCAGCACTTCCACCTGGTTGGGACGATCCGGCGAGGGCCCCTGCACCTCGAAGTCGATGGCGACCTCTTCCAGGGGGTAGGGAATGTACTGGTCCGCCTCCAGTGTGAGCTGGGTCTCCATGTCGTCCTCGCTCAGGCCATCCGGCATGTCAATCACCTTGGTGATGACCGAAGACCCGGCCACCGCGGCGGCCACGGTCTTGAGCTTGGTACGGGACTGGGCGACGACACTGCGGATGGCATTGGCCACGCCGTCGACGTCGTTGACGTTCTTCTCGATAACCGCATCAAGGGGTAGGGAGCTCACCGCATAGCTTTCCACCCGGTAACGCCCCCCGGAGTGGCTCAGCTCTAGCAACTTGACGGTCGTTGAACTAATGTCCAGCCCCAAAACCGGCGTTGCCTTCTTCTTCCCCAAAATACCGAACAATTTATTTTCCTATCAGTATTAATAACTTAGCTTTTTTTTATGCACCGATACATTAATACTTAGGTATAACATAGCGCCTTGTGTAATCAAAAGCCAAAAAAAGCTTATAATTACCAAACGGCGTCCCCCGACCCTTGTCTACAGTAATACACGGCACTGTTTTGTAAAGGAATAAATGAATTTCCTCGGTTTTTTATTGCGCGCGGCCCTGCTGTCCTCACTGGCCTCGATGTGGCTGCTGGCGGGGGTCTATCTCTACCTGAGCCCCAAGCTGCCGGATGTGGAAACGCTGCGCGATGTGCAGCTGCAAACACCCATGCGCGTCTACACCCGCGACGGCGACCTGATCGGCCAGTTTGGCGAGCAAAAGCGCAGCCCCCTGCCCTTCGACGCCATCCCCGAGCAGTTCATCCACGCCCTACTGGCGGCGGAGGACGACAACTTTTTCCGCCACCAGGGTATCGACTTCATGGGCCTGCTGCGGGCGGTGTCGGAGTTGGTGCTCACCGGGGAAAAGGGCTCCGGCGGCAGCACCCTGACCATGCAGGTGGCGCGCAACTACTTCCTCAGCCTCGAACGCACCTTCCTGCGCAAATTCAACGAAATCCTCCTGGCCATCGAGATCGAACGCACCCTTAATAAAGAAGAGATCTTCGAGCTCTACTTCAACCGCGTGTTTCTCGGCCACCGCGCCTACGGCTTCGAGGCCGCGGCCCAGGTGTACTACGGCAAGAGCATCACCGAGCTGAGCCTGGCCCAGCACGCCATGCTGGCGGGCATTCCCAAGGCCCCCTCGCGCAACAACCCGATCAGCGGCCCCGAGGCAGGCAAGGAGCGGCGCAACTGGATCCTGGGGCGCATGCGCGACCTGAACTATATCGACAGCGCCACCTATACTGCCGCCACCAAGGACCCCGTCAGCGCCCGCCACCACGGCGCCCAGCTGGCCTTCGCGGCGGACTACGCCGCGGAAATGGCGCGCCAGCAAATGCTGGAGCGCTACGGCATGGCGGCCTACAACGACGGCTACCAGGTTTACACCACGGTCAGCTCCGACCTGCAGAAAGTCGCCCAGCGGGCGCTGATCGAGGGCCTCGTTACCTACGACAAACGCCACGGCTACCGCGGCCCGGAGCGCCAGCTACCACCCGCCGAGGGGCAGCACCCCGCGTCCATGCGCGAAGCCTGGCTCGCCGCCCTGGCGGACACCCCCGTGGTGGCGGGCATGTCGCCGGCCATCGTCACCGAGGTCGGCGAGGACCGGGTCGCCCTGCTGCTGGGCATGGGAGGCACCGGGGAAGTCCTGTGGCAAAACGGCCTGCGCCAGGCCAGCCCCTACCTTACCGAGAACTCCCGCGGCCACGGTCCGGAATCCCCCGCCAGCCTGCTGTCGGTGGGCGACCTGATCCGGGTGCGCCGGGACGAGCAGGACCAGTGGCACCTGGTACAGGTGCCCGCGGTCCAGGGAGCACTGGTGTCCCTCGACCCGAACAACGGCGCCATCGTCAGCATGGTCGGGGGCATGGGCTTCGAGGACAGCAAGTTCAATCGCGCCACCCAGGCCCAGCGCCAACCCGGCTCCAACTTCAAACCCTTCCTTTACAGCGCCGCCCTGGACGGCGGCTTCACCGCCGCCAGCCTGATCAACGACGCCCCCGTGGTGGTGGAGGACAGCTCCCTGGAGGGCATGTGGCGCCCGGAGAACGACGGCGGCAGGTTCTACGGCCCCACGCGCCTGCGCTGGGCCCTGACCAAGTCGCGCAACCTGGTCTCCATACGCCTGCTGCAACAGCTGGGGGTGGAGCAATTGCTCAACTACATCGGCCGCTTCGGTTTCGACGCCAGCGAGTACACCCCCAACCTGTCACTGGCCCTGGGCACCCAGACCGCCAGCCCCCTGCAGGTGGCGGCGGGCTACGCGGTGCTGGCCAACGGCGGCTACCGGGTGGAACCCTTCCTGATCCAGCGCATCGACGACATCGATGGCAACACCGTATTCGAGGCCCGGCCACCCACCGTGTGCCGCGGCTGCAACGCCCCCGGGGAAAACCGGCCGGGCTCGGGCAAAGAGCTGAGCATGGAGGAAATCCTCAACCAGGAATCACCCGCCGAGCCCACCCTGCCCCCGGCGGAGCGGGTCATGGACGAGCGCGTGAACTTCATCGTCAACAGCATCCTGCAGGATGTGATCACCCGCGGCACCGGGCGCCGCGCACTCGTCCTGGAGCGCAAGGATCTCGGCGGCAAGACCGGCACCACCAACGGCCCGATGGACGCCTGGTTCTCCGGCTTCAACCGCGATGTGGTGACCACCACCTGGGTGGGCTTTGACGAGTACACGCCACTGGGGCGCCGCGAATTCGGCGGCACCGCCGCCCTGCCCATCTGGATCGACTATATGCGCGAGGCACTCAGGGACAGCCCCGACGTCCCCCGCCCCCTGCCGCCGGGCATCGTGCGCGTGCGCATCGACCCGGACTCCGGCCTGCTGGCCGAACCGGGACAGAAAAACGCCATCTTCGAATACTTCCGCGAGGAACACGTGCCCCGGCGCGGAGCCTCGGGCACCGAACAGGGCCCCGGCACCCTGGGCACCGACGACCTGATCAAGGATATTTTCTGAGCCCGGGCCGGGCTGGCCCGGACCGCCTCAAGAGCGGGGTCAGGCCCCGAGCTGCGACGCGTAGTCGTCGGCCAACTCGCACCGGGCCACGCCGGTGTCCACCGCGGCGCGGGCCACGGCGGGGGCGATGCGGGTCAACAGGCGGGAATCCATAGGCTTGGGAATGATGTACTGGGATCCGAATGACAGGCTGTCCAGGCCGCAGGCCCGCAACACTTCCTCGGTCACCGGCTCCTTGGCCAGTTCACACAGGGCACGCACCGCCGCCACTTTCATTTCCTCGTTGATTTCGCTGGCACGCACGTCCAGGGCGCCGCGGAAAATAAAGGGGAAACCCAGCACGTTGTTGACCTGGTTGGGATAGTCGGAGCGGCCGGTGGCGATAATCAGATCGTCCCGGGCCTCCAGGGCCATTTCCGGCTTGATTTCCGGATCCGGGTTGGAGCAGGCGAAAACCACCGGGCGGTCGGCCATCGACAGCAGCATTTCACGGCTCAACAGGTTGGCGCCGGACAGCCCCACAAACACGTCGGCGCCGCTGATGGCGTCCGAGAGGCTGCGCTTGTCGGTGTGGTTGGCAAATTCCCGCTTGTAGGCGTTGACGCCCTCGCGCCCGGCGTAGATCACGCCGCGCCGGTCGAGCATGAAGATATTCTCGCGCCGCGCGCCCAGGCTGACCAGCAGGCGCATGCAGGCGATGGCCGCGGCGCCCGCCCCCAGGCAGGTGATTACGGCGTCTTCGAGCCGCTTGCCCTGGATCTCCAGCGCATTGACCATGCCCGCCGCGGTGACGATGGCGGTGCCGTGCTGGTCGTCGTGGAAGACCGGGATATTACAACTCTCGATCAGGCGGGACTCGATCTCGAAACACTCCGGCGCCTTGATGTCCTCGAGGTTGATACCGCCAAAGGTATCGGCAATGCGCGCCACGGTGTCGACGAATTCATCGGCGTTTTCGGTGTCGACTTCGATATCGACGGCGTTGATCCCGGCGAAACGCTTGAACAGCAGGGCCTTGCCCTCCATCACCGGCTTGCTGGCCAGCGCGCCGAGGTTGCCCAGGCCGAGTACCGCGGTACCGTTGCTGATCACCGCCACGAGGTTGCCCTTGCCGGTGTAGCGGTAGGCATTGTCCACGGACTCGGCGATCTCCCTGCAGGGCTCGGCGACGCCGGGGCTGTAGGCGAGGGAGAGGTCGAGCTGGGTTTCCGCGGGCTTGGTAAGTTCGACACTGATTTTGCCCGGGGTGGGCTCGGCGTGGTAATCCAGTGCAGCTTGGCGGAAGTCTTGGGTCATGGCGGGGTCCCGATTTCGTGGCGCTCGAAAAAGGCACAAGAGAATATAGAAAAGCCCGATGAGCGACAAGGTGAGAAATTCACCAACTTTGCCTGTTTACTGGATTTTTATTGGTGAAACCGCGGGGCGTGGCGAGCGGCCGACCCCACCCCGCCGCCGCACGTATCGAGGCGGCTATTTTCCAGCTGGCCTTCCGGCCCAAGCGGTGCTCGTGGCACACCTGACCGGTATCTCCGCCAATTTAGCGTGTGTTTCCAGACTTTACACGGCCGGGTATTTGGCTTCTTTTGGAGAGGCGGCCTGACGGCCGCTGCGTCGCGCCCCGGCAGGTGGCGCCTCTTTTATTCCGCTCCGGGGAGCATGCGGCACAAGACCAGGCTATGTTGTTGTCATCTTCCAGGGAGGCGGCCTGCGGCCGCTGCGTCGTGCCCCGGCAGGCGGTGCCTCTTTTGTTCCGCTCCGGGGAGCATGCGGCGCGTCTGCCTCCTTACTTCTTAATGTGGCGAGTTGCTCCTAACTTCGAATGGCCTGATTGCCGACCAGGGCTGGAGGGCTTCGTAACTTCAGTAGTCCGCTGGAGGGTGCTGCAGCCGCGTTGCCACTAAGCCGATGCGGTACTCGCACCGACTCCCCTGCGCTGCACAAAAGAGGCACCACCCACCGCGTCCCAACGCGGGGAACGTTGACGAGCCGTTCAGTGCGATCGTTGCTGCCTTTCGTGTAGGGTCGAATTTATTCGACCAAAAAGCGGCGGAATAAATGACCCGAAAAGAGGGGCCCGCTGTCCGCCCTACAAGGGCAGGCAGCCCCCCTGTAGGGTCGAATTTATTCGACCGAAAAGCGGCGGAATGAATTCCGCCCTACAAGGACAAGCAGCCCCCCCCTGTAGGGTCGAATTCATTCGACCAAAAAAGCGGCGGAATGAATTCCGCCCTACAAGGACAGGCAGCCCCCCTGTAGGGTCGAATTCATTCGACCAACCCCAGGCCGGACATTTGCACCCTCACCCACCGATTGGCACCCCGCGTTGATCCGGGGTAGGTCAGGTCTTTTTGGCCCGGCGCGCAGGGGTCGGTGCGAACACCACATCCGCTTAGTGGCAGTAGCCCCACAGCCCGCTCGCCCGGACACCCCCCAAACAACCGCGCCCAATCATCAGTATCACCCGGGTCGACCAACCGCCCCCCAAGCAACACCCCCTGCAAGAAGCAAAAAGGCAAACGCACCGCATGCCCCGTAGCAGAGGGCCAAAAAGCACCTGGCCTGCGCCGGAGCGACGCAGCGGCCGCAGGCCGCCTCAAAGCCCGAAGCAGGAACCGGAAACCGGAAACCGGAAACCGGAAACCGGAAACCGGAGGGTCGAGGATCGAGGGTCGAAAGCCAAGCCACAAGGAGAAACAAACCAACCCGCAAGCAGCAAATCACCCAGCCCAAACCAAAAGCGAAAAACCGCCAGGCAAAAAAAACGCCGGCCCCCAAAAGAGGCCAGCGTTTTTTGACGAACCCGGTCGGGCCTAGCGCTTGTTCGCGCCGCGGCTGCCGAAGCGCTTCTTGAAGCGGTCGACACGGCCGCCGCTGTCTACAATCTTCTGCTTGCCGGTGAAGAAGGGGTGGCAGTTGGAGCACACGTCCACGTGGAAATCCTCACACAGCGTAGAGCGTGTCTGGATCTGGTTGCCGCAGCTACAGGTTGCGGTCACCGACTCGTACTTCGGATGGATATCTGCTTTCATCGTTCTCTCCTGGATAACGGTACCGCCACCCGATCCCGCGCCGGGCACCGTACCTGAAATTGGCCGATTGACGCCCTCGCAGGGGACGGACCGGTCAAAAAATAGGCGGGCATCTTACCAGACGCACCTGGATAAGCAAGCCCCCGGCAGGATTTGCTACAATCGCCGATTCGCCGCCAACCCACCCGCCGTCAAGGGGCGCAATGACCGTACTCCGCCTGGCCGTTCCCACCCCCCTGCGCCGCCTCTTCGACTACCTGCCACCCGCCGACATGAGCGCCGACCAGGCCACCGCGCTCGAGCCCGGCGTGCGGCTGCAGGTGCCCTTCGGCCGGCGGCGGGTCAGCGCCGTACTGGTGGAGCGCGCCGCCGACTCCGAGCTGCCGCGCGGCCAGCTCAAACCCGCGCAGGAACTGCTCGATGAACGGCCGATCCTGCCCGGACAGCTCCTCGCGCTGTGTCACTGGGCCGCCGACTACTACCAGCATCCCATCGGCGAGGTGCTGTCCGCCGCCCTGCCCCAGCACCTGCGCAAGGGCCATCCGCGGCAGCGGGGCACCATCAAATGCTGGCGCCTGACCCGGCGCGGCATGGGACTGCCCGAGGGCGCGCTGTCTCGCTCCCCGCGCCAGGCCGAGGCGCTGGCCGCGCTGCAGCAGACCGAGGCGGCGGTACCCGTCGATGCGCTCAAGTCGCGCGACATCGGCGCCGCCGCGCTGCGGGCCCTCGCAGAAAAAGGGCTGGCGGAGCGCTGCCTGGACGAACCCGGCTTCACCGCCCCCCACTGCCACCCCGGCCTCGGCCTCAACGCCGACCAGCAGCTCGCCCTGGACGGCATCGCAATCACCGCCGGCGGATTTGCCTGCCACCTGCTGGAGGGCGTCACCGGGAGCGGCAAGACCGAGGTCTACCTGCAATTGATCGCGCGCGAACTCGAAGCCGGACGCCAGGCCCTGGTGCTGGTGCCGGAAATCGGCCTGAGCCCCCAGACCCTGGACCGCTTCAAGGCCCGCTTCGACGCGGAGATCGTGGTGCTGCACTCGGGCCTGTCGGAGGGCGAGCGCTACCGGGCCTGGGAAGCCGCCGCCGCGGGCCGGGCGCATATCGTGATCGGCACCCGCTCGGCGGTGTTCACCCCGCTGGCGCGGCCCGGGCTGATCGTGGTCGACGAGGAGCACGACGGCTCCTATAAACAGCAGGACGGCTTCCGCTATTCGGCGCGGGATGTGGCGGTGAAACGGGCCCAGCTGGAAGGCTGCCCGGTGGTCCTGGGCAGCGCCACCCCGGCGCTGGAATCGGTACACAACGCCCGCCAGGGCCGCTACCACCACCACCTGCTGCCGCGCCGCGCGGGCAGCGCCCGGCTGCCGGCGATGCAGGCCCTCGATATTCGCCAGCAACCGCTGCAGGCGGGCTTCGCGCCGCCCCTGTTGCAGGCCGTGGGCGATACCCTGGCGGCCGGTAACCAGGCGTTGCTGTTTCTCAACCGCCGCGGCTACGCGCCGTCGCTGCAGTGCCACGATTGCGGCTGGCTGGGCGAATGCGAGCACTGCGACGCCCGGCTGACCGTGCACCTGCGCCGGCGCCAGCTGCGCTGCCACCACTGCAGCGCGGTCACCGCACTGCCCGCGCAGTGCCCGCAATGCCACAGCCGACAATTACTCACCTCGGGCGTGGGCACCGAGCAGGCCGAGCAGCGGCTGCGGGAGGAATTCCCCCGGCACCCCGTCTACCGCGTGGACAGCGACTCGATGCGCGGCCGCCACGCCATGCAGGCCCTGGCGCAACAGGTGAACCGGGGCGACCCCTGCATTCTGCTGGGCACCCAGATGCTGACCAAGGGGCACCACTTCCCCGCGGTCAGCCTGGTGGCCGTGGTGGACGCCGACGCCCTGCTGTTCAGCGCCGATTTTCGCGGCGAGGAGCGCATGGCCCAGCTGCTGACCCAGGTGGCGGGACGCGCGGGACGGGCGGAAACTCCGGGGCGGGTTATCCTGCAGACCCACCACCCCGACCACCCCGCGCTGCAGGCCATGCTGTGCCAGAGCTACGCGGAACAGGCCGAGGGGCTGCTGGCCCAGCGCCGGGGCGCCGGCCTGCCCCCCTGGGGCCAACTGCTGATGGTACGCGCCGACAGCGCCGACGCCGCCGCCGGGGAGGCTTTTCTCGACCAGCTGCGCGGGCAATTTGAAGACAGTGGCGCCGCCGGCTGCCAGCTGATCGGCCCCCTGCCCTCGCCCATGCAGCGCCGCCAGGGCCGCTACCGGAGCCAGCTGCTGGTCAGCACCCGCGGCCGGCCCGCCGCCCGCGCCGCGGCCGCCCGGCTGGTGCAGCTGGCGGAGAACCTGCGACGCCCCCGCGACCTCAACTGGTTCGTGGATGTGGATCCCACGGAAATGTAGCGGCGCCGGCGAACGTTTGCCGCCCGTTATCCCTGCAACAGCGGGTGGCCAACGCCCGCCGTTGCAGGGATAATGGGCGCCTTTCGCCGCGGCCGCGGCCCTCAACCGACAACGCAGTTAACCCTCGACGCATGAAGCAAGCACTCTCCGAGCTGATCCAACAGGCGCTGAACGCGCTGATCGACCAGGGCGTCCTGCCCGCCGATATCGCCCCGCGCATCCAGATCGATCGCACCCGCGACCCCAGTCACGGCGACCTGGCCAGCAATATCGCCCTGACCCTGGCCAAGCCCGCGGGCAAGAATCCGCGGGAACTGGCCGGCCTGGTCTGCGACGCCCTGCCCGCGGCGCCCTTCCTCAAGGCCACCGAGGTGGCGGGCCCGGGCTTTATCAATTTCTTCCTCTCCGACAGCAGCAGCCAGGCCGTGGTCGCCCGGGTGCTGGAGCAGGGCGAGCGCTTCGGCGCCAGCGACGAGGGGGCCGGCCGCAAGGTGCAGGTGGAGTTTGTCTCCGCCAATCCCACCGGCCCGCTGCACGTGGGTCACGGTCGCGGCGCCGCGGTGGGCGATAGCCTGTGCCGGCTGCTGGCCGCCACCGGCTGGGACGTGACCAGCGAGTTCTACTACAACGACGCCGGCGCCCAGATCACCAACCTGGCACTGTCGGTGCAGGCCCGCTGCCGGGACCTCGGCCCCGAGGACGCCGGCTGGCCGGAGGACGGCTATCGCGGCGACTATATAAAAGACGTCGCCGCGGCCTACATGGCGGGCGAGAAAATCGACGCCGAGGACCAGCACGTGATCGGCGCCGCCGATGCCGACAACCTGGAGTCGATCCGCGCCTTTGCCGTGGCCTACCTGCGCCGGGAGCAGGACCTCGACCTGAAGGCCTTCGCCGTGCACTTCGACGTGTATTTCCTGGAGTCCTCCCTCTACGACTCCGGCGCGGTGGAGGAAACCGTCGAGGCCCTGGTGGCCAACGGCCACACCTATGAACAGGACGGCGCGCTGTGGCTGCGCACCACCGACTTCGGCGACGACAAGGATCGCGTGATGCGCAAGCGGGAAGGGGGTTACACCTACTTCCTGCCGGACGTCGCCTACCACCTGAACAAATGGCGGCGCGGCTTCGAGCGGGTGATCAACGAGCAGGGCGCCGACCACCACAGCACCGTGACCCGGGTGCGCGCCGGCCTGCAGGCCCTGCACCAGGATATTCCCGAGGGCTGGCCGGACTACGTCCTGCACCAGATGGTGACGGTCATGCGCGACGGCGCCGAGGTGAAGCTCTCCAAGCGCGCCGGCAGCTATGTCACCCTGCGCGATTTGATCGACGAGGTGGGCCGGGACGCCACCCGCTACTTCCTGGTGGCCCGGGGGCCCAGCTCACAGCTCACCTTCGACATCGACCTGGCCCTGTCGCAAAGCAACGACAATCCGGTGTACTACATCCAGTACGCCCACGCCCGGGTGTGCAGCGTATTGCGCAAGCTGGCGGAGGCCGGCGGCGAATGGCGCGCCGAAAGCGGCCTGGCCAAACTCGAGCGCCTGACCGAGGACCACGAGGCCGCGCTGCTGAAACAGCTCGACAAGTACCCGGAAGTGGTGGCCAATGCCGCCCGCAACAGCGAGCCGCACACAGTGGCCACCTACCTGCGTGAACTGGCCGGCGACTTCCACACCTACTACAACGCCCACAAGGTACTGGTGGACGACACCGACCTGCGCGACGCCCGCCTGGCCCTCAGCGCCGCGGTGCGGCAGGTGATCGCCAACGGCCTCGGCCTGCTCGGGGTGTCCGCGCCGGAGAGCATGTAAACGTGGCACGCGACTACGCCAAGGGCGGTCGCCGCGGCGGGGGCAAGGGCGGCGCGCGCAAGTCCGCCACCCGCAAGCCCGCGGCGAAGACCGTCGCGCGCAAATCCGCCAGCAAGCCCGCCCCCCGGGTATGGCGCTGGTACGCCTCGGGTCTGTTGAGCGGTATCCTGCTCAGCCTGACGCTGTACCTGGTGACCCTGCCGCCCGCGCCCGGCGAATCCGGCAAACCCGGCGACGAGGCCCCGCCCGAGGCGGCCAAAGCCGAGGCCAAGCAGCCGCCAAAGCCACGCTTTGACTTCTACACCATGCTGCCGGAGCAAAGCATTGACGTGGAGGTCGACCCCGCGGAGGTGGCGAAGCCCAGGGCGACGCGCAACGAAGTCTACCTGCTGCAGGCGGGCTCCTTCCGCCAGAGAGAAGACGCCGACCGGCGCCGGGCGGAATTGCTGCTGCTGGGCCTGGAGCCCCGCGTCGAGGAGTCCAACGGCGACAACGGCCGCTGGTTCCGCGTTTTCCTCGGCCCCTTCGACTCCCGCTCGCGCATGGCCAAGGCCCGCAGCCTGACCGCCGGGCAGGATATCGACACCCTCCTACTCAAACGCGAGGGCTAGGGCTGGTTTTCCCTTGTGATCCCCGCTGTGACGCACAACGCCATCGCGGGAATCAGGGATGACAGGCCGGTTGAAAATCCCCTGCCCCGCCCCCACATCACACCCACGCATGCAGGAGAAGTAACGTGGAACAATACAGAGGCACAACCATCCTCTCGGTGCGCCGGGGCAACTCGGTGGTGATCGGCGGGGACGGCCAGGTATCGATGGGCAATACCGTCATGAAGGGCAATGCCCGCAAGGTCCGCCGCCTGTACAAGAACGAAGTGCTGGCGGGCTTCGCCGGTGGTACCGCGGACGCCTTTACCCTGTTCGAGCTGTTCGAGGCCCAGCTCGACAAGCACCAGGGACACCTGGTGCGCGCCGCGGTGGAGCTGGCCAAGGCCTGGCGCACCGAGCGCGCGCTGCGCCGCCTCGAGGCCCTGCTCGCCGTGGCCGACAAACAGACCTCGCTGATCATCACCGGCAACGGCGACGTGATCGAGCCCGAGGACAACCTCATCGCCATCGGCTCCGGCGGCCCCTTCGCCCAGTCCGCCGCCCGCGCCCTGCTCGACAACACCGACCTGGGCGCCCGTGAGATCGTGGAAAAAGGCCTGTCCATCGCCGGCGACATCTGCATCTACACCAACCACAACCAGACCATCGAACAACTCGACTATAGTGCTCCTTCAAGGTGATATTGTCGTATTCAGCGCCAAGCAGGCCGTTCTCTGCAAGGCGCAGTGGCGCCGGCATGGTGGTGCCATGTCAAGCCGCTGCAACGCGGCAGAGGGCGGCCTGCTTGGCGCCCGAAGGGTCAGCCCCACGGCTGCCCATTGCTTCGTTATTTCCTCTCGACATAGACCCACTATGCCTTCGAGAAAATGCCTCACACTGGGCAGCCGTGGGGCTGACTGAACATGACAATATCGCCTTGCAGGAGCACTAGCTAATGTCCAACATGACACCCCGCGAGATCGTTCACGAACTCGACAATTTCATCATCGGCCAGCAGGAAGCCAAGCGCGCGGTGGCCATCGCCCTGCGCAACCGCTGGCGCCGCATGCAACTGGCGGACGACCTGCGCGCCGAGATCACCCCCAAGAACATTTTGATGATCGGTCCCACCGGCGTGGGCAAAACCGAGATCGCCCGCCGCCTGGCGAAACTGGCCAACGCGCCCTTCGTCAAGGTGGAGGCCACCAAGTTCACCGAGGTGGGCTACGTGGGCCGCGACGTGGAATCGATCGTGCGCGACCTCGCGGACGTGGCCATCAAGATGTACCGCGAACAGGCCATGACCCGGGTCCGCTCCCGTGCCGAAGAGGCGGCGGAGGAACGGGTACTGGACATTCTGCTGCCGCCGGCCCGGGACACCGGCGAGGCCGAGGCCTCCGGCGCCAATACCCGCCAACTGCTGCGCAAGAAGCTGCGCGAGGGCGATCTCGACGACAAGGAGATCGAGGTACAGCTGTCGGCGGCCGCCCCCGGCGTGGAAATCATGGCGCCCCCCGGCATGGAGGAGATGACCAACCAGCTGCAAAGCATGTTCTCCAACATGTCCCGGCAGCAGAGCAAAACCCGGCGGATGACGGTGAAAGCGGCCTTCGAGGCGCTGACCGAGGAAGAGGCCGCCAAACTGGTCAATGAAGAGGAGCTCAAGCAGAAAGCCATCGAGTCGGCGGAGCAGAACGGCATTGTATTCATCGACGAGCTGGACAAGGTCGCCAAGCGCGCCGAGGGCGGCGGCGCCGACGTGTCCCGCGAGGGCGTGCAGCGCGACCTGCTGCCGCTGATCGAGGGCTCCACCGTGAGCACCAAGCACGGCATGATCAAGACCGACCACATCCTGTTCATCGCCTCCGGCGCCTTCCACCTGTCCAAGCCCTCGGACCTGATCCCCGAGCTGCAGGGGCGCCTGCCCATCCGCGTGGAGCTGGAAGCCCTGACCCCGGAGGACTTCGAGCGCATCCTCACCGAACCCAGCGCGTCCCTGACCGAGCAGTACCAGGCGCTGCTGGCCACCGAGGGCCTGCAGATCCGCTTTACCGAGGACGGTATTCGCCGCATCGCGGAGACCGCCTGGCAGGTGAACGAGAAAACCGAGAACATCGGCGCCCGCCGCCTGCACACGGTCATGGAGCGACTGCTGGAGGAAGCCTCCTACAGCGCCGCCGACACCGGCCTCAGCGGCCAGGACATGACCATCGACGCCGAGTACGTCGACCGGCAACTGCAGGCCCTGTCCTCCAATGAGGACCTGTCGAGGTTCATCCTCTAGGGCCGCGGCATGACCGACAGAGCGCCTAGGCCCCGGGACGTCAAGCTCCACCGCCGCTCACGCGAACTGGAGCTGGCCTACCCCGGTGGAGACAGCTACCGCCTGCCCTGCGAGTACCTGCGGGTATATTCCCCCTCCGCCGAGGTGCGCGGCCACGGCCCCGGCGAGGAGGTCCTGCAAACCGGCAAGCTCAATGTGAACATCACCGGCATCAAGCCGGTGGGGCACTACGCCCTGCAGCTGATTTTCGACGACGGTCACGATACCGGGCTCTACGCCTGGGATTACCTGTACCAGCTGGCCACCGAGCAGGAGCAACGCTGGCAGGCCTACCTGGAGCGCCTGCGCGAGGCCGGCGCCAGCCGCGACCCGGAGGTGCAGGTGGTGAAATTCGACCCGTCGTGATTTCGGGGTATCTGGTCGAATGAATTCGACCCTACAGAGGCCGGGCGGAACCACCCTGTAGATACTCTGTTTCAAGTCAAGCTTTCATGTGCTTGTCGCTGAACAGCAGCGACGAATCGAAGGCTGTGTCCGTCTGCAGGCAGGCCCACAGCCCGGTGAGGTACTTCCGCATCACCGCGCACAGGGCCTGGACCTTCTTTTTGCCCCGAGCCACCAGGGCTTCGTAGAAAGCCTTCGCCCTCGGATCGTGACGCACCGCACTCAGGGCTGGCATGTACAGGGCGGCCCGCAGGTAGGCATTGCCAGCTTTGCTGAGTCGCGCCGGCCGGTTGACGCTGGTTCCCGACTGCGTCAGTCGCACATCCAAGCCGGCATAACGGCTCACCTGGGGGGCCTTGAGATCCTGGGGCAGTACGCTCAGCTCCGCCAGGACAGCGATGGCCGTTGCCTCTCCGACGCCCTTGGCGGCACGCAGGTGTGTTAGTTGCCGTGACAAGGACTGATGCTCGGCAATCAGGGCCAAGGCCGCCTGGCTCAGCCGTTCGATGCGCCGCTCCAGCACGGCGATCCCATCCTGCTCGTCCTCGATCAGCAGCGCCAGAGTGGCACGCTTGGAACGCAGGGCATGTAGTCGGTTCTTGGCTTGTGTTCGGGTACCGGTCAGACGGTTGATCTGCCGCCCGATATCCCGCAACGCCAGGCGCGTCTCGTCCGGTGGTGTCCAGCGCCGGGGCTGCATCCGCTCGCCGTACTCCGCCAGCAGGGCAGCATCCACAGGATCGGTCTTGCTGCCTGACAGGGTCAGCTCCGCAAAGTGGTGGAAGCTCTTCGGGTTGATTACCGCAACCGGCAAGCCGGCCTGGGCCAAGGCCACCGCCAAGTCCAGGTAGTAAATCCCGGTTGCCTCCAGGACAATCAGCGCGGGCTGGAGGGCCTGGAGCCGCTGCACCGCCTTGGCATGCCCCTCAGGGGTCTGCTGGAAACGCTCCGCCTTGCTGGTCTTGCCGGCTTGCCGGCTGACCAGATCAAAGGTTCGGGCGGCGACATCGATCCCCGAAAACACGCTCATGCTCTTCCTCTCACGGCTGATGTTGGCTCACAATAGCCACCGGTTCCCCGACCTCGCACTTGATGCTGCCTCATCCTTGTGATGCGAAGTCCGGCCTCGCCGGCTTCCTGATACTCCTCGAGGTAGGCAATGAGGCGGGGAGCCACTCTACAGACGAGGTCAGTCAGTGCTGCCTCCAGGGCCGAACGGCCTCCCCGGTAACTGGTGAAAAACCCTACCACTTCGTTGGTATGCAACATACAAGGGCCGAATTCATTCGGCCAACACCCAGCGCCCCCTCTGTAGAACCGAATTCATTCGCCCAACACCCGGCATCCCCCCTGTAGGACCGAATTCATTCGGCCAACACCCGGCGCCCCCCCTCTGTAGAACCGAATTCATTCACCCAACACCCGGCATCCCCGCTGTAGGGCCGAATTCATTCGGCCAACACCCGGCGCCCACTCTCTGTAGGGCCGAATTCATTCGGCCAACGCCCGGCATCCCCCCTGCAGGGCCGAATTCATTCGGCCAACCCCAAGCGACCATTTTCACTCCCCCGCAGGGCCGGGAGCCCCCCTCTTTCCGGAATACAGCAGCCCCTATTTACAGGTCATTCATCCGCCCGGTCACGGCCCATTACGACACTCACCTACAACGCGCTACAATGCGCGCTCGGACGAACCGGGCGGAGGCCCCATGAGCGACAAGCAAAGCACCCATTTCGGCTATCGGGAAGTCGACAACGACGCCAAGGCGGACCTGGTGGCCAACGTCTTCCACTCGGTGGCCTCCCGCTACGACCTGATGAACGATTTGATGTCCGGGGGCATCCACCGCATCTGGAAACGCTTCGCCATCGAGCTGTCGGGGGTGCGCAAGGGCAATGCGGTACTGGACATCGCCGGCGGCACCGGCGACCTCGCGGCGCGCTTCAGCCGCATTGTCGGCGACCAGGGCCGGGTGGTGCTGGCGGACATCAACGACTCCATGCTGCGGGTGGGACGCGACAAGCTCATCGACACCGCTCATCAGGGCAACATCGAGTTCGTGCAGGCGGACGCCCAGGACCTGCCCTTCCCCGACGACAGCTTCGACTGCGTGACCATCGCCTTCGGCCTGCGCAACGTCACCGACAAGGACCGCGCCCTGCGCTCCATGCTGCGCGTCCTCAAGCCCGGGGGCCGGCTGCTGGTGCTGGAGTTTTCCAAGCCCGAGAGCGAACTGCTGGGCAGGGCCTACGACGGCTACTCCTTCCGGGTGCTGCCGCTGATGGGCCGGCTGGTGGTGGGCGACAGCGACAGCTACCAGTACCTGGCGGAATCGATCCGCATGCACCCGGATCAGGAAACCCTCAAGCAGATGATGGAGGACGCGGGCTTCGCGCGCGTCGAATACCACAACATGACCGGCGGCATCGTCGCCCTGCACCGGGGCGTCAAGGCCTGACATGGGCCCCTCCCCGACCCTGCATACCGCGGCGCTCGCCGGCCTCGAGGGCCTGCTCAACCGCGCCCTGGCCCTGGACCCGGAAAGCGGCCGCGCCCTCGCCGCCCTGGATGGCCGCGTGTTTGCCCTGGACTGTACCGCGCCGCATTTCCAGGTCTACCTGCTGCCTTCCACCGACGGCCTGCAGCTGGCGGGCCACTGGGAGGGCGAGGTCACCACGCGGGTGCGCGGCGAAGCCGCCGATTTCGCCGAGCTGGCCACCGCCACGGACCCCGCCGCCGCGCTGATCAACGGCAATCTCACCCTGGAGGGTGACAGCGCCCCGCTGATCGAGCTGCAGAAAGCGCTCGCCGGCCTGGAGCTCGACTGGGAGGCGCCGCTGGTGGACAACCTGGGCGACGTGGCCGGCCACCAACTGGCCGAGGCCTTCCGCGGGCTGTTTTCCTTTTCCCGCCAGGCCCACGCCAGCCTCGAACGACAGCTGGAGGAGTTCATCCACGAAGAGGCGCGACTCAGTCCGCCGCGGCTGGAGCTGGAGGACTTCTACCGCGACGTCGGCACGCTGGCCGAACGCAGCGAGCGCCTGGCCTCGCGCATCGAACGCCTGAAGGCACGCATCCGGCGCCTATCGCAATGAACTTCTCGTTTTCACGTGCCCGGCGGGCGGTAAAAATCCTGCGGGTGGCCGGCCGCCACCGCCTGGACACCTTTTTCGAGAGCGAGCAGCTGCCCGGCTGGCTGCGGCTGGCCTTCCGCCTGTCCCCCTGGCGCCTGGGCCCGGCGCCGTCACAGTCCCCGGGGGTGCGGCTGCGCATGTCGCTGGAGGAACTGGGGCCGGTGTTCATCAAATTCGGCCAAATCCTGTCCACCCGGCGCGACCTGCTGCCCCCGGAACTGGCCGAGGAGCTGGCCAAACTGCAGGACAAGGTGCCGCCCTTCCCCGAGCAGGAATCGGTGGCGATCATCGAGCGCGCGCTGGGCAAGCCGGTGGCCGAGCTGTTCGCCAGCTTCGAGGCCAAGCCGCTGGCTTCCGCCTCGGTGGCCCAGGTTCACGGCGCCACCCTGAAGAGCGGCGAGCAGGTCGTGGTCAAGGTGGTGCGACCGGGCATCGAGCCGATCATTCGCCAGGACCTCGCCCTGCTCTACACCCTCGCGCGGCTGGTTGAACGCTACCTGCCCGACGGACGCCGCCTGCGCCCGGTGGAAGTGGTGTCGGACTACGAGATCACCATCCTCGACGAACTGGACCTGTCGCGTGAAGCCGCCAATGCCTCCCAGCTGCGGCGTAACTTCGAGGACAGCCCGCTGGTGTACATTCCCCAGGTGCACTGGGATTACACCCGGCACAACGTCTTCGTCATGGAGCGCATCAGCGGCATTCCGGTCACCGATATCGAGGCCCTCAAGGCCCGCGGCACCGACCTCAAGTTGCTGGCGGAAAGGGGTGTGGAGATTTTCTTCACCCAGGTATTCCGCGACAGCTTCTTTCACGCCGACATGCACCCGGGCAACATCTTCGTCGACGCCACCGTGCCCTCCGACCCCACCTACATCGCGGTGGACTGCGCCATCATCGGCAGCCTGTCGGATTCCGACCAGTACTACCTGGCGCGCAACCTGCTGGCCATTTTCCACCGCGACTACCACGAGTGCGCGCAACTGCACGTGGAGTGCGGCTGGGTGCCGCCCCAGACCCGGGTGCAGGACTTCGAGTCGGCCATGCGCGCGGTGTGCGAGCCGGTCTTCGAGCGCCCCCTGAGCGAGATTTCCTTCGGCCAGCTGCTCATCTACCTGTTCCGCACCGCGCGCCGCTTCGACATGGAAGTGCAGCCCTCCCTGGTACTGCTGCAGAAAACCCTGCTCAATATCGAGGGCCTGGGCCGCCAGCTATACCCCGACCTCAACCTCTGGGACACCGCCCAGCCCTACCTGGAGCGCTGGATCCAGGAGCGCTACTCGCCCCAGTCCCTGTTCCGCCGCCTGCAGCGCCACGCCCCGTCCTGGCTGGAGCAACTGCCGGCGCTGCCGGACGCGGTGCTGGAGAACCTGCAGCACGCCCGGGACGCCGACCGCCAACTGGTCAACCAACGACAGCGGGTGGTGGAACTACAGCGGCAACAGCAACGGGAAACCGCGCGCCGCAAGCGCCACCTGATCGCCGCGATGGCCTGCGTGGGCGCCGCCGCGGTGGCCTACCCCGGCGGCCTGGCGCTGCTGTCCCAGGCACCGGTTCTCAGCTGGGTGCTCGGTGGCGCGGCATTGGTCTTGGTGTGGCCCCGGGACCCGGAGAGCTAAAGGGCCTGCCCACAGTGACTGAACAGCCCAACTGGCTAAGACAGCCTGCCCGCCCTGTGCCATAATGCGCGACCTGTATGAGTGAATTTGACGACATTGCAAAAGCCGTGGAACAGGTGAACTGGAACGACCAGGGTCTGGTGCCGGCGATCGCCCAGGACTGGCGCAGCGGCGAAGTGCTGATGCTGGCCTGGATGAACCGGGAAGCCCTGGAACTCACCCTGCGCGAGGGCCGCGCCGTCTACTGGTCCCGCTCGCGCGGGGCGCTGTGGCGCAAGGGCGAGTCCTCCGGCCACGTTCAGCACCTGAAGGAACTGCGGCTGGACTGCGACGCCGACACCGTGTTGATGAAAGTGGAGCAGGTGGGCGATATCGCCTGCCACACCGGCCGCCGCAGCTGCTTTTACCAGCGGCGGGAGGCGGGCGAGTGGCGCGCGGTGGAGCCGGTGCTGAAGGACCCCGACAGCATTTACCCGGGCAAGGCATGAACGAACTACTGCAACAATTGGATGCCACACTCGCCGCGCGCCGCGCGGCCGACCCCGCGGACTCCTATGTCGCCAGCCTGCACCACAAGGGGCTGAATAAGATACTCGAAAAGGTGGGCGAGGAAGCGACCGAGGTCATACTCGCCGCCAAGGACGCCGCAGCGGGCGGTGACGGCGAGCGCGATGCACTGGTTGGCGAGGTGGCCGACCTGTGGTTCCACTGCATGGTCATGCTCTCGCACCTCGACCTGGACAGCGACGCGGTGCTGGAATGCCTGCGGCAGCGCTTCGGCCTGTCGGGACTGGCGGAGAAAGCGGCCCGCGGGGGCGCGCAATCGGACAATGGATAACAGACGCGCAAGCAGGTAGGCGGCAATGCCTGTCGGCTTGCCGGATTAATAGCGGGAGACAAACATGGGTTTAGGCGGTATCAGTATCTGGCAACTGCTGATCATTCTGGCAATCGTGATCATGCTGTTCGGCACCAAGCGCCTGCGCAACCTCGGTAGCGACCTGGGCAGCGCGGTCAAGGGCTTTCGCAAGAGCATCCAGGACGAGGGCGACGACAACGCCAAGAAAGGTGATGCCGGCGAGGAAGATCCCGCCGCCATGCGCGAGCAACCCGAACAGGACCGCAACAAAGAGCAGTAGGGCCCGGGCGTGTTCGACATCGGCTTCCTCGAGCTGGTCATCATCGCCGCGGTCGCGCTGCTGGTGATCGGGCCGGAACGACTGCCCGGCGCGGTGCGCACGGGCGCGCTGTACTTTCGGCGCATCAAGCGCGGTTTCAACGACATCCGCCAGGAAGTGGAGCAGGAACTGCACAACGATGCGGTCATGCAGGAACTGAAAAAGACCCGCGACCAGGTCAGCGACCAGACCGGTCAATGGCGCGACGACATCAGCCGGGCCGGTGAGCAATTCGAGCGCGACCTTCGCCTCGAGGACGACACGCCCGCCCCGCCGCCTGCCGAGCCCCCAGAGAAACCCCGGGAATGACCGACGACCACACCGACCAGCCGATGCCGCTGGTGGCCCACCTCACCGAACTCCGCGACCGCCTGCTGCGGGCCCTGCTCGCGGTGCTGGTGGTGTTCATCGGGCTGTTTCCCTTCGCCAACGAGATTTACGCCTACGTCTCCGAGCCCCTGCGGGCCATTCTCCCGGAAGGCGCCAGCATGATCGCCACCGAGGTGGCGTCGCCCTTTCTCACGCCCTTCAAGCTGACCCTGGTCGCCGCGATCTTCCTGGCGATTCCCTATGTGCTGTACCAGGTCTGGAGCTTTATCGCCCCGGGCATGTACCGCCACGAGAAGCGCCTGGCGATCCCGCTGCTGGCCTCCAGCGTGGTGCTGTTCTACGCCGGAGCGGCCTTCGCCTACTTCGTGGTGTTCCCGCTGATCTTCGCCTTCTTCACCAGCGTCGGTCCCGAGGGCATCACCATCATGACCGACATCAACCGCTACCTCGACTTCGTGCTGAAGCTGTTCTTCGCCTTCGGCATTGCCTTCGAAATCCCCATTGCCGCGGTGCTGTTGATCTGGGCCGGCATCACCACCCCCGAGGCCCTGGTGCGCAAGCGCCCCTACATTATCGTGGGCTGCTTCGTTTTCGGCATGCTGCTGACACCGCCGGATATCATCTCCCAATCGCTGCTGGCCATCCCGATGTGGATTCTGTTCGAATTCGGCGTGTTCTTCGGCCGCCTGGTGCAGCGGCGCAGGGATGCCGCAGAGCAGGCACAGGACTGAACAGTCGCCTATTTCCCCCGCCCGGGGCCAGGTAATACACTACCCTCCGTGCCCAACGACACGGACAGCCGCATGAGCCTTTTCCACGCCGCCCTGCGCCACCTGCTGCTCGCCAGCCTGCTGGCCTGCCTTCCCGCCGCCGCCCAGGAGGGTGAAGACAGAAACATTCGGGAGATCATCGAGGCGGAGCACCAGGCGCGAAAACTCGCCGAGGAAAAAACCGACGAGGCGCCGGGCAGCCTGGAGTCCATGTCGACGCCGCTGGATTCGATTCTCGGCCTCAGGGAAGCCCTGCTCGCCAACGACTTCCAGCGGGCGGGCCAGTTTCTCGATATGCGCTATCTCCCGGAAGCGGTCGAGGCCTACGAGCCCGCCACGCTGGTCCGCGCCCTGTCGAACGTGTGGCGCCAACAGAACATTGTCGACCTGTCCGCGCTCAGCGATTCGCCGGAGGGCAATCTCAACGACGGCCTGCCGCGCTACCGCGACCTGCTGGGCCATGTGACCACCTCCACCGGGGACGTACCGATCTACCTGCAGCGGGTCCCCGACGACAGTGGCAAGCGCGTGTGGAAAATATCCAACGCGAGCGTCGCGCAGATTCCCATGCTCTGGGACGAGCTGGGCTACAGCCCGGTCGCCGTATTCCTCGCCACCCATTTGCCCGACTTCCACTTTCTGGGCATGGACAACTGGCAGCTGATCGCCACCGTACTGATCGTGTTGCTGGCCTGGCCCCTGGCGACCCTCGCCAGCGGCCTCCTGTCCCGGGTGGCGCTGTTGATTCCCAACCGCTTTCCCCTGGGCATCAAGCGGTTTTTCCGGGTCTCGTTCCGCATTTTCCTGTTTATCTTCATCACCCGCTGGCTGATTGGCCAGTTGGGACTGTCCCTCACGGCGCGCATCATGCTGGAGTCCAGCGGGCTGGATTACTTCGCCTTTACCGTCCTGCTGCTGGGCCTGATGTCGCTGGTGCGCGACTACAACATGCGCCGCCTCGAGCATCTCGGCCACACCCAGTACGTCGCCCTGCTGCGGCCGCTGACCACCATGCTCAAGGTGGTCGCGGTCGTCATCATCGCCCTGGTCTGGGCGGAGAACGCGGGCTACGACATGACCACCATTCTCGCCGGCCTCGGCGTGGGCAGCCTGGCGGTGGCCCTGGCGGCCCAGAAAACCATGGAGAACATCATCGGCGCGGTAACGCTGTATACCGCGCGCCCGGTCAACCCGGGAGACCTGTGCCGCTTCGGCAACATTGTCGGGCGGGTGGAGGAGATCGGCCTGCGCTCGACCACGATCCGCACCCTCGACCGCAGCCTCATGGTGGTGCCCAATTCCATGTTCTCCTCCACCGAGATCGAGAATATCAGCGCCCGGGACCGCATTCGCTACTACAACGAGTTGCGCCTGCAACTGATCTCGCGCCCGGCGATGGAGGCGCTGCTCGCGAGCATGAACGACATTTTCAAGCGGCATGAGAAGGTCGTGCCGGACACCCTGAGCCTGCGCTTCGCGCGCATCGAGGACGCCACCGCCGTGCTGCGCATCGACGCCGGCATCGCCACCACCGACTTCCAGGAATTCCTTGCGGTCGCGGAAGAGCTCAACCTGCAGATCGTGGACTGCATAGAAGCCTCCGACAGCCGCTTCACCGGGCCGGGACAAATGATGCAGGTGGCGCAGATCGAAGAGAGCGCCGTGCAGCACGTCCCCGAGAGCGAAGACTAAGACGATTATGTCATCTCCGGTCCGAGCCCTGTCGCCACTGCTGGCCATCGCCACCTTTCTCAAGCCCTACCGCCTGCGGCTGGCGGCCGCTGGCTGCGCCCTGGTGTTCACCGCCGCCGCCACATTGATGCTGGGCCGCGGCATCCAGGTGATGATCGACCGGGGCTTCGCCGGCGGCACCAGCGCCGATCTCAAGGCGGCGATCACCCTGTTGCTGGCCATCGCCGGCGCCATGGCCGTCGGCACCTTCGTGCGCTTCTACCTGGTGTCCTGGCTCGGGGAGCGGGTCAGCGCCGATTTGCGCAAGGCGGTGTTCGACAACCTCGTCACGCTGCACCCCGGCTTCTTCGAGACCAACCGTTCCGGCGAGATCATGTCGCGCCTCACCACCGACACCAGCCTGCTGCAGACCATCATCGGCTCATCCCTGAGCATGGCCCTGCGCAGCAGCCTGACCCTGGCGGGAGCCCTGGTGATGATGTTTATCACCAACCTCAAGCTGAGCCTGATCATCACCGCCAGCGTGCCCCTGGTGCTGCTGCCGATGCTGGTCTACGGCCGCCGGGTACGCCGCCTGTCCAACCGCAGCCAGGACAGTATCGCCAGCGTGGGCAGCTACGCCGGCGAGATTATCCAGCACATCAAAGTGGTGCAGAGCCATACCCAGGAGCCCTTCGAGTCGCGGGCCTTCGGCGGCGAGGTGGAGCGCGCCTTCGCCATCGCGCGCCAGCGCGTCCGCCAGCGCGCACTGCTGATTTGCGCCGCCATCACGCTGATGTTCACCGGCCTCTCGGCAATGCTGTGGACCGGCGGCCAGGACGTGATCACCGGCCGCATGAGCCCCGGCGAGCTGGGCGCCTTCGTGTTCTACGCGATCATGGTGGGCACCGGCTTCGGCACCATCTCCGAAGTCTGGGGCGAGTTGCAGCGCGCCGCCGGCGCCGCCGATCGCCTGCTGGAGCTGCTGGCCACCCGCAGCGCCATCACCGGCGGCACCGCCCCCGACACTCCCCTGGGCGAGGCCCGCATGGCTCTCGAAAGAGTGAGTTTTACCTACCCCGCCCGACCCCGGCAGCCGGCGCTGAAAGACTTTTCCCTCGATATCCCGGCCGGCAAGAGCCTGGCGCTGGTCGGCCCCTCCGGCGCCGGCAAGTCCACCGTGTTCGAACTGCTGCAGCGCTTCTACGATCCCCAGTCCGGGCGCGTCAGCCTCGACGGCCGCGATATCCGCGACCTCTCCCTGCACGCGTTGCGCTCGCACATCGCCCTGGTACCGCAGCAGCCGGCGCTGTTCACCGCCGACGTGCGCTACAACATCGCCTACGGCCGCCCCGAGGCCTCGGACACCGAAATCATCGCCGCCGCCAAGGCGGCCCACGCCCACGACTTTATCGAGGCCCTGCCCGAGGGCTACGCCAGCCACCTGGGCGAACAGGGCGTGCGCCTGTCCGGCGGCCAGCGCCAGCGCCTCGCCCTGGCCCGGGCGATCCTCAACGACCCGGAAATCCTGCTGCTGGACGAGGCCACCAGCGCCCTGGACACCGAGAGCGAATACCAGGTGCAGCAGGCCCTGCGGAAATTGATGCGCAACCGCACCACGGTGATCATCGCCCACCGCCTGTCGACCATCCTGCACGCGGACCAGATCGCGGTGATGGATCGCGGGGAGCTGGTGGCGACCGGTACTCACGAAAGCGTGCTGCGCTCCTGTCCGCTGTATGCGCGGCTGGCTTCGTTGCAATTTCGGGATAGTGCGTGATACCGGGCTTGGCGGTTGCGTCCGGATCGGGACGGCGGGTTTTCCTCAGGGGCGGTCGAATGAATTCGACCCTACATGTTCCTCGCGGCGTGTTCCTGTGGGGCGGGATTCATTCCGCCGCTTTTGGTCGAATAAATTCGACCCTACACTGGATTGGCGCTCCCCCTGTAGGGCGGAATTCATTCCGCCGCTTTTGGTCGAATAAATTCGACCCTACACCGGACTGGCGCTTCCCCTGTAGGGCGGAATTCATTCCGCCGCTTTTGGTCGAATGAATTCGACCCTACACCGGATTGGCGCTTCCCCTGTAGGGCGGAATTCATTCCGCCGCTTTTGGTCGAATGAATTCGACCCTACACCGGACTGGCGCTTCCCCTGTAGGGCGGAATTCATTCCGCCGCTTTTGGTCGAGTAAACATCTGCGTTCTTAGAACGCAGACTTGCTTTTAGCCCCCTATAAGGGGGCTGTGAAGCCAGCCTTCTTAGAAGGCTGGCCCAAGTTGTGCCATCTTCAGATTATCGACGTAAGTCCATACGGACTTGTTTCT
>NZ_JAFKCZ010000011.1 GCF_017255185.1 Parahaliea mediterranea
GGTCAGTTGTGGGCACAACTCAACCTCAAGAGATAGCATGAGCCTTTCTATTCGTAACAGGCAGAGCCTGCCACTCATGACCACGTCCGTAGGACGTGGTTTCCCACGCTTAAATGAATTCGGCCCTACAGGGCGGGCTGGCTTCGGGATTGGCCGAATGAATTCGGCCCTACAGGGGCTTGTGCCGGCCTTCATGTAGGGTCGAATTCATTCGACCATTACCCCACCGGCGCGGCGAGCTGCATCAGCACCGCGCACAGCCACGCCGCGTAGGTCCCCAGGGCGTAACCCAGCACCGCCAGCAACACCCCCACCGGCGCCAGCGAGGGGTGAAAAGCCGCGGCCACCACCGGCGCGGAGGCCGCCCCACCCACGTTGGCCTGGCTGCCGACCGCGATAAAGAAGGTCGGCGCGCGGATGATGCGCGCCACCACCAGCAGCAGAACCGCGTGAATGCTGATCCAGATCAGCCCCACCACGAAAATCCCCGGGTGATTCACGATCGCCGTGATATCCATCTTCATACCGATGGACGCCACCAGGAAATAGATGAATATCGAGCCCACCCGCGACGCCCCCGCAGCCTCGAGCCGGCGCACCGGGGTGAATGACAGGGCCAGCCCGGCCGTGGTGGCCAGTACCACCAGCCAGAAGAACTGGCTGCCCAGGCTGAACTTGTTGAGCGCGGGAAAGTTGCCACCGATCCACGGCGCAATGGCGTCGGCCGCCAGATGCGACAGCCCCATGACCCCCAGGCCTACCGCCAGCATGGCCATGAAGTCCGGCAGCAGCGGCATGCGCGCGTGGTGCCGGTGGAAGTGCTCCACCGCATCGCGCACCTCGTAGATAGCCGAGGCGTCGGCGCCGCGCTTCTCGTCCAGCTCCTCGGCGCGACCGGCCATCACCAGCAACACCGCCAGCCAAATATTGGCCATGATGATATCCACCGCGATCATCGCCGGGAAAATCTCGTCCGACACCTGCCACATCTCGTACATGGCGGTCTGGTTGGCGCCGCCGCCAATCCAGCTGCCGGCAATGGTGGACAAACCGCGCCAGATTTCGTCGGGCGCGGCCCCGCCCACGGTTTCCGGGCTCACCAGCCCCACCAGCATGACCGCGATGGGCCCGCCGACAACGATGCCCACCGTGCCGGTGAGGAACATGATGATGGCCTTGGGCCCCAGGGCGATGATGCGGTTGAGGTCGATGGACAGGGTCAGTAGCACCAGGGCCGCCGGCAACAGGAAGCGCGAGGTCACATAGTAGATATTGGAGTGCTCGCCGCTGATGATGCCGGCGCTGTTGAGCAGCGATGGCAGCAAGTAGCACAACAGCAGCGAGGGCACATAGCGATAGAAGCGCTGGCAGGCCGGGTGCTTGCTGTTCTCGGTGTAGAACACCAGGCCCAGGCACAGGGCCAGCAGCCCCAGTACCGCGGCGTCGCCCTGAATCAGCGGCATTTGCGCGGCGGCGTCGGATAGCGGGTCGGCCATGGTATCCCCTGTCGAGCAAATCCGCGCAGAATAGCGTCCGCCCCGGGGGATTGCCAGTGGGCGCCGTGCAACGGGCGCCGTGCAACGGGCGTCGTGCAACGGCGGCTCAGGGCGCCAGCGGCAGCCCCGCGTCCTGCTTGATCGCCTCGATCACCACGTAGGTGTGGGTCTGGGCCACCCCCGGCAGGTCGACGATGGTGGCCAGCACGTCGCGGTAGGCCTCCATGTCCGCCAGCCGCAGCTTGATCAGGTAGTCGAAGCCCCCCGCCACCATGTGGCACTCGGCCACCGCGTCGATCAGCACCACCGCGTCGCGGAAGCGGTCAAAGACGTCCGCGGTGGTGCGGTCCAGCGTCACCTGGATAAAGGCCGTGGTGCCATAGCCCAGGGCCGCGGCATCGAGTTTTGCGCCGTAGCTGCGGATCAGGCCGGCCGCCTCCAGGCGGCGCACCCGCTCCAGGCAGGGGCTGGGGGACAGATTCACCTGCCGCGCCAATTCGACGTTGGAAATACGCCCCCGGGACTGCAGGATCGCCAGGATTCGCGTGTCTGTGCGGTCGATCGGGGACCTGACGGTTGCTTTGCTGGCAGTCATACAATAACGCCAAATGATTCACTGTAAACTCGCATATTCGCCAAATATTATTCCCCCAAAAGCCGAAAAAAACCAGCTCATTCTGCGGTCGACTGACTACACTTTCGTCTGACCAAACCCTGCCCAATCCCACAGACAATATCGAGGCACCCATCATGCTGTACCAAGGCTCCCTGGCGGCGACCGACGACATCCGCGCCGAAATGCGCCAGTTCCTGCGCAAGGACGAAAACCAGGTGCTGGACCACCTGCTGCCACTGGCCGACATCAGCAACGCCGCCCGCAGCCGCGCCTGGGAGCGGGCGCGCAAGCTGGTGCTGCGAATCCGCGCCGAGCAGAGCGGCAAGGGCGGCGTGGACGCCCTGCTGCAGGAATACGCCCTGTCCACCGAGGAGGGCGTGGTGCTGATGTGCCTGGCGGAGGCCCTGCTGCGGGTGCCGGACCGGCACACCATCGACCGCCTGATCCGCGACAAGCTGGCGGACGGCAACTGGAGCTCGCACCTGGGCAACTCCGAGTCCATATTTGTCAACGCCTCCGCCTGGGGTCTGCTGCTCACCGGCAAGATGGTCAACTACAACGACGAGGACAAGAGCGAGCAGTTCGGCCTGCTGCGCAAGACCATGGGCCGCCTCGGCGAGCCGGTGATCCGCGCCTCGGTGCGCTACGCCATGCAGGTGATGGGCACCCAGTTCGTCATGGGCACCACCATCGACAGCGCCGTGGAGCGCGCGCGGGAAGTGGAGGCCAAGGGCTACCGCTACTCCTACGACATGCTCGGCGAAGGCGCGCGCACCCTGCGCGATGCGGAGCGCTACTACACCAGCTACGTGAACGCGATCGAGGTAATCGGCCGCGCGGCCGCCGGCCGCGGCCCGGTGAACAGCCCCGGCATCTCGGTGAAGCTGTCGGCCATTCACCCGCGCTACGAGTTCGCCCAGCGCGAGCGGGTCATGTCGGAGCTGGTGCCGAAACTGAAGGCGCTGGCGCTGGCGGCCAAGGCCAAGGACATCGGCTTTACCGTGGACGCCGAGGAAGCCGACCGCCTCGACATTTCCCTGGACGTCATCGAGGCGGTGTTCAGCGACCCCGACCTGGGCGACTGGGCCGGCTTCGGCATCGCGGTGCAGGCCTACCAGAAGCGCGGCATCTTTGTCATCGAATGGCTGCGGGCGCTGACCCAGCGCACCGGGCGCAAGATGATGGTGCGCCTGGTGAAGGGCGCCTACTGGGACACCGAGATCAAGCTGGCCCAGGTCGAGGGTGAACACGACTTCCCGGTGTTCTCCCGCAAGCCTTCCACCGACGTTTCCTACCAGGCCTGCGCCGCCAAACTGCTGGCTTACCGCGATACCCTCTATCCCCAGTTCGCCACCCATAACGCCTACACCGTGGCCACCATCCTGGAGATGAGCCAGGACCGCACCGGCTACGAATTCCAGCGCCTGCACGGCATGGGCGACGCCCTCTACGACCAGGTGGTGGGCGACGACAAGGTCCCCTGCCGGGTCTACGCCCCGGTGGGCGTGCACGCCGACCTGCTGGCCTACCTGGTGCGCCGGCTGCTGGAGAACGGCGCCAACAGCTCCTTCGTCAACAACATCGTGGACGAGGACATTCCGGTGGAATCGCTGTTGGAGGACCCGGTGGAGCAGGTGCGCCACTGGCAGGACAAGCGCAACCCCCACATCCCCCTGCCCGCCGACCTCTACGGCGCCGAGCGGCGCAACTCCGAGGGCATGGACCTTACCGACCCACTGGTACTGGAACCGGCCCGGGAGGCCATGGATCGCTGGCTCGAACAGCTGCCCCTGGACTACAGCAACGGCGGCGAAGTGGTGGAGGTGCGCAACCCCGCCGACCACAATGAGTTGGTGGGCCGGGTCAGCTTCGCCGACGACGCCGCCATCGCGGGGGCCCTGGATCGCGCCCACACGGCCTTCCCGGCGTGGGCCGGCAGGCCGGTGAGTGAGCGCGCCGATATCCTGCGCCGCATCGCCGACGCCCTGGAAGCACACCGCGACGAGCTGATCGCCCTGTGCGCCAAGGAGGCCGGCAAGTCGATCCCCGATGGCGTCGCCGAGGTGCGCGAGGCGGTGGATTTCTGCCGCTACTACGCCGCCCGCGCCGAGAGCGCGGACTTCGCCGCCGAGGGCCTCAAGCCCCGCGGCGTGGTGCTGTGCATCAGCCCCTGGAACTTCCCCCTGGCCATCTTCCTGGGCCAGGTCAGCGCCGCGCTGGTCACCGGCAACACGGTGATCGCCAAGCCCGCCGAGCAGACCAGCCTGATCGCCAGCCGCACCATCGAACTGGCCCGGCAGTGCGGACTGCCCGAGCACGTCCTGGAGCTGCTGATCGCACCGGGGCCGCCGGTGGGCGAAAAACTGGTTCCCGACACCCGCATCAAGGCGGTGATGTTCACCGGCTCCACCGAAACCGGCGCCTGGCTGTACCGCACCCTGGCCGCCCGGGAGGACGCCCCGGTGCCCCTGGTCTGCGAAACCGGCGGCCAGAACTGCATGATCGTCGACTCCACCGCGCTGCCCGAACAGGTGGTGGACGACGTCATTGCCTCCGGCTTCCAAAGCGCGGGCCAGCGCTGTTCGGCGCTGCGGGTCCTGTTTTTACAGGACGAAATCGCCGACAAGGTGATTGATATGATCGGCGGCGCCATGCGCGAGCTGCGCCTGGGCGACCCGACCCAACTGCACACCGACATCGGCCCGGTAATCGACGCAAAAGCGCGGGCCCGACTGGAGGAGCACGTGCAGTACCTGGAAGGCGCCGGGCGCCTGCTGCACGCCTGCGAGACTCCCGGGGGCGACAACCACACCTTCTTCGCGCCCCGCCTGTACGAAATCAGCAACCTGTCGCTGCTACCGCGGGAAGTGTTCGGCCCCGTGGTGCACGTCGTCCGCTACCGCGCCGAGGATTTCCGCGCGGTCATGGAGCAGATCAACCAGACCGGCTACGGCCTCACCTTCGGCATCCACAGCCGCATCGAGGACGCCTGCGAGGACGCCGCCCGCCGGGTCAGCGCCGGCAATATCTACGTCAACCGCAATATGATCGGCGCCATCGTCGGCGTACAGCCCTTCGGCGGCCGCGGCCTGTCCGGCACCGGCCCGAAGGCCGGCGGCCCACAGTACCTGACGCGCCTGGTCACCACCGGCGAGGAGGCGGAAAACGCCGCCGACCAATGCCCACTGCCATCCGGCGGCCGCAATGTCGACGCCCCGCTGCGCTCGGCAAAGGCCACGCAGGCCAGCTGGTCCGGCAAGTCGCTGAACGATCGCACCTCGGTACTGCGCCAGTTCATCGCCAGCTACACCGAGCGTCCCGCGGCGGACGACCCGCTGATGCTGGAAAACACCCTGGGCGCGGCCCGCGACCAGCTGCGCTTCGCCAGCGAGTGCCTGGGCCAGCCGGTGGAGCTGCCCGGCCCCACCGGCGAGTCCAACAGCCTGATTCTGGAGCCCCGGGGCAGCCTGGCCATTGTGCTGGACAATCCCGGGCACAATAGCGAATACCTGATGGCCATCCTTTCGGTGCTGGTGGGCGGCAACGCCCTCACCGCCTTCGCCAGTGACGACCTGCTGGGCGAATGGCGAGAGCTGGGGCTGGCGCTGGAAGCCGCGGGACTGCCGCGGGAGGTGTTCCAGGTGGTCCCGCTGGCCAGCGCCGCCGACGGCCTGGTGTCGCCGTCCGTCGACGGCGTACTGGTACACGCCCGCAGCGTTCACCTGCACGCGGTGGCGCAGAAGTTGGCGGAACGCGACGGCGCCATCATCCCGCTGATCAGCTGTGTCTCCCCGCGCACCCTGCTGCGCCAGACGCAACTGGAAAAAGCGGTGAGTATCGACACCACGGCCTCGGGGGGCAACGCCTCGCTGATGACAATGCCGGCCTGAGGTCGCGCGCTCAACTCGCCGCGTCGTGGAAGATCACCCCCATGGCGTGGCGACGGCCGCCGCGCACCTCGGCCACTCCGTGCTTCATCGCCACCCGGTGAAAACCCCTCCGGCCCCGAACGGGCCGGTAACGGGTGCTGAAGACCAGCAGGTCACCGCGCCCCGGTGACAATACGGTAACCCGCGCCTGGGCGCGCGCCGCCTGCTCGGTGATCACGAACTCGCCGCCGCTATAGTCCCTGCCCGGCTCGCCGAGGAACACCACCGCCTGCAACGGGAAGTAGATCTCACCGTAGATATCCTGGTGCAGGCAGTTGTAATCCCCGGTCCCGTACCTCAGCAGCAAGGGGGTCGGCTTGCACTGGCCGCTGTCGCGGCAGGCCCGGGACAGGGCCGCCAGCGAATCCGGGAAACGCGGCTCCAGCCCCAGTTGCGCCATCCACAGGTTGGCCACCGGCACCAGCGGCGGGTAGAGCCCCTGCCGCAGCTGTTGAACCAGCGGCGGCAGCGGGTAGTCCCAGTACTTGTACAGCCCGCGCCCGTAGCGGTGGCGCTCCATCACCACCTGCTTGCGAAAACCCCGCTCGCTGTCGAAACCGCCCGCCAGGGCCGCGCACTCCCGCGCCGTCAGCAGGCCCTCGACCACGGCATGGCCGCGCTCGTGCAGCTGAGCGGCCACCGTCGAATAGTCTATTGCCTCGATTCGCCGGCCCAGGTCCATCATTGCACTCCCTCCGCCCGGGCGGATTCCCAGCCGATCATCGCCGATTTGCGCGCGCCGCCCCAGCGGTAACCGCCGAATTGCCCACTACTCCGGATCACCCGGTGACAGGGAATCAGGAAGGCCACCGGGTTGCCGCCGATCGCGCGGCCCACGGCGCGGGAACTGCCCGGCGCGCCAATCCGCGCCGCCACCTGCCCGTAGGTGGCGAGACCGCCGGCGGGAATGCGCAACAGGCTCTCCCACACCTTCAACTGGAAGGCGGTGCCCGCCAGGTGCAGCTTGATCCGGTCCAGTTCCCGCCAGTCGTCCTGGAAGATGAACAGCGCATCCTGCTGGTGGCGGTCGGTCATCTGCCGCAGGCTGGCCCGGGGAAACTGCCGCTGCAGCCCCTCCAGCGCATCCTGCTCCGCCGCCTCGAAGGCAAGGTGGCACACCCCCTTGGCCGTCGACGCCACAATCACATTGCCAAACGGGCTCTCGGCCATACTGTAGTTGATATTCAGGCGGGCGCCGCCGCTTTTGTATTCTCCCGGTGTCATCGCCTCGATACGCACGAACAGGTCGTGCAGGCGGCCAGTGCCCGACAGCCCCGTCTCCGCCGAGGCCTCGAACACGGTGGACGGCCGCCGCAACAGGTCCTTGGCGTGCTGCAGGCTGAGGTACTGGATGAACTTCTTGGGGCTGACCCCGGCCCACTGCGTGAACAGGCGCTGGAAGTGGTAGGGGCTCAGGTGCACCACCGCCGCCACCTCCTCCAGGGACGACTGATTGCGAAAGTTCTCTCGCAGATAAGCAATTGCGCGCTCGATACGCAGGTAGTTGGCCTGCCCGGTGCTGGATGCCTTGGTCGTTACCGCCATGGTACTTCTCCCGCGATTGCGTGATCCGACACTGGCAACGGTACAACGGCGCCCGCGACGACACGACCCGATTCTTGCTGACTTGCCTGGCGGGTTTGTCCGTCCCGCCCGCCAACAGTACTATGTGTGCACGACAAACCGGGATAACAAGCCAACGGAATTCAAATATGAACAAGCCTTCGCGACAACTCTCCTCCCTGATACTGGCCACCGCCCTCGGCGCTAGCGCCGCGACCACGCAGGCCGCTGGCGTGACGATTGGAGGCACCGAATCGGACGAACAAGGCTCGGGCTTTACCGCCCTGTTCTCGGGGGATCGCTTCGAGAACTTCCGCCACATGAAGCGCTTCGTGCCCACCTCGGTGATGTCGCCCTCCCCCAAGCCCTGGCAGCTCGGGGACAGCAGCGACACCCTCAGCTACAGCGGCGACTTCCTGGGCGAGGAAACCAGCCTGGAGGACTTCATCGCCCTGTCGGACACTTCCGCGCTGCTGGTGATCAAGGACGGCCAGATTATCTACGAGCAGTACCGCCACGGCGACAGCCGCGACAGCCTGCACACCTCCTTCTCGGTGGCCAAGTCCTTTACCTCCGCCCTGCTGGGCATCGCCCTTGCCGAGGGTCATATCGACAGCCTGGACGACCCCCTGCGCAAATACCTGCCCGAGCTGGACAGCCCAACCTTCGACGGCGTGACCGTGGAGCACGTGCTGCAAATGTCCTCCGGCGTGCGCTTCGATGAAACCTACACCGACCCGGAGTCGGACATCAACCGCATGACCGCCCAGGTGCCGCCGATGACCTACCTGGAGTACATCAACCAGCTGGAGCGGGAACACGCCCCCGGCACCTACAATCACTACGCCAGCGTCAACACCCAGCTACTGGGCATACTGCTGGTGCGGGTCACCGGCGAGAGCCTGACCGACTACATGACCAGCCGCCTGTGGCACCCCCTCGGCATGGAACACAAGGGCCTGTGGACCCTGGACGAACAGGGCATTGAACTGGCCATGGGCGGCCTGGCCGCCAGCGCCCGGGACTACGCCAAGCTCGGCCTGCTCTACCTGAACGACGGCCTGCGCGGCGACCAGCGCATCCTGCCGGAGGGTTGGGTGAAAGCCTCCGTCACCCCGGACGAACCGCACCTGATGCCCGGTGAAAACCCCAACTCCTCCAGCGTCTCCGGCTAC
Source organism: Parahaliea mediterranea (assembly GCF_017255185.1). Classification (GTDB taxonomy): domain Bacteria; phylum Pseudomonadota; class Gammaproteobacteria; order Pseudomonadales; family Halieaceae; genus JAFKCZ01. The sequence continues at coordinate 8,780 of NZ_JAFKCZ010000011.1, forward strand.
CAGTACCAGTGGTGGACGCCCCGCAACTGGGACGGCGACTACCTGGCGCGCGGCATCTGGGGCCAGAACATCTACGTCCACCCGGAAAACCGCGTGGTCATCGTCAAACTCGCCGCCGACCAGAAAAACTTCGACCCCGCCTACAAGCTGGCCTATATCGACTACCTGCAGGACATCGCGCAGTCACTGGGTGAATGAAACAACACCGGCGCCTCATCCGCGGCATCACCGCCTTCGTCACCACGGCCTATATCCTGATCGTCTCCGGCATTGCCGGGGGCGGTCACTCCGGCTCGCCCGGCTTTATCAGTGATATCGCGCGGGCATTGCCAACGGGCTCCGGAAGTATTGAATACGCGATTTATGTAGCGGTGTTGCCGGCGGTGGTGTTGTGGGTGGTGGTGTTGCGGGTGACGCGGTTGAGTCAGGAGGAGAAGGACATTGAAGACTTTAAACGTCGCTATGAGCGTGATGACCGAAATACAGGTCCCTGACTGCCAAGGGCTTTATACTAAGGATCATCTGATTAATTGCCGATGAACAGCGGACCGATCCAGTATCTTCCACTTCCCATCATTTCTGGGGCGGTCGGGTAGCCCCGGGGATTGCTCCACCGGGGCTCCCACAGATCCGGACGTGCGGAACTCCCGCATCCGGCTCCTCGAGTTAAGATGATGACTGGGATGGGTACGCACTGTGTATTACCCTCGCTGGTGGTAGTGGATACCGTTTGAGGAAAGTCTTAAAACGACTCCAGAGCAGCTTTGCGCGAGCACTACGCCGTGCAAGCCAGTTGCGCCAGATACGTTCCACCGCGTGCCGGAAGCGAACGAGAGTCCGCCCGTTTCCCGTGATGCCATAGTAGGCATAATGCCCGCGGAGCTTTCGACTCAGTTGAGTATGCTGCCATAGCACAGGTTCGTGCCGATAGCGACGACACCACTGTTTGATCGTCACCAGTGCGCGGCTCAACCGGTTCTTCGCCGTTTTGCGTTTCACCGCCCATCCACCCTTGCGGGTACGCGCCCAGAAGTGGGTAAAGCCCAAGAAGTCGAACGACCGTGAGTTGCCCGGTCCACCACGAGGGTGATCCGGCCCCCCGGGCCGCTTGAACTTGATCAGCCGCGTCTTTTCAGGATGTAATTTGAGGCCGAACTTCGCAAAGCGCTTCTCCAGCACCGCGTATACGCGCCGGGCATCGTCCTCCCGGGCAAATCCCAACACCGCGTCATCCGCAAAGCGGACAACGAACCCGTGGCTCTTCAGACGCGGTAGAACGTCTTCTTCAAACCACTGATCGAGCACCTCGTGCAGGTAGATATTCGCCAGTAATGGCGATATCACCCCGCCCTGAGGTGTCCCCCGTGCCGGGCGGCTCAACCGGCCATCTTCCATGACACCCGCGTTGAGCCATTTGCCGATAATGCGACGGACGACACCGTCTCCCACCCGACGAGCCACCAGGGTTTGCAGAGTCTTATGGTCCACATGATCGAAGAAGCTTTCGATATCCAACTCAATCAGCCAGCCGTTGGGGTGCCCCATTGTTCCCCGCCACACCGCCTCCAGCGCTTGGTGCGCCGAGCGTCCGGGGCGGAAACCGTAGGATGCGTCCGAGAACTGGACTTCGTAGATTGGCTCCAGCAGCATGACCACTGCCCGCTGGAGGATCTTGTCTTCCAACGTGGGAATGCCGATGGGGCGACGGCGCTTGCCGTCAGCTTTGGGGATGTAGACCCGCTTGACCGGCGGCGCTCGATAGCGACCCGATTTGAACCGCTCCAGCAGGGCTGACAGGTTCTCCTCCAGACGTTGCTCGTAGTCGCTCGCCGTTTGGCCGTCGACGCCGCTGGCCCCATCTTTTCGCGTCCGCCGGTACGCTTCGCGTAGCCAGGCAAGATCGATGAAGTGCGCCAGTGTCGTCAGCGTGCCCTCTGCTCGCTCTGTTGCTCGCTGTGTCAGCTCAAGTTGTTTCGTTGAGATGGTCATTGGACCCGGTGTTCCAGCCATCTTTCCCTCCTTAAGCACCTTAACCCGATCTTCCCCTTCCCTCCGTAGGCTCCGCTCGGGGTGCGTTCGCCTACTTCCTCGGTACTATGAGAAGACTCCGATTTCTCCTGTCCCATCCATTCCCTTTGCAGGCAATGTACCCTCGCGTTCGTGTGGTTTGGGATCGAGGCAGCGCCGCACCCGGCACCGCTCGCCTGGACCTTTTACTTAAGCGGCGCCCGCGCCGCTGTCTTCACGAAGGAGGACGGGAGACCTCCCAGGTTCCTGGGGGACCTCAGTATCACCATGCCCTGCTCTACGACCCCGCCGAGTGGTCCGTGCCAGGCTGTTGCGGCACCGACCATGCTGCCTTCCGCTCAGAAAACCACGTCGGCCTCGGGATATATCTCCTTTCGGGGCTCAATCACACGGCCTGGGGACTCCCTGTGTACGCTTCGCAGCCAGGGTCACCCCTGTACCACGCAACACTCGGTTCCGGCTGGTTGCCAACCTTTGCCGGGCAGGTTACCAGCCTGCCAGGTCCCTCTAAGAGATTTCCGTCATATTGTCCGTTACATAACTTTCCTCTCTTCCAGGCTTTGCCTGGCGCACTTTCCGCGGAGACGTGGGAAGACGCGCTCGGTGATATCGCGCCGGAGGTGGACGCCGATACCTGCAAGCCCTACTGGACCGGCGAGCATCCGGACTACGGCATGGCGGTGGACGGCCTGCTAAAACGACGCCAGCCACCACTTTCCTAGTACTCAACAAAAGTGGCAAAGTTGAGTTTAAGCAAGAAAAGGCAGTAATGGCCAGGAGCGCCATGATGAGTGAGAAGAATGAGCCGTCCGATCAAACTCCTTGGATGATCTACGGTGCCTACGGCTACACCGGGGAACTCATTGCCCGGGAGGCGGTGCGCCGCGGGCTCAATCCCGTTCTCGCGGGGCGCAACCTTGTAAAGACACAGGCATTGGCGGGCGAACTCGGCCTCGAAGCCGTGGGGTTTAGCCTGGACAACGTGGAACAGGCCGCCCGGCACCTCCAGGGCGTTTCCCTGGTGTTGAACTGCGCGGGCCCCTTTTCCGCCACCGCCGAGCCCATGATGACAGCCTGTATCGCGGCACGGGCGCACTATCTGGATATCACCGGGGAAATCGCCGTTTTTGAACTGGCCCAATCATTGAACGGCGAGGCCAGTGCAGCCGGCGTCGTGCTCTGCCCGGGCGTGGGTTTCGACGTGATTCCCACCGACTGCGTGGCGGCCGCACTGAAAGCCGCCCTCCCCGATGCCACTCACCTGGCACTGGGCTTTGACTCGCGCTCCGGATTTTCTCCCGGCACCGCAAAAACCTCTGTGGAAGGGCTGGCGCAGGGTGGCAAGGTGCGCCGCGATGGCAAGCTCGAAACAGTGCCACTGGCCTACCGGGTTCGCCGCATCGACTTCGGCGACGGGGAAAAGGATGCCATGACCATTCCCTGGGGAGACGTATCCACCGCCTACCACAGCACCGGCATACCCAATATCGAAGTGTTTATTCCCGGTACTCCGCGCTTGATCACCAGTGCCAGGCGCGCCAACTACATCCGTCCACTACTGGGTATCCAACCGGTGCAAAAGCTGATCAAGGCGCATATCGCCAGGACCGTTAATGGGCCCGACAGGGAACAGCGCGAGAAAATGCCGAGCTTTGTCTGGGGTGAAGCCACCAATGCGCGGGGCGAAAAGAAAACCGCCCGCATCCGAACCGCGAACGGCTATAGCCTGACCGTCACCGGTTCGCTGTACATTGTCGAGCATTTGATAAGAAACCGGCCAGCGGGTGGCGCGTACACGCCATCGACGCTGGTTGGCCCCGACTTGGTGAGCCAGCTCCCCGATTCTGGAAACCTCGAGATTACTTAGAATCCGCAAATCCATGCACTAAGACCTGTCCATCTCCCAGTACCGAAGACGAACGTCAGTCACCCCGAAAATCTCGACGCCCCCCTATCGCTGAGCCGGTTCGGTTGGCTTTGACGTTGCTCCCGGCGGCTCCTATGCTCAAAGCTCAGGCACTGTCGGGAGGCCGCACGATGCTGGACCGCCGTAGCTTTCTCCGCTCCACCACCTTGCTCGCGACAAGCTCGGCGGCGGCACTCTGCCGCCCGGTACTGGCCCGGGCGGAAAGCTCCGCCCCGCCGCCTGTCACCGGCTCGCCGGACGCGGTCCAGGCGCGCTACCTCGACACGCGCCGCGCCTTCTACCGCGAACACGACCCAAACATCTTCCTGGGCTACCCCGCCAATATGAATACCGTGCCGCCGGGCTTCCTCCAGTGGCGGGAGGAGTTGCGCAAGGTCGACCTCGGCGTGCGCAACACCAACAATGTCGGCGATCCTTTTCGCGACAACGCCCCGTACACGACTCACCCCCTGGAAGCCGACCTGGTGCGGCGCTTTGGCGGCCGTTTTGGCTTTCCCGCCGGCGACACCTGGGGCTTTGTTTCCCACAGCGGGACCGACAGCAACATGCACGGCGTCTATATCGGGCGTACCCTGCTGCACCAGCGCACCGGGGTGGCGCCCAGGATCTACTACACCCCCGAGGCCCACTACTCGATCCAGATCATCCGCGACCTGCTGGGACTGGAGGAGGTGCTGGTGGCCGCCGGCCCCGACGCCGGCATGGACCTGGCGGACCTGGAGCAAAAGCTGGCCGCGCACGACGACGCCCCGGTGTTGCTGGTGGCGACGATTGGCACCACGTTCAAGGGCGGCATCGACGACATTGACGGCATCCGCGCGCGCCTGAAAAACCGGCCCGCCTACATCCACCTGGACGCCGCACTGTTCGGCGGCTACCTGCACGCCACGCCCCATGCCGCCGAATTGCACCAGTACCACACGCAAAACGGCAAACCGGTCAAACGCTACGACTCCATCGCCGTATCCTGCCACAAGTTTTTCGGCTTCCCGGCCTGCGCCGGGCTGTTTATCTGCGGCCGCGGGGATTTCGAGGAGTACCGGGGCTACTTCGAGCAGGTACACGATCCCGCCTACATCTCCCACGTGCCGGGCACCATCACCTGCTCGCGGGATGCGGTGAAGCCGGCGGAGTTCCACTACTACTGCACCGACGAGGCGCTGGCAAGGCAGGCCGCCGATGCCGCGCAGGTGCTGGCGGACGCCCGCTACCTGCAGGCGCAAATGCAGAGGCACTTCCCGGACTTGCAACCGCGGATCGCCAATGCCCGCTCGAACACCGTCTATTTCAACAACACCGTGTCCGAGCCTCTCCGGAAAAAGTGGGTGCTGGCCACCATACCCGGCTCCACCGACAAGGGGCCGTCCCTCGCCCACGCCGTGGTGATGCCCCACGCCACCCGGAACATCCTCGACCAGTTCCTGGAAGACCTGGAGCGGGACCACAGGAAAACCGCCTCCATTTAGCATCCCGGTTGCATCTGGCGCGCCAGCGGTATAGCTTACGCGCCGGGCACCATACCCCTGTGGTCCCGGGACTGCAGGGGTATGTTGCTTACTAGGGCTGTACCCATGCAGATTGTGATCGTAGGCGGAGGCGCCGGTGGACTGGAACTCGCGACCAAACTAGGTAAAAAACTGGGCCGCAAGGGCAAGGCGGAGGTGGTACTGATCGACCGCAACCACACCCATGTGTGGAAGCCCTTGCTGCACGAGGTGGCCTCTGGCTCCCTCGACGCCGACCTCGACGCGGTGACCTACCGGGCCCACGGGCACAAACACGGTTTCGAATTCGAGCTGGGCACGCTCAACGGCATTGATCGCGAACGCAAGGTGGTGCAGCTATCCGCCCTGCTGGACGAGGACGGCCGGGAGGTCCTGCCGGCACGGGAACGGCCCTACGACACGCTGGTGCTGGCCATCGGCTCGGTGTCCAACGACTTCAATGTCTCCGGCGTCGGCGAGCACTGTATTTTCCTCGATTCCCCCGTACAGGCGCACCGCTTTCACCGGCGGCTGGTGGACGGCTTTATCCGCCTGAACCAGGCGCTGAAGAGCGGCGACAGCGTGCACAAACTGCGGGTCGCCATCATCGGCGGCGGCGCCACCGGGGTCGAACTGTCCGCGGAGCTGTACAAGGCGCGGGAGTGGTTCTCCACCTACGGCCTCACCGCCATCACCCCCCAGCATCTCGACGTGACCCTGGTCGAGGCCGGGCCGCGCCTGTTGCCGGCCTTGAGCGAGCGTATTTCCAGCGGCGCCCGGGAAGAACTGGAGAAGCTGGGCGTGCGGGTAATGGTGAACACCGCCGTGGTCTCGGCCGGCCCGGAGGGCCTGCAAACCAAGGGCGGGGAAGCCATTGCCGCGGACCTGATGGTCTGGGCCGCCGGGGTCAAGGCCCCCGACTTCCTGCGGGACATCGAGGGCCTGGAAACCAACCGCGCCAACCAGCTGGTGGTGGAACCCACCTTGCAGGTCAAGGGCGACGGCGCGATCTACGCCCTCGGCGACTGCGCCGGCTGTCCGATGACACGCCCGGACGGCAGCGAGGGCTGGGTGCCGCCCCGGGCCCAGTCCGCCCACCAGATGGCCAGCGCCGTGGCGCACAATATCCTCGCCAGCGCCCGCGGCAAGCCCCTGCAACCCTTCCGCTACAAGGACCTGGGCTCGCTGGTGTCCCTGAGCGAGTACACCGCCTTCGGCCGCCTGATGGGCGGCCTCGCGCGGGGCGGCATCAACCTGGAGGGCAAGATCGCGCGCCTGGCCTACGTGTCCCTGTACCGCATGCACCTGGCGGCGATTCACGGCTGGCCGCGGGCGCTATTGCTTGCGTTGACCGAGAAGATCAATCACTTCGTGCGCCCGCGGTTCAAGTTGCACTGAGCTCAGCTGAACAGCTCGCCGGCGGCGGCCTTCTCCACCGCGATCGCCGGCGGCTCGAAGCGCTCGCCGTAGGTAGCGGCCAGTTCGCGACAACGATCGACGAAGCGCTGCGCGCCGTAGGTGTTGACGAACTGGATGAAGCCGCCGGTCCAGGCCGGCGCGCCGATGCCCATGATGGAGCCGATGTTGCCATCGTCCACCGTGCGCAATACCCCCTCCTGCAGGCATTTCAGTGACTCGATCACCTGGCGGAACAGCATGCGGTCCTTCATGTCCGACTCCGGCAGGCTGGCATCGGCCCGGTAGTAGAGATCGAACAGGCCCGGCCAGATGGTCTTGCCGCCATCCGCGGCGTACTCGTAGAAACCGCCGCCGTGGTGGCGACCGCCGCGGCCGTGCTCCGCGACCATGGTGTCGACCACCTCGCGGGTCACGCTGGAGTCGCTGTGCGCATCCAGTACGCCCATGGCCTTCCAGGTCTCCTGGGCCTTGCGGGTCAGTTCCAGGCTCACTTCGTCGTACACCGCCAGCGGCCCCACGGGCATGCCCACGGCCTTGCCCAGGGCGTCGATTTGCGCCGGGTGGACACCCTCCTTCAGCAGGCGCACGCCTTCGTCCAGATAGGTGCCAAAGGTGCGCGAGGTGAAGAAGCCCAGGGAATCGTTGACCACAATCGGCGTCTTGCGGATCTGCCGGGCGTAGTCAAAGGCGCGGGCCAGGGTCTCGTCCGAGGTCTTGTCGCCGCAGATGATTTCCACCAGGGGCATCTTGTCCACGGGGGAGAAGAAGTGGATGCCGATAAAGTTTTCCGGCTTCTTGCTGGCCTCGGCCAGCTGGGTGATCGGCAGGGAGGAGGTATTGGAGCCCCACACGCCGTTCTCCGCCAGGTAGCCCTCGGTATCCAGGGTGATCTGGTGCTTGAGCTCGATGTTCTCGAACACCGCCTCGACGATCAGGTCGCAGCCTTCAAGGTCGGCGTTGTCGGCGGTGGGCTTGATCAGCCCCAGCACGCCGGCTTTTTTGTCCTCGCTCATCCGGCCCTTGGCGACGCGCTTGGCCAGCAGGCTTTCGGAGTAGGCCTTGCCCTTCTGTGCCGCCTCGAGGGAGATATCCTTGAGCACCACCTCAATACCGGCCATGGCCGAAACGTAGGCAATGCCCTGCCCCATCATGCCCGCGCCCAGCACGCCGACCTTCTTCACCGCTGTGGGCTCGACTGCCCCGGGCCGGCTCGCGCCGCCGTTCAGGCGGTTCATGCCAAAGAAGAACGTGGAGATCATGTTCTTGGCCACCGGCGTGGTCACCAGGTATGTGAGGCCTCGGGACTCGATGCGCAGGGCGGTGTCGAAGTCTAGCCGCGCGGCCTCCACCGCGCAATCCAGTATCTGCTCCGGCGCCGGCAGCAGGCCCCGGGTTTTCTTGCGCAGCATCGCCGGGGCAATGGTGATAAGTTGCGCGACCGCCGGGTGGCTAGCGTTGCCGCCGGGAATTTTGTGACCCTTGCGGTCCCAGGGCTGAACCGCGGCCTCGGGATTATCCTTCTGCGCCAGAATCCAGGCCTTGGCCGCCGGCACCAGTTCCTCGCGGGTGGCCACCAACTCGTGCACCAGGCCCTGCTCCCTCGCCGCCGCCGCGGACACCCGGGTGCCCTCCAGCAGGTAGGGCATGGCTTTTTCCAGGCCCAGCAGGTTGACCATGCGCACCACGCCGCCACCGCCGGGCAGCAGGCCCAGGGTCACCTCGGGCAGGCCCACCTGGACCGACTTGTCGTCCCAGGCCACGCGGTGGTTACAGGCCAGGCAAATTTCGAAACCGCCGCCCATGGCCGGGCCGTTGATCGCCGCGGCCACCGGCACCGGCAGTTTTTCCAAACGCCGCAACTGTTCCTTGGTGTCCTCCAGCAAGGCCATGAAGCGATCCTCGTCGCCCTTCTGCACCGACAGCAGGTCGTTGAGGTCGCCACCGGCGAAAAACACCTTCTTGGCGGAGGCAAAGACCACCCCGGCCAGGCCGGCTTCCTGCTCCAGGCGCTCGACCGTCTCGCCCATCGCGTCGCGGTACTCCTGGTTCATGGCGTTGACCGGGCCGGTCATGTCCATGGTGATGGTGACGATGCCGTCGGCGTCTTTGTCGTACTTGAATACACTCATTGTCTGTTCCCTCTGTCTGCCGGCGGGTTAAACGCGCTCGATAATGGTGGAAATGCCCATACCGCCGCCCACGCACAGGGACAGCATGGCGCGCTTGAGACCGCGCCGCTCCAGCTCGTCCAGCATGGTGCTGACCAGCATCGCGCCGGTGGCGCCGAGCGGATGACCCATGGCAATGGCGCCGCCGTTGACGTTGGTCACCTCGTGATCGATGCCCAGGTCCTTCATATAGCGCATGGCCACCGAGGCGAAGGCCTCGTTGATTTCCCACAGGTCGATGTCGGACTTGGACAGCCCGGCCTTGCGCAGGCATTTTTCCGCCGCCGGCCCGGGGCCGGTGAGCATGATGATCGGGTCGGTGGACAGCACCGCCGTGGCCACGATGCGGCCGCGGGGCGTCAGGCCCAGGTCCTTGCCGGCCTGTTCGCTGCCGATCAGCACCGCGCTGGAGCCGTCCACGATGCCCGAGGAATTGCCCGGGGTATGCACGTGGTTGATGCGCTCGAGGGTGGTGTACTTGGCCAGGATCACGTCATCGAAACCCATCTGGCCGGGGATTTCGAAGGAAGCCCTCAGGCCCGCCAGTGCTTCCAGGGTGGTGTCGGGCTTGATGAAATCATCTTTTTCCAGAATGGTCAGGCCGTTCTTGTCTTTGACCGGAACCACCGAACGGTCGAAGTAGCCGCTGTCCCGGGCGTGGGCGGCGCGCTGCTGGGAAGCCAGGGCGTAGGCGTCCACGTCCTCGCGGGACCAGCCCTCCAGGGTGGCGATGGTGTCGGCGCCAATGCCCTGGGGTACAAAGCCAGTCTTCATGCTAAAGGCCGGGTCGCCGCCCATGGCGCCGCCGTTGGACCCCATGGGTACCCGCGACATGCACTCCACGCCACCCGCGACCACCAGGTCCTCCCAGCCGGAGGCCACCTTTTGCGCGGCGATGTTCACCGCCTCAAGGCCCGAGGCGCAGAAGCGGTCGAGCTGCACGCCGGCCACCGACTCATCCCAGTCGGCGTTTTGCACGATCATTTTGGCGACGTCGGAGCCCTGTTCCCCCACCGGGGTCACGCAACCCATGACCACATCGTCCACATAGGCGGTGTCCAGGTCGTGGCGCGCCTGCAGGGCGCGCAGCAGCCCGGCGCCGAGATCCACCGGCTTGACTTCGTGCAGGGTGCCATCGCGCTTGCCCTTGCTGCGGGGCGTGCGCACGGCATCGTAGATATACGCTGTGTTGGACATGGTCATTCAACCTTCTGGCTTGGTCGGGAGGGACATGTTGCGAGTCCGGCGCGCCGGACTCAATGATGCCAAGGGTTAAAAAAATTGACCGGAGGTGACAGCCCGGCGCCCGGGCTCAAAGAAGTCGGTCAGAAGGCGATGTGGTTGACTGGCTCGCCCGGGGTCACCCGGCCGGTGACGCCCACCATATCCTCTCCCTCCAGGCCGCTCAGCATCGCCGGGTCGGCCTCGGTGTTGGCCAGGAAGCGGCGGCCATCGGGCATGCGCCCCAGTGCGATACCGCGCACCGGCTCCTCGCCCTGGTAACTAACGGTGAAAGCCTCAACGGTGCCCGTGCCGCGGGGCGCCGGGTCCACCGCCAGCGGTGTCGGGGAGTCCAGTCGCGCCCGCGGGTTCCCGCGACCGGGCGCCGGCCAGGGCTCCGCCCCCGGCTCGGTGGAATACAGGCCCAGGGCGTGCTTGGTGAGGTAATTGCCATTGGCGGTCACCAGGCCATGGCGTCCGGTGCCGGCGCGCAACCTCGCCGCCATTTCGGCGATACCGTGCATCGAGTAATTATTGCCGGGCCCGCCGAACAGCATCATGCCGCCGGTCACGCTGACGCCCCGGGGGTCGTCGACGGCGATACCCAGGGCCTCGCAGGCCACCTGCACCGCGGACGGAAAGCAGCTGTAGATATCGAACAGGTCCACCGCATTGATCTCCAGGCCGGCCTGGGCGAGCACTTCGGTGGCGGCGGCGCGAATGCCGGGAGAGCGATGCAGCAGCGGCCGCTCGCTGACGTTCCAGATGTCCACGGCGTCGGCGCCGCCGCGCAGGTACACCAGCCGCGACGGATCGATGCCGAGCGCCCGGGCATGGCCGGCGGTGGTCATCACCACCGCCGCGGCCATGTCCACCGCGAGGACGGAATTCATCACCCGGGTATAGGGGTAGCTGATCATGCGGTTGCCGTCGGCGGTGTCCAGCGCCGCCTCCGCGCTCCAGCGCTGGCGACGCCAGGCATGTGGGTTGCCCTCGGCCACTTCGCTCAGGCGCGCGATCATGCCCCCCAGGCGCCGCCGGTGTTCACTGTCGGACCAGCCGTTGGCGTGGCGCAGGGCGCTCTCGAACAGGGGGTAGGTATTGACCGGTTCGAACAGGCCGTGGGCTCTTTCGGCCTCGCTACAGGGCGGGCGGTCATCCCCGAGCAGCACCGCCGGCGTGTCGCCGCCGTCCGGCCAGGCGGACAGATCCTCACCATTTTTCAGCGCACCCGAGAGTGTGGCGAAAACCTCGCCGCCGCACAGCAGCACCGCGCGATGCTCGCCCCGGGCCAAGGTGTCGGCAAAGTGGTTGACCAGCAACTGGGGCGTGTTGCCGCCCACTTCCGTGGAGTAGGTCCGCGCCTTCAGGCCCAGGCGCCGGCACAGCGCGGCGCCCGGATTGGCTGGCATCAGCTCCGCCAGGCCCGGCACCTGGTTGGCCAGGAAGGGGACCGAAGCCAGGGCGTCGATGTCGCGCAGCAGGTTCGCACAACCGGCATCGTCGAGGGCCGCAGTGGCCACCTCGGCCAGGGCGTCCAGGGGGGTGCGCTGCACGTCGCGCTCGCGCCAGGTCTGCTGCGCGATACCGATCAGCACGGGCCGGTTGTCCGCCATGTGGTTTTCCTTGTCTGCTATGGGAGTTAAAGGTCGGGCGCGGCCGCGGCGAAGGCGGGCAACTGTTCCAGGTGAGCGCTGATGGCCACCAGCCGCGGATAGGGCGCCAGGTCCAGCTCGAAGCGGCGGGCGTTGTACATCTGCGGCACCAGGCAGGCATCGGCCAGGGTGACGCGGTCACCGAAACAGTAGCGCTCCCCCGCCACCTGCTGTTCCAGGGCGGCGAAGCCCAGGGCCAGCCAGTGGTGGTACCAGGCCAGCTTGGCGTCCTCATCGACCCCCAGGTCCCCGGTCAGGTGCTTGAGCACGCGCAAGTTGTTCAGCGGGTGGATGTCGCAGCCGATGAGGTACATCATCCCGCGCACCCGGGCCCGGTCGCCCGGCGCCACCGGCAGCAGCGCCGGCTCGGGGCGGCACTCCTCCAGCCACTCCAGGATCGCCAGGGACTGGGTGAGCACCTGTCCGTCGTCCGCCACCAGCGCCGGCACCAGGCCCTGGGGGTTGAGGGCGGTGTAGTCCCCGGAGCGCTGTTCCCCCGCGACCAGATTGACCGGAAGGCGCTCGTAATCGAGCCCCTTGAGGTTCAGCGCAATACGCACCCGGTAAGCGGCGGAGGATCGATGGTAGTCGTAAAGCTGCATCGCCCTTCCCCCCTAGGCCAGTGTTTCTTCCAGGAAATTCCGCATGGCCTGCCACGAGCGGCGATCGGCCACCTCACTGTAGAGCACGCCGCTTTCGGGATCGTCGGCGGCGGGGTTGCTGAAGGCGTGCACGGTGTTGCCGTAGGCGTGTACCTGCCAATCGGCGCCGGCGGCGGTCATTTCGCTGGCCAGCGCCAATACACTGTCGGGCTGGGCCATCGGGTCGTCGTAGCCGTGCAGGCACAGCACGCTGGCGTCGATGCGCCGGCCGGCGGTGTTGTCCGGCGGCATGAACAGGCCGTGGAAGCTGCACACTGATCGCACCGGGGCGCCGCAGCGGGCGAGATCGAGCACGCACAGCCCGCCGAAGCAATAGCCGATGGCGGCCAGGCGCCCGGCGTCAACCCGATCCTGTCCGGCGAGGCAATCCACGCCCGCTCGCAACCGCGCCTGCAGCAGCGCACGGTCCTCGATCAGGGGCGCCATCAACGCCTGGTTTTCCTCCACGCTGCTCCCCCGCACACCCTTGCCGTAAACGTCCAGGGCCACGGCCACATAGCCCAGCGCCGCCAGCTCGCGGGCCTTGTCCTCCTCGAAGGCGCTGCGCCCCCCCCAGGCGTGGGCGATGGCGACCCCCGGCCGGGGGCCCGGCGCGCTGTCATCCCAGGCGAGATAGGCTTCAAAGGTGGCGTCTTCGTGGTGGTACTCCACCAGGCGTGTCTGAATGGCCATGCAATTCTCCGGTCTGTGAATACAACCTGCCGATTATACGCAGCGCTAGCTGCTGATTTCGAGCAACAGGTCTCCCGCGGCCACCTGATCGCCCTCGCTGACCATGACCGCACTGACCTCCCCCGCGACTTCCGCGCACAGGCGGTGCTCCATCTTCATCGCCTCCATCACCAGCAACTCGGTTCCAGCCTCCACCGTGTCACCCACCGCGATCCGCAACGCCAGCACCGAGCCGTGCATCGGCGCGGTCACTGTGCCGCTGCCCTCGCCCTCCCCCTGCGCCAGGGCGGAGGACAGCACATTGCACAGCTGTACAGAGCGGCCGCGCCACTGCAGGGCAATTTCACCGGGGCCGGGATAGGCGTAGGCGACATCGAATTGGTGACCGTCCACTGCCAGGCGCGCGCTTCGCCGCGCGCTGCCGCCGAGCCACTCCAGGACGTGTTCTTGCGCTTCCAGTTGCACGAGATAATAACCAGGCCGGGTTTCCCTGACACGGATATCGGTGAGCCCCTCGCCCTCGCCGCCCGCGTCGGTGGCATAGCGAAAGTGCGCGGCCACTTCCCGTGTGCCGCTCCAACCGGCGAAGCGGGCGCTGTCGCGCCCCGGCCCCGCCTCCCGCGCCGCCTGCCGGTACTGCAGGCAGGCCGCCAACAGCAGGTGCTCGCGCTCCGGCGACGGCGGTCGGTAGCCTCCTGGAAACTGCTCGGTAATAAAGTCCGTGGTGGCCGCCCCGGCGACGAAATCACCGCGCTCCAGCACGTCCAACAGAAACGCCCGGTTGTTGGCCACGCCGAACAACACGGTCTGCTCCAGCGCACGCACCAGGCGCCGCCGGGCGCTTTCCCGGTCCGGACCGCAGGCGATGATCTTGGCGATCATCGGGTCGTAGTACGGCGGCACCGCCTGTCCCTCGCGCAAGCCGTGATCCACGCGAATGCCCGCACCTTCCGGGGGCTGCCAGCGCAGCGCGGTACCCGCCGCCGGCAGGAAATCGTTCTCGCAGTCCTCGGCATAGAGGCGCACCTCGATAGCGTGCCCCGCCAGCGCCACCTCTTCCTGGGACAACGGCAGTGGCGCGCCGCTGGCGATGTGCAGCTGCAAGGCCACCAGGTCCAGGCCGGTGACCGCCTCGGTCACCGGGTGCTCCACCTGCAGACGGGTGTTCATTTCCAGGAAATAGAACTCGCCGCCAGTATCGAGCAGGAATTCCACGGTACCCGCGCCGACATAGTTGATGGCGCGGGCCGCATCCACCGCGGCGCGGCCCATGGCCTCGCGCTGGGCCGGCGTCAGCACCGGGCAGGGCGCCTCCTCCACCACTTTCTGGTGGCGCCGCTGCACCGAGCAGTCGCGCTCGCCGAGGTGGATCACATTGCCGTGGCTGTCACCGAACACCTGGATCTCCACATGGCGCGGCTTCAACACCGCCTTTTCCAGGATCAACTCACCGGAACCGAAGGCATTCTCCGCCTCCGAGCGGGCCGCGGCCAGGGCCCCCGGCAGTGCGTCCAGGTGCTCCACCAGGCGCATGCCGCGCCCGCCGCCGCCGGCGGCGGCCTTGACCATCAAGGGCGCGCCAATTTCCACCGCCGCCGCCAGCAGGGCCTCGTCGTCCTGCCGCGGGGACTGGTAGCCGGGAATACAGGGCACGCCGGCCTCCAGCATCAGGCGCTTGGCCGCCGCCTTGTTGCCCATGGCGTCGATGGCCGCCGCCGAGGGGCCGATAAACACCAGGCCGGCCCCGGTACAGGCGCGGGCGAAATCCGCATTCTCGGACAGGAAACCGTAGCCGGGGTGGATCGCGCCGGCGCCGCCGCGACGGGCGGCCTCGAGGATGCGCGCGGGATCGAGATAGGAATCCTTCACCGCCGGCGGGCCGATCAGTATCGCCTCGTCCGCCAGGGCCACGTGGGGCGCGCCGGCATCCGCCTCGGAGTACACCGCCACGGTGCGGTAGCCCAGCTCGCGCGCGGTGCGAATCACCCGCACCGCGATTTCGCCGCGGTTGGCAACCAGAATGCTGTCGAAAGAAGTGGTGCTTTGCATCGAGATGCCTCCAGTTACATGCGGCCGACGCCGAAGGTGTTGGGGTGGGTGCCGCGGTCGCGCGCCTCCCGGCAGATTTGCAGCAGAATGCCGAGCACGGTGCGCGAATCCCGTGGGTCGATCAGGCCATCGTCCAGCATGCGGCCCGAGGTGTAAAAGGCGTCCGACTGCCGGTCGTAGTGGCCGATGACCGCCTGCTCCCGGGCTTTCAGTTCCGCTTCGTCGACCTCGACACCCTTGCGCGCCGCGCCCGCGCGCAGCACCTCCGACATGGTGTTCGCGGCCTGCTCGCCGCCCATCACGCCAATCTGGGTATTGGGCCAGCTGAACACGAAATCCGGGTCGTAACCCTGGCCGCACATACCGTAGTTGCCGGCGCCGAAACTGGCGCCGATCATCAGGGTGAGGCGCGGCACGCGGGCGTTGGTCACCGCCTGGATCATTTTCGATCCGTGCTTGATCATGCCCGCCTGCTCGTAGGCGGTGCCGACCATGTAACCGGTGATGTTCTGCAAAAACAGCAGCGGCGTGCCCGCCTGGTCGCAGAGCTGGATAAACTGCGCCGCCTTGGTGGCGCCATCGGGGTCAATGGGGCCGTTGTTGCACAGGATGCCAACCGGCATGCCGTAAATCGACGCCTGCAGGCAAACCATGGACACGCCATAGGCCGGCTTGAAATCCAGGAACCGCGAACCGTCGACCAGCCGGGCCACCACCTCGCGCGCGTCGTAGGGCTGCCGGTAGTCCGCGGGCACCACGCCCAATAACTCATCGGGGCTGTAGCGCGGTTCCTCGAAATCACCGTCCGGGGCCTGCGGGCAGTGCCGGTTCCAGCCCAGGCTCGCCACCACGTCGCGGCAGATCGCCAGCGCGTGCCCGTCGTCCTCGGCGAGGTACTCCACCAGCCCGGAGGTCGCGGCGTGCATCGCGGCGCCGCCGAGGGGACCGTTTTCGGCCACTTCCCCGGTGGCGGCCTTGAGCAGGGCCGGGCCCGCCAGGGCAGCCATGCCGTTGTCCCGGACGCCGATGACGTAGTCGCTCAGCCCGGGCATGTAAGCCCCCCCGGCCACCGACAGGCCGTGGAGCACGGTCACCGTGGGAATACCCGCGGCGCTGAGGCGTGCCAGGCGGGCGAAAACCCCGCCGCCATCCATCCACATCTCCACCTGGTACTTGAACAGGTCGGCGCCGGCGCTCTCCACCAGGTGCACGAAGGGCAGCTTCTTGTCGAGGGCGATATCCATGCAGCGCATGACTTTCCTGCTGGAGAAGGCGGTCATGGCGCCGGCGTTGATACCGGAGTCATCCACCACCACCATGCAGCGCACGCCGCTGACGTAGCCGATACCGCAGATCGCGTTGCTGCCGGGCACGGAGGATTCGGGATCGTCGGTATCCACCAGGTAGCCGGTGAGGTTGCACAGCTCCAGGAAGGGCGCGCCCGGATCCAGCAGGCGCCCCAGGCGCTCCCGGGGCAGCAGTTGCCCGCGCTTGTCGAAGCGCGGGCGCGCCCGGTCGGACAGCGCCGCGGCACGGGCGCAGAGGCCGTTGAGTTTGTCGACCAGCGCCTGCATGTCGGCGCGGTTGCCGTCAAAGGCCTCGGAGCCGGTATTGACCCGGCTATGGAAGACGGGGGCGGATTGGGTCATGGCGATATTACCTGTTCGGCTTCGGTATCAGATCAGTTGGTGGCGCTCGGCGAGACTCGCCGGCACGGCGACGGGCTGCGCCAGCAGAATTTGGGAGTAACCCTTGCCCTGGGGGTCTGAGCGCAGGCTCGCCACCCCGCCGCCACCGAGCACCTCGTGCAGCAGATAGTTGAAGGCGCGGCTACCCGGCAGATAAAAGCGCTCTACCGGCCGCGCCTGCCCCGGGGCGAGGAAATGGGCGAAACAGTCCGCCACCCGCGCCTCGTCCAGGGCGCTGGCGATGTAGGGTACGAAGTCCGCATGGCGCGCAATCACGCCCACGTTGGCCTTGTTGCCCTTGTCGCCGCTGCGCGCCCAGGCCAGGGTTTCCAGCGGCACCTCCACTCCGGTGTCCCCCGGCCCGGCCTCGGGCGGCTCGTGGACAGGGGGCGGCGCCGCGGCCTCCGTGGGCAAGGGGTCGTCGCAGCGCGCGACCTCCCCCTCCACGTCGACACTGATCGCCACCTCCGTTTTCGGTACGCGCAGCGAGAACAGGCGCACCACCGGCGAGGGCTTGGCCCGCGCGCCGGCGAAGCCGGTCAGGCCGGGGGGCGCGGTCAGCGCCAGTCCGGTCATCTCCTTGAGGAAGATGCCGATGCCCTTCGGGCTGGCATGGCGCACCGCCAATTTCATATCCACCTCGCGCACCGCGCCCACGGCGCGCGCGCCGCCAAAGTGCGACTCCTCGCCGATCACCTCGCAGCAGGTCTCGGTAAACGGGGGCAGCCCCGCCTTTTCCAGGGCCGCGGCGGCGCGCCGGAACACACCCCCGGCAAAGTGCCGCGCCCGGGCGCCGGCGTCTCGTCCGTACACGGTCCAGATATGCCCGGCGCGGAAACCGTCCGCCCAGGTCGCGCTGGCCTTGTAACTGTCGGGGGCCCCGCGGCCAGCGGCGCCGCTGACGCGCACCCGGTGCTCCGCCACCTGTTCCAGTTGCACTGAGGTAAAGTCGCAGGCCACATCGGGCAGGAGGTAGGCCCCCGGGTCACCAATCTCGTACAGCATCTGCTCGGCGACCGTACCCACGCTGACCAGGCCGCCGGTCCCCGCGCCCTTGTGCACCTCGAAGCTGCCATCCCCGGCAATGGTGGCCAGGGGGTAGCCCGCCTCGTCCAGGCGCTCAACCCCTTCCCAGTCGGTGAAATTACCGCCGCTGGCCTGGGTGCCGCACTCGAGGATATGCCCCGCCAGGCTGCCGCCAGCCAGGCGGTCGTAGTCCTCCCGGGACCAGCCGAAGGCGTGGATGCAGGCCCCCAGGGTGACCGCGCTGTCAACGCAGCGCCCGGTAATCACGATGTCGGCCCCTTTGTCGAGGGCGGCGGCGATGGGAAAAGCGCCGAGATAGGCGTTGATGCTGGCCACCTTCTCCAGGGGCGGAAAGGCTTCGCCGCTGAACATTTCACGGGCCCCGGCGAAGTCGCTGGCCCGGGCGCCGAGGTCATCCCCCGCCACCACGGCCACCTTGAGGGACAGGCCCGCCTCGCGGATCAGGCCGCGCAGCGCGGCGGCGCAGGCCCCGGGATTCACCCCGCCGGCATTGGCGATCACCCTGACCCCTTGCGCCGCGATGCGCGCCAGGTTCGGCGCCATGGCCGCGCTCACGAAATCCGTGGCGTAGCCCTTGCTGTCGTCCGCGGCCCGGGCCCGGGCCAGGATGGACATGGTGATTTCCGCCAGGTAGTCGTAGACCAGGAAGTCGAGCTTGCCGTTGTCGCCGCTGTCCAGCAGTTGCGGGGTCGCGAGGGCGGCGTCGCCCCAGAAACCCGAGGCCCCGCCGATGGTGATTTCACGCATGCGCCGCATTCCTCCGATGGGTGATGTCTTTCACAATATTGAGTGATGCTATATTATTTAAAGGTATCGCTCAATTCAATTGTCGAGGATGGTGATGACCGAGACAACGACAGCCAGATTCCGCGGGCGCAGCGAGGAGCGCGCCGACAACATCCTCGAGGCCGCCACGCGCCTGTTCGGCGAGGAGGGTTTCCACGCGGTCTCCACCCGCAAGATCGCCGCCGCCGCGGGTGTCTCCGAGGGCACGCTCTTTAACTACTTCAGCTCCAAGAACGAGCTCATCAGCGGCATCCTCGCGCGCATCTATGAGGAGCTCACCGAGCGGGCCGTCGACGGACTGCGGCGCCGGGTCGATACCCGCGAGCGCCTGCAGTTCCTGGCCGAGAACCACATCCAGGTGATGTCCCGGGACAACGCCCTGTTCATGCGCCTGATTCAGTCCTACATGAACGTGGACATCCGGGGCTATACCGAGATCGCCGGCTCGGTGCTGCACCAACTCAACCTGAGCTACGCCTGGGTGTTCGACTTCAGCGTGCGCGAGGGCATCGAGCGGGGCGAGGTGCGCGCCGACATCAACCTGTCGGCCCTGCGCGACTTGTTCTTCGGCGGGCTGGAGTACTGCAATCGCAGCCTCTTCCTGCACGACAGTTTCGACCAGTTGCCGGCGCGCGCCGGCAGCATCGTGGAGCCCCTGTGGCAGAGCATGCGCGCGGGGCAAACCGCGAGCACAGAGCCGGCGGAACTGGCACACACCTGCCGGCGCCTGGAAGCCGTCGCCGCACGCCTGGAACAGCTGGCCACGGACTGACTCGACCCCGGATTCGAATAAACCGCAAGGAGATACCCATGTCACTGACTTTCGACTCGGCACGCCTGCCCAACCCTCATCTCACCACCGAGCACCACGCCTGGCGGCAACAGCTGCGCCGCTTTATCGATACCGAGATCATGCCCCACGCCGAGGACTGGGACGAGGCCGGCCACATCCCCATCGAACTGTGGCCCAAAGCCGCGGCGGTGGGCCTGCTGGGACTGGGCTACCCCGAGGCCTACGGCGGCGTCACCGAGGGTACCGACCTCTGGTTCGGCTGGATCGCCAACGAGGAGCTGGCGCGCATCGGCGTCGGCGGCATTCCCGCCAGCCTGATGGTCCACGGCATCGGCCTGCCGCCGGTGATCAACTGGGGCAGCGAGGCCATGAAGCAGGCGGTGGCCCCGGCGGTGCTGGCGGGGGAGAAACACATCTCCCTGGGCATCACCGAGCCGGGCGCCGGTTCCGACGTGGCCGGCCTGGCCACCACCGCGGTGCGCGACGGCGACGAGTATGTGATCAACGGCAGCAAGACCTACATCACCGGCGGGATGCGTGCCAACTGGGTGTCCACCGCGGTGCGCACCGGCGGCGAAGGCGCCGGCGGTGTATCCATGCTGCTGATCCCCACCGACGCCGAGGGTTTTTCCCGCACCCCGCTGACCCGCAAGCAGGGCTGGTGGACCTCGGATACCGCCACCCTCTACTTCGACAACGTGCGGGTGCCCGTCGACCAGTTGATCGGCGAGGAGAACCAGGGTTTCCGGGTGATCATGACCAATTTCAACGGCGAGCGCATGGCCATGGCCGCCGGCATGGAAGCCCAGGCCCGGGTATGCCTGGAGGAAGCGGTGGCCTGGGCGGGCGAGCGCAAGACCTTCGGCAGGCGCCTGGCGGACCACCAGGTCATCCGCCACAAAATCGCGCAGATGAAACAGAGGATCAACGCCACCCAGGCCTACCTGCGCCTGTGCTACGAGACCATCGCCGCCGGCACGCCCAATCCCGGCGACATCGCCATGCTCAAGGTACAGGCCAGTGAGACACTGGAGTTCTGCGCCCGCGAGGCAATGCAGATCCTCGGCGGCATCGGCTATATGCGCGGCAACCGGGTGGAGCGGATCTACCGCGAGGTGCGGGTCAACGCCATCGGCGGCGGCTCGGAGGAAATCATGCGCGACCTGGCCGCGCGCCAGTACGGCGTGTAGCCAAAAGCTAGGGCTCCACCACCCGCAGCCAGGGCCGCTCGCGCCGCTCCAGCAGGCCGTGGAGCTCGATGCCATTGCTACTGCGGTACTGCGCCAGCAGGTAGGCGGCGATCTCCCGGGTAATCACCTGTCCCGGATTCAGCACCGGGATGCCCGGCGGATAGGGCACCACCTGGTCGGCGCTAAGCTGGCCGACAATCGCGGCGTTGAGCCCGCCGTCCTCGTCGGTCAGCCCGACCAGCCGCGACGCGCCGAAATAGGCCTGCCGCGGCAGGCGCTGGAAATCCGACAGCGGCGGCAACGGCGCCGCCACCTCCCCCTCCCCCGCCGCCTGCTCCCGATCGGCGGGAGTCGCCCGCGCGGCCATCTTGCGCAGCGCCTTCAGCAGGCGCAGCACCTTGCCCTGGGTGGCGCCCACGGTCACCAGCACGGTGAGGGTGTTGTGGGTGACTTTCTCCACCTGGATGCCGAACTCCTCGAACAACTGCAGCTGCACCTGCCGGGCGCTGAGCCCGGAGGCGCTGGTATCGACACTGAGTTTCAGCGGGTCCAGGCGGATGCCGTCTTCCGCCAGTTCCACCGGCAGCATCTCCTCCAGGCCCAGCACCCGGAACACGCCGGTGTCGTCGATGCCCTCGCGCAGGCGGCGGGCGATATCCAGGCAGCGGGTGAGCAGGCTGAAGCCCTCCAGGCTGGCCTGTTTGCGGGCCACGTCCAGGCTGGCGATCATCGCGTACTGGGGGCTGGTGGAGGTGTGCATGTTGAGGTTTTCGCGGAAACGGTGCTCGTCGAAATCCGGGTCGGCGACGTGAATCATGCTGGCCTGGGAGAACGCCGACAGCATCTTGTGGGTACTCTGGGTCACGTAGTCGGCGCCGCAGTCGAGGGCGTTGGGGCGCAGCTCGGGGTGACAGCGGCCGTGGGCGTACCAGGCCTCGTCGATCAGCACCTTGATGCCGCGCTCGTGGGCGCGCTCGATGATCGGCGCCAGGTCGTAGCGTAAACCGTCGTAGGTGCAGGAGGTCAGCACCAGCAGCCTGGCCTCCGGGTGGGCGTCGATGGCCGCGAACACCCGCTCCCGGGGCACCGGGCCATAGAAGCCGTAGCGGGTCTTGACCGAGGCCGGCAGGTAGACCGGCTCGGCGCCGAACAGGATCACCGCGTGGTGGACCGACTTGTGGCAAGCCTGGTCGAGGATCACCTTGCCGCCGGCACCGAGCAGGTGCTGCACGATCACCTTGTTGGCGGTGGAAGTGCCGTTGGTGACAAAGAAGGTGCGGCGCGCACCGAAAGCTTCAGCCGCCAGGTCCTGGGCTTCCTGGATCACGCTGTGGGGCTCCAGCAGCGAGTCCAGGGACTGCACCGACACCGACAGGTCGGTATTGAAGATGTGCTCGCCCATCATGCGGTAGAAATCCGCCACCCAGGGGCTCTCCCGCAGGCTGTCGCCGCCGGAGTGACCCGGGGTGTGCCAGGCGTCCTTGGCGCTGTACACATAGTCGCGCAAGGTGTCGGCAAAGGGCGTGCGCGCACGGCGGCCAATGGCGTTGCGCACCTGGCGGAACAACTGGTTCGGCTTGGCGTCGCGGCGGTCCACCAGTTCCGCCGCGGCATCGGGGAAATCCGCCTCGTCGTTCACCAGCAGGAACAGGTCGAGCTCCGGGCGCAGGACCTGCAGGCGCGCCAGCAGGTCGCGCCCGGCTCCGGCCCCCGCCCCGGCGAGGTCGATCACCACCGCCTGCAATTCGCCGTCCTCCGCCGCCCGGGCAAGCAGCGGCGCCTCTCCGGCCAGGGGCAGAAAACGCAATTCGCAGGCGCCCGAACGACCGGCATCCGCCGCCGCGCACTGCGCCAGGGCTCCCAGCAGGGAGGTACGGTAGTCGGCATCGGCGCTCATCAGGGCGACATTCACGGTCTGTGCGGACACGGTCGGTCCAGACACGGTCGGTTCAGACACGGTCGGTTCAGACACGGTCGGTCCAGACACGGTCGGTTCAGACACGGTCGGTTCAGACACGGCGGGGCTCCCGGCAATCAGTCGAGATCCCAGTGTAGTGGCGGCAACCACCAGATTGAATAGCAATTCTGACGGATTAACGTATAGTTTCCGGCAATATAACGGGACAATACATCAATATGAAGGCACTCGATCACACCGACCGCCAACTGATCAACCTGCTGACACGCAACGCCCGGGCCAGTACCAGCGCCCTCGCGCGGGCCTTGGGGGTCTCGCGCTCCACCGTGCAGGACCGCATCGCGCGCCTCGAGCAGCGCCAGATCATCGAGGGCTACACCCTGCGCTTTAACGACGGCTTCGACCAGCGCCAGTTGCGCGCCCACGTGATGATCCAGGTGAACCCGAAACAGGGTCAGCGGGTGGAGGCGGCCCTGCAGGACATGGAGGCGGTGAAGACCCTGCAAACGGTGAGCGGGGTCTTCGACCTGGTGACCTCGGTGCAGACCGCCACCACCGAGGAAATGGACATCGTGCTGGATGGCATCCGCGCCCTGCCCGGAGTGGAGAAGACCACCACCTCCATCGTCCTCACCACCAAGTTCCGGCGCTAGAAAAAGCCTCTCCCTAGGCCGCCTTGCGCGCGTAGGCCTCCGGGTCCAACCGGCGCATCTCGGCCTCGATCCAGCGCTCGATCTCGTCCATGAGTTCACCCGGCTTGCGCCCGCTGGCCGGCACCGGCGTGCCGATGGAGACATCGATCACCCCGGGAATGAAGGAAAAGGAACGCCGCGGCCAGCAGCGCCCGGAGGTGACCGCCACCGGGATGACGCTGGCGTCGGCGGCGATAGCCAGGCGAGTGGCGCCGGTCTTGTAATTGCCGTGCTTGCCCCGTTCGGTGCGGGTCCCCTCGGGGAACATAATCACCCACTTGCCGCGGTCCATCAGTTCACGGCCCTGTTCCGCCACCTTGCTCCAGGCCTCGTTGCGCTTGCTGCGGTCAATGTGAATCATCTTCAGCCGGGCCATGCACCAGCCGAACACGGGAATCGCCAGTAACTCCTGCTTGAACACATAGGCCAGCGGATGCGGGGTCATGCTGGGGAAGAAAAAGGTTTCCCAGGTGGACTGGTGCTTGGGGCACAGCACGATGCGACGCATGTCGTCCGGCGCCGGGAGGTTCTCGGCGCCGTGCACCCGGTAGCGCACCCCGCCCACCAGTCGGGCCACGCCGATCACGCCCTTGAGCCAGGGCACCGCGAACCACCACCACAGCTTGTCGTCGCGCACGAACAGCGAAAACGTCAACAGGCCCACACCGATGGGGATCACCGATACCACCATCCACAAAAACACAATCAGCGAGCGCAGGGCATTCATGCGGGGCTGGCCTCGCTGGCGGCGCCGGCACGCTGGAGAAAAGCCGCGACCTCCCGATAGGCCTCCTCCGCCTCGGGCAGTTCCGGGGTGAATATCTGCCACACGTGCACCATGTGGGGCCAGGTCTGCAGCTCCACCGGCGAGCCGGCGAGCTGCGCCTTGCGCGCGTAACGGCGGGCGTCGTCCAGCAGCATTTCCGCCTCGCTCGCCTGGATCAGCAGCGGCGGCAGGCCACGAAGGTCACCGCGCAGGGGCGAGACCACCGGGTCGGAGGGCATGAAACGGGTTCCCAGCCAGGTGGCCCACCACAGCAGGGGCCCCGGTATGCGGGTCAGCTTGCCAAAGGCCGGACCGAGCATCGGGTCGGTACCGAGATTGCCGCGCAGGCTGGGCGAGGTCATTGCGCCATCGGTGGCCGGGGAAAACGCCACCGCGGCATCCGGGGTGCGCAGGCCCACGTCACGCACCCAGGCGATGAGCGACAGGGTCAGGTTGCCACCGGCGGAATCGCCCGCGATGGCGATGAATTCCGCCGGCGCCGTGTCATCGGGGCCGTTCTCCAGCAGCCAGCGGTAGGCGTCGCGGCAATCCTCGATGCCGTCGCGCCGGCGGTGTTCGGGCATCAGGCGATAGTCGAGGGAAAACACCGCGCAGCCGTTGTCCAGCGACAGGCGGTTGGTGATCGAGCGGTGGCTGCGCGGACTCCCCGCCATCCAGGCGCCACCGTGGATGTACAGCAGCCGCCGGCGCGGGTTCGCGCCGGGTGCCAGCACCCATTCGCCGCGCGGCCCGCCCGCCGGTACCGTGCGCAACTCGCTGGCCAGGTCGCGACCGTCGCTGAGCGAGTCCATAAAGTCGCGTATGGCGGCCAGGCGGGCACTCCCCTTCAGCCCGCGCCCGGCGCGACTGAAAGCCTGTAGCGACTCCACCACCTGATGGTGTGCCGGCGACGGCGCCGCGGCGGGCGCCGCCAGCCGGGGCTGGTCAGTTGGCTGGTCTAGAAAGACCAGGTTTTCGCCGCGCAGCTTGTACAGGGTAAAAGCACACAGCGCGAGCACAGCAATGACAAACCAGAGCATGGGCGTCTCCAGGAGATGGACGGGGCGTACCAAACGGTGCATTAAACCAGAATGCACGGGCGACATAAAACGGCGGTGAGACTATACTAGGCGGTTTGAGGTCTGGGAACGCCCCGCCACCGGGGTCCACTGACATGAAAAAACCCGTGTCAAAAGCCGATTTGCGCGCCGACCTGGAACGGGCCACCGAAGCCTTTCTGCAGGAGGGCGGCCAGGTCGAGGCGATTCCCCGCGGCACCAGTGGCACCGACCCGCAATCCCCCCCCGACTACCTCACCCGCCGCCTGTTCGTCGAGCCCCGGACCACGCGCACCCTGGTGCCCGAGGTCGTGGCCACGATAGAGGAACGGCGCAAGGCCCTGTCAAAACGCAATACCAAGCCACGGCGCGGCCCCCTGTCCCGGCCCCGGCGCAAAACCATCTACGACGATTTCGGCGAACCGCTGCGGCGGGTGTGGATAGAGGACTGAATTCGCCCGGGTGAGCCGGGGGGAGAAAAAAGGGGCCCGCGGGCCCCTCGATCACTTGCCTTGAACTGCGGCGATCAGTGCCGGCGCCGGCGCAAGGCGGTCAACAGGCCACCGAGGGACAGCAGCGCGCCACCACCCAGGCCGAACAGGAACAGCGGGCTGGCGGTGGTGGGCATCGCCACCTCCTCCACTGCCACGATCTCGATGACCTCGATTTCCTCGGCCATCGACGGCTCTTCGTCGTACACCGCCAGGGCCCAGCGGTCGTTGGGCACGTAGACGTTCAACTCCTGGCCGCGCACCAGTTCGCTGGCCCGGTAGTTGCGCCCGGCGATCTTGGCCCGCCAGGTGCTGGGCACGTTGATGCTGTGCGAATCGCCCTTGGTACCGTCGGTGTGCAGGGGCCGGAAGGTGATCCGGTTGCCGCGCACGCGCTGCACTTCCACCCTGGCCTGGGCGTACAGCTTGCCGTCCCGCTCGTACACGCCGGAACAGGTCTCCTCGATGTCCGGGTAATCCGCCTTGACGCTGGCGGACCACTCGATATCGGCACAGGTGGGCGCCTGGGCGGCCGCCTGGCCACTCATACCGAGCGCCACAATCACTCCGGTTGCTATGGTCAACTGCTTGAGCATGTCAAATCCTCCTTAATTTCGATTGACATAGTTTTTGTCCAGCGTCGCGGTCACAACAAAACGCTGTGGCGCGTGCCCGACAAAGTAGAAGGGGTAACAGGTGACCAGCGTCAACGACTGGTGATCAGTGTCCGCCAGCACATGGGTGTCCTCGATCTCCACCACGCGGGCCCGCTCGACGGTAAAACGCTTGCGGCCGGCGAGGGTCTGCAGCTCCAGGCTGTCGCCCACGCTGATGTCCTTGAGCACCCGGAAGTAACCGTCGCGGTGGCCGGCAATGCCGATATTGCCGCCCTCGTGGGGATAGGCCATGCCGTCGATAATGCCGGCGCCGCGGTCCATGGTCAGTTCGCTGTCGGTGGCGTAAACCGGCACCTCCAGGCCGAGGGCGGGAGCGCTGAGCACGCCCAGCACGGGGGGCAGCTCGGCCCGCAGGCTGGCCTGGTAGTCGGCGACGCGCCCCGGCGACCACAGGGTCATGTCCGGCGGCGGCAGGTGGTCGACGGCAATGGCGGACGGCGCTTCCGCCGCGCCGCCGCGCATCGATTCGAAAGTGGCGATGTCGCCGAGGCGCTGCACCTCGCCGAGAGCCAGCTGACTGAGAAAAAAGCCGGTCAGGACAACGCCCCCGGCGTAACTGAGGCACTCTCCTCCCCGCAGGAAGATGTCTCGCAGCGATCCCCTCATCTCGGAAGCACAACCCCTTCTTATGGCAGGCCAGTCCGGATCACATGTCCGGTTTCCTACACAGTCTAGACCCGATGGACAAAAATGCTAGCGGATGCCAGCCAGGTGACCCACAACCGGCGGCGCCCCCCCGGTGCCCTATACTGACAAGCGAGTTCCCGGAGCGAATCCCGGGGCCGCTGTGAACCGCTCCCCGGGTCCCGTCCGTACCATGCAGGGTGCGTGAATGAGTAGCTCAATGATCGAACTGCATGAAAAATTCGAAGTGGACAGGCCCAGGGCCGAGGTCTTCGCCTACCTGCGGGACTTTCGTTCCGCCGCCGAGTGGGATCACACCACGCGCTCGGCGCGCAAGGCGACCCCGGGGCCGGTCGACGTCGGCAGCCGCTTCGACCTGGTGTGCAAGCTGCCGCTGGGCACGATCGATATCGAATACACTGTGACCCACCTGGAACCCGGCCGGGCGCTGACCCTGCAAGGGCAAAGCCGCCTGTTCGCGGTAACCGATGTCATCCACTTCAGCGACACCGCCACCGGCTGTCACATCGACTACCGCGCCCACTTCGCGTTTCACGGCCCCCTGGCGGCCCTGGAACCCGCCATGCGAAACGGCATGGCGCGCATGGGGCGCAAGGCGGTGGCGGGCATGCGGCGGGCACTGCAAGACGATTTTCCACCACCGGCCGCGGCGTCGGACACGCGCCGGGCGGACGCCTGGCTGGTGCCCGGCGTGGCCCTGTTCTCCAGCGCCGGGTACCGTCGCGGCCGCAAACGCTGGAATCCCGTGTCGGCCTGGATGGGCGACAAGCACGCGCTGATCACCGGCGCCAGCTCGGGACTCGGTTACGCCACCGCCCTGGAACTGGCGCGGACCGGGGCCGCCCTGACCCTGGTAATTCGCGACGAGGCCAAGGCCCAGCCACTGGTCGCGGCGCTGCGCCGCGAAACCGGCAATGAACACATTTATGTAGAACTGGCCGACCTGCGCCTGATGCGGGAGGTGGACGCCCTGGTACAGCGCTTGACCCTCCGCGACAGGCCAATCGACATCCTGGTCAACAACGCGGGCGCGCTGTTCACGCAATGGGGCCAGACCGACGAGGGCCTGGAACAGAGCTTTGCCCTGCTGCTCCTGGCGCCCTACCGCCTGACCCGGGGACTCAAACCGCTGCTGCGGCAGGCCCCCGCTCCACGGGTGATCAACGTGGTGTCCGGGGGCATGTACAGCCAGCGCCTGGAAGTCGGGCGACTGCAGGCGGGCTCCGACGGCTACAGCGGCGCCGAGACCTATGCCCGGGCCAAGCGCGCGCTGATGGTACTGACCGAACAGTGGGCCGCCGACTGGGCGCGAGAGGGTATCGTGGTCAACGCCATGCACCCCGGCTGGGCCGACACGCCCGGTGTCGCGAAGTCGCTACCGGGCTTTCGCAAACTCACCCGGCGCATCCTGCGCAGCCCCGACCAGGGCGCCGACACCATCGTGTGGCTGGCCCGCGCCACCGAGGCCGGCAAGGTCAGCGGGCAGCTGTTCCTCGACCGGGAACCGCGCCCCACCCACCTGCTCGCGCGCACCCAGGAGAGCCCCGGCGAGCGCGCGGCGCTGCGCGAATACATGGAGGCGGTATTTTAACAGCCTGTTAAACCGCGCGTATTGCATTGGTCGGTAGCGCTGGCTACGGTGTGTCGACGCGCCCGCCCGGGCCCCAGGAGAGACGCCGTGACCGAATCCATCCGCCCCTTTACTATCGACGTACCGGAGTCGACGCTGCGGGACCTGCACGCCCGCCTCGCCAACACCCGCTGGCCCGACCGCGAAACCGTGGACGACTGGAGCCAGGGCATCCCCCTGAACTATGTCCGCGACGTCGCCGACTATTGGGCGAAGGACTACGACTGGCGGGCCCGGGAGCGGCACCTCAATCGCTGGCCGCAATTCGTCACCGACATCGCCGGCACCGGGATTCACTTCATCCACGCGCGCAGCCCCCACGCGGATGCCCTGCCCCTGATCCTGAGTCACGGCTGGCCGGGCTCGGTGGTGGAATTCCACAAGGTGATCGCCCCCCTGGTGGACCCGACAGCCCACGGTGGCGACGCCAGCGAGGCCTTTCACGTGGTCGCGCCGTCGCTGCCCGGCTACGGCTTTAGCGGCAAGCCCGCCACCAGCGGTACCGGGGTGGAGCGTATCGGCCGCCTGTGGGGCGAGCTCATGGCGCGCCTGGGCTACGAACGCTATGTCGCCCAGGGCGGCGACTGGGGCAGCATGGTGACCCAGAGCATGGGCCAGACCGAGACCGGGCACTGCGCCGGCATCCACATCAACATGCCCATCGTATTGCCCGACCCCGACACCATGGCCGAGCTCACGCCGACCGAGCAGGCCGCGCTGGAGGCGATGGACGACTACCAGCGCTGGGGTTCGGGCTACTCCAAGCAGCAATCCACCCGCCCCCAAACCCTCGGCTACGCCCTCGCGGACTCCCCCGTGGGCCAGCTCGCCTGGGTATTGGAAAAGTTCCAGGCCTGGACCGATTGCGAACGCGACGGCAAGAAGCACCCCGAGCATGTGCTGACGCGCGACGAGTTACTGGACAACGTGATGTTCTACTGGCTCAATAACGCCGCCGCCAGTTCCGCCCGCCTGTACTGGGAAAGCTTCAACACACCCAATCTCGACCCGATCGCGATGCCGGTCGGCTGCTCGATCTTCCCCCGGGAAATCTTCCGCAGCAGTCGCCGCTGGGCCGAAAAGCGCTTCCACAACCTCATTTACTGGAACGAGCTGGACCGGGGCGGCCACTTTGCCGCCTTCGAACAGCCGGAGTTGTTCGTCGGCGAGTTGCGCGCGGCCTTTCGGTCACTGCGCCAATACTGAAGACACAGGACACACGCCCATGGACGAATTGACCGCCGGGTTGTTCAACCCTTTTGCCTCCGAGGAGGTCGCGCCGCCCAACTCCAGTCACTGGGAGGCCAAGCGCCGCCTGGCGGAAGCGGTGCGCCAACTCAACGACTTACTGGTGAGTACCGTCGCCAGCGATGCCGAGCTGGCCCAGGCCAGTGCACAGGTCGAGGCCCTAAACCGGACCCTGGCCGACACACCCCGCCTGCACGGCACCCTGGCCTACCTGAAGAGCGGCGAGCACGGCCACTACGGGGAAATCAACCACGAGCTGAATGCGGTGGGGGGGCAAAGCAACCCGCTGGCGCCGGGCCTGAACATGTGGCTGGACGGGAACCGGGCCTACGGCACCGTGCGCTGCGGCCTCGCCTACGAGGGCCCGCCGGGCTTCGTGCACGGCGGGTTTGTCGCCGCCATCTTTGACCAGTTCCTGGGCATGGCCCAGGTGGCGGGCGGCCAACCCGGCATGACCGGCACCCTAACCGTGCGCTACCTCCGCCCCACCCCCCTGAACACCGAGCTCAAGTTGAGCGCGCAACTGTCGCGGGCAGAGGACCGCAAAACCCTGGTCAGCGGCGAATTGCGCGCCGGGGGCGAGATCACCGCCACCGCCGAGGGGCTGTTTGTCCGCCCCTCCCGCGGCATGGCCGCCATGGCGGAGATGGCCGTGGGCAACAGCGGGCAATAATCCGCTGTCGGCGGCCATCGTCAGCTGTCGAAGGCGTCGCTGGTATTGAGCCGGTCGCCAAAGGGCGGCGGCGTCTGCCGGGGCGGCTCCCGTTCGACTGCCGCGCTCTCCACTTCGTAGGACGGGGTATCCAGTGTCACCCCCGCCGGCGACGTCCTGCCGGCGACACGAATATGGGCGCTGATATTGAAGCCCGGACTGTCCAGCGGGTGCGGTGCCGGACCGCTGCTCGCCGGCCGCGGCGGCGGCGCCACCACCCAGCCCTGGTCGGCATCGCGGCGGGCTGGCGACGCGGCGCCGGAAATCGACGACAGGGTAGCGGCGGAGTCTTCCGGGGCCTTCCTCGCCGGGGCCGGGTTGAAACCCGCCAGCATTTCCGGAGGCGCGCTGCTCTCGCCGATGTAGCGCAGCGGTTGCAGGCCCGGACCGGTATGTTCCGCAGCGGCGGGTATCGCGCCCTCCCCCAGGCGCCGGGCCTGTTCGGCCAGGGTGCCGACGACCTGCAGCCCGGGGCTTGCGGCGGCGGGCTTGCGCGGCGTCACCGAATCGAGGTCGTACAATTCCGCTCCGCGGTGTCCCGCCACGACCCGCCGCGGGGCGCTGGCGAGCACCTCCCCGCGCCCGGGGTCCGCGCGGTGCGGCGCCGGTTCGGCCTCGGGCTCCCGCCCGGGTTGCTGGCGCTGCACCATGCGCTGGCGCAACACCTCGTTGGCGCAATCGTACCAGCGGCCGCAGTGCGAGGACTCCGCGGGGTCTGGCATGCGGTGCTTGCGAAACTCCTTTTGAGCCAGCATGAAGCGCCGCTTCACCGCGCGGTAATAGTGGATATGATCGTCGGTATCGAGGGCGCTGAGCTCGTCCGCGCCCTGGCGGATCATCAACATGCGCGACGGCAGCTGCCCCTGGATCGAGTGCAACAGATCCGCCAGGAAACACAGGCGGAATATGTCGTGCCCGCCGGTGTCGCCCTGGGTATCACAGGGCAGGTAGAGGTAATCGCCCAACTCGGAAAAGCCGCTGGTGCGCATCAGCAGGTTGGCGGGGCCGGCGAGCGGCCCCACCGCCAGCTGGCCGTCGACGATAAAGTCGATACCGGTACGCATGGCCTCCAGCGTGGCCGCACGGCGCTTGCGCTCGTCCATGTCCCAGTCGATTTGCACAAACTGCCGACCGTTGGCGCGCAGGGTCGCGGCGAAGGCGACCTGGGGACGAAATGGCGAGCGCGGTGGCCTGGCGCCGCGGTCGGGGGGGATGCCGTGATCGGGATTTTCCAGCGTCAGGCGTTCCATCCAGCAGGCGAAGGGGGATTCACGAAACAGCACCAGGTCATCGGAACTGTAGGTCACGACGTGATCGACGCTGTAGCGATACATAGGCCCCTGCTGTTTTTCGTTTTCATTGCGCAAACAGCTCGGGCGCGCAAATCACACCGGCCGTTTGCGCATTTATATCGAAGAAGCGCGGCGCTGTCCACGCCGCGATGATACTCAGGCGGCGGTGTCCAGCAGGATTTCCGCCAGTCGCGCCCGGTGCCAGGCCCCATCGCCCCACAGGGCCTGGCTGTGTTTCTGGCGCTTGAAGTACAGGTGCACGAAGCATTCCCAGGTAAAGCCGATACCGCCGTGGTACTGCACCGACCGGCTGGAGGCAAAGCCCGCCAGGTCGCTGGCCGCGGCCAGCGCCATGTGCGCGTACTGGCCCGCCTTCTCCGGCTCGGTGTCACAGGCACAGGCGGCGTTGTAGAGCAGCGAGCGCACCTCGTCGATACCGATCATCACATCCACCAGCGGGTGTTTTACCGCCTGGAAAAAACCCAGCGGCCGATCGAACTGCTTGCGGGTGTTGGCGTATTCCACCGTGGTCTGCAGCTGCCATTCGGCGGCGCCGGCAATATCCGCCGCCAACAGGGTCCAGATGGCCGGAAAAGCCGTGTTGAGCGCGGCCAGGGCGTTAGCGCTCACCTCGACCGCCTCGACATTGTCGAAGCTGACATGCGCCTGGTCGCGGGTCAGGTCGACAATGGCGTCGCCGTGCACGCGCACCCCGGCGGCGCCGGCGTCCACCCAGAACAGCCCCAGGCCGCCCTCGGTATGGGCCGCCGCCAGCAGGCGGTCGACCTTGCCCGCGTCCTGTACGAACCAGGCCGTTCCCGACAGCGTGCCGCCACTGGCGCGCAGCTCGGTCGCGGCGGGATTCCAGTCGCCATCGCGGTTGGTCAGCGCCAGGGTCGCGGCCCTGCCGGCGCCGATGTCGTCCAGGGCCGCGGCCGCCCGGTCGCCGCAGGCCGCCAGCACAAACGTGGCGTTGAGGGTGCCCAGCAGGGGACAGGGAAAGGCCGCGCGGCCGAGTTCCTCCACCAGGCCGGCCACCGCCACCAGGGGCATGCCCAGGCCGCCGGCGGCCTCCGGTATCGCCAGGGCGGTCCAGCCCAGCTCCACCATCTGCCGCCACAGGTCCTCGCGCCAGGCCACCGCGGGGCCGCGATCGGGGTCGTGGTTATCCGCCACCAGCTGGTGCAGGGCCGCCACCGGCAGGTTGTCGGCAAAAAACTTCCGCGCCGCGTCCT
The DNA here is from genome assembly GCF_017255185.1 of Parahaliea mediterranea. Taxonomy (GTDB): domain Bacteria; phylum Pseudomonadota; class Gammaproteobacteria; order Pseudomonadales; family Halieaceae; genus JAFKCZ01. The sequence continues at coordinate 41,933 of NZ_JAFKCZ010000011.1, forward strand.
TGAGCATCGCCGCTTCCTCGCCGAAGCCGAAATCATTGGGTTGTGCCATGGTATTCTCCTTGTCTGCGGCCGGCGGCTACTTGGATTTGGACATGCCCAGCACGCGCTCGCCGAGGATGTTGCGTTGCACCTCGCTGGTGCCGGCGGCGATGGTCATGCCGAAGGAATTCATATAGGCCATGGGCCACTGGCCGCCCGCGGGGGCGTTATCGTCCGCGAGGTAGAGCGAACCGGCGGCGCCCGCCACCGCCAGCGCGGTGTCGGCGACCTCCTGTGCGAGCTCGCTCGCCAGCAGCTTGTTCTGCAGCGGCAGGCGCATGGGGTGGTCCAGCAACGCCTGGTTGCGGCTGCGCCTCAGGGTCTGCTCAAAGGCCTTTTCGCGAATCACCGCGCGCATGATGCGATCGCGCAACACCGGGTCGTCCGCCGCCCTGCCCTCGCCGCGCCGGGTGGTGCGCGCCAGCTCGATCAGGGAGCGGCTGTTGGTGTCGTGGGTGGCGCCGCTTTTCATACCCCCGGCCCGGGGCGTTTGCAGCTCGCCGGCACTGCGCTCGTGCAGCAGGGTGGTCATCGCCACCTGCCAGCCCTTGCCCAACTCGTCCAGGCGGTAGCTGTCGTCGACTTCCAGGTCCTCGAAGATCACCTCGTTGAAACCGGTCTCGCCGGTGATCTTGATCAGCGGTCGCACCGTGACCCCCTTGCCCAGGGCGGCGCGGATCGGCACCACGAAATAGGACAGGCCGTCGTACTTGTGGGACCGGTCGGTGCGCAACAGGAGGATCATCCACTCGGCGAAATGCGCCAGCGAGGTCCACACCTTGTGGCCGTTGATCACCCACTTGTCGCCCCGCCGCTCGGCGAAGGTTTGCACGCTGGCCAGGTCCGAGCCCGCGCCCGGCTCGCTGAAGCCCTGGCACCAGATATCCTCGCCGGAAAACAACCGCGGCAGCAGGCGGCGCTTCAGTTCCTCCTGGCCGTGATAGAACACCGTGGGGGCGGCCATGCCCAGGCCGATCACGTTGGGCAGGAAAGGCGTGCGCGCGGCGATCATCTCCTGGTTGGCGATGCGCTGGCAATCGCCGCGCCCGCCGCCGCCCACCTCTTGCGGGTAATCACAGCCGATCAATCCCGCCTCGTAGGCGGACTTCTGCCAGGCCTGGAGGTAGTGAAGCTGGGGCTCGGTCATGATCTCCAGCGGTGACTGCGGCAACCGCACCGGGGGCTCGCCCGGCTTGTGCTGCGCCAGCCACTGGCGGCAGTACTGGCGGAATTCCGCCTGCTCCGGGGTATCTTTACGCGCACTTGCGGACATGCTGTCTCCCTGTATGAAGGATTGGAGTTATCGCGCCAGTGTGCTGCATGGCCCGGCGCGCGGCAACTGGCACAAGCGATAGTTACCGATTAGTAATGCGGGGGGCGCTCCGCCGGCGCGGCGCCGCCGGGCAGCTCGGAGAGGGCGGCGGTGTGCTCGTCCTGTTGTTGCTTGAGCAGTTCCACCTGGCGGCGCAGCACCAGCAGCTCTCGCTGCTGCGCCGCCAGCGCGTCGTTCAGGGATGCGATGGTGTCCTCCTGGAAGGTGAGCTGGCTCTGCAATTCCTGCAGCAGGGCCACGGTTTCGGGGGAGAGGATATCAGGGTCTCGCATGGTGCTGCTCCATTGGTCGATGCCCCTATATACTACCGCGTCCACAACAGTAGCCGGAGGCAACATGGGACAAAAACGCAAGGGCAACAGCGCGCTGGTGTACTCCACCGACGCGGGCAGGCGCTGCCCCCAGTGCGCGCGGCCGGTGGCCGACTGCGTCTGCGGCAAGGACCGTCCGGCCAGCGTCGGCGACGGCATCGTGCGCATCCAGCGGGAGACCAAGGGCCGCGGCGGCAAGGCGGTGACCGTGGTGCGCGGCCTGCCCCTGGCGGGGCCCGCGCTGAAGGCCCTGGCCAAGCAGCTGAAGCAAAAATGCGGGGTGGGCGGCGCGATAAAAGACGAGGTGATCGAGATCCAGGGCGACCAGCGCCAGCTGATCAAGGCGGAGCTGGAAAAGCAGGGTTACACCGTAAAACTCGCCGGCGGCTAGTATCGTGCGAATTTGCCGATTTTCGCCTTAAATACGGGACATTTATTTGGGTTTTTGGCGAAGATTTCTTCCCCGGCAGAAGGTTTCAAACCCCCGGATATATCAAGTTACACTGCATTCCCAAAAATCTTCTAAAAAAAATGCTCCAAGCTGTTATTTTTATTGGATTTATTAATTCCGTGTGCTAAAAATACATTCGTGGGGGCGTAAATTCCGCGAATCCGGGCGCAACACCGGAGGCAGTCTGGACGAAAAAACGACACAGAACGACCCGCCCACACCCTATAACAGTGACAACGAGTGAAACGGCAGTACCCAACGGAATTGATATCCCTGCGAGGAAGTGGGTTATGTACGTTACCGCAGAACACCTGAGGGAACAGGTCATCCGGCCGACCCTCAAATACCTGGGCGCCTGGAACCCGGGCATCGAGTCTTTCCTGCTCAACGCCGCCGTCGAGGCGCCCGAGCTGGGCCTGTTCTCGGCGCGCAACGACGGCCTGGGCCTGTTCCATATCACCGCGGCGCAGCACCGCGACCTCTGGGACCGCTACCTGGCGTTCAAGCCGGAGATCGCCAGCCGGGTGCGCGGACTGGCCAGCCAGCGCGCTTTCCTGAGCGACCCCGACAGCGAACTGACCACCAACCTGAGCTATTGCACCGCCATCGCCTGGCTGCTGTACCAGCGCGCCGGGGGCGAACAGCGCTCACGGGTGTCCGACCCGGCCCGGGTCAGCGCCTGAGGTCGCCGGTCGCCGCCTCGCGCCGGCAGGCCTCCCAGTAGGGCAGGTCCCGCGGCCGGTCGACATCCCGGCGCGGCGCCAGCGCCCGCCAAGTCAAACCCTCGCGATCAAGGCGCGCGACGCTCTGCGCGTACACCGCTTCCGTGCCCCAGGCCACGCCCTGGAAACAGGCCGGCGTCACCCGGCGCGCCCCGATCAGCACATAGCCGCCGTCTTCCGCCGGGCCCAGGACCACATCGCAATGCTCCAGTGCCTCCCGCGCCTGCTCCAGATAGGCCGCGTCCAGACCCGGGCAATCGGACCCCACCAACAGCACCCGCCGGTAACGCGCCAGGCCGTCGACCAATGCCTGGTACATACGCTCGCCGAGATCCCCGCCGCGCTGGCGCCTGGGGCCCAGCGCACCCGTGGCCAGGCAGTGCGCCAGGGCCGGGTGATTCCCGTCCCCGGCGACCCACAGCTCCACCGGCCCCAGGCGGGCGGCGAGCAGCTGGCGGCAGGTCCAGCGCAGCAGCTCCTCATGCAGGGCGCAAGCTTGATCGGCGCTGAGATAGGGCTGCATGCGGGTCTTTACCGCCCCGGCCCTCGGCGCCCGGGCGAATTGCAGCAACAGGGTGTCGCCCGCCTCAACCGGCATACCGGTCAACCGCCATAGTAGTAGCGCCACAGGCGTTGGGGCGACACGCCGCAAACATAGGCCAGGCGCAGCCCCCACATGCGCAGCACGGTCGACACGACGCCGCCCTCCTCCCAGCGCCGGGAGGACGTGAGCACCGTGCCGGCAAAGGGTCGAGGCGCGCTGTCGACGCGCAGGCGCTTGCAGACTTCCACATCCTCCATCAGCGGAATTTCGGCGAAGGCGCCGCGGGCCAGGAAGGCATCCCGCCGCACCATCAACAGCTGGTCGCCAGTGGCCACCCGGGTGAGGCGCGAGCGCAGGTTCATGGCGCCTTCGATCAGGCGCAGCGCCGGCGCCCGCCCGCTCAGCCGGACCCGGCAGAAGCCCCATTGCGGGCGCGCCGCGAGCCAGGTCGCCAACAGCGCCTCGTCAAATAGCGGCACGGTATCGGCGTGCAGGAACAGAAGGTAATCGCCCCGCGCCGCGCGCGCGCCGAGGTTCATCTGCTTGGCGCGCCCGGGGGGAGACAGCAGCAGCCGATCGCAGCGGGGCATGGCCACCGCGACCGAGCCATCGTCGCTGCCGCCGTCCACCAGCAACAGCTCCGCCGCCGGGAATTGCGCGCGCAATCGGGGCAATAGCGCTCGCAGCCCCCGGGCTTCATTGAGTACCGGGATGACAAAACTGTAGCTGGGCGAACTCACCCTTCCAGCGCGCCGCCGCAGCTGCTGCCCTGCCCCGCGGTGCAGCCGTAGCAGTGCTCGCCGGTGGCGATGGCGCGACCCGGCAACTGCTCCGGAGCGCGGATATCGCGCAGGTGCAGGGGCCTGCCCGCCGCGGCCATGGGCAATTCGAGCATCTGGTTGAAATCGCAATCGTAGACGTGGCCGCGCCAGTCGACACTGAGCAGGCCGCGGCACATGACGGTCTCGAGGTTGGCCGCGCTGTAGCGGTCCCGCAGCAAGTCCATGTAGTCGCGGTACTGCCCCTGGGCCAGCAATACCGCGCCGAAGCGGCTGATCGGCATGTTGGTGATGGTGTACAGGTGGTTGAAGCGAATGCCGAAGCGCGCGTCAAGTTCGCGCTTGTAGTCCGCTTCCAGCGCCTCCTGGGGCGGGGGCAACACCGGCCCCACCGGGTTGTACACCAGGTTGAGCCGCAGCGCCGGGTCGGCGCCGTAGCCGAGTTCGTTGAGGCGCCGCAGGGCCCTGACACTGTCGCCGTAGGCGCCCCTGCCGCGCTGTTGCTCGACGTTGTCCTGCAGGTAACAGGGCAGCGAGGCGGTCACCTCCACCTGGCTGGAGGCGAGAAATTCCGCCAGCGATTCCTGGCCCGGCTCCAGCAACACCGTGAGATTGCAGCGGTCGATCACCCGCAGGCCGCGCTCGCGGGCACCGCTCACCAGGCGACGAAAATGCGGATTGAGTTCCGGCGCGCCACCGGTCAGATCGAGGGCGCCCGGGCGCAATCGCGCGATCGCGTCGAGCACCTCGTCGACGGTGGCGGCGTCCATCTGCTCGCTGCGCTGGGGCCCCGCGTTCACATGGCAGTGCGCGCAACTCATATTGCAGCGGTAGCCCAGATTGACCTGGAGCGTGTCGAGGCGCCCCCGATAAAGCGCGGGAAAATCGCTGGCGAGCAGCAGTGGGCGGGTGTCGCGCATCAGTAACTCGCCGCCCGCTCGACCGGGTTGAGCACGCTGCCGTGGGGCTCGCCGCGAAGGTGGCGGAAGACCACGTTGTAGGCCAGCACCGCCTGAACGTAGTTGCGGGTCTCGCGGTAGGGGATGGTCTCGATCCACACCTCCGCGGGTACGGTCTCGCCCGGTTTGTGCCGCCAGCGGTCGACGCGGTGGGGGCCGGCGTTATAGGCGGTAAGGGCGAAGACGCGGTTGCCGTCGAAGCGGTCCAGTAGCTGGCGATAATACGCGCTGCCGAGCAACACGTTGTGCTCCACATCGTACAGCGCGCCGGTATCGTGCGGCTCGCCCAGGGCCGACGCCACCTGGCGCCCGGTGGCGGGCATGATTTGCATCAGGCCGCGGGCGCCCACCGGCGAGCGGGCCCGGGGATAGAATGCGCTCTCGCGCCTGGCGATCGCCATCAGCTCGGTGCTGGGCACCTGGTGCAGGGAGGCATAACGGGTAAACGTATCCTGGTAGGGCAAGGGAAAGCGCAGGTCCAGCGCGTCCCAGGCGCGGGCGCGGTTGGCGGCGTCGATGGCCATGCGGTACCAGCCCTGGCTGGCGGCGAGCGAGGCCAGCGCCTCCTGCTGGCCATTTTCCGAACGCTTGAGCAGCTGGTACCACTCGGAATGGGCGTTGTTCGTCTCGCGATGGAAGTTCAATTCGCCGACCCGGCGCACCGGCGGCAGCTGCAATAGCGCGTCCCGCCGGTCGTTGGCGAGCACGATGGGTTTGGCGTTAAAGGCGTAGGGCCGGCCCAGGCGATCCGCCGCCAGGAAGCCGTAGTAGTCCCGCTCGGTGGCCAGCTCCGCCAACGCGGCGCGCGCCGCCTCCACCTCGCCGTGCACCTCTTGCACATGGGCCTGCCAATAGCGCCACACATTGGCTTCCCGGGCTCCGGGCGACAGTACCGGCAGCAGGGCCGCCATGCTCTGCCAGTCGCGCTCCGCGAGCGCCCAGCGCAGGCGAATCTCCACCAGGCGGTCCTGCTTCAACCGCGGCAGCGCCGTGTCCACCCAGGCCCGGTTGGCTGCCGACTCGGCGAACAGGCTGTGCAGCACAATGGCCGCCTCCACCTGCTCCCGCTGCTCCGGGCTGAACGCCATGTCATTCTGGTACTGCCGCCAGTGGTGCAGGGCCCGTTCGGGTTTGTAGCGCGCCAGGTAAGCCAGGCCGTGGCTGACGATATCCCGGGAGCGGGGCTGGTCCGGGGGCAGCGTCAGTCGCGGCAGGACAGCCGGACTGGCGTAGACGCGCTGCAGCTTGTCGGCCCAGGGTGCGAGCCGGTCGCTGCCCTTGCTGCCGACATAGCGCAGCAGGGAGCGCTGGCGCGCGTCGAAAGCCTTCAGCATCCGCGCCCAGACGATGTCGTCGTCCAGCTCTCCGGCCTTTATCCAGGCACTGAACAGGGGGTCGCAGGCCTTGGGCCGCGATTCGCCGTGTACCCAGAGGCGCTCGGCCCCCTCCCAGGCGGCCAGCGGATCGCCGTCGGCCAGCCGGGCGCGAAAGTAGTAACACTTGAGCTCGACGCTGTTGGGCTCTTGCGGCATCAGCGCGAGAAAATCCCGCCAGCGTCGCTCGCGCCCGGCGCGCTCGAGGTAGGCCGCGAGCAGGCGGTTGCCCAGTGGCGAACCCTCGCTGTCACGGACGAACTGCCTCGCCTCTACCGGGCGAATCGCGGAGGGCTGGCGTGACAGGTTGAAATAATCCAGGTAGATGGAGAGGGGGTACTGATCGAGCTGGTCCCGCAGTTGCTGGAACTCCCGGTTGCGGCCGCCGCGCAGGGCGCTCACCGCGTCCTCGTAGTCGTCCCGGGCGCGATCCAGATCGTAGTTGGCTGCCGCCGCGGGCCCCGCGGCCCATCCCGCGAGCGCAACCAGGAAAGTCAGACAGAGCCGATACCGCAACTGGTGTCCACCTCAAACTCGACAAACACAACCGGGCGGCACCCGCCAACCGGTTGTGCCTAGGTTGATACGCCTCCCGGTCGAATGCAAGGAAAAGCTGGAAATATCCCGCGGTTATTAGCGGTGCATCTGAACGCCCTTAGCTAATTATCGTTCGTTAACCAAATGGCCGCCCGCCCGCGGAACTTCAGGCGATTCAAGCCATTGACAGCCCGATTTTGACTAATATTTAACAATCAAGCGATAACCGGAGGGGCAGCGTGAAGGATTTTCGACGCAGGGGCCCGCGCACCGCCAGTGTCATCCTCGACACCGCCGAAGCGCAGTTCGCCCGCCACGGCTACACGGGCACCTCCCTGCGCCTCATCGCCGCGGCGGCCGGGCTGCGGGAGCCGGGGATCTACAACCACTTCGACAGCAAGGAGGCGCTCTACACCGCCGTCCTGCAGCGGGCCCTGGACCCGATCGGCAAGATGCTCGCCGAACACCTGGCCCGGGCCAGCACGCTGCCGGATTTCATCGAGCTGCCGGCGCAACTGGCGGACCACCTGGCGCGACACCCCCAGGTAGCCGCCCTGCTCCAGCGCGCCCTGCTCGAGGAAGCGGGACAGCCGGGCAACGCCCTGCTGCATCGCTGGCTGGCGGCGCTGTTCGACACCGGCCTGGAGCGGCTGGCGACTTTTTCCGACGATATGGAGGTCCGCCGCGAAACCCTGGCGATCAATCTGATCGCCCTGTTCAATATCATTACCGGCTATTTCACCGCCCGCCAGGCCTTCCTCACCCTGGGGGCCGGCGACCCTCAGGGCGAGGCCAATCTACAGCGCCAGAAACAGCTACTGCACAGGGTCATCCGCGCGATGATGGTGAACTGAGGTATGTCGGGAGGGCCAGGCGGACCCGCGATGTGAAAATGGTGCCCCGGGCAGGATTCGAACCTGCGACCTGCCGCTTAGGAGGCGGCTGCGCTATCCAGCTGTGCCACCGGGGCTGCGGAGGCGGCAGTATATACGTTCAGCCAGGCCCCTGCACGCCCCTCACCGCGTCCCTTGCACACCGCGCCGCGGACGCCTATACCTGTAAATAACAGTGAAACTTTACCGACACCACGGTGCCAAAACCCTATATCCGTGGGAGACCAGGCGCGGGGCCCTCGCCCCGCCGGCTTTGCCAGGGACTGCGCGGCCCCGTCTGCCACCGCAATCGCGGACCCGCTCCGCGGGGAGAGACTGCCATGGCCAGCTCCAATCCTGCCCACCTCACCCAGTTGTACCCGATTTCACGCATCCCCATGTCCCGCCCCCTGGTGTGGTTGAGCATGGGCTGGGACGACATGATGCATCACCGCGGCGCCAGCCTGGCCTGGGGCGCGCTGGTCTCCGGTCTCGGCGCGCTGATGCTGGCCTACGAGCGCCACCCCTACTTCGTGGCGGCGATGACCTCCGGCTTCCTGCTGCTCGGGCCGATCATCACCGCGGGGCTGTGCGAGCTTTCCCGCTGTCGCGATGAGGGCGAGGCGGCGAATTTCGAAGCCTCCCTGGGGCCGCTGCGCCGCAACAGGCACAGCCTGGTGGAATTTGCCCAGGTGCTGTTGCTGATCTCCCTGCTGTGGTTTGCCCTCTCCGCCAGCATCCTCTACTGGGCGGCGGGCGAGATCGCGCCGACCGTAACCGCCACCGTGTGGGGCGATGTGATGCGCCACCTCAGCCCCTACCAGATCCTGCTCTACATCGGTTCCGGCGGCGTGCTGGCGACCATCGTGTTCGTCCTGTCGGTGGTGACGGTACCGATGATCATCGACCGCCATGTGGACGCGGGCACGGCCATGCGCACCAGCGCCCGGGTCACGGCGCGCGACCTGCCCGCGATGCTGGTGTGGTCGGCCCTGGTGGTGCTGCTGGTGGCCGCCGGATTCGCCACCTGGCTGGTGGGCATGGTGGTGGTGTTCCCGCTGCTGGGTCACGCCACCTGGCACGCCTACCGCGACCTGGTGCACTAGCGCTCAGGTGTCACCGAGGCGGCGAATGGTGAGCAGGATTTCCCCGACCCTGAAGCCAAACTTGCTCAGGGTCGACTCATTGATCAGGACGTCCTCGCTTACCAGGTACATGCGGTCGTCCACCCCTACATCAATAGTGCCGTCACGCCACGGCAGACGCAGCACATAGTCGAGGAACATGGCGTTGCCAGCCACGCTGGCGCGCCCCTCCCCGACCACGTCACCCGCGGTGCCAATGAAGCCTCCATCGGGGTGTGGCCGCAAAGTCCAGACCCGGCGATCCCGCTCGCCATTGTCGAACACAAAGTCCTCTTCCAGCGTGCCCACCCCATCTCGCCAGCGGGCGTCGATATCCGCGGTAAACCGGCGAATCACCCGCCCACCGCGGTTCTTTACCACGCCTTCGGCTACCAGGGTGCCACTGAAGAACTCCTGGGGCACCATGGCCGGCGCGTTGCCGGCATAATCGCCTACCTCAACAGAAGAGCACGCCGCCAGCGCCAGGCAGGCAGGTACCAGGGGAAGGAAAAACCAGCGCATCATTCGCTCCCACGTCGCAATAGTGGTACTTGCTACGTGTAAAGCGACTCGGGAGATCAGCGGCGCGCCCACGGGGCGAACCGCGGGGGAGAATCAGAGGGTGTAGCTGACGCCGACCACCCGGGTGCAGGCCTGGCTTTCCAGGAAGCTGCGCAGGCGAGCCTGAATCTGGGAGCTGTCGCTCTCGGGCAGGCCGAACATCAGGCCGTCGAAATAGCCCAGGGCCTTGGCGTAAATCACGTCGCCGTCGGCCTGCTCGTAGTCGGCGAGCACCTCCTCGGTCAGGTCGGAGAAATCGTCTGCGCTGAGGTAGCCCAGGGAGTCCTGGGCCAGCACGCAGGTCAACTGGCGGGCGGCCACAAACTCGTCGGGGCCCAGGGCCAGGGCGCTGGCCTGGAGGCTAGCCGCTGCCAGCAGGAAGGCCACAATTACTTTCGCGATGGACTGCATATCTCGCTCTATCACAACTCAGACTATGTCGATGGAGCGGCAGGATACGAAAGTATGATGACAGAACTATGACAGTTGCATGAAAAATCCCTCCCCGGCGCGGAACGCGCCCCCGCCGGGGCCGGGGCGCCATGGGTGGGGCGCCAGCTGGCGGGCTAGCCGGCCCGCTTCTGCAGGTAGGCCATGAACTCCGCGGTGTTGGCCTGCTGGTCGGCATCGATCTTGCGGCTGATTTCCGACTCCGCCATCATCGCATCCCACTCGCCAAGGCCGGGGACCGCGGCCACCACGTCCCAATCCAGCTTGGAGGGGCCGATGATCTTGGGAATGGCCAGGGCGTAACGCAGGTAGAGGTCGGCCATGGTCAGTTCATCGCCGGCCACGTAGGGATCGAAACGGGCCAGGGCGGTCAATCCCGCCACTCCGCGCTCCAGGCCCTCGCGCACTTCCGCCAGGGTGGCCTCGGGTATTTCCGCGTTGCCGAACACCGCCGGCAGCAGACGGCGGGCGGGCAGGTCAAAGTAAAGCTCGGCCAGTTTGGTCAGGCGACGCACCCCAGCGCGCTGCTCCGGATCCGCCGGGTACAGGGGCGACTCCGGGTAGGCGTCCTCGAGGTACTCCAGCAGCACCGAGCTCTCCGACAGGGTGGCGCCCTTCTCGGTGGTCATCGCCGGCACCTTGCCCAGCGGATTGACCGCCATCAGCTCGGGCGAGCCGGGGTAGGTAATGTGTTCCTCGAAGTCCAGGCCCTTGGCCATGAGCGCGTGTTTAACGATGTTGTGGTAGTTGCTGAAGGGGAATCCGTGCAGTGTGATCATGGCTTGTCTCCTGGTGATGGGCTGAAGCGGCCCAGTATAGCGCCGTCGTCGCGGTTGCGGACTACCCGTTTTTGCAGCGCGCGCCCGCAGGGATGCGACGCCAACGGACGCCGCGCGAGCTATTTCCGCAGGCTTAGCTGCCCGCGACGGGAAAAACCCGCCGCCAATCCCGCTTCATGTCCACCACCAGCCAACCCTGCTCCGGCGCCATGTCCAGGGCCCGGTCCAGCCGGCCCACGGCCGATTCGCGATCGTATTCAAATTCCCGCTCGCCGTCGGTGTGGTGAACGATGAGGCCGAGGCGCGGCGTGGTGTCATCCTCGTTGCGGGCAACGGTGGTGTACTGCAGCATCTGCAGGTCGCCGTCGGAATTGCCCGCGGCGAATATCGGGCGGCGACCGATATGCCGCCAGATACCGACCGGCTTGCCGGCCTTGTCGTCAATCAGGCTGATATCGCCGGTTTTGACGACGACGGGGATACCATCGCGCAGTTCGAATCGCGCGCCACCGGTAGTACCCACCACCTGCTCCGGAGGCACGCCGTAGCGCTCGTGCGAGAACACTCGGATGAAGTCAATACCGCCACCGGAGACGATAAACACCTTGAAGTCATTGGCCCTGAGATATTCCAGCAGTTCCAGCATGGGCTGGTAGACCATCTCGGTAAACAACCTGCCGGTCCGGGGGTGGCGCGCCGTGGCCAGCCAGTGCGCCACAGAGCGGGTAAACGCCTCGGTGGTCACATTGGCGTGGGCCGCCACCAGCATTTCCACCACCGGGCCCTTACCCTGGGCCGCCAGCCCCTTTACATCCCCCGCCAGGGCACTTCTATAGGGTTCCCGCTCTTTCCACTCCGGGTGATCCGCGGCCATGTCGCGAATGCGGTCGAGGGCGTAGTAGGCCTGGAAGTACAGCGGCTGCTCGCTCCACAGGGTGCCGTCGTTGTCGAAGGTGGCGATGCGCTCATGGGGCTCGACGTAGCCGGCGGAATCTTGCCGTGTCACGCGCGCGACGAATTCGACGATGGCAGCCTTGCCCGGACCGTCACGCCAGGACGGCAGCGGGTCTTCCGCGGCGAGCGATACCGGCGCCAGGACAATTGCCAACAGGGGCCACAAAAGCCAATACGCGATTTTACGAGCGAGCAACATAGTCATAGCCGTATCACCTTTGCGTCATCGGCTGCCACGAAGCGGGATTGCCCCGACTCCGGGTTGCGGCCTGTCAATTCATGAACTGCATGTTGAAGCCGAGGAAAATTTGCCATTCCGGCTGGCCTGGCCCGTCGTCGGCGATGGAAACCTGCGGTTCGACAAAGACGTTGAAAACGGTCTTGTCGCGCTTGAACACCTGCCCTACCCCCAGCCCCAGGGGCACGCCGTAGCTATCGTTCTCGAAGTTGTAGACCCAAACGGGGGTCGAGCGCAGGTAGGTGCCCCCGCCCAGCTGAACGAAGGCGAAGGGCTGGAAGGCGCCGACATTCACGTCCGCGCGATCGTCCTCGCCGGCAAAGCTCTCCTGCCATGTCAACAGGTAGCCGTACTGGAACTTCGGCGAACTGGCGTTGAACATCACATTGGCGAAACCCGCCGACCACTTTTCGCTGCCCACCGCGTCCTCGCTGGCGGTGGGCGCGGTCAGCTGGGGGCCGATGCCGAAGCTGATCGCCGGATCACCGGTATCGATCAGGTAGGCGGCGAAGACATTGAGGTCGCCGATGCCGGTCTCGCGATCGCCGCCGGGCCCCGTGGGGTAGGTGTTGAGCGGCAGGGAAGCCCGCATCACCCAGTTGGCCCCGGCGACCGAAAAGGGCTTGGCGAAACGCGCCACGGCCTGGTTGGCCCACTCATCGCTGGCGGTGACGTCGCCAATGTAGTAATCGTGGATGTTAAAGGCCGTCATATTGGCCAGTGGGTTGTTGGCCTGGGCCGCGCCGCCCTCCTCCTGGGCCCCCGCCCCACTGGTCCACAGCCAGGCCAACACGGCCGCCGCTACTGATTTCCCGATGGTGCCAGGCATGCCTCTCTCCCAAGCGGCATTCCTTGCCGCGACATTTTGTCGAACCGGGGACGCGGCCGGGGCCCGCCCCGTTTCCCTTTATGATCCAGCGCGGACCTTGTCCAAGCCCTCGCGCAACTCCTTCGACCAGCGGCTCAGGATGCGGTCGGCCTCGGCCTTGTTGGTAACACTGCTGCTCCAGGTGAGATAGCCGTCGTCAAAGTCCCGCTGGCGGTCGACGATACGGCCGATCACCGCGTCCGTGGTGGCGTCCACCAGCTCGAGGTAGAGGGTCATCTCTCCGGACGAGGTGGTATAAGAGCGGCTCATGCCGGCGGAGCGCACGTCCGGCGCGTTGACGTCCAGGTTGATTATGGCCGGGCGCAGTACCAGCACTTCCTCGCCCTGGCTGAACTCTTCCACCACGTCGTAGGCCGGATCCCTGGCCAGGGCCTCGCGGAAATACTTGTCGCATTCAGCTCCCAGCTGGGACTTGATACGTTCGACGTCCTTCTGGGTCACCCGGTTGTTCAGGTCGATACGGTCCGTGTTCTGGTCCCGCATCCAGTTCTTGCGAAAGGCCACCTGGCATTGCGTGACACCGAACTTGTTGTACACCGTCAAATCCGTCCCGGGTTTCAGGTACACCGTGGCAAACTGGGTATCCGGCACCAGGTGCAGGCCGTCGAACGACACTTCCGGCGCGGATTGTTGCACCCCGGCGCAGGCGGACAGCAGCAGGCCGGCCCCCAGGGCGGCGAGTATCGAGAGTGCGGTTTTTTTCATTGTTTGTTCTCCTGGTCTCAAGGTACTTGTTTCCCTACTGGAGCGGTCCCTCCGGAAAGAAAGCAATGGCTACCGACGCAATTGAGTGTAGTCCATCGCACCGCTTGTGCCCACGGGCCATGCCATTCCACGGCGATTTGCGAACAGCGATCCGGTATTTCTACCAATCGGAACGCGACACTGGAAATAGCCAAATAGAATAACCGGGGTGGTTTTTATAACCACAGAATGATCGGCCGGCCATGTTTCACTCGGAATACTTTTCGCGGACCAAAAAAAACCCGCGCTTGCGCGCGGGTCAAAAATTGGAACGGTTGAGTTCCTGTTCCGGGGATCAGTCCAGGGAACCCTCGATGATCCAGCCGCTCCACCAGGCGTCGGCGGGGGCGGTACCCGGCTCAACGGCGCCCACGTAAGTGGTGTCGTCGAATTCAAAGCCGGAACCGTTGTCGGTGGCCACGATACCCGGCGCCGCCACGTTGGCCGCAGCCTCGGTGATAGCATAGGCGCCATCGATGGTCACGGTGCTATTGGTCGCTTCGCCGGCATTGTCTTCCACGTCGGCCGCGCGCTTGTTGTAGAAGCCGTCGGCGCACTCGCCCAGCACATTCACCAGGGTGACATCGGAAGGCACGATGTTGGAACCGTCGCCATTGACGTCGGCGTCATCGATGCGGACACAGCCCACATCGAAATCGCGCACCGCGGTGTTGTAGATCGCGGTAGTCAAGGCGCCGCGCAGGCGCATGCCCGGCTGGGCTCCGGCATCGGACCCATCGTTGTTGTTGACGTCGCTGCCCAGGATCAGGATGTTGGCCAGGGTGGCCTCGGTTTCCGGAGCGTAGTCATCATCGCTGGAGTTGGCCTCGATCGCACGCGGGTCGTTGGAACCGGTGGGCGCGGCCTTGTTGGGGTTCTTGCGGATGATGGCGTACTGGACGTTGCCCTTGTAACCCTCGTCATAGTCGATGTCGTCATCGTCGTTGTTGGTCAACACCACGTAACGGGCGTTGGCGGTGCCGCCAAACCACTCGATGCCATCGTCGAGGTTGCCGTGAACCTGCACGTACTCGATCAGGGTGTTGTAGCCCACGCCCTGGAGGGTCAGGCCGTTGATCTCGTTGTTCGGACCGGCCACCAGGCCACCCTCGGCAATACGCACGTAGCGCAGGGAGCCGGAGTCGTCCGCGGGATCGTTGCCGCCGTAGTTGCCGACCACGGTACCGCCCTCGCCGACCACGTTACACACCGTGCCGCTGCCGAAGCAGGCGCCAGTGCCGCCCTGGCCGTACTGGGGCGCGAAGCCCTGCATGATGATACCGCCCCACTCGCCTTCGCCGTCGAAATTGTCATCGAGGCTGGAGAAGGTAATCGGGCTCGCGGCGGAGCCGTTGGCGATCAGCTTGGAACCGCGGGTCACGAGCAGGGAGCCGTCGTCAAAGGCCTTGACGCTAACACCCGGACGCACGGTCAAGGTCACGCCGGCATCGCGCACGGCCTGGACATCGGCATCGTTGCTGACGCTCCGGTTGCCACTGCCGACCAGTACCTCGCCGGACAGGCGCCACTCGACGCCGGCCACCAGGGTGTAGTCCTCATCGATAGTGCCGGAGATGGTGCACACGCTGCTGTCGCCATTACAGCTCACGAAGTCCGCGGGAGCGACCACTTCACCGTCGACCTGGAGGCTGCCGGGGATGGTCCAACCTTCCCACCAGCCGGTAGCGGCGGATGGATCGACAGCGCCGACATAGTTGGTCTGGTCGAAGGTGAAGCCAGAACCGTTATTGACCGCGTTGATCACCGGCGCCGAGGACAGCTGGGCCGCCGCCTCGTTGATCGCGAAGGTCGCGCTGTAGGTCAGCGTCTGGTTCACCACGTTGTTGACGGCGTCCGCCGTCTCGTGGGTGTAGATGCCGCCGGCACAATCGTTGAGGATATTGGTCAGGCTGACGTTTGACATCTCGATGATCGAACCGTCGCCATTGACGTCGGCATCGTCGATACGGATGCAGCCTTTGTTGAAGCCCTGCACCGAGGTGTTGAAGATGCTGGTGGTCAAGGCCCCGCGCAGGCGCATGCCAGGCTGGGCACCGGCCTCGGAGGCGTCATCATTGTTGACCGGGCCACCGACGATAGTGACGTTGGCGATCACTGCCTCGGTTTCCGGCACGTACTCGTCGTCGGAGGAGTTGGCCTCGATGGCGCGTGGGTCGTTGGAGCCGGTGGGCGACTCTTTCTCCTGGTCCTTCTGGATAATGGCGTACTGGATGTTGCCCATGTAGCCTTCATCGTAGTCGATGTCGTCATCGTCGTTGCCGGTCAGTACCAGGTACTTCGCGTCCACGGTGCCGCCAAACCACTCGACACCGTCATCCAGGTTGTTGTGCACCTGCACGTACTCGACGATAGTGCCGTGGCCCACGCCCTGCAGGGTCAGGCCGTTCACCTCGTTATTGGGGCCGGCCACCAGGCCGCCCTCGGCGATACGCACATAGCGGATGATGCCGCTGTCATCGGCCGGATCGTTGCCGCCGTAGACCGCGACCTCGGTGCCGCCCTCGCCCTCTACGTTGCAGACTTCACCACTGCCGAAGCAGGCGCCGGTGCCGCCCTGGCCGTACTGGGGTGCGAAGCCCTGGACGACCACGCCGCCCCACTCGCCCAGGCCGTCGTAGTTGTTGTCGAGGCTGGAGAAGGTGATGGGCATGGCCGCGGTGCCGTCGGCGATCAGGCGCGAGCCGCGGGTCACCAGCAGGGTGCCGTCGTCGAAGGCGCGGATATCGGTGCCGGCCTCGATTTCCAGGTCGACACCGGCGTCGCGAATCGCTTGCACATCGGCGGTGTCGGCGACTGTCTCGTTGCCCTCGCCCACGCGCACGGTGCCGGACAGGCGCCACTGGATGTCGCTGGTCAGTACATAGTCACTGTCGACCAGGCCACTCAGGGTGCCCACGCTGCAGTCGTCGTTGAAGCTGACGAAAGAGGCTTCGACCACATTGTCGCAGCTGCCGGTACCGGGATCGGGATCGGGGTCCGGATCGGGAGTGGGGGTACCGCCACCATCGACATTGATGGTGACATCATCGCCCTCATCGCCACTACAACCGGCCAGCGCGGTCAGCGCGACCAGGGTCGCTACAACAAGCCCTTTACGTTTCATGATTCAGTCCTTTTGCGTTAATGGTATCGCTGGTTGTTGCTGAATTTATGCAATCGACGGCCCCGCAAGGGGCCGCCAACTGCGGTCATCAAAAGTCGTAGGTGACCGAGGCGCCGAACACGGTGCCGGTCTGGTAGCTCTCGATCACGCGGTTGTTCTGCGAGTACTCGACATCCTCGTTCAGCAGGTTCTTCACCTGCAGCTCCAGGGTCAGGTTTTCGCCGAACAGCTTTTCGTAGGCGAAGTCGACCAGGATGCGGCCGTCCTCGAATTCCGGTCCGGTGTTCTCGCCGCGGCTGATGCGGAAAATCCGGTCGTCGAAGTAGTTCACCAGCAGGGTGAACTTCTGCTCGGTCGGGTAGTGATCAAAGCCCAGCTGGATATTGCCCAGCCACTCGGACTGGCCCTGCAGCTGGCGGCCGTTGGCGCTGGCGCCCTCCAGGCGAATGGAGTCCTCGGACAGCTCCACCTCCGAGTCGATGTAGGACACGTTGCCCTGCACGAACAGCAGGTAGTCCGCGGCGTCGATCAGGTTCATGTTGGCGTCCACCTCGATGCCCTTGAGCTTGGCGGAGTCCTGGTTGCGGAAGGTGATGCCCGAGGCCGCGGAGCCCGAGGCGTCCGGCAGCGCGCGCTCCACCGGCTGGTCGATATCCTTCTGGAAGAAGGCCACGGAGACACTCTCGTCCTCGGAGAAGTAGTACTCCATGCGCAGGTCGTAGTTCTCGATGGTGGACACCCGCAGGTCCGGGTTGCCGAAAATCGGGTCGTCGGTGTCCGGGTCGTAGGACAGGGACTCCGAACGCTCGATCAGGCCCGGGTAGGACACGGTCTCGCTGTAACCGGCCCGCAGCTGGATATCCTCGATGGGGCGGTAGGTCAGGTTGAGGGCCGGATAGACGTCGTCGTACTCCAGGTCGTTGTCGGTGCCGCCCTCTTCATTCGGGTACTCGAGGCTCTGGGTGAAGTCCTCGAAGCGGGCGCCGATGAGCATGCTCCAGGCGTCGCCGAAGTCGGTGTTGGCGCTCAGGTAGTAGGCCTGGATTTCTTCCTGGGAATTGTAGGAATCGGTGGCGGCGGTGTTGGCCGCCAGGCGAATCTTGTCCAGCACGTAGTTGTAGTACGGCAGCACCTCGGTTTCCAGGTTCTGGTCGATGCCCAGGTCGAGGTCGGCGTTGTCGCCGCGGCGAATACCGAAGCGGTACTGGGCCACCTCGCGGTCCTTGTCGGACCACAGGATGCCCGCCTTGAACTCCGTGGTATTGGCGCTGCCCCAGTCCAGCGGCACGGTGTAGTCCACGGTGACATCGTTGCTGTCCTCGGTCAGCTCCGACCAGCGGCGCTCGAAGGCCGAGGTGGACAGGTTGCCGTTGAAGTAGGTGTACTGGCGGCGGTCCGGCTCGTCGCGATCGGTGCGCGAGTAGGCCAGGCGCCAGTCCAGCCGGTGCGTGCCGTGATCGAAGTCAAACTCGTTGTGGCCGGTAAACTCCTGCGAGAAGAACTGGCGCTCGACCCATTGCAGGATGGCCTTGTCGACATCGCTGTCCTCGCGATCAACGCCGCTCTCCCAGCGGGTGGTGTCCTCGCTGTTGCGCAGCAGGATGGTCTTGCTGAGAATCTCGTCCGCGGCGCCGTACTCGTAACCGGCCACCACGTAGCCGTTGAGGGTCACCGTCTGCTGCGAGCGCATATAGCTGCCGGTGGTTTCCAGCGGGTTGGTCAGCGCGGCGCTACCGCGGTCGGAGGTGCTGTAGCCGTAGTCACCGGCGGCGTAGAAGCCGAACTCGCCACTGTCGGTGGGGAAGCGATCACCGTAGGAAACGGACAGCCCGCCCTCTGGCAGCGCGGTCTTTTCCGTGACGTTGTAGTCGTCCTGGAACGACACGCCGTACTGGGCGGCCTCCAACGGCGAGGTGCAGCGATCGGGATCGATGGCCGGGTCGCAAACCGTCAGCGAGGTGCCGCCATTGGTGCCGTTGACCACATTGCGCGGCAGGTCGCGCAGGCCGCTGTCGAAGCCGAGCCAGTCGCTGTTGGAGCCGCGGTAGCTGAGGATGTCGTCGCCGGTGAAGTCGAAGTTGTAGGCGGTGGAAGCCCCCACTTTGAACACCCGCTCGTCCGGTAGGCCCTTGGTATTGATCTTGATCGAACCGCCAGTGGTGGTGGCCAGCTGGTCGGGCGTGTAGGACTTCTGGATCTCGATACCGCCGAGGATATTGGTCGGGAACAGATCCAGCTGCACGTCGCGACGCTGGGGGTCGGTACTGGGCATCAGCAGGCCATTGAGCGTGCTGGAAATGTAGCGCCCGTCGAGGCCGCGCACGGTGGCGTACTTGGAGTCGGTCACCGCCACGCCGACGACCCGGTTCAGGGCCGCGGCGACATCGGAGTCGCCGAAACGCTCCAGCATGGCCACGTCGATGGCGTTGGTGATGGAGGTCGCGTAGCGCTCCAGGGTGCCGGCGTCCTCGGTGGGATTGAACACGCCCAGCACCACCACTTCTTCCAATGCGGTGGAGGGAAGCTGCAGCGTTTCCGCCGTGGATTCGGCGTAGAGTTTGACCTGGGCGGTGACACCCAGGTCGGCCAGCACGCGGATACCGGGTACGGTGGTATCGCGGTATTCGGGATGGGAGATTTTCAACTCGTACTCGCCACGTGGCACGTCGATCACGTAGACCCCGTTGGCATCGGTGGTGGCGGCCACGCCGGCCCCGCCGACCACCACGCTGGCGCCGGCGATCGGGCTGTTGGCGGTATTGGTCACGGTACCCGTCACGTAGCCCTCGGCACCGGCCTCGCCCGCCGTGAACTTGCGCACCGACACCTCGGGCTCGTCGCCCTTGGCGGACGTGAAGATCACGCTGACCTCCACATCCTCGTTCTGCGCCGACCGGAACTCGATGGGAAAATCGAGGTCATCATCTGACAGGATCAGCACGTGCTGCCCCGCCTGCAACTCGGCGCTCACCGTGCCGCGGCGGTCGGAAGCACCCGCCGGCGCGTCGTCCAGGGTGGCGACAACACCCTGCAGGGGCGCGTCGTCGAGGAATAGCTGCACATAGAGGCCGGCCGCCATCACCTGGTGCGACACCAGGGACAACAGCAGGCCAATGCAAAAATACGTTCTCTTCATAGGAAAGTGCCTTAACCCTGAACTGTGAACATGCTGGTTTAATCGCCCCCAAAACCCACCAACAAGCAGTGGCAAGGGGCGCACGGATCGCAATGACCCCCTAACGTTGGGTGCATACTAGGCCCGCAAGATGACAATTTTGTTAAAGATTTGAGATTGCGCCGGTAAAAGTTAGCGCTTGCCTTGCAATCCCCTTCCCCGGCGCGGCTGCCGAAAGAACCACCCCCGGGGCGCGCGCCAAGGACGGCGGGCGACCCTGTCACAAATTGTTCAATTCCCTGACTTTTTCCTGCAACAGGCGGGCGCCATCCTGCGCCCAACGTGTTCTTTCAGGGAGAATTTCGCCATGGCGAGCAATGCGGGATCCGTGAACAGGTACGAGAAACAGCAAATGCGCGACCAGATCCAGTGTCAGGTCGAGGAATTCCTCAAGCGCGGCGGCGAGATTCACGTCATGGACGACGCCGGCAAGAGGAACAACAGCAAACGGGCCAGCGTCTGGCACGGACAGGAAGATATCCACCAGCTGATTGATTGACGAGGACAGCCAATGCTGAACATCCAGCACGTTCTGGAAACGCGCTACCCCCGGTTCTTTGACCAACACGCCACCACCGCGAGAACCCTCTCGCGCTTTCTCAGCTTTCTCTTCTACGAATCACGCTTTCAGCAATTCGGTCGCGACTACCCCCATCTACAGGGTTTTGACTTCGTCGACGCGACCCTGCGCTACTTCGATTTCACCCTGAAGTTGCGAGACAGCGAGCGCGCGCGTATTCCCACCAGTGGCCGGGTGGTGATCGCCGCCAACCACCCCATCGGCTCCCTCGACGGCCTGGCCCTGCTGAACCTGGTGCGCCAGGTGCGCCCCGATGTAAAAGTGGTGGCCAACGACCTGCTCACCGCCATCGACCCGCTGCACCCGGTACTGCTGCCGGTCAACAATATGAGCGGCAATACCGCGCGGCAAAACCTGCGCAATATCCGCGCCCACCTCGAGGACGACGGCGCGCTGATCATTTTCCCGGCGGGCGAGGTCTCGCGCTTCGGCGCCAAGGGCGTCAAGGACGGCGAGTGGCAGAGCGGCTTCGTCAAGATCGCCCGCGCCACCCGCTCGCCGGTGCTGCCGATCTTCGTCGCCGGACGCAACTCGCTGTTTTTCTACAGCCTGTCCTTCCTGGCGCGCCCCCTGTCCACCCTGTGGCTGGTGCGCGAGATGTTCAAGCAGAGCCACAACGCGGTGGACGCCCGGGTCGGCAACCCGATCCCCTACGACAACTACAGCTCGCTGGATGTTTCCGCCAAGAAACTGGCGCAGATGTTCCGCAAGCATGTATACCGCATCGCCCGCAACCGGCGGCCGGTGTTCCGCTCTATCGAGACCGTGGCGGCGCCGGAGAACCGCGGCCTGCTCAGGCGCGAGCTGGCCCAGAGCGAGCGCCTGGGTGACACCGTGGACGGCAAGCAGATCTACCTCGCGCGGATGGAGCAATCGCCCTGCGTGATGCGCGAAATCGGCCGCCTGCGGGAGCTGACCTTCCGCGCGGTGGGCGAAGGCACCGGCCTGCCCCGGGACATCGACCGCTACGACCGCGACTACCACCACCTGGTGCTGTGGGACGCGGAAGACATGGAGATCGCCGGCGCCTACCGGCTCGGGGATGCGGCCGCCCTGATGGCCAGGGGCGGCGTGGACGCCCTCTATACCCACAGCCTGTTCGACTTCGGCCCCAACATGCGGCCCTACCTTGAACAGGGTCTGGAACTCGGGCGCAGCTTCGTGCAGCCGCGATACCAGACCCGGCACAGCCTGGATTACCTGTGGTATGGCATCGGCGCCTTTGTTCGCCGGCACCCGCGTTTTCGCTACCTGTTCGGCCCGGCCTCCATCAGCCGGCTCTACGGGGTCGACGCCATCGCGCGCATCGCCTGGTATTACGGCACCCACTACAACCACACGGCGCTGGACATTGCCCCGCGCACGCCCTTCCAGATACCGGAGGAACTGAAGGCCCAGTTCGCCGCCGAGTTCTCCGGCATCGATCGCGACGAGGATTTCCGCGCCCTGCGCGACGCGCTGGCGGAAAAAGGCCTGCCGGTGCCGGTGCTGTACAAACACTACTCACAGGCCACCGAACCGGAGGGCGTGACCTTTACCGCCTTCAACGTCGATCACGACTTCGGCGACTGCGTGGATGGCTTCGTGATGGCGGATCTCGAGCAGCTCACACCGCGCAAGCGTAAACGCTACCTGGCAGGCGGCTGAATGGCGGGTGGCGACAAATACTGACCCAAGGGGAGGGAGGCGAGAATGGAGGCACTAAACACAGAAGGCAAGATCAGTTGCAGGACCCTGTGGATATCGGATGTCCACCTGGGCAGCGTGCACTGCAAGGCCGACTACCTGCTGCAACTGCTGGACCGGGTAAAATGCGAGCGCCTGTACCTGGTGGGGGATATCGTGGACGTGTGGGCCATGCACCGCCGGGTGTACTGGCCGGAGTCCCACAACCACGTCCTGCGCAAGCTGTTGAAGCTGTCGCGCAAGCACGTCGAGGTGATCTATATCCCCGGCAACCACGACCAGAATTTCCGCGAGTTCTGCGGCGGCGAATTCGGCAACGTACACCTGCGCCAGGAGGCCGTGCACGAAACCGTGGACGGCCGCCGCTTCCTGGTCATCCACGGCGACGAGCTGGACTACGCGGTGCGCTACAGCCGCCTCAACCGCGCCATCGGCGATATCGCCTACGACTTCCTGATGTCGGTCAACCGCCAGGTCAACCGCTACCGGGAGATGACCGGCAAGCCCTACTGGTCGCTGGCCAAGTGGGTCAAGGGCCACATCGCCCAGGCGGAGCAGGCGATCGACGCCTACCAGGACGCCGCCGTGCTGATGGCCCGTCAGCGAGGCCTCGACGGCATCATCTGCGGCCACCTGCACCACCCGCTGATCCAGCAGTACGAGGACATCCTCTACTGCAACGACGGCGACTGGGTGGAGAGCTGCACGGCCCTGGTCGAGGACTTCGCCGGCGCCCTGCACCTGATCCGCGGCATCGGCGACCCGGCCACCGCCACGCCCCTGCTGTTCGCCGAGACCCAGACCCAGGAGGCCTAGCCCCCGCCCGGTATGAGCCCTAGACCGGGTCCAGCACCACCACCGGGATGCGGCGATCCGTCGCCTCCTGGTATTTGGTGTAGGGCGCGTAGATGTCCACCATCTGCCGCCACAGGCCCTCGCGTTCCCCGCCCTCGGCGATGCGCGCGCGGGCCCGGAATTTGTCCGCCATCACCTGTACGTGAACTTCCGGGTCCGACTCCAGGTTCAGGAACCAGGCCGGATGGGCCGGCGCGCCGCCCTTGGAGGCGATGACACAGTAACCATCCCCCGCGCGGCTGTAGATCAAGGGGATGGTCAGCGGCTCGCCCGACTTGCGGCCAATGGTGGTCAGCAGCAGGGTCGGCACCATGCCCTCCCCGCCCCCCAGGGACGCGTCCCAGTAGTGCCCGTCGGCGCCGTCGCTCTCGATGTAGCGCTTGAGGTGGTCCTTGATCCAGTCCGGCAGGTTGTCGGCGATACGTTGTTCGGTCATGCTCCACTCCTCCGTTCATGGTGGCACGGGCAGCTGTTTAGGCACCTGCCCGGGTAGTCCGCTCTAAGCCTAGTCCAGCTTACGCCGCCGCGCGGCGAACAGATCATCGGCGCCGCCGGCACGGGTTCAGGCCTCGACCAGTTCCAACTGCCCGGGCACGCGCGCGACCCGGTGTGTGATGCGGGTCTGCATCGCCTCCAGGCCGCCCACCGTGGCCAGCAGAATATCGGCGCGCTGGCGCTCCTCGTCGCGCAGTGACTGGTACTGATCCAGGCAGCGCTGGAACAGCCACTGGGCGTAGCTGTGGACATAGCGCTCGCCGCTGGCGCCGCCGGTGGTAAAGGGGTGCATGCCCAGCACCCGGGGCAGCTTGCCGCCGGGGTTGTCCCGCAGCCATTGGGCATTGCGCGCCACCACGTCCAGCGCGTCCGGCAGGTGATCGCGGCACATGGTCGCCAGCACCGGCAGCAGGCTGTCCGGGACCCGGTCGTCAGCCAGGAATTCGCCGCCCCGGGGCACGGGCCGGTTCATGCGCTGCACCCAGCGGTAGACGTGGGGGGCCGTGCGTTCCATCAACGCCCGCGGCACCGGGTCGCGGCCGAGGTGCGCGTACAGCGGCCCGATCAGCCCGAAGTCGCCGATGGAGGGCCGGCTGCCCAGCAAGTAGTCATACTGCGCGAAGTGGCCGTCCAGCTGCTCCAGCAACTCGGCATAGGCGCGCTCGATACCGTCAATGGTGCCCTTGGTGATACCCAGGTGCGCGATCGATCCGCGAAACGGCGCCGAGATTTTCTCGCCGATGCGAATCTGCTCCTCTTCGCTGGCCCCGGGCGCGTTCATCGCGCCGAACTCGCGCATGATAAAGTCGTACTGTTCGTCGAGGACGCTCCAGCGGTAGTGCATGGCCGGGATCACCAGCCATTCGTCGCCGTAGAACTCCAGCATCAGCGCCACCAGCCGTTGCAGCCCCCCCTGGGGATACACCGGGCACGCGGGATGGCGCGCCTCGAGAAAGTCGATGATCTCGGTGGTGTCCTGCACCAGCTGGTCGTCGTCGGTGACCAACACCGGCACGATGGGCGCGCCGACACGGGGCACAATGATGGTCTTGTAGACCTCGCGGGTGGCCGGCAGCTCCTGGAAATCCAGGCCCTTGTAGCGCAGGTAGGCCCTGGCCTTGCCGGTGTACAGCGACAGTTCGCCGCCGTAGAGTGTGTACTGTGCGCTCATGCGCTCAACCTCCCGCTTCGCTACTCGATGATCCCGCCGCGAGGCGGTGCAACAACAGCGCGGCGCGCGCCGCCTGCCGCGGCAGGGTGCGCATGTCGGCGACCTCGTCCACCGTGTGGCCGCCCTCCCCCATCAGGCCGAGGCCGTCGATCGCCTGCCGCACGTGGGCGGCGGCGAAGGAGATGTCCGCCGCGCCGGCACGGCGCGGGTCCACCGCCCGCACCGGACCGTAGCCGAGTGCCTCGCTGATCCGGTTGTACAGCGCCAGCAGGTCGCGGTTGCCCTCGCTGGCCGCCATCGGCGGGTAGCCGGCGGCAAAACTCAACTCGGCGCGGGTGTGGGGGGAGTTGTCGGCGGCAACGGCCTGCATGACCTGCTGCGCGCGCCGCAGCTGCTCCGGCGACACCGCGCGGATGCCGCCGTTGACCAGGGCGTCGCGGGCAATCACGTTGCTCTTGCCAAAGGCCGTGCCCTCGCCGCTGGTCGGGTCCAGCCGCACGTCGGTGCCGGCCACCACCACCCCGGGATTGAAAGTCAGGTTGGCCTCTCCGCGCAGCTTGCGGCGCCATTCATCCAGGATGCGGGCCAGCTCGAACACCGCGCCGTCGCCGATGTCCTCGCGAAAGATCTGCGAGGAGTGCGCCGGCTTGCCGGCCACTTCCAGGCGCCAGGAAGACGCCCCGCGCCGGCTGATCACCGCGGTGGCGGGATCGCCGTCGCCGTCCTCGAAGCCGATGGCGATATCCGCCCATTGGGCCGCCTCCACCAGGGCGGCGTTGGCCAGGGCATGGGGCTTGCCGCGCAGCTCCTCGTCCCCGGTCAGCACCACCCGCAGCTGCAGCGCGTCCAGCAGGCCGGCCTCGCGCAACGCCGACAGGGCCAGCAACATCACCACGTTGCCGCCCTTCATGTCGGTGATGCCCGGCCCCTTCACACGATGCGCATCCACGCGCTGGAAACGCTGGAAGGGGCTGTCGGCGGCGAACACGGTGTCGAGGTGGCCGATCAACAGGATGCGCGGGCCGCGCGCACCGCGGCTGGCGACCAGGTGCCCGGCGCGGTCGAAGCCCTCGCCGTCGATCCAGTCGGTGTCGAAATCCAGCGCCTTGAATTCGCGCTCGAAGACCTCGCCCACGCGGCGCACGCCGGCGAAATTCATGGTGCCGGAGTTGATGTTGACCACCTCCTCCAGCAACCGGGTTGCCTCCGGCACCCCGGCATCCACGGCCCGCACCACGGATTGTTCCGCGTCACTCAGGTTCGCCGCGCCGGCGGCGGCGGCGGACAGGCAAAGTAGCAGTAGCAGGCTCAGGCGTTTCACGCGTTTCACTCCCGGTAGACGGCGACAGCCTGCGACAATACCATCTGTCCCCATACGGGGGAAAACCGAAGCACACCATGATTGAAATACTGGACATTCCGGTGCGCGGCCAGGGCCTGCACCCCATCACCGACCGCCTGGCGCCACTGCTGGCCCGGGCCGGCGCCGACGAGGGCCTGTGCACGCTGTTCATCCGCCATACCTCGGCGAGCCTGTTGATCCAGGAAAACTACGACGACAGCGCCCGCGTCGACCTGGAAAACTGGCTCAACCGCCTGGTGCCGGAGAACGACCCGCTCTACAGCCACACCCTGGAGGGCCCCGACGATATGCCGGCGCACATCAAGGCGGCTCTCACCGCCACCCAGCTGAGTATTCCCTACCGCGACCGCGCGCTGCTGCTGGGCACCTGGCAGGGCGTCTACCTGTGGGAGCACCGGCACCACGCCGGGGCGCGCCAGGTGGTGGCGCACCTGCCCTGAAAGTCGCGTAAACACTGGCCATAACAAGGCCTATCACATTCAACAGCTTGTTCGCGCAGACGCTTTGGAGGACGTTACACGGCAATAACAACGCTAATAGCGAGGTGTCCGTCGTGAACAGATCCAGCCCTGGAAAACAACGCCATATCGCCCGCGCGATAGCCCTGTTGAGCCTGCCCCTGGGGGGCGCCGTCCAGGCCCAGACCGGCGGCGAGGTGCTGCCGCTGGAAACCGTCATCGTCACCGCCCAGCGCTACGAGCAGTCGGTCAACGACGTGGGCATGGACATCCAGGCCTACCAGGGCCGGCGCCTGGAGCAGCTGCGGCTGGACGACGTCACCGACCTGACCGCGGTGGTACCCAGCTTCACCGTGGCCCAGAGCTATCAGGGCGTGCCCACCTACACCCTGCGCGGCGTGGGTTTCAATACCATCAATATGTCCGCCACCTCCACGGTGGGCACCTACGTCGACGAGGTGGCCTACCCCTACCCCATCCTCAATGCCGGGCCGATGTTCGACCTGGAGCGGGTGGAGGTGCTCAAGGGCCCCCAGGGCACCCTGTTCGGGCGCAATACCACCGCCGGGCTGATCAACCTGGTGACCCGCAAGCCCACCGATGCCTTCGAGGCCATGGTCTCCGCCGAGGTCGGCAACGATGCCACCTACAATTTCGAGGGCATGGTCAGCGGGCCGCTGACAGAGGGTATCCAGGGGCGCCTGGCGGTGCGCCGCGAGGACAGCAACGACGGCTGGCAGGAAGCGATGGATCGCGGCGACGAACTGGGCGAGGTCCACCGCACCGGCCTGCGTGCCGCCCTGGCCTTCCAGCCCACCGACAACCTCAACATCGACCTCGCCTACAGCGGATGGCGCGACACCTCGGATACCCTGGCGGCCCAGGCCATCGGCTTTACCCCAGGCACCACCGGCAGCCCCTTCAACGCCCCGGGATTGCCGGAGTACGTGGCGGCCAACCGGCCCGCGAACCCCGAGGATGCCAGCTGGGCACCACAGGCCGTGCGCTCGGCGGACGAAGGCATCGGCCCCGGCCTGGGGGGCGACCTGGACAAGGACAACAAACTGGACGCCTATACGCTCAGCATCGACTGGGCGCTGGGGGACGACCTGCGCCTGGTGTCCCTGAGCGCCTACCAGGACTTCGAGCGCAGTGAACTCTCCGACTGGAGCGGCGCGCCCTACGAAATCCTGGTGCAGGACGCCTACGGCACCATCGAGAGCTTCTCCCAGGAAATCCGCCTGGAGGGCAGCACCGCGCGCGTCAAGTGGCTGCTCGGCGCCTACTACGCCGAGGACGACCTGCTGGACGCCAACCGCACCCTGCTGGGCGACAACGCCAACGTGGGCCTGATCCGCACCGTCACCCTGAGCCTGCTGGGCACGCCCTTCAACGCTGGCGGCTACACCCCCACCGACGCCCTGCAGGCCTTTCGCACCTACCGCGACGAGGCCACTATCGAAACCACCACGGCCAGCATCTACGCCAGCGCGGACTGGGAACTGAGCGACACCCTGTCGCTGACCACCGGTATCCGCTACAGCGAGGACGACCAGGACTACGCCGGCTGCTCCCGCGACTTCAACGGCAGCATGCTGCCCAACGTCAATGTCACCAACCGCGCCCTGTTCCTGCAGACCTACGGCGCGTTCGTGGAACCGATTGGCGAGAACGACTGCAACACCTTCGACCCGGAGGCACTCAGCTTCGGCATTGTCGAATCGGAGCTCAACGAGGACAACGTGGCCTGGCGCCTGGTGGCCAACTGGACCCCCACGGTCGACACCCTGTTCTATGCCTCCCTGTCCCGGGGCACCAAGGCCGGGGTGACACCGGTGAACGCCGCCAACATTTCCACCCAGAACGCCCCGGCGACCCAGGAGGAGCTGCTGGCCTATGAACTGGGCGTGAAAGCGGCCCTGTTCGGCCAGCGGGTGCAGGCCAATGCCTCGGCCTTCTTCTACGATTACAAGGACAAGCAGCTCAGCGTCTACTTCGCCGACCCGATCTACACCGCCCTGTCGCGGATCAACAACGTGCCCGACTCCGAGGCCTACGGCCTGGACACCGAGATTTCCTGGCGGGTCAACCAGCACCTCACGGCGATCCTCGGCGCCACCTTCCTGCACACCGAGGTACAGGACTACGAGGGTATCGACGCCGCGGGCCAAGCGGCCGATTTCGACGGCAACAGCTTCCTCTACAGCCCCGAGGCCAGCGGCAGCCTTACCCTGCTCTACGAGCGGCCCATTTCCGATACCCTGGGCATGGCCCTCACCCTGAACGGCCGCTACCAGGACGAGAGCTACGGCAACCTGCAAAACAGTGACGACCACGCCATCGATGGCTACGGCCTGCTCAATATGACGGCTTCGATTCAGTCGCTCGACGAGCGCTGGAGCGCCAGCCTGTGGGGCGCCAACCTGACCGACGAGTACTACTGGCTGGCGGTGGCCACCAACGCCAACACCGCGGTGCGCTTCCCGGGCCGGGGGCTGACCTACGGCGCCAGCGTGACCTTCCGCTTCTGATGCCCGTCGACCCCCTCGCCCGCCGCCCGCCGCCCGCGGGCGAGCGCTTGCGATCCCCCCCTCTCGCAGGCAAGCTTGTCAGCTGGCCAGAGCGGGAGCACATAACAATGCCGGCGGCGACACAGACGGGACAGCGGGAGGCCGCGCAGGACGAGGTCCAGGCCCTGGCGGAGCGGGTTGCCGCGATCGGCCGGCGCATCGGCCTGCCCTATATCGCCGCCAGCGCCGACATCAGCAGCCCGCGCCCGCTGATCGACCGCGCGGGGCGCCCGCTGGCGGAAACCACCTTTTCCTGGGTCGACCCCAACCTGCGCTACTGGGAGGATCCCGGGTTCGCCCTGCGCGCGGCCATCATCCAGGCCTGCCGGGTGTGCGCCGAGCCCTTCTACCTGGGCGCGGGCAGGCTGTCCTCCTGGCGCCACTGCCCCGCCCTGGAGGCGGTCAACGAGCAGGAGGACTACGACGGCTTCGGGGTCGCGGCGGCGATCGCCGTGCCCTGCCACCTGCCCGGCGGCGTGATCGGCGCGGTGGTATGGGCGACACCGGATCCGGAGCTGCCGGTGGCCGAGGTGTTCGCGCGCCACGCCGGCGAACTGCTGGGTTTGGCGCTGATCTTCCTGTCCAGCTACCGGGACTGCAGCACCCGGGCGCGGCTGGAGTGCCCGCCGCGGCTGACCCCGCGGGAAATCCAGTGCCTGAAATGGGCGGCCCTGGGCAAGACCGACGCCGAGATGGCCTTGATCATGGACATCTCCCTGCCCACGGTGCGTTTTCACATCACCAACGCGGCGCGCAAGCTGGCGGTGTCGGGGCGCTCCCAGGCCCTGTACCGGGCGGCGATGCTGGGTTATATCGGCGCCGCCGCCGGCCCTGCCCGGGCCTGAGCGGCCAACTCGGGCGCTTTTAACAAGCAAGCGTTATAAAAGCCGCTTTCCTTGTTCCAAAACATTAGTCGACTTGCTTGTCATGCTCTGGTTTCATGAATTCGTGCCCGGGTATCCCGCGATACTACTGGCACCACTTCGCAGTATTGCTTTGCGATATTCAAGCAAACCAAACTGACATCGAGAAAGTCGCGAAAGACTGACACGTCAACCCGCCGACCGCCCCCCCACCCGGGGTGTGCAGCTCTCCCCTCGGCGACGGTTGCGGTGTCCAAGACGGAGGCAAACTCTATGAGAAGACAGAAACGCGATATGAACACCAGGGCGTTTGATCGAGGCTACCAGGCCGGTGTCTCCGGCCGCAGCATCGACTATTGCCCACACGCCGACAGCGAACACCGACAAAACTGGATATGCGGCTGGCGCGAGGGTCGCAGCGACCAGTGGGATGGCCTGACCGGTGTGTCGGGCGTGCACAAACTTCGCGTCTCATAGACCCACAAACATCCTTTCCACCTGACAGCCGTGTCAGTCGCGCATACTGCTTTGGGCCAGGTCCAGCAGTTCGCGATTGGCCACGGCGAACATGGCGAA
This sequence comes from Parahaliea mediterranea, assembly GCF_017255185.1. Classification (GTDB taxonomy): domain Bacteria; phylum Pseudomonadota; class Gammaproteobacteria; order Pseudomonadales; family Halieaceae; genus JAFKCZ01. The sequence goes on from NZ_JAFKCZ010000011.1 coordinate 72,508, forward strand.
ATCCGGCGCATTGGTGGTGTGCAATTCGCTCAGCATCTCCCGCCAGCGTTTCAGCAACGGCGCCTCCTGCTTTGACCAGGCCTTGAAACAGCTCTCCGTATCGCCGTCGCAAGCCTCCGCCATGTGCCTCAGGGCGCCCACCGCCAGGGTGCGCTGCTGCCACTCCAGATCCTCCAGATAGGTATCCCGGGCCATCGCCTGCCACTCGTTGTCGATCTTGCTGGCCAGGATCTGGCCGCTGAACCAGTCCAGCTCCAGTTTCTCGCCCAGGAAGTAATACAGCTCGGCCACCTGCAACAGCGGCGAGGCGGTCTCCGCCGCGGCCTGGATAATGCCCAGGGCGGTGTAGGACAGCACCGCGCTGGACACCCGGCGCGCCAGCGTCTCGCCGACGCCGGCGTCGAGGTAGCGGCGCTCCAACCCCTCGAACTGCTCCTTCAGGCGGCCGCGCAGCAGCTCGGGAACCGCCTCGCGCAACGTCGCCACGCCGTCGCCGAACTCGGCGATGCAACCGGTGGGGGCCAGCTCGTGGCGGCGATTGCGCAGCAACCAGCGCACCGCCCGCCGCACCAGGCGAATCAGGTTGAGCATCATCTCCAGCTGGATACGGGCGTCCACCAGGTGATCCAGGGCCTCGATTTCGTCCCACAACCCGGCCACGGAGAACACTTCCATCACCGTGGTATAGGCCCGGGCCACGTCCGCCACCGGCGCCCCGGTGGCCTTGCGCTGGCGCTGCACGAAGGTCAGGCCCATGCGGTTGACGATATCGTTGGCGATCTGGGTGCACATGATTTCCCGGTGCAGGCGGTGCTGGCGCAGCTCCTCGCCGTAGGTCTCCAGCAGGCGCTCGGGGAAGGCGGTGCGCACCGCGTTGGCCAGGTGCGGGTCCTTGCCCAGGTCCGAGTCGATCAGCTGCTCCTTGAGCATGGCCTTGGTATAGGACACCAGCAGCGACAGCTCGGGCCGGGTCAGGCCCTTGCCCTGAACCAGGCGATCGGCCAGCTCCTCGTCCGAGGGAATGAACTCCAGCTCCCGGTTGAGGCGACCGCTGTGCTCCAGGTAGTTGATGTAGCGCTGATACTCGCCGCTGCGCTCCAGGGCCTGGAACTCGGCCAGGCTGATGGCCTGCACCTGGCGGTAGTTGTTCTTCAGCACCAGTTCGGCGACGCTCTCGGTCATCTCCTCCAGCAGGGCGTTGCGGTGCTTCTCGGTGAGGTCGCCGCGGGCCACGATGGCGTTGAGCAGGATCTTGATATTGACCTCGTGGTCGGAACAGTCGACGCCGCCAGCGTTGTCGATAAAGTCGGTATTGGAACGGCCGCCGTGCAGGCAGTACTCCAGGCGCGCCATCTGGGTCATGCCCAGGTTGCCGCCCTCGCCCACCACCTTGCAGCGCAGCTGGTTGGCGTTGACCCGCACGCCGTCGTTGGACTTGTCACCGACCCCGGTGTGGGACTCGAGGCTGGACTTGACGTAGGTGCCGATACCGCCGTTCCACAACAGGTCCACCTCGGCGCACAGCAGACGCGTAATCAGTTCGTTGGGCGTCAGGTGGTCTTCGTCGATGCCAAAGCGGGCTTTCATCGCCGGGGTCATGGTGATCGACTTGGCCGAACGGCTGAACACACCGCCGCCCTTGGAAATCAGCGCCTGGTCGTAATCGGCCCAGGAGGAGCGCGGCAGTTCGAACAGGCGCTGGCGCTCGGCGAAACTGGCGGCGGCGTCGGGTTCGGGGTCGACAAAAATGTGCAGATGGTTGAAGGCCGCCACCAGGCGGATGTGCTCCGAGCGCAGCATGCCGTTGCCGAACACGTCGCCGCCCATGTCGCCGACACCTACCACGGTGAAGTCGGTGGTCTGCTCGTTGACACCCATCTCGCGGAAGTGGCGCTGCACCGACACCCAGGCGCCGCGGGCGGTGATGCCCATTTTCTTGTGGTCGTAGCCGGCGCTGCCGCCGGAGGCGAAGGCGTCGCCCAACCAGAAACCGTACTCGTCCGCGAGGGCGTTGGCGATATCCGAGAAGGTCGCGGTGCCCTTGTCCGCCGCCACCACCAGGTAGGGGTCCTCCTCGTCCTTGGCCACCACCTGCGGCGGGCGCTGGATGCCGGATTCGGTGCGGTTATCGGTGATGTCCAGCAGCCCGCGGATAAACAGCTTGTAGCATTCCACACCCTCCTGCTGGATCTCGTCGCGACCCATGTCCGGGGTCAGGTTCTTGGCCACGAAGCCGCCCTTGGCGCCCACCGGCACAATCACCGCGTTCTTCACCTGCTGCGCCTTCACCAGGCCCAGCACTTCGGTGCGAAAATCCTCCAGCCGGTCGGACCAGCGCAGCCCGCCGCGGGCCACCTTGCCGCCGCGCAGGTGCACGCCCTCCACCCGGGGGGAATACACGAAGATCTCGTACATGGGCACCGGCGCCGGCACCTCTGGAATCGCCCGGGGGTCGAGCTTGAACGAGAAATAGGGCTTGAGGACGCCGCGCCCGGCCTCCTGGAAGAAGTTGGTGCGCAGGGTCGCCTTGATCACGGTGACGAACTGCCGCACGATGCGATCCTCGCTCAGGTTCTGCACCTGCTCCAGGGAGTCCAGGATGCGCTGCTCCACCGCTCCCTCGCGCTGGGCGCGCCAGTCCTCGTCGCCGTCGAACACCGGCGAGAAGCGGGTCAGGAACAACTCCACCACCCCCGCGGTGATGTGCAGGTGGTTGGCCATGGTCTCGGCGATGTAGTCGACGCTGTAGGGGAACTGCAGCTGCCGCAGGTAGCGGGCATAGGCCCGCAGCAGGGCGATTTCCCGCCAGCTCAGGCGGGTGCCCAGCAACAGGCGGTTGAAGGAGTCGTTCTCCGCCTCGCCAAACCAGATACGCGAGAAGGCGTCCTCGAACTCGTCGCGCACCTGCTCCAGGTCGATGTCGTTGGCCAGGGAGTAGATCAGGCTGAACTCCTGGATCCAGAAGGTCTGGCCGTCGGCGGCGCGCACCCCGTAGGGCCGCTCCGACACCACCCGCAGCCCCAGGTTTTCCAGGATCGGCAGGATGTCCGACAGCGGCAGCGAGTCGCCGCGGTGGTAGAGACGCAGGCGCAGCTTCTGGTCGCCCTCCTCCAGCAGCCGGTACAGGCGCATGGCGAGTTCGTCGCCGGACTGCAGCGACAGGATGCGGTGAATATCCATCACCGCCACGCGGGGATCGAAGTCGTCGCGGTAGCCCGGCGGGAACCCGGTGCCGAGGTTGCGCGCGTGGTGTTCGCCCTGCTCCTCGCCGAACTCCTCCACCAGGCGGATGCGCAGGCGGTCTTCCCAAGCGAGGGTGGCTTGCACTATCTGTTCCTCGATTTCATTGACATCGTAACTCCGAACGTCCGCGGGGTTGACCCGCAGCACGAAATGGCAGCGCACCAGGATGGACTCCGAGAAGTGCGTGGTGAACTCCGACTCCTCGGCGCCGAAGGCGCGGGTCAGGATGTCCTGCATCAGCACCCGCCGCTCGGTGGTGTAGCGGTCCCGGGGCATGTACACCAGGCAGTTGACGAACTTGCCGTGCACGTCCTTGCGCACGAACAGGCGCGTCTGGCGCCGCTCCTGGATGCGGTTCACCGCCATCACCGTGTCGAACAGCTCGCGTATGCTGGACTGGAACAGCTCGTCCCGGGGGAACAGTTCCAGCACCCGCTCCAGTTCGCGCCCGTCGTGCTCGCTGAAGTCCAGGCCGGAGAGCTCGATCACCTGCTCCACCTTGCGCCGCAGGATGGGGATCAGCGAGGGGTGCATGGTATAGACAGTGGAGGTGAACAGGCCGATGAAGCGATGTTGCCCCAGCAGCTCGCCGCGCTCGTCGAAAACCTTGATTTCCACATAGTCGGGATAGGCCAGGCGGTGCACCCGCGAGCGCACGCGCGACTTGGAGAAACTGAGCTGCCGGCGCTGCAGTTCGTCCGGTGGCATGGCATTGATATCCGCGAGCAAATCCTGGGGGCCGCGGGTGCTGCGCTTGCGCAACAGGCCCAGGCTGGCGTCCTCGTCCACCAGCACCTCGACCTGGGCGCCCTCGCGCCGCACCGCGAGGTACTCGTAGCCGAGGAAGGTCATGTGGTCCTGGCGCAACCACTGGCAGAAGGCGATGGCCTCCTCGCGGTAGTCCTCGTCCACGCAGCCGGTGTTGGCGATGACCTCGGTGGCCTCGTCCAGCCGCTGGCGCATGGCGTGGAAATCGTCCACCACCAGCGCCACTTCGCCGAGCACCGCCTCCAGGGTATGGCGCAGCTCCTCCAGTTCCTCGGGCTGGGAGTGCCGGCCGATCTCGAAGTACAGCAGGCTCTCGTGGGAATCGCCGTCGGCGCCGTCGTCGTCGAGCACCGCCTGCAATCCGTTGTCGGCGTCGCGCCGGGTCACCAGGTTGCAGCTGGCCAGTGCGTGAATGCGAATATTGCGCTGGTTCAGCTCGCCGCGCACCGAGGCCGTGCAAAACGGCATGTCCCGGCACAGCACCGCCACCACCGTGTACTTGCTTTCCCAGCCGTGCCCCTGGAGCTCGGGATTGAAAATCCTAACCTTGGGCCGCGGCGCGTCCCAGCTGTCCATGAAGCGCAGCAGGCCATAGAGGCAGCCGTACAGGTTTTCCACCGAACGGCCGCGCATGTCCTCGGCCGGAAAGCGGCTGAGAAAGGCGCCGGCCAGGTTGTGGAGCGAGCGTCGGTGCGCCGCGTCGCCACGTTTATCAATGCGTTGTGCCAGCTCTTCAAGCAGGCTGTTTTTTACTGCGTCCCATGCCATGGATATTTTGCTCGCGTCCGGTCGGGGCCCCTTGCGGCGGGCCCCGTGATTTGCCCGATAGTCTAGACTAATTCGCCTTCGCTGTAGCCAGCCGCGGGCGGAACTTTTGCACACGGCCCCGGTCACAGCAGCACCTTTTCCGCGGCGATTGGCCCGGCGCCGCGCATTGCGTAGAATGCGGCGCACCTCCGCCGGCTGCCGCGGTGGTCGCAATGCCCATGATAAAGTGCAGTAAACAACAGGAGATCGCGTGGCAAGCGCAGAGCTGAGAGCATTGGAAAGCTGGCTCAGCCAGCAGATTATCGGTCAGGCCCATCTGGTTGAGCGCCTAATTATCGCCCTGCTCGCCGACGGCCACCTGCTGGTGGAGGGCGCGCCCGGACTGGCCAAGACCCGGGCCATTAAATCCCTCGCCGATGGCATCGAGGGCAGCTTTCACCGCATTCAGTTCACCCCTGACCTGCTGCCCGGCGACGTGACCGGCACCGAGATCTACCGCCCCCAGGACGGCAGCTTCCTGTTCCAGCGCGGCCCGGTGTTTCACAACCTGGTGCTGGCGGACGAGGTGAACCGCGCGCCGGCCAAAGTGCAGTCGGCGCTGCTGGAGGCCATGGCCGAGCGCCAGGTGAGCGTGGGCACCCAGACCTACGACCTGCCGGAACTGTTCCTGGTGATGGCCACCCAGAACCCCATCGAGCAGGAGGGCACCTATCCCCTGCCGGAAGCTCAGCTTGACCGTTTCCTGCTGCACGTCAGGGTCGGCTACCCCGACGCCGCCGCGGAGCGCGAGATCCTGCGCCTGACCCGCGCCGAAGCCGCGCATCGCGGCGGCGAACCGCCACAGCCGCTGTCCCAGGAAACCGTGCTGGCGGCGCGCCGCGAAGTGCTGGCCATGCACATGGCCGAAGCGGTCGAGGATTACATCGTGCAGCTGGTGATCGCCAGTCGCGAGCCCGCGCCCTACTCCGAACAACTGGCCGCGTGGATCGAATTCGGCGCCAGCCCGCGGGCCACCATCGCCCTGGACCGCTGCGCCCGCGCCCACGCCTGGCTGCAGGGCCGTGACTTCGTTACCCCGGACGATGTGCAGGCGGTCGCCGCCGATGTGTTCCGGCACCGCCTGCTGTTGAGCTTCGAGGCCGAGGCCAACGGGGTCACCGCCGACCAGGTGATTCGCGAACTGCTGGCCCTGGTGCCGGCTGGCTGAGCCGGAGGGCCATGCAACACGCAATCGTGCAACGACCGCCACAGGGCGCCTACGCCGACCTCGGCGAGTTGATCGCCCTGCGTTTCCCCGCGGCGCAACTGCAGCTGTGGCGACGCAAGCGCGCGCTCAGCGTTCTCGCGGGCCCCAACAAATCGAACTTCCGCGGCCGCGGCATCGATTTCGACGAGGTGCGCGGCTACCAGCCGGGGGACGATATCCGCGCCATCGACTGGCGCGTCACCGCGCGCACCGGCAGCGCCCATACCAAACTGTTTCGCGAGGAACGCGAGCGCCCGGTGTTGATTGCGGTCGACCAGCGCAACAGCCAGTTCTTCGGTTCCCGCCACTGTTTCAAGTCGGTGCTGGCGGCCCACCTGGCGGGCCTGGTGGCCTGGAGCGCGCTGAACAACGGCGATCGCGTCGGCGGCCTGGTGTTCAACGGCCAGGATCACCGCGAGATACGGCCGCGCCGCAGCCGCAAAACCGTGCTCGCCATTCTCTCGCAGGTCGTCGAGTACAACCACCGCCTGCCGCTGGCGGACACCGAGGCCAGCGATAGCTTCGCCGCCATGCTGGCCAATCTGCGCCGCGTGGCCCGGCCGGGTAGCAGCATCTACCTGATCAGCGATTTTCACGGCGCCACCGAGGCCCGCGCCCGCGAGCACCTCTACCAACTGGCCCAGCACGCCGAGATTTCCGCCTTTGCCTGCCGCGACCCGCTGGAGCAGGCGCTGCCGCGTTCCGGCGTGTACGCGGTCACCGACGGCAGCGAACGGGCGCAATTGAATACCGCCGACACCGCCCTGCGCCGCGCCTTCGAACACCAGGCCCGCGAGCGCGCCGAGACCCTGGCCAGCGACCTGCAGCGACTGGGTATTCCACTGTTGCAGTTCACCACCGACCAGGCGCCGCTGCCCACACTGCAGCGCTACTACGGCGAGGCCCGGCCTGGCGCGGCCCGGCCTGGCGTGGCCCGGCCTGGCGTGGCCCGGCCTGGCGAGGCGCGGCGCTGACCATGCAGGCACAGGACCCGCTCGCCCAGTTGCACCCCTTGCGACAACCGCCGGAACCGCACTGGTGGCCGCCGGCTCCCGGCTGGTGGTTGCTGGCGGCGCTGGCGCTAGTGGCGCTGGCCGCCCTCGCCCTGTGGCTGTGGCGACGCCACCGCGCGCGCCGCTACCGGCGTCTGGCGGTCGCGCAGCTGGACGCCTTGCATGCCGCGTGTACGGCCTCAAGCGACAAGCCCTTCATAGAACCCTGCAATCGCCTGCTGAAGGCGGTCGCGGTGCGCAGTTTTCCGCGGCGCGAGGTCGCCGCGCTCAACGGCGAGGCGTGGTTGGACTTTCTCAACGATACCGCCGGCGGCAAGGGGCCGCCGCTGTTCGGCCCGGCCTTCGTGCGCCAGCTCTACCGCCCGCCGGCGGAAGAAATCGAGCGCGACGACCTGTACCGGGCGGCGCGCCAGTGGATACGGCGCCACAGGAGCGGCCGATGATCGAGTGGGTCTGGCCCTGGTTGCTGGCACTGTTGCCCCTGCCCTGGTTGCTGCGCCGCCTGCTGCCGGCGGCGCGCTCGCGACAGGCGGCGCTGCGGGTACCCTTTTATGAACAGTGGCGCGCGTTGAGCGAACAACGCGGCGGCGCGAGCGGCGCGCGCCAGTGGCCCGCGCTGTTGTTGCTGTGGCTGCTCTGGGCCTGCCTGGTGGCGAGCGCGGCGCGACCGATATGGATCGGCGAACCGGTGGAATTGCCCAGCAGCGGGCGCGACCTGATGCTCGCGGTGGACATCTCCGGCAGCATGCGCATCGAGGACATGGTGCTGGGCCAACAACAACTGCGCCGCATCGACGCGGTCAAGGTGGTGGGCGCCGATTTTATCGGCCGCCGCGCCGGCGACCGCCTGGGCCTGATCCTGTTCGGCAGCAAGGCCTACGTACAGTCCCCGCTCAGTTTCGACACCGCGACCGTGCGGCGCTTCCTGGAGGAAGCGCAAATCGGTTTCGCCGGCCAGGAAACCGCCATCGGCGACGCCATCGGCCTGGCGGTCAAGCGCCTGAAAGAGCGCCCCGCCGACAGCCGCGTGCTGATCCTGCTCACCGACGGCCAGGACACCGCCAGCTCGGTGCAGCCGATGGACGCCGCCCGGCTGGCACGCGACCTGGACATACGCATCTACACCATCGGCATCGGCGCCGACCGCTTGACCCTGCCCGGCCTGTTCGGTTCCAGTTTCGGCTCTCGCCAGGTCAACCCCTCGGCGGAACTCGACGAGGACAGCCTGCGCGCCATCGCCGAACTCACCGGCGGGCGCTATTTCCGCGCCCGCGACCCTCGGGAGCTCGCCGGCATCTATCAGTTGCTGGATGAACTGGAGCCGGTGGAGCAGGACGTCGCGCTGTACCGGCCGCGCCAATCCCTGGGCTACTGGCCCCTGGGCGGCGCGCTGGCGCTGAGCTTCGCCCTGGCCCTGCTGCACTGCTATCGCAGCGGCCTGTTCCGGCGCGCCGGCGCTTTGGCCGGCGGCGAAGGGAGGGCGGCCTCGTGACCCTGGGGGCACTGCACCTGATGCGCCCGGAATGGCTGTGGGCGCTGCTGCCAGTGGCGCTGCTGGGACTGGCGCTGGGTCTGTCGGGGCGCCGCGCCGGCAGTTGGAGCAACGTCATTTCACCGGCGCTGCTACCCTACCTGGTGGGCGGGACCCCGGCGAGCGCTCCAGCGCGGCGCGGCCGCGCCCTGCCCTGGCTAGTGGCGGGCTGGGTACTGGCGGTCATCGCCATGACCGGCCCCAGCCTGGAGAAAATTCCGCAGCCGGTTCACCAGCGCGAGGACGCCCTGGTCATCCTGCTGGACTTGAGCTACTCGATGAAGGCCGCCGACCTGGCGCCCTCGCGCATCGACCGCGCGCGGCAAAAGATCCTGGATCTGTTGGCGCGGCGCCGGGAAGGCCAAACCGGCCTGGTGGCCTTCGCCGGCGACGCCCACGTGGTGACCCCGCTGACCGACGACAATCCCACCATCGCCAACCTGCTGCCGGCGCTCAACCCGGACATGATGCCGGTGCCGGGCAGCGACGCAGCGGGCGCGGTCGAACTCGCCCTCGACCTGCTGCGGTCCGGGGCCGCCGGCAGCGGCCGCATCCTGTTGCTGACCGACGCGGTCAGCGAGCGCCAGCGGCAAGCCATCGCCGGGGCGGTGCGCGATGCCGGTGTCGAGCTGGTGGTCATGGGTGTGGGCACCCCCAGCGGTGCGCCGCTGCCGCTGCCGGACGGCGGTTTCCTCAAGGATCCGAGCGGGGCGATCGTGGTGCCCGCGCTGAACGAGGCCGAGCTGCAACAGTTGGCGGAGCGGGCCGGGGGCAGCTACCTGCCGATGCAAATCGGCAGCGACGACCTGGAGGCCCTGGCGCAACGGACCACCCTACCGGGCCGCGAGCGCCTGTCCGCCGCCGAACGCCGCGCCGACCAGTGGGAGGACCAGGGCTACGCACTGGTGTTACTGTTGCTGCCGCTGGCGGCGCTGCTATTCCGTCGCGGCCTGCTGGTCACCGCCCTGCCCTTGCTGTTGCTGGGCGGCCCCGAGGCCGCCCGCGCGCAAGGCTGGGACGACCTGTGGCTGACTCCGGACCAGCAGGGGCGGCGGGCCCTGCTCGAGGGCGACGCCGAGCGCGCCGAGCAATTGTTCGAGGATTCGGCCTGGGCCGGCACCGCGGCCTACGAACACGGCGACTTCGACGCCGCGGCGCGGCAGTTTGGCCGCGGCGATAGCGCCGACGACTGGTACAACCGCGGCAACGCCCTGGCCCGCGCCGGCGAGCTGGACGCGGCAATCGAGGCCTTCCGCGAATCGCTGGCCCGGCAACCCGAGCGCAGCGACGCCCGGGACAACCTGGAATTGGTCGAGACGCTGAAAGAACAGCAGCAGCGCGATCAACAACAGCAACAGGGCGACCAAGCGGGTGAGCGGGACCAGCAGTCCGGTGGCGAGCAACAACAGGACAGCGATTCGCAGCCGCAGGAAGATAACCCGCAGCAACAGGGCGGAGACTCGCGGCAACAGGACGACGGGGGCTCCCGGCCGGAGCCTGGCGAGCCCGAACAGTCGCAACAGTCGCCGGAGGACTCGCAATCCGGTACCGAAGCCGGCGACGAGGCGAGCGCCCCCCGGGAACAGGAGCCACAGGCCGGGGACGACGGCAGCAGCGCGCAAGCGGGTGAGCCACGGGACGGCGAAGCCGAACAGGGGCCGGCCGCGGCCGCGCCGGACCCACAACAGGCCGAGCGCGACCAGGCCTTGCAGCAATGGCTGCGCCGGGTACCCGACGACCCTTCCGGTCTGCTGCGCGAGAAATTCCGCTACCAAAGCCGGCAGCGGCAACAACAGGGAGAGAAGCCGGAAAATGACACGTACTGGTAGGACAATGGTGTTCGCGATGGCGCTGCTGACCCTGTTCAGCGCCGGCGCCAGGGCGGCGCTGGAAGCGAGCGTCGACCGCCGGCAAATCGCCATGGGCGACACCCTGCGCCTGGTGATCGAAACCACAGGCGACGAGGAACTGGCCGACATCGACCTGGAGCCGCTGAAGCGCGACTTCGACATCCTGCAACGCTCCTCCGCCAGCAGCGTGCAGATCGTCAACGGCCAGCGCAGCCATACCAAGCAACTGGTGGTGGACCTGAGCCCGCTGCGCCAGGGCGCCCTGCGCATACCGCCACTGGCCAGCGGCGGGGAGCGCTCCAACGCGGTGACCGTGGAGGTAGGGCCGCCCCCGGAGCTGCCCGGCGGCGACCAGCAGGTGCTGTTCGAGGCGGAGGTGGACCGCGAGGCGGTCTATGTCCAGGGCCAGGTACTGCTCACCCTGCGGATACAACAGGCGATCAATCTCGATGCGCGCAGTGTCAGCGAACTGCGGCTGGACAATGCCTTTGTCAAACCGCTGGAGCAGAACTCGTTCCAGCGCACGGTCGACGGCCGGCCCTGGCTGGTGCACGAAATTCGCTACGCCATCTTCCCCGAGTCCAGCGGCACGCTGGAGATTCCGCCCCAGACCTTCAGCGCCCGCGAGAGCATCGCCCGGCGCAGCCTGTTCGACCGCGGCAACGGCCGCCTGGTGCGGCGCGTCACCGAGCCGCTGCGCATCGAGGTGCTGCAGCAACCGGCCGCCTACCCGGACGGTGCCACCTGGCTGCCGGCGACCTCGCTGGCGATCGAGGAGCAGTGGTCCACGCCGCCGGAACAACTGCGGGCGGGGCAGTCGGCCACCCGCACCATCCGCGTCACCGGCAGCGGCCTGCAGGGCGCGCAGCTGCCGCCCGTGCTGTTCCCCGCGACCCCCGGGCTCAAGTACTACCCCGACCAGCCGCAAATCAGCGAGAGTGAATCGAGCAGCGGCCTGGTGGGCCAGCGCGTGGACAGCGCGGCGCTGGTACCGACCAGCGCCGGCACCTACCGCATTCCGGAGGTACGCATTCCCTGGTGGGATACCGAGTCCGGGGCGTTGCGCGAGGCGGTACTGCCGGGCCGGGAGATCCAGGTGGCGGCCGCCGCGCCCCACAGCGCGCCCTCGCCCCTGCCGGCGCCCGCCACCACCACGGCGAACCGCGACGCGGTCACCGCGACGGGAACGGCAGTGGAATTGTGGATCTGGCGGGGCGTGGCCCTGTTCAGCGCCCTGGGCTGGCTGGCGACCCTGGCCTGGCTGTGGCGTCAGCGACAGCAACAACAGCGGGCGCCGGTGGAACACGAGCGCGCCTTGCCCGGCGAGGCCGCGGCCTACAAGACACTGCTGGCGGCCTGCGCCGCCGACCAGGCCACCCGCGCTCGGCGGGCCCTGCTCGACTGGGGACGGGCCCTGATGCCCAACGAGCCGGACCTCACCCTGGACGGCTTCGCCGCTCACTGCGCAGACGCGCGCCTGCGGTCGGCCATCGATACCCTGAACCGCGAACTCTACGCCGGCGACACCGGGCACTGGCGCGGGGACGAACTCGCGGCGCTGGCCAGGGAATTACGCAAGCCGCTGCGCAAGCGCGCGGCGGGCGAGTCCCCCGCCCTGGGCCTCTACCCCGCCTGACTCAATCCTCCAGGGACTTGCTCACCACCTCGTAGACATCCGGCGACAGGCCGGGCAGCGCCGCCAGGCGCTGCAACTGGGCGCGCATCAGATTGGCGCGCTCGCCCGCGTAGTTGCGCCAGCGGGTCAGGGGCGTCAGCAGGCGCGAGGCAATTTGCGGATTGCGGCTGTTGAGCTGCTCCACCACGTCGGCGAGGAAGCGGTAGCCCTCGCCGTCGCCGCGGTGAAACTGCAGCGGGTTGCCGTTGGCGAAACCGCCCACCAGGGCCCGCACCTTGTTGGGGTTGCGCAGGTCGAAGGCCTCGTGGGCCATCAGCTGCCGCACCCGCTCCAGGGCGTCGTCGCCGGGCATCGCGGCCTGTACCTGCAACCACTGATTGACCACCAGGGACTCGTCGCGCCAGTCGCGGTAGAACCCCGCCAGGGTTTCCTCCCGCACCTGCGCCGCTGCGCGCTGGGAGATCACCCGCAGCGCCGCCAGGCGATCGGTCATGTTGCCGGCGGCGGTGTACTGGGCGCGGGCCAGGTTGATGTGCTCCTCGCGGGCGGCGGCCAGGTACTCCAGCGCGGTATTGCGCAGGCCGCGGGCGGCGATCTGCGCCGCCTCCGGCGCGTAGGGGGCATCGACCGCGCTGCGCCGGTAGGCGTCGAGCCAGTTCGCCTCGCAGTGGCTGGCGAGCGCGCGCAGCACGGTTTCCCGGGCGCCGTGAATAGCCTCCACGTCGGCGCCGCCGCGCTGCGCCGCCAGCTCCGCCAGGTAGGTCTCGCCCGGCAGGCGCAGCATGTCCGCGACCATGGCCGGGTCGGCGCTGGTGTCGGCCAGCAGCGCGTCACAGGCTTCCAGGTAGACCGCCGCCACCCGCGGTTCCTGGTTGGCCTGCAGTTGCTCCTGCACCTCGTTGATCACCGACACCGCCAGCTGTTGCGCCGCGTCCCAGCGCACGAAACCGTCGTCGTCCCGGCGCATCAGCGCGCACAGGTCCTCGCGCGCATAGCCGTACTCGAGGCGCACCGGGGCGGAGAAGCCCCGCAGCAGCGAGGGCACCGGCTTCTCGCCCACGCCCTCGAACACGAAGCGCTGCTCGGCGGCGTCGATCATCAATACCCGGTGGGTATTGTCGGCGGTCTCGGCGTCCGGCGCCTCGCCGGCCAGGCGCAGGGGCAGGTTGCCGGCCTCGCCCAGCAGGCCCATGGCCAGCGGGATCAGCAACGGCTCCTTGTGGGGCTGCCCCGGCGTGGGCGGGCAGCTTTGGGACACCACCAGGGTGTAGCGCTCGCGCTCGGGATCGTATTCGTCGCGCACCGTGAGCAGCGGCGTGCCGGCCTGTGAATACCAGCGGCGGAACTGACCGAGATCGAGGCCGGAGGCGTCCTCCATGGCCCTGACGAAATCCTCGCAGGTCACCGCCTGGCCGTCGTGGCGCTCGAAGTACAGGTCCGAACCCTTGCGGAACTGCTCCGGCCCGAGCAGGGTGTGGATCATGCGCACCACCTCCGCGCCCTTCTCGTAGACCGTCACGGTGTAGAAATTGGAGATCTCGATAAAGGAGTCCGGGCGTACCGGGTGCGCCATGGGGCCGGCGTCCTCGGCGAATTGCAGGGTGCGCAGCACCGTGGCGTCCTCCACCCGCTTGACCGTGCGCGAGCCCATGTCGGCGGAGAACTCGGCGTCGCGGAACACGGTAAAACCTTCCTTCAGGCTGAGCTGGAACCAGTCGCGACAGGTCACCCGGTTGCCGGACCAGTTGTGGAAGTACTCGTGGGCGACAATCGCCTCCACGGTCTGGAAGCCCTTGTCGGTGGTGGTTTCGGGGCTGCACAGCACGCAGGAGCTATTGAAGATGTTGAGGCTCTTGTTTTCCATCGCCCCCATGTTGAAGTCGTCCACCGCCACGATGTTGAAGATATCCAGGTCGTACTCGCGGCCGTAGACGTCCTCGTCCCAGCGCATCGCCTTCTTCAGCGAGCGCATGGCGTGGTCGCACTTGTCGAGGTCTTTCTCCTCGACAAAAATGCGCAGCGCGACCTCGCGGCCGCCGCAGGTGGTAAAGCTGTCGTCGACACTGTGCAAATCCCCCGCCACCAGGGCGAAGAGGTAGGCCGGCTTGGGGAAGGGATCGTCCCAGCGCACGCGGTGGCGCCCTCCCGGCAGTTCCTCCCTCGCCACCGCGTTGCCATTGCTCAGCAGCACCGGGTAGCGCGCGCGGTCGGCCTCGATCGCCACCTCGAAGCGCGCCATCACGTCGGGGCGGTCCAGGTAGTAGGTGATCTTGCGAAAGCCCTCCGCCTCGCACTGGGTGCAGAACATCGTGCGCGACTTGTACAGGCCCTCCAGGGAACTGTTGTCCTGGGAGCGGATGCGGGTGCGGGTACTCAGCTCAAAGCGCGCCGGCACGCGGTGCACCAGCAGGGTCTCGTCCCCGGCCTGGAACTCGTCGTCGTCCAGTGCGCGCCCGTCCAGGGCCACCGACTCCAGCTGCAGGTCCTGGCCGTGCAGCACCAGCGGCGCGTCCCCGGCCACGCCGTCATTGCGGCGCAGGTGCAGGGTGGCCTCCACCGTGGCGTGGTCCTCGTGCAGGTCGAAATACAGCACCGTTTTATCGATGAGGTAGGCCGGCGGCTGGTAGTCCTTGAGATAAATGGCGCGGGGTTTGGCGTCTCGCATGGATACCTCGATAACTCAGAGTCGGTGGAGGGCGACCTGGTAGCCGCCGTACTTGCGCAGGTTGATCACTCCGGTGTCGAAAATCAGGTACTGGCCCTTGATGCCCATCAGGGTACCCTCGATGGTCGGGCTCTTGTCGAGGTTGAAGGACTTCACCTTGGCCGGGTACTCCAGCACCGGGTAGTCGATCCGGGTCTCGGGCTGGCCTTCCAGCACGCTGATCGCCTGCAAGCCGTGCTCGGCTTGCAAGGCCTCGACCTGGGCGGCGCACTCCGCCACCAGTCGCTGGCGCTGGGCCTCGAGATCGACCTCATCGTTCGCGCCCTTGAGCATCGCCTGCCAGCTGGTTTTGTCGGCGACGTGCTGCTTGAACAGGGTCTCCACCAGTCCGGACTGGTAGCGGCTGCCGACCCGGAAGATGGGCAGGGCCTGGGTGGCCCCCTGGTCCATCCAGCGGGTGGGCACCTGGCTGTGGCGGGTGATGCCCACCTTGAGGCCGGAGGTGTTGGCCAGGTACACGATGTGGTCGATCATGCAGTGGGTCTCGCCCCACTGCGGTTCCCGGCAGGTACCCTGGTGGTAGTGGCATTTTTCCGGGCTGACAATGCAGCTGTCGCACTGGGCCAGGCGCTTGAAACAGGGGTAGCAGTAACCCTGGCTGAAGCTCTTGCTGGTCTTGCGGTCGCAGTGGATGCAGTTGATCTGCCCGCGGTATTCCAGTTGCAGGGCTTGCCCCACCAGGGTGTTCAGCGGTTCCAGGTGCTCGCCCAGCACCATCTGGTATTGCACCGGCGTTTCCAGTGCGGTGTGCATTTTGCGCAGGGGACCTGCTGCCAGCTCTTGGGCCAATTCGAGCTCCTATCGAACGTCGGTTGGGAAAATCAGTCGCGCCAGGACAGGGGCTGCGGCGCGGGGTCGTCGCACACCTCGCCCGCCTTGTGGCCGCGGTCGATGTAGCCGACCCGCTCCCCCTCGGGCAGGTTGCGCTGTCCCCAGGCGATCACCGCCTGCAGGCAGTGTTCACGCTGCTCGGGGGTCAGGCGGCGGCCGTCGGGCCATTTGCCCAGCTCCACCGCCCGCTTGAGGTCGCGATAGACCTCGGGCGTCATGCTGTCGATGAGTTGGCGGTAATCCATGGGGGTATGCGAGGTACGTGTAGGGAAAGCGGCGATTATACCGCCCGGGGCCCGCCCTTGTCGCCCGTTGCCCGCGACAGCAGGCCGAAGGCGGCGCCCAGGGCGGCGCCGCTCAGCAGGCCGCCGACATGGGCGGCGTTGGCGATCGCGCCAAAACCCAGCACCTCCACCAGGCCGAACACACAGACCACCAGCCAGCCGACCATCAACAGCATGATCGGCGTACTGGGCCTAAACGCCCAGCGCGGCTGCACCAGGGCCCCGACCCAGCTGAAGCCCAGCAGCCCGTACACCACGCCGGACATGCCGCCGAAGATGCCGGGGCCGCCGAACAGGTACTGGGCGGAATTCGACACCAGGGCGATCACCACGAACAGGCCGAGCATATTGAAGCTGCCCATGACCCGCTCCACCTTCGCCCCCAGCTCCCACAGCCACAGGCCGTTGAATACAATGTGCAGCCAGCCGAAATGCAGGAAGGCCGGCGTCAGCAGGCGCCAGTACTGCCCGCCCTGGGGCTGGAACTGCAGCTGGCCACCCTCGAGGGTGAAGGGCGTGAAGCTCAGGGCCGACAACAGCGCCAGGGAGGGCTGCAGGTAGACCAGTAAAAAACCCAGCACACTGAGCGCCAGCAATGCCAGGGTGACCGGCGCCCCCCGCCAGCGGTTGGCCGCGGCCGCCGGCCGCGCCTCCCGGGGGCGCTCGCGCAGTTCGATCCGCACCTCGCCCGCGCGCCAGGCCTGGTACAGCGCCTCCACCTCGGCCACCTGGCCGGGCTCGCCCACTTTCAACACCTGGCGACCGCCCTCTTCGTAGATACGGTGGCCCACCCCGCGCTGGTGCAACACGGCACTCAGCGGCAGGAGGTTCTCCTCGACGTCGACGCTGAGCGCCGTATACCCGCGAAACATCAATTGACCAGGGCGTTGCTCCAGCGCAGTTTATCCCTGCAGCTGGCGTAGAAACTGTGGCCCACGGGGTGCAGCAGGGTCAGGCGGTGGGGCTTCTTACTGATCACCACGCTGTCCCCCGGCCGCGCGGTCATGTTGACCTGGCCGTCGCAGGTCACCGGCGGGTGGATGCGGTTGCGCCCGAGGATGTGCACGCTGATCTCGCTGTTGCCGTCGACCACGATGGGACGGCTGGAGAGGGTGTGGGGAAACATCGGCACCAGCACCACCGCGTCCAGGGTGGGGTGCATGATCGGCCCGCCGCCGGAGAGGGAATAGGCGGTTGAGCCCGTCGGTGTGGACACGATCAGGCCGTCGGCGCGCTGGCGGTAGACGAAGGTGTCGTTGACCGACAGCTCGAACTCGATCATCTGCGCCGAGGTGCCGGAGTTGACCACCACATCGTTGAGGGCGTCGGCCCGGCCCACGGTCTTGCCGTCCCGGACCACCTTGGCGTCCAGCAGGAAGCGCCGCTCGCGCTCGTACTCGCCGTCCAGCACCGCCGGCACCTGCTGGCCGATCTCGTCGGGGCTGATGTCGGTGAGAAAACCCAGGCGCCCGCGATTGACCCCCAGCACCGGGGTCTCGTATTTGGCCAGGGTGCGGGCGGCGCTGAGCAGGCTGCCGTCGCCGCCCACCACGATCACCAGGTCGGCGTCCTCGCCGATCTCGTCCAGCGAGGCCCGGGCACAGTCGGACGCCGGCAGCAGTTCGCCGAGGCGGTCCTCCACCACGACCTCCAGGTCGCGCTGGCCCAGCAAGGCCAGTAATTCCTCCAGCACGGGCTGCACGCCGTCATGCTGGCTGCGCCCGACCAGGCCGATTCTCTTGAAAACTGCGCTCATTCCACGCCTCGCCCCGAAAGCAGTTGGTATTATAAACACGGATATCACCGGGAGTGCATGCATGCCCCACCCTTTCCAACACGCCTGCGTGCGGGACCTGGCCTGGGCCTGCTTCTCGCCGCCGCTGATGCTGTCCGCACGGCTCGGCGGCGATGGCCCCGATGCAGGCAACGCCGACTTCGCGCTGACCCCGGCGCGACAGGACTGGCTGGCGCGCCTGGACGCCGATCCGGCTCCCCTGCGGGAACACCTGGCGCGGTCGCGCAGCCGTCGCCTGGGGCTGTATTTCGAGCGCCTGTGGCACTTTTTCCTGGCGCGGGACCCGGCGGTGGAGCTGCTCGCCCACAACCTGCCGGTACGCGAGAATGGCCGCACCCTGGGCGAATTCGACCTGCTCTACTACTGCCACGAGCGGCGGCGGCACTGCCACCTGGAGCTGGCGGTAAAGTTCTACCTCGGCTACTCCGCCCCCGGTTGCGACACACCCGGCGCCAGCCGGTGGCGCGACTGGCTCGGCCCCAATAGCCGCGACCGGCTGGACCTGAAGCTCGATCGCCTGCTGGACCACCAGGTCCGCCTGGCCGATCACCCGAGCGCGAGGGCGGTGCTGGCCCGGCTGGGCGTCACCGACCCCCTGCGCGAGGTGGAAATGAAGGGCTACCTGTTTCGCCATCCACGCAATCCGCTACCGCCACCGCGCGCCTTCAACCCGGCCCTGGCCCTCCACTCCTGGTGGCGATTGCAGGAGTTGCCCGGCGCGCTGGACCCCAGCTTGCGCTACCGGGTACTGCCGCGACTGGAGTGGCTGGCCGCGGCCCGCGATACCGTCGACGCAATGCCCCCGCCGGCGCTGCTGCAGGCTCTGGAGGATCACTTCCGCGAACACCGCCAGCCGCGCCTGGTCGCGGCGCTGGACGACAGCGGCGTGGAGCAGTGGCGCTGCTTTGTCACCGATGCCAGCTGGCCGGACTAGACCGCCCTAGCCCGCCCCGTCCGCCAGCCAGGCAAAACCCCGTCGGCCCTGCAGGCCGCCGGTGTGGACGAACACCACCGGGCGCTCGCGGTCGATATCCCCCCGCGCCAGCATCCGCCACAGCGCAAGCAGGGCCTTGGCGGTGTAGACCGGGTCCAGCGGCAGCCCGAGGGCAATTTCCGCCCACTGCTGGAACTCCCGCAGCGGCGCGCTCACCCGGGCGAATCCGCCCTCGTGCGCATCGTGCACGATGCGCCAATCGGCCCCCGCGCCGCCGCCCAGCGCCGCGAGGTTGCGCCGCACGCGGTCATCGGTGTCCAGCGCGCCCTTCAGCGCGGAGATGCCCAGCAGGCTGTAGCCCGGGCCCAGCGCCGCGGCCATCCCCGCCAGGGTGGTGCCGGTACCCGCGGGCACCACCACCGTGGCGCCCTCCGGGCAGGCCCCGGCGATCGCCCGTCCGACGGGCAGGCAGCCCCGCGCGCCCTCGACGCAATCGCCGCCCTCGGGAATCAGCGCCGCGGGGCCGTGGCGATCAAGTAAAGCGCGCTGAAACGCGGCGTCGTGGCGCCGCCGGTAATCGCCGCGGGACACATGCACCAGCGCCATGCCGCGCGCGGCACAATCGCGCAGCGTGGCGGTGGGCTCGGCGGTCGCCTCCCCGCGCACCACGCCGACGGTCTCGAATCCCGCCGCCGCGCCGAGTCCGGCCAGGGCGTGGAGGTGATTGGACCAGGGGCCGCCAAAGGAGAGCAGGCGGCGGTGGCCCTGCGCGCGCGCCCTTTGCAGCAGCAGGCATAACTTGAACCACTTGTTGCCGCCCGCCAGGGGATGGCAGCGATCCAGGCGCAGCACCCGCACCCCGCCCAGGGCCTGGTCGCCGAAGGGAGTATCGGGCAGCGACTGCCAGAGCGCCGACAGGTCCGGCGCCGGCGGGGCGCTACAGCCCGACGTTGTTTTTCTCCAATACCTGCTCGGCGCGATAGCTGGAACGCACGAAGACCCCGGACACCACCTCCATGAAGCCCCGCTCCAGGCCCCACAGGCGGTACTGCTCGAACTCCGCCGGGGTCACATAGCGGTCGATCGGGAAGTGGTTGGCGGTGGGCTGCAGGTACTGGCCGAAGGTCAGGATGTCGACATTGGCCGCGCGCAGGTCGTCCATGGCCTCGAGAATCTCCTCCTCGGTCTCCCCCAGGCCCAGCATCAGGCTGGTCTTGGTGAGTACGTCGGGGCGGTGGGACTTGGCGTGGGCCAGGACCTCGAGAGTCTGTTCGTAGCTGGCGCGGGGATCGCGCACCGGATGGGTCAGGCGCCGGACCGTCTCCACGTTCTGGGCGAAGACCTCGATGCCGGAGTCGACCACGGTCTCCACGTCCCGCAGCACGCCGAGGAAATCGGGGGTCAGGGCCTCCACCGAGGTCTGCGGGTTTTCCGCCTTCACCCGGCGCACGCATTCGGCGTAGTGACCGGCGCCGCCGTCGGGCAGGTCGTCGCGATTGACCGAGGTGAGCACCACGTATTTCAGGCCCATGAGCTGCACCGAGCGGGCGGTGTTGGCGGGCTCCTCCGGGTCCAGCCAGCCGCGGGGGTTGCCGGTATTGACCGCGCAGAAGCGGCAGGCGCGGGTGCACACGTCGCCCATCAACATGATGGTGGCGGTGCCGGCGCTCCAGCACTCGCTCATGTTGGGGCACTTGGCCTCCTCGCAGACCGTGGCCAGGCGGTGCTCGTGGACAATGCCCTTGACCTTTTCATACACCGGGCCGCCCCGGGCGCGGATCTTGAGCCACTCGGGCTTGGCCAGGCGCTCGCCCTGGCGCGCGCTGGCCTTGATGCCGTCCTTGATCGCGGTGATACCGCGGTCGTTGACGAACTTGTGGCCGCTGTGCACCTGTACCGTGGGGATAAGCTCGCTGTCTGCCATGGTCTGTGGTCTGTCCTGAATCTGGCGCCGCCAGGGGCCGGCGCCGGGTAGCTTGGGCCCCAAAGTATACCGGATCGGCCGGCGCAACGCAGTGCCGGCGGGGCCTCCACACTTGGCAGACGCCGCCAACTGGGGCTAAATACCCCTATAAGTAAAATATTTAATCAAGGTAATACATGGCCGATTCAGCACCGACCGAGGGTCGTCGCGAACGCAAGAAACGGCAGACCCGGGCCCGCATCCTGCGCGCGGCGCAGGTGCTTTTCACCCGCCACAGTTTCGACGGCACCACCGTGGAAGCCATCGCCGAGGCGGCGGACGTCTCCAAGCCGACCCTGTTCAACTACTTCCCGACCAAAATCAACCTGCTGCAGGCCCTGCTGCCGGATGTCGACCGCCGCTTCGCGGCGGTCATCGACAGCACCGCCGGGGCCGACACCGGCACCCGCGAGCGCCTCGAAGTATTTTTTGCCTACGTGGGCAGCATGACCCGGCGGACACCCAACCTGACCCGCGCCCTGCTGATGCAGTCATTGCGTGTCTACGAATGCCGCGCCGGCGATGTGGACGCGCACCGCTTTCCCGCCACCCGCACCGCCTTCCTGGCCCTGATCCAGGCCGGCATCGAACGCGGCGACGTGCGCGACGACACCAGCGCGGAACGCCTCACCGACTACATGACCGGCATCTACGTCCACCAGCTCATGACCTGGCTGATCGACCCGAGTCACCCGGTGGAGCGGGAACTGGCCGCTGCGGCGGCCTTTCTCGCCTCCGCCCTGCGGCCGGGCCCCGCCCGCCATTGACCTACGCGGCGCGCGCCCGCGCCCCGCGAATTGGAGCCACTCTCCGCCGGCGGTTTGACTTTCAATACCGCAACACCCCCGCTGAACGTTTCCGAACATAGCCACTGACAAGGTTCGAGCGTATTGTTTGCCTGCGAATAAATATTTATCCGCAGTTCAGCTTTATTACCTGCTCGATAACAACAGGCAGTCCACTGCCTGCATAACATACAAAGCGAGGTCGATATGCAGACACCGAAGACCCTGTCACCCAGGCCACTTGCCCTGGCCATTTCACTGCTGGCGGCACCTTGCGCCCTGCCCGCTCTGGCCCAGGGCGGCGCGCTGGAGGAGGTGGTGGTCACCGCCCAGAAGCGCGAGGAGTCCAGCCAGGACACCCCCATTTCCATCAGCGCCCTGAGCGCCAGCGCCATCGAGAACCGCGACATCCGCAACACCGAGGACCTGATCGGCCAGCTGCCGGGTGTCGGCGGCTTCAGCGCCCCCGGCTCCCGCGGCGCCACCAGCCTGGCGATGCGCGGCGTATCCGGCGGCTCCCCCGCCAACCTGTCGCTGGACCCCGCGGTGGCCCAGTACCTGGACGGCGTATACATCGGCAAGCTCATCGGTTCGTCCATGGACGTGGCCGAGATCGAGCGCATCGAGGTGCTGCGCGGCCCCCAGGGCACGCTCTACGGCCGCAACTCCACCGCCGGCGCGGTCAACGTCATTACCCGCAAACCCAGCGGCGAGTTCGGGCTGCGCGCCACCGCCAGGGCCGGCAACTACAATTTCCGCGAATTCAAACTCAACATGGACCTGCCCTCCGTCGGCACCGTGGGCCAGGGCCTGGGCGAGGTCGCCGCCAGCGTGGGCTACCAGACCCGCCTGCGCGACGGCATCTACGACAATGACAGCCCCGGCGGCGGCGACTTCGACGAACTGGACCGCCAGGCCTGGCGCGCGGCGATCAACTGGAACATCACCGATCGCCTCTACGTCGACTATATCTACGACCACAGCGAACTGGACGAAAACGGCTCGCTGCAGCAGGTGGTGGGCTTCACCCCCGTCGACGCCGCGGGCAATGTCAGCCGCCTGCAGGCGCTGCAGGGCACCCTGGCGGCGGCCCAGGGCTGGGCGGCCATGCCCGGCGCCGACCCGCGTATCGGCCAGCGCTGGATTCCCTCCCTGCAGCAGACCATCGGCGCCTACCAGAACGCCCTGGCCCGGGGCGAGGGCCGCGCCGACGACGGCCTGGCGGACTTCACCCCCACCTCGAACAACGACATCGACGGCCACAACCTGACCGTGACCTGGGACGCGGGCGAGCTCGGCGCCCTGGGCGAGGTCACCTTCAAGTCCATCACCGGCTACCGCGAACTGGAAACCACCGTATTCGGCGATATCGAGGATCTCGACAGCCGCCTGGACGCCAACGGTGTCGGCGCCTACTCGGACCTGGCGCATCTCACCATGGCGCAGATCTACGGCGCCGAACTGGGCTTCCTCGGCACCCCCTCGGGCGCCTTCGCGGGCATGCTGTGGGACGGCATCGACGGTATCGGGGCCTTCCACTCCAAGCAGAATACCTTCACCGGCTACGAGCAGTTCTCGCAGGAACTCCAGGTCATCGGCAGCACCGACCGGCTGGAGTATGTGCTGGGGGCCTACTACTTCGAGGACGAGGGCGAGTACCGCCGCCGCGCGATATTCGCCGCCCCGCTCAACGGCGATGGCGCCCAGTTCTACGACAATACCACCGATGCCTGGGCCGGCTTCGCGCAGGCGACCTGGACACCGGGCTGGCTGGACGAGCGCCTGTCCCTCACCGCGGGCATCCGCTACACCGAGGAAGAGAAGTCGATCGACTACGACTACAAGGAGAACGTCACCCCCTTCGGCGTCCAGCCGGCGCGCGCGGTGAGCCGCGAGGAGAGCTTCTACAACACCAGCGGCACCTTCACCGTGGCCTTCCAGGCCACCGAGGGCATCAATACCTTCCTGCGCTACGCCACCGGCTATCGCAGCGGCGGCTTCAACGGCGAGGTGTTCGACAACCCCTACGACGAGGAGACCATCGAGCAGCTGGAGATCGGTATCAAGAGCGACTGGTGGGACCGCCGCCTGCGCATCAACGGCTCGCTCTACACCTACACCTACGAGGACCTACAAGTCAGCCAGATCAAGACCGACGGCGGCGCCGCCACCAGCCTGATCACCAACTCCGGGGAAGCCGACCGCTGGGGCGGCGAGCTGGAGCTGCTGGTAGCGCCAATCGAGGACCTGGTGCTGGGCCTGAGCTACTCCTACATCCACGGCGACTTCGAGAAGTTCCCCGACCTGTGCGGCACCAACGAGCCGGCGACCTGCCTGCAAACCTCCAACGTCGCCCGCCGCAGCACGCCGAACAACCAGCTCAACCTCACCGCGGACTACGTGTTTGCGCGCACCCGCTTTGGCGACATCACCGGCTACGTGCAGGCCAACTGGCAGGACCAGTGGTACGAGGCGGCACTGTGGACCGCGGTGATCGAGGGCGAGCCGGTCATCTACGACCACCAGGTCATGGACGAACGCACGGTGGTCGACGCGCGACTGAACCTGGAGAACATTCCACTGGGTAACGGCAGCCTGCGCATTACCGCCTGGGGCAAGAACCTGACCGATGACGACTATCCCACCTTCGCCATCAACTTCGGCAGCCTGGGTTTGATCGCCGAGCAGTACGGGCCGCCGCGCACCTACGGGCTCGAGGTCAGTTACGACTACTGACAACCCACCTCCCGGGGGCTCGCGATTTTGCGCGCGAGCCTCCGCCCTCCCCTCACCTGATTGACCCAAAGCCCCAAGCATCGGCTGAAACCGCCGCACGCTTCGCGTGCGCGCGCCCTTGCCACGGCTGGGTTTTCAGCTGTACTGAATCGGGGAGATTATGCGGGCATGCCATTCCTGCTGGCCTGAATGCCGGAGAGAGGGCCTCCCAGGGGGCTTCTCTGCGCATTCCGAACCAGCACAAACAAAAAAGGGCCGCCCAATGGGCGACCCTCTTCTGTATATGGCGGACCGGACGGGACTCGAACCCGCGACCTCCGGCGTGACAGGCCGGCATTCTAACCAACTGAACTACCGGTCCAAAACGGTAGAATTCTTGCATCGGCGATGGTGGGTGGTGACGGGATCGAACCGCCGACCCTCTGCTTGTAAGGCAGATGCTCTCCCAGCTGAGCTAACCACCCCCTGGCCGATGGACGCGCATTATAGAGATATCTCCGGGGCTGTCAAACCTTCGTCATAAATTTCTTTAAATATTTTTCGTGCGTTAAAAGCGCTTGATTTTAGTAGTAAAATTTGGTCTTCACAGATTTGCCCCGGCGACCCGCCGACGGACCTTCCCCCAGCCGCGAACAGCGCGAGACGAGCATGGAAATTTTCAAGGACTTTCACTTCGAGGCGGCCCACCGCCTGCCCAACGTGCCCGCGGGCCACAAGTGCGCGCGCCTGCACGGGCATTCATTCCAGGTGCGCATCTGCGTGGCCGGGGAAGCCTCCGAGCCCGCCGGGTGGGTGATGGACTTCGGCGACCTGAAGGCCGCCTTCAAACCGATCCTGGCGCAACTCGACCACTACTACCTCAACGACATCGAGGGCCTGGAGAATCCCACCAGTGAAAACCTGGCGCGCTGGATCTGGACGCGACTGCAACCGACCCTGCCCGGGCTGTCGGCGGTGGAGATCCGCGAGACCTGCACCTCGGGGTGCATCTACCGCGGCGGGAACTGAAACCACCTGCCCGGTGTTACAAAGCGGTAACATGAGTGAAACATATTGACACGCGCGCAAACCCTACAGAAAAAGCACTCATCACATTTGGCCAATCCAGCTTGACGCCAACGGCCATATATGATGTTTCCAAATCCCTGGACGGGTTACCTTCCGTAGCAGCTGCAAAAATGTTATGCACACTGGTTAGTAGTCACGAAAGTTTCACGAGCTTAGGTTTTTATTTAAATCGACAATGTCAACACTTAATTATATCTCGTTGTTTTTATTGAACTTTTTACAATTGCTCGAATTTTAAGCAATCTGTAACAAATACGGTGATTACTGCCTCACGGGCACGGTTAAACAAAATACTCACCGAGTTATCCACAGTTTCTGTGGAAAAGCGCACAACGGGGGAATGGTTACAAAAGCCCTCGCCACCAGCGGATCGCACAAGGAAAGCAACACATGGAAAGCGGGCAGTGGTTGTCGCTGTTTATCGTCTGTTTACTGGGCGCGGTATCGCCCGGGCCCAGCCTGGCGGTGGTAATGAACGCCACCATGGCCGGCGGGCGCGGCGCGGGCGTCGCCTGCGCCCTCGCTCACGGGTTGGGGGTCGCGCTCTACGGCGCGCTGACCGTGGCCGGGCTGGCGCTGCTGATTACCGGCTCGCCCACGCTGTTTACCGGACTGCAACTGCTGGGCGCCGCGTACCTTATCCACCTGGGCATCCGCGCCCTGCGCAACCGACCGCGGGCCGGCGACACGCCAACACCGGTGGCGCCGGCCCGGGGCGCGGCGGCGAGCGGCTTTCTGGTGGCCTTTCTCAACCCGAAACTCGCGGTGTTCATGCTGGCCCTATTCAGCCAGTTCCTGTCGCCCGCCACCACGGTGGCGGTCAAGGGCATCATGGTGGCCACGGTGGGGATTACCGACGCCAGTTGGTACTGCCTGGTGGTGGCCCTGGTGTCGCACCCCGCCCTGCTGGCTCGCCTGCGGGCAAACAGCACCGCCATCGACCGGGTGTTCGGCGCGATCCTGCTGGCGCTGGGCTGCACGGTGATGCTGCGGGCGGTACTGCCCCTGGTCGCCTAGACCGGGCGTTAATGCAAAGTGCGGTCCGGCTCGCTGACCACCACGGCCTGCAGGCGCTTGCCCAGCATGATCACGAAGCCCTGCTGCCGACGCACGCCATCGAAGCTGTAGTCGAAACGGTACTGCCGCCAGATCCGCCAGTGTCCGCGCTCGTCGCGGCTGAGCGACAAACGATTGATATGCACCGATTGATCCAGCAACTGGAAATCATCGCGCTCCCCGGCCCTCAGCACCGCCTGCACCGCCAGCTCCCTGACCCGGATCGACTCAAGGAAGTACAGGCACAGTACGCCAAACAAAAAAACGGCGAGGACTTCTCCCAGGCTGAAATACATGTGGTGGGCCACTCCGGTGGGGCCGGCGGGCTTCAAACGCCGGCACTAGTGCTAAAACTGGCGCGCCAGCATACCGGTCACCGGGCGCCGGCTCCAGTGTTAGCCGGCGGCGGTTTTACAAGCTGACTATGCAAGTGTATTGTCGCTGCCAGCCACGGGGAAGTCATCATGTCCGCACCATCACAGACCAGCAGCACCCGCGAGCGGCAGCGGCGGCAGAGTCGCGAGCGCATCCTGCGGGCCGCCGTGCGCAGTTTTGCCCGGGCTGGCTTCGAGGCCGCCTCCCTGTCGCGGATCGCCGCCGATGCCGGGGTGAAAAAAGCGCTGGTGCAGTACCACTTCACCACCAAGGACGCCCTGTGGCGCGAGGCCGCGACGCGACTGTGGACCGAGCGCAACGCGCGCCTGAAACAGTTCGTGGCGAATCGCGGCCCGGCGGCCCTGGCGCGCAACCTGCGGCCGGCCTTCACCGCACTGGTGGAATTTACCCGCGAGCAGCCCGAATGGCTGTGGTTCATGTTCCACGAGGCCCAGGTGGACGGTCCGCGCCGGCACTGGCTGATCGAGCACTGCCTGCGCGACGACTACGTCCTCGGCCAGGACTTCGTGCGCCAGTGCCAGGAACAGGGCTTGATCCGCCCGGCACCGTCGCTGCACCTGCTGCACCTGATCACCGGGGCCCTGACCTACAACCTATTGGTGGCGCCGCAGACGCTGGAGGCCACCGGCACCGATCTCGCCGGCCCCGAGGCCATCGCCCGGCAGGTAGACCTGCTGCTGGAAATGCTGGCGCCCTGAGATTGGGGGCCAGGCGGATCAGCCGCCGTCCAGGAAACGCCCGACCACGGAATTGAACAGCCGCGGCTGCTCCGCGTGCAGCCAGTGACCGCAGCCCTGCAGGACCTTGAACCGCGCCCGTGGAAACAGGGCCTCGATGGCATCGCGGTGCCCGGGCAGAATGTAGTCGGACAGCTCGCCCTTGATAAACAGGGTCTCGCCCGGGAAGGGTACGGCGGCGGACAGGGCCTCGCGCACGGCGGCGTAGTCCCGCTGCAAGCCTTCAAGGTTGAAGCGCCAGCGGTAGCGCCCGTCCTCCCCCCGCGCCAGGCTCAGGGCCAGGAACTGGCGCACGCCCTCCTCCTCCACATGGGCGGCCATGCACAGGTCCGCCTCCGTGCGCGAGGAAGGGGCCTCGCGGACCACGGCCTCGAGGGCGGCAAAGACCGCCTCGTGGTGGGAGGGATAGGCCACCGGCGCGATATCCGCCACCACCAGGCGCGCCACACTGTCCGGCGCGTCCAGGGCGATACGCATCGCCACCTTGCCGCCCAGGGAGTGCCCCACCAGATGCGCCCGTTCGACGCCCCTCTCGGCCATCCAGTCGCGGACCGCGCCGGCCAGGGTGTCCAGGGTCATCTTCTCGAGCCAGCCGGAACGGCCGTGATTGGGCAGGTCCAGGCTGTGCACCCGGTAGCGGTCCTGGAGTGAACGCGAGAGCACCCCCAGGTTGTTGCCCGCGCCGAACAGCCCGTGCAACAGGATCACGTCCGCGCCGTCGCCGGCGGTGGAGGAATGGATGTTCGGGCTCACTGCGCGCTGTGCCTCCGGGGAGATTTTGCTACCATGCGCCCCACTATAACGGATTGGGAGTCAGCATGCGTTTGTTCCGTACCGCCATTCATCTCGGCACCGCCCTGGGCCTGGCCGGCCTGTTGCTGGGTTGCAGCACCGGCCCGACCTACAACCCCACTACTTTTCCATTCGAGATGAACGAGTCACTGGTCGCCGCCACCAAGGTCAAGACCGTCATTATTCCCCACGTCAACCTGGGGCCGCCCTCGCGCAACTATCTCGAGGACGCCGAGCCCCGGATCGACGGCCAGGTCAGCAGCTACCTGAAGGAACAGGGCTACAAGGTGCTGCCCCAGCGCGAGTTCCGCCGGCACTGGAACACCGCGGTCAGGGCCTACGGCGACCCGATCGACCCCACCACCGGCAAGGTCAACATGAAGAGCTTCGTGCAGATCATGCACAGCGTGCGCGACCAGCTGCGCAAAACCACCGACCTGGACGCCTTCGTATTCACCGACATCGTGGAGTTCGAGGTGCCGTTCAACGGCGGCCTGAAACACCTGGCGCGCTGGGACGGCGTGTCCCGCCGCCCCTCGCTGCAGGGCCCGGGCAGCGGAGTCACCGCCGATTTCGACTGGAACACCGCCGCCGCGGTCACCTCGCTGCAGATCAGCATCTACGACATGGAGCTGGAGCGCATGTTCGCCAGCCGCGGGGGCCTGGACGCCACCGACGCCATCGACACCCGCTCCTCCAGCGGACGCTACGTGCGCCGCCGCAATATCCTGGAGAACGAGGACTACATCCTCGAGGGCATCAAGCTCGCCTTCCACCCCTTCATCGCCTGGGAGGACTGGCCCGGTAATCCCGACGACTAGGCCCTAGCCGGCCAGCACCTCGACACCGCGCTGCAGACACCACATCGCGGAGAGTGCACCGAGCAGATAGACCGGTACGGGCAGCAGGCGCCGTTGCCAGCTGCCCAGGGGCCGGCGGATGAACAGCCACAGCACCAGCACCAGCGCGATAAAGGCGATCTGCCCCACTTCGATGCCGACGTTGAAAAACAGCAGCGCCAGGGGCACGTTGTCCTGGGGCAGGCCCGTTTCGGCCAGGGCGCCGGCAAAGCCCATGCCATGCAGCAGGCCGAAGCCCCCCGCCAGCCACCAGGGATGGCGCTTGAGCGAGCCGCCGCTGCGGGTCAACTCCACCGCCAACACGAAAATACTCAGGGCAATGGTGAACTCCACCAGGGCCACCGGGTAGTGAATGTAGCCCAGCGCCGCCAGGGACAGGGTCACACTGTGGCCGACGGTAAAGGCGGTGATGGTCCACAGCAGGCGGCGCCCGTTGCCCACCAGCAGGATCAGGCCAAACACGAACAACAGGTGGTCCACGCCGCCCCAGATATGCTCGATGCCCAGCACCGTGTAGTCGCTCATCACCTTGCCGGCCCCGGGTTCGGCGGGAATCACGAAGGAGGCCTGCTCGGCGCTCAGTACCTGCTGGTAGTGACGGCCGTCTCGCAGGCTCAACATGACCATCGCCGTGGCCTGGTTGGCCCCCAGGGCCGTCACCCCCAGGCTCTCCCCCACCAGGCCGTCGTCATCGAGGCCGCTGCAATCGAGCTGCCAGCTGTAGACCCGCCCGGTCCCCTCGAGCTGGGCGGGGTTGCTGCGGGCGACCTCGCAGGCCGCCGGCCACTGCGGGCGCATGGGCACGTTACTGGTGGCTTGAACGGGTGTTTTCCACACCACGTTGTACTGGCCCTCGCCGATCTCGGTGACTTTCAGCAACGAGGGGGCGAAACGGTGGGCCTGGGCGGGGAGCGCCAGCAGCAGCAAGCCCAGCAGCGCGGCGACATAACGCAGGGGGTTCACAGGCGCACCTCGTACTGTTGGCGCAGCTTGTCGATGGCACCCGCCAGGGCATCGGCGCGCTGGCGCGACTCCAAATCACGCAACAACCGCGGGCGCACCTCCGCCAGGGTGGCGTCCCGCGCCGGCTCGATATCCTCCACCCACACGTAGTGCAAGCCGTAGGTGGAACGGATCGGGCCCACCCAGCTCCGCGGCCGCGGTTCGGCCTGCTGCAGGTTCATCACGAAGGTCGAACCAAAGTTGCGGGCCAGCTGGTCCGGGGTCTGGCGGGTAAACTGGTAGCCGGGCAGGAACGGAGAACTCATCGTCCGCGCGGCCGCGGCGTCCAGTCCCCGCTCGGCAATAGTGTCGATCACCGCCGGAATCTCGCCCTCGCGCTGGCGGTTGAAATAGAGTTGCTCGATGGAGTAGCGCGGCGCCCGGCGCAACTCCTCGCGACGCTCGGCGAAACTGGCGGCGATATCCTCCCCGGTGACCGGGGCGGGGGGATTGGCCGCCAATAGCAGCTGCTCCATCACCTGGATCATGCGCCGCTTGATCACCTCGTCGCCCAGGTGCAGGCGCATCTCCAGTGCCTGGTCGTACAGCTCCTGCTCGGACTTGCCCTCGGCGAGCTGCAAAAAATGCATATTGCGCAGCAGGCGCTGATACACCACCTGGTCGTAGAGGTGTAAATCCAGCTCCAGGGCGCGCTGGAAAAGCATGTCCCTGTCCAGTTCCTGGGCGATCAGGCGCTGGCTTTGCGCCGCCGTGGGCGGGCGCCCGGTAGCCGCCAGCCACTGCTGCTCGAGGGTCTCGACGCGCGCCTCGCTGAGGGGGCCTACCACGGGCTTGGGCGCCGGGAAGGCCATGCGCTGCAGTTCAAACAGCACAAATCCCAGCACGATAAAGTGTAACCACGGCCGGTTCAGCCGCGACAGCCATGACATAGCGACGGTCAATCCTCGTAGCGAGCGACGCTCTTGCCGGCCTGGGCGCCGATCCCCGCCATCAGGTCGGCCTCGCTGAGCATGCCGGCATTCCAGGTGGCGACATGGTTGAGGCCATCCTGCACCGAGTGGTCCCGGGCGTAGAGCAGCATTTCCTTGGTGCCGCGAATGGCCAGCGGCGACTTGGCCGCGATCTCGCGGGCAATCTTGTGCACCTCGGCGTAGAGGGTCTCGCGGTCGGCGAAGACCCGGTTGACGAAGCCCAGTTCCCGGGCCTCCTCGGCACCGACGTCGCGGCCGGTGTAGGCCAGTTCACGCACCACGCCCTGGGGAATCAGGCGCGGCAGGCGCTGCAGGGTGCCGACATCGGCGGTCATGCCGATATCGATCTCGCGGATGGAAAAGTAGGCGTCGGCGCTGGCATAGCGCATGTCGCAGCAGCAGGTGAGGTCCACCCCACCGCCGATGCAGGTGTTGTGAATGGCCGCCAGCACCGGCTTGCGGCATTTTTCCAGGGCGCTGAGGTTGTCCTGCATGCGCAGCACGGTGCGGCGAAAGTGCTCCGACTGCCGCGCCCGGTCCTCGCTGTCGCCCTTGATGCCGGCGAACATGTCCAGGTCGATGCCGGAACAGAAGTGGCGCCCGTTGCCGGTGAGCACCACCGCGCGCACGCCGGCCTCGTCGTCCAGCCACTCGAAGCAGGCCTGCAACTCGCGCCACATGGCGGGGTTCATGGCGTTGGCCTTGTCGGGACGGTTCAGGGCGACGGTGGCGACCTTGTCCTCGATCGCCAGTGACAGTGTCTCGAACTGCGGGGGCATGATAAGTCTCTCCAGGCTGGACGTGATTGAGTTTACCAGTGATTGAGGTAACTGTCGGGGGGCAGTTCCGGCAGGGGCTTGGCGCGACCCGCGCGGGTTCCCAGGTAGAGAAAACCGACGATTTCCTCGTTGGGCGCCAGGCCCAGGGCCGCCATTACCCGCCGGTCGAAGGCCGGGGCGCCGGTGCGCCAGATACCGGCGAAGCCCTGGGCCTCGGCGGCGAGCAGGATGGCCTGGGCGGCGCAGCCGGCTGAGAGCCGCTGTTCCACCGCGGGC
Source organism: Parahaliea mediterranea (assembly GCF_017255185.1). GTDB lineage: Bacteria > Pseudomonadota > Gammaproteobacteria > Pseudomonadales > Halieaceae > JAFKCZ01. Next base: position 104,514 of record NZ_JAFKCZ010000011.1, read on the forward strand.
ACCTTCGGGTGTTCGCTGATCCGCGCCACCACCACCAGCAGCAAGGGCGCGCGCAGGGGGGCGTTGCGGGCCTTTTGCCGCGCGGCCTCGTCCGCCGCCGGATCGCGCTCGAGCAGGCAGCGCTCCAGCACCTCGCCGAAATCCCGGCGGCGCTCGCCGGCGATAGTGAGGAAGCGCCAGGGGCGCAGCCAGGCGTGGTCGGGCACCCGGGTGGCCGCCACGATCATTTCCCGCAGCTCGGCCTCGCCGGGGCCCGGCGCCTCGAGCTTGGCCGCCGAGTTGCGTTGCTGCAGGAATTTCAATACTTCCGACATGGTCAATCTTGCTGCCTAAAAATGTTGCCGCATGATAACAGCATTCCCGCCCGCCGCACGCGCCCGATTGCCGCGCTCCCTGGCGCTAGAGGGGCGACGGACCCACCAGGATATTCATAAAGCCCGCGTCGCCGGCGCAGCCATCCACGTTGTCGCACCAGCGCGCCAGCTCCGCGGCGGAGGTGGGCGCCAGTACGTGTTCGATATGGTCGACGATCCACAGCGGCTGCCCGAGGCCCGCCAGCAACTCCACCAGCCGCCGGCCGCTGCTGCCGGCCTGGCGCAGGGACAGGGGTGTCAGTTCAATGAGAATGCGCGGCGGCGCCGGCAGGGTCCGCAGCAGCGGCAGCAGGCCGAGCATCACTTCGTATTCAAAGCCCTGGGTGTCCACTTTCAACATGTCCATGCGGGTAACACGGGTGGCGAGGTAATCGGCCCCGTGCAACAGGCGCACCGGCACCTGGCGCCGCGCCTCGCCGGCGGCGAACAGCTGGTGATCGCCGAGATTGTCCGGGCTCAGGAACAATTGACCGGTGCTGTCCGTCGCCGCCAGTCCGGCCTCCACCACCGCCACCCGCGCATCGAAGCCGTTGCGCCGCACATTGGCCCGCAGCAGGCGCGCGTTGTCGGGGTCGGGCTCGAAGGCGTATACCCGGCCCTCCGCGCCCACGCCATCGGCGGCCAGCACGGTGAAATAACCCAGGTTGGCGCCCACGTCGACGAACACGCCCCCCGGCAGCAGCGCGGCCCGCACCAGGGCGGTCTCGAAAGGCTCCCAAATGCCCCGCTCGCGCAGCTGGCGGGATATACAGCGGTCCCGATCGCCGTGCACCACCAGGCTGAGCCGCGACCCAGCGCCCGGCAGCGCCAGCGATACCGCTTCCTCAGGAGGCATAGGCCCCCGGCGACACGCCGGTCCAGCGGTGGAAGGCCCGGGAAAAACTGCTGGTATCGGCGAAGCCCAGCAGGAAGGCGATTTCGGTCAACGACTGCCGCGGTTCCTGGCCCAGGTAGGCGCGGGCCAGTTCCAGGCGCGTGTCGTTGAGCAGCTGGTTGAAGGAGGTGCCCTCGGCGCTCAACTTGCGCTGCAGGCTGCGCCCGCTCATGCCCAGGGCCCGGGCGTAGTGCTCGTGGCCCTGGGCGCCCCCCGGCAGCTCCCTTACCAGCAGGCCGCGCAGGCGGGTGGCCACGCTGCCAAGCTCCAGGCGCTGCAGGTAGTCCTCCACCACCCGGTCGTTGGAGCGGGCCAGGTCCTCGTTGCCCCACTCCAGGGCTTGCTCCAGGGTCGCGCGCTCGAAGCGCATGCTGTAGCGCGGCGCGCCGAAGGCCACCGGCGCGCGGAAAAACTCCAGGAACGGTTGCTCATCGCGGCAGGCCCCGCGCATCAACTCGACCGCCTCGGGGGCGAAGTCGCGGCCCTTGATCTTGCGACAGGAGCGCAGTATCAGCGACAGGATGGCCTCCATCGCCTCCAGCGCCGGGCCGAGCTCCGGCGCCAACGGATACCAGGACATGGTCACGCTGCGATCGTCACAGTGCAGCTCCACCCGGGCCGCGTCGGACACCATGACGTTGAAGCGCGCCACCCGCCGCAGGGCCTCCAACAGCGTGCTGCTGGCCATGAAGGCGTAACCCAGGGCGTGGAAGGTCGTTTGGCTCGAGTAGCGCGGCACCCACAGGCCGAGGCTCTCGTCGCCCACGGCCCGGACGCCCTCGCGCCACAGGTCGGTGGTGGCCGCCAGCGGCAGCCGGGCGTCGGGCGCGGCGAGCTGGTCGAGGCTCAGGCCGGCACCGGCGACCAGCGCGTCCGCGTCACAGCCGTGGTCGCGCAGCGCCAGCACCAGCACCTTGGTCCAGCTGCACAACACGGTGGGCGCCTGGCCCGGTTCAGCTTGTCGATGTGGCATGTTGGGTCATGATCTTGGCGCGATGGGGCATGCACGGGTCGAGGAGCCTGTATATCGTAAGCGTCGCTGTAATGTCCATATGATCGCCATAATACCGGAGATACAGAACGCTTATGTCCAATGATCGCATTCCCCGCAACAGGGAGAACGACTACACCCGCGAGGCCGCGGCACAGCGTCGCGACTTCGTGAGCCAGCGCACCGGCGCCTCACTGGAGCATGTCGGCCAATACTCCTTCGACCCCGCCGGCCTGCCCGGCAACATCGAGAACTTCAGCGGCATCGTGCAGATGCCGCTGGGCTTTGCCGGCCCCCTGCGGGTCAACGGCGAACACGCCCAGGGCGACTTTTACGTGCCCATGGCCACCACCGAGGGCACGCTGGTGGCAAGCTACAGCCGCGGCATGCGCCTGACCCGCGACGCCGGCGGCATCACCACCACGGTGGTGGACGACGCCATGCAGCGCTCCCCCGTGTTCGCCTTCGAAGACGCGCGCGGCGCCCGCGACTTCGGCAAATGGATCACCGACAACTTCGCCGGCATCAAGGCGGCGGCGGAGACCACCACCCGCAGCGGCAAACTGCGCAATATCGAGCAATACCATGCCAGCCGGATGCTCTACCTGCGCTTCAACCTCACCACCGGCGACGCCGCCGGGCAGAATATGTGCGGCAAGGCGACCTTTGCCGCCTGCCAGTGGATCCAGGCCAACTACGATCGCCCGATCGCGCGCTTTTTCCTCTCCGGCAACATGGACACCGACAAGAAACACTCGCAGCTGAACACCCTGCACAGCCGCGGCAAGCGGGTGGTGGCCGAGATCACCCTGGGCCGTGATCTGCTGCAACAGCAGATGCGTACCACTCCGGAGGCCATGTACGCCGCCCGCATGACCTCCCAGTTGGGCGGTCTGATGGCGGGCGCGGTGCACAATGGCGTGCATCCGGCCAATGGTATTGCAAGTGTGTTTATTGCCACGGGACAGGACGAAGCCAACGTGGCAGAATCCCATGCAAGCCTGGTACACGCGGAAATCACACAGGAGGGCGACTACTACTATTCCGTGACACTGCCTTCGCTGATTGTCGCCACCTACGGCGGCGGCACCGGCTTGGCCACCCAGCGCGAATGCCTGGAAGTAATAGCTTGTTACGGGGCGGGCAAAGCGCGTAAATTGGCCGAAATCATTGCGGCCACGGTGCTGTGCGGGGAGGTATCCCTGGGCGCGGCGGTGGTCTCGGAGGAATGGGTAAGCAGTCACGACGAACTGGGACGCAACCGCCCCTGACTCCGGCCTCTCAAGATTTTTTCAGTTTGATAATAGCTATAAGCAACAACATGAAAAGAGGGAGCTACACCATGAAAATAACTACTTGTTCCACCCGTCAACGTCCGCTGGCGACAGCGCTGGGCGGCCTGCGCCTGCCGGCGGTTGTGATTGGCGGCGCCATCGCGGCCACGGCCATGGGCGCGGCGCAAGCCCAGGAAGTCAGAAGGGGCTCATCCGCCGCGCTGTTGGAGGAGGTCGTGGTCACCGCGCGCAAACGCGCCGAGGAATCCCAGGACGTCCCCCTGGCGATATCGGCTTTCGGCGCCGATCAAATCGAGGCCCTCAAGGTGCGCGACCTCACCAACCTCTCGGTGGGACTGCCCAACGTCGCGCTCGACGATGTGGGCACCACCCGCGGCACCGCGAACTTCTCCATCCGCGGCCTGGGCATCAACAGCTCCATCCCCTCAATAGACCCGACCGTGGGCGTGTTCATCAACGGCGTCTATCTCGGGGTCAACAACGGCATCATCTTTGACGTGTTCGACCTCGAAAGCATCGAGGTGCTGCGCGGCCCCCAGGGGATTCTGTTCGGCCGTAACGTAACCGGCGGCGCCATCCTCATGAACACCAAGAAACCGGGCGACGAACTGGACGCCACGGTGCGGGCGGCGATCGACGGCGGCGGCGACGGCGGCATGAACCGCTACCTCATGGGCGCCATCGGCGGCCCGGTCACCGAAAACCTGGGGCTGCGCCTGACCGCCTACCTCAACGACGACGAGGGCTACCACGAGAACCAGTTCGACGGCAGCGATGTACAGGCGGTGGAACAGCAAATGGTCCGCGGCACCCTGGTGTGGACGCCAACCGACCGCAGCGAACTGGTGGTGCGCTACGAAAACACCGACATCGACGGCGACGGACCGGTCGCCCAGTCACACATCAACGGCTCGGGCTTCCCCGGAACGCCCTTCAACGCCGACCGGGACAGCTTCGACGCCAATTACGACCTGATCGGCAACCAGAAGATCGAATCCGACTTCCTCACCGCCGAGCTGAACATCGATGTCGGCCTGGGCGACGGCACCATTACCGCCATCTACGGCTGGCGCGATTCCGAGTCCTCCGCGCTCAGCGATATCGACGCCCAGCCACTGGCCCTGTTCCACGCCCCCTCCGACCTGAAAACCGAGCAGAACAGTTTCGAGTTGCGCTACAACGGCCAGTTTGGCCGCGCCAATGTGACAACCGGCGCCTACTGGTTCGACAACGACATGGACTACCACGAGCGGCGCAACCTGCTCGGTTTCCTGACCAATGCCCTCACCGGGGGCGCCCTGCCCGACAGCGTCCCCTTCCAGATCCAGGACGGCGGCGGCTTCTACTCGGTGGAAACCGTGGGTATCTTCGCCGCGATGGACTACGAGCTGACCGACAAACTGGTGCTGACCGCCGGCGCGCGCTGGTCCTCCGAGGAAAAATCGGCCCGGATCGCCTCGCTCAACGTCAACACCAACGTGCTCGACCTGGGGACAACCCTGGCCACCGGCGTGCCGGCGTACGCCAACCCGATAACCGGCACCGACACGCGCTGTAACTTTGTCGAGGGCCCCGCCTGCCCCATCGACTTCGCGGACGACGAAACCTGGAACACCTTTGCGCCGAAAATCGGCCTGGCCTACTTCCTGGACGACCGCTCCCAGGTATACACCCACTGGAGCCGCGGTTTCCGCTCCGGCGGCTACAACCTGCGCAACACCAACCCGGCCTTTTCACCCGGCCCCTTCGACGAGGAGCAGGTCGACAGCTTTGAGGTGGGTTACAAGTCCACCCACGACTGGGGTCGCCTGAATGCCGCGGTTTTCTATAACGACATCCAGGACATGCAGCGCGAGGTCAACCGCTCCGACCCGGATTCCGGGGTGGCGCAGATCATCGACAACACCGCCGATGCCACCATCATGGGGCTGGAAATCGACGGCACCTTCACCCTGACCGACAACCTGCTGCTGCAGGCCACGCTGGGCTACATCGACGCCAGTTACGACAAGGTCATCTTCGACCTCAACAACGATGGCGAGGTCAACGGCGCCGACAAGGACCTGGAGCTGCCCCGCGCGCCCGAGCTGACCTACAGCGTGGGCCTCAACTACGACATGACCATTGGCAACTGGGGCTACGCCACGGCGCGCCTGAGCTATGCCTACCGGGATGAAATGGCGTACACCGACAGCAACTTCGGCTACATCCTGGAGCAGGACATCGTCAATGCCGGCCTGGACTTCTACTCCAACGGCGGCCACTGGGTCTTCTCGCTCTACGGGCGCAACCTGCTCGACACGGTGAAACACGGCGGCGATACCCAGCTGCCCGACATGCTCGGCCCGGTGCCGCTGGGCGGCACGTTCTCACCGCTGAGCAAGGGCCAGCAGTACGGCGTGGAGGTAACCTACAACTTCTTCTGAGGGGGGGAGTTCCTTCCGGGCATCCAGGGCGGCCAATGGCCGCCCTTTTTTATGGGCGCCTTCTAGTGGACGCCCTGTTCAATCGCCCAGACGCATGTCGCCATAGGGGGAGTCCAGGTCCAGCGCCACGGTGTGCGGCCCCACCTGCATCTCCCGATCGCTCACGCGCACGTCGTCGTCACCCAGCACCCCGTGGTCGAAGCGGTAGGTCGGCGCCACCTCGCCGGCGATCATCGCGCTGTCGTAGGCCGCCTGCCGCTCGCGCACCGCCTCGTTGGCGCCCTGCCAGCGCTTGCACGCGGCCTCGCCGTGGCGCGCCGCCAGCATGCGTTGGGTCACCGCCGGGCCCAGCAGCGCCGCGGTGGCGTTGTTGCCGCCAAACCCCTTGGAGTTCACCAGGGTGTAGTGCAGTTGCGCCGGGTCGATTTCCCGGTGTTTGGCACTGAAGGCCAGGTTGTCCCGGTGCACGTCGTCGGCCAGGCCGTCGATGGTGGAGATCCCCGGGATGATGCCGTGCCGCCAGATCCCCAGGGTGCTGGTGACCTGGTCGCCGGAGGCGGAGCCCAGGGAGTGCCCCAGGTAGCATTTCAGCGCCGCCACCGGCCACTGCTCGATGCCGAAAGCCTTCGCGGTCTCATCGAGGATGCGCGACTCGGTGACCCGGTTCTGCGGCGTGCCGGTGCCGTGGGCCTGGACCAGGCCGCCGCGGCGCAGGGCCTGCTCGCCGATGATCGCGCGCACCGCCGCCATACCCTTGGCCATGGTGATGTAGTTGCCCACGCCGGGGCCGGAAATCGACTTCTTGTAGCCGTCGGCGTTGACGAACACATCGGTGGCGGCGCCGAACACGGTGGCGCCGAGCTCCATCGCCAGCGCGTCGTCGAACAACACCACCATCTGCGCCGATTCCGCGATGGTGAAACCGCAGTTCTCGGCGAAGGGCCGGCAGGCCCGCCGGTGGTCCGGTTCGCGGTCCGGGGCCAGCCCGTCCAGTTCCCGCAGGCCCTTGTCGGTGGCCAGGGCGCCCATGGCGGCGTAACCCTCCATCACCTCGGGATTGACCGGCGCCTCGGCGGAACCAACGAAAGCGACGCGGGCCCGGCCGCTGCGGATGTCGTCGATCCCCAGGCGCAGGTTGTAGAGGAAGGAGGCGCAGGCCCCCAGCGAGGCGCCGGTGGAACCCAGGCTGCCCAGTACATAGGCGTTGACGAAGTCGGCGGGCATTTCCGCCAGGCTCAGGGGACAGAATTTGGAAGTCACCCGCTGGCCGTTGTAGCGGGCTTTCAACATGCCGCCGGCGCCGGCCCCATCGAGCTGGCCCATGGCGCTGCCGGCGTAGACACTGACCTGGTCCACGCTGACCCGCGCCGCCACCTGCTCCCAGTCCAGGCCCAGGCTGCCCAGGGCGTCGGAGGCGGCGTAGACCATCATCTGCAGGCCCCGCGGATGGTTGCGCGAGGGGTAGAGCTTGCCGGGTTCGAAGCCGGTGGGCAGCTGGCCCGCGGCCTTCACCTCGAACTCCCGCGTGGTGGGCAGCAGGAATTCCTGGCGCCCGCGGATGCGCACGTTGACGTGGGTCACCGAGGTGGGTGTCACTTCCCACTCCGGCGGTATCTCCTCCGGCAGGTACTGGCGCTTGATATCGAAGCTTACCGGCTGGCCGTTACTCTCGGTGGGAAAACGCCGGTTCCACAATACCTTGTCCACATCGAAATGATTGTGTTCCACCCGGCGTACCAGGGTGTGGGCGAGGATATGCTCGGCGTTCGCCTCCTCCAGGCCCATCAGCCGGGCCAGGGCGGCGAATGTGCGCTCCCGCTCGGCGGCCGGCAGGGCATCCTGCACCATCCGCCGGTAGGCGTGGTGGGCCGAGGCCCGCCCCGCGCCGTTGATACCGCCGAAACCCACGATCACTGGTAAGCGCTGACCACTCATTACCGCCTGTCACCTCACTGTCATACAAAGACCCAGTGTAGGACCAGCACCTGTCACGCGGCTATGCGATTACAGACACAGTTTATGTTATTTTGGACAAACGAAATCCTCATTGCCAATTGCCATGTATACCGCCGTCGCCGTGCTCTACCCCGATGCCCTCGCCACCAGCGTCACCCTGCCAATGGAAATCCTGCAGGCGGCGAGCCAGCTGGCCAGCGTGAGCGAGCGCGGACGGCCACAGGTGCGCTTCCTGCTTGCCGGGCCGGACACCGCCCCCATGAGCCTGGCCTCGGGCATCGTGTTGCAGCCCACGGTGCGCTACCGGGAACTACCGCCGCCGGACCTGATCCTGCTGCCCGCCATCTGGCGCAACCCCCGCCCCACCCTGCTCGCCGCGGGGCCGTGGCTGGGGCTGCTCGCCGATGCCGCCGCCAGGGGCACCCGCATCTGCACGGTGGGCACCGCCAGCGCGCTGCTGGCGGAGACCGGCCTGCTGGACGGGCGGCCGGCCACCACGCACTGGAACTACTTCAGGCAATTCAGGCGCCGCTATCCGAAAGTCCAGCTCAAGACCCGGCACCTGATCACCCAGAGCGACAACCTCTACTGCGTGGGCAGCGTGAATTCCATCGCCGACCTCATGGTGCACATCGTCGAGGGCTGGTTCGGCACCCGCGTCGCGCGGGCCGTGGAGCAGCAGTTTTCCCCGGAAATCCGCCAGTCCTTCCGCGCCGCCGCCTACCAGGGCGGCGCGGGCAACGCGCACCACGACGAGACCGTGCTACAGGCCCAGCAGTACCTGCAGGAGCGGCTGACCGACGGCTGCAATCTCGGCGAGCTGGCCCGGCGGCTGGGCATCAGCCCGCGCACCCTGAACCGGCGATTTCGCGAGGCCACCGGGCTCGGCCCCCAGCAATACCTCAACAACCTGCGCCTGGGCACCGCCCGGGACCTGCTGCGGCGCAGCAACCTCAGCGTCAGCGAAATCAGCTGGCAGGTGGGCCTGCAGGACGTGAGCTACTTCTCCCGCCTGTTCCGCCGGCACCACGGCGTCAACCCCATACGCTACCGGGAGGCCGCCCGGGGCAAGCTGTTCGACCCCCGGGACGCCGAGTCGACATGACGTCCAAAGCCCCCCCTGTAGGGTCGAATTCATTCGACCAACACCCACCGGCGCGACCAGATAAACGCGCCCCCACAGGGGCCCGGCTTGTGCCCAATCGGGCTCTGTGGCTAAATGTCCGCCCATTTTCCCGGTGGGGCGCCCCCGCGCCGCACCCTACACCCACCTCAACGACCGGAATCGAGCCATGAGCAATGAAGCAGTAGTCATCGTCGCTGGCGCCCGCACGCCGATGGGCGGCCTGCAGGGCAGCCTGTCTGAAGTCACCGCCCCCGAACTGGGCGCCACCGCCATTGCCGAGGCCCTGTCGCGCAGCGGCGTCGATGCCGCCGATATCGACGAGGTCTTCATGGGCTGCGTCCTGCCCGCCGGCCTCAAGCAGGGACCGGCGCGCCAGGCGGCCATCGGCGCCGGCATCCCCAAGTCCGCTGGCGCGGTTACCCTGAACAAACTCTGCGGTAGCGGCATGCAGGCCACCATCTTCGGCTACGACAGCATCCTCGCCGGCACCAACAAGGTGGTGGTGACCGGCGGCATGGAAAGCATGACCAACGCGCCCCACGTACTGCCCGGCGCCCGCGGCGGCCTGCGCACCGGCCACAAGACCATCTACGACCACATGTTCCTCGACGGGCTGGAAGACGCCTACACCGGCCGCGCCATGGGCAGCTTCGCCCAGCAGACCGCCAACGAGCGCGGCCTGACCCGGGAGCAGATGGACGCCTTCGCCATCGAGTCCCTGACCCGCGCCAAGCGCGCCATCGATGACGGCTCCCTGAAAGCCGAAACCGCTCCGGTCACGGTGAAAACCCGCAAGGGCGAGACCGTGGTGGTGGACGACGAGCAGCCCCACAAGGCAGCCCTGGACAAGATCCCCAACCTGCGCCCGGCCTTCGACAAGGAAGGCACCATTACCGCCGCCAACTCCAGCTCCATTTCCGACGGCGGCAGCGCCCTGGTGCTGATGGCCGAGAGCGAAGCCGAGCGCCGGGGCCTCAAGCCCATGGCCCGCATCGTGGCTCACGCGCGCCACAGCCAGGAGCCTGCGGAATTCACCATCGCCCCGATCGGCGCGATGAACAAGCTGTTCGAGAAAACCGGCTGGAGCAGCGACGACGTCGACCTGTTCGAGATCAACGAGGCCTTCGCCATGGTCACCATGCTGGCCATGCAGGAGCTCGGCCTGGATCACGACAAGGTCAACATCCACGGCGGCGCCTGCGCCCAGGGCCACCCGATCGGCTCCACCGGCTCGCGCATCATCGTCAGCCTGATGTACGCCCTGCAGAAATACGGCAAGCAGCGCGGCGTCGCGGCCCTGTGCATCGGCGGCGGCGAAGCCACCGCGGTAGCCATCGAGCTGCTATAAAAAGGGGTCAGAACCCTTTTTCTGCGTAAAAGCAGGGGTCAGGTTCCCTAAAAAGGGGTCAGAACCCTTTTTCTGCGTAAAAGCAGGGGTCAGGTTCCCGGTAAAAGGGCTCTGACCCCTTTTTGGTTGATAACTGAAGGCGGCACCAGCTCATGGCACTCAGCAGCATTCCCGATATCCTCGACGACATCCGCGCGGGCAAGATGGTCATCCTCATGGACGACGAGGACCGCGAGAACGAGGGCGACCTGATCATCGCCGCCGAGGCGGTGACGCCGGAAGTGATCACCTTCTTCTCCAGCGAGGCCTGCGGCCTGATCTGCATGCCCATCACCGAGGAGCGGGCCCGGCGCCTGCAATTGCCGCTGATGGTGCGCGACAACCGTTCGCAGCACGAGACCAACTTCACCGTGTCCATCGACGCCGCCGAGCGCAAGGGCCCGGGGATCAGTTCGGTACAGCGCGCTCATACCGTGCGCCAGGCGGTGGCGCCCAACGCCGGCCCCGCGGACATTGTGCAACCGGGCCACATCTTCCCGCTGGTGGCCAAGGCCGGCGGCGTGCTGCGCCGCGCCGGCCACACCGAGGCCGGGGTAGACCTGGCGCGCATGGCCGGTTACGAGCCCGCGGCGCTGATCGTGGAAATCATGAACGAAGACGGCACCATGGCCCGCCGTCCGCAGCTGGAAGAGTTCGCGCAAAAACACAACCTGCGCATGGGCACCATCGCCGACCTGATCGAGTACCGCGCCCTGCACGAGCAATCGGTGGAGCTGTGCGACAGCAAGGCCGTGTCCACGGAGTTCGGCGAGTTCCAACTCCACACCTTCCTCGACCTGGTGGACGACACCGTGCACTACGCCATGACCCTCGGCGATATCGATGAAGGCCGGGACTGCCTGGTACGGGTCCAGACCATCAACACCCTGCGGGACACCCTCGCCACCCGCATCGATGGCGATCCCGGCTGGTCCTATCGCGGGGCAATGCAGAAGGTCGCGGAAGAAGGCGTCGGCGCGGTGATCCTGATTGGCCAGCCCAGCAGCGCCGAGCAGCAACTCGCCGAGGTACGCCAGTTCCCCGAACCGCCAAGCATCACCGGCGGCACCCACGCCGACGGCACCCAGAACTACCGGGTGATCGGCACCGGCGCCCAGATTCTCAAGCGTCTCGGCGTGGGCAAAATGCGCCTGATGTCGTCACCGGTACACTTCAACGCCCTGTCCGGTTTCAACCTGGAAGTCACTGAATTTATCCAGCCCTAGTGGACCTGGAAAAACCTCGCAAGGCTTTCCCAGGCCCTCTTTGCGGCGCATGCCCGCAAAGAGGGCCGCTAAAAATCCATCGCCACGTAACCAATGATGCAGGTTGTTGTTCAACAACCTGCTAGAACTCCTTGCGCCGCAAACCGCATCGCAGTCGCCGCCACCGACAGCCATATTGTGATGTAAAGCCCGCAATACGACAAAAATCCAAATGGTTTATTTACGCCATTTCCGCACCGTGCTAGTGTCCCATGCTCACTTAGATTGTGAGGATCCCACCTTGCGCAAGCTCCTTGTCCTTGCCGCGACTTTAGCCTCTGGATTTGCGATAGCCCAAAGCCTGCCAGTGTTCGGCCTGGCAACGTTTGGGCATGCCACATTCGGCGCGGCGGTACCCGCGACAGCGGTTCCGGCGATGCCGCTATGGGCGCTGTCCCTTATGGCCACCGCCCTCTGGGGCTGCGCCTACGCAGTGAAGCCAACAACCAAAAAAACCAACTAGCCAAGAGACATTCTCATGCGATATGTAATTCCGCTATCGATGGCGATCAGCTTTGCCGCGAGTGCCGCCTCCAATGTGCCCCACACCTTTCAGGACGGGGATGTCATATCCGCCGATAAATTCAACGACAACTTCCAGGCTCTGAAGAATGCAATAGACGCGGTACCGCAAGGCGCTACGGGTCCAGCTGGTCCAACTGGCCCAACGGGACCACAAGGGCCGGCTGGAGCAGATGGCCTGGACGGTGCGCAGGGCGCTCCGGGTCCAACGGGTGCACAGGGTCCGGCGGGCGCGCCGGGTGCACCGGGTGCGCAGGGTCCGGCGGGCGCTCAAGGCCCAGCCGGCGCACAGGGTCCAGCGGGCGCGCAAGGCCCTGCAGGCGCACAGGGACCAACAGGCCCAACGGGCCCTGCTGGTGAGTCTACCTCTTCTTTTGGGGCCGGCACCGCGGGTTCGATAGTCATTAGCAGTGACACCAACTGGAACAGCGTCGCGCCGACCAACGGAGACTACCAGTTCGAAAACCTGACCATTGATCCCGGCGTGCTTCTAACCGTACCCAGCGGAACAGTGATCCGGTGTTCCGGGACATTTACCAATAACGGCACAATCCTGGTGCTGGAAGGCATGCCGGGCGAACGATGGGCGGGTAATCCCGACCCTTTTCCGTCCCTTGCCGGTAACGCGATGACACCCGCCCAAAAAGGCGGGGGGCTGGCTTTCCCGGCTTCGCGGCTGCGCCATGTCCTCGACCCCGGGCCATTTGGTGGCGGCAATGGCGCGCAAGGAAATGGCAGCCCGAACAATGATGGAGGCGCCGGCGGCGGCTCTCTCGTCATTCGCGCCGGGGGCTCTTTCGTCAATGCCGGCACCATTTTGGCCCCGGGCGGCAATGGCTCCCCGGGGGATGGCAGCGGCAGTGACGATGGCGGCGGCGGTGGCGGTGGCGGCTTCCTCATTTTCGCATCGGAGACAGGTATCACCAATACAGGCACCATCGACGTTTCGGGTGGGGACGGCGCCGACGGCGACCCGGGCGAATGCGGCGGCGGTGGCGGCGGTGGCGGCGTCATCCACTTGCTCTCGCCCAATGCCAATGCCGTGGGCGGAACAGCCCTGCTCTCGGGAGGGGCGCCGGGAACGACCGTCTGCACCAACAGCGGCGCCCCCGCCGGCGGTGCGATGGGTGGCAACGGTGGCGCGGCGTCCGACGACTCGCTTGCAGCGAGCGCGGGCTCGAATGGCCTGGTGTTAAGAACCCAGACGTCTTCTCCCGGCAGCCTTTTTTAATCGGCAACTCACCAAGCGCGGCGCTCCCCGACTGTCCTGGCGGGGCGCGCCGCGCATCGTCTCCGTCGAAGCTCACAGCGAAACCCGCGGCACGACCTGCAGGCCCATCACCAAGGCGCGAGGCCGCCACCTGCATCTGCCGCGAATGGCGCAACAACCGTTCGCAGCATAAAACCAACTTCACCGTGTCCATTGACGTGACCAATGTTCACCAGTGCACTTCAATGCGCTGTAGGACTTCAATTTCAAGGTAACGGAGTTCGTCCGGCCCCGGCGGGACGAACTCACACTTCCCTACTCCTCGATCGACTGCCGCCGCAATTCCTGGGCGTCCCGGTCCGCCTCGCAGAAGGGCATGTCGATCCAGCCCGATTGGGAGTACAGCGCCGTGGCGTCGGCGTAGTGGTCGGAGGCCGGATCGGTGGACTGGGAGTAAGTGAGTACCGCGTAGGCGTCGGGGCAATCGCTCTCGTCCCAGGTCACCGCCTGGATATAGCTGTTGCCGGTGAAGATGTCCGAGTAGCCCTCCCCCTCGACCAGCGGCGAATAGATGGCGCTGAACATAAAGCCGCCGGAGCCGCCGTGGATGCCGTAGCGCTCGCCGTTTTTCTCGTCGTACTGCACCTCGCCCCAGGGGCGATCCAGGGGGATACCGGCATCGGCCAGGCGCGTGGTGGCCATGACCAGTGAATGCAACACGGCATCCACCACCTCCGCCTCGGCGATATTGAGCTCCCGCGGGGTATTCACCGGGTCGGCCGGGTTGAAGGGCACCGCCCACCGGTTGGGCGTGCCGCCAAAGTCACGCCAGAACTCGTAAAAGATGTGCCCGCCGACGCTATCCACCTGGTAGCGCCGGTCCCAGGCCGCGAGCACGTCACAGGCCTCCGCGGCCAGCGCAACACCCTCGCCCCCGGCCTCGCCGTAGGCCGACCAGTCCTCCACGCCCTGGCACAGGGCCACCACGTCGTCGGCGATCAACTGCGCGGTGTAGTTGGTGGCCTGGTACAGCAGCGTGCGCAGGTTGTCGATATTGAAACCCGGCTCGCCCAGGTCGTCGGTGCCCGCCAGGCGCCGCTCGGCCTGGTCGAAGGTCTGGCGGGTGCGCAGGCTCTGCTCCACTTCCTCGGTGCCGATCAGCGGCGAGAAGCCGGTCAACAGCCTGTCCGGGTTGGCCAGCCAATAGCTGTCGTTGGCGTTGGCGCCGTACTCGCGGGTCTCCAGCTTGGGCAGGCTGTCGTAGCCGAAAATACCCTCGGCGGTGTCCGGGTCGGAACCCCACTCGCAGGTGGCGTCGCTGCCGTCCAGGGTGGGGTAGCCGAAATCGGTAAGCAGGGTCTGCAGGGTGCCGCGAATGCAATTGTTGTACTGGTTGACGCTCACATGGGGCACCACCGAGATATCGCCGTAGAAAGCGTCGCCGAAGCGGTCGGCGGCGATGGTGTTCACCCAGGGAATGCCGAGTGAGCGCAGCGCCTGCTTGAACTCGCCGAGGTCGGCGGCCATGCCCATGTCCACCCACTGGCCGATGCCGCGCAGGTTGTCGAGGTTGGCGTCGCGGTAGGTCAGCAGGGTGCCGACGGCGTTGGGCCAGCCGGCCAGTACCGGCGACACGGTCCCCAGATCGATAATGGGGCCGAAGTGAGACAGATAGAAAGTGTGTTCCACGGTCTCCACGCTGCCGTCGTCGCGCGGGCGCTCGGCGGACACGGTGCGGGACTCGATCTCGCGGAACTCGCCGTCGTAGAGGTACTCCATGGCGTTGTCCGGATTCAGCTCCAGCTCATAGAACGTAAAGCGGTCGCCGGTGCTCACGGTGTGGCTCCAGGCCACGCTCCGGTTGAAGCCGATGGTGATGATGGGCAAGCCCGCCAGGGTGGCTCCCATCACGTCGTAGTCATCGCCCATGGTCTGGTGCGACATGAACCAGCGCAGGTTGCCCTGCCAGGGAAAGTGCGGGTTGCCGAGCAGCAGCCCGGAATTGCCCTGGGCCCCCTGCTCGCCCACCGCGTAGGCGTTGCTGCCCATGACCTCGGAGGTCGGCATGTTGAGGCCGCGCACCACCGTGTCCCTGTCCATCGCCGCGAGCAATTCCTCGGGGGGCGCCGGGTTCTCCAGGTTGAGCGCCATGCTCTCGGGGGCCCGCACCGCGGTCGAGAAATTCGCCAGCGGCCCGGAGCTGCCGCGCAACACGGCCTTGTGCATCAGCCGCGCCACGTCCGCGGCCTCGATGTCGCGCACCCACTCGGCGCCGCGACAGCCCTCCTCGCCCTCGGCCAGGTTGTCGACCCCGGTCTCGGCGAGGTAGCGGTTCATCCCGGCGGCGTAGCCCTGCGCGATCTCGATGGCGTAGTCCGGCGCGGTGTCGAAGAAGATCCGCTGGATGCGCTCGTCGTCGTTGTACAGCTTGTACACGAAGTCCTCGTTGAGATTGCCCTCGTCACCCAGGTAGCGCGCCGACTCGCCCGCCGCGCGCACGAACTCCTTCATCGCCACGCAATAGTTTTCCTGGGCGTAGGCATAGCCGTAGCCGTAGCCCAAACCGCCCCAGTCGTCGGCGGTGATGTGCGGAATGCCGTATTCCGTCCACACAATGTCCGCCTGGTAGCTGGGCGTCGGTTCGGGTGTCGGCGGCGGCTCTGGCGGGGTCACGCTGCCGCCCTTGTCGGAGGAGTCCGAACAGGCGAGTAACAGGGAGGAGCACAACAGCAGGCTGCAGAGGCGCGGGGCCGCGCCCGGATTGAACTGGGCCATGGTAGATCCTTATGCTTATGATTATATGCGCGCGGTATCCTGCGCGTTGACGTCGACTACAACGACAGTGCACGAAGCATGGCACGCCGCCGCGGGGGAGTCCAGCGAGGGGCTTTCAGGCTGTTTTCAGTTTCCCTTGGCAGGGCCGAAGCGCGGTTCGCGCTTCTCCAGCAGGGCGGTGACCGCCTCGATGTTATCCGCCGATCCCGCCTGGCGGTACATGGCCTCCCGCTCGACGACAAACGCGGCCTCGATGGCGGCGCGGTGGGGCAGGCGCAGGCAGCGCTTGATCTCGCGCAGGGCGCTCACCGGCCAGCGGGCAATCGCCTCGGCCCGCGCCAGCGCCCTATCCAGCAACTGTTCATCGGGCACCCGCTCCAGGGCGACCCCCAGCTCCACCGCGCGCGCGGCGTCGATCCAGTCCGCGGTGTAAAACAGTTCCGCGGCCCGCTGGGCGCCGATATTGGCCTGCAGCATGTAACTGCTCGCCCACTCGGGCGGCAGGGCCAGGGCGGCAAAGGGCAGGCGCAGGCGCAGACTGTCGCCGGCGTAGACCATGTCGGCGTGAAACAGCACGGTGGCGCCGCCGCCCACCGCGACACCGTGTGCCGCGGCCAGCAGCGGTTTGTCGAAGTCCGCCACCGCGCGGGCAGCGGACTCGAAGGGATGCTCTTCGTCGCCATGGGTATCGGTAAAACTCGACAGGTCCACCCCGGCACTGAAGTTATCCCCCGCCCCGGTCAGCAGCACACAGCGCACCCCGTCATCCTCGGCGGCCTCGCGGAAGGCCTCGCGAATAGCGACCCACAGCGGGTTGTCGATGGCGTTTTTCTTCTCGGGGCGATTGAGGGTCAGTTGCAACACGCCCCCGTGGTTTTCGCGCAACAGGCGGTCGGTCATTTCATATTCCGTCGTGAAAAGTCACCACCTCGTCCAGCACTGCGCGCGTGGTGCGACAGCGGTTGGCGGCATCGTCCGGGTCGGGGTAGCCAAAAGAGATGCCGAACAACAGCTTGTTGGCGTCGTCGATACCGAGCTGTTCGCGCACCGGCCCAGCCATAAAGCTGAGGGCGGTCTGGGGGCAGCTGCCCAGGCCATGTGCGGTCAGCGACAGCATCAGAGTCTGGGCGAACATGCCCACGTCCGCCGCTTCCCGCAGCCCAAAGGGTTCCGGCAGGAACACAAAGGCCACGTGGGGCGCGTCGAAAAAGGTAAAGTTGCGCATGAACACCTGCTGCCGCCGCGCCTTGTCTTCCCGCGCAATGTCATGGGCGTCGTACAACGCCTTGGCGGCGCCGTACTGGCGTTCCTTGTAGATACCGTCGTACTGACCGTCGTAGGGAAAGTCCATGGAAAACTCGCCGGCGGCAAACCTCGCCGGCAGGGTTTCCCGCAGGGCCGCGAGCGCGGCCCCTGAAGCGACGTGCACCACCCAGGGCTGGGTATTGCAGTTGCTGGGCGCGCGGGCGGCGTCGGTGAATACCGCGTGCAGGATTTCGCGCGGCACGGGGTCGGGCAGGAAGGCGCGCAGGGAACGGCGCTCGGCCGCCACCGCGCTGAAGGCGCGGGCCAGGTCAGTCATATCGGGCTCTCTGTAACAGGTGGCTTTGGTGTACACAGCGGCACATTATGCGCGGCGCGCCGCGGCGGTGCCAGCGAACGGCCACCGCCGCTAGCGGCCACTGAAGTGGGCGGGGCGCTTTTCCTTGAACGCGCGCATCCCCTCCCTGGCGTCCTCCGAGGCGAACACCGGGCCGGCCAGTTCATCGGAGGCGAGCATCGCCGCGTCCTCGGGCATGCACTCCTGGTGCTCGCGCAGGGAGCGGGTTACCGCCCGCACCGCCAGCGGGCCGTTGTCGCAGATGCGGCGGGCCACGTCGCGGGCGGCGGCCAGGGCCTCGCCGGGTGGCACCACCCGGTTGATCAGGCCGTAGTCGAGGGCGCGCCGGGCGCTCATGTGCTCGCCGCACAGCAGCATCTCGGCGGCGATACAGTAGGGAATCTGCCGCCGCAGGCGCACCGTCGACCCGCCCATCGGGTACAGGCCGCGGGCCACCTCGGTAACCCCGAACACCGCGTTCTCGGCGGCGATGCGGATATCGGTGCCCTGCAGGATCTCGGTGCCGCCGGCCAGGGCGAAGCCCTCCACCGCGAGCACAATCGGCTTGCAGGGGCGATCGTCGCGCAGCAGGGCCTGCCAGTGCAGGTTGGGCACCTCGGCCATCACCTGCAGGAATTCGTCGTTGGCCCGCTGCCCGTCGGGCCCCGCCTTGAGGTCCATGCCCGCACAAAAAGTATCGCCGTTGGCGCTGAGGATCGCGCAGTACAGCTCCTCGTCCTCGTCCAGCCGCCGCCAGGCGCGGTACATGCCCAGCAACATGGCCGGGGTAAAGGCGTTCTTGGCTTCCGGCCGGTTCAGGGTGACAAACAGCACGTGTCCCTCCTGCTCGACAATGCAGTTGTCAGTGCTGATATCCAGTGCCTTCATCGCGCGCTTCCTCGTCGTTGTATCCTGCAATTACTCACGAAGCCCGGTGCTCCCCGGACAGCGCCAGCTCCAGCGCTCGCGGATAGAGCGGCTTGCCGCTGGGCGCCCGCGGCACCTCGCTTACCAGGTGCAGTTCGCGGGGCACTTTGTAGCCGGCGATGTGCTCCCGCGCCACCGCTTGCAGCGAGGCCAGGTTCAGCGCGGCGCCGGAACGGGCGGCAACCACCGCGGTCACCTTGCTGCCGAGGCGCTCGTCCGGGGTGGCAACCACCAGGCAGTCAAACACCGCCGGGTGGGACTTGAGCGCCTGTTCCACCTCTTCCGGGTAGATTTTCTCGCCGCCGGAGTTGATGCAATTGGAGCCGCGGCCGTAAACAGTGATGCTGTCGTCCTCCTCCAGCCGCGCCTCGTCGCCCAGCAACAGCCAGGTTTGGCCGTCGACATCGATAAAGGTCTTCGCGGTTTTTTCCGGATCGTTGTAGTAGCCCACGGGGATATACCCGCTGCGCGAGAAGACCCCCGTCTCCCCCGGGCGCGCGTGCCGCCACTGTCCACCCTCCTCCACCAGCACCGACATAAAGTCGCTGCGCTGGACATTGCCCAGCCCCTGGCCGCGCTTGCCGCCGCCATCGAGGCCCATGCTGCCGCTCTCGGAGGAACCGAAGGAATTGGTGATGAAGGCATTGGGGAAATAGGCCTTGAAGGCATCCTGCTTGCTCTCGGAAAACACCGCCCCACCCGAGCCGATATTGAAGATCGGGCTGAGGTCCCAACGCCCCGGGTTGGCGTCCAGGGATTCGAGCAGGGGTATTGCCATGGCGTCCCCGACGATAGTCACCGAGTTGACCTTCTCCTTCTCGGCGATGTCCCAGACCTCCTCGCCGACCAGGGAGTGAGCCGGATTCAGCACCACGGTGTTGCCCGCCAGCAACTGGATACAGGCGTACCACCAGCAGGCGCCATGCATGAGAGGCGCCAGCGCCATGCCCACAATCGAGAAATCACCCACCCGGGATGCAATCTGCTCCGGCTCGGTGATGGCACCGTCGGGGTGATACCAGCCACCGCCGCCCATGGCGGCGAAAAACACCGATTTGTGCGGCCACATGACGCCCTTGGGCATGCCGGTGGTGCCGCCGGTGTAGAGGATGAACAGGTCCTCGTCGGCGCGCTCGGGAAAGTCCCGGGCCTCGCTCTGGTTCGCCAGCGCCGACTCATAGGCCTGGCTGCCGATCGTGTTCGGGTCGGCGCCGCTGTCGTCGTCAACATACACCAGGGTCTTCAGCAGCGGGGAGGCTTCGATAACCTCGGCGATGTGCGGCGCGAATTCGCGGTGGTAAATGCAGGCCACCATGTCGGCATTGTTGAAGATGTACTCCAGTTCCTCGCGCACGTAACGGTAGTTGACGTTGATCGGCACGGCGCGGAGCTTGAAACAGGCCAGCATACCCTCGAGGTACTCGTTGCAGTTGAACAGGTAGAGGCCGACGTGGTCGCCCGCCCCCACTCCCCTGGCCGCCAGGTAGTGGGCCAGTTGATTGGCGCGGCGTTCCAGCTGGATGTAGGTGGCGCGCTGGTCGCCACAGACCAGCGCGTCGCGGGTGGGAACCTTGTCCGCGACCATTTCGTACAGGTCGGCGATGTTGAAATGCCTGCTCATAGTTCGATCCTTGGCTCACTGCTACATACTGGCCGGCGGGCCCGCCCCGTCCAGACGGGCGCCGTGTCGGAAAACGACGATTCAGGGCTTGTCGGCGCCCACGATCCACATGGCGAAGAACTGCGCGCCGCCGCCATAGGCGTGGCCCATGGCGAGCTTCGCCCCCGCCACCTGGTGCGCGCCGGCATCGCCGCGCACCTGGCGCGCGGCCTCGGCGAAGCGAATCATGCCCGAGGCGCCGATGGGGTTGGAGGACAGCACGCCGCCGGAGGGATTCCAGGGAATATCGCCGCCCTCGTCGAGGGAGGTGGCGCCGTCCATGGTCAGCCGCCAGCCCTGCCCCTCCTCGGCGAAGCCCAGGTTTTCCAGCCACATGGGCTCGTACCAGCTGAAGGGCACGTAGATTTCGGCACAGTTCAGCTGGCGACGGGGGTCGCTAATCCCCGCCTGCCGGTACACGTCCGCCGCGCAGTCGCGCCCGGCCCGCGGATTGACCTCGTCCCGCCCGGCGTACAGGGTGGGCTCCGAGCGCATGGCGCCGCCGCGTATCCAGGCCGGGGGCTTGGCGCTGCTGTCCACCGCGTCCTCCGCGGCGATCACCATGGCGCAGGCGCCGTCCGAGGAGGGACAGGCCTCGAGCAGGCGGATCGGGTCCCACAACATCATCGACTCCTCCACCTCGGCCATGGTGATATCCGGCTTGTGCAGGTGGGCCAGTGGATTGCGGGCGCCGTGCAGGCGGTCCTTGACCGCCACCTTGATACCCACGTCGTAGGGCGCCTTCGAACGGCGCATGTACTCGCGGATGATCGGCGCGAAGTAACCCCCGGCCCCGGCGTTGAGGTGCACCGAGAAGGGCTGTGGCGTGGACAGGGCCCACATGGCGTTGGATTCCGACTGTTTCTCGAAGGTCACCGTGAGCACCCGGCGGAAAGTCCCGCTCTGCACGTGGGACGCCGCCACCAGGGCGGTGGAGCCCCCCACCGAGCCCGCGGTGTGCACCCGCAGCATGGGCTTGCCGTTGGCGCCCAGGGCATCGCTCAGGTAGCACTCGGGCATCACCACGCCCTCGAACATGTCCGGCGCCTTGCCGATCACCACCGCGTCGATGTCGTCGAAACCCAGCCCCGCGTCTTCCAGCGCCGCCACCGCGGCCTCGCGCAGCAGGCCGGCGATGGAAACATCGCCCCGTTTGGTTTTGTACTTGGTCTGCCCGGTACCGATTACCGCTGCCAGTTGTGCCATTACGCTGCCTCCAGAACCGCGACCAGGTTGTGTTGCAGGCAGGGCCCGCTGGTGGCGTGGGCCACCCCCCGCCCCGCCTCGCCCTCGACGATGCGCCGGAACACCTCGCCCACCCGGGACAGCCCGGAGGCCATCATCAGGTTGCCCGCCAACACGCCGCCACTGGGATTGATCGCGGTGGACTCACCCAGCGCGAGGGCGCGGCTGAGTATGATTTCCTGGTGACTGAAGGGCGCGTACAACTCGGCCACGTCCACCGCGCCATCGGCCACCCCGGCGGCCGCCGCGGCCCGGCGCGTCGACACCGAATCGCAGAGGTCGCGCAAACCCAGGTTGTGGCTCTCGATGCGGTGGTCGATGCCGGTGATCCGCGCGTAGGGCTTGCCCCACCGCTCGGCCTGCTCCACGGTGGCGATGATCATCGCCGCCGCGCCGTCGGACACCGGGCAGCAGTCGTGGCGCCGCAGCGGCGACACGTAGGTTTCCTCCGCCAGCAATTCCTCCACCGAGACCTCGCCGGCCAGCTGCGCCCGCGGGTTGCCCAGGGCGTTGCGGCGCGAGCGGGCCACCACCGCGGCCATGTCCGCCTCGGTGATCGCCCCCTTGTCCAGCATCAGGCGGGCCTGCAGCGCGGCCAGCGACACGGTGTCCACCCACAGCGGCGCCAGGTAGTAGGGGTCGAGTTGCTGGGACAGCACGATCGGCAGCTCCCCCGGGGAGGACTTGGCAAAACCGTAGATCAGCGCCGAGTCTGCGTGCCCCATGCGGATCTTGAGGATCGATTCATACAGGGCCCAGGCGGCATCCATCTCCACATGGGACTCGCGGATCGGCGGCACCGCGCCCAGGGCATCCACCCCCGCGACAAAGGCAAAGGCCGCGCCCTGGAGGTAATCGCAGCTGCCGGAACAGACGAAATCGACATCCTGGGCGTTGTGCAGGCCCACCTGGTCGAACACCTGCCGCAGCACCGGCATGATCAGCTCCACCTCATTGCTGGCGCCGGCGCTGGCCAGGCAATCCGACTGGTGGTAGGCGACGACGGCGATATCCCTCATGCGCCCGCCCCCCAGCCGCTCACCGGCAGCTTGCCGATCTGCGCCACCGGCACATCGGGCTCGTCGATCGGCTTGAAATACTGGATATTGTCCATGCTGTAATCCCACTCGCTGGCGTCTTTCCACACCGCCCGCACCCGCTGGCCGATGTGCACCTCGTCGTTCACACAGTCGCTCAACAGGTGAATGAAGGAGATATTGGCGCCGTCGGGCACCAGGTTGGCCACGATGTAGGGGGGCTCGATGGGGTTGCCCGGAATGGGGATGTAGACAATGGTGAAGGACTGCACCGTGGCCTTGTCGGACAGCACCACCTCTTCCTCGGTGGCGATACCGCAGGCCGGGCAGGCGCCGCGCGGCGGGATATAGACCTGGCTGCAGCCGGGGCAGCGCTGCCCGGTCAGCTGCCCGGCCTTCAATCGCTGCAGGAAACGCGCCGGGGCGCGCCCGGCGGTAAATTGGTACTGCAGGTAGATCGGCGCCTCGATGCCGGTAACCGCGTCGTCGCTCATGAAGCGCCTCCCTCGACCAGTTCAAAACAACGAATGTCGCTGATGTGACCCCGGGGTTCGTCGACCCAGCTCGCCCGCACCCGCGCGCCGGTGACCAGGTCCTGCTCGCTGTCGGCGGCGATGCAGTGAACCATCGGCACGTCGGCGCCGTCGAGGCGGATCATGCCCCAGGCGAAGGGGCGCTCGAAGGGATGCGCCGCGCGGGGTTCGGACACCCAGCACCAGCTCACCAACTCGCCCTCCTGGCCGACTTCGACGAAGTCCTCCAACGCCGCGGCGGTGTCGGGATCGTATTCCATGGGCGGCACGATGACCCGCCCGTCGCTGGCGCGCACGCCCTCGATGCGCCGCTCCCGCAGGCCGGTGAGAAAGCGGCCGACCACCGGGCCGGTGGAGCGCGTGTAGGTAAAGCCCAGTTCGAAGTCCTGGGTGAGTGGATCCGCTGGCGACATGGCCGCCCTCCCCTGCGCGTTGTTAAGACATTATGCAGGCAGTATCGTGCAGCGACCGCGGGCCCTCAATGACGCAAAGCGACAGGGGAGGCTGACTTTTCAGATCACCGGCATGGCCGGATGCCATCGCTCAGGGCTGCGGGGGGATGCACCAGTCCACCGGGGTCTCACCGCGGTTTTGGAGGTAATCGTTGGCGGCGCGGAAGTGGCCGCAACCGAAAAAGCCCCGGTGGGCGCTCAATGGGGATGGATGGGGCGCCTTGAGCACACAGTGCCGGGCGGTGTCGATCATCGCGCCCTTGCGCTGGGCGTAGCTGCCCCAGAGCAGAAACACCACGCCCTCGCGCTCGCGGTTCACCAATTCGACGACGCGATCGGTGAACTGCTCCCAGCCCTTGCCCTGGTGGGACGCGGCGCGGGCGCACTCCACCGACAGCACGCTGTTGAGCAACAGTACCCCCTGGTCGGCCCAGCGCGTCAGGTAGCCGTGGTCGGGGATGGGGCAGCCGAGTTCGGCGTGAATTTCCTTGTAGATGTTTTTCAGCGAGGGCGGCACCGCCACCCCCGGGCGGACCGAAAAGCACAGCCCGTGGGCCTGGCCCTCGCCGTGGTAGGGGTCCTGCCCCAGGATCACCACCTTGACCCTATCCAGCGGGGTGTGGTCGAAGGCGCTGAAGATCTCGTCCCCCGGGGGGAAAACGCGCTTGCCGGCGCGCTTTTCCCGGCGCAGGAAGTCGCCCAGTTGGCGCATGTAGGGCTGCTCGAACTCGCTCCCCAGATGCGCCAGCCAGGAGGCTTCGAGCTGCACCGCGCGTTGCGAATCCACCATCAGTTGCACGCCGCCAGCGGTATGACCTGCTCGAGAGGGGCCGGCCTACCGGGGTCCGGCCTACCGGGGGCCGGCCTACCGGAGTCCGGTGCCTCGGCTGCCAGGCTGCCGGCCTCCCCCGCCAGGCGCTTGTCGCGCTGCCACTTGCCGGCGCTCTCGTTGTCCACCGCCAACAGGTCGCCGGCGTTGCGCGCCGCCTCGCGACGCTCCGCGCTGACCTCGCCGTAGAGCGTGTTGCGCTGCCGCGGCCGGCGCCCGACGGCGCGAATGCGGGCCTCCATCACCGGCGGCGACCACTCCTGGCCGTGGCTGGAGCCCGCGGCCCGGGTAATGCTCTCGTTCATCAAGGTGCCGCCGAGATCGTTGGCCCCCGCACCCAGGCAGGCGGCGACGCCGTCGGCGCCCATCTTCACCCAGGAGGTCTGGATATTGTCGATCAAACCGTTGAACACCAGGCGGGCCACCGCGTGCATCAGCACCGCCTCGCGGAAACTGGGGCCCCGGCGCGCCTGGCCCCGCAGGTACATCGGCGCCTCCATGTGCACGAAAGGCAGCGGTACGAATTCGGTAAAGCCCCCGCCGCGCTCCTGCAGGCGGCGAATTTCCAGCAGGTGGCGGGCCCAGTGACGCGGGCGGTCGATATGGCCGTACATCACGGTGGCGGTGGTCTTGAAACCCACCCGGTGAGCGGCGGCCATGACCTCGAGCCACTGGGCCGTATCGAGCTTGTCCGGGCACAGCACCGCGCGCACCTCGTCGTGCAGGACTTCCGCCGCGGTGCCCGGCAGGGTGTGCAGGCCGGCGGCCCGCAACTGGCGCAGGAAGGCCTCCGGGGACAGCCCCAGGGTGGCGGCGCCCTGCCACACTTCCAGCGGCGAAAACGCGTGGATGTGCATGTCCGGGGTGGCCGCGCGCACCGTGTGCAGGATGTCGAGGTAGGTCTGGCCGCTGTAGTCGGGGTGAATGCCGCCCTGCATGCACACCTCGGTGGCGCCGCGCTCCCAGGCCTCGCGGCAGCGGCGGGCGATTTCCTCGCCGCTGATGTCGTAGGGGCGGCCGCGCAGGTCCTCGTGCTGCTTGCCCTTGGAAAAGGCGCAGAACTGGCACTTGAAGTAGCACACGTTGGTGTAGTTGATATTGCGGTTGACCACATAGCTCACGGTGTCGCCGCAGCGCTGTTCGCGCAGCCGGTCGGCGGCGCGCACCACCTGGCCGAACTCGTCGCCACGGGCCTCGAACAGGCGCGCGATATCCGCTTCCGCCAGGGGCTCGCCCGCGTCACAGGCGGACAGAATGCGCCCCAGGTCCGCGGACACGGGCCCCAACTCGCGCTGCCTGTCCAGCAGGCGCGCGTCCTCGGCGGGTACCGGCGCTTCCTCCCCCGGGGCCCAATTGTCGCGGCGGGCAAACCCACCGCTGTCGGACTGGCGCAGCACCGGCCCGCGCAGGGCCGGGTCCAGCCAGCGCGGCGCCTCGCAGGCGTAGGCCGGGTAGATGGTCAGGCGCTGCTCCAGGTACTTGCCCGCGGCGCGGGTCTCGGCGGCGAGGCGGTCGAGGTGCGGCCAGGGGGCCTCGGGATTGACGTAGTCCGGGGTCAGCGGCGACACCCCGCCCCAGTCATTGATACCCGCCGCCACCAGTTGCGGCAGCACCCCCGGGCTGAGGTTCGGCGGCGCCTGGATGTTCATCTGCGGCCCGAACAGCAGGCGCGCCGCGGCGATGGTCCACAGCAGGTCCTCGAGGTCGGGTTCCGGGGCGGCCGCCATCAGCGTGCCCGGCTTGGCACGGAAGTTCTGCACGATGACTTCCTGCAGGTGGCCGTGGCGCAGGTGCAGCCGTCGCAGGGCCAGCAGGGACTCGATGCGCTCGCGCCGGGTCTCGCCGATGCCGATCAGGATACCCGAGGTAAAGGGCACCGCCGCCCGGCCCGCCAGCTCCAGGGTCTCCAGGCGCCGCGCCGGCTGTTTGTCCGGCGAACCGTAGTGGGGCATGCCCTTTTCACACAGGCGTTCGGAAGCCGACTCCAGCATGATGCCCATCGAGGCGCTGACCTCGCGCAGGGCGGCAATCTCGTCGGCGTCCATGCAGCCGGCGTTGATGTGGGGCAGCAGGCTGGTTTCGCGCAGGATGGCCGCGGCCACCGCCCGCACGTACTCCAGGGTGGTGCTAAAACCCATGTCGGCCAGGGCCTCGCGCGCGGCGCTGTAGCGCAGCTCGGGTTTTTCCCCGAGGGTGAGCAGGGCTTCCTGGCAGCCCATGGCCTCGGCCCGGCGACACTGCTCCAGCACCTCGTCGATCGCCATATAGGGGCTGTCGACTTTCTTCGGGGTGCGAGCGAAGGTGCAGTAGTGGCAGACATCGCGGCACAGGTGGGTCAGGGGCAGGAACAGCTTGCGCGAGTAAGTGATGACGTTGCGGTGCCCCCGGTCCCGCAATTCGCCGGCCAGGGCCGCCATCGCCGCGGTATCGTCGCAGTCGGCCAGCGCCAGGGCGCGCTCTTCAGAGGGCGCTCGCCCCTCCCGCCAGGCCTCGCCCACGGCCACCAGCACATCGCGCCCCCCCGGGGCGGCCCCCCGCAAGCGCGCGTTAGTCATGACACTGCCCCATGATTGTTTCCAGCCCCCATGTTGTTGTCGCTCTCCAGCCCGGCGAGTGCCAGCCGCAGCCGCGGCGCCAATCCGGGTTGCCCCAACACCGCCCGGGTCGCCGCGCCCAGGGCGCCCTCGCAACCGTCGTTTGCCGGGGTCATCAACAGTTCCGCCACATCCGCGGGGGTATCCACGTCCCGGGCAATGCCCGATCGTTGCAAAACCCGCACCGCCTGGCCAGTCCGCCGCGCTGCGGCGACATGCCTGGCACAACTATCGACACCAAAGTGAAAGTCGGGCGTCCCTTCGGCCCCGAACAGCAGCAGGTTGGTGCCCCGCCCCGCCCGGTCGGTCCCCACCAGCAGCCCGCCGGCGGCAGCCTGTTGCGCCAGCGCCGCGTCCAGGTCGGCGGCGGACAGCCAGGGCAGGTCGGCGTGCAGGATCATGACCCGCTCTCCGGTGGCGGCCATTGCCGTGGCGGCCTCCCCCGGGGCGGCCACCCGCGCACAGGCCGCGGCCAGCACCGCATTGAGGCCGCGGCAGCCCAGGGAGCGCTCGGCACAGTGTTCGGCGCCGTAGCGCCGTGCCAGCAGGGTTGCGGCGGGATCGTCGGACAACAGGGTGATGTGCTGTATGCCCGGATGCTCCGCCAGCACCGCCAGCACATCCTCCGCCATGGCCTGCATCAGCGCGCGCCGCTCGGAGGGCGCCAGAATTCCCGCCAGCCGGGTTTTGGCGGCGACCAGGTCCTTCAGCGGCAGCAGGGCCCGGGTCACCATCTCAAAGCCCCGCGCGCGCCAGTACAAAGCGCGCCAGTCGGCGTTTGTCGTCCAGGCTCTCCATCAGCGTGCCGGTCACCGCCACCGCCATCCCCAGTTCAGCAATGCTGTCCGCCAATGCCGCGTCGGCGCTGTCGATCACGAACGTGTCCACCAGGCCCGGGTAGCGCGCGGCGTAGTGGCGCGCCACCGCGCCGGCGTCAACCGGCATGCCCAGCTCGGCCAGCATCTTTGCCGCCGGCCCCTTGATCGCGCGCCCGCCGACGATGGGCGATACGGCGATCACCGGCACCGACAATTGCGCTATCCGCTGCCACAGACCCGGCAATTGCAGCACCGGATCGACGCTGACAAAGGGGTTGGAGGGGCAGATGACCACCGCCGCGATCTCGCCCGCGGCGAGACGCTCGAGCAAGGCCGGGTTGGGCGCCGCGCCCTCGATACCCTCGAAACTGAATCCGCTCACCGCCGGTTCGCAGGCCCGGCGCACAAAGTAGTGCTGGAACGGCAGGTCGCCCTCGGCGGTATGCACCACGGTGCTCACCGGGTCGTCCGACATGGGCAGCACCTCGGGCTCGAGGCCCATCGCCCGGCCGAGCAGGCGGGTGACCGCGGTGAGCGAGTCGCCGGCGGCCAGGCGGCCGCTGCGCAGCAGGTGCGTGGCGAGGTCCCGGTCGCCGAGCTGGAACCAGGTCTCGGCCCCCAGGTTCTCGAGGGCTTCGCGCACCTGCCAGGTCTCGCCCTCCAGGCCCCAGCCCCGCTCGCGGCTGCTGCGGCCGGACAGGGTGTAGAGCAGGGTGTCGATATCCGGGCTGATGTGCAGCCCCAGGTGTTTGAAATCGTCCGCGGTATTGACCAGCAGTGACAGCTCCCGCGGCCCCAGTTCCCGCGCCAGCCCCAGGGCGAGCTTGGCGCCGCCCACCCCGCCGGTCAGGGCCAGTACCCGCGCGCCGCCGGCCATCAGCGGAACATGTCCATGGCGCGGTCCCGCAGCAGGGCCCGCGCCCCGCCGAGACCGGGCCGCAACCGGGCGCCGCGGGCCAGCACCACCGGGCTGGCTTCGTCGGCCTGGCCCTGCACCAGCGACGCGGCCGCGGCCAGCTCGTCGGCCACCGCCGCCTCCGTCACTTCGAGCACGTTGCCGAACAGGTCGCGCTCGCCAATTTGATTGTACAGCGGCTCCAGGCCGGCACTGCCGATGGCCATGCCCACGGTACCGTTGCGCCAGGCCCGGCCCACGCTGTCGTTGACGATCACCATCGGCGCACAACCGGGACTGTCGGTGAGCGCCTTGCGCAAGGCCTCGGCGGAGCGGTCGGCATCCTCCGGCAGCAGCAACAGGCGCGGGCTCTCCGAGTTCTGTTCGATATTGGACTTGTCGATCCCGGCGTTGGCCATGACATAGCCGTTGCGGTGTTCGACGATGATCACCCCGGGACGCACCCGCAGCACCTCACGCGCCTCGCGCAGGATACATTCCACCTGGCGCGGGTCCTTCCCGGCCTGCCCGGCCAGGGTCAAGGCCCGCTCACTGGGCTCGATGTCGCCGAGATCGACATAGCGGTTCTCGGCCTTGGAGACCACTTTCTGGGCCACCACCAGCACATCGCCCTCGATGAGTTCCAGCTGGTTATGCCGCAGGCTGTCCCGAATCAGCGCGGCCAGGTCGTCCCCCGGCTGCACCAGCGGGAAGTCCTGCAGCGCGATGAGCTGCAGGCCGCGGTTCATTCATCCCCGTCCAGGCCGGTAATGCGGATACCCGCGTGGCACTGGTACTGTTTATTGATGGTGATAAGCACGGAAGTCAGGGCCTCCGCGGCGGCGGCGTTGTTGATCATGCCGGCGTGGAAACCGCGCATACCCGCCGCCTCCACCAGCTTGATCACCTCCGCGCGGGCGTCTTTCTTGTTGCCGCAAACCAGTACGTCGCAGTTGAGCCCGTGCCCTTCCTGCAGGTGGTGGGCGGCCACGTTCTGGAAGGCGGAAACCACGGCGACCTCCTCGCCCAGCAAGTCCTGCGCGATCTGCCCGGCACTGCCCTCGGCGGGCAGCTGCACCCGCGCCACCCGCGGCGGCACCAGCGGCACCGTGACATCGACCAGGATCTTGCCCTGCAGCGCGGGCTTCACCAGCTCCAGCGTGGCGGTCTGGTGGGCGAAGGGCACGGTGAGCGTCACGATGTCCGCGGCCTCGGCCGCGGCCAGGTTCTCCATGGCTTCCACCGCCACTTCCGCCACCCCGCGCTCGGCCATCACTTCGCGCAGGTCGGCGACCGCCGCCTCGGCCTTGTCCGCGGTGCGCGAGCCGATAATGACCCGATAGCCGGCCTGGGCCCAGCGCCGCGCGAGGCCGGTACCGAGGTCGCCCGTGCCGCCGAGAATGGCCAGAACCGGTAGGTTTTCCGCTGTCATAATATGTTCCTGTAGGCTGGGGGGACTGGAAGGAAGTTCAGATTGTGCAACCGCGACAGCCTGGGTTACGGACTTCCGGCGCAGTGCCCGCGTGCACGCCTTGCCAGCGCCCTGAATTCGGTTAGGATGCGCAGTGCCAAGGCATCTTATGGAAATCACCCGCCAATCACAAGACGCCTCCAACGCTTGTTATAAGGAGTTAAACTGCGATGAAGCCAAGCCTGGATTTCAGTGGCAAGGTGGCCCTCGTCACCGGTGGTGGCAAGGGCGTGGGGCTGGGTATTACCCGTCGCTTTCTTGCCGCCGGCGCGGAGGTCATGATCTGCGGCCGCAGCGAACCGGACAGCCTGCCCGAGGTCGGCGGCCGCCGCGCCGCCTTCACCGCCTGCGACGTCCGCGATTTCGAACAGGTGGAAGCCTGTGTCGCCGCCACGGTCGACCGCTTCGGGCGGCTGGACGTACTGGTCAACAACGCCGGCGGCGCCCCCTTCGCCGAGGCCGCCACGGCCTCGCCGCGCTTTTCCGAGGCCATTGTGCGCCTGAATCTTATCGCCCCGCTCAACTTCTGCCAGGTGGCCAACCGGCAGATGCAGCAACAGGAGAGCGGCGGCAGCATCATCAATATCGCCAGCGTCAGCACCATCCGACCCTCCCCCGGCACCGCCGCCTACGGCGCGGCCAAGGCCGGGCTGGTCAACCTGGGCACCTCGCTGGCGGTGGAGTGGGCGCCCAAGGTCCGTGTCAACTCGGTGATCGCCGGCCTGGTGCGCACCGAGCAAGCGCACCTGCACTACGGCGACGAGGCCGGCATTGCGGCGGTGGGCGCAACCATCCCCCTGGGCCGGATGGCGGTACCGGAGGATATTGGCGACGCCTGCCTGTTCCTGGCCTCGCCGATGGCCTCCTATATCAGTGGCGCCAGCATCGCGGTGCACGGAGGCGGCGAAAAGCCCGCCTTCCTCGACGCCGCCAACAGCCAGGCGCCTCAGTGAAACCCGGCCGCGGGCTGACCCTGCTGCTGGCCTGCGCGCTGGCCGCGGGTTGCCGCGTCGGCATCGACGGCCCCGCGGCGAAAACCGGGGGCCAGCCGGTGGCGCAGTGGACCGCCTACGGCGGCGAGGGTGCGCGGCAGCACTCACCCCTGGCCGACATCACTCCCGCCAATGTCGACCGGCTGGAAGTCGCCTGGGTACACCGCTCCGGCGACATCGCCGACGGCAGTGGCGAGTGGGCTTTCACTTCCCTCCAGGTCACCCCGCTGATGGCCGGGGGCAAGCTCTACTATTGCACGCCCTTCGGCCGGGTCTTTGCCCTGGACGCGGAAAGCGGGGCCGAGCTGTGGCAATTCGACCCCGGCGTCGAGAACAAACGCAGCGGCATGTACCCCGCGGTGTGCCGCGGCGTGGCCTACTGGGAAAGCCCCGAAGCCGGGACGGCCTGCGCGAAGCGCATCCTCTACGGCACCCGCGACGCCGAGCTGATCGCCCTGGACGCGGACAGCGGGCGGCCCTGCGAGGATTTTGGTGCGGCCGGCCCAGGTGCGGCCGGCTCAGGTGCGGCCGGCCCAGGTGCGACCGGCCCGGGCGCGACCGGAAGAGTATCGCTGAAAGCCCAGATCGCCGGCGCCAGACCCGGGGAGTACTACCCCACCTCGCCCCCCTACATCCAGGGCAATATCGCGGTGGTGGGCGCCTCGATACCGGACAACGAGCGCCGGGACGTGCCCAGCGGCGTGGTGCGCGCCTACGATGTGCGCAGCGGCGAACTGGTCTGGGACTGGGAGCCGGTGAGCGAGGACTATCGCCAACGCCACCGGAGCGAACGCGGCGACCAGCGCTACCACCTGGGCACGCCCAACGTGTGGGCGCCGATTGCCGGCGACCCGGAACGCGGCCTGGTCTTCGTACCCACGGGCAATCCCTCGCCGGACATCTACGGCGGCGACCGCGACGGCATCGACCACTTCGGTTCGTCGATCGTCGCGCTCGACGCCGCCACCGGCGAGCTGCGCTGGCATTTCCAGACCGTGCACCACGATGTCTGGGACTACGACGTGGCGTCCCAGCCGACCCTGTTCCAGCTCCCCGGCGTGGGCGCGGGCCGGCCGGGCGTGGCCCAGGCCACCAAAATGGGCCACATATTCCTGCTGGACCGGGAATCCGGCGCGCCCCTGTACCCGGTTGAGGAGCGCCCGGTGCCACAACGCGGCGTACCTGGCGAACAGCTCTCCCCCACCCAGCCCTTCCCGACCCACCCCCGCCCCCTTCACCTGCCGGGGCGGCTGTCGGCCGCCGACATGGACGGCTTCCTGTGGTTCGACCGGCGGGCCTGCGTGGAGGCATTGGCAAAGTATCGCAACGAGGGCATGTTTACCCCACCCAGCCTGCAAGGCAGCGTGCTCTACCCCACCACCACCGGCGGCATCAACTGGGGCGGCATCAGCATCGACCCCGACCTGGGCATCCTGCTGGTCAACCAGATGCACCTGGCATCGGTGGTGCAACTGATTCCCCGCGCGGAGTACGACGCGGGCAACTTCGGCCCGGGCTACCCGCTGGAATACTACCCGATGGCGGGCTCCCCCTACGGCGTCAAGCGCTTCCCGCTGCTCTCGCCCCTCGGCACGCCCTGCAATCCGCGCCCCTGGGGCAGCCTGGCGGCGGTCGACCTGCGCAGCGGCGAGGTCCTCTGGCGCCGCCCCCTGGGCACCACTCGCGGGCAAGCGCCGTGGCCCTTTTGGTTTGCGGCGGGCAGCCCCAATACCGGCGGCCCCCTGACCACCGCCGGCGGCGTCACTTTTATCGGCGCCACCACCGACGGCTACTTTCACGCCTTCGACAGCCGCAGCGGCAAACTGTTGTGGCGCCACCACCTTCCGTTCACCGCCAACGCCACACCCCTGAGCTATCGCGCCCGCGAGGGCGGCAGGCAATTCGTGGTGGTCGCCGCCGGCGGTCACGGCTGGTCGGAACCGGGCGACGCCATCGTCGCCTTTACCCTGCCTGGGGAATAGTCGCGCGGTTGTTCGCCCCCCATATCACGCTATACTGCGCCCAGGGCTGGCCCCCCGTGTCGCGCGCGGCGCCAGGGGCCCCCGCTGGCCAGATAATCAGGTAACGCATGTCCGAAGCTACCCCCATAAAGACCGCCCACAACGCCGTGCTAGAACTGCCCAACGCCATCAGGCTCTCCGGCCGCGTACAGCCGGAGGGGCCGGGCAAACTGGTGCTGCGCGGGGTGCGCCTGGCGGGCGGCCAGGGCAATTCCAAACTGAGCCTGCAGCTCGGCACCGGCGCGCAACTGCGGTTTGAGAACCTGAGCGACGACGGCGGCCCGATCAGCGATATCGCGGTGACGATCGCCGGCATCGAGGGCAACGACCTTCGGCTCGCGCTGGCGGATGGCGACGCTGGGGACATCGCCGTCCGCTGCCAGCGCGCGCTGAATGCGGCGCCGCAATCCGCCACCGCCGCGCCACGCCCGTCACGGGTACCCGCGCAGAATCGCGCCCTGCTGCGGGAATTCGAGCGCCGCTGCATGCGGGAGCTGACCAGCCGTTTCGAGTATTTCCTCGAACACCTGGCCAACGAGCTGTTCGAACTGTCGGTCAGGAACAGTCGCCAGGGCTCGTCGCCCGGCGACCTCTACGACACCGTTAAATCGCTCAAGCTGCACCACGGCAAAATCGCCAGCGCCTTTCTCGACCTGATCGCCCAGCGCTTTCGCGACCTGACCCCGGCGCGTCAACCGGCCTACCAGTGGGAAAAACAGGACGTCGCCCCGGAGTCGCTGGACCTGGTGGATCTGGACGAATTCGAGGATTTCCTGGCGGTTGACCGCATGATCAACCTGGGCAAGAACCAGCACGAGGAAGTACTCGAATACCTCACGGTGCGGCTGGCAACGGCGATCGACGCCGACCCGCTGAAATTGCGCCTGCCCATTCATGTCACCGAGCTGTGCAACTCGCTGCAGGAATCGCTGCAGGGCCGCGGCATCAGTCACAATGCCCTGCCGCGAATCTTCGACTACTTCGTGCGCCACTTCCTGATGGAGCTGGATGCCTTCTACCAGCCGCTCAACCAGGTGCTGGTGGACGCCGGGCTCTACCCGGGACTGGAGGAGGAAATCCGCGTCAAGGGGTCCCTGCTGGAGCGGCGGGCCGCCTCGCAAACGCCCTGGCGGCCGTCCCGGCCACGCCAGGAATCCCCGCAGCCCGGCACCCCGGAAAACAGCCCGGCGCGGGGCGCATCGCAGCACGACGCCATGCAGGAGGTGGTGGACAATGTGGTCGATCGCATCAGCGCCTCGCTTAGCCCGGAGGTGCTGTACCAGTCGGTGATCGACGCCCTCAATTTCAAGCGCGAATCCGAGGGCGCGCCCGTCGCCGATGGCAGGACCGGCCCCCTGGCCGAAGCGGCGAATGTGGTCGACGCCCTGGCCGGCCTGCAGCGCGATGTCGACCTGCGCCACGAAATTGGCGAGGCCGGCTCGCTGCGGGAATACCTGTCCGCCAACGCCGAACGCATCAGTGGCTTGCAGGGAACCGCCGGACTCAGCCCCGACAGCATGAACCAGCTCGACCTGGTGGACAACCTGTTCTCCACCATCAAGTCGCAACTTGATGTCAGCCAGCAGATGCGCCCGGCGCTGGGCGAACTGCAGGTTCCGCTGGCCAAGCTGGCCCTGCTGGAGCCGCGCTTTTTCCTCGATGAGTCACACGCCGCGCGCGGCGTGGTCGACAAGCTGTCGCAGCTGGCCGCTTCCGGCAATTTCCCCAACCGCATGCTGGAGCAGCGCGTGGGGGAAATCATCGACAACATTGTCGAGAGCTACGACCGCGACAGCGGCGTTTTCGACAGCGCCCTGGAACAGATCGACAAGCTGGTGACACAACAGGCCAGCGCCCACGCCCGCAACGTGGAGCGGGTGGTCAAGACCCAGGAAGGCCAAGAGCGCCTGCGCCAGTCCAAGCAGCAGGTGGACGCCGCGATCCGCAAGCGCCTTGACTCGCCGCGGGTGCCCAGGGTTCTGCTTGAGCTGATCGACAAGGGCTGGCGCGACCTCCTGGTGCTCACCCACGTCAAGGAGGGGCCGGACAGCAGCAGTTGGCACGAACACCTGCGCACCCTCGACCTGCTGGTGGAATGGCTGGCCGAGCAGCGCGGCGAGTCCGCCGAGGACCTGACCATGCAGCGTGGGCTCGAGTCCGGGCCCTTTATCGAGATGCTGGAACAGCTGATCTCTTCGGAGCTGCCCACCAACACGGAGATGGCCGCGGTATTCGAGGAGTTGCGCGATGTGCTGGCGGGCGAGAAGCCCGTCGACACTGTCGAGCTCGACGATGGCGCCTACGCCGAGCAAGAGGGCTCGCGGCAATTCCGCCAGCGCCTGGGCAAGACCCAGCGACTACGGCGCTGGGTGGATCGGGTGGAACAACTAGAGTCCGGCACCTGGCTGACCTACCGCAACCGGCAGGGCGAGCGGCGCCGCATGCAACTGGCCTGGGTCAGCCCCGAGCGCGACCGCTATATCTTCGTCAACGACCGCGGCCAGAAAACCGCCGACATGAACTCGGTACAGCTGGCTCGGCAATTAAGCCGGGGGGCAAAACCCCCCTCCCCCGCGGAGAAGCTGTCGCTGGTCGACCAGAGCATGTACGGCACGCTGGAAGACGTGCAAAAGTCTCTCAGTTTTTCCCGCAACCACGACCAGCTCACCAAGCTGATCAACCGCGGCACCTTTATCGAGCAGGTAGGCCGGGCCCTGCGGCATGCCAACAGAAAGGCATCCCAACACGCCGTGCTGCATTTGAATATCGACAAGTTCAACCTGGTCAACGATGTCTACGACCACGTCACCGGCGACCAGGTACTGACCGAGTTCGCCAAACTGCTGTCCCAACTGCACGGCAGCAAGATTTCCTCCGCCCGGCTGGGAGAGGATGACTTCGGCATCCTGCTGGTGGACCAGCCACTGGAACGCGCGCTTGAAACCGCGGAAAAAATTCGTGCCGACATCGAGAACAGCAGCGCGGATATAGACGGCGAAATGGTGAGCTTCACGGTATCCATCGGCGTGGCGCCGATCATGGAATACAGCCCCGACGTCGACACCGTGATCGAGAATGCGGCAAAGGCCATGCACCTGGCCAAGGAAAATGGCCGCAACCGCGTGGAGCAATTCGAGGAATCCAGCGCCGCCGTCCAGCGTCACCGCGCCGAGTACACGCGTTCGCGCCAGGACCTGGAGAAAGCCCTGGCCACCGAGCGCTTCGTGCTGCGCGCCCAGCCCATTGTGCAGACCGCGGTGAATGGCTCTCAACCAACCAGCCGTCACTTCGAATTACTGCTCGGAATGCGTGAAAAAGACGGCTCCACCGGGTCGCCGGAAAAGTTCATTGCCGCCGCCGAACGCCACGGCTTCATGGTCTCCGTCGACCGCTGGGTGATCAAGGAGGCCTTCCGCTGGATCAGCCGGCTCATGGACGCGCAGAAGGTGGTGCCCAGCCTGTCGATCAACCTGTCCGGCACCAGCATTACCGACGACGGCTTCATGGATTACCTGTTCGAGCAGATTTCCGAGTTCGGCGTCGGCACCAACCGACTCTGTTTCGAGATCACCGAAACCGGGACCATCACCAACCTGGTCAAGGCGGCGGACTTCGTGCGCGCGTTCCGCAATATCGGCTGCAAGTTTTCCCTGGACGACTTCGGCACCGGACTGGCCAGTCACAACTACCTGCGGGAGCTGCCGGTGGACTACGTCAAGATTGACGGCACGTTCATCACCGGCATCGACGACAACCGCAACGATTTCACCATGGCCCGCTCCATCAACGACCTGGCGCATTTCCTCGGCCAGGAAACCATCGCCGAGTCAGTGGAGAACGACCGCATTATCGCCCGCCTGGAAGAGATCGGCGTGGATTACCTCCAGGGCTGGGGCATCGGTCACCCCCGGCCACTGGAGGAGATCACCCGGGAACTCTCGAGCATCGACAAGTAAGCCCCGGGGCCGGAGCCAGCAGATGCCGCAGCTGAACGACACCGACTACGACCGCCTGTTGGGCCTGATTTACGAGGGCCCCCTCGAGCCGCGACCCTGGCAGAGCGCCCTGCCGCGCCTGCGCGAGCTGTTCGACGCCCAGGTGGCCTCGCTGGTGCTGCGCCCGCCGGCCAAGGACGACCGCGGCGTCATCCTCAACAGCCTGCGCGACGAGGGCGATGGCGCCACCGGACTGGCGGACCCCAACGACTGGGAGGTCACGGCCTACCGCGAGCAATTTTTCGCCCTGGACCCCTTTATCAACCTGCCGCTGGGCAAGGTGGTGACGCTACAGGACATCCTCGACGACCGGGAACTCGAGGCCTCCGACTACTACCGGCACTACCTGCAGCCAGTGAACGTGTTTCGCATCCTGGGCGTGGACACCGCCGAACCCGGGGGCATGGTGGCCCGCCTGCGCTTTTCCCGCGGCCGGCAGGACGCCAGCTTCGGCCCGGGCGACCGCGCCCTGCTGCAGCGCCTCGCCCCCCACCTGCAGCGGGCCACGCAGATCTACGCTCGACTGAGCCGCACCACCTCCGAGCGGGACCTCTACGCCGGCGCCGTGGACCAGCTGACGGTGGCGACCATCATTCTCGATGAACAGGGTCGGGTGCTGAACACCAACGCCCTGGCCAAGGCCCTGCTCGAGGAGCGCAGCGGCCTCGGCCTGCGGGACCAGCACCTGCACATGGGCGGACGCGACCAGAACCGCGAGTTGCAGGACGCCCTGTCCACGATTATCCGCGCCCAGCAGCGCGGCGAGGCGACCGTGGTGAGGGCGCTGCGCATCCCGCGCCAGGGCGACCGCTCCGACCTGGGCCTGGTTATCCGGCCGATCCCCGCGGCGGAATGGGGCGAGGGCCAGGCCACCCCCTGTGCCGCCGTCTTTATCTCCGACCCCGACCTCCGGGAAACCGCCTCCCAGCAAACCCTCGGCGACCTGTTTGGCCTCACCCCGGCCGAGGCCAACCTGGCCATCCTGCTGTCGCGCGGGCTCAGCCTTTCGGAAGTGTCCGAGGCCCAGAATATTTCCCAGCACACCGCCCGCGCCCAGCTCAAGTCGATTTTCGCCAAGACCGGCGTTTCGCGGCAGGCGGAGCTGGTGCGCCTGGTCCTGAAGAGCGTCGCCTCCCTCGGTTGAACCGCCGCGGTTTTCACCGCTGTATAGCCAAGCTTTGACACAGATCAGCATCGGCGCGCGCCAAAACGGGTAGCATGGCCTCCCTCGCTGGACACACTGCTTGTAATTGAATGGTTAACAAATTCAGCTACAATTGCCACACAGGTTGCGGGGCCTTTGCGCCCGCATCCCGCCGCCAGCGGTGGCCGGCCGGGGAAGCAGTCCGGGAGTACTGCATCCACGTCACAAAAACCGCCGTTTGTAACGGGTGGCGCAGCATTAGCGGCCCCTGACCATTGCCCTTGGGAGACAGCAATAATATGATCCAGCACACCTTCGGCCTGCTTGTGAAGCCCAGTGACCAGTGGCGCAAGATTGCGGCACTGCCTACCCCGTCCTTCAATACCCTGGTACTCTATCCCTGTATAATGGCCATTCTGCCCGCAGTGGCCTGGTACTTCGGCACCAGCCGGGTGGGCTGGACCGTGGGGGACGACGGACAGGCGATCAAGCTGACCGTGGAGAGCGCCCGCCAGATCAGCATCCTGTTCTACCTGGGCATGATCGCCTGCGTCGCGGTAATCGGCTATTTCATTCACTGGATGGCCCACACCTACGGCGCGGAGTCGAGCATCACCCGGGGCATCGTGGTGGCGGGCCTGACCGCGACCCCGCTGTTCATCGCCGGCCTGGTGGGCGTCTATCCCCTGCTGTGGCTCGACCTGCTGATCGGGGTCGCCGCGGTGAGCTGGTCGGTGTACCTGTTGTACCTGGGCATTCCGATCATTATGAACATTCCCGAGGAAAGAGGATTCCTGTTTTCCAGCGCGGTCATCGCGATCGCGCTGGTGATCCTGATCTGCCTGATGGTGGGGTCGGTTTTCCTCTGGGACCTCGGCGCGGCGCCGGCGTTCACCGACTAGGGCGCGGCCGGGACACCAACGACTTTTATATTCTGCACGACTCTGGATGCATACGATGAGCGAACTAAACTCGGCACTGGACCATCCCACCTACAACTACAAGGTGGTAAGGCAGTTTGCGATTATGACCGTGGCCTGGGGCATCGTCGGCATGCTGGTGGGCGTGCTGATCGCCGCCCAGTTGGTGTGGCCGGCGCTGAACTTTGACCTGCCCTGGACCAGCTTCGGCCGGCTGCGGCCACTGCACACCAACGCCGTGATCTTCGCCTTCGGCGGCAGCGCGCTGTTTGCCACCTCCTATTACGTGGTGCAGCGCACCTGCCAGGCACGGCTGATATCCGACAAGCTGGCGGCCTTCACCTTCTGGGGCTGGCAGGCGGTGATAGTGCTGGCCGCGATCACCCTGCCGCTGGGTATCACCACCTCCAAGGAATACGCCGAGCTCGAGTGGCCGATCGACGTGTTGATCGCCGTGGTCTGGGTGAGCTACGCGGTGGTGTTCTTCGGCACCATCGCCAAACGCGCCGTCAGCCACATCTATGTGGCCAACTGGTTCTACGGCGGCTTCATTATCACCGTGGCGGTGCTGCATATCCTCAACAGCCTGGCGATGCCGGTGGATCTCACCAAGTCCTACCCGGTCTACGCCGGCACCGTCGACGCCATGGTGCAGTGGTGGTACGGGCACAACGCGGTGGGCTTCTTCCTCACCGCCGGCTTCCTGGGCATGATGTACTACTTCGTGCCCAAGCAGGCCGAGCGGCCGGTCTACTCCTACCGCCTGAGTATCGTGCACTTCTGGGCGCTGATCGCGGTCTACATCTGGGCCGGCCCCCACCACCTGCACTACACCGCCCTGCCCGACTGGGCACAGAGCCTGGGCATGGTGATGTCGATCATCCTGCTCGCGCCCTCCTGGGGCGGCATGATCAACGGCATGATGACACTGTCCGGCGCCTGGCATAAACTGCGCACCGACCCCATCCTGCGCTTCCTGGTGGTCAGCCTGTCTTTCTACGGCATGTCCACCTTCGAGGGGCCGATGATGTCGATCAAGACAGTGAACGCCCTGTCGCACTACACCGACTGGACCATCGGCCACGTACACTCCGGCGCCCTGGGCTGGGTGGCGATGATCTCGATCGGCAGTGTCTACCACCTGATCCCGATCCTGTTTGGCAAGGAGCGCATGTACAGCGTGGACCTGATCAACGTCCACTTCTGGATGTCCACCATCGGCACCGTGCTGTACATCGCCTCCATGTGGGTCAACGGCATCCTGCAGGGCCTGATGTGGCGCGCCTACAACCAGGACGGCACCCTGACCTACACCTTCGCCGAATCGGTGGAGGCCAGCCACGCGGGCTACCTGGTGCGCCTGATCGGCGGCGCCATTTTCTTCGGAGGCATGCTAATCATGGCCTACAACGTCTACATGACCGCGCGCCGGGAAAATCCGGCGGATGACGCGGTTCCCGTTACTAGCGGCGCGGCCTGAGGAGCGAACACAGATGGCCCTGAGCAAACACGACAAAATCGAACGCAACGTCAGCCTGATGATTGTACTGACCATCGTCGCCATCAGCTTCGGTACGCTGGTGGAGCTGGTGCCACTCATTTTCGGCAAACAGGTCAAGGAGCCGGTCGAGGGACTCAAGCCCCTCCCGGCGCTGGCGCTGGAAGGTCGCGACATCTATATCCGCGAGGGCTGCAACAACTGCCACTCACAGATGATTCGCCCTCTGCGGGCCGAGACCGAGCGCTACGGACACTATTCGGTGGCCGGGGAATTCGTCTACGACCACCCCTTCCTGTGGGGTTCCAAGCGCACCGGGCCGGACCTGGCCCGGGTGGGCGGCCGCTATAGCGACGACTGGCACCGAGCCCACCTGTTCAATCCCCGCGACGTGGTGCCGGAATCGAACATGCCGGCCTACCCCTGGCTGTTCGAAAACACGCTCGACGGCGAGAAGACCGGCGACAAGATGACCTCCCTGCGCGCGGTCGGCGTGCCCTACACCGACGACGATATCGCTGGCGCCGCCGACGCGGTGGCGGGCAAGGCCGAGGTGGACGCCCTTGTGGCCTACCTACAGCAGCTGGGCACACTCCTGCAAATGAGGCGCTGAGCATGGATATCAATGACCTGAGAGGCCTCAGCACCCTGCTGCTGATGGTCTCATTTATCGGCCTGTGCTTCTGGGCCTACAGCGGCAAGCGCCGCGCCACCTTCGACGAGGCGGCTCACCTGCCCTTCGACGACGAGGAGCTGAACCAACGCACCATGCGGGAGGAAGTCAGGAATGACTAGTTTCTGGAGCGCCTGGGTGATTGTGCTGACCTCAATCACCATTATCGCCATCACCTGGTTGCTGCTGGGCAACCGCAAAACCGGCGCCAAAAAGGAAGACACCCCCACCGGCCATTCCTACGACGGCATTCAGGAGTACGACAACCCGCTCCCGGCCTGGTGGTTCTACATGTTCCTCATCACCATCGTCTGGAGCATCGGCTACCTCATCGTCTACCCGGGGATGGGTAACTTCGCCGGCCTGCTCGGCTGGACCTCCACCGGGCAGCACGCCGAACGGGTGGCGGAGGCCGAGACGCGCTACCGGGCGATGTACGATCGCTACCTGGCCATGCCCATCGAGGAAATCGCCGACGACCCGGTGGTGCGCCGCATGGGCATGCGCATGTTCGGCAACAACTGCGCACAGTGCCACGGCGCGGATGCCCGCGGCGGCTACGGCTTCCCCAACCTCACCGACAACGACTGGATCTACGGCGGCGAACCGGCCACCATCGAGACGACCATTGTCAACGGACGCAAGGCGGCCATGCCTCCCTGGGGCAACGCCCTGGGCGACAAGGGCGTGGAGGAAGTGACCGCCTACGTGTTGCAGCTGAACAACCGCGAGCCGGACGCGGAGCTGGCGGCGGCGGGCGAACAACATTTCAAGACCTACTGCGTGGCCTGCCACGGTCCCGAGGGCAAGGGCAACCCGGCAATGGGCGCGCCCAATCTCACCAACGGCATCTGGCTTTACGGCGGCAGCCGGGGCGAGATCGCCCACTCGGTGCGCGCCGGCCGCAACGGCGTCATGCCCGCCTTCAAGGACACCCTCGGACCCGAGAAGATCCACATCCTGACCGCCTGGGTGTACGGCCTGCGTAACACCGCCAGCGCGCAACCCTGAAAAAACTGATCCGGCGCCTCCCTCCCCGGAGGCGCCTCCTCCCTGCCGTAGTAATGGGATGCCAACATGAGAGACCCCGACCTGATCGACGTCCAGGAGGCCGCTCCCGCCGAAGTGGCGGAAATGGACCTCTACCAGCGACGTGAAAAGATTTATACCCGCAAGATCGAGGGTTTTTACCAGCGTATCCGGCTGTACACCGGCTGGCCTCTTCTGCTGGGCTACTTCCTCCTGCCCTGGCTGAAGTGGGGTGACCGTCCGGCGGTACTGTTCGACCTTCCTGCACGTAAATTCCATATCCTGGGGCTGACCTTCTGGCCGCAGGATTTCCCGCTGCTGGCCTTCCTGCTGATCATCGCCGCCTTCGCCCTGTTCGCGGTCACCGTGTTCGCCGGCCGCGTGTGGTGCGGCTACACCTGCCCGCAAACCGTGTGGACCAGTATCTTCATGTGGATCGAGCAGAAGGCCGAGGGCAGCCGCAACCAGCGCATGAAGCTGGACAAGGCTCCCTGGTCGGCGGAAAAGGCGCTGCGCAAAGCCGCCAAGCACGGCGGCTGGCTGTTTGTCGCCTTCGCCACCGGCATGACCTTCGTCGGCTACTTCTACCCGATACGCGAACTGGCGACGGAGCTGTTCACCCTGTCCGCCGGCCCCTGG
Source organism: Parahaliea mediterranea (assembly GCF_017255185.1). Taxonomy (GTDB): domain Bacteria; phylum Pseudomonadota; class Gammaproteobacteria; order Pseudomonadales; family Halieaceae; genus JAFKCZ01. Next base: position 147,687 of record NZ_JAFKCZ010000011.1, read on the forward strand.
CAGGCTTCGTGGACGGTATTTTTTACCTGCGCCACGTATATCAACGCCGGCTGGATGCGCGAACAGGTGTGTACCCACATGTGCCCCTACGCCCGCTTCCAATCGGTAATGTTCGACCGCGATACCCTGATTGTGTCCTACGACCCGGGCCGGGGCGAACCCCGCGGCTCGCGCAAGCGCGACGCCGATCACCGCGCTCTCGGCCTGGGGGACTGCATCGATTGCGAGCTCTGCGTGCAGGTCTGCCCCACCGGCATCGACATCCGCGACGGCCTCCAGTACGAATGCATCGGTTGCGCCCTGTGCGTGGACGCCTGTGACTCGGTGATGGACAAGATGGAATACCCCCGGGGGCTAATCCGCTACACCAGCGAACACCAGCTGGAGGGCGGCACCACCCACTGGCTGCGCCCGCGCATGATCGGCTACGCCCTGGTGCTGTGCACCATGGTGGGCGTATTCGCCTATACCCTGTTCAGCCGCATCCCGGTGGAGCTGAACGCGATCCGCGACCGCAACCAGCTGTATACCACCACCGCCCGCGGCGACATCGACAACGTCTATACGCTGCACCTGGCGAACATGGCCGAGCGGGTCCACGCCTACCGGATCAGCGTCAGCGGGCTCGACGGCGTCGAGGTCATCGGCAATACCCAGTACACCCTCGACGCGGGCCAGGTCCGCGAGCTGTCCTTGCGCCTGCGCATGCCGCCCGGCGCACTGAACAAGCCCAGCACGCCCATTGAATTTCACGCCGAGGCCACGGACAATCCGCGGCAGAGGGCCAGTGCCGAATCCCGCTTTATGATGCCCATTGAATGATCGACATGCATGCAAGTGAAGGACCCCGTCCCTGGTATCGCCAGTTCTGGCCCTGGTTCCTGATGGCGCTGCCGGCCTGCGCGGTGGTCGCCAGCCTGTGGACCGTCTATATCGCCCACCGCGACGCCGACGACCTCGTGGTCGACGACTACTACAAGGACGGGCTGGCGATTAACCGCCAGCTTGAGAAGCGCGACTACGCCGAGCGGGCCGGCATTGCCGCCCGGGTGCGGGTCGACGGCGACGATATCCTGGTCACGGTCAGCGGACCGGTGCGCGCGCAACAGCTCGCGCTCTACCTCTCCCACCCCATCGAATCGGACCGCGACATCAGGGTCACCCTGCAGCGCGCGAGCCGCGACAGCTTCCGCGCGCGCCTGCCCGCCCCGCCCGCCCCGCGCTGGCATTGGGTACTCGACGCCGGGCCCGACAGCCGCTGGCGCCTGGACGGCTCCCTGAGCGACGCCAACTTCAGCGATGTCCGCCGGCCCTGACATCGCCGCCGCGGCGCCGCTGGACGCGGCGCCCACGAGCGCCGACCGCCACTGCTTCCACTGCGGGAACGCGGTGCCACGCGGCGCTGACTTCGGCATCGTGATCGGCGGCGTGCGACGCGCCATGTGCTGTCCGGGCTGCCGGGCGGTGGCGGGCATGATCAGCGAAAGCGGGATGGCGGCGTTTTACGAGCACCGCACCGGCTACAGCGAGCGCCCGACCGAAGCCCCCGCGGCGGACGAGCAACTGCGGGTTTACGACGACCCGGCGGTCGCCGCGACCTTTACCGACACCGACGAACAGGGGCTGCGCCACGCGCGCCTGCTGCTGGGCGGCGTCAGCTGCGCGGCCTGTACCTGGCTGATCGAACACACCCTGCAGCGAATCGACGGGGTGGCCAGCGCCAACGTCAACCTGCAACACAGCCGCCTGGATATCGCACTCGATCCCGACCGCGTGGCGCTATCGTCGATCTTCGCGCGGCTCGAGGCGCTGGGCTACCGGGCGCAGCCCTTCGTGGCCCAGGCCCGGCGCGAACTGCTGGACCGCGACTACCGGCGCAACCTGCGGCGCCTGGCGGTGGCCGGCCTGGGCATGATGCAGGTGGGCATGTTCGCCATTGCCCTGCACGCCGGCGACCTGCAGGGCATCGCCGCCGAGCACCAGTCGCTGATGCGCTGGGTCAGCCTGGTCATCGCCAGTTTTGTGGTGCTGTTCTCGGCCCGCACCTTTTTCGAGAACGCCTGGCGGCACCTGCGCGCCGGCGCGCTGGTGATGGATTTGCCGGTGGCGCTGGCCATCGGTCTCGCCTGGCTGGCCAGCGGCTGGGCGACGTTCAGCGGCGGCGGCCAGGTGTATTTCGACTCAGTGGTCATGTTCACTTTCTTCCTGCTACTGGGCCGCTTCCTGGAACAGCGCGTGCGGCGACGGTTCCAGCTGAACTGGTACGACGTGGAAAGCGACCTGCCCACGGCGGTGCGCTACCGCCGCGGCGACGGCTGGGTCAGCGGCCCGCGGATCGGCCTGCAAAGTGGCGACGTGGTACTGGTACCGGCCGGCACCACCTTGCCGGTGGACGGCACGGTGCTCCGCGGCCGCAGTTCGGTGCGCGAGGACACCTTCAACGGCGAGCAGCAACCCCGGATGGTCGGCCCCGGCGACGGCGTGTTCGCCGGCACCCTCAATCTCGAGGGCGGCCTTGAGGTCAGCGCCAGCGGCCCTTTCAGCGCCACCCGGCTGGCGGCACTGCAGCAATCCGTGGGACGCGCCAGCGGCGAGAAACCACGGCTGTGGCGGCTGGCCGACCGGGTATCCGGGTGGTTCGTACTGGGGGTATTGCTGACCACCGCGCTCACCGCGCTGGCCTGGAGCCAGATCGCACCAGAGAAAGCCCTGTGGATCAGCCTGTCGGTGCTGGTGATCAGCTGTCCCTGCGCCCTCGCGCTGGCCACCCCGACCGCGCTGACCAGCGCCGCGTCGGCCCTGCGCCGACGGGGCGTGCTGGTGCACGGCGAGAACGCGCTGGAGGCCCTGGGCCGCGCCGACCATGTGGTGTTCGACAAAACCGGCTCCCTCACCCGCGGCCAGCTCGCGCTGGCGCGGATCGCGCCACTGGCCGATGAGCGCCCCGAGAGTCTCGCCGCGGCGGGCGCCGCCCTGCAGCGCGCCTCCCGCCACCCGGTGGCGCGGGTATTCGACGAGGTCGCCGCCGCCGGCGGTTTCGACGAACTCACCTACCACATCGGCGCCGGGGTCAGCGGCCGCCAACAGGGCCGGCAGTGGCGCATGGGCAGCGCGGCCTTTTGCCGCGAGCTGGCGCCGACCCTGCCGCCCGCCCCACCGCAATCCCTGTATTGGGTGGCGCTGGTTCGCGAGGCCCAGCCGCTGGCCTGGTTTGGATTCACCGACCCGGTAAGAGAGGACGCCGCGCCGCTGCTGGCCGAACTGCAAGCCGGCGGCCTGGGCAGCAGCATCCTGTCCGGCGATACGCCGGCACGGGTGGCCGAGCTCGGCGCGCAACTGGGTATTCCCGAGGCGCTCGGTGGGTTGTCCCCGGAGCAGAAACTGGAGCAACTGGAGGCCCTGCAGGCCCGCGGCAAGGTGGTCGCGGCGGTGGGCGACGGCCTCAACGACGGCCCGCTGCTGGCCCGGGCGGACGCCTCCTTCGCCGTGGCCGAGGCCACCGACCTGGCCCGCGCGCAGGCGGACTTCGTCATCGAACACGGCGACCTGGGCGCGATGGGGCTGGCCTGGCGCACCGCCCGGCTCTGCCGCCGTATCGTGTGGCAGAACATGGCCTGGGCACTGGCCTACAATATCTGCGCGATCCCGCTGGCGGCCCTCGGCTACGTGCCGCCCTGGGCAGCCGCCATCGGCATGTCCGCCAGCTCGCTGCTGGTGGTGCTAAACTCGCTCCGACTCACTCGTTCAAGCGCGACATAGATGGCCAGTCTCTACCTGTTAATTCCCATTGCCCTGGTGTTTTGCGCCGTGGCCATCCGCCTGTTGCTGTGGGCAATCGACAATGGGCAGTACGACGACCTGGACAAAGAGGCCTGGCGTGCGCTGATGGACGAAGAGCCCGGCGACACCAAGGGTGACAACCGCGAACCTGACGAGCCCCACCGCTGATGGACCCGACACTGTTTGCCGCCTTCTCGGTGGGTCTGGCCGGTGCCGGGCATTGCCTGGGTATGTGCGGGGGAATTGCCGCGGCGCTCGGCCTGGGCGCCAGCGGCAAGGGCACGGTGATCGCCTACCACGGCGGGCGCCTGCTCAGCTACACCGCGCTCGGCGCGGCGGCGGGACTGGCCACCGGCATTGTCGACACCGCCGCCTGGACCCTGTTCCTGCGCTACCTCGCCGGCACCCTGCTGCTGGCCATGGGCCTGTACATCGCCGACTGGTGGCGCGGCCTGGCGTGGCTGGAGCGACTCGGTGCGCGCCTGTGGCGCCCGGTACAGGGGCTCGCGAGCCGCTGGCTGCCGCCGCGCAGGCCGCGCGACGCCGTACTGCTGGGACTGTGTTGGGGCCTGATGCCCTGCGGCCTGATCTACAGCGCCCTGGCCCTGGCGGCCACACGCCAGGATCCCCTGGCATCGGGCCTGATGATGTTCAGCTTCGGCCTGGGCACCCTGCCCGCCATGCTGGCCGGCAGCCTCGGCGCCAGGCAGCTGCAATCACTCCTGCGCCGGCGGGGAATGAAACTGCTGATCGCGGCACTGCTCATGGCCGCCGGGGCCTGGACGCTGTACATCACCGCCAGCCACAGCGGCCACCTGCTCGCGGCATCGGCGGGCGGGCACGCCCACCACTAGCAGGGTGTTGCACATGCCCGGCAGGGCTTTTGCAACAGCCCGCCAGATCAGGGCCGGGTAAGCACGACACAATCGCGGTATTGGCTATCGCCGATGCTCAGCATGCCCTTGTCGCCCTTGCCGAAGAATTCCACTTCGCCGTCGCTGTACCGGGCGCCCGAGGCGCTGCGCACCTGGGGCAACACCCGCTGGCCGTCGCGCAACCACAGCGTCATTTCCTCCGGCCGGTAGAAGGCGGTAAAAGTGTAACCCTCGCACTCATAGGTATATTTCGGGTTCGCGGGCGTGTCCGGGACCGCCCCTGACCCGGCGGCCGCGCTGGATACCGGGGCGGTGTCGCCACCGGCACAGGCCGCCAGCGTCAGGGCGAGGCCGGCCGGGGCAATTCGGGAAACAATCATCGGGCACTCCTGTTGCCGCATTCAAGGGCCACAGTATCGCGCGCCGCGCCACCCGCCGCCACCACTTAGCCGCGCGGGTCCGAGGCGGCGTATCGGCGGCGGCCCACCAGGCCCTCCAGCAGGCCGCCAAACTGCAGTACCAGCAGGCCGGAGACTATACCGGGAAGGCCCTCGTACAGGGCGTTGTGTAGTTCGGCGTAGCGCCACAGCAAAGCCACCGCAAGCCCGGTGAGAACCGCGACGACGGACAAACCAGTACCCGGCCGCCGGCCCAGGCACTGGAAGATCAACAGGGGCGCGAAGGCGCTGGCCAGGCCCGACCAGGCCAGGATCACCAGGCTGAAAACGCTCTGCTGGTTGAGCAGTGCCCAGCCCAGGGCCGCCAGGCAGACGCCGAGAGTGGCGAGCTTGATGGTGCGCGTGTCCTTGATCCGCCGCGGCGCCAGGTCGTGGGTCAGCGCCGCGGAGCAGCTCAACACCAGGGAATCCGCGGTGGACATGGTGGCCGCGAAAACCCCCGCCAGCACCAGCCCCACCAGCACCGGGGGCAGCAACTCCAGGGCCATGGTGGGCAGCGCCAGCTCGGCGTCGAAACTCGCGGTTTCCGCCAGGAAAATCCGCGACAGCATGCCAACACCGGTCGCCAGGCAGTAGAAGGCGGTGAACCAGAGGTAGTACCAGACGCGGGCCCGGACCATCAGCCCGCTGTCACTGAGGGTCATGAAGCGCACCATGACGTGGGGCTGGCCGATCACCGAGAACCCGGCGAACAGCCAGCCGAGGGCGAACAACACCGCGCCGGCGACGCCGGGGAGCACCATGTCCGCGGGCACCAGGTCCATGAAGCCGTCCACGGCCCGCATCTGCGCCAGGGCGCTGTCCATGCCGCCGAGGCTGTCCACCGCCACCAGCAACAGCAGCGCCATGGCCACGATCATCACGATGGACTGGGCGGCATCGGTCCAGATGGAGGCGCGAATCCCCCCGGCGAAGCAATACAATGTCACCAGCACCGTCCCCATCACCGCGCCGGCCCAGATCGGCCAGCCCAGCAACACGTGCAGGGCCTTGCTGCCCGCCACCAGCTGGGCGCTGGCATAGGCGAGCAGGAATACCAGGGACAGCAGGCCGATCAAGCGCTGCAGGCCCGGCTGGCCGCCCCCGTGCCAGGCGCTCAACACGCCGGCGTAACTCACCTCGCCGCTGCGCTCGGTGGCCTCGCGCAGGCGCGCGTGCACGAAGGTGGAGGCGAGGAAATCCCCGACAATCCAGCCGACCATCATCCAGATCGTGGCCAGCCCGGTGACATAGGTGTAACCGATGACGCCGATGAACATATAACCGCTATTGTTGGTGGCCACCGCCGACAACCCCACCAGCCAGGGCTTGATGCTGCCGCTGGCGATATAGTAATCGGCGCTGGTGCCGCGGCTGACCCGGCTCGAGGAAATACCGATCAGGGTGAATACGGCCAGGAAGGCGACGAAGGACAGGACCATCAACAACTTCCCAGGTGCAGCACGTGGCCGGCCACGGGCGCCGGCAGGCGCAGTGACAGGCTGTGCAACTGATAGGGCCAGCGCCGGCCGAGTTGCCGTGCCAGCTCGAAGAAGCTGTCGCGGCCACTGTCGGCCAGTATCACCTGGCGGCCCGGCCGGGAGCGGCCCGGCCGAACGCGGCCCGACCCCGCAAGAAAGCGCTCTACCAGCGCCAGCAGGTCGCGGCCGTTGTCGGGCCGGTAGCAGATGTCGGCACCCACCAGGGTGTCCACGCTGTCCAGGTCGGCGTTGCACAACTGCTCGAAACTGCTTTGCCGGAACCCCACTTCGGTCCCGTTGACTTCGCTCAACAGCTCCAGGTACTGGCGCACGCTGTCATCGGCGTCGGTGGCGGTGACCCGCATCCCGAACTGTTTTTGCAGGAATTGCGACGGCAAGCCCCAGCCGCAACCCAGTTCCAGGGCGTGATGGCTCCGCCGGAAGGACTGCCGCGACAAATAGTCGATCAGCAGGTAACTGGAGCGCCAGATGCGCGAGCCGAAATCCCGCGGCTCGACCCCGCTATCACGCAGCTGGCGCACTCGCGCGTGATTGGGCTTGAGGGCAACGACGTCCCGCACCAGAAAACTCTGGTGCGGGCCCTTCATCACCGCCAGCGGCTCCGCCATTGCCGGGCGCTCAGGCCGATGCCAGGCGCACGGCGCGACCGTGGTCGTGGGGCTCCACCAGGCCGGCGTGCAGACTGCGGATCGCGCTCTCGTAATCCTCGTCGTTGACCACGAACTGCATGTCCACCTGGCGCATGGACTGGTGGATCGCCAGTACGCTGATATCGTGCTGGCTCAGGGCGTTGACGGTCTTGGCCAGTATGCCCGGCACCTGCATGTCGCTGCCAATGGCGGAGACAATGGCCACCTTTTGCTGGCGGATCTCCGCCTCCGGGAACAGCTCCTCCAGCGCATTGCAGATACGCTTCACCGTCTTCAGGTTGGTGGACAGGTAGTTGGTCACCGTGTTGGCGTTGATGTCCTTGGCCACGTTGTGGGCCTTGAAGCGCTGGATGGTCTTGATGATGTCAATGTCGTATTGACTGACCTTGCCCGCCATATCCTGGTCGAACACTTCCAGCGCGTACACGCCGCGGCAGCCGGCGATGATTTCCACACAGGCGGTATCGCTGACGTAGTCCCGGGTGATCAAGGTACCGGTGTGCTCCGGCTCGAAGGTGTTCTTCACCCGCAGGGGAATGCCGTTCTGGCGCAGGCCCTTGGCGGCCTTGGGGTGAATAGCCTCCATCCCCAGGTTGGCCAGCTGGTCGGCCACGTCGTAGTTGGTGCGGCCAATCGGCACCGCGTTGCCCTCGCCCACCAGGCCGGGGTCGGCGGTGCTGAGGTGAAATTCCTTGTGAATGATGGCCTCGCGCGCATCGGTCAGCACGGCCAGGCGACTGAAGGTCATCTCGCTGTAACCGCGGTCAAAACTGCTGATCAGGCCATCCTCGCTGTGGGCGTAGCCGGTGACGATGGGCATCTGCCTGCCGAGGTCGATATCGGAAAAGGCGCGCAGGATGCGCTCGTCGAGGGAGATATGCTCGGCGGATTTCCAGCCGGTCAGATCGACGAAGACCGCATTGACGCCATCGCGCTGCAACAGGCGCGCGGTGTTCCAGGCGCTGTGGGCCTCGCCCACGCTGGCCAGCATTTCGCGCACCGTGGCGAGGTGATCCTCCACCGAGAAGTGGCCGTGACGACACAGGCTTTGCAGGTCTTCCAGGCACTGGCGCGCGTTGTCGAGGCGCTCGCCGATGAAGTCGTTGGCCGCGCGCAACTGGTCGGCGTCGTCGAACAGGGTGGCGTTCTTGTCGTACATAATGGCGCGCACGCCCTCGAGCGCCGCGGCCCAGCCCTCGTCCTTGAACCCCTCGGAGAACAAACCGTAGACGCCGGGCGAACCATCTTTCTTGTCTTCCAGCAGCTTGTTGGTAATGCCGCCGTAGGCCGATACCACGAACACCCGCTGGTACATGGTGTCCTCACCGGCCTGGGCAAAGACGATATGGTCCCGCACGGCACTGTAGTCACTCATTGACGTGCCGCCGATTTTCTCCACGCTGTGAAACTTCATGTTTTCTCCTGGTCCTGTTGAGTTTGGGTCCACTGTATTGCGCGTTGCCGGGGCTGAACGCCCCGGCAACGGCGCGTCACGGACCACTCAGTCAGTGACCGAATCGGCATCCAGCTCGTAGGCGCCTTCCTTGTTGTGCACTTCCGTGCCGTGGAGGGGCGGGTTGAATACGCAGGCCATTTTCATTTCCTTGAAGGCCCGCAGAATGTGCTTGTCGTGCTTGTCGAGGATATACAGTGTACCGGCCTTGATCGGGTATTTCTTGCCGTCGGCCACGGTTTCCACCTCGCCTTCGCCGGACATGCAATACACCGATTCCAGGTGGTTCTGGTAGTGCATGCCGAAGTCGGCGCCCTCGTAGATAGTGGTGATGTGGAAGGAAAACCCCATATTGTCGTCTTTCAGCAGCATGCGCACGCTGTCCCAGTTACCGTCGGGAGAGACGATTTTGCGCCCCGAGTTGGCGGCGTCTTCAAGGTTCCTGACTATCATGTCCTGCAATCTCCTTCATCGCTTGGTGCCCGGGGCGCCCTGCGCCCGGGTTGGGTATGGATTGATCCTGGGCCGTGCGCTCAGCTGGCGCGCTTCATGCTCTCGTGCTCCTCGTCGCCGGCTTCGATCTGGTAGTCGTCGTCGAAGTAGTCCACGGTTTCGGGGATGTGGTCCTCCTTGGCGCACACTTCCGCGATGGCCTGCTCCACAATGTCGATACCCCGCTTGAGGTTCACGTCGCTGATCACCAGCGGGCACAGGAACTTGACCACCTGGTCGTCGGCGCCGCTGGTTTCGATGATCAGGCCCTTCTGGAAGGCCGCGCGGGTAATCTTGCCCGCGATCTCGCCATTGACGCAATTGATGCCCCGGAACATGCCGCGGCCGCAGCTGGAAAAATTGCCCTCGCCGTATTTCTCGACGATCTGCTCCAGGCGCTTGGCCACGTAGTCGCCCTTGGCGCGCACGCCCTGGGCGAAGTTGTCGTCCGACCAAAATTCATTGATGGCCGCGGTGGCGGTGACGAAGGCGAAATTGTTGCCGCGGAAAGTGCCGTTGTGCTCGCCCGGCTTCCACTGGTCCAGCTCGGGGCGAATCAGCACCACGGCGAAGGGCAGCCCGTACCCGCCGAGGGATTTCGACAGGGTCACGATATCCGGCTTGATGCCCGCCTCCTCGAAGCTGAAGAAGGTGCCGGTACGGCCGCAGCCGGCCTGGATGTCGTCGACGATCAGCAGCACGTTGTGCTTGCGGCACACGGTTTCCAGGTTGCGCAGCCAGTCGATGCTGGCCGCGTTGATGCCGCCCTCCCCCTGCACCGTTTCCACGATCACCGCGGCGGGGTGGTCGATGCCGCTGCTGGAATCGCAGAGCACCTTGTCCAGGTAGGCGGTGGTGTCGATATCCTCGCCGAGATAGCCGTCGTAGGGCATGCGGCTGCTGCCGGCCATGCTGACACCGGCCGCGCCCCGGTGGTGGGAGTTACCGGTGGTGGCCAGCGAGCCCAGGCTCACGCCGTGGAAACCGTTGGTAAAGGAAATCACATTCTCGCGGCCGGTGACGCTGCGCGCCAGCTTCAGCGCGGCTTCCACCGCGTTGGTGCCGGTGGGGCCGGTAAACTGCATCATGTATTCCATGCCGCGGGGCTTGAGGATCTTCTCGTTGAAGGTCTCGAGGAACTCCGCCTTGGCGCGGGTGTGCAGGTCCAGGCCGTGGGTGATGCCGTCGGCGTGGATATACTCCAGCAACTTCTCCTTGAACACGGCGTTGTTGTGGCCGTAGTTGAGGGTGCCGGCGCCGGCCAGGAAATCGATGTACTCGTTGCCGTCCTCGTCGTACAGGAACTCGCCCTTGGCGCGATGGAACACGCGCGGGAAGGTACGGGCATAGCTTTGAACTTCGGATTCGACTTCTTCAAAAATTTTCATTGCAGTTCCTCTGCTTGGATGACTGTAAATGCGTGTGCTGGCGGCGCCCGGTCAGCTCGCCGCCCTGACCTCCGCGCCGGCCGCGAACGGGCCAATGCGAACCAGCATTTCCGAGGCGTGCTCGCCACCGAAATGCGCCTGTTCGTCGAACATCACACTGCTGCCCAGCTCGGCGTCGCGCCGCTTCGCGAAGCGGCCGAACAGCGCCCAGGACGCGGCGTTGTCCTCGGTGATCGTGGTTTCCATAAAGCGCACGGAGCGGCACTGCTCGCGGTCGACGATGGCCGCCAGCATCTTGCCCGCCAGCCCCTGGCCCCGGGCCTGCTCGCCCACCGCCACCTGCCAGATGAAAAGGGTGTCCTCGCGCCCGGGCACGATGTAGCCGGACACGAAGCCCACCAGCTCGCCATCCATCAGCGCGGCCACCGAGGTCTCGGCGAAATGCGCGCACTGCAGCAGGTTGCAGTACATGGAATTCGTGTCCAGCGGCGGGCAGCGCCCGATCAGCTTGTGAACCGCATTGCCGTCCTCCTTGGTGGGAACCCGCAATGTGATGTCGGCACTCATGCTTTCACTCCAAAATTTTTCGGCTCAAATATTTAGGGTTCGATATTATATAGAGGTCGAAACGGTTTTTTAACCCCTGATTTCGAATTATATGTTCACTTTTTCGCCAGATTCAGCGAGAATGGCTGTGGTTTGGGCGTATTTTATATTTAGTACGCTATATATTTCACTGCTGTGACAAGGGCCATGCAAAGCAAAAGCGATAGACTTCAGCGGAAAGACTACAGCCGCGACCCCCTGGACGACGTAGGTCACAACGACCTCGCGGGGTATAATCTCGGTTTAATTTTCTCTGGACAGGAAACCCTCTTGGGCCGCATCGAAGAAGTACTGGTCGCGCTGCGGCGCGTAATTCGCGCCACCGACCTGCATTCCAAGCACCTCGCCAAGACCACTGGCCTGACCGCGCCGCAGATCCTGCTGCTGCAGACCATCCGCGACCGCGGCGAGGTGACCATCGGCGAACTGGCCACCGACGTCAGTCTCAGCCAGGCTACCGTGACCTCCATCCTCGACCGGCTCGAGAAACGCGAGCTGATCTACCGCGAGCGCTCCAAGACCGACAAGCGCAAGGTGCACGCCCACCTGACCGACAACGCCATGGAAGTGCTCAAGAGCGCCCCCATTCCCCTGCAGGCCCAGTTCACCCGCCAGTTCGGCGACCTGCAGGAGTGGGAGCAAACCATGATCATTTCCTCGCTGCAGCGCATCGCGCAGATGATGGACGCGCAGCACATCGACGCCTCCCCGGTGCTGGATATCGGCATGCTGGACCGGCAGAACGCCGGCCTGGAGCGCAACGAAGCGCTGCGCGAGGGGCGCGAGGACACCCGCCAGACCTAGTCGACCCTACGCAGCCGACGGTCGAACCGCCCCACAAAACACCCGCGGCCGGTTGAGCCCGGCCCCACATGTATCCCCCCCTGTAGGGTCGAATTCATTCGACCAAAAAGGTCGATGCCCCCCCTATCCGGCCCCCCCTATCCGGCCGCCCCCGCTCCACTTTTCATACAATCTATTTGAACAAGCGGCCTGCCGCGCAAAGGCGGCCGACTAAATTCGACCCTACAGCGGCGGGGCATCCAGCAGCGGCATGGCGATCATCCGCAGCGCCAGCAGGGTCACCAGCAGGCGAAACCAGAACAGGAAATTGGCCTGGGGCAGCAGGCCCCGCAGGCGCGTGCCCACCCAGGAGCCGGCGATGCTGGCCGCGACCATCCCCAGCAGCAGCTGCCACCACTGCCACAGGCTGAAGCCCAGCAGGCCGAAGGCCGCGGCGCGCAGCAGGTGGTTGAGGCTCATGTAGACGGCGGTATTGACCACCAGCCAGTCCCGCTGCGTGTTGTAGCGGGCCAGCACCGCCGCGCCCAGCGGGCCGGTGGCGCCGGCGACCATGCCCAGGCCGGTCTGGTAGAAACCCAGCAGGACCAGGGTCCATTGCCCGCGGCCGCGCGGCGCGGGCAATGGCAGCCAGGTGATCAGCAGGATCAGCGCCCCGATCAGCGCCGGCAGCCAATCCAGGTTCAGTTGCGCGTACACCGCCGCTCCCAGCCAGGTGCCGCCGATGCCTCCCAGGGCGATGGCCGGCACCAGGCGCCAGTCGATCGCGCGCCAGCCGAAGGCCGCCCGGGAAAAGTTGCTCGCCAACTGGGTGAGCGCGTGCAGGGGAATGATCGCGCCGGCCGGCACCAGCCCCGGCATCAGCGCGATCAGCAGCACGCCGCCGCCCATGCCGATGGCCCCGGCCAGGCAGGACGTCAGGAAACTGATCGGCAACAGCAGGAATTCGCTCACGAATCGCACTCTTGTCCCGCCTCGTCGGCCTCCACCACCCAGGTCTCCCGCGCCGCCTGCGACTGCCAGTGCCGGAAGTCGGGGTCGCGGCGCAGGGTATCGCCGTAGCCCGCCAGCAGGCCCGGCGGCAGCGCCACCCCGTATCCGCCAAAACGCACCACCACCGGGGCGAAAAAGGCGTCGGCGATACTGAATTCGCCCAGCAGCCAGGGGCCGGCGTCGGCGTGCGCCTCCCGCGCGCCCTGCCACAGGGCCAGCATGCGCCGGATATCCCCGCGCAGCCCCTCGGTCTGCGGCACGGCGCGATTGCGGGCGCGAAAATTCATCGGCATGGCCGCGCGCAGGTGGCCGAAACCGCTGTGCATCTCGGCGACCATGGCGCGCCCCAGGGCGCGACTGCCGGGGTCGGCGGGCCACAATCCGCCAGCCGCGAACTGCTCGTTAACGTATTCGCAGATGGCCAGGGAATCCCAGATACAGCGCCCGTCGTGCCACAGGGCCGGCACCGTGCGCGAGGGTGAGAGATCCCCGATGCGCGCCGCGAACTCCGGCGTATCCAGCGGCAGCAACTCTTCCTCGAAGGCCACGCCGCTCTTGCGCAGGCAGAGCCAGGCGCGCAGCGACCAGGAGGAGTAGTTGCGATTGGCGATGATGAGTCTGGGGCTGGACATGGTAAATCCTTTGGATTCGGGAGACCCGAATTTACCTGACCCGCCGGCGCGACTACAATACGCAGCTTCGAAGACCCTGGCACAGGCCCCCACCCATGACGAGTTACGATTACGATGTATTGGTAATCGGCAGCGGCCCCTCGGGCGAGAGCGCCGCCCTGAACGCCGCCAAGCACAACAAACGCGCCGCGGTGATCGAGGATCGCCCGATGGTGGGCGGCGGCTGCACCCACCGCGGCACCATTCCCTCCAAGGCCCTGCGCCACGCGGTCAAGCAACTGAAGCGCTTCAACACCGGGCGCCTGTTTCGCGAGATCGGCCACAGTCGCCAGATCCCCTACCCCACCGCCCTGTCGGTGGCCAGCGGGGTGATCGAGAAGCAGGTGGAGATGCGCGCCAAATTCTATGGCCGCAACGGTATCGACCTGCACACCGGCCGGGCCTGTTTCGTGGACGAACACACCCTGGCGGTGCGCCAAAGCGACGGCATCATCGAAAAAGTCACCGGGCGGGACATCGTCATCGCCACAGGCTCGCGCCCCTACCAGCCGGCGGACGTGGACTTCAGCCACCCCCGGGTCTACGACAGCGACACCATCCTCGACCTCAAGCACACCCCGCGCAAGATCCTGATCTACGGCGCCGGGGTGATCGGCTGCGAATACGCTTCCATCTTCAGCGGCCTGGGCGTCAAGGTGGAGCTGATCAACAGCTTCGACTACCTGCTGGCCTTCCTCGACGATGAAATCTCCGTGGCCCTCAACTACCACCTGCGCGACCTGGGCGTGATGGTGCGCCACCGCGAGGAATACGAGCGCGTGGAAGCCACCGAAAACGGCGTCATCCTGCACCTGAAGTCCGGCAAGCACCTGCGCGGCGACGCCCTGCTGTGGAGCAATGGCCGCACCGGCAACACCGACAGCCTGAACCTCGCGGCGGTGGGCCTGGAGGCGGACCAGCGCGGCCAGCTACAGGTCAACAAGCAATACCAGACCTCCACCCCCAACATCTACGCGGTGGGCGACGTGATCGGCTGGCCCAGCCTGGCCAGCGCCGCCTACGACCAGGGCCGCTCCGCGGCGGCGGTGTCCCGCGGCAAGGAAACCGTGCGCTACGTCGACGACGTACCCACCGGCATCTACACCATTCCCGAGATCAGCTCGGTGGGCAAGACCGAAAAAGAGCTCACCGACGCGCGCATCCCCTACGAAGTGGGCAGGGCCTTCTTCAAGGACACCGCGCGGGGGCAAATCTCCGGCGAGGACGTGGGCATGCTGAAGATCCTGTTCTGCCCCGACAGCCTCGCCATTCTCGGCATCCACTGCTTCGGCGCCGAGGCCACCGAGATCATCCACATCGGCCAGGCCATCATGAAGCAGGAAGGCGCGGGCAACACCCTGCGCTACTTCATCACCACCACTTTCAACTACCCCACCATGGCGGAGGCCTACCGCATCGCGGCGCTGAACGGGCTCAACCGCCTCAGCGGGTACTGACAGGGCGCGGGGCGGCAACGGGTGAAGGGCTCACTCGATGCCATTGTCCTCGCCGGTGAAGGGGGCGCGGCCCGCCCCATCGGCGAGGGCCCCAAGGCCCTGCTGCCGCTCGGCGGCAAACCGCTGCTGCAACACGTGCTGGAAGCCCTCGACGCCGTACCGCGGGTGCGGCGGATCGTGGTGGTCGGCGCCAGGGCTGAACTGGAGACATGCCTGGCCCCCCTCACCCTCGCCCACCCCGTGGACATCCTCGAGCAGGGCGCGACCGCCTACCGGAACTTCTGGTCAGCCTTTTGCCACCTGCAGCGCAACCAGGCCGAGGACCCCGACCGCCCGGTGCTGGTCCTGGCCGCCGATACCCCCTTGATCACCTCCGGGGAGCTGGAGGAGTTCCTGGACCGCTGCGACCTCGAACGCCTGGACTACTGCATCGGCATGACGGAGGAGCGCTACCTAACCCGCTACTACCCCAGCGATACCGCCCCCGGCATCCACATGCGCTACCTCCACCTGGCAGACGGCAGCCTGCGCCTCAACAACCTGCACCTGGTCAAACCCCTGCGGGTCGACAACCGCGGCTATATCCAGGACATCTACGAATTCCGCTACCAGCGCGACCTGGTGAACATACTGCGCGCCGCGCGGGACCTGCTGCGCCAGCCAGGCATCGGCTGGCGGGCGCTCTACCTCTACCTGCTACTGCAACTGGCGGAAGCCGGCCACGCCCTGGGCTGGCGCGGCGCGTGGAATTTCTTCCGCCGACGGGTGAGCCGCGCCGAGGTTTCGGCCATCGCCTCCAGCGTACTGAAAACCCGCGCCGGCATCGTGGAAACCACCATCGGCGGCACCGCCATCGACGTCGACAACGCCCGGGACTACGCCACCCTCCAACAGCGCTGGGAGGAGTTCCACCGCGCCCTGCCCTGCCGCGAATAAATGGACCAGAGCTGAAAGGCACTAACATCACCGTTGTAGGGCCGAATTTATTCGGCCATTGAAGCCGTGAGCACCTTTTTGGTCGATGAGATGGTCTCCTCCCCTCTCCAACGGCGTCGCGATGCGCCAAGATAGAGATGTACATCCTATCTGCACGGGATGAGGAGGAGACCATGAACAAGACTACGGTAATT